>NZ_CP025096.1:2593333-3890000 GCF_002831565.1 Spirosoma pollinicola | reverse complement strand
CAGACGGTTAAGCCGCCTGCTTTCAAATCAGACTTAAATGACCACCTACGCACCCTTTAAACCCAATAAATCCGGACAACGCTTGCACCCTCCGTATTACCGCGGCTGCTGGCACGGAGTTAGCCGGTGCTTATTCCCTGGCTACCGTCAAATCATCCCGCAGGACAAGCTTTCTTCACCAGTAAAAGCAGTTTACAACGCTGAGCGCCTTCATCCTGCACGCGGCATGGCTGGGTCAGAGTTGCCTCCATTGCCCAATATTCCCTACTGCTGCCTCCCGTAGGAGTTGGGTCCGTATCTCAGTACCCATGTGGGGGCCAATCCTCTCAGAACCCCTACTGATCATCGTCTTGGTAGGCCGTTACCCTGCCAACTAACTAATCAGACGCAAGCCCCTCTCATACCCATAAATGTTTACCCGTATCACCAGGTGATCACACGGGACCGTGCGGGTTTACCCCAGCTTTCGCCGGGCTATCCCCCAGTATGAGGCAGGTTGCTTACGCGTTACGCACCCGTTTGCCACTGTCCTTGCGAACCGTTCGACTTGCATGTATTAGGCCTGCCGCTAGCGTTCATCCTGAGCCAGGATCAAACTCTCCATCGTAAATAATTGTGTCACGCCAGTGGCGTGACTGTCTTGTTCAACCGACGACCGAAGTCGTGAAGTTGAGTTGTTTATTGTGCTGACCGTTTGTCAAAGAACTTGGCGCCTGACCCGTTGGTCGAAGCGTTGTTGAGGTGTCGTTTAAACCAGTTAAACTGTGTCTCGTTGTTTGGGAGTGCAAAGGTACACTTTATTTCCCGATTGTCAAGTAAAGTTGAAGTTATTTTTAAAACTTACTTTTTCAACTTTTCCTGTTAACTGATTGATAACCAAAGCGTTGAACTTGTTTTCTCAATCATTCCCGATATTTGGGAGTGCAAAGGTACGAGACGTTCGTTAGTTTGTCAAGTAAATCTGAAAATAAATTTTGACATTGATTTTCAGTGAGTTGCACTTAATGAATTGATAGTCACTGACTTGCGTCGTTGTTGTCAACTCATTCCCGATGTTTGGGAGTGCAAAGGTAGGTTCATTTTTGCCCTCTGTCAAGACCTGTCTTGAAAATAGATTTAGAAGTGCCAAAGATTATTTGGTAAAACCCGTATAATCAATCAGTTACCCTACGAAATTATTTTTAAACTTTTTTGATGTTCACCGGTTTGAACGCCCAAAACGGTATCAACTAGAGCCTAAACAGGCTTTTTTAACCGTTATGCCATCCTTATGAATTATATTGCATGAGCTATTTGTATCAGTTCATCCCGATACAATGAGTTATTCATCCAATGAAACTATTACATACTGCGGACTGGCATTTAGGAAAACGGCTTCAGGATTTCCAGCGCTTACAGGAACAGCGAGACGTATTGGCAGAAATAACAGAAGTCGCTAATCGGGAAGATGTGGATTTGGTTCTGGTGGCGGGCGACTTATTCGATACGTTTAATCCCGACCCTAAAGCCGAAGACCTACTATATAGTACGCTTAAAGACCTAACGGCAAACGGTCGACGGACGGTAGTTGCTATTGCAGGCAATCACGATAACCCAGACCGGATTGAAGCGCAGGATCATTTCGGGCGGGAGTGCGGAATCATCTTCGCCGGTTTTCCCAAAACAGAGGTGCGTTCGTATGAGCTGAGTTGCGAAGCGAAACTCCTTTGCTCGGCACCGGGATTTATTGAACTGAAGTTACCCCGACATGAATATCCTATACGTATTATACTAACGCCCTATGCTAATGAGACACGGCTCCGGTCGTATCTCGGCATGGCAATTCTCGATGATGAACTTCGGCAGCATTTACACCAGCACTGGGCTGCCCTGGCGGATACCTATATGGATGATCAGGGTGTCAATCTATTAATGGCACATTTGTTTGTCATGAAACGGGGGGGAGAGCAGCCCGAAGAATCGGACGATGAGCGTAGTATTTTACAGGTTGGTGGCGCATCGGTCGTGTATACGGACATGATTCCGCCCCAGATTCAATATACGGCGCTTGGGCATTTACACCGGTATCAGCAGCTAGCGGGTGGGCCTTCTCCTGTCGTATATAGTAGCAGCCCCCTAGCCTATAGCTTTGCGGAAGCCGATCAGCAGAAATACATCGTTATTATAGAGGCAGAACCGGGGAAAGCCGTTACGGTTAATCCGATTCCGCTGGCAACCGGTAAGCGGTTATTACGTCCCAAGTTCAAACGCGTCGATGAGGCCGTTGAGTGGCTGACCGAGAACCCGAATTGCTATGCCGAGATCACGATGCAAACCACAACGTTTTTGACGAGTGATGAACGCCGTCAGCTTCAACAGGCGCACGAGTCATTGGTAACGATAATTCCCGATGTACAGGATGTGGACGACACCGTACAGGAGGAGACTACGGCCATTGACCTTACCCAACCAATGGAAGCGCTGTTTACAAGTTATTTTAAGAATAAGAACAAGGGGCAGGAGCCGAATGAACGCTTACAGCACTTGTTTAAAGAGATTTTAGCGACAGACCCTGAATGATACCCATTAAATTATCCGTACAAGGACTCTATTCATATCAGGAATTACAGGAAATTGATTTCCAGAAACTAATTGGTTCGAGTGTATTTGGCATTTTCGGGAAAGTTGGTAGTGGCAAAACGTCTTTGCTGGAAGCTATTAGCTTTGCCTTGTACGGCGAAACAGAGCGACTGAATAGTCGTGACAATCGTCTGTATAATATGATGAACCTGAAATCGAATCACCTCATTATTGATTTCGAATTTCAGGCTGGAGCCGACCAGCAAGTATATAAGTTCGTATATGAGGCCAAACGTCATCCCAAGAAACACCACGAGATAGGACCCGGCGAACGTCGATCGTTTATCCGTCAGGGCAACGAATGGCAACCTATCGGCAATGAAAAAGAAGATGTAGCAGTATTGACGAAACAGATTCTGGGCTTAGACTACGACAATTTTAAACGGACAATCATTATTCCGCAAAACCAGTTTCGGGAGTTTTTAGAACTCAGCCCCCGCGACCGGACGGAGATGATGAATCAGTTATTTAAGCTTGATCAGTATGACTTAGCTGGCCGGGTGAGCAAGTTGAGCAAAGCCAACGACAATCAATTAGCCGAGTTACGTGGCTTATTATCGCCCCTTGAAGCCGTTACACCCGAAGTAATTGAGCAGGCAAACGCTGATATCGCCATAATCACAGAATCTCTGGTAAAAAAAGACGCCGAAATTAATCTGTTGGGACCCGATGAGAAACGGCTGTTGGAAAATCAGCAACGAAGCAAAACGCTGGTCCTGACACAACAGGAATTAGCCCAACTTCTTATAAAAGAACCTGCACATCGCCAGCGCGAACAAGATTTATCCGTTTATGAAACCTGCTTACTCATCTTTCAGGCCGATTTTTCGGGGCATGATAAACTAAACGCCAAAAAGGTAAAGCTCGCTGAAACTGAACGCACAGCCCAGCAACAACTGATTTCTGTAACGAAACGATTAGCTGGTTTGCAAAGCGTATATGAAGCCGCTAGACTGGCTTATGAAACCAGAGATGAATTGCAGCAGAAAATTGACGAGCTGGATACCGTACAACAAATTAGAACGTTGCAACAAACCATTGGTGAGCAGACTCATTACCGCGATTCGCTGACCAGTCAACTCAACCAACAAACAACTTTAATCGAACGCCATAAAGCGGATCGCGCCAAACACCAGCTTATTCTCGATAATGGTATCGGGCGAACATCTGACCTTGAACGACTTTATAAAGTAAAGAACTGGTTTACGGCCTATAAACCCCTGAAAAAACAAGCCGATGACCTTGAGGTGGCCGTTGGTAATTACGACCGGACTATTGAAAAACTTAAGCAACAGAAGAACGATGCATTAGTGAGTTTTCCAGCCGATTGGACTGACTTGACGCTTAAAACCTTACCGGATGCGATTGAGCAGGCTCTTGCCAAATTTAAAGAAGTTCGGGAAGACCGTGAGACCAGACATCGGCAATTACTCGTTCAGGATGAGTTACGAAAGTATGCTGATGCGCTGAACGAAGGGCAACCGTGCCCACTTTGCGGATCAACACACTACCCCAACCGACATATGGGCGTTGAGGAAAGCATTGATGTGAAAGGCAGCGAAGCGGGTTTACAGAAAGTAATCCAGCGAATAGAAGTAACCAGCAAGCTACAACTCTCGATCAAGGAGTTGACGACAAAACTTCGGAGCGAACACGAAAATGGCAAACGGCTGATTCAGGAGCGTACCGAGGTCGTTAGGCAGCTGACCGAACATGAAGATTGTTTTATATGGCCGGAGTTTTCGAAAGATCAGGAAGGCGTTGTGGTTGACGCCATCCAAAAGGAAAGTGATACGCAAAAACAGATTCTGGACGCCCAAAAAGCCCTTCAGGATCTTAACAAGCTTATTGGAGAGTCTGAAACTATAGCCAACGACTTAACCAAGAAGGTTGTCGAAGCTGGTAACGCCATCTCCGGCCTAAACGGACAGTTGAAAACAGCGGCTGAATCGCTGGAACATTTCCGGCTGGATGAAGTAAAAGACTGGGGCCTGGATCAAATTGCCGACCTGCGCGAAAAACTCACCAAAACGCACAACCAGGCGAAGGTTAATTTCGACGATTCAGCCAAAAAGAAAAGTGACGCCGAAAAAGAGTTGGCCACCGTTGATGAGCAGATTCTGCAAGCACACCATCAACTCACCGAAGTTGGCACAGAACTGGAAGCACTTGAAGCTACCATTGCTCAGAATCTGACCGACCAAAGCCTGACACGCGACCAGGTGAAACAGATTTTACAATCCAATCTAAACGTCAGCCGCGAACGGCAACAATTAAACGAATACAACGAAGAACGAAGTGGGTTGCAGCTTCAGGTTAACTCTCTGGAAGCCGAGTTAGCCGAGCATCCCTTCGATCCGGTCGAATTAGCGACGATTCAGCAACAATTAACGGGGTTGCAAACCGAAAAAGATGCCTTGAACAAAGATCACGGTAAGGCTACAAGCGTGTTGGCATCACTCGAAACGCAGTGGCAGCAAAAACAGGCGCATCAGAAACGGCACGACGACCTCGACCTACGGCGACAGGATTTAAAGAAAATGGACGAGATGTTCAGAGCGCAGGGCTTCGTGAACTACGTTTCGTCGGTTTACCTGAAAAACCTCTGCGAATCAGCTAACGAGCGTTTTTTCAAACTGACCAACAACCAACTACGGCTCGAACTGGACGACAAGAATAATTTTCTGGTGCGCGATTACCTCAATAGTGGCGAGGTTCGTAGCGTGAAAACACTATCCGGCGGGCAGACATTCCAGGCGGCTCTATCGCTGGCATTGGCATTATCCGACAATATTCAGCATTTGACGAAAGCCAAACAGAATCTGTTTTTCCTGGATGAAGGCTTCGGAACCCTCGATAAAGATTCGCTGCAAACGGTATTCAAAACACTAAAAGCCCTTCGCTCCGAAAACCGGGTGGTTGGTATCATCTCGCACGTAGAAGAACTTCAGCAAGAAGTAGACAACTTTATCCGGGCAGAATCGACTGAAAATGGAAGTCGGATTATTCGGAGTTGGGAAAGTTAAAAGGGAGGAAGGAGGAAAGGGACGAGGGGGAGAAAGGGGATTTCCACCTGTTAACAAATCTTGAAGCTGGCAAATAAACAGTCTGGCTTTTTTACTTTTGGTTTCGTAGCGTGGGTCTTTAGCCCGCGTAGCCGTCAGGCTAACAACGTCAGCTTATTTTAGCCTGGCGGCTGCGCAGAATACCATTCCACGCTACAGTAGTTATAAAATATCCCAACTCGAATGAAAAAACTTCTCACCCTCAGCCTGTTTGCTGGTATCGCTTTGGCAGGATGCCGGACGCCAAAGTCTGACACATCTTCTACTCTATCATTTAAACAAGCTGATTCTTCACGAACAAAAGCAATTACTAAAATCGCCTTTGGATCGTGTAGCGATCAAAAACGCCCACAGCCGTTATGGGATGATATTGTAGCGCAGAAACCAGACGTGTGGGTTTGGCTTGGCGATAATATTTACGGCGATTCGGAAAGTATGGACACGCTGAGGGCTAAATATGCTATTCAAAAGTCGAATCCGGTTTATCAACAATTGCGGCAATTGACGCCCATTATTGGCGTGTGGGACGATCACGATTATGGCGTCAACGATGGCGGAAAAGAATATCCGAAGCGGAAAGAAAGCCAGCAGCTTATGCTCGATTTTCTGGATGTACCGTCAACCAGCCCGCTACGGCAACAGGAAGGCGGCTACTCCGTTCACACCTACGGACCGAAAGGGCAACGGGTGAAAGTCATTTTGCTGGATGCCCGTTATTTCCGCGACCCTCTGAAGAAAGAAAATAAAGTAAATGTCCCCGATCCATCGGGCGATATGCTGGGTGAAGCGCAGTGGAAGTGGCTGGAGCAGCAGCTTACCAAATCGGATGCCGACGTGCATATTATTGGCAGTGGCGTTCAGGTTCTACCCGAAGAACACGTTTATGAAAAATGGGCCAACTTCCCCACAGCCCGAAAGCGCTTACTGGATTTGATCGCCAAAACGAAACCCAAAGGTGCTCTTTTCATCAGTGGCGACCGGCACATGGCCGAAGTCTCTAAGGTTAGTGTACCCGGTCTGGGCTATGACCTGTTCGATATTACGAGCAGCGGCCTCACGCACGTATCGGCCCCGCATGTAGAAGCCAATCAATACCGGGTTGGCGATATGGTTACCAAACTGAACTATGGCCTTATTACCATTAACTGGGCCGCAAAACCGATAACTGCAACCGTTCGTATTAACGGCGATGAACAGGCAACGTATTTAACTCAGCAGATTTCGTTTTAGGTGTAATAAGTAAAATGAGTGCAGCAGGTGAAATGGTTCTAACCACTCCACCTGCTGCACTCATTTTACTTATTACACCTATGACTTATTGTTCCTTATTAATCAATTCCATTATCTCTTCCGAAATACCGGTCATTGAGAAACCGCCATCGTGGAAAAGGTTCTGCATCGTGACCATGCGAGTCAGATCAGAGAACATCGTGATACAATAATCGGCGCACTGGTCGGCGGTAGCGTTGCCCAGTGGCGCAGTTTTGTCGGCGAAATCATAGAATTTATCGAACCCACCAATGCCGCCACCTGCTGTTGTTGGCGTTGGAGATTGCGAAATGGTGTTTACGCGCACCTTATGCGATTTGCCATAGCGATAGCCAAAGCTCCGGGCTATTGACTCCAGAACGGCCTTTGCATCGGCCATGTCCGTATAGAACGGAAACGTCCGTTGAGCCGCCATGTAGGTAAGGGCAACCACAGAACCCCATTCGCTGATGGCATCCAGCTTATGGGCCGTTTGCATCATTTTATGGAATGACAGCGCCGAGATGTCGATACTTTGCTTAAACCAATCGTAGTTCAGGTCGGTATACGCTTTCCCTTTTCGGATGTTCGGGCTCATACCGATGCTGTGCAGCACAAAGTCGACTTTACCACCCAGAATTTCGGTTGATTTGGTGAACAGGTTTTCCAAGTCTTCAACGGAGGTAGCGTCAGCCGGAATAATTTCGGCGTTACAATGTTCCGCGAGCTGTTTGATTGCCCCCATACGCATCGCAATGGGTGCGTTGGTGAGTGTAAACGTAGCACCTTCTTCTTTCGCTTTCAAAGCGACTTTCCAGGCGATTGATTTTTCGTCCAGGGCACCGGAAATGATGCCGCGTTTTCCATTCAGTAATCCGTAAGCCATGTTTTTAATGTATAATGGATAATGAAGAATGGATAAAGGAAAGCAGCTGACGAACAAAAACGTTCTTCATTGTCCATTATACATTATTCATTAATCCCTCAAAGTTAGGTTATTTTTTCGCGCCAAGGGCAAGTGTCGGCACTGATACCGGCGTTGACGGCACTTTTAGTATGGTTGACATAAATTTTTCGGTTGCCTGGTAAACGCCGTTGAGGTCGCCGGATGTAAAATGGGAGGCTATTACGTGTTCTCCCGCGTTCGGAAAGGCTATTTTCTCTTTTTTATCGGCGGGCGTCCCTAATTCATCGTACATCGCCAGCATGGCCGGTACCGACACTACGTTGTCCTGATGCTCTTCGTCTTTATAATAATAGCCCATAAATACGGGCTGCTTCACTTTTTGAAACTGCTCTGGTGTCATATAGGCATTGAGCATCGTTTGCAGGGTAATCAACCCGTTGGTATGGTACTGTGGAAACCAGTATTTAGCGCGGGCACCGTTGTAGTGCGTATTAACTAGGTGTTCGCCCTGAAAAACCTGATTAAGAATCTGCTTTCCCCACGGACCAGTAGCGAGTTTCAGAGCCGGATTAGCCGTAGCAATACAGGGCGAATACAGAATTAATCCATCTATTTCGGGGTGGTGAGCAGCCAGATATAGCGTGAGCATCCCTCCTGCCGATGTACCCATGACAATA
Organism: Spirosoma pollinicola; assembly: GCF_002831565.1. Lineage (NCBI taxonomy): Bacteria > Pseudomonadati > Bacteroidota > Cytophagia > Cytophagales > Cytophagaceae > Spirosoma > Spirosoma pollinicola. The sequence goes on along the minus strand of NZ_CP025096.1, from coordinate 3,881,484 downwards.
ACTTTATCACCCAATGATTTACCAATCGCCAACGCACGTTCGGCAGAGGCAGCATAGTTGGCTGGGGTAATATCTTTCAGCGCGTCTGGCGAATCGACCCCATGTTCAGCGGTGCGGGCCAGGTACAGGTTACACCCAAAGTGCCTGGCGATTTGTTTATGAATCGGGTCTCCCTCGGCCCAACTGGCCGAAAACCCCGGTATGTAAACGATACTATAGGGCGTTTTAACTCTACGCAAACTGTCGGCCCAAACAATGCGGGCTTCATTGTCGAAACGCAAATTCGCTTTGCTTTCCGATTCAGCAATGCTTTTTTCAAGCTTGACTAGGTCGGGATCGAGCGTAATCGTTTCGTCTTTGACCGCTTCGGGATGAGCCGTCGGACCCGCGAAATAACCAACCGCAAGAACGGCCACCAACAGGCCCGTAATGGTAAAAAACCGCTTCATACGTATTCCTTTATATCCATTCTAATTCGCCAGTCTTTTGGCAAATAGTTATTGACCCGCGTGCCAACACCTTTAACCCAACCCAGATTCATACCTTTATAGCGAGCTAACAACCAGCCTTTAACGGGCTCATCGAACACCAGATTTTCTTTCTTAAAGTAGCGTAGTGCGTCTTCCTTACTCAGTTCTAATCCCGGAAGAGTCTGATTAACAGCCGTACTAAGCGCCAGCGCGTGCGACGGAATAAAATCCGTGCCCTTAAATTGTCCCATTTCCAGGCCAAAGCCTTTGCTTTTTAGGGCACTATCCAGAAATAAGAATGTTTTTTCGAGCGCTTTTGGCAAAGCCATCACATCACCATTGGGTTTCTCCCAAAAAGAAAAATCGGCTGGATTCTGGAGCCATTTGGCCGCCGAAGCTGTTTCTCGCGGACGTAGCGCCCGGATCGTACGAAAAGTCCGGGCCTCTAATTTAACCGGAGCGGTAAAAGTTGTCTTCTTAAAAACGCTGATAAAAAAGCCTTCGCCCCGAACCCGGTGCGGGTAGCATTGATACCCTACAGCATCACCTGTTTCATCGTTACCGGCCTGTCTTTCCACAATATTCCATTCAGATGGCAGGATCAGCGGTCGGTTTCTGAAACCATTCTCGACCAGAAAGCGGACATTCTCGGCATTTTCCTGTTCATTATAGGTACAGGTACTGAAAATCAGAATACCGTCTTTATCCAGCAAAGGAGCGGCTGCGGCTAGAATCCGTTTTTGTCGAGCCGAACAAAGGTCAACGCTTGCTTCTGACCATTCCTGCATGGCATCGGGGTCTTTCCGGAAAAGCCCTTCACCCGAACAGGGTGCATCGACCACCACAACATCGAAGAATCCCGTCAGGTTGCTCATATCCTCCGGGTCGTGGTTGCTTACCACCACATTTGGATAGCCCCATTTGTCCAGATTCTCGCGCAGGACAGACACCCGGCTGCGAATCACTTCATTGCAAATCAACAGACTATCGGGGTGCAGCGCCGAGGCCAGCAACGTACTTTTTCCGCCCGGTGCTGCGCATAAATCCAGAATCCGCAACGGACGGTCGAGGTTAACAGTTTGCCGGAGGGCTTCATACAACAGCATCGACGAGGCCTCCTGCACATAATAGGCCCCCGCCTGAAACAACGGATCAAGCGTAAAGCTTGGTCGTTCGGGCAGGTAATACCCTTGAGGGCACCAGGGTACTTGCGCTAGTTCGGTTGTATCGTAAGCCAAACCAGCATCCGGGTTAAGCGGGTCTGTCAGCTTGCGTGGGTTTATGCGAATACTTACAGGCGTGGGCTGCACCAGTGCCGATTCAAATTCGGTAAACTCCGCACCTAACTGGGCCTGCATTTGTGTCAAAAACGCCGAAGGCCATTCAGCCTGTGGCTGGATACTCCCCGACAGCTTATGTGTTGTCATGTGACAAAAATACGGAACTGTCGGGCGGTTTTCACTAAACTTGCAGCATGGCAGCGACACAAGCCCGATTCGGGCAAATCAAGACCTTTATTTTCGATGTAGATGGCGTACTGACCGATGGCAGTGTTACGCTATTGGCATCGGGCGAGCGTTTTCGGACGGTTTTCATTCGCGATACTTACGCTATTGAGCAAGCGATCAAGGCTGGATTTCGGGTGGGCATTGTTTCCTCAGCCAATGCCGATGGCATTCGTAGCTGGCTGGCGGCCATGAATGTGAAAGACGTTTTCATGGGCGGCCCCTCCGACCAAAAAATAAATGCGTTTCTTGGTTACGTTGCCCGCGACGGCCTTAACGAATCCGAAATTCTGTACATGGGCGACGATATGCCTGACTACCCAATTTTGAGTCGAACAGCCATTTTAAGCACCTGTCCGGCTGATGCCGTCGACGAGATTCAGGCGGTCTGTCAATATATATCGTCGAAAGTAGGTGGACGTGGTGCCGTTCGGGATGTGATCGAACAGGTTATGAAAGCACAGGGGAAGTGGGGTATTTGATTATAATGTAAAATGAATAATGCACAGTGATACCAGTTTCTTTCGATTCGTTATTCATTTTACATTATTCATTTCTACGCATTTTATTTTAGATAGATGAACAACTTAGCGGAACGTGATCAGGCTGTCATCTGGCATCCATTCACGCAAATGCAAACGGCCCCGTTGCCAATTCCCATTGTACGGGGCAATGGGTCAATACTATATGGTGCCGATGGTCGGGAATACCTGGATGTCATCTCTTCCTGGTGGGTGAACATTCACGGACACGCACACCCACATATTGCCAAACGAGTATCGGAGCAGCTTCAAACGCTCGAGCACGTCATTTTTGCCGGGTTTACGCACGAGCCCGCCGTTGAACTAGCGGAACGGTTGCTGGCGATTCTCCCCTCAAACCAATCGAAGATTTTTTATTCGGACAATGGCTCTACCGCCGTTGAGGTCGCGTTGAAAATGGCGTTTCAGTACTGGCACAACCTGGGGAGGCCACGCAAAAAGATAGTAGCGTTCGAGAATGCCTATCACGGCGATACTTTCGGAGCTATGGCCGTTAGTGGACGTAGTGCTTTCACGGCCCCTTTTGTTCCCTTTCTGTTCGATGTAGAGTATCTACCTGTACCGACTCCCAGTCAGGAAGAAGCTGTTCTACAACAGGCTGAAGCCTTATTTACGGAAGAAGTGGCGGCCTTTATTGCCGAACCACTTGTGCAGGGTGCAGGCGGAATGACGATGTATGCCCCTGAGGTGCTGGATAAGCTATTCCAATTAGCTCGTAACAAAGGCATTCTTCTCATTGCTGATGAAGTCATGACCGGTTTTGGTCGCACGGGGAAGTTGTTTGCATCAGATTATTTGACCGAAAAGCCCGACTTGATGTGTCTGTCGAAAGGGTTGACGGGTGGCACAATGGCGCTGGGCGTTACGGCCTGTGCAGAGCCTATCTACAAGGCTTTTCTGTCAAGCGACAAGCATAAAACGCTCTTTCATGGGCACTCATTTACGGCAAACCCGCTCGCTTGCACAGCTTCATTAGCGAGTATGGATTTACTGCTTTTACCCGAAACACAGGCTAACATTCGGCGGATTGCCGCAAGTCATACCGCATTTTCAATTACGTTAGCCACCTACCAAACCGTCGAAAACATTCGGCAGCATGGCACCTTACTGGCGTTTGATTTGAAGGCTGGCGAGCAAACCTCCTATTTCAATAATATTCGCGATACGGCCTATAATTTCCTGCTTGATCGTGGTGTTTTGATGCGCCCGCTGGGTAATGTTTTGTATTTGATGCCACCCTACTGCACTACAGATGAGCAGCTTAGGTATGCCTATACGCAGATAGAAAAGTTACTAACAACCATCTGATTCTAACGGCTTGACATTCTAATTTTAATAATACACCTTTGTTTCACCAATCGACGCGGGAGTAGCTCAGTTGGTAGAGCGGCAGCTTCCCAAGCTGCAGGCCGTGGGTTCGAACCCCATTTCCCGCTCACACATAACCCCATGAAAATTAGCCGGTTAGCAGATGTGCTGGCCGGTTTTTTCATGATTAGGCAAATCGGGTGAAACGATGGTTTACACAACTTCTGTATTTGCACTTCGAATTACAAATAGTTTATGTATTACAGCAAGTATTTCACTTATTTCGTCGGTGTTGGCCAATATACAAACGCCATTGATTTCAGGGCATTTTTTTGTCTACTTGTTGACGATGTAATCTGATAAGCCCCTGAACCTGGACCAAAAAAACTGCTTTAAATTATTCACTATCAACCCATTAATAAGTTAATTAACTGTTAGTATTTATACACTTGGGGAGCATTTACTCAGGGCTTCTAATGGTTTGTTTCGCCTGGCACCTCCGGGTAGCCGGGCTCATCCAGAAATTGGGCCGACACACTATCGCCTAAGTGCTGCCAGTCCTGTAGAATCCAGACCACCTTTTTGTTAGGTGTAATTTCGATAGCTTGCGGTAGACTAGCATTACAGAACCGAGTAAATAGTACTGTATTGCCGTTGGATAACCGTTCGCAGGTTTGAGTAGCGGTTATTTTGCCTGCGTTTGGGGCAAGTTCGGTGAGTTGGTCCTGAATGTCAGCAATAGAAACCTGCCAAACAATTTCACCCGTCCGGTTTATCTCTACCGATGTCATGGCATTTTCCCGCTGGAAAAGGTAATTGCCATTTTTAAGCGGAACCCCTCCCCACATAGACCCCGGATCGTGCGTCCAGATCAGGTTGAAATTTTTGTCATATTCATAGAAGGTGTGGCTTCCCAAAGTGCCAGCCACGTAGGTGCCCTTACTGGTCATGCGGAACCGCCGGCACTGACCGTGAGGGCCTTTGCCCAGCTCCTTTAACTCCTTTTCCAGCTCGTATTTTCCCGTGACTTTGTTATACAACTTGACAATGGCTACATCGCTCTGATTCTGGAGAAAAAGCACTTTATCAACACCGATGGGCTGGCATGTATGAATTTCGGTGCCTTTAGGGCTATCATAACGCCACACAATCTCTTTTTTAGGCGTTATTTCCTCAATGTATTTCATGTGCGCGTGAAGGATATTTCCGTTGGACAGGAGCCAGATTTCATCGTCTTCCCAATCGTTTTCGGTGTCGTAGTGCCAGGTCAGTTTCCCATTGATGACCATGCAGATGCGCCGGTTATTTTCGCCAATGTAGATAAAGTTGTGCTTACCCAATTGCCCCCCAATAAGGTCTGGTACAACTGTTGCGTCCGCACATTTTGGCGTCGAGGGCGATTCATGTGGTCCCCGCTCAGGAATGCCCGGATCTGTAAATAAGTGAAGTATGTTGCGCAGCGGGTATTGGGATTTCATTTTGGCCTCAATTTGTGTCCTGCTACCTGCCGAAACGGTACATTTCAGGGTGTTGAAGTTCTTCCGGGAAAACGTCAGCACGTAGTTGTTTGGTACTGCCGCTTCTTTTGCCGGGATTTCGAGGGTAAAAACGCCCTTAGCATTGGATTGCGTAGTTATCTCACCTGCGGAAACGCTGACCGAATCAATCAGCATACCATTAATCGTATCGGAGACTATACCCGTAAATACTATTTTCCGGCTGATTTTTGGCCCCTGCGCCAGGCTTGTATTGGCGAACACCAGGCTGATTAGAGAGGCCAGGATGGTTAAACAAACCGGTAGACTGGAACTACTACATGTGCTACCAACAGAATTCTTCATAAGTCAAAGCAATAAGTACGACGGGTTGGTACAACGGGGCAATACGATTAGTTTTCGACAGGCTGACGATGCAAGGTTAGTCTTAGCTTTCTGACTGAGGTCATTACATTAACTAAGCCGCAAAGTCCGTATTTCTAACTATTTTGATAGTCATCTACCCCCTGATTTCTTGACTTAACCTAAGCGATTTTTCGGTGATCGTCCATTGCCTGTTGGCCTGCGTTGATGCCTCTCTATTGTAGTCAGATCGGTTTCCAGTACCAGCTTGGTAAACCTACCCTTCAGGTTGATAAATTCAGGAATCAATTATACCAGCTAACGAAATAAATTCATTTTTTCATTAACTTCTTATTATAATAATTTCACATTAGTATATTTGCGTAATAAATTTATTTATATACTGCTGCATAAATCTCTTACTAATATAATCAGTCAAACCTATAGACTTAACTCTACTCCGAAAAATTATACCTTTTCACTTTATCATGTTGATCTGTAGATAAGTACTTAGAATCCGCACTGAGCACCTATAAGCTCAGTGAGTTATACATATCAATCCCACGCTTATCTATACAGGAAAACGACAAGATCTTTATGACATCTGATTTATTGATTGGCGATCTTGCGAATCTACCAATAGGCGTTCTGGTATGTGAACTTACCAAGGGGCCACCAGACCCAAGGAAGGAGTTAGTAATTACTTATCAGAATCCCTTTGCGTCTGCTTTGCTGGGCGCTAGTCCTACCTCAACAACTTCACTGCTCCTCAGGGATATTCCACTTCTTCAATCGCTGACCGAAACCGCCTTCGCCGTGCTGGAAACGGGCGTTTCATTGACAACAGAATTGTTTGATCAGGATAAAGGCCAGCGGATAGACTGTTCGCTTCACCGAGTCAAAGGAAAATGCGTTTTTTATGTAAAGACCGATACTGCAAAGACCACCAAGAGTAACAACCAGCCAGATAGAACAGACAATTACCTTATTGAATCATTACGGGCAAGTAATCAATTATTTCAGGCAGTCATTGATACAATTCCCTCAGGATTGGCCCTTTTACAACCCATCCGCCAGAATGGGACTATTGTCGACTTTAAGTACCTTGTAAATAATCCGGTAAATTCTGCGATTACCGGCCTGAGCCAGGAAGCTATACTAAAGCAGCCTTTACTTGTTTTATTCCCGCATCTGCTCCATAATGGCTTGTTCCGTATGATGGTCGAAGTTGCTCTGACGGGAGAAGCCCAGCATATACAATTACAGGACCAGTTGCCATCGGGTGCATTCTGGGGAAATTTTTCGATGGTTCGGGTAGGGGAGAATGTTCTGTTTACAGTTCACGACATTACCCGGCTAAAACAAGTTGAAGACGAACTTCGGCAAACCAACGCCGAACTGGAACAACGGGTAGCCAACCGGTCAGCCGAAGTTCGTCATTTGTCGGCTCTCCAACGGGCTATTCTTCAATATGCGGGCCTGGCCATCACGGTCATTGATACGAATGGTATTATTCAGCTGGTCAATCCAGCGATGGAGGACCTAACTGGTTATAGCACCGATGAGTTGATCGGGAAAGTTACCCCAAGCTCATTACGGGAGCCGGTTTCTCACCAGCAGCGACTCGATCAATTAAAGCCTGACTTGAACAATGCCGTTCTTGAGGGTGATGAACTTGTGCGGGCTTTTGTCACAAAAAATAATTTTTTACGGCGGGAAAATACACTACTCTCCAAAAATGGACAAGCCATTCCGGTTTTGTCAACCGTTAGCGGTCTCTATGACGATGAGCAAAAATTGATCGGCTTTGTTGATATCATAACAGACATCTCTCATCTGAAAGCCATAGAGCAGGCTCTTGTTCAGGCAAATCAACGGAGCCAACTAGCCACCAGAGCGGGCAAATTGAGTATTTGGGAGTGGAATTTGCTCACTGACGAGATACTTCTGGATGAGAATTTTTATACCTACTATGATCTCCCTGACAATACCCGTATTTACTGTCTGGACGATATAAAACAGCTCGTTCATCCTGACGATTTACGCCACTTCAATCAGTACATACAGGAAGTTAGTATTGGCCAAAAACCCTTCGACGTCGAATTCCGTATTATTCTCCCTATCACAAAGACGATCCATTATATTAAAGCAGATGGTTCATTTATTCATAACGAAGAGGGATTGGGCAATCGAATGATTGGCATACTTTGGGATCGTACATCGGAACGGCAGGCCGGACAGGCCCTTCGTGCCAGTGAGCAGCGATATCGGTCCCTAGTTGATCACCTCAAGGAAATAGTGTTCCAAACGGATGCAAACGGCCTGTGGATTTATCTGAACCCAGCCTGGGAAGAAGTAACGGGCTTCGCTAACAGGGAATCAGTAGGTACTTTTTTTCTGGACTACATTTTCCCTGAAGATCGAATCAGCACCATTCAATTGTTCGAGGCCATCAGAAAAAACCAGAAGCTGCTTGTTCAACATACCATTCGCTACATCCACAAAGATGGCGGCTATCGCTGGATTGATGTGCATGCTCAGGTCATGCTTGATAATCGGCGTGTCATGACAGGAATAACTGGTACGCTAACGGACATTACCGAACGAAAAAAGGCGGAGGAGGCTATTATTGAGAGCGAGCAGCGGTTTCGTGACATCGCCGAAAATGTAGACGAGATTTTTTGGATTCGTGATATAAACGAACCCCGCTTTACCTACATAAATCGGGCCTACGAAAAGTTCACGGGGCAACTGGCCGAATCGATATACAAAAACTCACTTCTATTTCTGGACTTTATCGTCGAAGAAGATCGTGCCCGTGTCATGAATTATTTTGTACGAAACGGGAAGGATTCCTCTTTTCAATTCCGAGCCAGACATCAGAATGGAAGTATTAGACACCTGGATGTCAAACTTTTCAAGGTAGACAATGACGAAGGTGTGCTGATACGCCGAATTGGCGTAGCTACGGATGTTACAACGGCTATCGAAAAAGAACTCATCATGGAAGAATCCCTGCAAAAAGAGCGAACGTTAAATGTATTGAAATCCCAATTTATTTCAACGGCCTCGCACGAGTTCAGAACGCCCCTCACGGTAATCAGTTCTAGCGTAGAATTAGTGAAATATTACACTGATTCAAACCCTGGTAATCCTTCAGTTATTAACAAACACCTAAATACAATCTCTAAAAAGGTTACCAGCCTGAACAATTTAATTGATGATACATTGGCGATCAGCAAGATCGATAATGGGAAAATAGAGATAAAGGTAGAGCTGACCGATTTAGTCTCAATCATCGATAGCATTGTGACATTTAGTTTCAGCGATCGGGATGATAATCGCCATGTTGAACGGATAATCGTAGGCACTCCCGTTGCCGTTAGCATTGATAAAAAACTCACCGATCATGTTATTACGAATCTGTTGTCAAACGCGTTTAAGTTCTCAACTCAAAATCCAGTTTTGACGATCAACTTCCAGCAAGAAGACATTACAGTTGCTGTCAGCGATAAGGGAATTGGTATACCAGCCAAAGACATACCTGATTTGTTCGGCAAATTCTTTAGGGCAAGTAACGCATCAGGTTTTCAGGGCACCGGCCTTGGTCTTGCCATCTGCCAGGAATATATTACTCTCCAGAAAGGCAGAATTAGCCTTGACAGTAAAGAAGGAGTGGGAACAACCTTCACCATTTTTCTTGGGAAGAACATTAGTTATCCACAAACAACCCTGAAATCGTGTGGATAACTATCAATTAACAGGTCGAAATGTTAACAAGTCAGGACTCGGTGTCTAATCTCTCCGATAAGCTCACTTAACTGCTATTGAGAGAGAAACCTATGTAGTGTGCACCCCAACGACAAATACAGGCTGTTCGGACAAACTTGAATGGAGAACGCAAAGAAGCCCGGCAGTTAACTGTCGGGCTTCTTTGCATTCCTTACGCCTCATTCGCTTCAGGCGTTCCGCAAGTGATATAGATTATGCTGTAGCCACATAATCTGTTTACGGCAATAGACTAGCTGATCGGTTGGCGCATGAGCGTCCTGTAAATCATCCATCAATTTGAACCACTCCCCGAGATGTTGCTCGGAGAGCAGGATAAGCTCCCGATTAGGGTGAACTGATGACGTTTTATCAATCCGTTGAGTTTCCATAACAACAAAGGTTTGAAGTTAACTCGCTGAGAAAATCAAGCTATTCAAGACTCGTTTACAGCGATGCATGGCTTAGGTAATAGACTTAATTCGTTCAATTAGTAAGCCTATAACAATAACCGGGGCGTTTGTTCTCTCCACGTCAACATTAATTTTCTGGGGACTGCACATGCAAATACCACTTCCTCATTATCAAGGACTATGAGGAACAAAAATTCCGGTGAAAAGTAGAGCTGCCAGAATACGTTAAAGAATGGTGGTGTACAACAGCCGTCATCTAATTAGATGGCGGCTGTTTTGACGCCGGACCTTTTTATTGACTCCTTTTACACAGAATTGGTAAACAGATACATAAAATCCAGATGTCTAACACGCTTTTACCTGCGGTTGATTTAAGGCGGTTAAATAATTTTATTTATTTTTCACAATAAAAGAATATCTGTTATTATCATTTAGAAATATTCGTTAACTTTATATCATCAAAATATTGAATAGGTTAGTATAATTAGTGTGGCTAGGATAGTAAAAGCCCGAACACACTGTGATCGGGCTTTTTAGTAAAAGTATTATCACTTTGCCTATGCTAAGTTACTTACGTAAGGACTAGTCTGAACAATTTATTGAGTGGGAACTAACTAGGTTTAAAAGAGGAAGGCTGGACAGGGCCGGGCATTGCCTGGCTTTTGTTTTTTAGGTATAAGTAAATGAACCCAAAAAGTTGAGTCACTTACGCCTGAAAAAACGACGTACGAACTAACTAATTCTTATTTTTACTTCATGCAATTATGTACCGAACATCAGGAATTAATAAATTTCTTTGACAACCGTCCACTACCTACAGGCCCTCAACACATTAACGAATACAGCGTTTTCCTCAATTTAACAGCTGCGGTGGATAACCAGCTTAAGCAATTGCAAAGCGATGTAGAAGCATCCCAAAAATCGGCAGCCGCCATGCTTTTCGAGGTAAAATTCTGGCTCTCAAAACAATAACTAACGATCAAAAATTACCTTATAAATCATTTATTTCGATATAGTCGGTAAAAAAGCCCAGCCAATGATGGCCGGGCTTTTCTAGTTATAATGACTACGTCACTTGATGAGATTCATTTGACTTCTCACTAAATCCTTACGCACCTTGTCGGCAGCCGCCAGGTCGACCAGCGTAATGTTCGCTCTTTTCCTGAGGGTAGGCGAAGCGGTCAATATCTCGGTAGCCATTTGAATAAGTAAGGCAGCTGTAGCCTGTCCATTTCCTTTGCGACGGGTGGCCCGCTGAGCCGCTTGCTCAAGTACATGAGCCGCTAACTTATGTAGGTGAATAGACTCCATTTTTTCGTTTAAACTAGTTGTTTACGTTCTATTATAAGAACAAAAAAAGTGAAGTTTTCAGCACAAATTTGCGCCTTTTTTTAACCTTATTAACCTACTCAAATGCGCAGATTAGCGGTATTACGACAGTCAAAAACGGGCTGGAACAATAAGTTAACTAACGAATCTTTTAATGATAAGATCTGGGTTAGCGCGTTCGTAATCGTCAATGTAATTTTCACCAAGATCAGTCAGTTCGTAGCAGGTAGTTTCGTTAGCATTTTCGTCGCTAGCTTTTAGAAGACCTATGTTGAGCAATCCCATGATGTAATAATCAATCATCATTCGGTCAAAACTCGTTTGTTGCTCTACCTGGCTAAACGTTGCACAACGTTGCGTAGCCATGAGTATACTATATTGAGCAAACGTAATTATCATGTCTTTACTTATTAATTTAGTAGAATTGCCCTCGTAAAGAGCGCTAGGGCTTTTCACAGGGCAGATTTGATCACATAAAAAGAGGATACACGCTAGTTAACGAAATTTACCAGACAGGGTTGCTAAGATCAATCACTTCTTAGCAAATGGCCCATAGATATACTCATAAATGTACTATAGATGGAAAACCGACAATATCCCATAGGGCCTTTCTTAAGTAAGGAAACTTACTCAGACGACGAATTAGTCAGTCTTATTAAGGTGATTGAGAGCAGTCCGTCACAATACCGGCAACTGGTAGCAAACCTCTCGACTATGGAGTTAGCTAAAACATATCGAGAAGGTAGCTGGACTGTACAGCAGCTTGTACACCATGTGAGTGATATTGCTTTGCTGCATTTTTTACGAATGAAAAAAGCCTTGACAGAATCGCCAAATGAGGCTGCTGTCATGATCGACATGAACAGGTGGGCTGCTACTGCCGACGCAACCAGCGCCCCCATTATCGACTCAATAACAATGTTTGAAGGCGTACACCGCCGATATGCCTATCTGGCCAAATCATTGACGCCACCTATGCTGGCTATTAGCTACTTCCACCCGACCCGGCAAATACAGATTAATCAGGCTCAAGCCTTAGCGATGTCGGCCTGGCACGTGCAACATCACCTGGCGCACATTAAGCTGGCCCTGGCGTAACGTTGCTTCTTTAAACAGAATAGCTCCGTTTTGAACCAGTTGGTCTGGTTCAAAACGGAGCTATGTTACGTTCTTATTTCTAATAAACGATAACAGTTATACTGTTTCGTTTATTTGACAGGTACCTGTTCTTCTTCCTGTTGCTGGCGCACCTGTTTGCCAATAGGAACATATTCTACCTCGCAGGGGTAGCCAAACAGGCAATTTTCTTTAATTTGCTCAGCCACGCGAGCCGGTACCATAGTTTCCCAACCGTCTTCACCCAGCTGAATCATCTCCAGAACGCGGTCTGTTGAGATGTGCAGGTTCTGCTCGTTATAGTCAGTGATGTCTTCTATTTTATCATTACGCACTAGGTATTGAAACAAAGGCTCCAGCGTAGGCGGCAATTTGAACTCATTACACGTATAGATTGCCCCTCCTTTCAGCGTTGGGTAGACGAATAATTTTACCTTTCGACTGAACAGCGTGGCAAACGATTCTAGAATGCCCCCCGGCAAAAATTCGTAGTGGCTTTCCTCAAATATGTATTCCAAGTTCGGTATGCCCACAATCAGGCCGATCTTCAGGCGTGTTAGCCGGGCCAGATAATTAACAAGTTTGTAATATTCCAGGTAATTGGAAATCATTACCGTCTGCCCCATCGAACACAGGATATCTACCCGATCCAGAAAGTCTTTTTCGTCGATACCCTGCTCGTTAGCTTTCAAATTATGCAGGGTCAACTCGGCCATCGACACGACTCGATTTGCCTCCACATCAGCTTCATCCTTAAACTGCTTTAGGCCATTTTCGATCATATCCATCTGGACATTCGTAACCGGTCTTAAACGCCCACGCATCACCAGAATGTGCTTTTTATAGAGCGCTTCCGAGGGTTGCAGTACCTGCCCGTCGGCACCAAACAGGGCGGCATCAGTAAAGCCATTCTTAACCAGGTGCAGGCTCATCAGCCGGTTATCGACATCCGAAAAATCGGGACCGTTAAACCGGATCATATCGATCTGAATCCGTTCTGGTGCCAGATCATCCATCAACGACAGCACCAGCGTTTCGGGCGATTTAGCGTAATAGTAGCAACCATAAATCAGGTTGACGCCAATGATACCCAATGCCTGTTGCTGTAGGATATTTTCGTTGTCGATCATCCTGACGTGGATAATGACATCATTATAACCCGACTGGGGATTAAGCTGAAACCGGCAGCCAAGCCAGCCATGTGCTTCATTGGTTTTCTGGTAATTCAGGGCGACAACCGTATTGGCAAAGGCAAAAAAAGTAGTATCGGGGCCTCGTTTTTCGGCCAGTCGCTTTTCGAGCAAACTATATTCCTTACTCAGCATCTTCACCAGCCTCGACTCAACTACATACCGGCCGCTTTCTTCAACGCCATAGATGGAGTCGCTAAATGTCATGTCGTAAGCCGACATTGTTTTGGCAATGGTTCCCGATGAGCCACCAGCTTTAAAAAACATAGCGGCTGTTTCCTGACCGGCACCTATTTCGGCAAAAGAGCCGTAAATACGTCGGTCGAGATTGACTCGTAATGCTTTCTGCTTAGTACCTATATTCTTTTCGTACATAGTCTGTTGGGCTTGCTGATGCTAAAGTTACAGTATAAAACGCCAAAAGCAGCCTTTGGAGCCGCCTTTAACGCAAAATAATACAATATTAATGTTGCTCAGCAGGCAGCTTATCACGGAAAAACATATTGCTTCTACCAGCCCTGCGGTCAATGGATGAACCAAGTTCAAACGTAGGCCCATCAGCGTGAGCCGCAACACGCCCCGCTCCCGTAATTCGGGCAATAGCCGTACTCAGCATAGATTCGTTTACATCGCCCAATTGTTTCCAAACTTCATTGCTGTATTCTTTTACCTCTACGGATGGTTTGAACCCAGTGGAGTAATCGGACTGGTTCAGCGAATTGAATGTCTTCGTTACAATGGGTTGCATGCCCCATTTGATACGGCCTTTTTCGTCGGAAATGGTAATTGAGCCTACATTCTTACCGTAAGTTGTTGAACCAATGGTCGTTACATCCATAAACGGGCGCAAGCCATTAATAACCAATTCGCTGGCCGATGCCGTACCGCCTGTTGTGAGTATCGTCAAGGTGCGCAGGTTAGCACCGATGTTACTGGATTTTTGCAGAAAGTAACCATTAAACCAATCGGCACCATACGACGCCGTCAAACTCGCTGTCAATGTTTTACTATATTCTTTCTTGTAAAAAATTTTCGATGGATCAACGCCTTTCCCAATCAAACTCCCCAGGTTTTGTGCGGCTGTCACATAGCCACCGGGATTGTAGCGAAGATCGAGAACCAGATCGGTTACACCTTTCGTTTTGAATCGGGCAAACACAGCATCGACCTGATTGTCGTAGGTATGATCGTCGGCGCCGGTTGGCCCCGTAGCGAATTGATTATAAACAAAATAGCCGATTGTTTTTCCTTTGATGGTATAGACCGAATCCAGAAAAACCGGATTAGCCTGAAACACAACGGCGGTTGTTTGTCTGGTCGTCGTGGTGTTGACAATAGCATTGGTGGCGTCTACACTGGCCAGCGTGTACGTCTTTGTATCGCTGGTGCTGTAAACAAGGTCTATGTAATTGCCTGTATTTAACGTTTGACCGTTAATCTGATAAAATATATCACCTCGTTTCAGTCCGGCCTTAGCAGCAGGGGACCCTTTCTGCACATACAGTATTTTACCAATCACATCGTTGCTACTGGCCGTGCGCAAATAAAGTTTATACTCAATACCATCCGTTTTAGTCTCGCCATTCAGCGATGCCTTCAGTTCATCGGCACTCTCCTGTATCCATGAAAACCGGTCACCAGTTGGGTTCGTCGCAACATCATACGTATTGAGCAACGATTTAAAAAAGACATCAGGCGTTAGTGATACATCGGGATTTACCGGAAGTTTATCGTTCCAGTAATAGTAGGTCTTCATGTTATCCAGTATCCAGCCGTTAACCTCCTTATCGGTAACTGGCCCGGTAGGCGTAACGTCTGTACTTTTCTTACACGACGTAACCACTAACAGGGACGAAGCCATAAAAAGCAGGGCCGATCGCCAAACGAAAAAATTCCTCATAGTGATTTGTCACAGTGCAAAACCAATGCCTATTAATAACGCAATTAACATAAAAATAATTGGCTTCATTTTTACCCCAAAAGCATGTTTAACAAAGCATTATAGCTAAAGTGTCTAAAAAAAGTTTAACCACAGAGGCACAGAGAAAACAGAGATCTAAACGACTCATTGTTAATTTATTAGATCTCTGTTTTCTCTGTGCCTCTGTGGTTAAACTTTTTTTAGATTCTCAATTCACGAAAATGCGTCTTCAATGTGTTTACTGTTGAACTCATTTCCTGCCAGCGTAACCGCTATAATGTCGAAGCGAATATCGTGCATCCACCCATGAGCAAAAATGTAGTGTTCAGCAGCTTTCATAACCAGTTTAGCTTTCGTAAACGATACAAACTCCTCGGGGTTTCCGTAGTTAAGGTTTGTGCGGGTTTTAACTTCAGCAAAGATCAGCAATTTTCCTTTTTTGGCAATAATGTCAATCTCCGCATGCTGATAGCGGTAGTTCTGGGCGACTAGTTCATAGCCATTTTCGCGCAGGTAACGGACGGCTTCTGCTTCGCCCTGTTTACCGGTTTCGTTGTGTTGTGCCATAGGTTAAAGTAGGTTACGGAGACGCAATCGAACGAAATACATTCATCTGATTGTTACTAAAAGGAGGTTACCTTATGAAAGGCTGGTTCCTCCGTAAAGCAATGAATAGTCTTATTAATAAACAAGTTGAGGTTCGGCAATTGGGATTGATCGGGTATCAGGAAGCCTGGGATGAACAGGAACGCCTGTTTGCCTCGATAGTCAATCAGAAATTACAGAACCGTGCTTCTCCCAATGATAAACAGCAGCCAACTACCAATTATCTGCTGTTTTGTGAACATCCGCCGGTGTACACATTGGGAACAAGCGGCCACGCCGAAAACCTGTTGATCGACGAGGCTCGACTGGCTACCGAATTCGGTGCAACGTTTTTTAAGATTCGGCGCGGTGGCGATATTACCTATCACGGCCCTGGTCAGTTAGTAGGCTACCCTATTCTGGACCTGGATAATTTCTTTACGGATATTCACCGCTATATGCGGTTACTGGAAGAGAGCATTATTATGACCCTTGCTGACTATGGTTTACAGGCGGGCCGAATCGAAGGCGTCGGTTCGGAACGGTTAACAGGTGTCTGGCTTGATGCCACCGGAAGCAATCCCCGTAAAATCTGTGCGATGGGCGTTAAAGCTAGCCGTTGGGTAACGATGCATGGTTTTGCGTTGAACGTTAACACAGATTTGAGTTATTTTAACCATATTGTCCCCTGCGGCATCACTGACAAAGCAGTTACGTCGCTGGCGGTTGAATTGGGGCATGAGGTCTCGCTGGACGACGTATCAAACAAGGTTCAGCGTCACTTATTCGACCTGTTCGATATGGAGCTTGTAACGGGCCGTGCTGGCGTACCATTGGGCTGACACACCACCGTAAACCCGTAGTTATTAACCTGCATAACGGATTGCCACGTTGGGCAACCCCGCACAGCAACCGGTACCGTAACAACGGACCATGCCGAGACGGGAAAATCCGCGTTATAAACAATGAAAAAAGACATTAATTTTTTGCCCGTTGAGGGCGTACAAATAGTAATTGCCCGGAAAGAGAATCTTCTTGGTGACTATGACTGGCAGGTTTTTTTGATTAACCAGAATGACGTGCCGATCCAAACGGTATTTGTTACTTCTAAAGGCTACGGATTAAAAAACGACGAAGAACAGAAAACATCGACCCTGCGGCATTTCTTCGTAGAAGTTCAGCCGGGAGGCCACGAGGTTGTCGAGACCATAATGCCCGATGTCTTTCACCTGAATAATGAATATTGGGTGAGCTACTTTATCGGCAAACAGATTTTCGACAAGAAGTTTATCTTCGTACCCGACAGCATTGTCGAGAAAAACATCGTAACCATACCGGCCCTGGGTCTTGAAGGAATTTTGCATGCTTAGTCCGCGATTTTGATTCGCGGGTTTTCACCGCTACGGCGGACCGTCCGCGCTACTTTATGCCTCAACCCGTTTCCTGGAAGCGTCGCCTTAAGAACTTCCTCTTTATCGATCTCAAAACGGTGGCGGGTGAGCCGTCGTTAGTAGCTGTTGAACCGCGTCTGCAACGACAGTGGGAAGAGAAAAGCCGTTTTTTCAAGAGCGACGATGAACTTTCGGCAGCGGGCTGGTATGACCGGCGGGCTTCCTACTTTGCCGAGTTTGGTAAAATTATCTGTATTGGTGTGGGCGGACTGTTTTTTGATGATGATGACAAGCCCCACCTAAAAGTTAAGCTTCTGAGCAATGACGATGAGCAAGCGTTGCTGAACGATTTTCTGGTCATTGTTAACCGCTACCCACCCGGCGAACTCACCCTCTGCGCGCATAATGGCAAGGAATTTGACTTCCCTTATTTGTGTCGGCGGCTGATGGTCAACGGGTTACCATTGCCACCAGCGTTACAGATTTCGGGCAAGAAACCCTGGGATATTCCGCACCGGGACACGCTCGAACACTGGCAGTTTGGCGATAAACGGCATTTTGTGCCACTCGACCTGCTGGCGGCTGTTCTGAACATACCCACCCGCCCGCTCGAATGGACAGGCGACCGTACCAGCGAGATTTATTATCGCGAACACGATTGGCCACGTATTGAGCAGTACGCACGCGATTCAATGGTGATGCTGGTTCAGGTCTATTTGAAAATGGTGGGTGCCCCGCTCGTGGCCGACGAGCATATTATCTTGAGTGATTGAGGTGTCAACAATGGATAATTACTAACGTAAAATGAATAATAGACAGTGGATAGTGCTGTTTAACGTCATTATTCATTCTTCATTATTTATTATCCACTAAACAGCCTTCTTCCACATTGAATTAAACATTTTAGCCGGACAATATTAGTCAGGCAAGTAACATGAGAAACGGAAAACCAAAACAAAATAAATATACAAAGGATGCTACTGGCCAACCCGCCCGTGGACAATCCAATCCGGCTCGCCCACGGGAAAAAGGGGTCGAAAAATCAGGGAAGAGTCATGTAAGGCCAATACAACAGGCCGACTCCTTCCTGGACGAAATGAAGAACGACATTATGGCGTTTTTCCAGATTAATGATCAGCAGTCGTTTACGCAGGAGCAGGTACTTGACCATTTTGATACCAGCGACCGCCGTATGAAATTGATCATGCACGGTCTGATTGGCGAGCTGACCGACGAAGGTACTATCGTTCGTCTGGCCGATGGCAGCTACCGGGCCGATGCCGATGCTAACGTTATCGAAGGCATAGTAGACCATGTTAATTCGCGCTTTGCCTTTGTCATTCCAAACACAGAGGCCAGTGTTCGTCGCGATAAAGATGACGACATCTGGGTGTCGAGCGACGATCTGGCCGGCGCTGTCGATGGCGACCGGGTTCGGGTAGTTAAGTTCACAGATTCGCGTAACGGAGGCCGCAGCGGTGCCCGTCGCCGGATTGAAGGCAAAGTTGCCAGCGTTGTTGAACGGGGCCGCGCTGAACTGGTTGGGCGTATTGAAGTATGGCCAACCTACGGGTTTGTTGTGCCCGACAGCAAGAAAATATACGACGACATTTTTATCCCGAAAGAGAAACTTGGCGGGGCCAGCGATGGGGAAAAAGTCATTGTCCGGTTAACCAAATACCCCGATTCGACCAGTCATAAGCAGCGATTTGAGGGCGAAGTAACTACAGTGCTGGGTATAGCCGGGCAAAACAACACCGAAATGCACGCTATTTTGGCGGAATTTGGGTTGCCCATTCACTTTCCTGCCGATGTGGAGCAGGAAGCAGAAGCCATTCCGACCAAAATTCTAAAGAAAGAGCTGGCTAAACGGCGTGATATGCGTGATGTAACAACATTCACCATTGACCCGATTGATGCCAAAGATTTCGATGATGCGTTATCGGTGCAGATGCTCGACAATGGAAACTACGAAATTGGTGTTCACATTGCCGATGTAACACATTATGTATTGCCCGGTTCGAAGCTGGAAGAAGAAGCCTTCAAACGAGCCACCTCCGTTTATCTGGTTGATCGGGTGGTGCCTATGCTTCCCGAAAAGCTCTCGAACGGTTTGTGTTCACTCCGGCCCAACGAAGATAAGCTGACATTCTCGGCGGTCTTCGAACTGACACCGGAAGCCCGCATCGTGAAGGAATGGTTTGGCCGAACAGCCATTCACTCCGACCGGCGTTTCGCCTACGAAGAAGCGCAGGACATTCTGAACAGCAACAGTGGCGATTATCTGGAAGAACTCCGCTTGCTGAACGAGCTGGCCTACAAACTCCGCGACGAGCGGTTCAAAAACGGAGCCATCAACTTCGAAACCGTTGAAGTACGCTTCCGGTTAGACGAAAACGGTGTCCCACTAGCCGTTTACCCGAAGATCCGTCAGGATACCAACAAACTCATTGAAGAGTTTATGTTGCTGGCCAACAAACGTGTTGCCGAGTACGTGCATTTGCTCTCGAAGCAAAACAAGCATGGCGAAGAAAACACGATGGTATATCGGGTTCACGAATCACCTGCCGAAGATAAGCTCCGCAGCTTTTCGGAATTTGCCCGTAAACTAGGCTATAAGCTTAACGTCGACGACGAGCACATCTCTGGCTCCATGAACCGCTTCATGGCAAGCATTGAAGGCAAGCCCGAAGCCAATATGCTCCAGCAGCTGGCCGTCAGGACTATGTCGAAGGCGCGGTATAGTACAGAAGATCTGGGCCACTTTGGGCTGGCCTTCAAACGGTATTCGCACTTCACTTCGCCCATTCGTCGCTACCCCGATATGATGGCGCACCGCTTGTTGCAGCATTACCTGGATAAGGGCAAACCCGCCGACCGGGACGAGTATGAAGAGAAATGTCGGCACTCATCGGAACGCGAGAAAATGGCGTCCGATGCCGAACGGGCCAGCATTAAATACAAGCAGGTTGAATTTATGAGTCGGATGGCACCCGATCAGGCATTCGAAGGGGTCATTTCGGGCGTTACCGAGTTCGGCATTTTCGTAGAAATCACCGAAAATAGTTGCGAAGGCCTGGTTCGGATGCAGGATTTAAGCGACGATTTTTACGAATTCGATAAAGATAACTATCGCATCATTGGCAGTCGCACCAAAAAGATGTACACTTTTGGCGATGCTGTAGTCGTGCGCTTGAAAGAAGCCAACCTCGCTCGGAGAAGCATGGATTTTGCCCTGGTCAGCGACAAAGCCGGTCGGGCTACCGACCTGACTACCAGTCATCGTTCAGGTCGGAGTGATGATAATCGTCGCTCCGGAGGCAGTTCGCGCGGGTCGACATCATCACGCAACAGTGGTGGATCGAAAAGCAAGGAAGGTACTGCCGCAAAAGGCGAAAACCGGCGCGGAGGCCGCGGACGGAAGTAGATGAATCCTGGAGTTTGGGCTGGTCGACCAGCCCAAACTCAAATCTTGTTTACTATCGGCTTGCGTTTTAGTCGTGTAATCTGCTATATTTGCAGGCCCAAACAGGGAAATTGCCCGCTTCCGTAGTTCAATGGATAGAATTTCGGTTTCCGGTACCGACGATAGGGGTTCGAATCCCTTCGGGAGCACAACAAAAGAAAAAGCTAATCAGGATTGGAGCCCTCAAGCTCGAAATCAACTGATTAGCTTTTTTGCTTTTAACCCATTATAGACATTTCCATGAAGCAGTTAGGTTACTACAAATTTCGCAGGGCCATCTACCCAGTCAGTCCCTTCGCAACGTATTGACCGGGTTGGCCATAGCTGCTTTTATAGCTTGAATCGAAATCGTTACCAAGGCAATGCCTATTGCCAGTACACCTGCTACGATAAACATCCATAGCTCCAGGGTCACTTTGTAAGCAAAACTTTGTAGCCACCGATTCACACAATACAGAGCAATGGGTGATGCAACTATGAAGGCAATGACCATCTGCTTTAGAAAATCTTTTGACAGTAACCTCACAATACTTTGCACAGATGCGCCCAGGACTTTGCGTACTCCGATTTCTTTTCGACGTTGCTCAGTGGCAAATATCATCATGCCCAGAAGACCCATACAGGCAATCAGAATGCTCAAACCACAAGACCATAGAGTAAACTGTAGGGCTTTCTTATCTGCCCTGTAAAGCTGATCAAACTCCTGATCCACGAATGTATACTGTTGCGGCTCACCAGGGAACTGCTTCTGAAAGCTAGTCAGTACCGTCTCTAAAGCTTTTGTAACCTGCCCTGGATGGCTTTCGATCAAAAAAGATACCCTGTTTGGCAGATTGGTTTGAATGACCACCGGGTCAATTTTCGCGTGCAGACTCTGGTGATAAAAATCCTTTATCACCCCAATGATCTTCCCCCTGTTAAACTGTTTGCCAATAATGGGCGGGGTTAGCCCAAACTGCTTAACGGCGGTTTCATTTAGTACAACATTCCCTTGATCCGAACTCAGATGAGGGTCAAACCAGCGTCCCTCCACGAATTGGAACTTCATTACCTTATCCAGATCTTCATCGGCTGAATAGGGAATGTACGCTGGCTGGAAATTTGACGGACGACCTTCCCAGTCGATACCGCCCGAAATTGTATAACCGTTATTTACCACGGATGACATATTTAGACGAACTACTTCTTTAACAGATGTCTGCGCCTGAAGATGTTGTTTCAAGGCCTGCAGGCGGGATTCTAACTGTTTTTGATAAGCCTGGGATTCCTCGAAACTGGAAATGGTAACATGTTCTCTGGGAACCTGGACGGTAAACAACTGGCTGTGCCCATATCCTTTATGTTGACTTTGCATGAACGAGAACTGCCGATATACGACGATAGCTCCCAGGATCATTACCACAGTCAGACCAAACTGGATGGAGCTCAGAATCTGACGGAGTAGGGATCGGTCGACCCGAAAAAAAACCATACCCTGAAAAAGATGAATGGGGTTGATCGAAGAAAGCAGCAGGGCTGGATAAATGCTGATTAGCAGTAATGTCGCTACCCAGCAACTGAGTACCATCCAGATCGTAGGCCATTCCAGCAGGTTTAATTCAAAAGTCCGATCCACAAATTCGTTGAATGTAGGCAAGCTGGCCGATACCAACATCAGGGCCAATCCCAGGGCCACGCCACTGGTCATTACACATTCAGCAATGATTTGCCAGAATAACTGAATCCGGCTGGCGCCTACCATTTTTCTGACGCCAATTTCCTTTGAACGGACACTCGTTCGGGCTACCGTTAGATTCACATAATTTATACAGGCAGCCAGTAATAGCATGATGGCCAGCAACGTAAAAATCTTCACCGTCGTTGGATCACCATGAAGAAAAGCAGACACTTTGAATCCGTTTTCAACATGTAATTCCTGTAAAGGCAGCAGACTAGCGGTCAAGTTTTTTTTGTCTCGATGGCGAACATACAAGCGGGTAATTTTCTGTGCAGTTTGGGCCGGATCTGCCGTGGGTCGCAGTCGGACGAAGGTACGGTGGGTGGCATAGACCCAATTGTTTGCTTCCTCTTGCCTGAGTTTAGTGTTCAGTTGGGAGGCAAGGGGTAGAATGACATCGAACTGAAAGCTGGAATTGACCGCGTTGTCTTTGACAACGGCCCTAACGATGTAGTCGGTTGAATCGATGCGCACACGATGACCTGTAACGTGACTCAACCCGAATAAGGTTTTGGCCTTCGACTCAGTTAGAATCAAGCTGTAGGGATGAGCTGAAAACGCGTCGATAGACCCTTCCAGGACTTCGTAGTGAAAGAGTTTCAACCAGTTATCATCGACGTAGGCGGTATAGGCCTCCGTAAAGACCTGATCATTGACGTGCAAATTGACTTCTTCATGTTGAGATCGGGTCATCTGAGCAACCAATTCCACTTCGGGAAACTGCCTGGTCATGACATTGGCTAGTGGATAAGGACTATGCTCCCAGAGGGTATTTTGCTTGATGTCGGTTTGTTCACGATTTGTAACCAGATAGATTCGTTCGGATTCGGGTTGGTCGACATCAAATCGAAGTTCATTTTGTACCCATGTCATTATCAGCAGCACAGCGGTGATCGCAATGGCTAAGCTGCTAACGTTGATCAGGCTGTATAGTTTCTGATAAACCATGTTGCGCCAGACAATCTTGACATACGTGTAGAGCATGGGAGTTAGGCTTTAGGGTACGTTCTTCGCTGATCATCTCTCAACTATCATACCAGCGCACTCAGGGTCCTCTCTAGGGCTTCGAGCACTAGTACACGTCAGGGCTCTGTACGAAATCGGACACTAGAATGTCCGATTTAAGCCTGAATCGAATTTGCGAATGTGTCACTATCTGTCTACTCATAAACGGTTACACACCACGTTTACCCAACTAATCTGGTTAGGCTAGGCCGACAAACAGATACTGAATATGGCTCCCTGACCGGAACTACTGCCTGGTTCATGATGGTGCCTGACCATTTACGGTTGCCAGCCTGCATATATGGAATAAAATAGATAGCAAAAATGTTTGCCATTTATGGTAATAGTCTCTTTCTACTCAGGCTAACTTCCACTCTGAATATCATCATTACGAATGCCGCGTTTGCTCTTTTTAATCGACTCCTTGAGCTTGCCAAATTTATAGTTCAAACTAACAGTAAATGACCGGAAGTAGTCCCAACGAAAATTAGTCTGCTGAAAATCAGGACCTAACGTAGTGGCACTGTTTTCTCTATAGGTACGGAACGGGTTGTTGATCGAACCCGCAATGGCAAATTTGTCCTTAATCAGGTCTTTATTAATACTGAATGAAGAGCTTACAAGGCTATTTGTCTTACCCTGTAGATTAACCCCTCGCCCATTCAATTGCAGATTAGCGGTCAGCCGCCAGTCTTTTGGGAGTCTGTAATTGGTCGATACCGCGACGTTGTACATCAATCCTTCATTCTTAATCAATACGCTGTTTACTAAACCCTGTACCATTCCATATGCGAACCGGCTGTTTATGCTTACATTCCACCGTTTGGTAATTGGATAATTGAGGTTCACGAACACGTTTGGGAGCTTCGCCGTGCCTGTGTTTCCATAGGATGTCCGCGTAATATTTGTCGTTGAATCATATACTGAAACGGGGAAAACCATGTTCCGAAGAAAAGTGAATCCCAAACCCATATTCAGTTGGGCTTTTCCTGTTCCGCTGAACGTTAGCTGGATGTCATTGACAAGAGCGGGCCGAAGATCAGGATTGCCGGTTCGCTCGAAATTCGGATTAGAACGATCCACGAAGGGATTTAACTGATAAATCCCCGGCCGCTGGATTCGCTGTGTGTAGCCCAGCGTAAGGCCACTATTATTCTTGAATTTCCGATTTACAGACACAGAAGGGATAAGGTTAAAGTACATCCTTTTCACTCTGGAATCGACCGAAATAAAGTCGGCGTCGATAACGGTTTCTTCTATACGTAGCCCTGATTTTAAACCCCAGCTTTTCCATGCATACTGATAGGTTGCATAGCCGCCAAAAACATTCTGCGTATTCCTGAATCGGTTACTGATCGTCGGTTGAGTCACGAACTGGCCTGTTATGGAATCCGCAATAGCATACTGAAAATCGCTTCGGTTATCCCGTAAAATGCCTTTTAAACCCACTTCGATCTGGTGTCTCCTGATGGGATGGACATAATCTATCTGAACCGTCTGTTCCGCAAAATGCTGGTCATTCACCTGCCTATAGTTGGGCATGGCATAATTTACCCGGTTGGTAAGGCTCAACTCACTCGCCTGTTGGTCCCCATACATTAAATACCGGTACGAGAAGGTCAGCAACCGGTTTTTATCCGCCCGAAAACTGTGTTGGTAATTCAGGGATGCATCTAGGCCATTTCCATTTCCCATACGATTAGTTGACAGGTTATACCCCTGCAAACGAACATCCGAACGCATCAAAGTGCTGGTTTGTATCGAGTTAACGTCTGACTTGTTGCCGTTCAGGTTAAGTTGGACAGCGATCAGGTTTAGCGTATCAATTTCATAACTCATTTCATAGCCCAGGTACGCCGTTCGACTTTTTGATCCTATCGTGCTTTCCTGCAAAAGAGTAGTCGGTTCTTCTCCTGTCGTAATTCGCTGAACACCCCCCCGAATTGGGAGATTAGTCTGCATATTGGCACC
The DNA here is from genome assembly GCF_002831565.1 of Spirosoma pollinicola. Classification (NCBI taxonomy): domain Bacteria; kingdom Pseudomonadati; phylum Bacteroidota; class Cytophagia; order Cytophagales; family Cytophagaceae; genus Spirosoma; species Spirosoma pollinicola. The sequence continues at coordinate 3,855,949 of NZ_CP025096.1, read as the reverse complement.
GCCGAATGCTGAGATACCGAATTTGCCCAGTTTGGCCGAGATCGTTCCTCCCAAACCTGGCCCGCCAGACGGGAAACGTTCGCTGAGATTAAAAGAACCGTTGTAGCCATTATCCAGCTTTTTCGTGGTGATAATGTTAATGATTCCTGCCAACCCTTCGGCATCATATTTGGCCGGGGGCGACGTGATCACTTCAATGCGCTCGATGGAGGATGCGGGCATACTTCGAAGAATATCCTTATAGTTTCGCTCCATCATACTCGACGGTTTTCCATTGATCAGGATCTTAAAATCACCATTTCCCTTCATCAGGATATTATTATCTCCATCCAGCGAAAGCAGCGGCACCTTTCGCATCATCTCCAATACACTAAATACTTTACTTTCAGGATCAGCCTGAAGGTCGTAGGTAATCCGGTCTATTTCCTGCTTCACAATCTGTTTTATAGCCGTTACGACCACTTCGTTCAGGCCCACGATGTCAGGACTAAGCGGTATGATGCCTAATTCTTTTATTTTCTCACCCGAATCCGCCAACTCAACCGAAATCCGTTTGCTTCTGTAACTCACGCCCACTATAGCCAGCGAGTAGCTTCCCGCGTCCAGCCCCGCAAACGAAAATGAGCCATCCGCTTGGGAGTAGTCTGCTTTCAGAACGGTGTTGGGGCTCTTCATCAAGTTAACCGTTATGAATGTCAACGCTTGATGGCTTGCCGAATCAGCGATGGTTCCGCGAATTGAATAGCCTGTCGATTGTTTTTGGGCAACCCCTATCTGTACACAAAGCAGGAGTATCGATATCGAAAGTATAGTTATGATTTTCATAGCGTTAAGGGCTAATTGATTGAAAAAGGCATGGCGATCCCAGGAAGAGATTCAGGCTCTTTTTGGGAAGAAATCACAGAAACAGAAAAGGATTATTGGGCTTTATCAGTGAAGCTGTTTAAACTTTTGTAATCAAGCCCTCATTGAGTATTTTTTGTCATCCCGACGATAGGAGCGGGGATCTTCGGTAGAGAAGGAACTCTTCAGCTCACCGAAGATCCCCGCTCCGATTTCTATGGCTTAAACAAGTGCTGGCCTATAATTTTTGTCATATTTTTCGCCCCGGCGCACTACGGCGCAGACACGGTGAATCAGCTTGTTGCGAGCGGCATTGATGACCAACATCTTGGGCTTTCCTTCTTTGAGTTTACGAGCGTAGTACTCCTGAAAGTCACCGGCCACCTGAATGGCCGACATAGTACCCAGATGAACCAGAGCTTTCAGGCGTTTGCGTGCTTGGTGGCTTACTTTCGTTCGACCGCGGATGCTACTACCGGAACGGTACCGCACAGGCGGCCCTGTCAAAAGGAGCCACCCCGGCATGGCAAGCCAGTTTTTTAGGGTCATTGATGGTCTGCATCTCGTTGGTAGCAATTAACAACTCGGTCGCAATCACCGGGCCAATACCAGGTACAGAGATCATTAAGTCAAACAGCTCTTTTAAGTGTTGGTCTGATTGAATGAGCTCATGAATTTGTTGGTCGATAGCTTTTTGTTCTCCTCGAAGGGCAGCCAGGGATTTTTTGACATTACCTTTTAAGGTCTTTTGGAGCTTCTTGTCAATAAATGTGTCTTGCTCGGCGACAGGAACAGCCAATAGATTATACCGCACCGGCGGACCGGCTTGATTAAGGCGCTGACGAGTGGCACTCAGGAACGCTAATTTCTGGATAACTTCGCGGGGTGGTGTCCATAAGCGCATCTGGTCGCGAAAACGAAAGGCATATTGAGCGATACGCTGGGCATCTACCTTATCGTTCTTACCCCGTTGCATGCCTCCCGCTTGCTTGATCTGTAAGGAAGACTCTAACCAGATGGCAAGTTTCAACTTGTAGAGTAGCTCTAGTAGGTGTGAATTATAGATGCCTGTATGTTCCATACAGAACACAGCGTTTGCTGAATTCCAGCCTGGAAGGCGCTTTAGCTGGTCTAAGGTCTGCTTGATGCTTTTGAGCGTGTTGTCGGCGTGAACACTCAGCACGATTCCCTGCTGAGTATGATAAACGGCCCAGTCTAAAGTGTCTTTGGCAATGTCAATCCCAATGAAGTAGCAAAAGTCCATAAGAAGGTTTAGTTTTGAAATGGTAGCTAACTCCTTGCTTTTACTCGAACCCTTTTGTGGGCCTGCAAACCCTAATTTCTATCCGAGTCTTAGGCATTGGAAACAGAGTGGGGTCCTGAATCGGAGCATAGGTCTGGATCCTTGGCGACCCGTTAGGTTACCCCACTCTGGTTGACTACTGGCAACTTACCAAATCCTGGAAAATTACTAGCCCACAAACCTAAAGGGCGGCCCGCTCCTATCGTCGGGATGACAAAAAACACCCCAGACTTCACCAAAAGAGAACGTTTAAACAACTTCAGTAATTAAAAATCAGGAGACAGTCCAGACAGGATCACTTTTTCTTAGACAATTTTCGCTCAATAACGAAGTTGAGGATTAAGCTAATCCCCCCGAATAAAAATATCATGGCTGGGAAAGAGATACCTTTACTGAATCCATAATAGGTGTACATAACATTCGCAACAACATCCGCAACGATCATTCCGATGGCGATCCCGACGAATAGCATCCCGAATTTCAGGGTAGGTGAAATCGAGCCATTGCCCGAAAATATCGACGCATCGACTCCCCGTTCGATCATGGCCATCCGCTCCCGGGAACGTGTCATCAGGAATACGTACACGATGCCGAAAATACTGGCAAATGCGCCAAGGAATATCAATATATGTTTTAAGTCGTCACCGCTCATATAGCTTTTCGTTTATTAGTTTTATTGACCCATTTTCGCCCATATGACAGGTGAAACAAGAACCGGGTTACAGATTTTGACAAAAATTTACGCATAAAATAAAAAGGGGTAAAGCTGTAACCTCCTTTTGAAAACGAAGGTCTAATCGGGCAAGGGGCACGGACGGATGTTCAACCTAACCAGCAGGCTCGTGAAGCAAACGGAAGATCAGGTCTATATCGATAAAATTAAACAGGGCGACTCGGCTTCCTATGCTTTCCTTGTTGATCGGTATAAGCACATGGCCTATACGATTGCGCTACGGATTATGCGAAATGCGGAAGATGCTGAGGACGCTGCACAGGAAGGGTTTGTCAAAGCGTATCAGCAACTGCACCGGTTTGAGGGAAAATCGAAGTTCTCCACCTGGCTCTACACCATTGTCTACCGGGTAGCCATTACTAAGTTAGAACAGCAGCGAGTGGCAACGGTGCCAATTCATGAAGAAATCACCGAGACCCATCTGCATCATTACCAGACTCCTCAGTTGGAGCAACTACAGGTATCCGAGCAGCAGAACTATATCAAGGCCGCTATCGGACGATTACCGGCAACAGAAGGATTAGTAATCACGTTGTATTACCTTGACGAGAAGTCAATCAGGGAGATCGAAGCGATTACCGGTTTATCGGAATCGAACATCAAGGTAAAATTATTCCGGGCCAGAAGAGTGCTGGAAGAGCAGTTGCGTTTTTTATTGTAAATGAACAGGATATCGAGTTGAACCGTCCATTACTGTATGGAGAACAAACAGGAAGATAGTTTCAAAAAGCTGATGCAAAGAGTCGAACCTGACAAACCGGGTGCTGACTTTGTCAATGCCATTATGAAACGGGTACAAGTTGAATCGGAGCTGGACCCGGCGAAAGAAGCAGCGCTGATCCAGCTTTTACAAGCGCATACCCTGGCCGAGAAACCATCGACGGATTTCAGTCGCCGGGTAATGAATCAGCTAACGGTTTCGCCACCAAAACCGTTGGCCCCCATCATTCGCCCCGGAGTATGGTATATGATGGCTGCATCAGTGCTATTTATCATTCTTTCCTGTGTGCTTCTCCTTCCTTCCGGTCCAGTTCAACCTGCATCGTCCGGCCTGGATCATTTTCTTTCCGGCCTAGCAGGAACCCTTGACGCCCTTCCGATTAGTTACCCATTGACCATTTTCGCGGTAAGTATTCTAGTAGTAGTAGATTATATTCTTAGGCGAAACCTGATTGCAAATTACTAGTTAGTTGTACTGGACGCAGAAAAAAGAACTGTTTAGCACGATTTATGACTGCTCTTCCATCATTCACGAAACCCGTCAATTGCTTTCCGTAATCAATTTGAAACGGATCGTGGTCGGTCGGCGGGCGGGACTCCCCAGGTGAGGCTGGGTTTGCTGTCCATGTCGATCGTAAGCGTTCCGCCGTTCATGATTGTCTGATGCAGCAGATAAGACTTCGTGTAAGGCTTACCGTTTAACAGTACGCGTTTGATGTAGCGATTGGCGGCACTATTGTTTACGATACGTAGCTGAAATGTTTTGCCGCTTTCCAGATTGAGGATTACTTCATCAAACACGGGACTGCCAAATACATAGGCTCCGTTGGCGGGATTGACCGGATAAAAACCCAATGATGACAGGACGTACCAGGCCGACATCTGCCCGACGTCTTCGTTGCCAATCAGACCGTCGGGACGGGTTGTGTACAGACTGTCTAGAATATAGCGCACTTTATCAGCGGTTTTCCAGGGCTGACCAACATAACCGTATAGGTACGTAATGTGGTGGCTTGGTTCATTTCCGTGAGCGTATTGTCCAATCAGTCCTGTAATATCGTTCGAGGCTTCACTACCCATATCGCCCTTCATGACGAACAGCGAATCAAGCTTCCGGGTAAACTCCTCTTCGCCCTTGAACAACGCAATCAATCCTTCTACATCCTGAGGTACCAGCCAGGTATACTGCCAGACGTTTCCTTCGGCAAAATCATCTTTCATGTGCCGGGATACTACCGGACTAAACGGCGTTCGTCGGTCGCTGTCCGATACGCGTCCGCGCATAAACCGTGTTTCCGGATCGAAATACTGTTGATAGGCTTTAGCCCGCTTGCTGAAATAAGCGTAGTCATCCTGCTTTCCCAACTTCTTTGCAACTTGCGCAATGGCCCAGTCATCAATAGCGTATTCAAGTCCCCTGGCAACACTTTCAACCAGACTGTCGGCGGGTATGTATCCTTTTGATTTGACGAATTTCAAGCCCCGCTCATCCAGCATGGCGCTTTTCTTCATAGCCTCAAACGCTCGGTTTACGTCAAATCCGCTTATCCCTTTAAGACAGGCATCGGCAATAACGGGCATGGCGCTATTGCCGGGCATGGTATTGGTTTCGTTACCAACCAAATGCCAGACTGGCAGCTTTCCCTGCTGATCGTAAATCGCCAGCATGGAATTCACCATGTCAGAAACGCGCCGGGGCTGTGTTAGTGTGAATAGCGGATGGGCGCTCCGGTAGGTGTCCCACAAGGAAAACGTAGTCATGTTGGCGAAGGTCGCCTTCGGGTAAACCTGCTTGTCAGCACCGCGATAATCGCCGTTGTGATCGTTGAACAGAGAGGGGGCCACCTGCGTGTGAAACAGGGCCGTATAGAATATTTTGAGCCGGTTTTGATCGTTCGTTTTCACCACAATCTTGCCAAGCTCTTTATTCCAGGCAGCGTCGGCGGCCGCAGCGACACCGGCAAAATTCCAGTGAGGTAATTCGGCCCGAATGTTCGCCAGCGCATTCAGTGAACTCACGGGCGAGATGCCGACTTTCACCAGAATCGTTTCGTTCGTCTGCGTGGCAAAACTTAACACACCCTTTACCCGAATGCCTTTGACCGACGGGTCTGTTACCACTGTTTGGTCATTGTACAGGGTTAGTTGATGAATTGGTTTGGCGAGACGAACGGCGAAATACAACCGCTGATCGGATGCCCATCCCTTCGAAAAACGGTAGCCAACCAGCGTAGAGTCGTTCAGCTTTTCCAGGTACGTTTCCGTTGGTCGATCGCCCACCCCTTCGCCCAGGTCAAGCACAATATGCGCGTCGCTGGCTTTGGGAAATTTGTACTGGTGCAGACCAACCCGCTCAGTAGCGGTCAGGGCAACGTCGATGTTGTAGCGTTGCAATTTCACCGCGTAGTAGCCAGGTCGTGCCGTTTCCTGTGCGTGCGAAAACCGGGATGCGTAGCCGCTCCGGCTATCTTTCGTCGTACCTCGCGTTAGTTTGACCGGACCAATTGTCGGCATGAGCAGCACATCCCCCAAATCGCCAATACCGGTCCCGTTAAGGTGCGTATGCGCAAAGCCGACAATCAACGAATCCGAATAATGGTAGCCCGAGCACCAGTCCCATCCCTGAGACATTTGTGTAGGGCCAAGCTGAACAGCGCCAAACGGCACATTTGCCCCCATAAAAACGTGCCCATGAAAACCTGTTCCAATAAATGGATCGACGTAGCGGGTTAGTCCGGTTGAATAGGAAATATGTGGGGACCGCTGCGCCATGTCCTGTGCCTGACTGGACAAGGTGACGAACAGAACCAGCAACAGGGAATGGAATCGAATCATTAGGCTCGTAAGCGAATTAAGTAAAGGAGTCGGGCTACAGCAAATGAGCTTATTCAGCGCCGTTTTTCTGGCCATTGACGGCGTATTTTTCCGGCATCAGTTTCCAGTTGTTATCGAAGAAGCCCGCCATTCGAACGCCTTTGCTACCGTCCCGAACCATGTCCAGCCCAAAGATCATGAAGTCAGGGAATCCGCTGGCTCCGGCAAAATATTGGTTAGCCGAAGCCGCCCGCATGCCTTTAAGCCCTGTTCCACCAACAACGGCTACCGAGGCCGTTTTCGACCCTTTGATTGGCCAGACGAAATAGGCTGCCAGGTCATCGCCTTGCCACTGCTGAGTACCCGCCTGTACGCGATTACGTTCCAATTGGATTGGACAGTCAGCCAGCAGCTGTTTCCAGGCGGCATTATTCGTTGCATTGCCAAAAAGAACAACCCCCCGGTCGGCATAGCTGGCCAGCGAAAAATCCGTATCGGCTACAATGTCGATGGCCCCATTACCCCGATAATACCAGGTTTCAGCGTCGTAGCGGGCCTTTTGCCAGTTCCAGTCGTTTTCTTCTTTCGTGCCTTTCGTTCCGTATACAAACACCATCCGGTTATTGAATGCGTCTTTAAAGGTACCATTTCGATGAGGCCCTTTCTGAGCGGCATCGGGCCGTTGCGCCAGCTTCCATTGCCCATTTTCGCGACGAACGAACAAGGTATCATGGGCACTCGTGGTCGTATAGGCCAGCGCCGGGTTTGCGTCCAGCGTAATCGTCAGGGGTGTTTTAGCCGCAAATTCATTCAGTGCCAATTTCAGAAGGGCTACGTTTGATGTCGTCCCTGTGATAGACTGCCCTTTCCGGCCTAACTGTATCCGGCTGTAAAGCAGTGGCTGGGTCTGCTGCTCAATAGACGCCCAGCGATAGGCAGACGAAATGCCGGGATTAGCTGTCATGAAATCAATGGTGTTTACCGTAGAGTCAGCCGGAATCCTGTGCCATTTGAAGAAATCGAACAACGGTTTCCAGTCAACGCTCTCATCGCCAAACCAGTGGCTGCCGCCGGGATATTCGTAGTAGCTCATGTCGGGCTGCGATTCGCCCAGCAGTTTACGCATCTGGCGAGCGTAGGTAACCGGCACTGTCCGGTCTGCATCGCCATGAAGAACGTAAACGCCCAGCGGTTTGTAATTACTCGTCAGTTTCAGCACATCGCTCTGATTGCCAGAACGTAACAGCATCTGTTCCAGTGGATTGCTACTGCTGTCTGGAATCACGCCGTCGGCGGAACCGTATTCTTTCAGGGTTGGGTAACCGGCGCAGGGGGCAATAGCGGCCCATTTATCGGGATAGGTAGCGCCCAGAAACCAGGTGCCGTGCCCGCCCATCGAGTGGCCGGTCAGATAAATGTGCTGTGGATCAGGATTGAATTGATTTTTAGCAATCGCCAGTACTTCCAACGCATCCAGCCGCCCCCAGTCTTCCCAGTTAAAACCGCGTGGCCGACGGTTAGTGGCTGCCACCAGGTTTCCCCAGTCTTTGGATTTGTAAGCTCTGGCCTGTCCACTGGCTTCCACACCCGCGCCGTGTACCGACAAGAACAAGGCCGAGGGAGCCGTTGTAGCCGACGATTGAGGGGTTACCGCATAATATTGCAAACTACCGTCGATATGGCTAACGAAGGTCTGGCTGTAAGATGCGCCAGCGGGAACGGCCTCCACCGAAATCGTGCCTGCGTCCAGCACTTTTCCTTTCTGAAGAAGGGTCAGCGCACAGGGTTGCGGACCTTTCGTGTCGATACCGCTACCGTCGAACGTAAACGCTATTTTTCGGCTCGATAAGGCCGGTATAACGGGTAGACTGGTTGTTTGCGTTTTGCCCGTCAGTTTACTGGTTAGTTGCAGGCCAGCTAATGGTGTCGTCGATGTATTGACCACGACCACGGCTCCCTGAAGTGAGGCATTTGATTCGCCTAACCTAATACTGGGTAATGTAGGATCATCGGTGCGTACTAAAGCGGTTTTGTCCGGGAAGTTCAGATTGGCCGTTATCATAACACCCCGCACATAGAACTCATTCAGTCCTTTTTTAAGCTTCACCGGAATGTGCAGATAACCCATGCTGTAGGCATCGCCCATGTGCAGTTCGCCGTTTACGTAGACGTTGCTGTTCCCCTTTATATTTAGTAATGCAACTTGTTCGCGAGCCGATGAGTAGGTCAGGTAGGTGTACCCTCCACCCCCACCGATACCGCCCCGAAGGCTACCCGCTACGACACAGGGACCGGCTGGCGCTCCACCATTTCCCCGAAAACTGCCCCGAAACCGCAATCGATTCAGGCTGTCGGCCGTAACCGCCATCCATTTGATGTCGCGTCCCTGCTCATCAGTGCCGAATACGGCTCCTTCTGTTGGTTGTTTGAGCGTACCGGAATACAGTTGATAGGCCAGCGGATCGGCATAAATCGCTTCCCGACCATATCGGCTACCCGTCAGCGCAACCAGCCCCTTCGTGAACGAATACGTGGCCGGTTCAGGCTTGATCTGCGCCTGAATCTGGCTTATTGACAGTAGCGAAAAGGCAAGTTGAATAAATCGGTTTGACATAGTTGATCGGTTGTAAAGAGCAGGGCAAGTTAGTAAGCAATTAATAATCAAATGATTAATCACTTCTCTTCCAGTTTAAAAACCCAGGCGGGTTGGGTAGTCAGCCACTGTCGCGCGGGCTCAGGTAACGCCACCACCAGCCCCTCTGTTGTTTTGCTGACTTTCAATGGTTTAGCGTATCCAAGTAATTTCACCGTTGGCTTGTTGACTTTCGCAACGTTGTTGAGGGTGATACTTGTGGGCACTGTCTCTTTCTCGGCGGGCAGGTAGGTTTGGTACTTCGTTTTGCCATTGCCCGTGTAAGCCCACTGCTTCTGCCGGTAAGGCGCTACAGGCTTGGTTCCGTAAATCGACTCGCCATTGACGCGCAACCAGGCCCCAATTTCCTGCAATCGTTGATAGGCTTCGGGGTGCCAGTCGCCCTCGGGGCTAGGGGCAATGTTCAGGAGCAGGTTGCCGTTTTTAGCAACGATGTCCACCAAGGTTTGAATCAATTTGCGGGACGACTTGAAGTTTTCTTTCGGAATATAGGACCAGGAATCCCCCATCGTCATGCACGACTCCCAGGGAATGGGCATGTACGTGTCGGGAATCGACTGCTCAGGGGTCACGTAGTTCTCGAATTCACCCGTTACCGTACGATCCACGACCAGCAAACCCGGCTGTTTGCTGCGGCCCATGCCAGCAATCCGGGCCATGTCGATATCCTGATCGTAGGGAATGGTGCGCTGCCAGCTAATCGTGGAGTCAATGGTGGATGCCGGACGGACCCAGCCGCCATCGAGCCATAGAATATCGATCTTGCCATAATCCGTCATCAACTCCTGAATCTGGTTGTAGGTAAAATCCTTGAATTGCTGCCACTTCTGCGGGTATTTTTTGGGTGCGTATGACACATTACGATCTTTGGGTGGGAAATAGGGGTCCCAGTAGGAAGGGGTATTCCAGTCCGGTTTCGAGAAATAAGCACCGACCATAAAATCCTTTCCCCGAAAAGCGCTGAACACTTCTTTGGCGATGTTGCTCCGCGGGTTCGACGAAAACTGTGTTTTTGGGTCGGTGATTTTATAGTCCGTCTGTTTGGTGTCGAACATACAGAATCCGTCGTGGTGTTTCGTCGTAAATACCACATACTTCATTTCCGCATCTTTGGCCGCCGTGGCCCAGCGTTCGGGATTGAATTCTGTTGGATTGAAGGTTGTGCGTATGTTTTCGTATGCCTTTTTATACTCATACCAATTGGCGGCATAGGGGCCACGGCGTTCGCACCAGCCTTCATCTTCGGGGCAAAGAGACCAGGATTCAACAATGCCCCACTTGCTGTAAGTACCCCAGTGCATGAGCAATCCGAACTTGATATCCTGCCAATGCGCCAGTTTCTGGCGCACCAGACTGTCTTTGGGCGTTACATAATGGGCGTGGTTCTGTTCGGAATGCTGCTGAGCCGATACGGCGCCGGATGCCAGTAAAAAAGATAAAGTACAGCTGTAGTAAAGTGCGCGAAAGTAGGTATTCTTCATGGGTAGGAGTCGTCAGTATAAGGTTAGTTCAGGCCATTGACCACAGGATCAAGGAGTGCTTTATGCTTCAGATCGTAGATGTACTCCCAGAACATAATTCCACCCAGCCCCTTCTTCTTCACGTAGTCCAGCTTCGGACCAAACGATTCGACATCGGCGTAGGAAACGAACGTGTGTGATGTAGCATTCCACAGATAAGGTGCCTTTGCATCGGCATCCCAATAGCGAACAAATCCATTTTTGCTGATGTATTTATCCACCAACTCATCGTGGCTGATGAACAGGTGCTTACCCGTTGATGGCTGGTACAACCCATTATCAACCGGACGTACATCGGTCCAAGCCCGACCGTAGAACGGAATGCCCAGCACGATTTTACGAACATGAACGCCAGCCCGAATATGACCTTCCACTGCCGAAATCGAGCTGTTGCGCGATTGATCGCCTTTTTTGGACTGCGCCAGTGGGCTGTGATGCCCCGTCACTTTATCATTGCCGTGGTAAAGATCGTATGTCATGATGTTGACATAATCCAGGTATTTTTGCGCTTCTCCCAGATTCGTATGGTTCACAAAAGCCGTGTCGCCCCCGGTAGCGGCCGTCAGCAGGTAATGATTTGAACCAGTACGCTTATCCGCCTTCCCCTGCTCATCGAGCCGGTCACGAATGGCCTTCAGATACAAGGTAAAGTTTTCCTTGTCTTCGGGTCGGAAGATGTTGCCCGCTCCAATCTGAGCCGGGTATTCCCAGTCAATGTCAACGCCGTCGAGCTTATGTTTTTTCAGGAACGACACGGCACTGTTGGCAAATTTCCGGCGCGAAGCATCGGTCAGCGCGGCATCCGAGAAATACTTGCAACCGCCCCAGCCACCAACTGAGATCAGGATTTTCAGGTCTTTGTTAACCGACCGGAGCGAGGTCAATGCGACCAGATTGGCGGAGTCTTTGGGGGAGATAGGCGCCAGTTCTCCGTTTTCGGCGGGTACGGCAAACGCGTAGTTGATGTGTGTGAGTTTACGAGCCTCAATACTAGCCTTCGTCCACCCATTTCCACTCACGTACCCAATGAGCACATACCGTTTGGGAGGTGTCTGAGCAGCAACCATCGACGTGTAGGGTAGCAATAGGCCGGACACGGAAACGGCCAATAAAATACATAGCAAAGACAAACGTAGCTTCACTATTCTTCGGTAAAAAAGGGTACGAGACAAAGATACCTATATTTTAAATTTTTTTAAAAATATGGGTGCACATGAAAAAATATTTATCAACTAGGCTAACAAATGGAACAAAGGCTATTTGCTGGTAATAGAAAGTTTATTTATGCCAATGTAAATTTACATCCCCGGCCAAAGCGTCGGACCGTCCCTCTCCTAAAACAGGAAAGGGGCTTATACAACAACGTTCCTGATGGCTGTCATTAAATCCGGCTTACTGCTCTTTATTTCCCTCGGTGTGGTTTCGTTTGCCGACATCGAAACAAATAACACCATCGGTAAGCCTGATAGAAAGAAGGCTGAAACGTCTGATTCAACCGCTGCCGGCAAGCAACTGGCCGTACGTTACTGTAGTAGCTGCCACCTGTTTCCTGAGCCCGAGCTACTGGACAGAAAAACATGGGTAACGGGTGTGTTACCCAACATGGGGATGCGGCTGGGGATCAAACAACCCGGACAGGATACGCTGAGAGCACGCTCGCCCGAGGAAGAAAAAGCCGTCAGCCAGCTGAACATTTATCCCAACACGCCTGCATTATCCAAAGCCGACTGGGAGAAAATCGTAAGCTATTACGAACGTACCGCGCCCGAAGAGCCACTTCCGCAAAAATCCTATTCACCCGTCACTAACCATCTCTCTTTATTTAAGGTAAAGGAGCTTGCGCTCAGCGACAATCCGGTGCCGCAGACAACAATGCTGAAGTACGACAGGAATACGGCTCAGCTCTACGTGGGAGATGCTCGGAATACCGTCTATGTGCTCGATGGGAAGTTGCAGCAAGACGGCACTTCACGAAAAGACAGCTGGCTGGTTGACACGCCACCAACCGATATGGATTTTCCAAAAAATGCCGCTCCGAGGGTGCTTACGGTTGGCGTTTTTAGTCCGTCAGATCAGCAACTGGGTAGACTCATGACATTGGAGCGATCTGCCAAAGCTGGTTCTGTACCGGTCGATATCCGGGAGCTACCCCGTCCTGTACAGTTTGCATCCGGCGACCTGAATGCCGATGGGAAAGAAGATGTGGTTATCTGCGGGTTTGGCAACAATGCCGGAAAGCTATTCTGGTACGACGGTTTTGAGCCAGCCAAAGAGCATGTTTTAAAAGCGTTTCCGGGTGCCCGCAAAGTGGAAATTGCCGATTTCAACGGGGATAAAAAGCTCGATATTATGGTCCTGATGGCCCAGGCACGGGAAGAAATTTCTATTTTTTATAACCAGGGAAACGGCAAATTCAACGAAAAAACGGTGTTGCGTTTCTCGCCACTGTTTGGGTCAAGCTACTTCGAACTAGCCGACTTTAATAAAGATGGGTTTCCGGATATTCTGTTAGCCAATGGCGATAACTGGGATTATTCGGCCATCAATAAAAACTACCATGGGGTACGTATCTACCTGAATGACAGGAAAAATAACTTCAAGGAAGCCTGGTTTTACCCAATGTATGGGGCGAGTAAAGCCGTTGCACGAGACTTCGACAATGATGGCGACCTCGACATTGCGGCTACGTCTTTTTACTCCAGTCTTGCCCAGCCAGAGCAGGGGTTTATTTATTTAGTCAACGAAGGCAAACTGACCTTTAAACCGTTCAGCACGCCAGAAGCCGCCTATGGCAAATGGTTGACTATGGAAGCAGCGGACTTCGATCAGGATGGTGATATCGATATTGTTTTGGGCTCCTATTTTCACACCGTTGGCGAAATGACCCAGTTGCTCTTTAAGGGCATTACATCGTTTCCGCAACTGCTGGTGCTGGAGAATCAGGGTAAATAGTAACCCCTATCTTACAACCTAATCTTGTAGATTTTTTTGGGACTGAATTGACTAGATCAAAATCGGCCTTATCAGCTCATTAAGGTAGCAAATCCGTCGCGTGGCGACGAGATGTTTGTAGAACTAGATTCTTTCAGCTTCCCCGCGTGCCGTAGGTACGCAACAATTGATAAAGGTTGCGTACCTACGGCACGCAGGTTGGCTCAGCGGGCCACTTTTGCTACAAACATCTCGTCGCCACGCGACTAATTCACCACGTTGTCTTTAACCTTTACAAGATTAGCTTTTACGTAATAGCGTAAATCTGACCGCCAACCAACAAAAATGGGCAAACCAATCGGCTTGCCCATTCCACTTTTATTTACCTAATCTATAATTAATCGAGACTTACTTCACGTCCCAGAAAATCTTGGTTTTCAGATTATCCGTTGATTTCACTGCCGCGTAATTGGCCGCATTATACGTGATTTCATTGCCGGGAATCGTCCATTTTGCAGGAGGTAATGTTTGGTTGTTCGCATTATCAACCTGGAAACTTAACGTTGGATAGTCCAGACGGCGGAGATCTGCCCAGTTTTCATAAGGCTGAACAAGGTTGTAGTGAAGCCATTTCTGGGTAGCGATCAGTTTCAGCTTATCGGCGCTGGTGGTTGCGCTGCTCCAGTTTACGCCAGTACCGGCAATGTAAGCCGCAATAGACGCATCGGTTGCCGCCGTCGGCTTGTCAGAACCCGTAACACCCGTCGCGTTGGTGATCGCTAAAATTCCGTTATAGAATTGAACCGACTGCGCGATTGCCGTTTCGTAAGCCGTTTTTGCCGAAGCATCGTTGCTGGTTCTCAGGTAATACTCCGCTTTGATCAGATTCATTTGCGCGGCATTGATCAGAACACCGGGGAAGAACTGATTACGGCTTAACGTAAAACGGTTGTAAATAGCCACCTGACCAGCGTTAAAGAGTGCGGTCTGTGTTGCTTCCGTAGCCGTAGGATCAATACCGATATATTTCCCGGCGGCATTTGCCCCTGGTTCAAAAAGTATTGACAGACGCGGATCTTTGTTGGTATTCATGTTGTCGATCATCGCTTTACCCGCTGTGTTGCCATACCAGCCAGCCGATTCTAGCCCATCCTGGAACCCTTTCGAGTTGAGATCGGTGTTGATGTCATAGACATTGATCTGGATATTTTGAGCGTTGGTCTCAACAATTGGGTAGGTCGTCGTATTGCCCAGAATTTCAGCCATTTCGGTATTCGAACGCGACTTGAAGCTGTCCACATCCGAAACCCGGTTCAACAACCGAAGCCGAAGCGAGTTCGTATACCGTTTCCAGGCAGTTACGTCACCTTTGTTCAGGAAATCCTGCGTCTGAAATGACTTCTGGTAACCGGCGTTTAAGGTAATCCCATTCAACTCGGTCGAAATCCGTTTCAGATCATCCAGCAAAAATGTATAGATACTTTCCGCTGAATCGAATTTTGCACTGGACGACAGGTAGTCACCCCCGTTGGAACTTAACAGACCAGCTGTACTAAACGGAATAGGCCCCAGTAAGTCCACCATCTTCGCCGTGTAGTCATACACATAAACCGCTGCCGCCAACATGAAAATTTTCCGATCAGCCTGTTGCTCGGCGGGCTTTGTCGCATAAATTTTTTGCAGTTCGCGATACTGCGCCAACATATTGTAGTAGTTGTACCATACATCTTCTACCCCCGACGATCCCGGAATGTACTGACCCGACGAGTTAACCCAGCCAGTTGCCTGCGTGTAGTGATTTATGGATGTTCGCAGGGTAACGAAGTAATTTCGGTAACCCGGCAGCACATAATCTTTGTTGGCATAGAGAACACCGGTAAATTGCTTTTCAATGGTTGTTTCAGCAATCTTGGCGGGGTTTGGGTAGGCTTCCGTAAATTCAGACTCCTTACAGGACAGGCTCCCCAGCATAAGCCCTGCAACAAACAGGAACGATATTTTTTTCATTTTCATGATTGAATCAAGGTTAGAAGCTGGCGCGTAACATGACCCCCATTGTGCGGAACGATGGGTTATTACCAGCATTATTGATATTTTCTGCCCAGCGGGTACTGGAGTTGGTTTGCTCAGCATCCAGATCCTTGAGGGTTCTGTAGATGAAGAACAGGTTACGACCAAATACCGACAAAGTCAGGTTCTGCGAGCCGATCTTACGAGAGATGTTTGCCGGAATCCGATAGCCTAAAGAGATTTCTCTCATTTTGATATAGGTATTTTCTTTCACGTACAATTCGTAACGCGAGCTGCTGTACTGTGGACCGCCCCAGTTATAGGTATTGTTGTAATAAACAGCCTGAGAAATAATGTTGGTGTTGGCTTCGCCCGTTGGCAGTACACCGTCCATCAACATACCATCGTGGTAGACCACTTCTCCGCCAGGTCCGGCAGAAGCCGTTGTTGGAATACCTTTACCATTCGCGTCATTGTAGTAGCTAAGACCACCATGTTCGGCATCCATTGCCGTCAGGCTTTCTTCGGTCAGACCGCGCGATGTCAACCAGTTAATGCCCGTTGGCATAATGGAACCACCGTACCGGAAATCAACGACCACATCCAGAGTAAAGCCTTTATAGCTCAGGCTGTTCAACAAACCACCCGTCAATTTCGGCATAGCATTACCCGCCTTGATCCAGTTGTTGGCATCGAGTTGGTAGATACCATTCGGGCCAACTACATTCCGGCCATCGGCGTTTTTCAGGATACCATGAACGTAGATATCGCCCATTGGCTGACCCACTACCGACCGTAACTGAGCCGCATTACCATCATAATCAGCGTGCAGCAACTCAGTCGAGTTATTGGTCAGTTTTTCAACTTTGTTGCTGTTTTTGGCCAGGTTCAGGGTCAAGTCCCAGTTCAAACCGTTCAGTTCTGTATTCCGGATTGGGGATACGTTCAGGGCAAGTTCCAGGCCCTGGTTTCTCAATGTGCCGATGTTGGCCAGAATCGTTTTAGCACCCGATGTGGCGGCAATAGTTAGAGGCAGGATCTGGTCAACGATTTGTGCGTTATAATACGACAGATCTACACCCACCCGACCTTTGAACAACTTGGCTTCGAGACCAAATTCAAATTCGTGCTTCTGCTCAGGCCGGATTTTGTCGTTGCCGTAGTCGCTGCTGATGTTTGTGTACAGAACCGAACTACCACCGCTTTGCTGTACACTCAGGCTTCCCTGATTATACGCATTGTTTGCACTGTAGATTGGTGGGTAGTTACCCACAATTCCCCAGGATGCTCTCAGTTTAGCGAAATTAATAACGGCTGGGAGTCTAAACAGATCGCTGAAAACTAGGCTTGAGTTGACCGACGGATAAGTGAATGCGTTGTTACCCGGCGCCAGCAAAGAGGTACGGTCTCTACGGATTGTTCCTTCGATGAAGAAGAAATTTTTGTAATCGAAATTCAACGTTCCTACAAAAGCATCGCGGAGGGAACGGTCGCGGGTGTTTGAGCCACCGGCGGTGTTTACAGAGGCCGAAACATCAAAGAAATTTTCGGTGCTCAACCCGCCATTGGTCGACCGGCTAACATAGGTGTTCAGCATTTTGTTGGCCGTATAGCCGCCCGATGCCAAAACCGTTATATCTTCATTTATTTTTTTGGTATAGGTCAGGAACAAGTCGCCATAAACATTGCTGTACAGGTTATTATTCATGGCAAAAGAGCCGGAGTAACCAAAGGCGAGCGGAATAGAGCTGCGCTGCTTATCTTCAATCCGTTCGGCGGTAAGATCGGTTGCGATCCGACCTCTTAACTTCAGGTTGTCCAGAATATCATAATGCTGGGTGACACTGGCAATTACACGGTTGCTATATTCGTCGTAGGTATTGGCCCGTGTACTCCATACATAGTCACCAATATCTGGTTTGAAGCCATTGCGGATAATGTTCTCGTTAGGCGTCAGACTTTGGTTGGTACCGGTTACGAACTTATAGCCCTGGCTGGTCTGGTATTTGTTGAAGTACCAATCGGCCGATTCGAACCGGTTCATCATCCCCGTAAAGTTGTTGATCATGCGATCTACTTTGAATGGACGATTGTGCGTATACTGGTTCACATAGTTGACCATCAGATCCGTACGCAGCTTTTTGTTGACGCTAAAGCTAGCGTTCAGGTTCATGATATTCTTTTCGTTTTTCGCGCCGTAGCTGATCATTCCGTTGTCCTGCCGGGTATATGAAAAACGCATGGTCGAATTATCCGTTACTTTAGAGATTGCCAGGTTGATGTTCGATGTATGGGCATTCTGGAACAGGTTCGCATAACTGTTACCGGAGGCTACATAAGGCCGAACGACGCCATCAAATGCCATAACGGGCTGTCCATCGAATTTTGGGCCGAAGTTAACCGTAGCATTGAGCAGACCTCTGGTGTCGCCCACGCCATCGCCATTCGTATCATAGGAAATAAAGCCATTGGCATCCTGACCGCCGTCGGCATAGTTCTTAAAATAGCCGGGACCTCTAACGTTTTGATACCGCGGCAGGTAAGCAATTTTATCAACACTATAGCTTGCGCTGAAATCTACGCCTAATCCTTTTTTCCCTTTACCGGTTTTGGTGGTAACCAGCACAACACCATTCACCGCTTCCGAACCGTAAAGCGCAGCTGCCGAAGCACCTTTCAGGATAGAGATATTTTCAATATCGGCAGGATTCAAGTCCAGAAGACCGTTACCCCGGATGCGCTGATCACCCCAATAGTCGGTGTTGCGGGCTTCGCCGTTACGAATGGGGATACCATCCATGACGATCAATGGCTGGGTATTACCGGTGATGGAAGCCAACCCCCGGATGCTGATGCTTACACCACTTGTTGCACCACCCGGCGTAGCATTGATCGTAACACCCGGCGCTTTTCCGTACAGGGCAGTGGCAAAGTTTGGCGACGCCGTTTTAATCAGCGACTCGTTGTT
Source organism: Spirosoma pollinicola (assembly GCF_002831565.1). NCBI lineage: Bacteria > Pseudomonadati > Bacteroidota > Cytophagia > Cytophagales > Cytophagaceae > Spirosoma > Spirosoma pollinicola. The sequence continues at coordinate 3,837,454 of NZ_CP025096.1, read as the reverse complement.
AACGATTGCGGTGGCATAGCCCAACGCCCGTTTTTCCTGAGTCATACCAAAAGCTGTAACAACAACTTCGTTGATCATGGAAGCGTCTTCGTCCAGCACAACGTCTAAAGAAGCTCTGTTTTCAACAGCAACCTCTTTGGTCTTGTAGCCAATGAATGAGAAGACTAATACTCTGTTTTTGGCCGCGGCAATCGTGTATTTGCCCTCCGTGTCTGTGATGGTACCCGAGCTGGTTCCCTTCACCAGAATTGATACGCCAGGTAACGACTGGCCATCAGTACTTGCCGTAACCCGACCCGAGATTGTCTGGGCCAATGCGGGTGTACTTACTATCAACATCATGATAATAAGCCTTAGTAAATCTTTTGCCATATAATAGTCTGATTGAGCTTGAAAAGAAGAAATTTAATACAATATTAATAATTTTCTCTAACACGACATTACAAAATAAAATTTTTTAAAAAGATGCATATTTTCTAGCTTTTTAAAGTTGCCTGACGTACATTAACCTCATAACTATTCCTTTACTCAAGGAATAAATACTTAGTAACAGCAAGCAAATAAGGGTCGATTGTTTCTACATAAATGTATTCTCGCGGTCTAACCGGATAAGTAAAGAAGCCTCAGAACACACAAAATGAAACAAGGCTGGCTCGTGCAGGAAGCGGACGCCAATCCGGAACTAACAGGCGGAGTATGAAGTGCCTTTACTGGTTGTATCATTCACCCACCTTCTCAATGAGCAGGAAAGACCAAAAGCAGGTTTGTCATTTAACAGGACCGGTGGCACAGCTTACAAAACATGTGGAATTTACGCGGCCCCTTCCTTCGTCGAAGGGAAAACCTGGCTCAGTGGCTGCTTACACTATCAATTTAACCTAGCCTGCCTAAATAACGTCGAATAGGTTCGTCATATACGACCAACACCAGATAGGCGAACGCACTAAGAAAAATCATCCCGGTACCTATAATCAATGACAGATGCAGAGTATCCGGTTTATGACTAGCTAGATAGCTGCCGAATATCCACATAACCCCGTAGTGAGTCATATAAAGCGGATAGGAAAGTCAGCCCAGAAACACGCACAATTTTTTGAGTTCAGACGATAGGGTAGCCCCTGCTCCAGCCACAATCAGGACTGGAAAATAAACTAGCACAATAATTGGCTCGGTTAACCAATTCCACGAGGTAAAAGGCATGAGGAAAGCCAGTATGAGCAACCCGGTCATACCTATGAAGCCAAGGCGACTGGTTACTATCCAGTTGGCCCGATAAATGAATAAACCGGCCAGAAATGAGTAGGCTATCCGGGCACCACCATCCCAGAAGTTAGACCCGGCCCAACCGCCCAACAAATTACCTGTCCGATAGCTAATCCAACAGAGTACAGCTGCCGCTAGCACGACCAGCAAGGATAGATACCGACGGCTGATCCTGTATAAGACAAAGGCATAGATGATGTTGGCCATGTATTCCCAGAATAATGACCACGCTGGCGCATTCAAGCTGAAAAGGTTGAAGGCCCGCTCTTTCATGATGGGTAGCGGGATGAGGCATATTGAGCAAACAAAGGTCAGCAACAGATTTGCCCTTGCCGATAATTCGGGCTGGGCCGCAAAGGGATCAAATAGAAACCCCAACAAACCTATTACCGATCCTAAGATTACTAAAGGATGCAATCGGATCAATCGTAGTCTAAAAAACGATGCAAGTCCCAATTGACGGATTCGGTCGTCATACGCATAGCCGATAACAAAGCCCGATAAGCAAAAGAAAAAATCGACGGCCAAAAAGCCGTGGGCGATGAAATTCCCACTGGGATCAGTATACACCCACTCCATGAAATGAAAGAGCACGATGGCCAGAGCTGCCACCCCACGTAATCCATCAAGAATGGCAAAGTGGGGCTTTGTGCCTATAGCAGCCGAATTTAGTTCTCCCATGCGTGTGCGGTTTCTTCTTTACTTAAACCCGGCGCAAATTTTGTCATATTTCCTGAGTTGGCACAGCGAAATCGATAACCCAAACCGTTAGCCGCCTGTTTGACGACAAAAGTACAATGCTACAATGACTAGCTGACCCGGTAATAGATGAATGGCTATCGCTTACTAAATCATGGAAAAAAGCTAATCAGGATTAGATCCACTAGTCTAAAAGTCAACTGATTATCTTTTTTTCTTTTATGAGACCTTATAAAAAAATACGTTTCCCCCAACGAAAATCACCTTTGCAGTGAATCCATGTTTGCGCTGATGCCAAGGATAGCGACTAACATTTTGATTCCTGACTTTAACAGACAAACTAATGAACCGGATACTTCCTATTTTCGTCGCCATCTCGGCACTTCCATCCTGGTGGTGGACCAAAGGTCCAGGGTTGGGCGATCCCGCACCCGATCGTAGACAAGATCGTTTTTTGACGGCTGGCCTTACACTGGCCGCTGGGCTGGGGGCCGCCGTAATTTTTGGTAAAGGCACAGTCGCTAAGTCTATTGCGGCCTATGCCGGTGGACGTATTGGCGCAGGGGTTGCCGCTTCGCTTAATCCACAACCCCTGCCACCCAGGCAGTGAAAACCAATATGCACACCTACCATACGCTACACCAGTAACAAAAAAGCCTCTACCGAGGCTTTTTTGTTACTGGTAACTTAAGTCAATTCGACTATTCGTTACAGCTATAAACACGTTTGAATGATAAGTAGGACTCACGAAATGTTCATTGCCGTGATAAAGTCAATACAGGTTACAAAATCTTTTCTATTGATGCTCCGACAAATACATTTTCCAAAATCATTACTTACCTTGCATATAGTGCACAAACCAAAAAACGCCGAACTCATCAAAGGCCCGGCGTTTCTGCACCCTTTTCTTAACTTAAACGCTGGTTAAGCGTCAGATTAATGACGTAAAACGTTGATGTAACGTTGCAGGACGATGACCACTTCGGTATAAACGGCCCAATAGCTGTATCAATGGGTTATACGAAAATGCCGGGACTTAAAAGCCCCGGCATTTTCGTATAACCCATTCCGGAAACGTTTTTCACATACCCATAAAGAATTGAACAATTTCCTTAGTTTTGTTGTACGCATCAATGATTTCGTGCGTTGTGATAGCAGTATATCAGTGAGCTATCAAGAACCTGAGGCCTGCAAACGCATTCATTGACTTGTCCAAACCTACACACTGCATGAACACAAAATCAACAATAAATCCATATCCCTGGCGTCGCTTCTACCCCAAAGGAGTACCCAATGAGATAAATCCAGATGCCTATACATCGCTGGCCGCTTTGCTGGAAGAAGGGTGTCGGCGGTTTACGGATCGGCCCGCCTATGCCTGCATGGGAAAACAGATCACCTTTGGGGAGTTGAATAAACTGTCGGAACAGTTTGCCTCTTTCCTGCAAAATGAGCTGAAACTTCAGAAGGATGACCGCATCGCCATTCAGATGCCCAATTGCCTGCAATATCCCGTGGCAATGTTTGGGGCACTCCGGGCCGGATTAGCAGTGGTCAATACGAACCCGCTGTATACACCCCGTGAAATGCAGCATCAGTTTAAAGACTCCGGGGCAAAAGCCGTTATCATTCTCAGCAATTTCGCCAGCAATCTGGAAAAGATTCTGGATCGGACAGACATACAGCATGTTGTCGTTACGCAGCTTGGCGACCTGCTCGGTTTTCCTAAGAAGCAGCTTGTCAATGCTGTTGTCAAATATGTCAAGAAGTTAGTTCCTGCCTACAATCTGCCCGATGCTATCTCGTTCAACGATGCGTTGAGCCGGGGGAGCAGCCAGCCATTTAAGCCCGTAACGATCAATAATACGGATATGGCTTTTGTGCAATATACGGGAGGCACAACAGGCGTTTCGAAGGGGGCAGTGCTTACCCACCGAAACATTATAGCCAACGTAGAAGGGCAGGATGTCTGGATGAAACCCGGCAATATACCCAATGGTGAAGGCACAATCGTGGCCGCTTTACCGCTTTATCACGTATACGCCTTAACGACCAACGCATTGGCCGCCCTGAAAAGTGGTGCCATGAACTTGCTGATCACGAACCCCCGCGACCTGAACGCCTTTATCGACGACCTGAAAAAGTATAAAATCACGGCCTTCACGGGGGTAAATACCCTTTATAACGGCCTGCTGAATCACCCCCGCATTGGCGAGGTGGACTTTAGCCACCTCAGAGTTACCTCGGCGGGGGGAATGGCACTGCAAACAGCAGTGGCGGAACGCTGGGCCAAACTCACCGGCAACACCCCCTGCGAGGGCTACGGTCTCACCGAAACATCACCGGTGCTTTGCTCTAACCCGATTGATGGCGGTGTACGGGTTGGCTCAATTGGTATCCCATGGCCCAGTACCGATATGAAAATCATTCGTGAAGATGGCAGCGATGCCCCCCTTGGCGAAGCGGGCGAAATTGTAGCCCGTGGCCCACAGGTATTCAGTGGTTATTATAAACGGCCTGAAGAAACGGCTCAGTCAATGATGGGCGACTGGTTCAAAACCGGCGATGTTGGTGTCATGAACGAAGACGGTTTCTTCAAAATCGTTGACCGTAAAAAAGACATGATCCTGGTGTCTGGTTTTAACGTCTACCCCAATGAGATTGAGGATGTAGTGGCGCAGTGCCCGGGCGTTATGGAAGTCGCCTGTATTGGCATTCCCGATGAGAAGTCAACGGAGGTCGTAAAAATCTTTGTCGTAAAAAAAGATCCTGCGCTCACCGAGGATACCATCAAGGCATTTTGCCGCGAGAATCTGACGCCCTATAAAGTGCCGCGTATTATTGAATTTCGTACCGAGTTACCGAAGTCTAATGTTGGCAAAATTCTTCGTAAACCATTACGGGATGAAGAACTGGCAAAACTGAAAAAGTAACGCGTAATTATCTTTCATTAAAAAAGGCGTTTCTCCATATGGAGAAACGCCTTTTTTAATGAAAGATAATTACGAATTATGCCATTGGCTCCAGCGTGTCCAGCGTTAAAAGATCTTCCTGAAATCCCTTCACCTGTTTTATAAACCGACTCGCTTTCCGACGCGAAACCTCTATACGGTCGCCATTAATGAGACTCACGCTCAATTGCTGCTGGTCGGGGTGAATACCATCTAAATACAGAAGGTTAATGATGTTTTTTTTGTGAGGGCGAACAAACACTTTGGAAGATAGCCGACTCTCCATTTTTTTCAGTGTCAGTGATACAATTAACTGGCTACCATCGGCAAAGTGAAACAGTGTATAATTTCCTTCACCTTCCAAACGTACGATACGGTGCATGGGCATTTTTTTTCGGCAACCCCAAAATGGAAGTGTGAGGTCTGACATAGCCAACTGACGGGCCAGTTTTTCAACATGCCCCTTGGACAGAGGCTGAGTAACAATAGTTCCTCTCATGAACTTGCGTGATTAAAAGGTGTGAATAACTGAAAGACAGGAAGAAGCCCTTAGAGCGCTATTTTTCTGTCATTCCAGCAAAAGCAAATTACAAAATTTTAATTATCAAGCCTTTAGCTAATAAAAAAATTTATTTTATAGTTGCCAAAATGCCTGAATAAGAACAGAAGAGGCTACTAAATTGACTTATTTCTATCTGTCTCATTCCTGCGAAAACAAGTCCAATCGCGAACTTATTGACCGTCTTTCTGCTTGAGAGCTAAACGATAATTCTCTTATTAATCAGCATGGCAACCCTGCTCGATTTAGTCGGCAATACCCCATTGGTTGAGTTGAACCGTCTAAATCCAAATCCCAACGTTACCCTCTACGGTAAACTCGAAGGCAATAATCCTGGCGGAAGTGTAAAAGACCGTGCCGCCGTCAGCATGATTCAGGGTGCTCTGTCTCGTGGTGAACTTAAGCCGGGCATGACCCTCGTTGAAGCCACAAGTGGCAACACGGGTATTGCTCTGGCTATGATTGCACGGCTTTACGATATTCCCATTGAGTTGGTCATGCCCGAAAACTCCACCCGCGAGCGGGTCCTGACTATGGAAGCGTTCGGCGCTAAAGTAACGCTGACCGAAACCATCGAAAGCGCCCGCGACTACGCCGATGAACAGGTACAGAAAGGCGGCTTTTTGATGCTTAATCAGTTTGCCAATCCTGATAATTACCTCGCGCATTACCGGACTACCGGCCCCGAAATCTGGCGGGATACCAACGAAAAAATTACCCACTTTGTCTCGTCAATGGGAACCACGGGCACAATTATGGGCACGTCGCGCTATCTGAAAGAACAAAATCCGGCTATACAGATCGTTGGCTGTCAGCCTACCGATGGCTCCTCGATTCCGGGTATTCGAAAATGGCCTGTTGAATACCTGCCCAAGATTTTTGACCCTAGTCGCGTAGATCGCGTCATGGAAGTATCGGCGGAGGAAGCAACCCTTATGACGCGTAAACTGGCCAGAGTTGAAGGTGTCTTTGCGGGTATGAGCAGTGGCGGGTCTGTTCATACCGCCATCAAGCTGGCGCAGGAGCTGGAATCCGGTGTTATCGTTTGTATTATTTGCGACCGGGGCGACCGCTATCTTTCATCCGAATTGTTCGGTTAGTATAGTGTCGACGGCTTAGATTGGATTTTTGTCACCCCGACGTCAGGACCGGGCCGCCGGGATGACAAAAACCGGCCTTTTATATCAGCTTAGTTCCATTATTCACGCTAGATTAAAAAGATTTAGGTAACCCGACCGGGGCGGTCGGCGCTGCCTTATCTTTGCGGGTATGTACAAGCACATTATTCTGCCCTTACTGTTCCGTTTCGACGCCGAAACAATTCACCACACCGTTACACGTCTACTACAACTCGCGCTATCTATTCCGGGCGTATCGGCCATTTGCCGCAAGCTTTATGTTGTTGACGATACCCGTTTAGCCCGCACCGTATTTGGCCTGACGTTCCCAAATCCAGTAGGCATGGCCGCCGGATTCGACAAAAACGCCGAGTTAATCAGCGAACTGAGCGATTTAGGGTTTGGTTTTGTGGAAATTGGTACGGTTACGCCCCGCCCCCAACCGGGCAACCCACGTCCGCGTCTGTTCCGGCTGAAAGCCGATGGCGGGCTCATCAACCGGATGGGATTCAATAATAAAGGGGCAGGTCCTGCGGCTGAACGGCTTCGGCATTTTGCTAAAAATCGGGGTGATCGCAAGGTGATCGTTGGCGGTAATATTGGCAAGAACAAAGACACACCGAACGAAAACGCCCTGAACGACTACCTGCTCAGTTTTCGGGAGTTGTTCGATGCGGTCGATTACTTTGTTGTTAATGTCAGCTCGCCCAATACCCCCGGCCTGCGCGATTTACAGGAAAAAGAACCCCTGATGCATTTACTAACCGCGCTGCAACAGGAGAACAAGCAGAAACCAGCTCCCAAACCTATTCTTCTGAAAATTGCGCCTGACCTCACCAATGGGCAGCTCGACGATATTATTGCCATTGTGGCCGAAACAGGAATTGCGGGTGTTATTGCTACCAATACAACCATTAGCCGCGACGGACTGGCAACCGACTCAACCATTGTTGCTCAACTGGGAGCGGGTGGTGTTAGCGGTCGTCCATTGCGCGAACGTGCTACTGAAGTGATTCGCTATTTACATCAGCAATCCAGTGGTGCGTTCCCAATTATTGGCGTTGGCGGTATTGCCACGGTCGACGATGCCAAAGAGAAACTTCGGGCGGGAGCCAGTTTGGTGCAGGTATATACCAGTTTTATTTATGAAGGCCCCGGCCTGGCCAGGCGAATTAATGAGGGGTTGTTGAGCGAACTGTCAGCCTAGTTATCTGGCTGTCTGGCTCTACTTGATAGTTCAATTTATCGCTTAGTCAACTAAACATACCGTACGGGTAGTTTTTTGACTTTCTACACCTCTTCTTGTCGTGGTTTCTCGTTAAAAAGTGGCAAATTTACCTGTCGCTACCGCCCTAACCCATCGAATGGCACAACCAACCACATCACCCCGTCAGAATACCCTTCGGCGACCAGGTGAACGCAACGAACCCCGTCCGCGCGTAAATCGCGAGGGCAGTTCATCGCCCATCCGTCCCAAAACTCCTTCGTTCAACTGGGGAGCCGCGCTTGATCGCTGGCTTACCGATCAACGCTCAGCCTTGACACTGGGCGTGCTGTTGATGGGGTTGGCCCTTGGCTTGATGGTCGCGTTTATATCCTACCTCATCAACGGCTCTGCCGACCAGAGTGTCGTAGGAGCCGCTTTCACCGAACCGCTGGCCGAAGCCGGTACAGAAACCCGCAACTGGGTCGGGCTGGTTGGTGCTTACGTAGCTCAGGCATTCGTTTTCCGCTGGTTTGGCATAGGGGCGCTCGCCTTTCCGATTATCGTCTTTTTATCTGGCTATAAACTCACCTTCGGGAGTGAATTGCTGCCCCTGAGCCGGGCAACAAAAGGCCTGTTATTTGCCGCTGTCTGGTGCAGCCTTATACTTGGGTACTTCGTACTCGTTACCGACTCTGCAGAAACCGCAAGTGTCTGGTGTGGTGGCATTGGCTACGAAGTCAATCTTGCCCTCTATAGTTTGTTTGGGTGGGGGAATCTGGCATTTATCGGCTTCTTACTGTTTTTCTTCGTCGTTTACTTCTTTAATGTTCAGTCCATTAAGCTACCGAACTTCTCAAACCCCGTTCAGCCAAGAACCCGCAAACGCTCGGATGATTCGCTGCAAACCTACGAAGACAGCGAGGCAGAGCTTGACGAAGAAGAGGACATGGCGCCGGTTGATTCAGAAGATACGGAGCTTTCTGCCGATCATAATCAACCGATCAACTCGTTCGTTGCAGACATCCCCACGCCTGTTGCTGAACCAGAAAAACCCCTGCCCGATGTTATAGCCCAAACAACGGGGGTTGTCCTGACGATTAAAAATCGCGAGGTGCTACCTGATCTAGCAGACGACACCGGCGAACTTAGTGCAACACCTGCCCCCACATTCGAACCCGATCCGTTCGAAGAAGATGATCTTGTGGCCACGCATGGCTTGTATGACTCAACTCTCGATTTACCCCAATATCAGTACCCCGTTTTCGATCTCCTTACCGACTACCCCAATAGCCGTAAGGCGCAGGTTTCTGACGATGAACTGACGGTCAATAAGGAGAAGATTGAAAATACCCTGCGCAACTTCGGTATTGAGATTGACTCCATACAAGCCTCTATCGGCCCAACGGTTACGCTATACGAAATTATTCCGGCCAAAGGTGTTCGGATTTCGAAGATCAAGAGCCTGGAAGATGACATTGCACTAAGCTTGTCGGCACTAGGTATCCGCATCATTGCACCGATGCCGGGCATGGGGACTATCGGGATCGAGGTGCCGAATAAAAACCGCGAGATGGTATCGATGCGGTCGGTTATTACGAGCGATGTGTTCAACAATAGTAAGTTCGATCTGCCTATCGTGTTAGGCAAAACCATTTCGAACGAAATCTATGTGGCTGATCTAGCCAAGATGCCACACTTGCTCATGGCCGGTGCTACCGGGCAAGGAAAGTCGGTAGGCTTAAACGTATTGCTGACATCGCTTATTTACAAGAAGCACCCTTCGCAGCTCAAGCTTGTGCTGGTTGACCCGAAAAAGGTTGAATTAACCCTGTTTAACAAGCTGGAACGGCATTTTCTGGCAAAGCTGCCCGATTCCGAAGAGCCCATCATCACAGATACCAAGAAGGTTGTTAACACCCTCAACTCGTTATGCATTGAGATGGATAACCGGTATAACCTGCTTAAAGATGCTGGCTGCCGGAACCTGAAAGAATACAATGCTAAATTTGTAAAGCGCCGTCTCAACCCCGAAAAGGGCCACCGTTTCCTGCCTTATATCGTCCTGATTATCGACGAGCTGGCCGATCTGATGATGACCGCAGGGAAAGAAGTGGAACAGCCTATTGCCCGCCTGGCACAGTTGGCACGTGCTATTGGTATTCACCTGGTGGTGGCCACCCAACGACCATCTGTCAATGTTATTACGGGTCTGATCAAGGCTAACTTTCCCGCCCGACTGTCGTTTAAGGTCACCTCTAAAATTGACTCCCGCACCATTCTGGATGCGGGTGGTGCCGAACAACTGGTGGGTATGGGTGATATGTTGCTTTCGTCAAATTCCGATATTATTCGCTTGCAATGCCCCTTTGTTGACACCAACGAAATTGAGGACATCTGCGAATTTGTGGGCAATCAGCGTGGGTATGACGATGCCTACGCATTACCGGAATTTGTAGGCGATGATGGCGGCCAGGGTGATGATAAAGATGTGGATATGGCCAATCGTGACCCGATGTTTGACGAAGCGGCACGCCTTATTGTGATTCATCAACAAGGCAGCACATCCCTGATTCAGCGGAAGCTCAAATTGGGCTATAACCGTGCCGGTCGTTTGGTTGACCAGTTGGAAGCAGCCCGAATTGTGGGATCGTTTGAAGGAAGCAAAGCCCGCGACGTTCTGGTACAGGACCTGCAAACACTGGAAGAAATTCTGAAACGGTTAAAAGGCGAGTAAATAGCCATGTTTTACTACCTTGGCGATTAAGCGTACCAATGAATATTAAACTTTTACCCTTACTTTCTCGTCTAATTACAGTATGACAGGTTATAGCCTGATCCAAGAAGTTTAATTGACGGGTAACACTAATAAATAATGAAGAAAATTGCGTTGATGCTAAGTTTGGCGTTTGTGATGACGCTACCTGCTATTGCTCAAAAAGATAAACGGGCACAGGATATTCTGGATTCGATGAGTAAGAAATACAAATCCCTTAAATCGTATCAGGCCATCTTTACGTTTGCCAGCGCGGGTGCCGGTGCGAAAGAATCCTATAAAGGCGATTTGACCGTAAAAAACGAAAAATTTCGATTGCTGCTGGGTGGACAGGAAGTGCTCACTGATGGGAAAACGATGTCTACTTACATTAAAGAATCAAACGAAGTAAACGTACAGGATTACGATGCCAGTGGCAACGGCGACCTGAACCCAACGCAGATCTACACGATCTATAAACGCGGCTTCGATTACCGTTTTCTGAAAGAACAAAAGCAGGGCGGCCGCACGCTCGAAGTGATTGAGTTGACCTCAAACCGGCCGAAGAGCACGATTAAAACGGTGCAGATTTCGGTTGATAAAGCCGACAAGTCGATTCGCAACTGGGTTATCATCAACAAAGATGGCAAACAGACGTCTTATACCATCACCAAATTTACGCCCAACGTAAATGCCCCTGATACTTTCTTCGTCTTCGACAAATCAAAGTATCCAGGCGTTGAAGTCGTTGACCTTCGGTAACTGTTTCCAGTTATACCAGACACAAAAAAAGCTCACCTGATCGTGAGCTTTTTTTGTGTAACAAGAGGAGAATCAGCTTCTATTGCTTTATTACCTTCAGAATAACCGCCTGTTCGGGTGTGCTTACCCGCAGCAAATATAGACCGGCTCGTTGCTGGCCAAACCGTAGCTGTTCCTTATGATCTGAGGTTTTTACGTCAACGGCGCTAGTTGAGATGGCATAGCCACTCACATCGGTTAGAGCGATTTTCACCGGCTGCCCCTGAGCACCCTGAATACGAATAGCAAACTCGTCGCCAACAGGATTTGGATAGAGCAGCACCTTCAGTTGAGCCGGACCTTCTTCAGGGGTTGCAGCGGCTAGCCTTGCCCGGAGCGCATTACAGGCCGCCTGCCAGTTGTAGGTGAAACTAGCTTCACCAGGCGTACCCGCTTGTCTGGCCCGAAGCGTGACACTGGGACTTTTGAAAACGAAATTAACCGTATAGGGGCCGGGAGCGGTGGTGGGCTGCAAAAAGCTAACAACCGAGAAACTGATAGGCTGACCCGTTAATCCGGCATACAGGGGCGTAAACGTCACTGCCACCTGGCTTACGTTTAGCGTTCTACAACTTATCGTTGTTACACCCGTAATAGAGAAAGGCGCGGTAACCGTTTCGGCCGGGTTTACGGTTAGCGTAAAAGTTGTCGTTACGAAAAGACCACCAGGATCGGTTGCCCTTACTGTAATGGTACTCACCCCGCTCACTGAAGGTGTTCCGCTGATAGTACCGCCAGAGAAGGTAAGGTTTGGCGGCAAACCACTCACGGTTATTGTTAAACTATTCGGTGTTTGCGCGTCCGTGAACGTGTTGGCGGGAATAGTGTAGGTAAATGCCTGGCCCACGGTTGCACTCTTTGGCCCAATTATATTCGCTACCGTTGGTGGTGTGTTCGGGGTTCCGCCTACAGCCTGAACAGCCGCGTCGGCCTGAACAAAGCCCGAGCCGGTACGGAAATCAAATCCAGTATCGAACCCTGGGGTGAGCGGGTCGTCCATATCCAGCGCCGTTTGCTTCAGAATCGACAAAATCGTAGCCGGAGAAAGTGTATTACCCGATTTCTCCTGCATCAGAGCTGCCACGGCTGCAGCATGGGGAGCAGCCGCCGATGTCCCAAAGAAGTTAGGGAATGCATCGGCATCCGATGGCGAATCGGCAAAGAAGAAGGTGGTATTACCACCATCGGCGGCTGTGAGATCAGGCTTTTGACGAACAACTGTCGTAATGCGCTGCCCGGCTGTATTGAAAAGAACGGGCGTTCCTCCGGCAGATGAAAATGTTTCAATAACAGCTGTCGTAAGTCCGCCGTTGAAGGCAGGCGTATTATACCAGGCAGCAGCACCTACACTTGCGCCCAAACGGGTATTTCCATGCCCTACAGCCGTTGAGCTTCTGGTATCGTATTCTATAGTTACAGTATTCGCAAAATTGACCCATTTTACAAGTGTAGGATCCGGACCGGCACGTTTAACCAGCACTAGTTCAAGAGTAGCAGGAGATCCTCCCCTGTTAGTAATGGCAATGATCTCCACGGGATCATCGCCAATATTATTCCCTACGGAAGAAAGGGTAGGCTGATATACATTATTGACGTAAACCAGTAAATCCATATCCGTTCGAGCACCGGCTCCACCACTAACCGTAAAGAAGGGATCATCCCACTGGAAACTAATAAGTATCTGCGCTCCCCCCGGAATAGTTATTGACTGACGTTTGTCTCCGCCCCCAAAATCATGAGCAGAGAATGTTCCGGCGGCATAGGCAGGATCGCTAAAAGAGACGCTACTGTATGGACTTTGATAAGACGACCGGCCCGAATTGCCCGCAGCAGTGAAATACGACACATTGTTGTTTGTCACGACATCGTCAATAGCCTGAGCAACAAGCCCATCCTGAAAAAATGGCTCGGCAAAATAGCTCACATCATCGGTAATGATTTTACAACCTGCTGTGGCGAGACCTCGAATGTTTTGAGCAAATCCAGCTTCTCCGCCTACAAAAGCAGTACTAAACGCAATTGCCGATCCCGGTGCTACATCATGAACAATTTCGGCCATCGCTCGCCCTTCGTCGGTAGCATCCGGGCTAAGAAAGTCGGTCAATACCTGTACGCCTGCTGGCAAGTCGCCCGATGCCACCCCGGCAGCGGCCCCATTCAAGGCATTATAGGAGTCTGATAATATACCCACCTTTACGCCCGCCCCACTTACGCTATACGTTGAACGAGCAATGTTTGCCCGCATGGCCACATCGCCCTGCGAGGTTACGGCGCCTGTGTTTCGAGTCGGTTTGTATGACGGTCGTGCCAGTTTCAAGGCGCTAATGTTCTTCAATTCCACTAGCTTATTGACTGGTAGATACCCAACAATAGTTTGCCGATAAACTATTCCGTTTTGCAGCCCCAGTGCCTGTAATGCCTGTAATAATGTCTGGCTATCCTGGCCTGGTGCCGTAAACGCTTCAATAGCAATTGCGTTTCCATTTCGTTGAAACAAATCAACTTTTTGAAGCCCGTTGACTGGCGCTACCGTATTGGATTGATTGGCAATAAGAGCTAGTAAATCAGGCGTAACTTTTGCTGCCTTTGCTTCTTCTTTTATTGTTGTTTGCGCCCAGCTCAGAATAGGCAGATACAGCAGTACAAGCACAGCAATGGCAAATGCACTGCATTTTAGTAGACTTTTGAACATGAGTATATGTGGTTAGAGGTGTATGGCAGGCAAACCAAAGCAACTAGACAGCCGCAAGTACTACACAAGTACATAGCAAATGCCTGTTGCTCAGCCCTTACAGTGCCCAAGCGTCAGGTGAATCAAATATGAGATAAAGAAAGTGTTAACTACGTGACAGACAGATAATTGTTATATTATATTTATTATACGTACAATTTTATTAGTATATTCATAGACTAACTATAATTTTATCTTTTCTTAACTTTATTCTACATTTTCGAACCGTAAGACAAGTCACCGGAATCACCCAGACCGGGAACAATATAGGCATGTTCGTTGAGGTGATCGTCGATTGCACCAAGCCATAAATGACATTGTGGTAACTGTTGCTGTACATAATTGACACCTTCGGGGCTGGCAATAATAGCCGCGATATGGGTTTGAGCAGGAATTCCGTAGCGCAATAAGGCGTGATACACTTTTTCGAGCGAACGGCCCGTGGCCAGCATTGGGTCGCAAAGGATAAGCGTTCTGCCGCTTAGATCGGGGCTAACAATGTAGTCCATGGCAATCTCAAATGCATCGTCACCATCAGCACTATACCCTCTGTAAGCACCTGCAAAGGCATTATCTGCCTGATCGAAATAGTTGATAAATCCCTGATGAAATGGTAGCCCTGCCCGCATAATGGTAGCCAGAACAGGCTGTCTCCGAAGAACTTGCGTATCGGCAGTACCCAAAGGCGTTTGGACCAGAACCGTCTGATAAGACAGTGTTTTCGAGATTTCATACGCCATCAATTCACCGAGTCTTTCCAGGTTTCGACGAAACCGGAGTCGGTCTGTTTGAATGGAAACATCACGGAGTTCGGCCATGTATTGATTGGCCAGGGAGGGCTGTTGTGCAAAAACAAACATAGTATGAGGGCTTCTTTCGCCGTAAATTAGCCGCAAGGTTGGCGTATATCCAAACCAATTCCCTAATTTAACCGGCTTATAGTACGTAACAGACCGTATAAATAAGCCAAATAGCACCGCCAGTCAGTAAGTTACATGCGTATCAACGTTTACCTTTTCTGTTTTCTTTTGCTTTCGTTGTCAGTTCGGGCGCAGAGTCCTTTTGTGCCGCTCAACGCCGATTATTACCACCTCATCGACCGACTGGAAATTCGCCAAAACAAATGGGCAGAGGGGTTTCATAGTTCGGTAAAGCCCTATAATCGCCAGAGTATCATTCAATTGACCGATAGTGTAGCGGCCCACCCCAACCGTGACTTTTCTGATACGGATTATTTCAATTTCGATTATTTGCGGAATGACAGCTGGGAATGGGTAGCACCACGCGATTCACTTAAACCGGATCCGTTTACCAGTCATCTGAAACCACCCACATCACCGGGTGATAGTCAGAAGCCTTTTCTGACGCACTTTTATAAGAAGAAGGCTGATTTCTACAATTTACAGACACCCGATATAGACCTTCATGTCAACCCTGTCGTGTATCTGGGTTTTGGTGCAGAAAACGCATCCAGTCCTACAGGTACAATAGATAATGGCAATCAGGCTCTGTTTGTAAACACGCGAGGATTGGAAGTCAGAGGCTCTATTGGTCGAAAATTAGGCTTTTATACCTTCTTCGCCGACAATCAGGCAATCTATCCCGAATACATTCAACGATATGGACTGACCTACGGGCAGGGTAACAATACACAACCCCAGGTTACGGCTCCGGGCGAAGGATTTGTGAAACCTTATCGCACCACGGGTGCCGACTTTCTAACCGCTCGGGGATATATTACGTTTAATACCCTGAAAGTCATCAATGTGCAGTTTGGCCATGACCGTAATTTCTTCGGCAATGGCTTCCGGTCGCTGTTTTTGTCGGACAACAGTCCGGCCTATCTATTCCTGAAGTTATCAACAAAGCTGGGACGGCGAATTCAATATACGAATCTGTTTACCTCGTTGCAAAATACGCAGGCACCTCGTGCTCAGGATGATAAACTCATCCCGCCCAAGTTTGCTGCCATGCACCACTTAAGCATAAATCTGGGCGACCACATGAATCTGGGCGTGTTTGAGGCCGAAGTATTTAGTCGCGACCGCCTGGACCTTAGCTACCTGAACCCGATTATCCTATACCGCTATGTTGAATCCAGCCTTGGCAGTAGCGACAATGCGTTTATCGGGATTGACTTCAAGGCTAACTTCCTCTCGCATTTTTTGGTCTATACCCAATTTATGCTGGATGAATTCCGGTTGAAACCACTCCTGGCTGGTAAGGGCGACTGGACGAATAAGTTTGCTCTGCAAGTCGGTGCTAAATACATTGATGCCTTTACGGTACCGAATCTTGATTTACAGGCCGAATTCAATCTGGCCCGGCCATACACTTATTCGCACGAAGCATCGCCAACCGTAACGTCAGGCCAAACCAACTACGCCCACTACAGCCAGCCGTTGGCTCATCCGCTGGGCGGCAACTTTATGGAAGGACTGGGTATTGTGCGGTTTCAACGGAAAAAACTGTCCGTTAACGGTATCTTTGGCGTAATGATGTACGGTACCGACCAAACTGCAGAAATTAATTACGGCGGTAATATTCTGAAAGACTACAACTCCCGAATTCGTAACGAAGGCAACTTTATTGGTCAGGGTCGTAAAACGGTCGTTACGTATGCCGATGTCCGGGCGTCTTACATGATCCGCCACAATATATTTCTGGAAGGCCGATACCTGTACCGCTATCAGGATAGCCAGTATCGGCCCGATAGCTACACCGATCAGACTGCCAGCTTTGCCCTGCGCTGGAATCTGCCTTACAAAAATTGGGTATTTTAATTAGTCGCGTTTTTATGCTTGATATTATCCGCCAGGAACTGACCGAAGCTCAGTCTGTTTTAGATACATTCCTTAGTAACCCTGACAACCTTTTAGCCATTGAGCAAGCCGCAACGCTTATGGCCGATGCGCTCAAAAATGGCCGTAAAATTATTTCCTGCGGTAATGGTGGCTCCCATTGCGATGCAATGCACTTTGCCGAAGAGCTTTCCGGACGGTATCGGGATAACCGCCGGGCACTGGCTGCCATTGCAATTTCGGATGTTAGCCATCTCTCGTGTGTAAGCAATGATTACGGCTATGAATTTGTATTCTCCCGTTTTGTTGAGGGTTTAGGCAATGAGGGTGATGTTTTGCTGGGACTTAGCACAAGCGGTAATTCGGCCAATGTGATTCGCGCCGTTGAGACTGCCCGGCAAAAAGGAATGAAGGTTGTATTATTAACTGGCAAAGATGGCGGCAAGCTCGCTGGTCAGGCCGATGTTGAGGTGCGGGTTCCCCATTTCGGTTACGCCGACCGCATTCAGGAGATTCACATCAAAGTGATTCACTTATTTATTCTGCTGATTGAAAAACAGGTTATCTAGACCGCACGGGCGGCCCCGCGGGATTTTAAGGAGATTTAAAAGATTAAACAAGATTATCCAATGTAACTCTTCGAGTTACCAAAACATCGCAGCATAGTTATTGGATAATCTTGTTTAATCTTTTAAATCTCCTTAAAATCCCGGTTCAGAACTGCTTCAAATACGACAGTTTGCCAATAATATGCTGCTCCTGCTGACGGTCGATTGCGCGAACAGAACCTGCGTAGGTGCCGTAATTGTACACGATGTACAGAAATGAAAGCGGCTGGAACTCCCAGGCTAGCCGGATATTCCAGGCATTTTTATCCGTGTAGGTGTTCCGCTGAAAAAAGCTGATTAACTGCAAGCGCGGGTTCACTGCCATCCGGCTCTCCACACTATAGAGTGAGATTGTGCCCGTATAGCCCCCTACATTCTTGAAGGCATTTGCTTCGGCGTTGAGGGTGAAAGCCGCATGCGGAACAGGTGCTAACAAAAGGGTAGCCCGTGCATAATTCAAGCTCCCATCGTAATAGCGACCGGTTTCGCTGTTAAGCTGAAACGAAACTTTCTTCGATGGATCGGTGCTGAACATAACGCTATAACGAACATAACGGTATCTGTTAGAGGCAATGTCCAGGCCAAGCGGTCGATAATCACCCTCATCGAGTCGCTGAAAGGTCGAATTGACAAATAGACCTAAGTTGCCCCCGTTCTGAAACGTCAGCCAGATTGGGTTAAAATTTAATTGAGATTCCTGCAAATAACCCGTTGAGGCTTTATGATAAAGCTCCAGAAACACACCGGGCTCGAAATTCCGAACCCATTTGGGCAACCATTTAGCACGGTTCACTAAATACAGGCCCGGTGTGGTAGCAATCACATCACCCCGAGAAACAAAGCCCATCTCGGGGTTAAAACTCTTCGTTACAACCGACTGCGTCCACCAGCCTACCAATTGATTGGTGCGGTATATAAGCTGGCTGTATGCCGACATACCCTTCTCGGCATTACCTGAACTCAGGCTACCGATAAGCATAGCATTGTACGTCCACTTCTGACTCAACCGAAAAAAACCATCCAGGGCAATTGTTCCATTTTGGCGGCCAGGAAGGCTATCGGTTCTGTGTACATTTTTCAGCGTAAACAGCATCCCAATCCGGTTCTGCCGACCCACATTCTCAACGTATCGCCCAACAACAAAATCGGTTGTGGGGCTGCCCGGAATGCCGCGTTGTCGGATAACCATGCCGCCATAATTCCGGTTGAGAGATCGATACACTAGCCTGGCCCCGGCATCAATGGGTACGGGTGTACTGGTGCCATCGGGAAGTGTTGCCAGACCTATTGTCCGGCTGAAGAATGGCTGAATAACCATGCTGCCGCCTTCGCCCGTATTCCTGTTACCCAGCAAACCAGCCCCAAACAAGCTGGCATTTTCCAGAAAGAATGCCCGTCGTTCGGGAAATAGAACGGAGAACCGAGTTAAATTATTGACCTGCCGATCTACGTCTGCCTGCGCAAAATCAGTGTTTAGCGTAAGATCGAGAACGGTATTGGGGTTGAGCGCCCATTTAAGATCACCGCCAAATTTGAGTTTGGCACGTTGTCCATAGCCAACTTCCGTACCAGTATACCGGTCATCGCTTATTAGTACATACGGCTGGATACGGATATTCGGAGAAGGTGGGGGCGGTTTCAAGCCGGTAATTAGACCAGCATACTCCATCCGGCTCGATGTGAAGGCCCTTGGAAAAGGCGACCATGCCGACAACTCGTTGGAATATCGGCGATTACGGAAGAAGTTGATACCCCACGACTGTGCCGAGTCGGCTGAGCGGGCATAACGTAACGTTTGCCAGGGTATCTGCATTTCGGCTACCCAACCCGAATCGGTGCGGCTGGTGCGAACTTTCCAGAAACCGTCCCAATCTTCATCGTAGAGTAAATCGTCAAATGAAAGCAAATCGCGCTGCGTGCTATGCGGATTTGTAATGAAGGTCATTGCGTTGCGTCGATCATTAAATCCGTCAATAGACACGCCAAACAAATCGTGCGCCCGACTACTGAAATCGCGTTTGAAGTTGGGAACCCGCAGTGCTTTTCGACCTAGAGAATCGTGATTGATAGCCGCGATATACAAATAGTGGCGATTGTAGAGCACCCGAACATCGGTACCAAAGGTAGCAGGTTGGCCTTGCTGGGGATCAATCTGCAAAAATCGTCTCGCAGGCTTGGCCTCTTTCCATTGGGCCTCGTCCAGATGACCGTCTATTTTTAGTCTGTCCTTAATTTCAATAGCCTGTATAGCTCTGCGCTTTAACGAAGGCTTAAATATAACCGACTGACCGCTAGGGCTATTTAACTCTTTATCGGACAAGTCATCCCGCGTTGTATCGGGTCGAACAACATCCGACTGGGCCGTATTTGGCGCAACCGGGTTCGTTTGAGCCAATGCATAAAGTGGGAGAAAAAAGGAAAGTAGAGCGTATCGGGCAATAACGGGCGACATAGAATGTGACTAACTGAACTGCCAAAAATAGGCGTCATTACCCAATCCTAAGCTATATTTTCGTTGAACGGCTCGTTAAGCGCATTCATTGGCAGAGTAGTAAGTAAATGGATAATGAAGAATGTAAAATGCATAATGAAGAATGGCAACCGTAGTCATTCTTCATTATGCATTTTACATTCTTCATTTACTTATCGTGCTTCCGGCAACCTTACTAATAATCGCCCCCGGCACCGCCCCCACCAAAGCTACCGCCACCAAAACCACCAAAACCACCGCCACTACTACCTCCGCCGAAGCTACCACCACCACTGGAGCCACCCCAACCAGAGAACGTTGACGTGGGAAAAAAGACTGGGCCGAAGCCGCCACCACGGTTGCCACTGCTACCGCCCCCCCGGTTTCTCCGTGAGATGATGAACACGATAACAATGATGATAATCAGGGCAATAACAAATGTGCTGGAGCCCCCATCCGTATTCGTATCCGGCTCTGCTTTATATTCGCCACTAGCCCGCCGGATGATCTCGGTCGTTGCGTCATCAAGACCCTGGAAGTACTGTTCCTGTTTAAAGGCCGGAGCAATCGTGTTGGTAATAATTCGTTTGGCAATGGCATCAGGAATTGCACCTTCCATGCCATAGCCCGGAGCGATAAAGATCTTACGCGTTTGAGTAGCCCAGGCGAGTACAAGACCATTATTCTTACCTGCCTGCCCTACGCCCCACTTCCGGCCTACCTGAAAGGCAAAATCGCCGATGGGGTAGGGCTCGGTCGTTTTGACGATAACGATTGTGATCTGCGTTGAGGTAGAATCGTTGTAAGCTTTAAGCTTCTGTTCGAGTTGAGCACGTTCAGTACTGCTCAGAATGCCCACAAAGTCATTTACAAGGCGGGGCGGGCTCGGTTTATTGGGGATAGCTGTATCGGCCGACGATCCATTGTCGGTAGCGGTATCCTGCGCCTGTAGGGTGGCGGGCACTAAAATTAACAGAACGAACATCAACCCAAGGCGTAGCAGTCGGGTTGTATAGGTAAAAAAAGAGAGTACGTTCACGGCAGTGTCAGTCAAACGAAATATCGTCGGCGAGTTCGTTAGTGTCGTCGCTGGCGTAAGGGAAGTACTGTTTTAATTGTTGCCCGGCTCGTTCAATGCCCACACTTAGCCCTTCGGCGTAGTGTCCGGCAGCGAAATGGCTACGAAGCAGGTCTTTCGTGCTTTCCCAGAAATTGGCAGGTACTTTTGCATCAATCCCTTTATCACCCAATACAGCGAACTTCCGGTCGGTATGGGCGAGATAGAACAATACACCATTCTGTTCTTTCGTCTGGTGCATACCCAAATTAGTAAATACCTCAATGGCCCGTTGTACAGGGTCGGCATTTGCACAGTGCGGTTCAACATGCACCCGAATTTCGCCCGACGTAGACTTTTCAGCCTGACGAATGGATTCCACAATACGCTGTTGTTCGTCGGGAGTGAAGGGATTCATGAACTAGATAATGTATAATGTATAATGAATAATGGCTATTGCGTCCACTATTCATTATACATTGTTCATTGTATATTAAAACTGTACTGTTGGAGCGTTTTGAGCCGCTTGCGAAGCCTCAAAGAAGCCTTTCACAGGGAATCCAAAAATACCGGCGAAGATATTGTTCGGGAACGACCGTACCGATTGGTTATACGATTTCACCGCGCCGTTGAAATCGTTACGAGAAACAGCAATACGATTTTCAGTTCCTTCCAACTGAGCCTGTAGTTCTGAAAAGTTCTGATTGGCTTTCAGGTTCGGGTAACTTTCTGCAACCGCCAGTAAGCGCGACAGGGAGCCGCTCAACTGATCCTGAGCCGCCTGAAATTTCTGAACGTTCTCAGGGGTCAACTGATCAGCGGTGAATTTCACCTGCGTAGCACTGGCCCGTGCCTGAATAACGGCCGTCAACGTGCTCTTCTCAAAATTGGCAGCACCCTGAACAGTGCGAACTAAGTTTGGAATTAAATCGGCCCGACGTTGGTACTGGGTTTGAACCTGCGCCCATTTTTCCTGTACGTTCGTATCTGTTTGAACTAACCCATTATAGGAACTACAGCCGTACATACCCAGAAACAGGGCAATAACCACCACGATAATTAATGTCTTTGACATGGTCTGTTGAAATGCAAATGATTAATATTGGATACAAAGTTGCCCAAAACTAACCATTTGTAGATGTAAAACTACGCCAATGGTCTTTTTCCCTATTTTGTCCGGCCTTTGTATTGATGATCGGCGTTATTAATAAAACACATTTCCACATGAATCTTACATTAACAGGAAGAACGGCCCTCGTTTGCGGCAGTACGCAGGGAATTGGTCGCGCCACGGCTATTGAACTGGCTTTGTTAGGGGCAACTATTGTGCTGATGGCTCGTAATGAAGAAACGCTTAAAACAACATTGCTGGAACTGGACACACGTCAGGGACAAACGCACCGGTACCTGGTGGCCGATTTTAGCCAACCGGGCGAAGTGCAGACGGCTATTGCCCGGCATTTGGCTCAATTTCCAGCGTTGCACATTTTGATCAATAATACGGGTGGCCCGGCCGGAGGCCCACTGATTGATGCAAATGCCGATGAGTTTGTGAGGACATTCCACAATCATCTGCTCAATAATCAAGCGTTGGTTCAGGCGGTTTTTCCGGCGATGAAAGAGGCTGGTTATGGGCGCATTGTCAATATTATCTCAACGTCTGTCAAACAGCCGATTGTAGGGCTCGGTGTGTCGAATACGATTCGTGGGGCAGTTGCCCAGTGGGCTAAAACGCTTTCACTGGAGATTGCCCGCTATGGGATTACGGTCAACAATGTGCTGCCGGGTTATACCCAAACCGCTCGTCTGGCGGCTGTGCTAACCATGCGATCGAAAACATCGGGCAAAACAGAAGAAGAAACGGCTCAGCAACTAGAAGCCGAAATCCCAACAGGGCGATTCGTTACAGCCGAGGAAGTGGCAGCCGCTGCTGCTTTTTTATGCACACCTGCTGCCGCTTCTATTAATGGTGTCAATCTTCCGGTAGATGGAGGCAAAACGGGAAGCCTTTAACCATCTCAAACAAGGCTATTCTTAAACGCATAGGCTACCATGCCAGCGGTATTTTTGGTACCGGTTTTTTCGAGAATGCGCAGGCGGTGGCCCTCAACAGTTCGGGGGCTAAGAAATATTTTTTCGCTGATTTCCAACGTCGAGAGTCCTTCGCAGATAAGCATCAGCACTTCCTTTTCGCGCTCGGAAAGGAGGATTTTGCTATTATAAAAGGCATTGATAGGCTTCGACACGGCTGTTTTGTTTGTCATTTTACGAAGCATCGCTTTTGATACAAATTCGTTCAGGTAAACGCCTTCATCCATCACCTTCCGAACGGCTTTTTCAACCTCACCGGCTTCGGCATCTTTCAGAAGATAACCGCTTACCCCTTTCTCAAGCAAATGCAACACCATTCGATCTTCATCGTGCATGGTTAATACAACAATTTTTATGAGCGGGTAATTTTCCCGCAGATAATCGGCGGTGGCAGTGCCATCCATGACCGGCATCTGAAGGTCGAGCAGCACAACATCAGGTAACTTGCGGGGAATCCGATCGATTAATTCCTGGCCGTTGCCAGCCTCTAAAACCAATTCGAAGTCGTGAATCTGTCCGAGAATAGTGGCCATCCCAACCCGAAAAAGGGTATGGTCATCGCAAAGAGCCAGCTTAATTTTTCGCATAGAGGAAGAGGAGTTAAGAACTGATGCTGCATTAGTCGTAAAGAGAGACAGTTCAGCAAACAAATTAACTCAATAAATCAACAGGTTGGGTGTCGTGCAGGCGAACCTGTATATGAATCTGCGACCCACGACCGGGCGCAACATCGAATGTTACATGTCCGTTCACCACGCTCAAACGGCTTTCAATATTTCGGAGTCCCAAGCCACCCTGTCTATTCTCCGTGACAACATCGAAATCGAAGCCTACACCATCATCAATAACAGACAACCGTGCCTCATTCTCAACATTGTACACCTGAATGGTGATCCTTCGGGCACGGGCGTGCCGGATAGCATTATTAACCAGTTCCTGCGCTATTCTATAGAGCATCAGGTCCAGAGCCGGTGGAAACGGAATGACCGATTCGGGATAGGTTAACTGTATTTCGACATCATTATCGGTGGCGCGGTCGGCCAGTTCTTCAAGTGCCGCCAGCAATCCAAAACGCTCAAGTGTTGTGGGTACGAGATTCCGACTGATTCGCCGAACATTGGTCATGGTTTCGTCGATCATGGAGCGGGTTTTCTGAAACAGAAACCCTGTCTGCACATCGCCCCCAACCTGACGTTCCAGCTGATTAAGGCTCATTTTCGTTACCGATAGCATAGTCCCGATCCCGTCGTGCATATCTTCGGCCAATCGTTTTCGCTCTTCCTCCTGCCCCCGAAAGGTCGCTGCCATCAGATCACGCCGGTGCTGTGCCTGCAATTCCTTGTAGGCCAGTTGTTGTTTTGCCTGTTTTTGCTGGTAATAGGCGACGAAGATGATAATGAAAACTGCCATTATCAACAAGACCGCCGTACCTATTGCAATTACAAAACCGGAATCTATCGACATGATAGCTATCTAAGAAAAACGCATTAAGTAAAGTTCTAGAATCTACGCATAAATGTCAATGTACGTCTATAACAATTGAGCGAGTGGAAAATATAAAATCAGTATCAGGAGTTGTTTAAATAATTTAAAGGGTTTTTAGAGTAAATTTTCCTGATCGTATTTACTAAGCCATATACCAATCGAGGAGAAAGCTACTAAGATCAAAAACAATACATTATTGAGGTTCCAGTAAGCATTGAATGTAGTATCATCAACTAGATTTGGATTGAAAATAAATTCACTAAAAATGGAGATAAAAAATGTACCCGTGGCATAAATAATCAAACCTGAGCTTATCCAGAACTGACTATGTATTAATATATTTTTTACCCTCATATCAGACAATGTATTGTTAAAATATAGTAGCATCAATGCAATTGTATATATTCTACATAAGAACAAGTCAACAGATGATATTTCAAAAATCTTGAAGTTAGCTATGCACGTAAGTAAAAAAACTATAGCTACACTTACAACAAGGCGTTTAGCGGAGAGGCTTATAAAAATAGGAACATAGGCAGCGGTCAATAATATTATGATACCTATTGGATAAATATTTAATATAAAAAGGTTATTTTTTTGAAAAATCCCTAACCAGATCATATATGTATCGCCAATGAAATACATACAAAAAAGTAACAGGATAATCTTAATGTTTTTATTTAAGTGTTTGAACGTGAATAACCCAACGACAATAGGGAGAATACTGCTAAGCTGGGAGATAAAATCTAATGGATATTTATCAAACAATAGCAGTATTCTATCTAACATTATTTCGAATAATTTTAATAAGTTTAAGCGCAGTGTCTTGGGCAAGGCAGGCCATCTCCCACGGCAGTCCCATTTCCTCCACCGTCTCCGGCCATATCTTTCATACCGGCTTTATCAGCGTAAATAGGCATGTCCTGTCCCTTTTCATCTACACCCGTTAGTAATACACGTGGTATAAGTTGGCCCTTGCCGGGTTCTGTTGGTTTACCGTCTGCGTCCTCCCATCGCTTGGCATGATGTATACGTAATCCTATACAGCCGGGTTGATCAAGTAAATACTGAACTTGGTTGATGCCGAAATATTCTGAACGAACATATTCATCTTTAGCCAGGCCAACCGCTAACTTACGTTCCTGGTAGGCACCTGTCATGGCTTTTGTTTCGAAGGGGTCAAGTATGCGGCCCGCATCTTTAGTAAATACACTCATAATGAATGGAGATTGAAATTAATGTGACGTTTGGTTACTCCGGGATGGATAAAATCGGAAAGCGCATCTAAATTACGACACCTGTGTTTGTACACCAATTTTACATATTTTTACGAACAAGACGTAATTTCTTAACTACAAGCACATTACTCCGTATAAAATATTTACCAATACGTAGTTCTACGTACTAAACTGCGGGCTTTTGCCTGTTTAATAGTCCTTTCTCAAAACCGGTGTTTATGCGCTCAGATAACCGGTGGCTTATCATTTATCTTTGTATCGAAGCTTCTGAACACACTGCTTGAACAGATACCAGTAAAGATATTTCTCATAGGTTAGGTTAGATCATAAAAAAACGCCGGAGCTTATTGCCCTGGCGTTTTTTATGTGTACTAAAGAAATTACTTCAGCAAGTTCAGGAGATAAGCCCCATAACCACTCTTGACCAGCGGTCGCGCAATGGTCGTTAGCTCGTTGGCGTTGATGAACTTCATGCGGTAGGCGATTTCTTCGATGCAACCAATTTTTAATCCCTGACGCTCCTCAATTACATGAACAAACTGCCCGGCCTGCATCAAAGACTCAAATGTGCCTGTATCGAGCCAGGCCGTGCCCCGGTCAAGAACACCTACTTTGAGCTTACCTTGCTCCAGATATACCCGGTTTATATCCGTAATTTCCAGTTCGCCACGGGGGGATGGTTTAATATTCTTAGCTATATTGACAACGTCGTTATCATAGAAATACAAACCCGGCACTGCGTAGTTTGACTTGGGCTTTTCTGGCTTTTCCTCAATAGATAAGACATTGAAATCCGCATCGAATTCAACCACGCCGTAGCGTTCCGGATCATGTACCTGATAGGCATAGACAACACCACCGTCGGGGTCATTATTGGACTGTAGCAATTTCGACAGACCCGATCCATAGAAGATATTGTCGCCTAAAACAAGTGCGACCTTATCGTCGCCAATGAATTCCTCGCCAATAATAAATGCCTGTGCCAGACCGTCGGGGCTTGGCTGAACGGCGTAGCTGAACGTGCATCCTATACGTGTACCGTCACCAAGCAATTTTTCAAAATGCGGCAAATCATGAGGTGTCGAAATAATTAATATCTCGCGAATACCCGCCAGCATCAAAATCGACAGCGGGTAGTAGATCATTGGTTTATCATACACCGGCATCAATTGCTTTGAAACAGCCAGTGTAAGCGGGTGAAGACGTGTGCCAGAGCCTCCGGCAAGAATAATTCCTTTCATAAATTAAAGAATGAAAGAGCGAAAGAATGAAAGAGTGAAAGAGTAGCTGACGAATTATTTTTCGCTTCGAACCGGTTGCCCGGTTTCACTCTTTCACTCTTTCGCTCTTTCGTCTCTATTTACCGATTCGTGTACATTCCCTGGTAATAACTCTGGTAGGCACCAGAGGTGACGTTATCCAGCCATGTCTGATTAGACAGGAACCAATCGACAGTTTTTTCGAGACCTTCCTCGAACTGAAGCGATGGCTCCCAGCCCAGTTCATTCATTATTTTATGTGCGTCGATGGCGTAGCGCAGATCGTGACCGGCCCGGTCGGTTACATATGTAATCAGTTGAGCCGATGTTCCCTCTGGTCGGCCCAGTTTACGGTCCATGATCTGACAAAGCAGGTTAACGATGTCAATGTTTTTCCACTCGTTGAAGCCGCCAATGTTGTAGGTTTCGCCTTCTTTGCCTTTGTGGAAAACCGCGTCGATAGCGCGGGCATGATCAACCACAAACAGCCAGTCGCGAACGTTCTCGCCTTTGCCATATACTGGCAGCGGCTTGCTGGTCTGGATATTGTGAATCATCAACGGAATCAACTTTTCGGGGAAGTGATTCGGGCCGTAATTATTCGAGCAGTTTGACAGCACAACCGGCAATTTATAGGTATTACCGTAGGCCCTTACAAAGTGATCAGAAGCGGCTTTCGAGGCTGAGTAAGGCGACTGGGGATCGTAAGCGGTTTCTTCCGTAAAGAAATCTTCAGGATTATGAAGCGAGCCAAATACTTCGTCGGTCGACACGTGATAGAATCGTTTCCCTTCGAAGCCAGACGCGCTGGAAGCCCAGCTATTTTTGGCTGCGTTCAGCAAGTTTACCGTACCAACCACGTTGGTCATTACAAATGACATAGGATCGGTTATGGACCGGTCAACGTGCGATTCGGCTGCGAGGTGAATAACGCCATCCAGTTCCAGCTCAGCAAACATATCCTCCAAAAACTTCGCGTCGGTAATATCGCCTTTGATGAAGGTATAATTGGGTAAATGCTCAATGTCTGAGAGGTTAGCCAGATTACCGGCATACGTCAGCGCATCGAGGTTATAAATCTGGTATTCAGGGTATTTCGTAACGAATAGCCGAACAACATGAGAGCCAATAAACCCGGCTCCACCTGTAATAAGAAGTTTCATTATGTTTTAGGTTTTCAGTTTACGGTTTATGGTCCCTGCCAAACGAGTTGCTGATACATAAACAACCATAAACAGTAAACCACATATCAATTTAACTTAATTTCTGCTGCCACTGCCATGCGTCACGTAAGGACTCAGCCAGCGAACGACGGGCCGACCAGTCCAGTACCCGGTTTGCTTTACTAACATCGGCATAAACCTGCTCAACATCACCAGCCCGACGAGGGCCAACGCTGTAGTTCACGGTAACCCCTGTTGCTTCTTCAAATGTTTTTATCACGTTCAGGACCGTTTCTCCACGTCCGGTGCCAATGTTGATGACATCGTATGAGTAAGAATCTTTGGCTTCAATAAGCTTCGTTAACGCCTGAACGTGCGCATCGGCCAGGTCCATGACATCAATATAATCACGAACGCAGGTGCCATCGGGCGTATTATAATCATCGCCATACACCGTTAGGCTGGACCGGATTCCGGCGGCTGTTTGCGTAATAAAGGGAACCAGATTAGCCGGAACACCCAACGGCAACTCACCTATTTGTGCAGATGGATGTGCACCGATAGGGTTAAAATACCGGAGAGCCAACGCCTTAACGGGTATCTTCGAATGAATAGCATCCCGAATAATATCTTCGCCAATGGCCTTGGTATTGCCGTAAGGCGATTGAGCCGGAAGGCGGGGGGTTTCTTCTGTTACAGGCAACTGTTCTGGCTGGCCATAGACTGTGCAGGACGACGAAAACACGAAGTTCTGCACAGTATACGCAGGCATTAACTCAAGCAGCAGAAGCAGCGAGTCCAGATTGTTGCGGTAGTATTTCAACGGTTTTGCCACCGATTCGCCCACGGCTTTGTAGGCCGCAAAGTGAATAACGCCAACCGGTTTTTCTTTCTGAAAGATGTCTTCCATAGCAACGACATCGTTGCAGTTAACCGGATAGCACGTTACATCGTGGCCCAGAATAGCCCGTAGCCCATCAAGTGCCTTTCGTTCGGAGTTGGAAAAGTCGTCGACGATAACCGGTTCGAAACCGGCGTTAACTAATGAAACAACCGTGTGTGAGCCTATAAAACCAGCCCCACCAGTTACCAGAATTTTGGGAGAATTGCCTGTGAGAGTCAAACCGTTTTTTATAAAATTTTTGTTGCTATTTTAGCATTACAACTCCTAAAACAACACAAAAGTAGTATATTCAAAAGGTTTCGAAAACAGTTTTTATTCTAGGGTACTCTGAAAAAGAAGCACAAACCAATGAACGACAACGAATTGAAAGCCCTTATCTCGCTCCTGGACGACGAAGACCGGGAAGTTGTTGAACACGTTGAACAGCGAATTCGGCAAATGGGTGGTCAAATGATTCCACTTTTAGAGTCTGAGTGGGAAGGGAGTTTCAATCCCGATCTGCAAAAACGTATTGAAGAAATTATTCATGATCTCCAATACGAATCCGTTCTGGATCGAATGCGCGACTGGAAAAACGGGGGCGCAATGGATCTTCTGGAAGGTCTCTGGATTGTTGCCACCTATCAATATCCCGACCTGTCGCTCGATCGGCTAAAGCAGGACGTTGAGCAACTTTTCTACGACGTTTGGGTGGATTTTAAGATAGATATGCACCCCGACGAACAGATAAAGGCGATGAACAGTGCTTTTTTCTCCAAGTTGAAATTTGCGCCCAACACCAAGCATTTTCACTCGCCGGCCAATTCGATGATCAATCAGGTACTCGAATCGCGTCGGGGCAATCCGATTACGCTTTGTGTACTGTATATGCTCATTGCCAAGCGGCTGAACCTACCTGTTTATGGCGTTAATCTGCCCAACTTATTTGTCTTGACCTACAAGAATAGCAGCGGGGTGCAGTTCTATATCAATGTGTTTAACCGGGGATTGGTCTTTACCACAAAAGACATCGACCAATATATTGACCAGTTGAACATCAAACGTCTGGAAACCTTCTATCAACCCTGCACCAACGCCGATATTGTTCGGCGGGTACTTCGTAATCTGACCCTCGCCTTTGAAAAAAACGGCGATACAGAACGGGTTCGTGAAGTGGAGCAAATCCTTAATACTGTTCGGGACGACGGCGATGGGCTGCCCCTCTCGGATTATACACAACGATAATGAACTGTACCCACGGGCTTCAGCCCGTGATTTTCAGCGATAAGATTAGACCGCCGAAAATCACGGGCTGAAGCCCGCGGGTACAATTAAAAGGCCACTGCTAATAGACCTGGGCCAGCCTGAAAACACCGGATCACTAATTGCTCCTGATGGTTTGGTAAGCGAACATGGCCAACTAGATGAGAGTCTCCGTCGGCGAAGGGTTCTACGTGCAGATGCTCCCGAAAGGTAAGCTGTCGTTTTCCGTAAAGTTTATACAGCGCTTCTTTGGCGCACCAGTACACCGCCAATCGGTTTGGATCGCCAGCGGCATGATTGATCTCACTCTCCGACAATACACGCGGCACTACCCGTTTAAACTGCTCTCGAATTGGTTCAATATCGATGCCAACTGGTCTTGACCGGTGCAATACCGCTGCCGCCCAGCCACTGGTGTGCGACAGGGAAATATGCCAGGGCGAATCAATAAGGTGCGGTTTCCCAAATTCATCTTTCCGAAGTCCCTTATAGCTCATTCCCTGCGCTTCGACCAACTGCCGAATAGCTACCCGGCAGGCAAGCCATTCAATCCGTTGAGACGGGTGGCTAATGCCCGCCAAATCTTCCTGCTCCGAAACGGTTAATGGTACCCCCGCCCGCAAGGTCGGTTCATCTTCGGTAATGGCCCGGAGCCTGGCAATACAGTCGCCGTTTATATCTACTTGAAAAGTCACCACCAAAAGTCGGAAGTCGTTCGAGAAAAAGAAAGGATTAACGACCTTTGATCACCAACTTGTTTTTCCAAACTGTGATCGTAGAAAAAATAGATACGTTCGGCGGGCACCGCGACCCGATTTACGCACTTGAACGCGGCCCTCTTGCCGAGCAGTTTTTTTCGGCGGGTGGCGATGGTCAGGTCGTTCAATGGCACCTTAACCGGCCCGATTTAGGTGAGTTGATCGCCAAAGTCCCTACCTCCATTTACGCGCTGGCGCTACACCCAACCAGTGGGCTCTTGTGGGTAGGGCAGAATTTTGAAGGCGTCCATTTGATTAATCCGGTCAGGAAAGAAGAAGTCATGTCGTTAAAGCTAACGACTGCGGCTATTTTCGACATTAAATTTCACAATGATGACGCATTTCTGGCCCTCTCAGATGGCGTTGTCGCCGTTGTATCGACAAATCCACTTGTCGTCAAAAAACACATCAAAGCATCGGATCAGTCGGCGCGTTGCCTGGCTATCAATCCTGTTGAGCGGGAACTGGCTGTTGGCTACAGCGACAATGTTGTCCGTATTTTTAATTTAACGACCTATGCGCTCAAGCACGTCATTCAGGCACATGGCAATTCGGTATTTACCGTTGCCTACTCTCCTGATTTCCAACATCTGATTACGGCCGGGCGCGATGCTCATTTTAAAGTATGGGATGTTGAGCAAGGCTATACTTTACTGCACGATACTGTAGCGCATATGTTTGCCATCAATCATCTAGCCTTCAATTCGTCTGGCACCTTGCTGGCGACCGCCAGCATGGACAAATCAATCAAAATCTGGGATGCTGATACATACAAGTTGATAAAAGTCGTTGATCGGGCCAGACATGCAGGACATAATACATCGGTCAACAAGGTGCTCTGGACAGATTATAACGAACTTTTATTGTCGGCCAGCGACGATCGAACGATTTCGGTATGGAAATTGAGCTAAAACAGGTGGATTAAGTAGGATTCCCTTATTTTTCAGTCTATTTTTTGTAAAATAGGTATTAAGGCCGTTAATTCACCTTTACATGGCTATTCAGTAACACATAAAAACCCTTAGCGCAGCAATGAAAATTACGCCCATCGAAATCCGGCAGCACACGTTTGAAAAGGGGTTGCGCGGCTATAGAACAGAAGATGTTGATGCATTTCTGGTTTCGTTGTCTCAGGAATGGGAACGTTTAACCAGCGAACATAAAATGTTACGAATGCAGCTCGAAATAGCTGAGAAAGAGTTGGGTAAGCTTAAAGAGGTTGAGATGACGTTGTTCCGCACGCTCAAAATGGCGGAGGATACAAGTACACAGATTACAGAACAAGCAAACAGTGCAGGTCAGAAACACGTTGGCGAAGCCCGGCAGCAAGCCGATGATATACTTGCCGATGCCCGCAAACGCTCGGCTTTAATGGTACAGGATGCGGAAAATCAGGCTCGCTATTTGAAAGATAATATTCTCAATGATATTAAATCCCTGGAGCACGATTTTAAGGCACTGGAAGGCTACAAAGAAAATCTGGCAGTACAGATTCGTACACTGGCCAACAATGCTGTCGATAGCGTAGATCGTTTCGAGAAAAAATTTGCCAAACAGAACCTCAAAGGCAAAATGGACGATATTTCCTCGCAGCTTCAGGATGAATTAAAACAGGCTGAGCCCCAAGAGACTATATCGACAGAAGCTGCTTCGGAAGCAGATACACAACCAGAGCCGGTTGCTGAACTACCCGCGTTAACAGAACGTGAAACGGCTATTCCAGAAGCGATTCCTGTCGACGAAACCGTTGTCGAAAAACTTGATGAAGCGTTACACGCAGATCATCATGAAACCGAACACCCCGTTGCTGAGACAACTGAGCCTGTTGAACAAACCGCTCCGGAATCGGTACTGGCGGAGGTCAATACAACAGAGCCAGAGACAGCGCCTAGTGAAGCTCCGGAAGACGAAGTAGTAGCTAAAAAAAGTGAATCGTTCTTCGATCAGATTTAAGTGATGCGGTGATGTAGCATCCCGAAGGAAACTCGTTGCCGGTTTACCAGGTTTCCCTCAACACATCGCATTACCACCTTATCATCTTATGGGAACAATTGCCCTGGAAGGTCTCGAATTTTTCTCTTATCACGGCTTTTACGACGAGGAGCAGAAAATAGGCAATAAATATTCGGTAGACATCGTCGTAACAGCCGACTTCTCGGAAGCGGCTCGTCGAGACCGTCTGAGCGCAACGGTTAACTACGAAGATTTATACCGAATTACAGCCGGTGTTATGAAGCAACCCGCTCGGCTGCTCGAACATATTGCGCACCAGATCATTCAGGAAATTCGCACGACATACGCGGATCTGGATGCGGTTGAAGTTAGTGTATCGAAATTCAACCCACCCATTGGGGGCGTCTGCCATCGGGCAAAAATAACGCTGAAGGAATAAAAAGAGAAAAGGGAATAGGGGGAAGAAAGGGTAAAGGCCTATGCATGCGCATACCTTCTCCCTTTCTTCCCCCTATTCCCTTTTCTCCTTCTGGCTACACCGCCTGCTGCAAACCAGCAAACGAAATAGCCATATGCGAGGCATCATAAATACATGCGCCGTTTTTGATTAATAAGACCTGTGGCGACTCGTGCTCTATACCAAATTCATTTTCAATTTTGGCAGAAATAGGCCGATTAGCCAATAGATCGAGGTAGTAAGGTTTCACTCCTAGCTGATCGTTCCAGTTCCGCTCCATTCGACTGAGTGCCATAGCACTAATCGAGCAAGTTGTGCTGTGCTTAAAGATTAGCACGGGCTGCCTTACTGACTCTGCTTTAATAGTCTCAAGTTGAGTGTCACTCGTTAGTTTGTTCCAGTTCATTCTATCAACATCCATTCTGTTGACGTAAAATCAATTTCAGTTATGAAAAGTTCGTCAGCTTTCGGGCGTATATCTCAGTTTCTCGGCCATCTCCGATGAGATCGATTCAGACGATGCACCATATCCATCAACCAGCACGCCTTTATTCCCGTTTTTGGCTTCAATAGCATACAAAACGGCTTCATCGGCGGGGTCCGTCATCCCTTCAAAACGATATACATCAACCACATCAAAATCGGCAGGCTTTAACTCGATATTGTCCGGTTGGCAATGCAAATAATCGGATTTAAGGTTATAATCCTGCGTAAAGCCCTGTTTACGCAGGCCATCGAGTGCTTCGCTAAGTGTGTCGTATGTATTCATGAGGAAGGTGGTTTATTAAATGAGTTCGTAGCTTTGCTAACTATAACCAACCTTACCTTCGCTTGTTTTCAGGATTCTACAACACGGGTATTTTTGCCTACCAAACGTTATTGACGCTGGTAGCCCCTTTTAACCCTAAAGCCCGGCAATGGGTTGACGGTCGGCGTGACTGGGCAACCATATTACAGCAACAGCTTGCCGGAAATACCAGCCCTGTAGCCTGGTTTCACGCAGCCTCACTAGGTGAGTTTGAGCAAGGCCGCCCGGTTATGGAAGCCTTTCGGACTCAGTATGCTGACTATAAAATTCTGCTAACGTTTTTCTCACCATCCGGCTATGAAGTCCGTAAAGACTATGATGGTGCCGATTATGTGATCTATCTACCCGCCGATACCCCCGCCAATGCCCAACAGTTTATTCAGTTGGTAAAACCTCAAATAGCTTTTTTCATTAAGTACGAATTCTGGTACAATTATCTCCATCAACTAAAAACGGCTCATGTGCCGGTTATTTCGTTCTCGGCGATCTTCCGTCCAAATCAGCTTTTCTTTAAGCCCTGGGGGCAGTTTTACCGCAACCTGCTCCATTTCTTCGATCATATTCTGGTGCAGAATCAGGAATCTGTGGCTTTACTTGCGAGCATTGATCTTACTAACGTGACCCTTGCAGGCGATACCCGCTTCGACCGGGTGTCGCAGGTAGTCAATACTAAAAAGGCCATCCCGTTGGCCGAGGCCTTCAAAAATAACAGCCCGGTCATTGTAATTGGCAGCGCTTGGCAAGATGATATGGCCGTTTTGATTCCCTTTCTAAATACCTTTGCCGCACCATTGAAAGCGATTATTGCCCCTCACGAAATTCACGACGACGAAATTGAGCGCTGGCGGAGTCAATTATTAAAGCCATCCGTTCGTTTCTCACTGGCTTCGGAAACAGATGTTGCGGTTGCCGGGGTACTTATCATCGACAATGTAGGAATGCTCTCATCACTCTATCAATATGGCGAGTTTGCCTACATTGGTGGGGCGTTTAAACAAGGGCTGCATAACATTCTGGAAGCCGCTACGTTTGGGATGCCGCTGTTTTTCGGTCCTGAATACGACAAATATCAAGAGGCCATTGATTTGGTGCAGGAAGGCGCAGCTTTCCCAATCAGCAACGTAAACGAATTAACCGAAGCGTTTGCCAAACAGTATAAAAACCCTGAAAACGCTGCCCAAATCAGCCGTCAGTATGTGCAGCGGAACATTGGCGCAACGGCGAAGGTTATGGAAATTGTACAGAAATTAATGAGCGAAAGAGTGAAAGAGTGAAAGAGCGTAAGACAACGCCAACCACTTGTACGCTCTTTCACTCTTTCACTCTTTCACTCATTGGCACAACACGGCTTAGTCTTACGGTCAACCGGCTCCTGGTACGAAATTCGTAACAAAGACGGACATATTTTTCAGGCGCGATTGAAGGGCAAATTCAAACTTCAGGGTCTGAAAGTCACGAATCCGATTGCCGTTGGCGACCGGGTGGAATTTGACGTGGAAGATAAAGTTGAGAACACGGCCATCATTACTGCTATTTCGCCCCGCGATAATTACATCATTCGGCAGTCGGTTCATAAAACGGCGCACGGACATATGCTGGCAGCTAACCTTGACCAGGCGGTCTTATTGGCTACGCTGGCCATGCCCCGCACGTCGGCCGGGTTTATTGACCGATTTCTGGTGTCGGCTGAATCATTCCGGATTCCCACGACGATTGTTTTTAACAAGCTTGATATTCTGAACGAAGAGGGGCTGGCGTTCCAGCAGGAAATCATCGAGTTGTATGAACGCATCGGCTACAACTGCCTGGCAACATCGGCTACTGAAGGCGTTGGCGTTGAGGCTTTCCGGGATTTGCTCAATCAAAAAGTAACGCTGCTGGCCGGGCACTCCGGCGTGGGCAAGTCATCACTCGTGAACGCCATTGCGCCAGATTTGAACCTACGAACCAACGAGGTATCATCTTTTGCCAATAAGGGTGTGCATACAACGACCTTTGCCGAAATGTTCGAACTGGCCCCCAATACCTATATTATCGACACGCCAGGCATCAAAGAACTTGGCTTGATGGACACCTCGAAGACCGAGATAGGTCACTACTTCCCCGAAATGCGCGACCGCATGAACGAATGCCGTTTCAATAATTGCCTACACATCAACGAACCCGGCTGCGCCATAAAAGAGGCCGTTGCCGAAGGAACCATTGCCGAAAGCCGTTACATGAGCTACCTGAGCATGATAGAAGGCGGGGATAACAGGCGGTAGTGTAGCGCGGGTGGAAACCCGCGCTACACTACATCAATTCGTCATTGCCGCCAATAAATCGGCCTGGGTAATGATGTGTACCTGTTCCTTTTCGTCACGCACTAACAGGGCTTTATTGTCGCGGTCGATCAAAGATGATAGTGCATCGATGGTATTGTCCAGACCGACAAATTTGAATGCTTTATCCATTACCTCACTTACGGGATGATCTTTCACGGCGGGGTCTTCTATGAGCCGATTAAGCACCGTAGAGTCGGTAAGGCTACCGACAATATGACCATTTTCGTCCGTCACCGGAATCTGCGAAATACCATAGCGATTCAACACCTGAATAGCCTGGCTCACCGAAACGTCTACACCAATTGTCGTTAATTGTGACTGGCCAGTTTTGTGGCTAATGATGTCACGAGCCGTTTTAAAGGCCCGATCTTCCAGAAAACCGTGGTCTTTCATCCAGGTATCGTTGTAAATTTTGGCGAGATAACGCGTGCCATGATCTGGTAATAGAATCACCATCACATCATCGTCGGTGAGGTGTTCTTTTGCCCATTCCAGCGCACCATGCACGGCAGTACCACACGACCAACCAACAAACAGACCTTCTTCGCGAGATAGCCGACGAGCCATAATGGCCGCATCTTTATCGGTCACCTTCTCGAAGAAGTCGATCAGACTGAAATCGACATTTTGCGGTAAAATATCTTCACCTATCCCTTCTGTCAAATACGGATAAATTTCTCCTTCGTCGAACTGGCCGGTTTCTTTGTACTTCTTGAATACAGAGCCGTAAGTATCCAGACCAATTGAAATAAGATCAGGCTTCTGCTCCTTCAAAAATTTCGAGGTACCGCAAATGGTGCCGCCAGTGCCCACACCAGCGGCAAAGTGCGTAATTTTCCCATCGGTATCTCGCCAGATTTCGGGGCCGGTTGTTTCGTAATGCGCGGCTGTATTGGCGGGGTTATCGTATTGATTTGGGTAAAGCGAATTGGGAATATCGCGGTTGAGTTTCTTTGCGACTGAGTAATACGAACGGGGGTCGTCGGGGGCTACGTTCGTTGGGCAAACGACCACTTCAGCCCCTACCGCCCGCAGAATATCTATCTTCTCCTGCGACTGTTTGTCGGCCATTGTGAAAATGCACTTGTAGCCTTTGCCAATAGCTGCCAGCGCCAGACCCATCCCCGTATTACCACTGGTTCCTTCAATGATCGTACCGCCCGGCTTGAGAACACCCCGTGCTTCGGCATCTTCGATCATACGAACGGCAATCCTGTCTTTCACGGAGTTGCCGGGGTTGAAATACTCGACTTTTGCCAGAATCGTCCCCCGAATTCCTTTCGTGACTTTATTGAGTTTCACCAGGGGCGTATTGCCAATGGTGTCGATGATGGAGTTGTAGTAGTTCATGTTCGTTAAGAGTTATTGTAGCCAAATGGTTTAGATGTAAACGCTGGAAGGATGTAGTTCGTTTGAACAATCTCCATGTGGGGCTACGACCCTTCTGACAAGCACAGCCACTTTTGAAAAGCAAAAACGCCACGATCGTGAGGTCGTGGCGTTGCGGTTATTTTAATGGGGATTATTGTCCCTTAGCGTATTGGGTAAGAAAATCGGTTACCTGCCTGTGGAAGTGTCGAAAACTTTCTGAACGTGACTCCAACCAAGTGACATCAAGATCAGCTAAGAGGCTATTGGCGAGATGCATCCTGGTTTCAGCTTTTGCTTTCTCGCCATAGACTACGTTCTTGGCCTGAGTGCGCTTAAACGACTCCAAAGGCTCATTTTTAGTGCTTCCAGAATTGTCACGCTTCCATTTTAGATACCAAAGCCAATGCTCAATGCATTGAATAGGAATCATAAAAATTACACCTGACTGTCCTTTAAACGGGTTAGCTATTTTCTCGCGACAACTTTCTACAGATTTTTTTTCAGAAGAATCAGTATCGCGTCCAATAAACAATACATCTAAACCGAAGCGTATCTTAAATAACAAAGCAGCTTGTAAGTTAGCGTCAACCTCATCTTTGGTATTCGCTTTTACACGCCAACCAAATTCTGTTACTTCCGAAAAAACCCCTTTATACTGGCTTTCTAGATAATGGACCAGAAAATTCTTTTGGGCTACATCTTCACCTAAGAATCCAAACGTAAACGTCTTGCTCATTTGGGAACCCCTCCTAAAAATCCAACCGTCCAGGAGCTACCTAATGAATTTGTGTAATGTGGTGGCTCAATACCTAATCGCTTACTTTCTTCTTCATCCGGCTCAATTACATCACGCTGTAAGTTTTTGACACGAGTAGCCCCTTCATCATCTTTATCAAAGATAAAAACGCTTTCGGTCATATCCTTGAACATATCCAGCACAATAGGACTATGTGTAGTCATGATAACTTGTATGTCTTTATCATCAGCCAAGCCCAAAATAAATTGTATTACTTCATATATTCTCCGTGGGTGAATACCCTTTTCAGGCTCTTCAAGAAGGAGGAGTTTAGGTGGGTTAGGTTGATGGATAATGCAAAGTAAGGATAGAAAATATAGTACTCCTTCGGACACTTCTTCAGCCCAATAGCCATTCTCTTCTTCATCAAAAAAGCGCAACCCAAGCATACTATCATTCCCAACTTTTACAGGAGGTAGTGTAAAATAAGCAATCTCAGGTATACACTTAGAAAGATCATCTTGAATACTTTTTGAGTTGCGCTTAAAATTGGCATCTGTGTAAAAGTAGAAAGATATTAGATTAGAGCAGTCCGCTAATAAATCTGACTGGTCTGCGGAAAATTTAACTTGTTGAAGAAGTTTCGATGGATCCGGCTTAAAAATTTTGGTACTTATAAATTCAGAAAATTCTCTTCTGTCATGGCTTGGGCTAGTATCATTTATTTTATCTCCATGCTCATTTTCAAACCAATCATCAAAGATGCTATCAACATTGGTAGCCCATTGTTTATCTTGAACTATTGATTTCTGAACACAATGATAGAGACTAATACCATTGTTCATATTGTTTCTAATCATATAACCTTCGGCAGTAGGTATATAATCAAATTCATAATTAATATCTACAGGTCTATGCTTATAGCTGATTGATTTTAGAATTTCTATATTGTTAGACCCTAGGCCACCCATTGAAAATGACTCCAGCGCCTTCAAAAAATTCGTCTTGCCCGAGTTGTTCGGGCCGATTAACAAATTAACTTTCTGAAGGTCGAGCGTGACGTCTTTCAGGCTCTTGAAATTCTGGATAGAAACGCGCTTGAGCATAGTTTGTATTGTTGTACCAAACAGCTTCTAGCTGTTTGTGTGAATTGATAACCAGCTACCCACAAACAGCTAGAAGCTGTTTGGTACGTAAAGTAAACATTACTTACCCATTTCGACAGCCCGCATCAACACCGTATTGTCGGGGTCGATCAGAATCGAAATAGGTTTGTTGGCTAAAGGTACCGTGAAAGTTTGGGTCTGTTCGGTCATGGTCAGGCGGGCGGTGCGGCTGATTTCACGACCGTTGGCACCCCGTATGCTGAACGTGAGCGGTATTGCAAAAAACGCGCCCGTTCGTTGCGCCTGCCGAACGTCGATCACCAATGCTTTTTTGGCCGCATCGTAGCTTGTTCCCCAGACAATTTCGGGGTAGCCGGGCTGATGGAGCCATTGCTGAAAAAACTGCCCCAATTTCTTGCCGGAAACACTTTCCATGACGGCCTGCAAATCGCTGGACTGGGCGTTGGCATTCCGGAATTTCTCATAGTAGGCCCGGATGCCTTTCCAGAACGTATCGTCGCCGAGTTCGTGGCGGAGCATATGGAGCACCCAGCCGCCTTTCTGATACGAGTTTGGGTTGAGCAAGTCCATCAGATTGCTCGCCGTCGAGTCAACGATGGTTCCTTTAGGTTTCAATGCCGCATACCGAAAAATCTGGCCTTTGTTCTGGTTCAATACAGCATTGAGCGTGTCTTTACCATAGGCATGTTCGAGATAGAGGGCAGAGAAATAGGTGGCAAAGCCCTCGCTCAGCCACAACTGCGACCAGTCAGCTTCGGTAGCGGAGTTCCCGAACCATTGGTGGGCAATTTCGTGGGCCAGCAATGCCTCCACATCGGAGTCTTTTTTACCAACAATTATTTTCTCGTTGTAAAAAATGCAACTGGCATTTTCCATTCCACCAAAAATTGTGGTCGACTCTACATTGGCTAGTTTTTCGTATGAATACGGCCCGATTTTACTGATAAAATATTGCAGAATCTCTTTCGCTGGCCGGTAATCAATGAAGCCCTTTTGACTATCATTGGGATAAAGCCAGCTTTGCACCGGCACCCCGCCTACCGAACCGACTTCTTCAACCGCAAACTTAGCAGCACCAATTACCATTACTTTCGTCGGAATTGGCGTGTTCTCCTGCCAGCGTGTCAACTTGCGCCCATTCGGCAAACTGCTTTCATTTAAAAACTTACCATTGGCAATGATGCGGTATGTGGCGGGGGCATTGACCGCAAAGGAACAGGTTGCCTTGTCGGATGGATGGTCAATAACGGGCAAATAATTTCGAGCGTTATTAGGCCAGTTATCGCCAAAGAATGTCCGTTCACCGAACTTATTCTGGCTAATAATAAGCCCCTTTGCAGGCGTTCCATCATACCGAATTACCACCTCCGTAGGCTGGTTGGGGGCGGCAGGCAGGTTGATAAATACGCGGTCATTGCGCTGGCTAAATGGCACCGCCTTACCATCAGGCAGGCTTACTGCACGCACACGCATACCTGTTTGTGAGGAGTCGCGGGGGCTGATCAAGTCAAACCAAACCGTTTGCCGGTCATCAGCACGAGTGAACCGAATACCCGTTTCCCCCTGAATTTGATTCGTAGAATCACTCAATTTGATCGAAAAAGCGTAGTTCTGGACATCAACACCGGGCTGGGTGTATCGGGCGGCATAACCCGGCAACTGCGCCTGAGCGCTGGCGGTTAGCAAGACCAGTAAGCTTACTAAAAATCCTTTTTTCTGTTCCTTCATTCGTCGTTACTCCTTACTCCTTTATCTCCTGGCATAATTCCACCAAAACGCCGTTTGTGCCCTTTGGATGGAGAAAACACACTAATTTATTGTCAGCTCCCCGTTTCGGAACTTCATTCAGTACAGTAAACCCTTCAGCTTTCAGGCGATCCATTTCACTAAGTATATCATCTACTTCAAAGGCAATGTGATGAACTCCCTCCCCTTTTTTCTCCAGAAACTTAGCAATGGGACTATCTGGGTTGGTGGCTTCGAGTAGTTCAATCTTGGTTTGATTTACTCTAAAGAACGACGTTGTTACTCCCTCCGACGCCACAGTTTCGGCTTTGTAAGGCTGAACATTCAGTAGTTTGGCAAATAAGTCATTCGACGCCGAAATGTCGCGGACGGCAATACCGATGTGTTCAATGTTGGTGAGCATGATTGGTTGTACCCGACAGCTTCCAGCTGTCGGCGTTTATGAAATATCGGTATGCCGACAGTTGGAAGCTGTCGGGTACGTTCGATAAGAACTTTTCCGTTTGGCCGAAAGTTATAGAGAAAGCATTGATATGCCTCAACATTGATTCGATTACAACTATGGTTACGGTTTCAGATATCGCCAAAAATAAGATTGTTGAACTCCGTTTGAAAGACGGTCTTTCCGAAAATACGGCCATCCGCGTAGCGGTCGAAGGTGGTGGATGCTCAGGTTTGATGTATGATCTTCAATTCGACGCAACCCAACAGCCAACAGACCATTTGGTTGAAGATAAAGGCATTAAGATTCTGGTAGATCGCAAAAGCTTACTGTATCTGGCCGGTACTGAACTTGATTTCTCTGACGGTCTGAACGGCAAAGGATTCCAATTCAAAAACCCGAATGCCACCCGCACCTGCGGTTGTGGAGAAAGCTTTGCCGTCTAAACCGGGATTTTAACAAGATTTAAAGGATTTTCTTGATTGCTGCAAAAAATGTAGCTCTCTTGATTTTATAGAAACTCATTTTTCTTACAAAGATTTTTTAGTTTCATAAATAAGCCAGCCTTGTATAGGTTGGCTTATTTATTTTTGCAGCTCACAAGATCAGGGCATATTTACAGCATTCTATTTTCTAGCGATAATCTTGTTCAATCCTTTAAATCTTGTAAAAATCCCGGTCACTGATGAACGCCAAACCCGTTAGCCATTCGCGCACTACGCTTACCGAATTAATGATTCCGTCTTATGCTAATTTTGGTGGCCGGGTGCATGGCGGCATTTTATTGTCGTTGATGGATAAAGTTGCTTATGCGTGCTCGGCTAAACATGCTGGCCAGTATTGCGTGACCGTATCCGTCGATGGGGTCAATTTTAGGCAACCAGTCGATGTGGGCGAGTTAGTCTCGTTTATGGCCTCGGTTAATTACGTGGGCCGGACATCGCTGGTTGTAGGGATCAAAGTTATTGCCGAGAATGTAAAAACGGGAAGCGTAAAGCATACAAACACGTCCTACTTCACGATGGTAGCGAAAGATGATGCTGACCAGCCGACCGAAGTACCTCCCCTCCTACTCGAAACGCCCGACGATGTGCGTCGATTTCTGGAGGCTATGAAACGTAAAGAGCTTCGGGCTTCCTACGGTGAACATTTCGACAACGCCAAAACGCGGATGCTGCTCACCGAGAATATCGATAAACTGGAGAAGGAACGGTGTGAGCTGACAGCGAGTCTGAACCGGGATTTTTTACAAGATTTAAAGGATTAGACAAGATTAATGCACAAGGCTATACTGCTAGTCTTCCTCATTAAAGTTCAGTTAAAATAGTTCTGCCTCTTGTATCAATCTTTTTAATCCTTTTGAATCTTGTAAAAATCCCGGTTCAGAGATTACCTCGTACAATTTTCGCTCCTGCCACCATGTTGGCTAATTTTTGTTTCGCAGCCCAGCGGGCGGTTTGGCTTAAGCCACAGTCGGGGGCAACGGCCAGTTTTTCGGCAGGAACGTAAGGCAGACACTTACGAATGCGTTCGGCTACGTCTTCGGGGGTTTCGATGTAATAGCTCTTTACATCGATGACGCCCACCGCCACGTCGAACTTTTCGGCAAAACGCGCTAACAGGTTCACTTCCGAGAAATTCAGGATCGTCATTTCAGAGTGAAGCTCATCGACGGTCATGTCCAGAAAATCGGGAAACATGGGGGCAATGGATTTTTTACCCACCGACCGGCCTTTGTAATTCCCGAAACAGAGGTGCATGGACAGGCGCGTTTTGCCTACGCCCGGTGCTACTGTCCGGTTAAAAATGTCCACAAACCGTTTGGTGTCTTCGCGGTATGCATAACACGACATCGACGGTTCGTCAACGCAAATTTCGGGTACACCCAACGCAACCAGATCGGCAATTTCTTTATTGACCAATGGCAAAAGGGCTTCGGTCACCTCCCAGCGATCTTTATACAAACTCCCCGGCAACAAGCGGCCGCTGAGTGTATAAGGTCCGGGAATAGAAACCTTAAGCCCTTGCCCTTCGGGAGCGAGCCGTTTTAGGCGAAGATATTCTTCCACAACGCCCAGGCCCCTGGGAGCTGTCAACGGCTCCACGATGTTGTGTTTACCCCGCTGATCGTGGGCAGGTGGCCCAAATCGCCGGAGTTCGGTTTCGTTGTTCTGAATACCGTTGATATAGCCGTAGAAAGACAGATTAAAGTCGAAACGGGTTTGTTCGCCATCG
Organism: Spirosoma pollinicola; assembly: GCF_002831565.1. Lineage (NCBI taxonomy): Bacteria > Pseudomonadati > Bacteroidota > Cytophagia > Cytophagales > Cytophagaceae > Spirosoma > Spirosoma pollinicola. The sequence goes on along the minus strand of NZ_CP025096.1, from coordinate 3,793,098 downwards.
GTAATAACGTCCAGACCCGCTGAAACCTGATCGTGAACGGATGCCACAACGGCATCTTCAATCATTTCATTGATATCGGCCGGGCCGAATTGCGAAAGGTTCTGGCTGGAAAATTCGAGCCAGCCGGGAAACGGCATTGAGCCGACAACAGTGGTTTTTATAGGAACGGGCTGCAAAATCGTATGGGTTAATGTTTCGAAAAGAAGGGCCGGGTTTTTATATACTAATCTCCCACCAGAGCATGTCTTCGATTTGGTCGAACAAACGGAAGTCATTTTTTTCCAGCACTTTTTGTGAGGCTACATTTTCGGCAGTTGTGTCGGCCACTACACGCTGGACACCCGGTTGCTGACGTGCCCAATTCAGCATCCCGCCAACCATTTCAGTCATATACCCTTTCCGCTGAAACCCCGGATACGTTCCATAGCCTATTTCGATGGCTCCGGTTTCATCAGGTTCACCTTTAAACTTTGCTTCGGCCACAAACTGTTTTTTCTCCCGATCAACGGCCAGCCACATCGTGTGATACATTGGATCGAGTTTGGGGTTCTGCAAGCGAGGAATCGTGAAATGCACAATGATGCTCAATACAGGCTCCCATGCCTGTCGACTCCCCTTTTGTAAGCCTAATGTTTGCTCTAGCTCATACTTATTAGCGATGTGGAGACGAAGCTGGTCAAGTGTGAGCGGCATCAACGTCAGGCGGGGCGTTTCAATCATGGCAGATTAGCGGTTTGTCTGGCTTACATAGCTGGGTATGCCCACATTCGCATACAATTTAGCCAATCGATGTGCGTGTTCGTCATAGGCAGCCTCAAACAAGTCGACCGCCCGCTCGGCACCCACCACAACACCCGCGCTAAGCACTTTGGGGGGATGACCTGCTTCGGTAAGTAAACGAGCAACTTCGGCTTTAATACAGTTTACGATGACAGCTCCGCCAACTGTGCTGCCGGGTGCAACGGGCGTATCCAGATTTGGGACCGTTAGCATAGCGTCGCCAACGGGCGCACCCGTGTCCAGAATCAAATCGGCAAAGTCGCTCAGCTTTTTGCCATCGCTCCGTTTGCTGGTGCTTTGTTCTGCGTGGTCTTTTGTAATCAACGCTACTACTTTTACACCCCGCCGTTGAAACAACTCGGCCATTTCGATGGGCACGACATTACATCCCGATGAGGAAATTACGAGCGCAGCATCCTGATTTGACAGGTCATAATTTCGGAGGATACGGTCGGCAAATCCGGGTACGTTCTCCAAAAACATGGCCTGACGTTGCCCATTGGCCCCTACCACGAGATTATGGAATGTTAGCGACAGTTCAACAATGGGGTTGAAGCCGGGAAAGGAGCCATAGCGTGGCCACATTTCTTCGACCATGATCCGGCTGTGCCCTGACCCGAACACATGCACCATGCGGCCGGCCAGAATCGTATCGGCAAACCACCGGGCGGCTTCTTCAATTTGTGTTTTTTGTGCGTCTACCGTATCGAGAATCTGACGGCACTTTTGGATGTATTGACTTATCATATTGATGGAATCTGGCAATCGGCCTGGCGCGGGTATTTACCCGTGCCTGTTAATATCGCCAGTATTTACTGGCGCAAACTATCTACTCAAAAACGCCAGTAAATACTGGCAACATTAATAGGCACGGGTGAATACCCGCGCCAGGCCGATCGCACCACTTAAAATTGGGTGGGTCTTGTCAAGAACACTGTATCGCGAAACTTGCGGCTCCAATAGCGCCAGCCATATCGCCAAATTGAGCGATTTTAATGGGTGTTTCCATCCCACCGGGACGCCATTCGTAGAGGTTCATGAACTCGGCAAGTGGCAATAGTAAATCATCTTCGGCCTGGGTTATACCCCCACCTAGCACGACTAAATCCGGCGAGAATAAATTCACAAAAGAACTAATCCCTATGGCTAGCTTCCGAACCGACGACAGCCAGACCCACTGCGCAAAATAGTCACCTTTTTTATAGGCTTCGAGCAATTCGTAGGTCGACGTAAACCGACCCAGTGATCGTTTCTCAATGGTGGCATTGCCAATGGCATCTTCCAGACTCCCTGGCATACCCGTAATATCGCGGTCGCCATCGGCATCTACAGTTACATGGCCCATATGGCCTGCTTTCTGAAAGTTACCCTGATACAACTTTCCGTCTATCAGAATCCCGCCACCAACGCCCGTACCAAGCGTTAGCATCACGACATTCTTCTGACCTTTGGCAACGCCAAAGCGACTTTCGGCCAGCAGAGCCGCATGGGCGTCGTTGACAACGTAAACGGTATCGTTCAGAAAATTTCCCCAATGAAACCCTTCAAGTCCGCTCAACCGACCGGGCATAAAAGCGATGGATTCATTCGTTGGACCCGGCAAACCAGGGGCCGACAGCCCAATGGCACGCACCGCCCCTGCTGATTCGTTACGCAGATCGGCAACGGATTCAGCCACAGCCTGCTTCCAGTCTTTGTCGCCAAGCGTAGGGTGATAAAGCTGCTTAACTAGTTCGCCGGTTTCAATATCCATGAGCACCCCTTTAATCCAGGTGCCCCCAAGGTCAATGCCAATTGCGGTGGTCATATCTGTCCTTCGCTTACGCTCCAGCCGCCATCTACCGTGAGCACCTGGCCGGTGGTGAAGGCCGAATAATCGGACATAAAATAGACGGCAGCACCATCCAAATCAGAAGGAAGGCCAATACGACCCCCATCGAGCGGTTGCTTGGTTTTGGTGAACGCTATGATTGTTTCATCTTTTGTGGCACGTTGCGCCATTGGGGTTTCGACAAGGGCCGGTGCCAGCACATTGACACGTATGTTATCGTTGGCATAGTAGGCCGCCACCGACTTGGTAAACCCAATTACAGCCGATTTCATGGCCGCGTAGGCATGTGTAGCAAAATAGGCGGGCGACGGACTGGACCCGAGCACAGAACCCATGTTCAGGATAACGCCCCCTCCACCCTGCGCCCGGAATACCCGAACGGCAGCCTGGTTCGACAACATCAATGAGGTTAGGTTGAGGTTAACCGTATAATTCCAGCCATCGAGCGTAATATCGTGCAGAGGGCCATCACCGAACCGTCGACCGCTCCCACCCGCGACATGAAACAACCCATCGAAACCGCCAAAAATCTGCTGACACAGCGCAATGGCCTCAGGAGCCGTTTGCGGATCGGCGGCATCGCCCGACATGGCCAGCCCATTGCCATCGAGTTGTTTTTCGGCTACGGCACAACTTTCGGGGTTTCGCCCGACCACGACAACCTGCGCCCCTTCACGAACGAACGCCAGTGCCGCCGACAAGCCCATACCCGTTGTGCCGCCAATGACAACGATTTTTTTAGATTCTAACCACATATGTGTAGTAATAAGGACTAAAAGGAGTATGAACACTTAGTACCCACTCTTCCTTTTATACGTTCATCTAAACCAAATCCCGTTCAATGATTTTTCCACTGGCTTTTTCTTTCAAAATCACCTTGTTCCGGCCATCGTGGGTCATTTCCTGCTTGATGAGATAGTGATCGGCGTCGTACTCGACCAGCGTCGATTCGGGTTTGAGACCCTCCTGTCCGCGCCAGACCGGCAGGTTTACTTTTTCCCACTGTTTCGTTTCGGCTGATTTATAGGCGGCATCGAGAACGGCATTCACGACATATCCATCATAGAAGGTTTCGGCGGGTTCGCGGCCTTCCTCCTGCGATTTGAACATGTCTGTAAACATGTGATTGTATCCCAGATCATTGACTTCATCGCCAACGGGAAATAGCCAGCCAGTATTGGATTCGGCTTTTTCCGCCACGTAATCGGCACCTGTACCCGTGGTGAACATCTCAAAGCCCGTTCGAAGGAAATTGTTGATCCAGATGGTACCTTCCGTTCCCATGACCTCATCGCGAAGGTCCATGCCGCCCCGGAACGTCCAGCTTACTTCGAACTGCCCGATAGCCCCATTTTCGTATTTTACCAGGGCAATAGCGTGGTCTTCAGCATCAATCGGTTTCACCTGCGTAGCGGCCCAGCACATGACCTCTATGGGCTTCACATCTTTCCCAATGAAGTTCCGGGAAATTTCGACACAATGGCAACCCAGATCGAGCATACATCCCCCCCCGGCCTGCTCTTTATCCCAAAACCAGTCGGAGTGCGGGCCGGGGTGCGTTTCGCGCGATTTCGCCCAGAGAATGCGACCCAGTGCGCCACTTTTAACACTTTCCAGCGATTTGAGGAATTTTGGTGTGTAGCATAAGTCTTCCAGATAACCCGCAAAAATGCCTGCTTCTTCAACCGTCTGCATCATGCGCAGGGCTTCGTCGGCATTACGGCCCAGCGGTTTTGTACATACCACCGATTTTTTGTGTTTGGCGCAGAGGTTAACCGCCATTTCGTGGATGTTATTAGGAAGGGCAATACAAACCATGTCCACGTTGGGGTGGGCGATTACTTCTTCCATGTTGGTTGAAGCAAAATCACAGCCGTAGTCGGTCGCAAATTTCTGGGCGGTTTCCTCCCGACGAGCATAAATGGCAACCACTTTGTCGCGGCTGCGCTGACCGTGGATGGATTCGGCATAGAAGCGGCCAATGAAGCCGCCCCCAAGCATAGCAATACGTTGCATAAAGGTTTAGGTAAAGGGTTAATCCGTACTTTCGTGCAGTTAAAGTAGAGAACCCCCGCCGTTTTTTTTTATCCATGGCCGATTTTTTCGACATCCACACGATTTTCTTTACGGTATGGGATTACCCCATGAGTTACCTCGAATTTTTCGGGGCCTTATCAGGTGCGGTAGCCACCTGGCTAGCCGCCAAAGCCAACGTATGGAGCTGGCCCATCGGAGCCGCCAGTGTGCTGCTTTTCTTCTTTTTGTTCTTCCAGATTCAGCTCTACCCCGATATGTTTTTGCAGGTTTTCTTCTTTATCACGAACCTGCAAGGCTGGTGGCGCTGGACACACCCCAAAGCCCTGGAAGCCGACAGCCGCAATGAGCTTCGTATTACCCGGCTTCTGGGTAAACCCCTGGTTCTAGTGTTGCTTGGCGGGGTGGTCGCTATGGGTGTTTTGGGCACCTTCGCACAGAACCTGCACGTCTGGTTTCCGGTCTTATTCAGCCAGCCAAGCGCATTCCCCTATCTCGATTCGTTTACAACGGTCATGAGTATTATTGGTACATTCATGATGATTCAGAAAAAGCTGGAATGCTGGTGGGTGTGGCTGCTTGTCGACATCATCAGCACCTATATGTATTTTACGAAAGGTGTAAAACTGGTCGGTGTCGAATACGCTGTTTTTTGCCTGATTGCCTTTCAGGGAGCATGGCACTGGACTCGTGAGTACAGAGCGTATTCGGCGCAGTCGGCGTGACGACCATCTAATTTTCCAACAAATTCCATACAGCTGGCAAAGCGTGTCAAGAACGCGCATAACGTAGCTTTTGGCTGGTTATAGTATTTACTAAAAATTGATAGATCAACTAAAGTGCTATTCTAAAATAGTACGTTTTTTAGACAAGTAATTATAAAACAAAATATATTAATTAGTATTATATAAAGAATATTTAACCTTAACCTATTGATAACTATTATATTACCGATTTTGCATTATAACTTTGCACTGAAAACAAAATAGTTAACCTATATGGCAGTTGCCAAACAATTCCTCAAAAGCAAGCCCCTTGCAAAAGTAACGTTTGAGTTGTCGGCCGAAGCCGTCAACGGTGCTAAGACGGTCGCTCTGGCCGGTGAATTCAATGGCTGGGATGCCCAGGCCCTGAAAAAGCAGAAAGATGGTTCTTACAAAACGACGGTTGAATTGCCAGTTGGTGGCGAATACCAATACCGCTACGTTTTGGATGGTACAACATGGACGAATGACTCAGCCGCCGACAAATATGTTCCGAGCGGTGTTTCATACGACGAGAACTCGGTTGTTGTTCTCTAACAAAAGAAATTAGAAACGAAAAAGGGGAATCAAGCTAAACAGCCTGATTCCCCTTTTTTGTAATACCGACCGTCTCGGTCGGGTGTGATACAATTTATTTACGCCCGACCGAGACGGTCGGTACTACACGCTACACGCTAAAGCTATCGGATTCTACATAAGCTTTAATAAGGGCGACTTCGCCTTCTTTGCCCTTCATCGACTTCCCGTGTTCCATACCGAAAATAAACTCCTTATTCTCGGCTTTTTGTTTCTGGTAAATGTACTTGAACACATTTTTGTAATTGATTTCACCCGTTGTGGGTTCATTACGGCCTGGGTTGTCGCCAATTTGAAAGTAGCCAATTTCGTTCCAGCACCAGTTAATGTGGGGAATAATGTGCCCTTCGTTTTTCTGCATGTGGTAGATATCAAACAGAATTTTACAGGATGGACTGTTGACCGCCCGGCAAATTTCATACGTTTGATCCGATGTTCGTAAAAATAGGTTAGGCGTGTCGCTCAAGGGTTCCAGCACCATAACCACTCCGGCCGGAGCCAGAATATCGGCACCCCGGCGAAGGGCGTCTATAACATGCCCGGTTTGAATACCAATTGGCAGATTACGCTCAAAATCGCCGGGAACAACCGTTGTCAGTTTGCCATTGATTCGCTTTGCTGTCTCGACGGCTTTTCGGCATCCAGCCAGAAAAATATCAACAAATTCGGTTTTTCCAGCGGCCAGTGTATTCTGCCCATTACCGCCTTTATCGAGTACAAAAACACCCATTTTCATACCAAGACGAGCCATTTCTTCCCCAATTTTGGTTTGAAGTGCCGGGTCCCGGCCCATCATGCCGTTGTCTTCGATGGCCGTAAAACCAAGGTCGGCCATGAATTTGAGTTGATCGATCAGGTCGCTGCCCGCACTGTTTTCGAACATGCCGAAGTGAGGGGCATATTTCAGCTTGAAGGTATTTTTAGCCAGCAAGTTCGGTTGTGAGTGCCAGTTACCGGCTACTGATTCACTCGTTACAGCGGTACCTGCCAGACCTAAGCCGGCCGCGCCTAGGCCGGCCGCGCCAAATGTTGATTTTACAAAATTACGTCGTTGCATAAGGTAGTGTATCTGGACCGGGATTTTTTCGAGATTTTAAGGATTAGACAGGATTAGACAGGATTATCCAATAGGTAAAATGACCTTCTCCTGTTTAAATAGCTCGAAGAGCTCTATTGGATAATCCTGTCTAATCCTGTTTAATCCTTTGAATCTTGTAAAAATCCCGGTTCTATTTCTTTTTTAAACTTGCTAAATATTCCACTAAATCAACCAAATTCTGTGTGCTCATGGATTCCTGCAAACCTGAGGGCATCATGGATGCATCCAGTTGTTTCATCGACACAACATCAGACGTTTTGAAATTCTGCACCACCCCACCCGGAAACTTCATCTGCAGGTCGGTTTCGGTTTTGCTGGATATGATGCCCGTCATGGCACTGCCGTCTTTGAACTTCACCTCCCATCCTTCATAGCCGAAACTAATACCCGCGTCGGGGTGCAGAATAGCCAGATACTGACCTTCTTTGGGCAATTTAGAGCCAATTTCCGACAGCTTTGGACCGAAGTCCATACCCTCACCATTTACCTGATGGCAGATGTTGCAATTATTCTTGAACACGGAGACGCCACGGGCTGCATCGCCATTCATAGCCAGCAATTCATTCATGCCGGGTAGTTTTTTACCCTCCGCACTTTGGCCGCCATCCAGGAAGCTAGCCGCCTGAATCCGAATGTTTTTGCGCCAGTCGTTGCTAACGCCCTGTACGGCCGACTTTTTATAATCGCCTTTTATGTCACCGGATTTGAGTAGAGCCACGACCATGTCTGCCCCTTCCATACTACCCCCTAAGGAACGGGTCGCTTCCCGTCGCAGGGCGGATGACCGTTTGTCGTCAAGGGCCACCGTTTTCAGAATGTCCATCGACTCTTTATTCCCCACCCGGCGCAGTGCCACCAGCATATTTGTGGCCGCTTCGGGGTCATTTCCATTAATTACCTCCCAAACCATCGGGCCGCCCTTTTGCTTGAGCAACTGCCGAACGGCATCGCGCCCCATACCGTCCATCGACTTCTGAACGGCCAGTTGTTTCAGGTGGGCATTTTCGGATACCGGCTCAAAACGAGTTACCAGTTCAACGTATTCGGGGGTGCCGTACACGTCGTTCATGAGTTTGGTCAGCGCACTCGTTGCCACAGGTGAGTTCTTTACGAATTCAGGGTCGAGGTGCCGTAGCGCCAGTTTGGTAACCTCAGTCGTGTTACTATTTGCCTGTAAAATACCGAGCAACGCATTTGATTTTTCGGTAGCACCGGGATTGAAATCAAACGCCCGGAAATAACGTAAACGCTGATTGACATCTACGGCCGGGTCGCCCGCCAGCTTCGCCAGCATGGGAACAGACTCTTTGGTACGAGCACGCCATACAATGTCACGACCGCCTACATTGGCCAGCGGATCGTTGTTCATTTGCCTCACCCAGGCAGCATAGTATGTATCCCAATTGCCATCGGCACCTATGCCCAGGGCTTCCAGATACCAGCGATCTTTGCCATCGTACTGACTCGCCAGTTGCGCCCATAATGCAGGAGCATCAGGTGAAGTATTCCCCCGAAGAGCAATGGCAACCTCCCGGCGAACCTGAGCGTCTGCATCATTAACAAGCTGTTTTGCGTAGGGAATGATATTTGTTTTGAGTTCGCGTGCCGCCCGAAGTGCCGTAATCCGTAAATCTGGGTTATCACTTTTCAGCGCCGTTTCAATGTATTTCGGTCCTTTATCGAGCTTGCTCAATAGCCATAGAGCGCGGGCCTGCATCCGGGGGTTAGTTGACGTTTTATACAGTTTAGCCAGTGCTTTTTCGGCCTTTTTGTCCATGCTCCGCAACTTCTGCCAGGCAGCATACCGAATGGACATATTCGGGCTTTGCAGTGCCAGAATGGCCCCGTCGGTGGTTGTCAGATCAACTTTTGGCATGGTGTAGGGCGAATTGGGTGGTGCCACCCGATACACGCGCCCCCGGCTCTGATCGCCCGCCTGGTGTCCACCCACGCCGGGGTCATACCAATCGGCAATAATGAGTGAGCCATCGGGTGCCACACACACATCGGCAGGCCGGAACCACTGATCGCGGGTGCCTTCCAGCACATTTACGATTTCAGCTTTATAACCCGCGCCGTCCTTTTGCACAGGATACGACCGCACTACATTGGGACCGGCATCGCAGTGAATCATCTGATTCCGAAATACTTCGGGCAGAAGCGTTCCTTCATACACGATCATACCCGTTGGCGAGCCTGCTCCGGTTTGAATAAGGTTCGGAACAACACCAGGGTCGTTGAGGTGCCAATGGCGTCTGGGGATTTCGGGTTCGATATTCTCCCGGTTAGCCTGCCAGCCCGCGCCGGTCATTTCGTCGGTATAGCCGTAGTTGCCATATTCCATGACGTAGTTGATCCGAACACCTTTGTTGCCATCGTCGTCGTTGTCCGACTGCCACAGCGTACCATAGGAGTCAACGGCGACTTCATAGTTATTACGGAAATTCTGGCCAAGTACCTCCACGTTCTTCCCATCGGGGTCGCAGCGAAACACCATGCCCATCTTGAAATTCTGCTTGTTGATGGTTTTTCCGGTAGCGATATCGACAACTGCATTGTTGTCTTTGTCGAGAAGCTGGCCTCCTTCGTTGCCGAAGTTGAAATACCATTTACCATCCGGCCCGAACACAAAGGTGTGCATGCCGTGGTCGTGCTGTTCGCCACCAATACCCGTAAAGAGCAGTTCTTTTTTGTCCGCTTTATCGTCGCCGTTTTCGTCGGTAAATACCCAAACGTTCGGACTATCGGACACGATCACTTTATTACCCTGCACCCAAATACCCAGCGGTGACTCAATATCGGCACCCTGATAAAACACCTTCGAGACATCGGCCTTGCCATCGCCATTGGTATCTTCCAGAATCATGATGCGGTCGCCCTCTTTGCTGGTTGGATTGCCATTTATGGCTGGGCGGTAATTGTACGCTTCGCATACCCAAACCCGCCCACGAGCATCCACATCAATATTGGTTGGATTCTTCAGCATGGGTTCGGCGGCAAACAGAGTTGCTTCCAGTCCCGGTGCTACATTCAGGCTACCAACGGCATATTTAGGATCATGCTTATCATCGTCGCTCAATTGAGCGAACAGGTTTGTCAGGTAACGCCCCGAAGCAGCATTGAGGTTTCGATTCTGATATGCCCCAACAAATACGCCACCAACAAGTAATCCAGCGGCTGATAATGCGACCATCCGTCGTGAAAAGGCGGAGCGTTTCGCTGTTAATAATCGATTCATAGAAGTAGTCTACTAAAGATAGAAGTAGCTGTTAATGTGTAAAGCTGAACACTACCCGTTAAAATGACAGGGCTGCTCATTTATACCCATTGATACTCAGATTTTTCAAGCCATTGCCTCTAAGTATATTCTATACCAAAACATTTTGTGTGGGATTGTGTAGTTACACTGAACATTCACCTAATTCTTACACAAATGGGCTTTTTATATTCTATTATCCTGGGTGGTATTGCCGGTTACATCGCCAGCCGACTCATGGACAGTCACAATTCGGCTTTAGTCAATATCATTTTGGGTATTGTGGGTGGCCTTGTCGGCGGTTTCATCGCCAAGCGGCTCGGCAACGACCCAGACAACGATGGCTTATTCATGAACTTATTAATTTCCGTAGGCGGAGCCATCGTACTGATTTTCCTGGGGCGGCTGTTTTAACAACACAGTAATCAGCTTATAACTAATAATTTTGTCAACCTCTGCTGTGCCACACCTGGTGGAATGGCAGAGGTTTTATTTGCTTTCAGCTATTGGGAGAAGGCCCTATGATCTAAGGGACTCTCATATTTATTTGAGACTTTGAATTGAGGATGAGGTTGGTGTATGATTGATAAATCTCATTATGCAATCACACCTGTAGGATAAAAATTTGTTGAGTTCAACCACATTTTATCTAACTATAGTTATAATTTAGCTACTCACTAATTTTGTCCCCAATTCACTTGCCAATCGATGACTAAGTTCAAATCGTCAGTTTCTCTAAAGATCCTATCCCTTTGCCTACTCAGCTTTATAACTTTAAATAGTTGCAATAAAGAGAAAGAACCTGCGGTAACCTCGGTAGTAGCACAGGGATATTTAGACGAAGTAGTGGGTTTAATGAAGACCAATTCAATCAATCGAAAAACGATTGACTGGACGGTGTTTAAAGCGAAAGTAGATGCCCAGGCCCAAGGAGCACAGACTATTGCGGATACCTATCCTGCTATTCAGCTTGGGTTAACGCTACTTGGTGACAATCACAGCATGTACTATACGAGTACTGGAACCGTAATTTACGGTAACTCAACAGCAGCCTGTACAGATGCTACTATCATAACCGGAACAATACACGAAGGGATCGGCTATGTTAAGGTGAGCACTTTTAACGGAGGTGGTATCGATGCCACTAAGTTCGCTCAATCGATCCAAGATGCTATCAAAGCCGCCGATAGTGGCTCAATTGTAGGCTGGATTGTTGATCTGAGAGGCAATTTAGGGGGTAACATGTGGCCTATGCTGGCGGGTGTAGGGCCCCTGTTAGGGGAGGGTGTATGTGGTTATTTCCTGGATCCCGATGGAAATGCGTCGGCTTGGTCCTATCAAAAAGGCAGCGCCTTATTGAACCAAGCTGAACTTACGAAAGTGGAATCGGCTTACACCGTTCGAAAAGCAAATTTTAAAGTGGCTGTATTGACCGATCGAGCTACTGCCAGTTCGGGTGAGGCCGTAGCGATTGCCTTCAAAGGACGGCCAAACACCCGCAGTTTTGGCAAGGCCACGTGTGGTTTATCAACCGCTAATGCAACCAACAGGCTGAGTGATGGTGCACTTTTAAATTTGACTCAGTCTACGATGGCCAACCGATCTAAACAAGGTTACGGCTCCTCCATTCAGGTCGATGAAGTAGTGGTTGCTGAAAAGGTTATCGCAGAAGCCACAAGCTGGCTACTTCAATAAAGATAATTAGTCTACTGCTATTTTATATGGAATAACCCACCCGAAATTGCATTTGGTCAAATAGTATAAATTTTCGAATTTTCAATTGAGGATATAGATTGACTTGTCTCCGTAATAATCATTTTACGTAAATGCAGTTATAGTACTGGTCTGGACTGGATTATATAAATGTAAAGACCCAATCATTAGTTAAAACTTCCTCTTCAACGAGCCAGTTTGTAGCAGTACCAACTTTTGCAAAAGCTACTGGCTTTATGTTAACCTGCTAATGATTTATAGTATCAGCTAATCTCTAGTGTCGTAGCGAAACCACTTATTCCTTCGTTGAGCCGGAAGCGCTCCTATTGCCGAATCCGAATAATGGAAAATCACTTTATAATCTTCACCAGGCATTCTAATCAGGTGCTTTTCGTTCACAGCCAGTGCTTTCACTACTACCGTCGAATAAGCACTGGCGCCCGTCTCCTTGTCCCGGACAAAGACGATGTATTCAGCTTCTTGAGCTGGTACCAGCAAAACTTCTGACGCATTATTTGGCGGAACGGCACCTGGCGTGGTTAGCCCCCAAGCGTAACTGTAGTTGCCAGACCCACCAATCGCTTTGGCCTGAATAAATTGTTTGCCAGTAGCGGCATCCCCATTGATCTCGGTAGTGACCTTAACCTGAGCCAATAAAGTAGTCGAGTTGATCAAGCCCACCAAAACGAGAAGGGTACACATTGAGTATTTCATTGCATAACTAGTTTAGAAAAGTAAAGCTGTAAAAGAGAAAACCTTCTGTTATATAAGTGGCATTGTATCAACCAAGTATCAATTTACGGCAAAAAATATCCCTCTCATTTGACAAATATCCCCCGCCGTAACCGGTTTCTGGCACGACGGGGGATACGTGTATCTATTCATTAAATACTCTTCCGCTTCATTTCCTTCACGGCAAAATCAGCGGCTCTTGCTGTTAGCGCCATGTAGGTCAGCGATGGGTTAACGCAGGACGCCGAGGTCATGCAAGCACCATCGGTTACGAATACGTTTTTGACCCCATGAAGCTGGTTATTGGCATTCACAACCGATGTTTTGGGGTCGCGGCCCATGCGAGCCGTACCCATTTCATGAATGGCCATACCCAGATAAGAACCCCGGTCGTAGGATCTGACGTTTTTGACGCCTGCCGATTCCAGCATTTCTTTAGCGTCGTTCATCATATCTACCCGCATTTTCTTCTCGTTCTCCTTCAACTCAGCGTCGAACACAACGAGCGGCATACCCCATTTGTCTTTGTCGTTTTTGTCGAGGTACATGCGGTTTTCGTGGTAGGGCAACGTTTCGCCAAAACCACCCAATCCCATTGTCCAGGGGCCGGGCTTGGTGAGTTCTTCTTTGTAATCGGCCCCGAAGCTCATTTCGGCAATGTTACGCTGCCAGCCCTGCCGACTGCCTCCACCCTGGTAGCCGAATCCACGAATGTAATCACGCTTGTCGTTGCCTATGTTGCGGTAACGTGGTACGTAAATACCGTTGGCCCGCCGACCAATGTAGTATTTATCCAGATCGCCTTCCCAATCGCCCGAGGCACCAATGCGGAAGTGGTGATCCATCAGGTTGTGGCCAAGTTCGCCGGAATCGTTCCCCATCCCGTTCGGGAAGCGAGCCGATTTGGAGTTCAACAGAACCGACGTTGAGCCAAGCGTACTGCCGCATACGAAAACAATGCTGGCGTTATATTCTTTGCTCTGCATGGTCACGGCATCAACGATACGCACGCCAGTGGCCTTTTTCTTATTCTCGTCGTACAGAATCTCGGTAACGACCGAATCGGGACGAAGCGTCAACCGACCTGTTTTGGCGGCTGGCGGTAAGGTACACGACTGCGTGCTGAAGTAAGCCCCGTATGGGCAACCCAGCGAGCATTTGTTACGATACTGACACGGAGCGCGACCAACACCCAGTTGCGCCTGACCCGCCTTCGACAGGTTAGCTACCCGCCCAATGGTCATGGTCCGGCCGGGGAAGTTTTTCTCGATCCGTTTGCGCACCTCTTTTTCCACACAATACATTTCCATGGGTGGCAGAAACTCGCTGTCGGGCAGTTGAGGCAGGTTCAGCTTTTCGCCCGAGATACCCACGAACTTTTCGACATACGAATACCAGGGTGCAACATCTTTATACCGAATGGGCCAGTCGACCGCAATACCGTCTTTTTCGTTCGCGCCGAAATCAATATCACTCAGACGATATGTTTGCCGACCCCACATAATGGATTTACCACCCACGATATTTGGCCGATACCAGTCGAAACGCTTCTCTTCTTTATAAAGCGAATCGGTGTCTTTCATCCAGTAATTCTGGGTCATCTCGTTATACGGATAATCCCGCGCCAGTTTGGGGTGCGACGCCTTTTGCTCCTCCGTGAGCCGACCATTGTATTGGGTTTGCCAAGGGTCTTTCATGGCATACTCGTAATCTTTCACGTGTTCAAGCTGGTGCCCTTTTTCGAGCATCAACACGCGAAGACCCTTTTCGGTCAGTTCTTTTGACGCCCAACCGCCCGATATTCCCGACCCGATGACAATGGCATCGTATGTCTGGTCCTTTATAGAATCTATATTGAGGTTCATGAGTTTTTGACTGGATAATGACTAATGGAAAATTGATAATGGCTTACAAGAATCATTATTCGTTTTAGATTAGTCATCGTACATTATTAAGTTTTAAAGAGCCCACGTCTTCTGACCGGGTTTGAGCGGCATACATCCATTAAATTGTCCCGGTACAGGCAGGTATTCGAGGGCTTTTGTCGCGCCGATTTCTGAGGTGAAATACCCGGTGGTCGTTAGCTCTTTCATGCGCATGAAAAAAGGCTTGTCTGCCGTCATGGTCTGTTTAACCATTTCGTTTTTCTGAGCCGTGTCCAGCGCAGCGAAGCCTTTGCTGAATTTGGTTTTACTGTCGGCATCCAGCTTGGCTAACCCCGCATAAAATTTATCCTGATCGGCTTTGGGATAGCAGTCGCGCATGACGCGTACAATGAACTTTTCGGCACCAGCTGCTTTAGCACCCGGCGTCGAAGTGGTCGGGATGATAACATCGGCGACTTCGGCAAGCAGGGCTTCCTGGTCGGGTGAGACCAGCACGCTTGGGCCTGTGTTCGTCACACGTCCCATAGCGCCCGCCAGCGTGGGAGCCGACAGAATTCCCCCCATCATAAGGGCCGCTTTTTGTATGGCTTCTCTACGTTTCATAAAGTGATGAATACTGTTTGTTGTTAGAAGACCCGAGTTAGTGAAATATCCTCAAATTGGATGAAAATATACAGGTTCATATCCAAGATTTCAATTGAGTTTAGTACGAAAGCATAAAGGCGTGCTACGATTGAAGCCGTGGCACGCCTTTATGTACTATTTTTTGGGATTCGAGTTGCGAGATACCCGGTTGATGTACAACGAACGGATTACCACCGAGCGGGCGACCCCGTCCGTTGTACATAATTACTGAAGAATCAAATCCTGGTACCAGAACCCAGTATCCCAACGGGTATCGGGTTGATCGGCGTGGCAGTCGGTGCTGCCAGATGTAGTATATATTCGACGAACAGATTCTCCTTTTGTAAACGAAACAGGACTGGAAAAGATGGGGCCATCGTAGACAAAGGAATGATACTCACCATTTTCGCCACAAGGGTCGACTGTTCGGGGCAGATCTTTCAATAAGTCCAGATCAAGTTCGCGACCCAGGAAATCAGCGTTTAAGTGCTTTTCATTGACGCAGACAAGCACCGCTTTGAAGCCCAAATCCAAAAATTCATGAACCAGTTCGGTGGTGTTTCGCTGCCAGAGCGGAAATTCGCCCCTGAGATTTACCCGTTGCAACTGTGTTTCCCGATACAGGCGCAGGTCTTCCAGAAAAATATCGCCAAAGATGGAATGGGTAATTCCTTTCCGGGAAAGCTCCTGAAGCCTCCTCTGCATCTGAGCGTCATATACCTCCATCGACACATTGCCCGAAAAACGTAATAGCTGCAATGGAATGCCCAACCGTTCAGCCTGAGCCGTCATCAACTCCGTTCGGACGCCGTGCATACTCACCCGACCATACTCTTCGTTAACGCTGGTCAGCAACGTTTGTATGTGCCAACGCTCTGAACGAAAACTATGATACAGAGCGAGAGCCGAATCTTTGCCCCCGCTCCAGTTCATAATAGCCGGTTGACGGCTCATCGGAAGTAAAAGCCCGATGGGGCAATTTCTGCCTTAACAGAGTCAATTAGCGCCCCACTTTCCTCGTATCGAAGCACATAACCCGCCTGTTTATAAGAAGGAATAACGCTGCCGTAAATTCGTTTGGTTTGCGGATCGATGCCAAGCGAGCTAAATGAGCGAGCCAAAATCTGGCTACCCAAAGCAGAATTGGCGTCTACAGGCAACCGGTATGTTTTACCGTTTAACGTATAAATGAACGAACGTTTATCTGTACTAAAGGTAACCGACCCGGGTGCACTGGCGAAGGTCAATCGTTTGGCAATCAGTCGGGTTTGAGGATCAAGCTGAACTAGATCATTACCCGTCTGAATCCATAATTTACCTGTTGCATCCAGGGCCAATGGTTCAGGAGTTGACCCAAAAGCAATACGTTGTTTTTCGGTGTCGGTATTCAGGTCAATGATTAGGAGCGTTTTATCGCCACTGTAGGTGTTGCTTCCAACAAATGCTTCAGTTCCGGCAATAACCATTTTCTCTACACCTTTCACCGCCGGTATTTTTTTTACCACTGTACTTGTGTTCAGATCAACAACCGCAATATAACCGGGGTCTTTATAGAATGCCCCGCCAGAACCTGAAACATCCCAGCAACTTATGTAGGCTTTATTAGGCCCGGCCGAAATCACCTGACGTGGGTTCTCGATATCCGGCGATTTCAACGTAGCACGTGACTTAAATGTACCAGATTCAACAATCTCTACTTTATCCTGACTTGCAGCCGTGTTATCGACTAGAATCAGCCCTTTACCATTCACTTCGGTATAGCCCTGTACCCCCCCGCTTGGGAGTAAGGATGGATTGGCGGCCTGCAGAATATTCGTTGCAACCGTATTGCCAGTACGCGACAGAAACGAAATTGTTCCGTTGTTATCACTAAAATTGCCAGCATTCAATATAAATACGCCTGATTCATAAGGAATCGGATCGGGATCAGTTGTTTTACAATTCCAAACGCTAAGGGCCAGCAAGCCAAGCGCAATTCTTTTCGTTGATTGGTACTTCATGATTTAGTTAGACGAAAAATTGATAAGAACATTGAGCGCCCAGTTTCGTCCCGGCAAAGCATTCCGCTTCACACTGAACGATAAGGCATCGAATACATTATTGATTTGACCCTGTAGCCGAATGGGGACCGGGCCGAGTTTAGTTGTTGTTTCCAGAAGTAGATTCGTTAGTGCAACGCCCTTAAAAAACTGACTATTGTCGAAGGTGATGTACCGGCGCGAACTGGCCTGCGTTTGTATAGTCAGGCGCGTTTGACCACGCTGCAAATAGGCATTGAGTGTTTCGGTGTGGATGGGAACGTAGACCAGTTGCTTGCCTACGACATCCTGCGAATAGGTATCATACGCCCGCTCCTGCGATGAGCGTGTCAGGGCGTACCCTGCTCGAAAACCAGCCCGCCAGATTTTATTGACGTATGCCAGCGATGCGGTCAGTTCTCCTCCACGAGCGAGAACTAGCTGCAAATTTTCGACATGATAGTTTGTGGCCGGATTCCAGTACGTCCAATTGTCAACCCGATTTCGGTAGACCGTTGCTTCAGATGTTAAGCGTAGGTTTTCGTTGAGAACAAGCGTTGAAGCAAGTCCGGCTTCCAGATTGAAACCACGTTCGGGCAACAGGTTCGGGTTGCCCAAATCAGCCCAATAACGTTCATTGAGCGTTGGCACGCGATAACTCCGGCTTATGGCTCCTTTGGCAGTTAGTTCAAACATAGTATGCTTCACCAGCCGGTATTCGGCACCTAACGAAGGGGTGAGCGGTGGATTGAAATGCGTTACGAATGCCTGCCGAATAGTTGCAGACACCAGCCATCGGGCGGTCTGAAGTCGAAGTAGTGCATATAAATCACCCCGGTCTTCTTCGATTAATGGACGGACATAGCCGTCCGTTCGAGTACGGTAGTGCGACCATTCGCCCCCAATGCGCAGGTTTACCGATAGATTAGCTTTAATGGGCGTGAGCGCAAATTCCCGTTCGGCGCGGCTGATAAAGCGGTCTGTTTCTGTATGACTTGGCAGATCAAAATTACCCTTGGCGTAATCAAGAATGTCATGAATCCAGCCCAGGCGAAGGGTCAAATGATTGGTTTCGTAAGTCGTGAGAAAGCGGGCAGATTGCGTCCGGGTACGTTCGCGGGCGATAGTATCTTTGGGAGATAAGATGAGGTCGTTGTCGGTCAGCCACACATTGACCGACAACTGCCGACCACTTTTGTGCAGGAAATACAAATCCTGAACCACTCCCCGCTGCGCCGTTGTCGACTGTTCCAAAAAGTAATTCCGACGTTCGGTAGACAGGTAGGCATTATTGAACTGATTTCGATAGGCGAACGTCTTACCCGATAGCTTCCAGTTGGCCCCCAAAGCCGTACTATACCGGACACCGAGCTGCGTCTGGTTATTTTGAAAGCTGGCAAACTGCTGCCCCAGCGTCACCCGAATGCCCGGTTGCCAAACAGGACTACTCCCTAGCAGAACACTCCCACCCACAGCGTCAGACCCAACCACACTCGCCGATGAGCCATACTGAACCGACAGTCGGTCGAAACCAGCAACGGGCAGCGTTGAAAAATCAGTCAGGCCAAGATTAGGCTGGTTGATGTTGATGCCATTCCAAAGTACGGCGGTATGATTCGCGGAGGTTCCCCGAAAGGCAACCGTTGCCAACTGACCGGGGCCGTAATTTTTGAATGCCAATGGGGTATTGAACGACAGTAAATCTGTTAGCGACCCAAAACGAAACTGGAGCAGCGTTGTCGAGTCGATACGCTGAAGTTTCTGCCCCGCCAGGAACCGTTCGGGCGCAATAGCCCGTACCGTTATTGCCGACAACGAAACAACAGACGCCGACTGCGCCAATGAATCGGTTTGCGCGAAACTGCTATGCCCAGCTAACCAGCCGAACAACAGGCCAATAATCCACCAATGAAGGGTGATCTGTTTCAATATATTGTACAAAAAGAGTGCCTTTAAACAACGGGCCGCCAGTATGAGGGCCCATTAGCACGCGATTGGGGCGTTTCCTCCGAACGCCAGAACAACGGATGGTCTTCGGCAGGTCTCCTGGCTCGTCTCATCGGTTCGGACCTTCCCACACTGATACTCAGCGCAGTGGTTACGTAGATTGAACCGATTTTGGAATGGACACTGAAAAATGGAATATGGATTTGACACCATTATTCATTCTACATTATCAATTACCCATTCCTTAAGACTTACAGTTGCGGGGACAGCATTGGTTTTACACCAACTTCCCTTTTAAGCCTTGAAAGCTACCATGAAGCAGCATCAGGCACCGAAAACTTAAGGCAAAGGTAGATGAATTTTAACAGGACAGCACAGCGTGTATAAAGAAATCTACAAAGTAACTTCCTCTATACGCGCTGTGCTATTGTATTAACCGGGGTTTAAAACCCCTCGGCCTTTATTTCTTTCTCAGTGATGGTTCCGTACTTTTTCACCTTATCCCGAATGGTTTCAGCCTTACCGACCAGTACAAACTGAAGTTTGTCTTTTGGAAAATATTGGTCAATAATCTGGCGGGTCTTGGCCACCGTCAGGCCATCCACATTCTTCTGAAAATCATTAATGAATGACTCGTCAAAGCCAAGACTAAACATATCCGTTAATAAGTTCGCCAGTTCACTAGCCGACTCGTATCTGGGCGGAAAATCAGCTTTCACATAGTTTTTGGCCGATGAAAGGGTTTTTTCGTCGATTCCTGTCCGGTGCAAACTGTCGAGAACCTGCAAGGCCATGTCGATAGCCTGCGTGGTCGTGCTGACTTTAGTGAACGTCGAAATGGCAAACGTGCCGCTTTTCCGAAGCGTGCCAAATTGACTGCTGGCGCCATAGGTCAGCCCTGAATTAACGCGTAATGCATCGTTGAGCCAGGATGTAAAACGGCCACCCAGAATCGTGTTTACGACAATAACCGGAATGTAATCAGGGTTATTTCTGGTAATTCCTTTCCCGCCAATCATGAAGGTTGTTTCACGAGCGTCGTCTTTATTTACCAGCAACACGCGGCTTTTATCGAACGCAACGGTGGGTTCTGCCAGGACTGGCGAAGTTGCGGCCGCTGTTTTCCAGTTACCAAACAAATCCGTAATGCGCTTTTTCATAGCCGGTGTACTGAAATCACCTACAATAGCAATAGCCGCCCGGTCGGTGGTGAAGTTCTTTTGATAGAACTGTCGGGCATCGGCTGCTGAAATCGCTGATACGGAATTCGGCGTACCCATTAATGGATTGGCATAGGGATGATTTTCGAATACGAACCGATTAAAGTACGAGGACATGACACCCCGTGGACTCTCCTTTTGTTGCGTTAGCTGAAGCAACTGACGTTGCTTGTATTTATCGAATTCAGCCTGATCGAAGGTTGGCTTCGTGATCACATCCTGAATAATATCGAACAGCAAGTCCTGATCTTTTACCGCAAACGATGCGGTCAGTTTGGCAACTTCTTTTCCCGCGTAGGTATCTACGCTCGCGCCCACGTATTCGGTCTTTTCTTCCAGTTGTGCTTTCGTATATTTCGAACTGCCAAACAGCAGTGCTTCGGCAGTCATACTGGCCAGACCGTAGCGGTTTCCATCCTGAACGGCCCCGGCATCAAATACGGCGGAGATATTGATTAGCGGCACCTCATGCTGCTCCATCAAATAAACCGTCATGCCATTCTTCAGCTTGAACTTTTGGTAGGGCGGCACCTTGAACGTTTGCGCCAGCGACGCGCCCGTTACAATGAGGGTAATAAAGAGAGTGAATATGTATTTCATTGAGTGATTTTATGGCGAAACCTACATGGTTTTTGAAACCTTATAGGTTTGAATTGTTTCGTATCAATTGTTTTTAACGGGATTCGCTTTGGGCTCCGGCAACAGGTAACCAACCGTTCGATTGCGGCTTGTCAGATACGTTTTGGCTACGCGTTGAACATCTTCTTTCGTTACCTTCTCATACAGAGATGGCGCTTCGTAGAGCTTTTTGTAATCCCCAAAGAACAGTTCATACGTACCCAGCGAGTTTGCTTTCCCGTTGATCGACTCCATAGTCCGATAAAACTCCATCAGCTTCTGGTTCTTCAATTTCTGCAGTTCTACATCCGTAATTCCGTCATTAACTACCTTATCGATTTGATGCAGCACCGAACGTTCTAACTGTTCAGCCGAAACACCACTGGCGGCAATGGCATAAATTGAGAGTAGACTCGGATCGAATGATTCGCCAAAATTGGTAAATGCCCGTGATGCGATGGTCGAGTCAAGCACCAGCGATTTGACAAGACGCGACGAGTTACCCGAACTTAAAACACCACTCAGCAAATCGAGCGCGTAATAGTCGGGGTGACGGGTAGCGGGTGTATGATAAGCCAGCAAAATATTCGGCGTTGCTACGTCTTTGTAGGTCGTTACGCGCCGTTCGCCGTTTTGGGGTGGCTCAACGGTACGCAGGCTATCGGGCATTTTTTGCGCTGGAATGGGCTCAATATATTGCTCTGCAAGTTTCTTCACCTGTGCCGGCGTTACATCTCCCACAACCACAGCTACCGCGTTATTCGGTGAGTAGTAGGTTTTGAAATACTTTTCCAGATCGGCTTGCGTCCACTTTTTAATATCCGACTCAAAGCCTATAACCGGAAACATATACGGATGCTCGACAAAAGCTGTAGCCTCTACCAGTTCACTGATAACCCGATAATTACTATTTTCCAGCCCCGTACTCCGCTCCGACAGCACCACACCCCGCTCACTGTCTACCATTTTTGGGTCAATGGCCAGATCACGAATCCGGTCGGCTTCCAAGCCGAAAATCGTTTCCAGCGCCCCGCTTTGGAACCAGTCTGTATACACTGTCGTATTTTGCGTTGTATAGGCATTGTTTGAGCCGCCATTGGCTTCCATCACGCGGTCAAACTGTTTAGGGCCGTACTTTTTAGCACCATTGAACATCATGTGCTCAAAAAAGTGAGACAGACCAGTTATTCCGTGTACTTCGTTACGGGAGCCAACTTTCCAGAATGAGTAAAAGTTAGCGTTGGGAATGGAATGGTCTTCGAGAACCATGAATTTCATACCATTCTTGAGCGTGAACGTCTGTACGTCCTCCGCTTTGGGCTTATTTTGGGCCAGTACAACACTTACCGAGAGTGTCAATACGGCTAAAAGCCCCATTCGTTTGTTCATGAGCTAGTTTTTAGTTTGGAGAAAAGCTAAAATTAATGACCTTTAGCTCATGAACCAATCGCTCTGGTCGCTTAGCGGCCAACACGCCCTTGTAACGGGCGGAACCAAAGGAATCGGTGAGGCTATTGTCCGGCAGTTTCTGGACCTCGGTGCTTCTGTCTTCATCGTCGCCCGCGACAATTCGTTGCTCCAGCAACAACTGGCAGAGTACCGACAACAAGGTCATACGGTAGCGGGGCTAGCGGCCGATGTAAGCCAACCGGGTGTCGCTGCTCAGATTATTGAGGCCGTGAAAGCACAATGGGATAGCTTGGATATTCTGGTTAATAATGCGGGTACCAACGTCCGCAAAGCCACAGCAGACTACAGTCCGGCCGAGTATGACCATGTGCTTAATACCAACCTACGATCAGCTTATGAGTTGACCCAAGCGGCTTATCACTTGCTGAAAGCATCAGCCAACGGAAAAGTTGTGATGGTTTCATCGGTATCGGGTTTAGCCCACACCAGTAGCGGCTCACTCTACGGCATGACCAAAGCGGCTATGCTCCAACTAACCCGTAACCTCGCGGTTGAGTGGGCACCCGACGGTATTCGGGTAAATGCCGTTGCGCCCTGGTATATTAAAACACCTTTGGCAACGCCTGTACTGACCAACCTCGAAAAGTTAGCAGCTATTCTTAAACGAACGCCTATGAACCGTGTTGGTGAGCCGGAAGAAGTGGCGTCGGTAGTCTCCTTTCTGTGTATGCCCGCATCGGGCTATGTCACGGGCCAAACGATTTCGGCTGATGGCGGCCTGATGGCCTGGGCTTACTAAAGCCCGGCTACCATCGCTTTCATCTTCGCCATTGCTGTTTTTGTAACGGTCAGTGCATCCTGTGCGTAGTAGTCTTTGTTGAAAACCTCTAGCGATACCACGATTGGCTGATCGGTGCGCTTTATGAGTTTCAACGTTTCGCGAATTGGTGCAACGCCATCGCCCGGAAACACACGGTCGGCATCGACTATTTTTTCACGGGTAAAGTTGGCGGTGTAGTCATTGACGTGGAAAACCTCAATAGCCGATTTCCCAACCAAAGGAAGCATTGTATTTCCTGACCCACCTTTATATAAGTGATAAATATCCAGTAATACCCGTGCCGATGGATGCCCGCTCTCGATAGCCACAAACATAACTTCGCTTAAACGGCTCAGGTTTGGCGAGAAACCCCACAATTCCAGTTGTGGTACAACGCCTGTTTTATCTCCTATTTCCAGAATAGCGCGATAACGTTCAGCGGCTTTGTATAAATCAACTTTGGGGCTCCCCGGCGATTGCGCACCAATTGGCGGAGTCGCTACACGCTTGCAACCCACCTCGGCCAGCATTTCCATTTCGCTCTTGAGTTGAGCAAGTCCCTTTGCACGGGCGGCTTCATCGTCAATAATCCAGGGAGCAAACCCAATGGCATTTTCGATCTTTATACCAGTATCGGCCAGCACTTTACGGGCTTCAGCCGTCGTTCCCCCATTTTTCAAATAGGTCTGTAACGTCTCAATCCAGATTTCGACCGAGCGAAAACCAGCTTTTGAGGCTGCTTCCAGCTCTTTAACAAAACCCAGCTTGTGCCCCCGAATCGTACTCATGTTCAGGCAAATCGTGAAAGAAGACTGAGCAGTTGGCACAGGCATCGCTTGCAGCGAATTAGTCGAGAGTGTTGCCCCTACAGAGGCAGTCAGAGCCGCCAGCGTTTGACGACGAGTTACAGATTGAGACATGAATGGAACGGGATTCAGGCGTTTTGCGATAATACAGTAAATGAGAAAAAGGCGCAAACCTACTGTTTGTCGATATGTGGCAATTATCAAATTCCTTCATATCAATAGTCAATTCGCCCAAAGTCGCGTTAGTGACGAAATGTTTGTAGAAAAACACAGCCTTGATAATTACTGGTCGTATAGCGACCGAACCAGCGTTTGACCGTCTAACGCACATGCCAAACACATACACCCAAATCTATTTACACACTGTCTTTGCCGTTAAACACCGTTATGCTCTCATCCAACAATCGTGGAAAGAAGATTTATATCGCTATATGACTGGCATTATTCAGAATCAAGGCCATAAGCTACTCGCCATTAACGGAATGCCAGATCACATTCATGCCTTTATAGGTATCAATCCGAAACAGGCTATTTCTGAGCTTATGCAAGACCTGAAAGGTGATTCGTCAAAATGGATTAATAACAAGCGGTTAGTTAAGGGACATTTTGAGTGGCAAACAGGGTATGGTGCCTTTTCATACAGTCATTCACAAATTGACTCGGTCGTCAAGTATATCTTAAATCAGGAAGAGCATCACCAAAAACGAACATTTGAAGAAGAATATCTCGCCTTTTTGCAAAAATTTGACGTACCTTATGATGATCGGTACCTCTTCAAACCAATAGAATAGAAGTTCCGTCGCTACGCGACGAATAGTGTGCTTGGATCTATTTTTTGCTACAAACATAAAGTCGCTAACGCGACCGAAAGTCAAGTTTACATATGAATATTGGCCCTTAAATTTGGATATCTTAGTCGCCTTAGCGACGAAATGGTTGCAGGAACAATGATGGCCGTGATAATTACTGGTCACATAGCGACCGGACTAGTGGCTAAGCCAAGCTGTTAAAAATTCCCAACAGATGTTAAAAAGCTTTTCATTCTTGTTAAAAGCCGCCTGATTTGCCCGACATCAAATCAGGTACCATGAAAAAGCTACTACTGCTTGTACTCGTTTGCATTGTTTCAAAAACAATTGCTCAAACTACCCGTCTCGAAGACCTCTGTCAGGTTTTTCATCTACCAGATGGCAAAGACACCACAACCTTTATTATTTTCGGGACAAAGGAGGACCTACAAGTCAAAAAGCCGTTGTTTATATTCCGGCAGGGCTCGCAGCCAATGCCGTTCATTGTATTGGATAGTGCCCGGTACTTTCTTCTTGCCCCCTTCCATTTCAGGGATTATAAAAAGGATTACCACTTTGTGATTATACAGAAACCAGGTGTTCAGCTGATAGCTACTCAGCAATTTCTGGATGACTATCAAAAGGCCTTAACGCAGCCGAACCCGCCAGAAAAATTTATCAGCAAAAAGTACCTTGCAAATAACTACCGCGAACGCTACGTTGATCAATGCGACAAAGTCATAAATTATCTTGTCAAGCAAACTTGGATCGATAGCCGGAAGGTGGTATTCTGTGGAGGCTCTGAGGGATTTACGGTTGGCGCTGATTTAGTTGGAAACCACAATAAATCTGTGACACATACTATACTCTTCTCAGGAAAGCAGGGACGTCGGTTCGAGGTATTGATTCAGCAAATGCGTGAGCGGGTCACGAAAAAGGAAATGAATCCAGAAGAAGGTCAAAAAGAAATTGAGCAACTTTATTCGGTTTGGCAAGATATTCATACCTATCCGGAAGCTATAGATAAAATGTATGGCGATACCTACCGGGCCTGGTATTCGTTTTCCCAACCTACACTACCTAATTTACTTAAGATCAATATCCCTTTATATATAGCTTACGGAACGGCTGATGAAGAAATGGCACCAAGCCTGGATATGTTGCCACTGGAGTTTATCGCTGCGGGAAAGAAAAATCTAACATTAAAACCCTACTACGACCACGACCATCAGTTTTTTAAACTCAAACGAGACTCAACAGGTACCGTAATTGCCAAAGAATATAATGGGGATGCAGTGGCTAAAGACTGGATGGAGTGGCTGCAAAAAACTTCTTTAAAATAAATTTTCTATTTCTCCAAACTATTTAATACTTTTGCACTCCCAAACTCAGAACATCGAGTCTAACGACATACGAGGGTGAAGGTCCGCTAACATCTATATGATTTAGTAGAAACCACATCTGACTTTTTCGGCAAACAACCGTTGCATTGCATCGACTTGTCTGCCATTTGAGGTCAGGTGCTGTGCGCCCGACCTTTTTTTATGTCGTTTCGGGGCCTGATTGTTAAGTAGATATAGGATTCGTTCGAATATTTACCTACCTTTGCGCCCCGATTCGGAAGGTCCGAACGGGAAAATGAATACCTATTTTTTACCTGCTTACTTTAAACAAACACAAATGTCTGGTTTAATTGGCAAGAAAATCGGGATGACCAGCGTGTACAATGCGGACGGGCAGGCTCTGGCATGTACAGTGATTGAGACGGGTCCCTGTGTCGTAACTCAAGTCCGTAGCATCGAGAAAGATGGCTACACGGCTGTGCAACTGGGTTATGGCGATAAGAAAGAAAAGCACAGCAACAAGCCGGAGTTGGGCCACTTCAAAAAAGCGGGCACCACACCTAAGCGCAAACTGGTTGAATTCAAAGAATTCGAGCAGGAGCTTGCTTTAGGTGCAACACTTACGGTAGCCGACGTATTTGCAGAGACTGACTTCGTTGACGTTGTTGGCACAGCAAAAGGTCGTGGTTTCCAAGGCGTTGTGAAACGTCATGGATTCGCTGGGGTTGGTGGTCAAACACACGGTCAGCATAACCGGGGTCGTCACCCAGGTTCGATCGGTGCGTGTTCATTCCCATCGCGTGTGTTCAAAGGTCTTCGGATGGCCGGCCGGATGGGCGGCAACCGTGTGAAGGTTCAAAACCTGCGCGTTTTGCGTGTTCTGCCTGAGCAAAATCTGCTCGTTGTTAGCGGTTCGATTCCTGGAGCCAAAAATTCATACGTTATTATCGAGAAGTAGGTCATGGAAGTAATCGTATATAACAGCAAAGGCGAGGACACAGGCAAAAAGGTCACGCTTCCGGAAGAGGTCTTCGGTATTGAGCCGAACCAACACGCGATTTACCTCGACGTGAAACAATACTTAGCCAACCAACGGCAAGGAACGCACAAAGTGAAAGAGCGTGCAGAAAATGCTCACTCGACACGTAAATTGAAGAAGCAAAAAGGTACAGGTGGTGCCCGCGCAGGTAGCGCCAAATCGCCGGTATTTATTGGTGGTGGTACCATCTTCGGTCCCCGTCCCCGTGATTACAGCTTCAAATTGAATAAAAAAGTGAAATCGCTTGCCCGCCAGTCGGCTTATGCCGTAAAAGCGAAGGCTGAAAAGATTTCCGTTATCGACAGCATCACGCTGGCAGCTCCCCGCACGAAAGATTACATCCAGTTCCTAAGCGACTTGAATGTAACGGGTAAAAAAACCCTGCTTATTCTGCCAGACGTAAATACAAACGTTGTTTTGTCGAGCCGGAACGTGCAGAAAACGAAAGTGACCACAGCTTCGCAGGTTAACACCTACGATCTGATGAACGCCGACCAACTGCTTATTAGCGAAGAAGCACTGTCAACCATTCAAACGTTGTTCGACAAATAACCATGAGCGTACTAAAACGACCAATCGTCACTGAAAAGATGACGGGCCTTAACAAGCAAGGGAAGTATGCTTTTGAGGTTGAACTAAGAGCGAATAAACTCGAAATTGGCAAAGCCATCGAGAAAATGTACGGCGTCAACGTAGAAGCCGTTCACACGATGCGTTCGCTAGGCAAAAAGCGTAGCAAAAACATCAACGGACGGGTTGTGACGGGCAAGACCCCAACTACTAAGAAAGCAATCGTAACGGTTGCAGAGGGCGAGGTAATTGATATTTACGCTGACCTGTAAACCGAGCATTGCTCTACCAATTAATCAGTCATGGGAGTTAAAAAACTAAGACCAATAACGCCGAGTACACGTTTTCGCGTGGCACCCGACTTTGCGGAAATAACAGCCTCCAAGCCAGAAAAAAGTCTGCTGGAGCCCATTAAGAGAACCGGTGGCCGTAACAACGAAGGTCACCGCACTATGCGCTACATTGGAGGAGGTCACAAACGGCAATACCGTATTATTGACTTCAAGCGCGATAAAGTCGGCCAACCTGCCGAAGTTTTGACTGTAGAATACGATCCAAACCGTACAGCACGTATTGCTTTAGTGCAATATGCGGACGGCGAAAAACGCTACATCATTGCACCGCAAGGTATCACCGTAGGTCAGACCATCCGGTCGGGCGAAGGATCAACTCCTGACGTTGGCAACGCACTTCCACTGGCTCTGATGCCAATTGGTACTATCGTTCACAACATCGAGTTGACACCGGGTAAAGGTGGTGCTATGGCCCGTTCGGCTGGCACATACGCCCAGTTGGTAGGTCGTGAAGATAAATACGCTATCCTGCGTTTGCCTTCGGGTGAAACACGTCGAGTTTTGAGCGCGGGTATGGCAACGGTAGGTTCTGTATCGAACCCCGACCATATGAACGTTGTCATGGGCAAAGCTGGTCGTAACCGTTGGTTAGGCCGTCGTCCACGAGTTCGTGCCGTTGTTATGAACCCAGTTGATCACCCAATGGGTGGTGGTGAAGGCCGGGCATCCGGTGGTCACCCACGTTCACGCAATGGCCAGTTCGCCAAAGGTCAGAAGACCCGTAACAAGAACAAGGCATCTGAAAGCATGATTATTAGCCGACGCAAAAAGTAACAGATAACAATGGCACGTTCACTCAAAAAAGGCCCCTATATTGATTTCCGTCTGGACAACAAAGTTCAGGCTCAGAATGATTCGGGCAAGAAATCGGTCATCAAAACCTGGTCGCGTCGTTCGATGATTTCGCCGGATTTTGTAGGCCACACCTTCGCTGTGCATAACGGCAACAAGTTCATCCCGGTTTATGTAACGGAGAACATGGTAGGTCACAAGCTAGGCGAATTCTCGCCAACGCGCAACTTCCGGGGACACACCGCTAAGAAAGACAAGGGCAAACGATAAGTAGTTTACGGTATACGATTTAAGGTTCTAATTAACAATAAATCGACTATCGAAAACCAAAAACCAAACAAATGGAAGCAGTAGCAAAACTTAAAGATGTGCCCACGTCGCCCCGCAAGATGCGGTTAATCGCCGACCTCATTCGTGGTCAGCGCGTTAGCCGGGCGTTAGGTCTCTTAAAATATCAGCCACAAGCTGGTGCCGACGTATTGCAAAAAGTGCTTTTGTCGGCCGTTGCCAACTGGCAGCAAAAAAACGAAAATGAGCGCATCGAAGATGCAGATTTGTATGTGAAAACGGTCTTTGTTGATGGCGGCCCGATGCTTAAGCGTCTTCGTCCAGCACCACAAGGTCGTGGTCACCGGATTCGCAAACGGTCAAACCACATCACACTCGTGGTAGACAGCGCAGCTAGCACTGTATTGGATCAGGCTGAAGTTTCTACCCCTGAAAACGAACAATAGACAGAAATGGGACAAAAAATAAATCCAATTGGCCTGCGACTTGGTATTGTTCGGGGCTGGGAGTCAAGCTGGTACGGCGGCAAAGAGTTTGCGGAAAAACTCGTTGAAGACGAAAAAATCCGGAAATATATTTCAGCTCGTATTCCAAAAGGCGCCATTGCGCGGGTCGTTATTGAACGTACTCTGAAGCGCGTAACGTTGACTATTCACACGGCTCGTCCGGGTATTGTTATCGGTAAAGGCGGTGGTGAAGTTGATAAGATCAAAGAAGAGTTGAAGAAGATCACGGGCAAAGATGTCCAGATCAATATCTTCGAAATCAAACGTCCTGAAATTGATGCCAAACTGGTTGGCGAAGCTATCGCTCAGCAGTTACAGGCTCGTATTTCGTTCCGTCGTGCCATGAAGCAAGCTATCCAATCCGCGATTCGGGTAGGTGCTCAAGGTATCAAGGTGAAAGTATCAGGTCGTTTGGGTGGTGCTGAAATTGCCCGCTCTGAGCAGTACAAAGAAGGTCGTGTACCCCTTCACACACTGCGTGCCGATATTGACTATGCCTTGTCTGAAGCTCAAACCGTTTATGGTAAAATCGGCATCAAGGTGTGGATTTTCAAAGGTGAAGTGTATGGCAAGCGTGATCTGTCGCCAGCAGCAATGATGAGCCAGGCACAAGCTGGTGAGCGTTCTGCTTCGTCAAATGATCGTGGCGATCGTCGTGGACCTCGTGGTGATCGTGATGGCAACGACCGTGGTGGTCGTGGTCGTGGCGGAGACCGTGGCGGTAATAACCGTGGCGGTGGTGCTGGTGGTAATGCAGGTGGCCCGGGTGGTAATCGGGGCGGCAATGCAGGTGGCCCAGGTGGTAACCGTGGTGGTGGTGGTCAAGGTGGCAACCGTGGTGGCGGACCAAGACGATAAATTCAGTCGTCAGTCGTCAGTCAGCGGTCGTCAGTTCACAACACTGAAGATTACCAACTAACCACTATCGACGCTAACTTTTAGAGCTATGTTACAGCCAAAAAGAACTAAATTCCGTAAGCAACATAAAGGTAGAATTCCTGGTATCGCATCGCGCGGCCACGAAATTGCCTTCGGTACATTCGGCATCAAATCGCTGGAACCAGGTCGGATTACCGCCCGCCAGATTGAAGCCGCTCGTATCTCAGTAACACGGGCAATGAAACGCGAAGGCCAGGTTTGGATTCGCATTTTTCCCGATAAGCCAATTACCAAGAAGCCAGCCGAAGTTCGGATGGGTAAAGGTAAAGGTGCCCCAGAGTATTGGGTAGCCGTAGTGAAGCCCGGCACGATTATGTTCGAAACAACGGGCGTTGATCTGGCAACGGGAATGGAAGCCCTGCGCCTGGCTGCTCAGAAATTGCCAGTTCGGACGAAGTTTGTTGTCCGGCGTGATTATCAGGAGCAAGTCGAAGACTAGTACCCCTAAGCGACGAACAAGATGAAAAAAGAAGATTTAAAAGGATTGTCGGCTGACGAGTTACGCACCGAAATTGGTGCCGAACAGGACCGACTGTTGAAACTTAGGTTCGCTCATGCGGTATCTCCAGTTGAGAACCCAATGCGCATCCGCGAGAGCCGGAAACGGATCACTCGCCTGAACACGGAACTGACGGTAAAATCGCGGCAAGCCTAATAAGACACGACAATGGAAGAGCAACAAGCACCAGCACCGCAGGTAGAAGAACAAGCTCCGGCGGCAGCAGCAACAGAACAGCCGAAGGCAGTCGCTCCAGCAACGGGCGAAACAGCAACGGCTTCGGAGCGCAACGCTCGGAAAGAGCGTATCGGACGGGTTACCAGCAATAAGATGCAAAAGACCATCACTGTAGCGATTGATCGTAAAGTGAAACACCCGATGTATGGCAAGTTCATGAACAAGACGAAAAAACTGACTGTTCATGACGAGAAAAATGAGTGTGGTATCGGAGACACGGTTCGTGTTATGGAAACCCGCCCAATGAGCAAAAATAAGCGTTGGCGTTTAGTCGAAATCATCGAAAAAGCGAAGTAAGCCATGTTACAGCAAGAATCAAGATTAGGAGTAGCCGATAACAGTGGCGCGAAAGAAGTGCTGGTTATCCGCGTTCTGGGCGGTACAGGTAAGCGGTATGCATCAGTCGGTGACAAGATTGTCGTGACGGTGAAACAGGCTCTGTCGTCCAGCAGTATGAAAAAAGGGACGGTTTCAAAAGCAGTTGTTGTTCGGACAAAGAAGGAAGTACGTCGTAAAGATGGATCATACATCCGCTTTGAAGACAACGCTGCCGTATTGCTCAACAACAACGATGAGCCTCGCGGCACCCGGATTTTCGGGCCTGTGGCTCGTGAATTGCGTGAGAAGCAGTTTATGAAAATCGTATCGTTAGCCCCAGAGGTATTGTAAGCAATGGAGAAGAAAATAACGCTACCGAAACACAAATTCCACATCAAATCGGGCGATACCGTCGTCGTGATTGGTGGTAACTCGAAAGGTCAGCGCGGTGTAGTGACAGAAGTAATCATAGAGAAAGATCGTGCTCGCGTTGAGGGCGTTGCTATGATTACCAAGCACATGAAGCCAACGGCTTCTAACCCGCAGGGGAGTCTGGTAAAAACGGAAGGATCAATCCACATCAGTAATCTGAAGTTAGTTGATCCCGCCACCAGCGAACCTACCCGCACGGGTCGTAAAGTAAACGAAAAGGGAAAGCTACAGCGCTTCTCCAAGAAGACGGGCAACTTTATCCCTGATCGGTCCGCCGACGCGGGTCGTAAATAACCTTAAGCAGGTCTAAGAAAATGGCAACGCCAAGACTGAAAGAAAAATATCTAAGCGAAATCGTACCCCAGTTGAGGGACAAGTTTCAGTATAAGTCGGTTATGCAAGTACCGCGTCTGAGCAAAATCGTCATCAACAAAGGTATTGGAGCCGCTGTCGCCGATAAAAAGTTGGTAGACGTGGGCGTCGAAGAATTGACGACCATCACGGGTCAGAAAGCTGTTCCGACTATGTCGAAGAAGGCTGTCTCGAACTTCAAACTACGGGAAAAGATGCCCATTGGTGCGAAAGTTACGTTACGTGGTGTGAAGATGTATGAATTCTTGGACCGGTTGACAGCCGTATCGCTGCCACGTGTTCGTGACTTCAAAGGCATTAGCGATAAAGGGTTCGACGGCCGCGGAAACTATACATTCGGTGTGCAGGAACAGATTATCTTCCCTGAAATCAGCATTGATAAAGTAGCCCGTATTTCGGGGATGGACATCACATTTGTGACCACCGCCAACACCGATAACGAGAGTTACGAGTTGCTGAAAGCCATGGGAATGCCGTTTGCTAAAAGTGATAAATAACAACCGACAAAAAGGTTAAGACAATGGCAAAAGAATCAATAAAAGCACGGGAACGGAAACGCGAGGCACTGGTGGCTAAGTACGCTGTAAAGCGGGCTGCTTTAAAAGCTGCCGGCGATTACATCGGTCTGGATAAACTGCCTAAGAATTCGTCCGCTGTTCGTTTGCACAATCGCTGCAAATTAACGGGTCGTCCTCGGGGCTACATGCGTAAGTTTGGTATTTCACGGGTAACATTCCGGGAGATGGCATCAGCAGGTAAAATTCCAGGTGTAACTAAAGCAAGCTGGTAATTCCAGATTCCATTTCTATTTGTAGTTCAGTTTCCGTAATTTTGCGAACTTTCTCAAAAAGAGAGGTTTGCAAGTAACGCAACACTAAGAATGAATACAGATCCAATAGCAGACTTTCTGACCCGCGTTAGAAACGCCATCCGGGCTAAGCACCGGGTTGTGGAGATCCCTGCTTCGAACATAAAAAAAGAAATTACCAAGGTTTTGTACGAAAAAGGGTATATCCAGAACTACAAGTTCGATGATAGCACCCCACAAGGCTCAATCAAGATTGCGCTGAAGTACAATCCGACGACGAAGCAGAATGCTATCGTTGATCTACAACGCATCAGCCGTCCAGGTCTGCGTCAGTATCGGGGAGCCGATAACCTGCCACGCATTCTGAATGGTTTAGGTGTCGCGATCATCTCTACCTCTAAAGGTGTGATGACAGACAAAGAAGCGAAGACGCTGAACGTCGGTGGAGAAGTATTGTGTTACGTATATTAATCCGAACTGAACGATGTCACGCATAGGTAAGAAACCCATCGCCCTGCCCAGCAACGTAACGTTGTCTGTCGACGACCAAAATGTCGTCACGGTAAAAGGGCCTAAAGGCACCTTGACCCAATCGGTTGACCCGGACATTTCGGTAGCCATTGAAGACGGTCATATTCAAGTATCCCGCCCAACTGAGCAAAAGCGTCATAAAGCCCTTCACGGCTTGTATCGTTCGCTGGTGAACAATATGGTAACGGGAGTAAGCGAAGGCTTTAAACTTGATCTCGAAGTTATCGGGGTTGGTTACAAAGCATCGGTTGTTAACAACATTCTCGAATTGCAACTTGGCTACTCACACAATGTGTTTTTAGCAGTTCCAACCGAAATCAAGGTAACAGCGGTAACGGAAAAAGGCCAGAACCCAAAAGTTTATCTGGAAGGTTCGGATAAACAACTTTTAGGTGATGTTGCGGCTAAAATCCGTTCGCTCCGTAAAGTTGAGCCGTACAAAGGCAAAGGTATCCGCTTCATTGGCGAGCAAGTTCGCCGGAAAGCTGGTAAATCTTCGTCTAAAAAATAAGGTTTGCCGTTCGACATTTGAGGTCAGCCGCTTGAAAACGTCGGACCTCAAATGTCGAACTACAGACATCAAACTATTTAAACGCCTATTTGGTCGGAATCAAATAACATGGCAACGAATAAACACGAAAGAAGACAGCGGATCAAGTTTGGCATCCGGGCGAAAGTATCGGGTACGGCTGAACGCCCCCGTTTGTCAGTTTTCCGCTCTAATAAAGCGATCTACGCGCAGCTCATTGACGATATTGCTGGCCGCACACTTGCAGCCGCATCATCGGTTGAGTTGAAAAGCGAAGCCGAAGGCAACAACGTCGAAACGGCGAAGAAAGTAGGCCTGCGATTGGCTGAAAAAGCAGTTGCTCAGAATATCAGCACGGCTGTATTCGACCGCAACGGCTACTTATATCACGGTAAAGTAAAAGCATTGGCCGATGCAGCCCGCGAGGGAGGCCTTAAGTTCTAAGCGATGAACATCAATTCAGCAAGACCGACAAAATTTAACGAAGCCGACCTGAAAGAAAAGGTTGTAGCCATCAACCGCGTAGCGAAGGTGGTAAAAGGTGGTCGCCGGTTCAGCTTCTCGGCTATTGTCGTCGTTGGCGACGGTAACGGTGTCGTTGGCTACGGATTAGGCAAGGCCAATGAAGTAACGGACGCCATTGCCAAAGGAGTGGAAGACGCAAAGAAGAATCTGGTACAGATTCCCCTTCTGAAGCGGACGGTTCCTCACGAAATGGAAGGCAAATTCAGTGGTGGCTTCGTCCTGCTGAAACCAGCTGCTCCTGGTACAGGTGTAATTGCTGGTGGTGCTATGCGGGCCGTTCTTGAATCGGCTGGCATTCATGACATCCTTGCAAAGTCGAAGGGTTCTTCGAATCCTCACAACGTGGTAAAAGCTACGCTCGTTGCGCTACTTAAGATGCGTTTACCGCACCAAGTAGCTTTCCAGCGTCAGATTAGTTTGGCAAAAGTATTTAACGGTTAATATAAAGGAGCAACAGACATGGCACGAGTACGCATCACGCAGGTCAGCAGCACCATTAAACGACCGCTAAACCAGAAAAATGCAATCAAGTCGCTAGGCTTGGGCAAAATCAACCGGAGTGTCGAGTTAGAATATAACGACGCTTTGAAAGGTGCAATCAATAAGGTGCAGCACTTGGTGAAGGTTGAAGAAATTTAAGTATCTTTGCGATTCTTTTGGTTTTCAGGCCATCGTGCCTCTTCATGAAGGTCTCGAAAGGCCAAAAGAATCATCTTTTTAGTAATAAGTGTTGACCAAAGTGGCAGAGTAATTGGACCAGATCATCATTAGTACTGATCTCTGTTCATTTATTTTCCTTTTTTTAATTATCAAAATGAATTTAAGCAACCTTAGACCGGCAAAAGGTTCCGTCAGAGAGCGCAAGCGAGTCGGACGCGGACAGGGATCAGGCATGGGCGGAACGTCTACGCGTGGTCACAAAGGAGCGCAGTCACGCTCAGGTTATAGTCGTAAAATACACTTCGAAGGTGGACAGATGCCACTTCAACGTCGTGTGCCGAAATTTGGCTTTAAGAATATCAACCGCGTCGAGTACAAACCTCTCAACTTGGACTCAATTCAGGCTTTGATTGATGAAACCAAAGCGACAATAGTCGATATGGATTTTATGCTCCAGCATGGTCTGGTCAGCAAGAAAGATCTTGTTAAAGTACTTAGCCGGGGTGAATTGACAGCAGCAGTTGAAATTCATGCCCACGCTTTCTCGAGTAGTGCCAAAGAAGCTATCGAAAAAGCAGGCGGTAAGGCCATTGTGCCTGCCAAACATGTAAAAGAGGAAGCAGCTAACTAGTTGTAAGCACCGTAACGGCCGACATACTTTTATGAATCGACTCATCACCACGTTTAAGAATATTTTTGCAATTGACGAGTTGCGGGGTCGAATCCTGAACACGTTGTTGTTTATAACAGCGTTTCGTCTTGGCTCGGCTATTGTACTACCCGGCGTTGATCCCAACAAACTAAACCTTAATCCTCAGGGATTACTTGGTTTGCTGGACACCTTTTTAGGTGGAGCGTTTAGCAAAGCCTCAATCTTTGCGCTGGGAATCATGCCTTATATCTCGGCGTCGATTGCTATCCAGTTGCTTACGCTGGCTCTACCTTACTTCCAGAAAATGCAGAAGGAAGGTGAATCTGGACGTAAGAGACTAAATCAGATTACTCGGGTGCTTACGATTGGTGTAACGGCTGTACAAGCCATTACCTATGTTCGGACAACAATTCCACAGGAAGCTTTATTAATTGACCGTGGTCTATTTACCATTTCTTCCCTATTTATCTTAACAGCAGGCACCATATTTTGTATGTGGCTCGGTGAGCGGATTACAGATAAAGGAATTGGTAATGGCATATCAATGATCATTATGATTGGGATCGTGTCACGGCTACCGGGTGCTATCTACGGAGAAGCCCTGTCACGTGGCACTGGCGGAAGTTTGATTTTTGTACTGGAATTGGTTGGCCTGTTCTTTGTTATTATGGGTGCTGTTGTACTGACACAAGCGGTTCGGCGTATACCTATTCAATATGCAAAACAGGTTATTGGCAACAAAGTAGTTGGTGGACAACGTCAATATCTTCCTCTGAAGCTGAACGCAGCCGGTGTTATGCCGATCATTTTCGCTCAGGCTTTGATGTTCATTCCAACGTACGTTGCAGGTTTGTTTGCTGAGAAAAGTGATTTTGCAGCTAGTGTGCAAAATGCTTTCCAAAGCTATACGACCTGGCAGTACAACCTATTGTTCTCTCTGTTGATTATCATCTTTACGTTCTTTTACACAGCTATTTCTGTCAACCCTGTTCAGATTGCTGATGACATGAAACGTAGTGGCGGATTTATTCCGGGCGTTAAACCGGGTATTCAGACCTCAGAGTACATTGGCACTGTTCTAGACCGCATCACATTACCAGGTGCAGCCATGCTGGCGATTGTAGCAATTTTACCTGCTATGGCCAACCTGCTGGGTATGACGAGTGGTTTCGCACAGTTCTTTGGTGGTACATCTCTGTTGATTATGGTCGGTGTTGTGCTTGACACACTCCAGCAAGTTGAAAGCTATCTATTAATGCGTCGGTATGAAGGTCTGATGAAATCAGGTCGGGTACAGGGACGTGCGAATAGCGAGACAGTAGCCGCTTAATTGACATGAGTAGTTCCGATAAAAAGGATAAAATGATTTTTTACAGGAGTGATGAAGAAATCGCCCTTATAAAAATCAGTGCACAGGTGCTTGGAAAGGCGCACGCCGAAGTGGCAAAGCTTATCCGTCCCGGCATAGCCACAAAGGAACTTGATAAGGTTGCAGAAACGTTTATTAAAGATAATGGAGGTATTCCATCCTTCTTAGGATATAATAAGTTTCCGGCATCTCTTTGTATCTCTGTTAACGATGTAGTTGTGCATGGCTTTCCAAGCCGCTATGAACTTCGCGATGGAGATATTATCTCAATAGACTGTGGTGTAAAGTTGAATGGCTATCATAGTGATAGCGCCTATACATACCCAATTGGTGAAGTTACTCCAGCCGTTCGTCGGCTGTTAAGCCGAACTAAAGAATCCCTATATCTTGGTGTTGAAAAAGCAGTTGAAGGTAATAGGGTTGGTGATATTGGGTATGCCGTTCAAACATATGCAGAGAAGTTTGGGTATTCAGTAGTTCGGGAGTTAGTTGGTCATGGCGTGGGTCAGGATCTGCACGAAGCGCCTGAAGTACCAAATTATGGTAAACGCGGACAAGGTCCCAAGCTACGGGAAGGAATGATCTTGGCCATTGAGCCAATGATCAATTTCGGTAAGAAAGGCGTTGTTCAGGAGCGTGATGGCTGGACGATTCGGACAGTTGACCGCAAGCCCTCGGCTCACTTTGAACATACAGTGGCCGTGCGCAAAGGGAAGCCCGAAATTCTGACAACCTTTGAATACATTGAAGCAGTTACCGCAAACACAAGCCTGATGGTTGAAACACAGGAACTGACAGCGGCTTAAAGCGAACATGGCAAAGCAGAATTCTATAGAACAGGACGGTGTGATTTTAGAGGCATTATCAAATGCAATGTTCCGGGTTGAACTCGCTAACAAGCATGAGGTAATCGCTCACATCTCCGGCAAAATGCGGATGAATTACATCAAAATTTTGCCAGGTGATCGCGTAAAATTGGAAATGTCGCCTTACGATTTGAGCAAGGCGCGAATTGTGTATCGGTACAAATAGGGATACAGTTTTCGGTTTTTGATTTTCGGCTGTAACAACCGGATGCAAAAAACCGAAAACCGAAAACCGAAAACTTTTAAAATCATGAAAGTTAAAGCGTCAATCAAGAAGCGTAGTGAAGACTGCGTCGTGATCCGTCGGAAGGGAAAACTGTACGTGATCAACAAAAAGAATCCCCGTTATAAACAAA
The DNA here is from genome assembly GCF_002831565.1 of Spirosoma pollinicola. Classification (NCBI taxonomy): domain Bacteria; kingdom Pseudomonadati; phylum Bacteroidota; class Cytophagia; order Cytophagales; family Cytophagaceae; genus Spirosoma; species Spirosoma pollinicola. Next base: position 3,754,192 of record NZ_CP025096.1, on the reverse strand, counting down.
GACAAGGCTAAGTATGGCACGTATTGCAGGTGTTGACATTCCAGACAAAAAGCGTGGCGAAATTGCGCTGACATACATTTTCGGCATCGGTCGTAGCCGGGCTAAGAAAATCCTTACCGATGCTGGTATCAGTGTTGATAAGAAAGCCAGTGAATGGTCTGATGAAGAAGCGAGTGCTGTTCGTAACGCGATCACGAACGAATACAAAGTTGAAGGTCAGTTGCGCTCAGAGGTGCAGTTGAGCATCAAACGGTTAATGGACATCGGTTGCTACCGGGGTCTTCGTCACCGGAAAGGTCTGCCGGTTCGTGGTCAGCATACGAAAAACAACTCCCGTACCCGAAAAGGTAAGCGGAAGACTGTTGCTAACAAGAAGAAAGTAACGAAATAATTAATCGGTCGCTCATCGTCATAAGGACCATTTGTAGCTGTTCGAAACTAGTTTTTGACTGGCAAGTAATGAAACCTGTGACACATTGACGATTACCTACAAACAATGGCTCAAGCAAAACGCAAAGACAAAGCGAAAAAGCGGGTGGTAATTGTTGAACCAGTTGGTCAGGTACACATCCGGGCTACGTTCAACAACATCATCATTTCGATCACCAACATGAACGGCCAGGTTATTTCCTGGGCATCGGCAGGTAAAATGGGCTTTCGTGGCTCAAAGAAAAACACGCCATATGCTGCTCAGACAGCCGCTTCTAACTGTGCAGCCGTTGCCCACGATCTGGGTATGCGGAAAGCAGAGGTATTTGTGAAAGGTCCAGGATCAGGTCGTGAATCGGCTATCCGTACCATTCAGAACTCAGGTATCGAAGTTACTACGATTCGTGATATTACCCCGTTGCCGCACAATGGTTGTCGGCCGCCAAAACGTCGTCGCGTATAATTACGGATGGCATGAATAGGGACAGGCGACATTTGGTTGTGTCTGTTCAATGTTTCACAATTATTCATTCATTGAAGAATGGCACGTTACATAGGGCCTAAAGCCAAGATTTCGCGCAAGTTCGGTGAACCCATTATGGGCCCGAGCAAAGCGCTTCAGAAAAAAAATTACGGACCGGGTATGCACGGTCGGGGTCGCAAACGGAAACAGTCCGAATATGCACTCCAATTGCTGGAAAAGCAGAAAGTAAAATATACTTACGGTATTCTGGAACGTCAGTTCCGCGCCTTGTTCCACCGGGCACAAGTTCGGGAAGGAATCACCGGCGAAAATCTGCTCAAATTATGCGAAGCCCGTTTAGATAACACTGTTTATCGTCTGGGTATTGCTTCTTCTCGCCGGGCTGCCCGTCAGTTGGTATCTCACAAACACATCATCGTTGATGGCGAAGTAGTAAACATCCCTTCGTACTCGCTGAAGCCAGGTCAATTGATCGGTGTTCGTGAAAAATCAAAATCGCTGGAAGCTGTCGCTTCAAGTTTATCGGCCCGTAATACCAAACGGTATAACTGGGTTGAGTGGGATGGTCAGGAACTGGTAGGTAAGTTTATTAGCTACCCAGAACGCGATCAGATTCCTGAAAACTTCAAAGAGCAGGCAATCGTCGAATTATATTCGAAATAATTCATTGGGTCGGCAGATACCTTCACTGGCTTCTGCCGCCTTTCTATAGTTTACGGTTAAAGGGCGATTGGTTCTCGGTAAGAGGCTGGTCATTAACCCGCAGAAGTACCACAAATCGAAGGCTTGAAAACCGTAAACACTATTTCAGTCTTCACGCCAAGGCAGAGAACTGCTTTAAAATACGAAACGTATGTCAATTTTAGCGTTCCAAATGCCCGACAAAGTCGTAGTGGAGAAAGCTGACGACTTTCACGGGGTGTTTGAATTCAAACCCCTTGAAAAAGGATACGGTGTAACAATCGGCAATGCGCTACGGCGTATTTTGCTGTCATCTCTGGAAGGATACGCTATCACAAGCGTGAAATTTCCGGGCGTGTTGCACGAGTTTTCATCTATCGAGGGCGTCGTTGAAGACGTGACAGAGATCATTCTGAACCTGAAAATGGTTCGCTTCAAGAAGATCAATGACATGGTCGACAACAAGATCACCGTCAATATCAAGAAACAATCGGTTCTTAAGGCCGGTGATATATCCAAATTCTCTCCATCGTTCGAAGTGCTGAATCCAGAGTTGGAAATCTGCCACATCGATGATACACGGGATTTGGAAATGGAAATTTTTGTGGAAAAAGGTAGGGGCTACGTTCCTTCCGATGAACCACGGGTTAACGAATTGCCTTTCGGTCACATCCCTATCGATGCTATTTACACACCTATCAAGAATGTGAAATATAGTGTTGAGAATACTCGGGTTGAGCAGAAAACTGACTATGAGCGGTTACTGTTAGACATCGAAACAGATGGATCGATTCATCCTGAAGAAGCGTTGAAAGGCGCTGCTTATATTCTGATTCAGCACTTTATGCTGTTCTCAGATCAGACGATGACGTTCGAAACGGCGAAACCAGAAGAGGAAAATGTAGTTGATGAAGAAGTACTGCACATGCGGAAACTTCTGAAAACATCACTGGCGGATCTTGATCTGTCGGTACGTGCCTACAACTGCCTCAAGTCGGCTGACGTTCGGACGTTGGGCGATCTGGTTCGATTGGAAATTTCCGATATGATGAAGTTCCGCAACTTTGGTAAGAAGTCATTGACGGAGCTTGAGCAACTCGTTGCTGAGAAGAACCTGACGTTCGGTATGGACGTTGCCAAATACAGACTAGACGAAGATTAAGTCGGTTTACGGTTTGTGGTGTATGGTTCGAAGGCTAACCGTAGACTGTAAACCATAAACTGTAAACCTCACAAGATAATGAGACACGGTAAAAAGAATAACCACCTAAGTCGGACACATTCGCACCGCGAAGCGATGTTGCAGAACATGGCGTCGTCGCTCATCCTGCACAAGCGTATTGAAACTACGGTTGCTAAAGCAAAAGAACTTCGCAAATTTGTGGAGCCAATCCTGACACGGGCTAAAGATGACACGTTCGTAAATCGTCGTGAAGTATTCCGGGCCTTGAATGACAAGGATACGATGAAAGAATTGTTCGGCGTCGTGGCAGACAAAATTGCCAGCCGTCCGGGCGGTTACACACGGATTATTAAATTGGGTAACCGGTTAGGCGATAACGCGGATACCTGCCTAATCGAACTAGTTGATTTCAACGAACTTCTTCTGGCGGCTGCCTCTGAAAAAGCGGCTGCCAACACTACGAAAACTCGTCGTAGCCGTCGTGGAGCAGGCGCAAAAGCAACGACCGAAACGGCTCCTGTTGCCGTTGCATCAGTTGAAGAGCCATCTGCTGAAGTTGTTGAAGATGAAGCTCCTGCTGCTCCTGTAGCTGAAGTTACGTCAACTGAAGAAACACCTGCCGCTGATGCACCAGTTGCTGATGAAGATTCTGATACGCCAAAAGCGTAAGTCCAAGTTTTTTATTGTTGAACAACGTTTGCTTGCTACTTTTGTAGAACAAACGGAAGTGGTAAAGAAGAAAAACTGAGTGACGCACACACACATCATATAGAAATGGGTTAACCGTTCAACGGTTAGCCCTTTTTTTTAGTCTTTCAAGCCAAAACGCATACATGAAACATACGCAACAGCCTGAAGCCCTGCTGGTTTTACAAGATGGGACTGTATATCGAGGACTAGCGCTCGGTAAAATTGGTACAGCCGGTGGTGAAATTTGCTTCAACACGGGAATGACTGGCTATCAGGAGATATACACCGACCCCTCTTATTATGGCCAGGTAATTATCAATACCACGTCGCACATTGGCAACTATGGCATCCTGAATAATGCCGAACAGGAATCGGGTGGGGTAAAAATTCGGGCGATGGTCTGCAATTTCTTCTCCAATATTCACTCCCGCTATACAGCCGATGGTTCCTTACAGGATTATTTCGAGAAAGCTGGTATTGTTGGTATTCATGGAGTAGATACCCGCCAACTCGTGCGGTATATCCGCTCAAAAGGCGTGATGAACTGCATTATTTCGTCCGAGATCCTAGACCCGGCCGTATTGCTTGCTGAGTTGAATAAAGTACCCGATATGGACGGTCTGGAGCTATCGTCGGAAGTATGCACAAAAGAGGCTTATGAACAAGGTGATCCTGAGTCTGCTCTACGTGTAGCTGTGCTTGATTTAGGCGTTAAACGAAGCATTCTGAGCAACTTTAACGAACGGGGTGTATTCTGCAAGGTCTTCCCGGCACGGACGGCTCATGCTGAACTAGCGGCCTGGAAACCAAATGGCTATTTTATTGCCAATGGTCCCGGCGACCCGGCAGCGATGCCCTACGCAGTTGAAACGGTCAAGCAGGCATTAGATACAGACAAACCCTTATTTGGTATTTGCCTTGGTCACCAAATCTTATCGCTGGCTAGTGGTATCTCAACGTATAAAATGCACAATGGCCACCGTGGCTTGAACCATCCGGTTAAAAACCTGATTACGGGCCATTGTGAAGTTACCTCGCAAAACCACGGTTTCGCGGTGAGTGCGGACGAGATAATGGACCACGCCAACGTTGAACTAACACATATCAACCTTAATGATAAAACCATTGAGGGTATCCGTCGGACGGATAAACCAGCCTTCTCGGTGCAGTATCACCCGGAATCATCACCGGGGCCGCACGATTCCCATTACTTATTCGATCAGTTTGTTGGGATGATGAAAGAGTAGTCCTCATTTCCCCTAACGTAAATAAGCCGCGTTCGTCCCAAGACGAACGCGGCTTATTTACGTTAGGGGAAATGAGGACTACCCAATAAGACCAACTCCGCTTAGAATGGAAGCTGCTTTCAAAAGCCCGTCAAGTTTGTTGGTTATGTTATCGAGAATGGCGGCAATATGAACAAGGTTAGCGGTTGTCTCATTAATTTTTACAGTCAGGTCTCTTATAGCTTGAGCCTGAACGTCTATCTCGTCTGCCTGTGCTACCAGATCTAAAATCAGTATATCGCTGGCCAATTGATCCAGGAGCGTTATTGCCTGACTAATTCTTGCTAATTCAGCATCGCTATGGGTTTTATTTCGTTCGTCGATGAGCTGGCGCTTTGCATCGTTAATGGTCTGAAACAGCGAAATAAGAGCAGTTTTCATAAGGACGCGGTTTATTTGTCTATTTCCCTGTAAGTAGCTTGCAAATCATTTACTGATTCATAAAGACTGCCCAGTTCTTTCCCAATGTCAAGTAGCTTTTGCTTGACCAGTAGCTTGTCTTTCAATTCCTTATGCGCTAGCCGAATTTGTTGTAATGCCTGAATAGCCTGCTGATTTAATTCTATAAGTTGGTTGATTTTGTTGATTCGCTCGAAGCTGCTTACTGCTAGCTGATAACGCTCATAAGGGGCATCTGACCTAATTGAGCGGAATAAGTTGTCCACGTTGACACTGTCGTCTTGGCGAGCGTTCTGGATAAATATAGTCGCTTGATTTTGCAACAGGGATTCTGCGCTACCAAGGAGCGCTCCCACCAGGGAGTCGCCCTGTTGAACAAATTGCTTGATGGCTTTCGTTTGTTTATAACCAATATAGCGGCCAGTCGCTTCCTTTAATGTTTTGCTCAACGCACTACCAATTGGCGAAATAGAGGTGTTCGGGAGAGTTGTATTCAATCGAGTTGTTACATTATCTACCGACTTTCCCAGCGCATCAGCAGATGCGCCAGCGTTTTTAGCAAAATCGGGTGAGGATAGATTTTGTAACGCCAGTGCATAGTCACTAATTACAGCTATGCTTTTTTTTATACGTCTGACGGGCACCAATTCCTTTTGTTTAGCCTGATACAGACCCGTCAATGCGCTATAATTTAATGGAGCGTCAGACGATACATTTTGACTTGCCAGCAATACCCGACTGTCATATCGACTATTTATTACCTTGTTCAATACTTTCTCCGGATACTCAGCTCCCTGACTGGCTAGTGAAGCAAAATCGTTAACAGCCTGTACCTGCGACCTTGTTAACGTGGCGCAACCCGTCAGGATTGAAGAACCCAGAAGCATAAAAATGAGGGTGTTGCGCAGCATATTAGTAAACAGTTGGAAATAAATTTAATCGGGATAGTGATTAAACACACTCACGGTAATTTCAGCAAAGCAAATATCCTGATTCAGATTAATCCCAACAAGGGGAAATTCCCCGTTTGTATATCTTATTCTTTCTGCCAACTAAAATACGCACTTATATAATTAAGCCGTTGACATACAATACATTTATCCAGCCACCTCAACCAATCTGACGAGGATCACGCCAGAACTCCCGGCTCCAGGCACGCTCAAACGGCCATTTCCGAGTTTTTAAGGCAATAGGCAAATAGGCATGTGCTTGCTTCAGCGTTTGCTGGTAATACGCATCATCGTCTGTTAACATGAGCGATTGATACGTATTATCCGCAGCCTTGACGGTTAAATCTGCAAAGGGTAGTTCGGGTTGCCAGGCTGGGTGTTGTTCAGCTAACTTGTTTTTTAGCAACGTGCCAACTGATAAGACCTGTTCGGCCCTGGGTGCTGGCTGAAAACGCTCCTGGGCCACATCCAGCGCATACGATAAATACGCTTTCAGTAACTTTGGCCCTTCGTTGGCTGTATCGGCCACGGTGAGCTGCTCCGGCCATAAGCTGGTAACGACATAGACACGTTCCCGCGCCCGTGTAACGGCTACATTCAGCCGATTTTCGCCCCCTTTGGCATTCAGACTCCCAAACTGCATCGACAATCGCCCTCGCTCATCGGGGGCGTATCCAACCGAGAAAATGATTACATCGCGTTCGTCGCCCTGAACGTTTTCGATGTTTTTGACGAAGAGATGGTTATCTGGCGGGCTAGCATTCGTTTCTGATGGCTGCGGCTTTTCAACTGCGTTACTATCCAGCATATCCTGAATTAGCTGCTGTTGCGTATAGTTGAAAGTTACAATACCGATAGATCGACCCGGAAGATCGACGGCCAGTTGATCGAGTAGCGTCAAAATAGCCTCTGCTTCGACAGGATTCGTGTTTTGTTGCCATATGCCCTTCACGTTCATATAACGAATGGCGGGTTCGTGTCGATTTATATCGTCAAAATGCGGCAGTAGCGATAATTTGTTCTGGTAAAAATGGGTATTCGAAAAAGTAATCAGATCGAGCGAGCGACTGCGGTAATGTTCCGTCAGAGACATTTGTGGCAATTGCTGGGCCGCCAGTTCGAGCAACGATTCGACTTCGAGAGCCGCAGGCGTTTCATCATCCGGTTCGGCATCGTCCAGGCGTGTTCGATACAAGTCACTTGGGCGTAATTGCTGATTGTCGCCTGTAATAACGACCTGTTTTCCACGGGCCATAGCCGGAGCCCCATTCTCGGCAAAACACTGCGAAGCTTCATCGAAAATAACCAAATCGAATAAACCTTCGCGTAATGGAAACATTGCCGAAACAGACTCCGGCGAGGCTAACCAGCAAGGCACTAGTTTAAATACTTCATCAGCATACGACTCCATCAATTTTCTGACCGGCCACACGTTCCGCTTTTTGGTTACCTGATGCAGTAAATCACGGTACGTAACTACATTATTCAAGCGATTGAATGTTAAGTTTCGATACGTCTGCTCCCGGAGTTTAATCAGTAAACTATCGCGGCTCAGGCTCTCTTTCCGCTGAATACTCTCCTGTAAAGTTTGCTCTAACTGATTTATTTTAAGCGAAGACACGCCCCGAAGCTCAGGATATAGTCGCTCAATGTGGTCAAGCCACGCTGCCCGAATGCTATCCAGGAAAATAGTTACCCAATTTGTTGATTCATGGCCAGTTAAGCGTTGTACAACAGTACGCTCTACCTCCGAAAAACTTTCCTGTAAACGGTCGGCCTCAACCAGCAAATCAAAATCCCGCCGGAGGGTTTGACGAAGTTTTGTAGCATACGCATCACCTGCCCAACTTTGCGCTAGTTGTTCATCCGTAAGATATGTGGCCGCATCGGCTTGCTGTCGGGCGACAACGGTAGCGATCTGTGTAATCTTTCCCACGCTATCGGCGAAACGCACATGTGTTTGCCACAACGAAGTCGGCAGACGTTGGAGGATGTCAAGAGTAGTTAGCCTTTCTGTGAGATGCTGGGCATGACGCAGAAGCCGCAAGCTAGCCGGTGATTCAGCGAGCGATAATCCGGCCAGCAAAGGAGCGGCTTCGTGGTGTATGGCTTCCAGCCGAATCCGCTGGCTAACCTTAGTCGCCAGCGTATGCAAATCCGGTTCGGATAGACTTAGGCTATTGGCCGACACTACCGCCTGCAATTGAGTTTTCCCCGCATTTGTGAGCTGCCACCAGTTCCAGCTAACCCATGAATTGCGTGCTGTTAATGCATTGTCCAATAGATCCCGAAAAGCGCGTAAATCAGTTGTTACCAAAGACCGTTCGGGCCCGGGTGTTGCCAATGTCTCAAGCCAGCTATCGGCTAGTTCATCCAGACGAGATTCCTCAATTGTTAGTGCCGGATGATTGGGCGTTTGTCGTAAATAAGTTACAATCTCCCACAGTTGCGCGGCATCAGGCACATCCAGCAGGGCTAACAAGGCGGTTAGTTCCCAGTCATGCGCCTGCCATTCCACCAACTCCGCAAGCACTAACGGCCTTTCTATCAGGGTCGCCATTTGTTCATTCGCGCTCTGGCGACGTTGGACCCAGCCCAAAATTATTTGATCGGCTTTGCTTAAATCAGCATTCGTAAATGACGAAAAACTAACGCGTTTTCCCCAAACATGCTCCGCCCCTAACGCTTGTTGATAAGCCGAGAAGCTGGTTAGCCGTTGAACAAAGTTATCCACATCTTGCAGGTGGAACTGTTGATAAACATCCTCTAACGCCACAGTAGATCGGGTACTATCTGCAAACGGCGCAGTCAGATATAATTCTTTGGCCGATATGCCGCTCTCTGCCGTGTCAAATAATGCATTTTTAAACGTCTGCAACTCTCCAACTGTCTCATCAATACGGCGACTTTCCTGATCGAAGTCCCGTTCGAGCAGAACGGCGTTCAAACTATTATTTTGCTTTCGATGGGCCTCAATCTGTTCGATCTGCTCTGCAATCTGGGTGTACAAAGCACGTCGGTCATTCTGAAAATCATGAATCAACGCCAGAAAGGAAACCATACCCACTTCCCGAAGGCGTTCCTGCACAACATCCAGGGCAGCTCGTTTCTGGCAAACCAGTAAAACCCGTTTGCCTGTCGCAGCGGCATCGGCCATTAAATTGGCAATAAGTTGCGATTTACCCGTACCGGGAGGCCCCTGTACCACAAGTGATTGCCCGGCCTTAACAGCCCGAACGGCCGCTTCCTGCGACGCATCCATTGGCAAAGGGGTATGAATGTTTTTTTCTGGAAGTGAGGAGTAAGGTGCAAGAATTGAGGAGACATCCGGCGGTAAAAAAGGGTAAAGGCCATTGTTAAGCGGCTCATCACTACTCAACTCTCGTTCCTCGGTCTTTGCTATCAATGCGTCATAATCTGGCACAAGAAAAGACCCCGCCTGTGGAAAAATGCCCAGTACGGCTTCCGGATACAGTTTTAACTCGCCGGTACGTTCGAGTTGGCCAAGGTCTTTTGAGCTTTGTTTATTGAAGAATTGGAGCGTATCGGTAAATAAGTCCGGGTTAAAGTTGATTTCAAGCTGACTGTCTTTGAGCCATTCGTAGAGTTGGGTTCGAAATACGAGCGGGTCCCGATCAAACTCATCGACAGTCTTTTCAACGACCTCATCAGGCAATTTCACCTGATTAAATTGTCCATAAGCTAAAGCGAATGCTGGATTTAGAAAAGCCAGTTCATCACCCCGACGAACTAATTTCCAGAACTTGCCCTGTCGTGAAAGTTGCACCGGGAAGAAGAGTAAGGGGCAATGAACAACCGAATCGTCTAGAAATTTACCCTTTACGAATGGCCAGCCTACATACAAGTCTTCGGTGCCTCGCTCCTCTTCTATAAATCGCGCTGTTCGGTCAATGCGCCGAAGTTTGCGGCTTACTTCGTTGCTTCGCTCCTGCCGGGCGTCGAGGACTTCGCATACCGATATTGACGCTTTACGACCAATTAAATCGGTAATGACCGTGAACGAAGGCTTGTTGAGCAGAAAGTCCGTTTCGTTTAAATCCAGAAATTGACCGGCGGGTAAGGTGGTCAGCAACAGAGAACGATTACGACTACTGAGGTTCGTTAAACGTCGACGGAATGTTTTTAATACGGCAGCAAGCGCAAACGTCATCTGATAAGGAAAGTCTCTTTCTCAAAACTAACGTTTCTCAGACGGAAAGTGTACACATAGACTGCCGACTTAGGTAATTTTACGCATCTATGCTTCGGATGCCTTCTTTTCCGGTATTAGCCAGGAAGCCAGAACACTGACTCCCAGGATGGCAACAATAATGTACAAGGAATAAACAGGCTTAAAGCCATGTGCGGCCAACCAGTGTTCGGCCAGCATTTTCGCACCAATGAAGGTTAGCAATACGGCCAGACCTATTTTCAGGAATCGGAATTGGCTCATGATGCTGGACAGAAAAAAGAACATGGAGCGTAAGCCCATAATGGCAAACACGTTCGAAAAGAAGACAATGTAAGGGTCTTTTGTGATCGAAAAGATGGCCGGAATCGAGTCAACGGCAAACACAAGATCAGTAAAGGCGACGACAATGACAATCAGAAAGAGTGGTGTTACAAACAGCTTATGGTCCGACTTCCGGCGGACAAAAAAATTATCGGTAACATTGCGGTGGTAAACATTCAAATATTTACTGGCGAAACGAACCACTGGGTGCTTAGCCGGTTCGATTTTCTCATCTTCATCTTTCTGAAAAAACAGTTGAACACCCGTGTAGACCAGAAAGGCTCCGAACAGATACATTATCCATTCAAATCGCTGGATCAGGGCTGACCCAAGGAAAATAAAGACGAATCGCAGAATAATGGCACCCAGAATTCCCCAGACAAGGATCTTTTTATAATACCGTTCCCGAACACCAAACGAACTGAAAATGAGGATGAACACAAAAATATTATCAGCCGAAAGCGAGTACTCGACCAGATAGCCCGTTATATATTCAAGCGACATATTGGCCTGGAAACGAGCCAAACTGGCCGCAAAATTGCTAGGTATAAGTTCAACGTGCTCAGCGTACTTATCTCTAACTTCCTGAAGTCGGGACATATCGTTCACGCCATGAACAAGATAGCCGAAGTTTTGCAGGAAAAAGTAAAATGCAATTGATAACGCAACCCAAACTGCACTCCAGATAGCCGCTTCCTTAAATTGAACGACATGACTTTGACGTTTTGAAAAAGCGCCTAAGTCAAGAGCCATAATCAAAAGAACGAAGGCGGCAAAGGCAAGAAAAAATATTGTTTCGCTGGATAACATAAACAAGAAATAGATAAGCAGTCGAGCTTTCGCCTTGATAAGGCTCTGGATTAAACAACAAATCTACGGCCAATATGTCAAAGGAAACGGCATCAATCGTCTTATTTATTGGCATGATAACACCCACCGCTTAATTTTGCTGTAATGTTTAATAATAAAAAGGTAATTGTCGTGATGCCTGCCTACCGGGCAGCCTTGACGCTGGAACGCACTTACCGTGAAATTCCGCTCGATTTAGTCGACGATGTCATTTTAGTTGATGACGCCAGCCCCGATAATACTGTTGAGGTAGCCCGGCAGTTAGGCATTCGCCATGTGATTCGTCATGACAAGAACAAAGGATACGGCGGCAACCAGAAAACGTGTTATGCCAAGGCGTTGGAACTGGGCGGAGATATCGTTGTAATGCTTCATCCCGATTACCAATACACACCCTTACTACTGCCAGCCATCATCTCAATTATCGGAAATGGCTTGTATCCGGTCGTATTTGCCTCACGAATTTTGGGTAAGGGCGCGTTAAAGGGCGGTATGCCTATGTACAAATACATCGCAAATCGCTTCCTGACCTTCTCCCAAAATGTGCTCATGAATCAAAAACTGTCTGAGTACCACACCGGGTATCGGGCATTTTCCGGCGAAGTGCTACGCAGTCTGGACTTCACACACAACTCCGACGATTTCATTTTCGATAATGAAATGGTGGCTCAGATTTTCTTTAAAGGCTTCGAGATCGGCGAAGTCACCTGCCCTACCAAGTATTTTGAAGAAGCATCGTCAATTAACTTCAAACGCAGTTCCATTTATGGACTTGGCGTTTTACGGACGTCATTCCTGTACTTCCTGACAAAAATTGGCCTGGCCAACTGGAAAGTGTTGAAGGCTTAAATTTCTTGAAAAATAATTTTGTTTGACATAAAAGGCCCCTAGTATCAAGCTAGGGGCCTTTTATTCTTTTTTGTCATTCTTGCTGCACTGGGTGACCAGTGCTAAGACAAAACGCTACAGATGAATCGCTTCGCCGTAGGCGGCTTCGGTAGCGTCTTTAATGGCTTCTGACATCGTTGGGTGCGGGTGAACCGTTTTGAGAATTTCCTCACCCGTTGTTTCCAATTTACGGGCAGCCACAACCTCAGCAATCATTTCCGTTACGTTCGAGCCGATGAAGTGAGCGCCTAAGAACTCACCATATTTGGCATCGAAAATAACCTTAACAAAGCCTTCGGGTACACCGCCAGCTTTGGCCTTTCCTGAGGCCGAGAAGGGGAATTTACCTACTTTAAGTTCGTAACCCGCTTCACGAGCGGCTTTTTCGGTGTAGCCAACCGAGGCAATTTCTGGTGTGCAATACGTACAGCCCGGAATGTTGTTGTAGTTCAGGGGTTCGACGTGCGGCAAGCCCGCAATTTTCTCGATACAGATAATTGCTTCGGCCGAGGCTACGTGCGCCAATGCCTGCCCTTTCGTTACGTCGCCAATGGCGTAGTAACCTTCAACGTTTGTGCGGTAATAATCATCCGTTACAATCTTACCCCGATCAACCGAAATACTGAGTTCTTCCAGACCCATGTTTTCGATGTTGGCTACAACACCCGCTGCCGACAGAACAAGGTCAACGTCGAAGGTTTTTTCGCCATCCGGTGTTTTCACAAACACCTTGCAACCGCTACCGCTGGTATCAACTTTCGTTACTTCCGACTTTGTATAGATATCAATACCAAGTTTTTTGTACTGCTTAGCCAGTTCTTTCGAGATGTCTTCATCTTCAACCGGCACTACATTTGGCAGAAACTCGATGATGGTCACTTTGGTACCCATGCTAGCGTATACATAAGCAAATTCAACGCCAATGGCCCCGGAGCCAATTACCAGAAGGCTATCGGGCCGTTTTTCGAGCGACATTGCCTTACGGTACTCAATTACCTTGGTGCCATCAATGGGCACACTGGGTAGCGCACGTGCTCGGCCACCCGTTGCAATAATGATATGTTTACCTTCATATTCAGTAACCTTGCCATCAGCAGCTGTTACGGCTACTTTTTTGCCGGGTATTACTTTGCCGAAGCCATTGATAACGTCAATTTTGTTCTTCTTCATCAGGAACTGAACGCCCTTGCTCATGCTATCAGCAACGCCCCGGCTCCGTTTGATAACAGCACCAAAATCGGCTTTTGATTCGCCCGAGATGGTAATGCCATAGTCGGCAGAGTGCTTGATATACTCAAAAACCTGCGCCGATTTCAACAGGGCTTTGGTTGGGATACAACCCCAGTTCAGACAGATACCGCCGAGGCTTTCGCGCTCAATGACGGCCGTTTTCATACCCAGCTGCGACGCCCGGATAGCAGCAACATAGCCGCCCGGCCCGCTACCCACAACGATTACATCGTACTGTGAAGCCATTAGTTAATGAATGAATTATGTAGAATGAAAAATAAACTCGTCTCAAGAGGAGAACGCAAAGGTAGGCTGAAAAGTTGATACCGGCGGTAAACCCTTACCCCACCTTGTTTTGTTCTATCTTTGTGTTACGACACAGAGATACACGGAGGAGCACAAAGACTCACAGAGAAAATTAAAAGAATACCTCCGTGTTGCTTTGTGCTTCTCCGTGTATCTCTGTGTCATAATTCATTATTTTCAAACAAGTACGACAAGTTCATGACAACCGACCAGTTGACCGACTTGAGAGCCAGAGTAGAGGCTTTGAGGGGGTATCTTTGACTACGATAACAAGAAAGAACAACTAGCTGAACTCGAACAGCAAACATTTCAGCCCGAATTCTGGACCGACGCAGCCCGGGCCGAAGGGGTAATGAAACAAGTTCGAGGTTTAAAAGGCTGGACTACAGGTTACGAAAAATTAAACAGCCAGTTTGGTGACCTTGAAACATTATACGAGTTCTACGAAGCGGGTGACGTATCCGAAGAAGAAGTAGACCAGGAAGGTGCTAAAGTTTCGGTAACACTTGAAGAACTGGAACTTAAGAAAATGCTGGGTAATGAAGAGGATCAGCTTAGCGCGGTTCTCGAAATAAACGCCGGAGCCGGTGGTACCGAAAGCCAGGATTGGGCCGATATGCTCTACCGCATGTATATGCGCTGGGCCGAAAAACATGGATATGGCCTGAAACAGGTCGATTATCAGCATGGCGATACGGCGGGTATCAAATCGGCGACGATTGAAATAGATGGCCCATTGGCCTACGGATACCTGAAATCGGAGAATGGCGTTCACCGATTGGTTCGTATTTCGCCTTTCGACTCCAATGCGCGTCGGCATACGTCTTTTGCTTCGGTATATGCCTATCCTTTAATTGACGATACCATTAATATTGAGGTCAATCCAGCCGATATTGACTGGGATACGTTCCGTTCGGGGGGGGCGGGTGGCCAGAATGTGAACAAAGTGGAAACGGCAGTTCGGTTAAAACACAAGCCATCGGGCCTTATTATCGAATGTCAGCAGGAACGCAGCCAGTTGCAAAATAAGGAGGTAGCTATTCGGCTTCTGAAATCAAAGCTTTACGAAATTGAGGTTCAGAAACGGAATGCGGCTCGCGCTGAGGTAGAAGCCAGCAAGCAGAAAATCGAGTGGGGTTCCCAAATCCGCTCTTATGTGCTCGACGACCGACGTGTGAAAGATCACCGAACGGGCTACCAAACATCGAATACGGATGCTGTACTGGATGGCGACATTGACCCGTTTATCAAGGCGTTTTTGCTGGAACAGGAGTAGTCAGAACCGCACAGGCGGCCCTGCGGGATTTTCGCAAGATTTGAAGGATTAAACAAGATTATCCATTACAAACAAATAACTCGTTTTTTAGGCTTTTAGGCAAGATGGGCTTTTACATAAGCGTACTGTTTCCTCAAATTTTTTTTGCCATATCGGCAATCTTGTTTAATCCTTCAAATCTTGTGAAAATCCCGCAAGGCCGCTTGCCGGTCTCCTTTCTATCCCTCGGTGATTCGTACACCATCGGCGAAAGCGTTGATGAAACGGACCGCTGGAGCGTTCAACTGGCGGGAATGCTGCGTAAAAACGGGGTGGACATGGCCAATCCAGATATTATTGCTCGCACGGGCTGGACTACGGCTGAATTACAGGATGCCATTAAAGCTACTGGCAATCAGAAAACGTACAGTCTGGTTTCTTTGTTGATTGGCGTCAATAATCAGTATCGAGCTCAGGATCAGGCACGTTATCGAACAGAGTTTCGGAAACTGCTGCAAACTGCTACTAAATTAGCCGGAGGTAATGGAACACATGTCCTTGTACTTTCCATTCCCGATTGGGGTACTTCTCCTTTTGCGGCTGATCGTGACAAAGTCAAGATTGGCAGCGAGATCGATCAGTTTAATAGTATCGCGAAGGAAGAATGCCAGAAAGTTGGCATCGCCTTTGTCGACATCACACCCATCAGCCGCTTGGCTGCTGGCGATCCGGGCCAGTTTGCTTCCGATGGCCTTCACTATTCGGGCAGGCAGATGAAAAAATGGGCCGAAAAAGCATTACCCGTGGCGAAAGAATTGTTGGAAAAGTAAGTTAGACTAAAGCGGATTTCTCTGGCTTATCAAACTTCTGTTTGTAATAGCGAACAGTTCGCCCGATTATCATACCCCCAATGATACTCGGTGCAATCCAGCCTGCGGTTGCGATCCAGTCAGGTGCATTTGTAGGGACAATGCGGCCGATGTTCGTTACCAAAGCCGCTGTGAATGTGGCAATATAGGAGCCCCCCATACGTGTAAAATGCTGAAAAAACCAATGCATTTTCTCGACCGGATGATTGATTAGCTGGAAATCTTTCCGGGCAAAAATAAAAGTCAATACCCCAAAGAATGAAAAAACAATCGGGAAGAATGAGGTGCCATTCAAGGCCATCAGGTATATACCAAAACCCACCATCAGCACACTTACCGCCAATGTAATATAGGTTAGTATCCTATCTGCCTGCGCGGGCCCTGACTTTTTTTGTTTTGTAGCCCGCCAGCCGGTCATACTCAGGTAAAAACTAAAAATGGCAATACCTGTCAGGAATATGCGCATCATTTTGAGTGGTTGCAGCACGCATAACAACAGCGCCGACACAGCCACTACAATCATACAGTATACATAAATAAGACCAGCTCGATTGTGCAGACGGCTCCCCTTTCTAGAGAACATCGGAATCAGACCAGCCAGCAAAGCAGTACAGCCAGTGGCAATATGAATAATCAGGAGGGAGATAATAATCGTTTTCATGGCCGTTGCCGGGTTTGTTTTCGTTGAGACAAACCTACGGCAACGTGTTGAAAAGCAGGAACTAAAAGGGGTATCCAGAACCTTTTGGGGCGTTTGGTAAGCGTCAATACCCTTTGGGACGAATGGCGGGACGTTTCACAAAGCCTTTAGTTCGGCAATCAGCGTCTCGTTATACTGCCGGGCTACTGGCACCGCGAACTGGCCGGAAAATAAGTGAAGTTTATAGCCCTGTGCATTGCCGGTGACACGCTCCACGCGGTCGAGATTGACAACATACGAGCGGTGGCACCGTACAATGTGTGGTCGACCAATTTGTTTTTCCAGTCGACTCAAACTACTCCTTAGAAGCGGCTTCGTAACCTGAGTATTTTTCAAATGAACGACAGTACAGTAGTTATCACTCGATTCGATATAGAGTAAAGCATCTGTCGATAAAGAGAGCGTATCCTTTTCATTTTCGGCAACGAGTGTCACCGTCGTATCGGCAGATTGTTTCAGGTTTTCAGATAGTGCGTCTGTCGGCGAAGCGATTTCGGCAGAATGGGAATGAATAGGTATGGCTGCGGCTGCGTTACTATATTTCTTCAGCTGGGTAATATAATTGGCCAAAATCATGCCAATGACAGGAAAAATGCCAACAACGAACGTAACGATAATCATACCGGACCAGCTCATTTCACTACTATCTGTCGACCCCAGCAGCCAGCCTAAATAGAGTCGATTTGCCACCGCAATCAACAGAATATTTGCCATTACAGCCACCATATCACGCCCAACCGTCCAGCGATCTTCAGCAAAAAGAGCCGGGAATAGTAGTCGTAACAGAACGAAATTAACAGCTGTGACCAGAAATGTTACCAGTCCAAAGCCCAGTATTTTGATTGCTTTATAAGAGGTCTCCCAGAGATTCAGACCAAACGGTTGAAATACCAGCAAAAAAAGGCCAACGAATAAGCCAATCACAGCCGCCTTACTCAACTGCCGCAAGGGGGAATCGTCTATGGGATAAGGTTGATTGAGTAGTCGGAACATAGCGCGTAGACACTAGTGGAAAGTCCGTTATACACCCATTAAAATAACCGCCATCCGGCAATCTGATCAAAAAAACTGGGCAGAATTTCCGGATACACAACAATCATAAAAAGAACGCCAAATAAGGCACCATAGAAGTGAGCATCGTGATTGACATTTCCCGCCCCCCGCTTCGATTCATAATAGGAATAAGCCAGATATAATCCCCCAAAGATGAAGCCGGGAATGCCAATTGGAATAAAATACAAGTAAATTGGCGTTAAAGGCCGGAACAGAATAGCCGCGAAAATAATGGCCGATACGCCCCCCGACGCACCCAGCGAGTTGTAGCCGGGATCGTTCCGATGCTTCAGGAAACTTGGAATATCAGAAACCAGAATAGCTACTAAATAAAAGCCAACCAGAAACAAAGGTGCATTACCAGCGAACAGCATACCAAACACCTGTTCGATGAACCCACCAAAGAAATACAGGCTGAGCATGTTGAAGAATAGATGCCCCCAGTCGGCATGCAGGAATCCTGATGTTATCAGCCGGTAATATTGCCCGCGACTAGCCACCTGATATGGATTCATAATCCAAGAATTCATCAGGTTGTAGTTGTTCCAGGCCGCCACACTAATAACAACCGTGACAACAATAATGATAAGAGTAATACTCATGGTTTAATAAAATAGCGAATGTATGATATAGGATATATGGTATAGAATATAGCCTGTATTGCTCTCGCGTCAGCCATATTCTACATCATATATATCTCTATTTAGCTTTCACGTTCGACTAATTGTCGGGCGAATTGAATAAGTAACGATTTACGATCAGGATCGGCATTGACCTGATCGAAATTAGCAAATCCAAGTGCGAAATACTCATTGATACGGGTTTCGGTAAGCTGCCGAATTCCTAACTGGTCGTAAATGGCCGTTACTGCCTTTACCTTTTCCTGTTTATTAAAATCGGTTCGGGTGAGCCAGCTAATTAATTCGTCCCGGATAGTGCCTTTTGCCTGGGCCAGTGCTTCAATAAGCAGAAAGGTTTTTTTATTAGCAATAATGTCTCCACCAACCTGCTTACCAAATTTGGCCGGGTCTCCATACACATCCAGAAGATCATCTTTTAACTGAAAGCCTATACCAATGTTCATGCCTCCATCATACAAATGCCGGGTAGTCTCTTCATCGGCCCCGCCAATCAAGCCGCCCAATTCAAGTGCATAGCCGAGCAAGACCGATGTTTTAAGACGAATCATATCAATGTATTCCGCTTCCGAAACATCCCAGCGAGTCTCGAAATTCATATCCATCTGCTGCCCTTCACACACTTCAGCCGCTGTGCGGCTAAATCGGGCCAGGGCAGTAGCCAGCTTGGTAGCTTCTATATGTAGCAGGAGTTGATAGGCATTCACGAGCATCACATCGCCCGATAAGATAGCCACATTGCCGTTCCATTTTTCGTGTACGGTTGGTTGGCCTCGGCGAAGGGGTGCCTGATCCATAATATCGTCGTGCATGAGCGTGAAGTTGTGAAAAACTTCAACGCCCAGAGCCGGGCGAATCGCTTTTTGCCAATCGTCGGTGAAGAGATAGGCCCCCATCAATGTCAGGAGCGGGCGCATACGCTTACCCCCCAAATTCATAATATACTTAATTGGATCGTAAAGCTCGGGCGGTTCCTGCCCGTATTCTATAGACTGAAGTTCGTTTTGAAGAGCATCAATAAAAATAGCTGGACTCATTCGATAAGGAGCGGGTTTTAGCTCAAAAATACGGTAAAAGCCCTCAAAAGCCTAACGGGGAAAACTCCGGCGATAATTCCGTTGTACGTATGTCCTGACAATGAAGATAAGGCGCACCGACAACACAAAATACCCATCGCGCCGATTGCTGTTGCCGCGTTGCGCCCCCGTTGCATTAGGTATTGTTCCCAGTTCAAGACGACGGTCTGACAGGGCCGCTGCGAAGACATCCAGTTTACTCCGGTCAGGATATACGGTACTTACATCGTCCAGATAATCACTCAACACATGGGTATATGCCGCTTCCAGATTCCACTTAAACCGCTCCGTAGCAACAATGGGAACACCCAATCCATAGCGAATAATGACGGGTAACCGATTGTAATCGACTCCTTCGGTATGTAGAGGGGCCAAACTAACATAGCTACCGGCAAATGTGGCTCTGGGCGTCATATATGTGAGGCCAGCTCCCAACAATGCATATGGAATGATGACATGATTTTTGTCGTTTTCTTGCCAGAAATCCCACTGAATACCAGCCCAAATGTCTGGATTTACGCTATAAAACGAGAGGTTATTATAGGCAAGATGGGTGCTTTTTTGCGAGCCCCGAATGAAATAGACCTGTCCTTCGAGCCGGAATGTGAGTTGGGGCGAATAGCGATAAGCAATTGCTCCGTTTATAGCTGCACCCAGCCGCAAATGCCCAAGATTACCGGCCTCGGTCAAATCACCCGTATAATAGGTAGTTCCTATCCCGGCGTTCAGTAGCAGAGTACCTGATTTCTCCCGCCATATGTCAGAACGCTGCGACTGGGATTGTGATTCACGAGAATAAACTAAACAGGTTAGCAGAAGAAAAAAACGCCACAGAAAACTCACAAACGTAGTTCATTAGAATACGTTTATGTGACGCATTTAACAACAAAAGGTAACTACTATACTTTTTTATAGCTCACCAATATCTTCATTCCAAAGCGTTGGCTTTTCGGCAATGAATTGATTCATCATGTCAACACATTCGGGAAGGTCAAGGTCAATTACCTCTACGCCGTGTTGTTCCATGAATTCCCTTGCCCCCGAAAACGTCCGGGATTCACCAACGATGACCTTCGGAATTTTAAACTGGACAATTGTTCCGGCACACATGTAACAAGGCATCAGCGTGGAGTAGATAACCGTGTCGCGAAACGAGCCAACCCGCCCGGCGTTGTTCAGACAGTCCATTTCGCCATGCAGAATGGGATTGTTTTCCTGCACCCGTTTATTATGACCTGATGCCACTAATTCGCCGTTTTTAATCAGGGCAGACCCAATAGGGATACCTCCTTCACGTAAACTCTTTCGGGCCTGACGAATGGCCTCCTGCATAAATTCATCCATGTTGTTTCTGTTTATAATACTTGGTGTATAGTGGGCTGACGCATACGTGATGCTTTCGCGTCAGCCCACTATACACCAAATACCGAATACTATAATAATTTCATTGTTTCGTAATCACCAACGTGTTGCAGGTACAGAAAATGGAGCAATAAGCCATTGACATTTGTAATCAATTTATGGGCTTCGGGCAGGGTAGCTACCACGCTCGTGATCCGCTCAAACTCCGCCTGATTACCCATGTTTTTCAGGTGAAACGCCATAATATCGGCACGGCTCATTTCTTTCTCGACATAAAAAAAGTGCATGCCTTCGTCGCTGGTTCCCGTACTTGGATGCCACACGTGCGGATTGAGTTTAGTTAACTCACTAGCCTGCACGATCAGGCCAATTTCCTCTTCCAGCTCACGGGCTGCAACCTCGTCGGGGGCATCGCTCGCATCGACCATGCCCGCCGGGTGTTCATAGGTTTGTGAGCCATCGGCAATGCGCCGTTGCTTCACCAAAACCACAAATTTTTGCCGCGTTTCTTTATCCAGTAAACACACCAGCATCGAAACGGCATGACCTTTCAGGAAGAGGGCGGGAGGAATTTTGTCTCCTTCGGGCGTATCGGCATCGACTTCGAGCATGGCAAACAATATTTCACCATTATGCCGACGCCGAATATAAAACTCTTTTATATCATTAATTTTCAAGCCATTGGCTTCTGCCTGACTTTTCCAGTACCGAAACTTAGGGGCTTCTTCAAGCGATTCGTTGTGATGACTCATAGATCAATTATACAAAGCAAAACGTCTTTAACCTGAAAACGATGGTCAGGTTAAAGACGTAACGATGGATTTACCAGATTGGTTATCCTGTTTGATTTAATTCATTTTTAGCTTGAAACTGCCGTTCGAGATAACAATCTGGTCTTGTTTATCCTGTTTTTTGTAGCCGTTTCCTTCGGGGTCAATGTCGGAGTCGTAGCCAGATGTTTTGGTAATAGCTTTATCCTCCATCTTGTTTATGAGTCGACCCATACCCCCAAAAACGGTTGCCGTTGCCTTTTCTTTCCAGTAACTCCCTACCAGAGTGCCATGAAAAGTCGCTTCCAGAAAACCATCGGCACCCATTTTTACCTCAATGGTTTCATCAGCGTTCTGCGATTTACCAACGTGATACTCCATGCGGGGCTCTTTGGTTTCCTCAACATATTTAATTGCAGCGAAGCCTTTATACTTGGTCAGGTCTTCAATTTTCTTCCGGTTTTCTTTCGTATCAGGCTTATCGGCGTCAACAATTAGATATGTTCCGGTTTCGAGAATATCCCGTTTGTCATAAGCGCCCAGCCATACTCTGAGTGATTTATCGGGCTTAACCGTATTGGCCGTTATCCACCAGAAATTACCGATCCTGACCCGGCGGGGCTGTGTGGTAAACTCCTTACCGTCAATCTGCGCTTTCAGCGTATTGCTGTTGGCAATTTGCCCAAATGTATTGGTTACGGTAACGAACAATAGAGCGAGTATAAAATGATGTCTGTTCATTGGATTGAGTTATTCTGTTTCGTGACAGACAAATAAACCCAATCCAATGATCGACAAATCGTTTCTTTTAGTATCCGGCAAATTTTTACTGCGCTCGCAGTCAGGTGCTCTATTTTTGCGTTAATGCCTGTGCTTCAGCACCCACATATCGCTCAAAAAACTCATAAATACGCAGCAAGCGATCAATACGCTGCCGAACATTACCCGTACGGCTCAACTCGTGGGTAGCACCGGGCATGCGGACATACTCAACCGGGCGACCCATAATTTTGAGACTCTTGTACATCATTTCGCTCTGAATCGGCCCCGTACGAAGGTCATTTTCGCCATGCTTAATTAACAAGGGGGTTCTGATATTCTGAACAAAGGTATAAGGTGAGTTAGCATCCAATACTTTAGCATCGGCGGCCCAGGGATAAGCAAAATAATTAGGAATTAACCGCCAGGCATTGCCCTCGCCCAGAAAGGTGGTGAGGTCATAAACCCCCCGTTGCGCAAAGGCCGCTTTGAATCGGTTGTCATGCCCAACGATCCACGCGGTTAAATAACCGGCATAAGAACCGCCTGTAATTACCTGCCGACTGGTGTCGACCCAATTCTCTTTGGCGGCATCGGTAACGGCAGCCAGCACGTCTTCCGTTGGGCCAGTTCCCCAATCTTTAATATTGGCGCGTTGGAAATTGAGCCCGTAGCCACCCGAGCCGCGTGGGTTTGCATAGACGACGCCATACCCCTGCGAACACATGTACTGAAACTCATGCCACATCGACGATTCACCCGGCCCCCACATAGCCGTTGGTCCACCGTGCATATTCAGGAGAAGCGGGTATTTTTTATTGGCGTCAAAAAACGCGGGCTTCATAATCCAATAGTCAACCGTTTGGCCCAACGAGTTTTTGTACGTCCGCTTTTCAGGTTGGCTTAGTTGACGTTGCGCCACCCAATCATTGTGATTACTTAGTTTGGTCTGCGCTTTGGCGGTAGCATCGGTCAGGTACAGTTCCGATGGATTTGCCACTTCAGTTTTCGCCAGTACAACCCGATTGCCATTTACATCGAAGCTGGTAACGCCCGCCGTGAAATCCGTCAATTGCGTAACCTGCCGCGTGGCGGGGTCAAGCCGATACAGCGGAGAGCCCCCATTAGCAGAAGCTGTAAAGTAAATTGCATAGCCTGTTGTTCCTTTTTTACCCTTTGCCGCAGCCGGGGCAGTTGACCAGTTCAGCCCGTTAGGCGCCCGGTCGAAGGTGACGAGTTCAATCTTCGAAACGCTGGAGCCATTCAGATCAGCAAGGCCAATTTGAGCGAAATTGACACCTTCCGATGGGCTAACCAGAAAGGCTAATTGCTTGCCATCGGGCGAAACTTCGGGGGCGCGGTAACTTTTCCCAGCTTCGGACAGTATCGCTTTTCGAGTGCCTGACCCATCGGCAGAAATGTAAACGATTATATTATCCTGCTCGCGGTCAGGGTGTTTGAGCGAATCTCGATCGGTTACGGCCAGAAGCCCTTCGCCATTCGGGAGCCAGTTCGTGCCCTGATACGAATAGAATCCGCGCGTCAGGGCTTTAGGCGTGGCACCTTCTTTCACGTCCACCACATAGAGGTGTGTAAAGTTCATATCGGGCTCGGTAGTCGATTCACCCTGAAAGTTTAAGCGATTGAAAACTTTGGCTTTTTTATCCTCAACGTCTTTTTCGAGATAAGCCCGGACTTCGGCCAGCGACCCATCAGGGTTTGGCTTGATCTTTTTATCGCTTTTGATAAAGTTGTTACTGGAAAAACCGGGCTTTTCGAGCGACCAGAGCGGACCCATTTTGCCGGGGTTCACCAGCGAATCGGTGAGCATTTGCGCCATTGTCAGGCCCGCCGAAAACGCAATACGCTTGCCATCGGGCGACCAGCTTGGTGATGAGACTCCGTAAGTCCCGTTCGTTAGCTGCCAAGCCTCTCCCCCATCCAGCGACATGACGAAAATTTGCCCTTTCCCTTTTACCGTCCGAACAAAAGCGATTCGTTGTCCATCGGGCGACCAAACCGCCTGTCTTGCCGACTCGGGGCCACGGGTTAAGGCTTTGCCGTCGCCGGGTTTTAGGCCAGTCAAATAGATGTGTGTTTTGTACTCGTACTCTTCTTTCTGGTCAGGATTGGGTTCAATGGTCGCGAGGGCGTAAATAGCCCGTTGCCCATCGGGCGCTAATTCGATACCGCCCACCTGTTTGATACGGGTTAAGTCCGTAACGGTAACTTTGGCTTTTGGCTGTGCATATACCGCCTGCGCCGTAATAGCAATCAGCAGTAAGAATTTTGCTCTCATGAAGTGTAGGTTGTATGTAGTTATAATTAAGCTAAAAGGGGAAGATATCGCTCTTTAAGAATGTTGGCGTGATGGGTTGCGTGGCCAACCAGCACGAAGCCAAGGGCTATTACCGAGATTTTCTGTTCAGAACAGGTGCCACTTCTTAATAACATCTCGTTGTCAAAACTGGTAAACAACGCAATACTTGCCTTTCTGACAATAGCATACTCATCATATAAATCAGAAATTGTTCGGTGTGAAGCGTTCGCAAATTCACCAAATGACTCCTCGTCAAAACCCGGCAAAGGCGTCTGGTCATTTCGGGATAAACGCATAGCCCGATAGCTCATAATTCGCTCGGTGTCAATGATATGTTGTACGATATCTTTCGCCGTCCATTTACCCGGCGCATAACGAAGATCGCCCAGTGCTTCGAGCGTTTGGAGAGGAATGAGGGTTTCGAAAGACGCATTCTGGGTAAGAGCGTCGAGAAGTAACCAGTCGTTACCGGCCAGATTGATGTACCGATCGAAGAACTTCGGCATTACCGGAATATCCGATTTAGTCATAGGAATTGAACAAAGATTAAACAGATCGAGCAGATTTTAATGGATCAAATTAGCAATTTAAATCCGTTAAAATCTGCTCGATCTGTTTAATCCGCCTACCTATCCCTTATTTTTTTGCTGGTTTTGGTTTTACAACGGCTGGCGAACCTGTTAATTCGGTTATCAATCGGTCGGCTTTGTAGATGTAGCGCATAGCCGCTATGATGCCGCCCGTATGAACCGAAATCGTCCGGTTGGCATCGGGCACGAAAATGAATTCGCCGGGTAAGCTTTCCATATTGCCATCGAATGCCAGGCCAACCGCTTCGAGGTTTTTATTGATCATGGGGCTACCCGAATTACCGCCGATAATGTCGTTCGTGGAGATAAAACACATAGGCTGCTTTAACAACTCCATCGGTGGGTTTTTCCAGCGGGCGGGCAAATTCCAGGGAGCCTTATCAGCAAACGAGTAATTTCGGTCGTACAAACCAGCAAAGGTGGTCAGGATTGGGGCTTTTGTACCGTTATAATTGTAGGATTGCACAACGCCATCGTTAATTCGTAAGGAAAACGTAGCGTCGGGCGGCACGGCTGTTCCATACACCGTATACAGCATCCGACCTAATTGCCCACGCAACACTTCCTGCTTTTGGGTAATTTGCCGCGCCTGCCGACCTGCCGCCACATAACGGGGAAAGCCAATACGGGCTAAAACCAGCATCGGATCTTTTGATGAGGCAGCCGCATTAGGTCGGGTTGCCAAATCGCTCACAAAAGCGGGATCGTTCAATTTGGTGTTTTTCAGCAAATAAGCTGCCGTTTCTTTTGGACTTCGCAGCTTGCCATCCGCACCGGTCAAAGCCGCTTTGACATAAGGGTCATCGTTGCCCAGAGCGGTCTGCGCTTCAGACAGATGAGCTTCCAGATAGGCTTCTTCCAGCGCCCGGTTTTTGACCACCGGGGTTTCCAGCAACGAGCGCGCCCGTTCGGCATCCTGCGGACGGGAGGCCAGCAATTCACTATACTGACTGACAACGTTGGCGAACGTCAATAACTCACCCATCGTTCGCTCGCTGGGCGCCAGGTAGTTCGCATCTCTAAAAATAGCCCGCAACTGAGCAGTATTTGCGGCAATATCGTCCCAGGTATTCAACTGGTCAGCAGGCAGGTTTTTTACTCTTGCTGCGGCTTTAAATTGATCCTCAAATGCAGCTTTACGAGCTAGTAAGCTAGCATCACGCAGACCCTCAAGCTGTCCACCATAAGCTTTCAGACTGTTCTCATAGCTAAAAATTTCATTCAGAACGCTGTCGCTTTTCGCCGTTTCGTTGTAAGTCTGCAAGGCAGCCGAGCGATTTCGCAGAAGTTGGATGGTAGCGGGCGTTTGCAAATCACGATCAAATTCAAGTTCGGCAACAGTCTTAAGTCGTTCGGTATGGCCCGGGTTGCCGATCACAAAAATCGGCTCGCCATCTCGAACGCCATTTATATTAAATTTAAAAAAGTGGCTTGTCTTTAGCGGCTTGCCATTATCATACACCCTAAAAAATGAACAGTCCAGCGCATAACGGGGATACGTAAAGTTGTCATAATCACCCCCAAAAAAGCCAAGCTGCAACTCCGGCATAAATACCAGCCGTACATCTGTATACCGTTTAAAGCCATAGAGCGCATACCGGCCGCCGTTATAAAACGTGATCGTTTGCAGTTCCAGCCCTTTCCAGCCTTCCTTGGTACTGTATTCCTGCTTTACGGTTTCAAACGCCTGTTCACGCGCCTGAAGCTGGGCCTGTTCTGAGCGGGTTGCCGCCCCATCAGCACCACTCATAGCGTCTTGAATTTGCTTGGTAATGTCTTCGATCTTCACGAGTTGATCCACAAACAAGCCATCCACCTTACGCTCTTCGGCGGGTGTTTTAGCGAAGAATCCAGTAGCGTTCAGGTCCTCGCCCTGCCGTGTCACCCCCGTTCCCGATTCGCGGGCGCAATGATGATTCGTCATCACAAGCCCATTGGCCGATACAAACGAGGCCGAGCAATAATCGGCAAATCGGAGTGAGGCTAACCGCGCTTCGTCAAACCATTTTTCGTCGGCAGTAAACTTGTATGTTTTTTGAAAAAAGGCAGATGGTGGATTATCGAACGTCCACATCTTACCCAGATCAAGCGGGCCACCTTTTGTGGTGTCAGCCGGTTGTGCTGAAACGGAGCCAGCCAGTATTGCCAAACAAATGCTTGCCAATACAGCCGAACGGATTTTTTTATAATACATAGGTTGAATAAAGACAGTGTGCTCTCTAGTAAAACGTGAATTTACCCTAAACGTTTTACTTAAATGACCGTTGAATGGACGCCAGCGCAAGCAAATCACACGATTTTAACGAAAGGTTAATGCCTGCAATTAATCTATTTAAATCCTAGACTATCTAACCTTTAAATTGAAAAAACATAACCAGTTATGATAGCTATGAAAACGTCAAAATTGCTTGGATTCTTAATAGCCCTGCTAATGATCGTATCCGTATCCAGTTGTGGGCCAACGTATTATAACACCAGAAATGCGGGATACTCTACCCGTCGTCATGCCGGCCCACCACCAAGGCCCTACGGCGGCCGTCGTGGATATGATCACGCCTATGACCATGGGTATCACCGTGGCTGGTAATTAAGTTAGTAAATAAGGAAAGCGCCTTCTTAGCAAGTTGGCGCTTTTTTTGTTGGATCATCCGTTCCGGAACTCATAGGATTATTTTTCACTTCACCCTCTGAGGTACTAACCTCAATACCACCATTCGATACATACACTATGAGACGGACACATTTACTGGTGCCTTTACTTTTCTATTGCCTCTTCCAAACAGCTTACGCGCAACAAACACCTCCCGACAAGACATTCAAAATAGGCAAACAACGGGGTAGTTTTTACTTCACCTGGGGCTACAACCGCGAATGGTACACGAAAAGCACCATTCATTTTCGGAATACAACTACCGATAATTACGACTTCACCTTTATCAATGCCAAAGCGCACGACCGGCCCGATCTGACCGATTTCTACAAAATCACCAACCTGACCGTTCCGCAGTATGACATGAACCTGGGGTATTTTTTTGATGATAAACACGATCTTGGTATCGAACTAAGCTGGGATCACCTCAAGTATATCGTTACAGATAATCAGGTCATGCATGTGCAGGGCCAAATCAGGGGGCACCAAATTGATAAGGATACGCTGGTGACGCCGGATTTTGTCCACTTGCAACACACGAACGGAAACAATTACCTGATGATCAACCTGGTAAAGCGGCAAAAACTCTGGTCGTCGAAACACCTTCAATTAAGTGCGCTCGGGAAGGTAGGTGGTGGCCCCTTGATTTCGTACACCATCTCAACGGTATTGGGCAACGGTCAGGAGGGGCCTTTCCATTATCATGGCGTTGTAGCTGCGGTAAGTGCGGGCTTAAAGCTCGATATTTTCCGGTACTTTTTTATACAAACCGACCTCCAGGGAGCCTGGGCCGACTATACCAATACGCGGCTCGGTGCCGATCAGCAAGGCTTAGCCACCCATCATTTCTACTCCATGCAATACAAATACCTCTTTGGCTTTAATGTCCCGATTGGTAAGCTGTAATGTATGGAACGCGGATTTTTATGGTTTTTATGATGGGTTATGATTTATTTTTTCGCCTTGAAAGATCATAATGCATCATAAAAACCATAAAAATCCGTGTTCATTACTATCATTCTGCCTCACTCTGGGCCATAATCTCCTGCCCTACTTTATCGTCTTTTCGGATAAATGGTCGAATGATAATGCGCGTGCCCCGTTCGTAGGTAAACAATCGGTACACCCAGTTACTGAAGACAACTAACTTGCTGCGGAATCCGACCAGATACCAGATGTGGACAAACAGCCAAGACATCCAGGCAATAAAGCCACCCAGATGAATATTCCCCGGTAAATCGGCTACAGCGCGACTACGGCCTACAATGGCTAATGATCCCTTGTCAAAGTACTTAAAGGGTTCGGTCGGTTCGTTTTTCAACAGCCGACGTATGTTTTTTGCTAAATGCACGCCCTGTTGAATGGCAGGCTGCGCTACACCAGGATGCCCTTTG
Source organism: Spirosoma pollinicola (assembly GCF_002831565.1). Classification (NCBI taxonomy): domain Bacteria; kingdom Pseudomonadati; phylum Bacteroidota; class Cytophagia; order Cytophagales; family Cytophagaceae; genus Spirosoma; species Spirosoma pollinicola. The sequence goes on along the minus strand of NZ_CP025096.1, from coordinate 3,724,868 downwards.
GGGAAGTCATCCAGCTTCATGAAGGCAATATCACCAATGGCAAATACATTGTTCAAACCCTGAACGCGGTTGATTGGATCGACCAGAATCCTACCTCGCTCCGTTGATTCGGCTGGAATACCGTCAATCATTGCACCGGTTACACCCGCACCCCAAACCAACGTTTGAGTTCGTATCTGTTCGCCCCCTTTAAACGTAACCGTTTCGCCGTCGTAATTTTCAACCAGCGTATTCAGCTTAATGATAACACCCAGATCTTCGAGGTATCGCTGCGCTTTCTTCCCGGCTTCGTCAGACATGGGTGGTAATACCTTACCTAATCCCTCAACGACATAAATGCACATCTGGCTGAAATCCAGACCCGGATAATCGCTTGGTAACACGTGTTTCCGCATTTCGGCTAGCGAACCAGCCATTTCTACCCCCGTCGGGCCAGCTCCTGCAATGACAAACGTAAGCAGACTCTTGCGTTCGGCGGGATCGGTTGTGACACTGGCCTGTTCAAAACATTGCAAAAACTGACTTCTTACGTTCAAGGCTTCGGGAATCGTTTTCAGCGGAAACGAATATTTTTGAATATCCTTATTGCCAAAGAAATTCGACTTCGACCCGCTGGCAATGACCAGATAATCGTAATGCAAATCGCCGATTAGGGTCGTTACGGTTTTGGCGGTGGGGTCTATTTTATTGACCCGTACCATCCGATAATGAAAGTCGTCGAACCCGTCGAACATTTTGCGAAACGGCTCGGCAATAGCATCTGGCTCCAGCCCGGCGGTGGCTACCTGATAAAGTAATGGCCAGAAGCCATTATAATTCTGCTTATCGAAAAGCACTATCTGCACATCGGTATTTCGCAGACTCTTGGCCAGGTTCATTCCGCCAAATCCGCCACCGATAATGACGACGCGAGGCTTGTTCGTATCAGGTATATTGAGCGAAAGTTTATCGAATTGAAGCATATATATCAGACGTTAAGCACAGTGAACGTTAACGACTATAGTACCTTATAGTCAGGCGTTTTGTTCGAATTCATAACTGAAATTGAGCAATGGACGGCAGCACTTCATCGTTTTGTTATAGTATTCCCAAGGAATGTTACCAGAGCGTCCAATACTTTTTATCTTGTCCATTCCTTACAGCCTCAACGCGCTCTCTTTAGCTATACTTACTCTACCTATGCGAATACGATTACTGGTTTTATTGTTTTTATCTACCACAGTCTTATGGGCACAAAACCCGCCCCCTCGCTTCACAGTGAGCGGCTACGTACGAGAAGCGGTGAGTCAGGAAGCCCTCATTGGCGTAAATGTGTACCTCCCCGGTACCACTACGGGTACGACCACCAACACCTATGGATTTTATTCACTAACCCTACCAGCACAGGATAGCCTGCGGCTGGCTTATTCGTTTGTGGGCTATGATGCCATAGCACGTACCATTGGGCTACGCACGAATCAAACGCTGAATGTATTGCTGACGCCCGGCCAGCGACTGGCCGAAGTCGATGTGACAGCGGGACGTCTAACCGAAAAAGTGAGCGAAAGTGCACAGATGAGTACGATTGATGTTCCGGTAAGCCAGATCAAAAAAATACCGGCTTTTCTGGGCGAGAAAGATGTGTTGAAAGTACTTCAACTTATGCCGGGCGTGCAGAAAGGCTCCGAAGGTCAAACGGGAATTTATGTTCGGGGCGGTGGTCCCGATCAAAATCTTATCATTCTGGATGATGCCGTTGTCTATAATGCCAGTCACTTATTTGGCTTTTTCTCGGTCTTTAATGGCGATGCCATCAAAAGCGTCGAGTTAATAAAAGGTGGCTTCCCGGCGCGGTATGGCGGGCGGCTATCGTCGGTTATTGACCTGAATATGAAGGATGGCAACCGGGAGAAACTGCATGGAGAAGGCGGAATTGGCTTAATCGCTTCCCGATTAACGCTTGAAGGGCCACTGACGAAGAACAAAAAGCCGGGCCAGCCTTCTGGGTCGTTTCTGATATCTGGCCGCCGAACATACCTCGATATCGTTGCGGCACCGCTCATTAATGCACAGACCAAAGGGCAGATGCAGGCTGGTTATTATTTCTATGACCTGAACGCCAAGGCGAACTACGATTTTAGCCCAACAAACAAAGTCTATCTGAGCGGCTATTTTGGCCGCGACAAGTTCTATGCACACGACAATAGCCAGAATAACGACATTGGGCTAGGTTGGGGCAATGCCACTGGCACGCTCCGCTGGAATCACCTGTTTAATCAGAAGCTGTTTGCCAACTTATCATTGATTTTCAGCGATTATAAATTCCAGATCTCAGCGGTTGAAAAAAGTACACTCGCTACAGACACCTATTCACTCCAGTACAATTCCGGTATTCGGGATTTTTCGCTCAAATACGATGTCGATTACTATCCAACCCCGCAACACTCGGTGAAAGTGGGGCTTCAGAGTACATACCATCGGTTTACACCCAGTGCGGTAGTGCTTCAAAATGCCGGTATTAATCAGGCCATTAACAATATTAACACGATTGATGTACTTGAGTCAGGTATTTATGCAGAAGATACCTGGCGGCCGTCCAGCCGCTGGCGCATAAATGGTGGACTGCGCCTAAGTTATTTTCACCAGACGAATGCAACGTATATCAAACCCGAACCCCGGCTCTCGGGAGCGTTTACACTTAAACCCGATTTGTCGATCAAGGCGTCGTATGCCCTCATGAACCAGTACGTTCACTTGCTGTCAAATACGGGCATCGGTCTGCCTACTGATTTGTGGGTTCCCAGTACCGACCGTGTTAAGCCACAACAATCACAGCAGGTTGCTTTGGGTATTGCCAAAGACTTTACGACCGGTAGTGAGTTCGTCAGGGGGTTGACGCTAACGGTTGAGGGCTATTATAAGTCAATGAGTAACATCATCAATTATAAGGAAGGAGCCAGTTTTTTACTTATCAATGATCCAACATCGGCCAACAGCTTACGGTGGGAAGATAATGTAACAGCAGGACGGGGCTGGTCTTATGGCGTGGAGATTTTGTTACAGAAAAAAGCAGGGCGATTTTCTGGGTGGGCAGGTTATACCCTCTCCTGGACTCAGTGGCAATTTGCCGAACTGAACGGTGGCCAGCCCTATTACCCACGCTACGACCGCAGGCACGACATTTCGTTGGTAGGCATTTATGACTTAAGTAAGAAAATAACATTGTCGGCAGTGTGGGTGTACGGAACGGGTAACGCTCTGACCGTTCCAGTGGGACGTTTTGATAGCTATCGCGCTGGCAATGCGCTGGTATATGGTGGCTCGCCCGGTATCGTTCAATCTTTTTTCAGCCCCGGACGTACCGTTGATGATTATGGAACCCAGAAAAATAGTTTTCGGGCGGAGCCGTATCATCGCTTCGACTTGGGCGTTCAGTTTCACAAGAAGATGAAACACCATGAACGAACCTGGGAATTCAGTGTTTACAATCTCTACGACCGCCGGAACCCGTTTTTCTACCGACTTGAATCGGTTCCTGCTACGGCTACCGAGCCCACTCGAACAGCTCTGTTCCGCTATTCTGTATTCCCTGTTGTACCAGCCGTTAGCTATAACTTCAAATTCTGATGCGTTTATCAAGACGAATTTATCGCGCCATCCTGCTACTTATTAGTTGCTTCACGGGAATTATACTGCTTCAGGAGTGTACCGGCCTGCGAAATGAAGTTGATCCAGGGCAATTAGGGTTGGAGTCCTCCAAACTGGTGGTCAGTGGTTTTCTTTGTCCGCAAGATACCGTATTGACGGTCAAAGTTACGCGCTCCAATACCGTAGTGGGTGATAGTATCAGTTTGTTACAGACAGGCAATAACGTCACCGACGCTATCGTCACCCTATCGGAAGGCGACCGTTCGGTTGTATTAACGTATAACAACACAACACCCCGCAATGACACCATTCTCCCCTATTATAGCATCAGTGCCAAGCAACTCCCTGTTATAGCAGGTCGAACCTATACCCTGACTGTCAAAACAGCCAATGGCCAACTGGCAACCAGTACCTGCACTATTCCACAAGCCGTTGACCCAACAGTGATTAAATTTGATTCATTGGCCGAAACACAAAATCGCAGGTTAAACGGACGCTATTATATACGAGTAAGTTGGCAAGACCCTGTCGGTCAAGAGAACGCTTATCAGGTTGCCGGTATTTTTCGGTACACAACAACGGTAAATATTCGGGAAGAAAATTACAACAGTCTTTCGTTCGACGATGACAACCGGGGATTGTTTACTGATGTAGGGCTCGACGGCACCGTTATCCCTTCGGGCAGGGCTTTTATAAATGCTAACTCATCAGCCATTAATGAGCAAACTGGTTTTTATAATCAATACAATACGGCCGCTATAACAGTGAACCTGCTCAGTATTGAGCAATCGTACTACCGCTATCAGGAGGCTATCATCCGGCAACGTCGATCACGTAATAATCCATTCGCCGAACCTGTCCTGATTCCAAGCAATATTGCTGGTGGACTTGGGTGTTTTGCCGGTTATAACAACGCGACGTTAACGCTGAAATTGAAGTAAAGAAAGTGTAGTTAGTTTTTAGTTAATTAGTGAAATGGGTGGAGTGAGTGAAGTAAGTGAAGCATTACAACGCCACTTACTTCACTCACTTCACCCATTTCATTAATTAACTAAAAACTAACTATACGCTTTGCGTTGTGCTATGGATGATCTCGGTTTGCTTCCGAATCGACTCCATGTGGATAATCTTGTAGATTTCTTCCACTAGTTCTGGATACAGATTCAGTTTTTTACCGAGGTCGGTACGTGTTTGCAGAATTTCTTTCCAACGATCAGGCTGGAACAGCGTTACGTTGTTATCACGCTTGTATTCAGCCAGACGCTCAACAAGGGCCATACGAGCACCAAGCATCTCAACGATCTGCCGGTCAACATTGTCGATGTTACGACGTGATTGCTCAACAAAGCTCTGAAATTCCAGATTTTGCGATTCAACCTGACGAATTTCCAAGTGATCGAGCATTTCGCCAAAAGCAGCAGGTGTCAACTGTTGTGCAGCGTCACTCCATGCTTTATCTGGATCAATGTGCGACTCAACAATCAGCCCATCGTAGTTAAGATCAAGTGCCATCTGAGCCAATTCGTTCAGATAAGCCCGTTTACCTGCCATGTGGCTGGGATCACCAATGATTGGCAGTTGAGGGAAGATCGACTTCAGCTCAATAGCCATCTGCCACATCGGGATGTTGCGGTACTTGCTGGCCTCACCCGTTGCAAAGCCACGGTGGATAGCGCCCAGTTTTTTAATACCGGCTCCAGCGATACGCTCGAAAGCACCAACCCAAAGGGCCAGATCTGGATTTACCGGATTTTTAACCAGTACAGGTACGTCAACACCACGCAGGGCATCAGCAATTTCCTGTACGTTGAATGGGTTTACTGTCGTGCGGGCACCAATCCATAGGATATCAACACCATATTTCAGAGCCAGTTCGATGTGCTGAGGTGTGGCAACCTCAACCGCAAACGGCAGACCCGTTTCGGCTTTGGCGCGCTGAATCCAGGGCAAGGCTGCTTCGCCCATACCCTCAAAACTACCCGGCCGGGTGCGGGGCTTCCAAACGCCCGCGCGTATGGCGTGAACCGCGCCCAGTGCCTTCAACTGGCGAGCGGTTTCAACTAACTGATCTTCGGTCTCGGCACTGCAAGGACCAGCAATGATCAGAGGCTTGCCGTTGGTATCAATCCACGATCCAAGCGGCTCTACGGCTAATTCTACTTTCATACTAAACGGGTAATCTAAGAGTAATAACCTATTACCCTACAGGGGAACTTTCAATTTAAATTTATGGTATATTTGTCAGGGAATTGGCTGTTTTTCAAGCCGGTTCCTTCATTTGTCTATAACCGTTTTTAGTTTGTCGAACCAAGCCGTGCCGGCACGTTAACTGATTGACCGAAATTTCGTTATATATTTCGGTCGTGTTAGCCGACACGCACTTAAGTTATGCTAGTAGCACCGCCCAAACGGAGCACTGATATGTCGAACCGAGGTAATCTAATGCCGGAGACTGTCCAGGGCCTTACAGACTTAAAGTCAACTATCCGCCCCCTCTCATTTGAGGACACTTCGATTGCTTTTTCGTCCCAGTCGGACTTTAAACTCCGAAAGACTTACTGGTTATTTGCGTTGATGAATAAGGGATGGTTGGTAAATTTAGGGACTTTTTTCATAAAGATTGCCCTACGTTTACGTCTCCCTATCAAATTCCTCATTAAAAGCACAATTTTCGGTCAATTTTGTGGAGGAGAGAGCATTCAGGACTCAGAAAAAACAATCCAACATCTACATGATGTTCATGTAGGTACCATTCTCGACTACTCTGTTGAGGGTGAGGAAACTGAAAAAAGTTTCGACGAAACAACCCTCGAAATTCTTCGTACGATCGAGCGGGCCAGTGAATCTGATGACATTCCTTTTTCTGTTTTTAAGGTAACTGGTATTGCCTCGACCGACCTGCTCGAAGCGATTCAAATTGGCGATTCGCTGAACAAAGAGCAAAAAGCTGAATTTGACCGCGTTATGAAGCGTGTCGATACCATTTGCCAGCGAGCCAACGAGCGAAACGTACGTGTTTTCATCGACGCCGAAGAAAGCTGGATTCAGGATACGATCGATACGCTGGCTTATGAGATGATGTACCGCTATAATCACGAGCGCCCCATTGTCTATAATACCTACCAGATGTACCGTTGGGAAAGCATGGCTCACCTTCGGCGCGATACAGCCGAAGCGCAGGCAAAAGGCTATTATCTGGGTGTGAAACTGGTGCGTGGTGCGTATCTGGAAAAAGAGCGACTTCGCGCCCACGAAGAGGAGTATCAGGACCCGATCCAGCCAACAAAAGAAGATACCGATCTGGCGTTTGACGAGGCCATCGACTTTTGTTTACAGAACCGCGAAACCATTTCCATTTGCCTAGGCACCCATAATGAAGCCAGTTGCCATTATTGTGTTCAGCTCATGAAGGAAATGAGTATTCAACCCAATGATGTGCATATTTACTTTGCCCAGTTGCTGGGTATGAGCGACAATATATCGTACAATCTGGCCAATGCCGGGTACAACGTGGCTAAATATGTGCCCTATGGCCCTGTTGAATCGGTTATGCCGTATCTGTTCCGCCGGGCCGAAGAGAACAAGTCAATTTCCGGGCAGAGCAGCCGCGAGTTCTCGCTGATTAGTAATGAATTGAAACGCCGTAAAGGCTGTTAATAACCGAGTACACATACACAGCAAGGCCCCGGTCGATTGGTCGGTACCTTGCTGTATTTTTTAATATGATTCAGAAAAGTCCCTATAAGTATTTTCTGCTGACGCTGTTCCTGATTGCACTTGATCAGGGCGTGAAGCTGGCTGTACATTTCTACATGGCACCCGGCTTTGCAGGCCAGGTTAAAGTTGCTGGTGATTGGCTCAAACTCCACTACGTGCTGAATCCAGGTATGGCGTTCGGAATGCAGTTAGGGCACGAATACGGTAAACTTTTACTGAGCATTTTTCGACTGTTTGCCATGGTCGGAATTGGCTATTATCTGGTAAGTCTGGCGCATAGAGGAGCGCCTAATGGCCTACTCTGGGCAATGGCGATGATATTGGCCGGTGCTGTCGGCAATGTAATTGACAGCACATTTTACGGCGTATTTCTTAACAATGCCCCCTATGGATCGCCTACACCCTGGTTTCATGGGCAGGTAATTGATATGATTTTTGTGGACGTTTGGGAAGGTTTTATTCCTGAATGGGTACCTGTTTGGGGCGGTCAGTACTATTCAACGCCTATTTTTAACATTGCCGATTCCTGCATCTTCGTTGGTGTGTGCATCATCCTGTTTTTTCAACGCCGCTTTTTTGGTGAGCCACCTATTGAAGACAGTCTTCTTCCCATTTCCGGCCCGGATGCGGTAGAGGCATCCGTATTACCTGCATCCGAGTTTCTTGATGAAGATGATGAACAGAAACCAATGAACAAAGAAACAGAAACATCATCAGATGATAGTCAACAGCCCACGCCTGAGTCGGTTATACCCGAAGAACCAAAGCGTTTAGACTAAAGGTTTGATCATGTTGCAAATGTTAGCCAGAGTTTGACTGATAGCATTAAAAAAGCCCGTATCTGATGCAGATACGGGCTTTTTTAATGCTATGAACTTCCCCAGTTTATCGGAGATACGTATACGTTACTTGCTTCCACCAGCCTGGCCACTCGACATCAGGTTGAAGAATTGATCAAGCTTTGGCGTAATGATGATTTCAGTACGGCGATTCTGTTGACGACCTACAGACGTTGTATTGTCGTCTTTAGGCGAAAATTCTGATCGGCCACCGGCTGTCATACGCTCAGGAGATACGCTGAACTTACTCTGCAATGTCCGAACAACCGAAGTAGCCCGTAAAGCACTCAAATCCCAGTTGTCTTTGATAGCGTTCGTTGCAATGGGGACAGCATCTGTGTGACCTTCTACCAGAATATCAAGCTCTTTATGGTCGTTTACAACTTTAGCTACTTTACCTAAAACGACTTCGGCAGCTGGTAAAACCTCATAGCTGCCCGATTTAAATAAAAGCTTGTCTGAAAGAGAGACATAAACAACACCTTTTTTCACTTCAACCTGTACATCCTGGTCATTAATATCGTCTAGTGACCGTTTCAGGCTCATCACGAGCGCCAGATTCAATGAATCTTTCCGCTGAATAGATGAGTTGAGGTTATTGGTATATTTTGTTTGCTCGTTCAACGTTTCGAGCGATTTTTTGATGCTTTCAGCACCTGATTTGCTCACAATCGACAAATCCGACATCCGGTCGAGGAGGTTAGTGTTCGTCTTTTTGAGGTAATCAATTTGCGATTGCAGATCACCCACTTGCTTGTCTTTGCCTTGTAAATCGGTGTCTTTGGCCGACAACTGCGAACGAAGTGTAGCTGTGCGCTGATCGCAGTCGTTCAGCGAAGCAACTGCCTTATCGCGTGCATCCTGTAAGGTTTTGATTTCGGCCAGGCGCTTCTTACTGTTACAGGAAGCTAGCATTGCTACGGCCGCAAAAAGAATCAATACTCGTTTCATACTACTGGAGGTATAAACAAAAAGTTAGGTTAAACGATAAATGCTGGGAATGAATGACGCTAATCGTTGATACAAAAGTAAATCATTCTGGCGAATCGACTTCACAGCTTTCTTCATGTAAAACAATTCTGTTTGATAATTTCCTCATCTACTTACTAATTTTTTTGAAAAACTTTAATTCTATCCATAAACCCCCATAAATGAAATCGGTAGTTTACCTGAACTCCATGCTTATTAACCAGAATCACTTCTATGATTTATGAACAAACTATTGATTACTGTTTTGATTGGCGCAGGCCTGACAGCGCAAGCTCAGTCGGGCAAAGAACGCATGTATGTTGGCACATACTCTCTCCGGGGAAGTGAAGGTATATATGTGTTCGAATTTGACCGAAAAGCTGGTACCATGCAACCTATTCAGGCCGTTTCCAATGCAAAAAGTCCCTCTTTTCTGGCTTTTCATCCAAATGGCAATTACCTGTACTCTGTTAATGAAGGAGCCGACAAGCTTGGTGGTGTTAGTTCCTATGCCATTGATAAAGCGACTGGCAAGCTTCAATTTTTGAATGGACAATCATCACTCGGCGGGGGGCCCTGCCATATTAGTGTTGATCAAACTGGCAAAACGGCTTTCGTTTCCAACTATGGGGGGGGCAGTCTGGCGGTATTACCGATCAACGCCGATGGTAAATTAAGTGCTCCTACCGACAGCGTTCAAGATATTGGTACTGGACCAAATACACAACGGCAGGAAAGGGCTCATGTACACTCGGCCACGCTCGCGCCCGACAACCGCTTTGTTTATGTAGCTGATTTGACAACCGATAAGCTAAATATTTTTGATGTTGACGCAAAGGCAAGTAAGATAAAACCAGCCACAACACCTTACGCAACTGTTAAACCCGGATCAGGGCCGCGTCATTTTACGTTTCACCCTAATGGAAAATACGCCTATCTGGTCGAAGAACTGACCTCAACGGTTGCTGTCTTTTCCCGTGATGCCAAAACGGGCGCATTAACGTTGCTAGAGGACAACGTCAAAACGTTACCTGCCGACTTTACGGGCCAGAATACCAGTGCTGATATTCATATTGACCCATCGGGCAAGTTTTTGTATCAGTCGAATCGGGGGGCTAACACACTCGCCATCTTTGCTATTGGTACAGATGGAAAGCTGACGAAAGTGGGCGATCAGCCTACCGAGGGTAAAACACCCCGTAATTTCCTGATTGACCCTAAAGGTGAATTCATTTTTGTCGCCCATCAGGATTCAGACAATATTACTATTTTCCGACGCGATCAGAAAACGGGTAAGCTGACCTATACAGGCCAATCAGTGAAGGTTCCTGCTCCGGTATGCATCCTGATGACGGCTAGATAGTATTTTTGTCCTAACGAATAACACCTTAATTTGCCCCCGCTTATCAAACACGGCGCTTCAACCCGTCGAAAACCCCTATACTCAATGAAGTACTGCATGGCTTTCTGCCTGATCATGGCAGCCTTTGCCTTCACGGCTCCAACAAAAACAATCAAGCTGTTCAACGGCAAGGACTTGAGCGGCTGGAAAATTTACGGTACCGAAAAATGGTATGTCGAAAACGGCGAACTCATCTGCGAAAGTGGTCCGGATAAACAATATGGCTATCTGGCAACGGAGAAACACTACAAGAATTTCGACCTGACGCTGGAGTTCAAAGAGGAAGCCAACGGCAACAGCGGTGTATTTTTCCGGTCGACGGTAGAGGGCACTAAAGTAAACGGCTGGCAGGTGGAAGTTGCGCCACCAAATCATGATACAGGTGGTATTTATGAATCATACGGACGTGGCTGGTTGATTCAGATTCCCGACGAGAAAGAAACCATCCTGAAACCAACCGACTGGAATAAGCTCCGCATCCGGGTTGAAGGCGACCATGTACAAACGTTCCTGAACGGTACTCAGATGGTTGACCTGACCGACGAAAAAATTGGCAAAGGCGAAGGCTCCGTAGCCCTGCAAATCCACGACGGTGGCGGCATTAAAGTTCGCTGGAAGAATTTCAAATTGCAGGAGTTGTAACTGTAGCGTGGACCTCTGGTCCTCAAAGCTATACGGTTAATATAGAGCAACCATGTAACTTTGCGGACCAGAGGGCCACATTACAAATCAACATACGACATCGTATGTACGTCGTCGGCTTTGGTATTGACGAACTTCTTTTCGGGCTTGTCGTAGTCAGTGATAAACAACCGGTTCCCTTTTAGTAAGACTTCGGCGGGTTGGTCGATTCGGCCATCTTTACCATCGGTATCGCCATTCTGAACAACTGTGGCCACTTTCCCATCAGGCGCAACACGCATAATTGAATTCATGCGGGAATTACAGAGGTAAATCATATCTGTTTTTCGATCAACGATTAGACCATCAACGCAGAGAATCGGCTCGCTTACCTTCACTACTTCTTTAGAAGCCAGTGAACCATCAGGCTTAAGCGTCATTTTGTAGAGCGTTCCATCGCCGAATGAGCCGGTATAGAAATTCCCCTTGCTGTCGTAATCCAGCCCATCCGCTCCATTGTCTACCCCCGTTTCGTTTACTGTTGTTGTAAACGTCGTCAGTATGTGCGAATCCATCGTTTTCGGTTTCAAAGCCACCACACCTTTGTTTAGCTCATCGAGCGTAAAATGAAAAACAGCGCTGCCTTTGTCGTTGTCAGGCATATCCCATTGGCTGTCAGTAACGTAAACAGTGTTGCCCTTCCAGACAACAGCATTCGATAAGCCAAAGCCCGTTACAACCGGCTCCACGCTCTCAGCCTTACCGTTCTTCATCCGAATCCTCATGAGTCGGGATTTGTAATTTTTGTCGTTTTCGTACTGGTTATCAGCATAGTACAAACTACCATCGGGACCAAACGCCAGGTCCATTGGGCAGGCATGCTTGGTATCGGGGTGTACAGGTAGGCTGGTAAAAAACTGCACTGAATCAGCGGCAAATTTCACGATAACGCCGGGGTAGCTATTATCCGCCAGATTGGGGATAGACAAATAAACAGATCCATCGGGAGCCAGCGCCATACCATCGGGCGTATTGTATTTGGCAGGCAGCGTGTACAATAGCTTAGGGTCGCCAACGGTCGAAACGTTTTCTTTAGCACTGTCCAGATTGCCCGTATCGACACCCTTTGCATTTTCTTTCTTCTGACAGCCTGCGGCTAACCCTAGTCCGAGTAGAACCGGAATAATAAACTGCTTCATAGTTTTATGTAGAGTAAATAAACGTATTCCGACATAAACTGAGTGTTCCTGTAAAAGTTGGAATCATTTGGTATAAAGCCCATAACTAAAGAAAAGCCGTGCTCATATCTCTGGCTGTTTATCGCTTAAAAAACCAACAACTTATGAAAATACGTTTGCTGTTAATCTGTACGAGTTGCCTGATCGTTACGGCTGCTGCGGCCCAATCGTCCGTAAAATCGGGAAAATGGCAATCCTTGTTTAACGGAAAAAACCTCACTGGCTGGGAGACGTATCTTGATAAGCCGTATGCTAAAGACGGCGAGAATGAAAAGGCCCTGCCAATTGGCCTCAACAACGACCCAAACCATGTTTTTTCGGTTGTTACAGTCGATGGAAAACCAGCCTTACGCATTTCGGGCGAAACCTTCGGCGGCATCAACACGCTGGCAGACTACGGCAACTATCACCTTCGTATGGAGTTCAAGTGGGGTAAAAAGAAGTGGCCCCCTAAACTGGACCGTCCCCGAGATAGTGGTTTGCTTTACCACAGTAATGGACCACACGGAACCCCCATGTTATGGATGGAATCGTTCGAATTACAGGTTCAGGAAGGCGACTGTGGAGATTATTGGGGCGTTATGAATGTGCTAACCGATATTACGGCCCGTAAGAATGAAAAGGACACTTACGTTTATGACCCTGGCGCCCCGCGGATTACCTTTCAGGATAAAACACCTGTTGGCCGGTCGTGCCTTAAAAACCCGGATTCCGAAAAACCATCGGGCGAGTGGAACGTTCTTGAACTGTACTGTTTCAGCGACACGTGTCTGCATGTCATGAATGGCAAGGTGAATTTGGTACTCACCAAAACGCGCCACATAGTTAATGGCAAAGAGGAACCCCTCACGAGAGGTAAAATTCAAATTCAGTCGGAGGGTGCCGAAGTGTTTTACCGCAACATTCAGATTCAATCCATCACGCAGTTGCCAGCGGCCTTACTCCCACAGTAGTATTAGACCAGTAAAATAGTATAGATTTAATTCTATTAGGCCATATTTAGTTTGGCATAGCGGTCATATGGACTTATTTTTAGCTTGATTAAACTGACTGGGCGGTTTCTTTTCCCATCCCTTTCCATTTAGTTAACTAACCAAAAGGGTTTATTGCACTATGCACTTCTCTACAACATCATTACTCTTTCGTTTTTTGCTGCTCACAGTTGTAGTTCCCTGTTCATTCGGGCAAGCACAACCAGCAGCTCCTACCCCTAAATTTGCCTTTGCCGAACCAAGTCTTTCGCCCAATGGCACCGAGGTAGCGTTTGTCTCGGGGGGCGATATCTGGACGGTCCCCAGCGCTGGTGGAGAAGCCCGGCTATTGGTTTCGCATCCTGACAATGAATCGCGCCCGCTGTATTCGCCGGATGGTAAGTACCTGGCCTTTGTTTCTTCGCGAACCGGCAATGGTGATGTCTATCTCCTGACTCTGGAAACTGGCGACATTAAACGACTTACTTACGACGATGGGGCTGAGGTGCTGAACGCCTGGTCGCGCGACAGAAAAATGATCTATTTTCAATCAACCAGCAAGGATATTGCCGGCATGAATGACATCTACCGGGTATCAGTCAATGGGGGTACGCCAATGGCTATTACCGCCGACCGCTACGCGAATGAATTTTACGGAGCCCCTGCACCCGATGGCAAAACACTGGCTTTTTCGGCACGGGGAATTGCCTCTAACCAATGGTGGCGAAAAGGCCATAGCCATCTTGACGAAACCGAAATCTGGTTATACCATTCAGATGCCAAAAAGCCCGGAACTGCTTACGAACGCATGACGGAAGGGGGTGCCAAGGAACTTTGGCCGATGTGGAGTCAGGACGGGAAAACCCTTTTTTACGTATCAGACCGCACACAGGCCCAAAATCTTTGGATGCAACCATTGGGTGGCAAACCGAGCCCGCTAACCAAATTTACTGACGGGCGGGTTTTGTGGCCATCCATTGGCTATGATGGCAAAGCCATTGTGTTTGAACGCGATTTTCAACTTTGGAAATATGACATTGCCAGTCAGCAAACTGCGCCCATCGCCATTCATCTTCGGGGAGTGGCAGCCAGCCCGGCTGTTGACCGATTGAAGTTGACAAACCAATTCCGTGAACTGAGCCTCTCGCCCGATGGCAAAAAAGTGGCCTTTGTTGCGCACGGTGAAGTCTTTGCCGCATCGGCCAAAGATGGTGGCGACGCTACCCGAATCAGCCACAGCGCAGCAAACGAATCGCAACCGGCCTGGACACCCAATAGCCGCAGCCTTGTATACACCTCAACGCGTGATGGCGTAGCTCACCTGTACCGCTACGACTTTGCCACCCGCGACGAAACCCGCCTGACGGATGGTTCACTGGATGATGGTTCGCCCGTGTTCTCACCCGATGGTAAATCGCTGGCTTACGTCCGAAACGGGCAGGAGCTGCGGGTGCTGGACATAACCACAAAGAAAGATCGGCTAGTAAAAAAAGCGTACCTCGGTCGCCCACCCTTTGGCTCCAACGGAGCCGTTGTCTGGTCGCCGGATGGGAAATGGATCGCGTTTGCGTCGTATGGTGCAAAAACCTTCCGGAATATATCCGTTATTCCAGCCGCTGGTGGCGACAGCAAACCCGTTAGTTTTCTGGCTAATACCTTTGGCGGCAATGTGACCTGGAGCCCCGATGGAAAATACATTCTGTTCAGCACAACGCAGCGCACCGAAACCGCCCAGATTGCCCGTATCGACCTGGTGCCCCGCTCGCCCAAGTTTCGCGAAGACCAATTCCGGGATCTGTTTAATGAAGAGGTACCAAAAACGCTGAAACCAGCCCCAACTACGCCCGCCCTTGCCAAAACAGCCGCTCGTGACACCAGCACGCGTGCGCTCGGCGATACGGCCAAACTAGATAAGGGCGGTGCTACGAAGATTGTTTTTGAGGATATTCGTCAACGGTTGAGCCTATTGCCGGTTGGGGTTGATGTAGATGCCCACTCGATTAGTAAAGACGGGAAAACATTGCTTCTGATCGCTACCGTAGCGGGTCAGCAGAATTTATACACCTATTCACTCGATGAACTGGGCCGCGATCAGAGTGTAGCGCGTCAACTGACTTCAACAGCAGGAAACAAGAACGGAGCGCAGTTTTCGCCCGATGGCAAAGAGATTTTTTACCTCGAACAGGGTAAAATTCAGTCTATTGCGCTGGACAAACGAGAACCTAAACCACTGGCGGTAACGGCCGAAATGGACGTTGATTTCGGCGACGAAAAGGTTCAGGTTTTTCGGCAAGCCTGGGATATTCAGAATAAAGGATTTTACGATTCCACCTTCCACGGTGTAGATTGGAAGGCTGTTCGGGCTTCCTACGAGCCTATGGCCGCTGGTGCCCGCACACCCGACGAATTGCGCCGACTGATTAGTCTGATGTTGGGTGAATTGAACGCGTCTCATTCGGGAATTTCGGGACCGGCAGGCTCGGTACAAACAACAACGGGGCGACTTGGCCTTCGCTTCGACCGGACCGAATACGAAAACAGCGGTCGGCTGAGAATTACCGAAGTCATTCCGTTGAGTCCGGCGGCTTTGTCGGGCACTATAAAAGCGGGAGATTATTTATTGGCCGTAGACGACACAAAAATTAGTGCTACCACGAACCTCGATCAATTACTTGAGAACCAGATTAATCGGCGTATTTCTTTGATGATCGCATCATCGCCGGCCGCTCCCCCGCAGGAAGTGACGGTGCGCCCGGTCAACTTGACAACCGAAAAAGGGTTGCTTTACAAACAATGGGTACAGCAGCAACGCCAGTATGTGGAGAAAGCAAGCGGTGGTCGGCTGGGCTACGTGCATATGTATGATATGTCGGCGGATGCCCTGGCACAGTTGAGCCTCGACCTGGATGCCGATAACCACGCCAAAGAAGGCGTTGTCGTCGATGTTCGGAACAACAACGGCGGTTTCGTCAATGCCTATGCGCTGGACGTGTTTACGCGCAAGGGATATCTCACCATGACGTCGCGTGGATTACCGGCAGCCCCCGCCCGAACGCAACTGGGCCAACGAGCACTGGAAACGCCCACCATTCTGGTAACCAATCAGCATTCTTTGTCTGACGCGGAAGATTTCACAGAGGGTTACCGGACGCTTAAACTGGGGAAGGTAGTTGGCGAGCCAACGGCGGGCTGGATCATTTTCACCTCGGCCGCTCAACTCATCGACGGATCGAACCTGCGGCTACCATTCTCCAAAATCACAGACAACACTGGCAAGAATATGGAATTAGCTCCCCGCCCGGTCGACATTGCCGTATCACGGCCTATTGGCGAGAGTTACACCGACAAAAATAGTCAGATGGACATAGCCGTAGCCGAATTGCTCAAGGAGTTGAACGAGGCTAAAGCTTCGAAAGTGAGCAGCGGAAAGGAGTGAAGTAGAGGAAGTTTAATGAATGTATCAGACAGCAGGATGCTGTCTGATACATTCATTAAACTTCCTCTACTTCACTCGATTAAACACAAACAGATCAGCAAAGGACCACTTGCCGTCTTTTTGATTTCCCCGCTGAATAGCCAGTTGGTCTTTGCCCCGCTTTTCGTAGATGATGCGAATAGAGCCGTCTTCTTTCTCAAACAAAGCCTTTTCTTTACCGGCTTCGATGAACTTGTAACGGTCCGATTTATCTTTCTCTTCCTGCCCCACCAGACCGGGTTTAAAATGCTTGACCAGTACGATAGGACCCTGTTCGGTCTGTTCGAATATCAACATTTCGTACATCGTGACTTTGTTACCGTTCATCATGCGCATAAACCCGGTGAGATTGTCGCCAACAGGAGCAATCCAGGAAGCTTCAATTGGTCCACCGTTGAAGGTGCCGAGCCAACGGCCTTCCATAAAAGCAACATCGGATAAACTACCGGTTTGGGCTTGACTCGTGAAGGATACAAGAAGAGCAAGGATAATAAATAGTCGATTCATGGGGCTAAAGAAAAGTAAATTTAAAAACAGGTGTTTGCAAATAGCCGCCCCGTATTACTGCGAGACGGCTTTTTGCAAAGGATTAAACCATGAATATTTACCGTAAATCCAGAAGACCAAACGCTTCTGAAGGTGGCACATTTAAGTTTAGAAACTCAAATTTTGGCCCCGCATTCAACGTTCGCAATGCCCCATAAATCTTTTGACTTTCGGTATCTGATGAAAGATAATAAGCTACATTGGCCTCCACATCTGCCTGTGCAAATAGCTTTGTATCATTTGGGATAATCATTCGATTTGCCAGATCCAGCTTACTTTTATGGCGAAATACAAGCCGGGCAAATTCGCCCGTTCGCTTAGCATGGCTAACATTGAAGGGAAGAATTTGTAAATTTTTTAATGGCAGTTCACTAATATCACCCCCAACGCAATACTCGGCGACAGAGATAGTGGAGATAAGCATTGTCATCTCTTCACGTAAAAAATGCCGAAAATACCCATCTGCATGGACGTATAAAGGGTCTTCGTCATTAAGAAAGCGAAGAAAAAAACTGGTATCCAGCAAAACAGATTTAGGCATCATAACCTCCCCTTAATTCACGCAGCCAAGTATCCGGCTTAATCGTTCCCAACCAGTTTTTCTTAGCTTTAGAGCGAAGCGATTGAAGATAAGCTTCGTCGTAATTCGGATGATAGTCGATTAATTCCACAAAGCGCACATCAGATCGGTCAAGCTCGCCCGTTTCTGTATGTTGCTTTCCAATGACGCGAACGCCGAAGGTTCGATAGAGAATGTTACCTTCGATATGCTCCAAAATAGAAATTGGCGTCTTAATGATAACCAGCCCGTAATCATCGGTTTGAATATGAATATTGGCCCTATCTTTTCCACCAGCGTTTGTGACCCGACCATAGAGGTAAAACTCTGCTTCGGCCCAAACAGCTTCTGTCCGATAAAATTTAGTCGTGCGGTCAATGCGAAGTTCGTTTGACGCTGGCTCCGACGTGCGGATGCTTAGTGTATACCCCCTCTGGACAGACATATCCTGAAACGCTTCAAACGCTTTGGCTGTGCCCGATTCCAGAAAGTCAATATCCTGTCGTTGGCTGATCAGCCCAATCAGGGCATTAAATCCGATTATATACTGGACAGCCGTTTTAAAAATATGCCGTACTGAGCCTCCCTGAATCTGGTAGCTGATAATTGGGCGCTCCTTCTTATCGGCCGGAAACAACAAACCCTCCACCTGTTCAAGCACCGCAATGACCTCCCGAACATCATATGTGTCGGGCGTCAGATCGAGGTTACCTTTGGCGCCAGTGATCCGTATTTCGATGAAACCTGTCTTGTCCACAGCGTAAAGCTAACAAAAAGGAAAATAGCGATCTATTGAACTTGTGTGGATCACTCCGATTTCCCACAACCAAAACAACCTTCCCACCAGATTATGTGTTTACACAGTAGTAAATAATTATCATTCACCTATATACCCGCCCCTACATAACATGGACTTTATCGACTACTATAGCGTTCTGGGGGTTTCGAAAACGGCTTCGGACGAAGAGATCAAGAAAGCCTATCGTAAACTGGCCCGGAAACACCATCCCGATCTAAACCCAAACGACGCGGAGGCCAGCAAGAAATTCCAGCAGATCAACGAAGCGAACGAGGTTCTGAGCGACCCTGACAAGCGCAAAAAGTACGATCAGTATGGCAAAGACTGGCAACACGCCGACCAGTTTGAACAGGCACGCCAGCAACAGCGGTCACGTCCGCAATACGCACAAGGCGATTCAGGAGATTTTTCAGGAGGCTTCGGCGGGTCCGACTTCTCGGATTTTTTCTCGTCGATGTTCGGCCAGGATGCTGGTCCGCGCGGTAGCCGCCAGCAGGCAAAATTCCGGGGACAGGACTACCAGGCTGAGTTGCACCTGAATCTGCGCGACGCTTATACCACACATAAACAAACGTTAACCGTCGACGGTAAAAATATTCGCATTACGGTACCAGCAGGCATCGAAAACGGTCAGAAAATAAAGCTGACTGGTTATGGCTCTCCGGGCGTCAATGGTGGGCCAAACGGCGATTTGTACATCACCTTCGTTATTGCCGACGATAGTCACTACAAACGTAAAGGCAACGATTTGTACGTCGATGAAGAGATTGACCTGTACACGGCCTTGCTGGGTGGCGACAAAATCATTGAAACGCTGGACGGCAAAGTGAAACTAACCATACCGCCCGAAACCCAGAACGGTGCCAAAGTGCGTTTGAAAGGCAAAGGCTTTCCCGTTTATAAACAGGAAGGTTCGTTTGGCGATTTGTATGTCCAATGGCAGATCAAATTACCAACGAAGCTAACCGACGAGCAGAAAGAACTCTTTCGACAATTAGCCGCTATGTAAAAAAGTTTATGGTAGTTGGATTACGGTTAGCTCGTGCGAAAACCGCAAACCAACTACTGTTACCTATAAAACCGTTTCCCCATGCAGCCTAACCACCTTATCCCCATCAGCGAATTCTGCGTTCATCATCATGTGGAAATCGCCTTTGTACACTCGCTGGAACAACAGGGCCTTGTCGAAACGGTCTGTGTTGAACAGTCACTTTACGTTCAGCCGGAGCAACTCCCTCGTCTGGAAAAATTCGTCCGGCTATATCAGGAACTATCTATTCACCTCGACGACCTCGACGTAGTAAGCGACTTACTGGAACGCCTGGAAGGCTTACAACATCAGGTAACGCACTTGCAAAATCGGCTGGTCTTCTACGAGAAGTGATCCATTGGATGCTTTGGCAGGACATTAGCATAATAAATAGGCTCATTCTTAGGGCGTATTTGCTGTATAAATAGCTGATGCTAGCGGTCATTAGCATCACGAACCAATTTCCCATTTGCATGCCACTTATGTATCGCTTATTCCTGTTAACCACTCTACTTGTTACAGTTGCTCAATCGCTAATGGCCCAAATCACCAAACGCCCCCGAGACTATGGCATCCGGTTTGGGGTACTGCCTACAGGACCACTCAATGCCATTACCGATGTAGCTGGTGTGCTTGTTGGGCAGACAACGCTAAAACAGGGCCAGACCATTCGCACAGGCGTTACAGCGATTTTACCTCATGCTGGCAATCTGTTTCAACAGAAAAGTCCGGCAGCTATATACATTGGCAATGGCTTCGGTAAGCTAACCGGCTATAGCCAGATTGACGAGTTGGGCACGCTAGAAACACCTATTATTTTAACCAATACGTTGAGTGTACCAACCGCTGCCGATGCGGTAATTGATTACACCTTATCCCAGAAAGGCAATGAGCAGGTTCGTTCGGTGAACACCGTTGTGGGCGAAACAAACGATGGATTCCTGAACGACATTCGTGGGCGGCACGTGACGAAACAGCATGTACTGGATGCGCTACAACAAGCCAAAAATGGGCCTGTCGAAGAAGGCAACGTGGGAGCCGGAACCGGAACCGTTTGCTTCGGTTTTAAAGGCGGTATTGGTACGGCATCACGCAAATTACCTGCGTCATTGGGCAGCTACACGGTTGGGGCATTGGTTCAGACAAACTTTGGTGGTGTTTTAAAAATTTCCGGCGTGCCGGTTGGGGTTGAACTAGGGCGTTACTCGTTTAAGGAAAATCTGGACGGCTCCTGCATGATGATCATCCTGACCGATGCGCCACTGGATGCCCGCAATCTCAAACGGTTGGCGAAACGGGCATTCATGGGCCTGGCGCAAACCGGCGGCATTGCCTCAAATGGCAGTGGCGATTATGTCATTGCGGTATCGACCGCTTACACCATCCCGCACGAAACGGCCAGTTCGTTCGATGAGCAGAAAGTCTTACGCAACGACAACGTATCACCCCTGTTCATGGCCGCTATCGAAGCCACCGAAGAAGCCATTATTAACTCGCTGTTTGCCGCCCAAACCCTCTCCGGCGATCAAAACCATAGGGTAGAGCAGTTGCCGGTGGACAAAGTAGTTGAGCTGTTGAAAAAAGCCGGTCAAGTGCATTGATCGTATGCGTTATCGTCCAATTAACTCTCCTGCCTTCCTTCTCCTACACCCCAGAGTGTAATGGCCAATCCTGCAAAGGCTAAAGCCCCTAGCAGCATATAGCCGCCTTCGCCCAGTACTCCACCCAGAAAAGGCTCCAGCGTGAGCGATGATAATCCGTTATAAATTGATTCATTAACCGATAATAAAGCCACTGCGACACCCGCCAGTGCCCCTCCGGCCACTAGTCCCGTGGCAAATAAGCTGCCTTTTCCCAGATCAGCATCTTCTTCGACCGTTCCTTTACGCTTCGCATTCCATTCCACTATGGCTTTTACCAAGCCACCGGCAAAAATGGGTAAGGTTGTCGAAAGCGGTAGGTATAGACCTACCGCGAACGCCAGCGCACTTACGCCCACAAGCTCAAATACCAAAGCAATGAACACGCCAACCAGCACAAACTGCCAGTCGAGATTAAACGATAAAAGACCTTTTATGAGCGTAGCCATCAACGTTCCCTGTGGGGCCGGAAACTTGTCGGAGCCAATGGCGTGTGTGATTCCCTGCGCCAGTAAATCAGGAGTCGGTGTATCCAGAATTTTCACCGTTGCTCCAACCACCAATGACGACACGATAACCCCAATAAATAAGGCCATTTGCTGGTACTTCGGTGTTGCGCCGACGATATATCCGGTTTTAAGGTCCTGCGAAGTTCCGCCGGCGTTGGCAGCCGCTACACAAATCATACTGCCTACCACCAAAACGGCTGGCTCGAAAGCCTTTCCTGTTAAACCAAAACCAATGAACACGAGCGACGTACCCATGATGGTAGCAATAGTCATACCCGACACCGGCGACGAACTCGACCCGATTAACCCCACAATCCGGCTAGCGACCGTTACGAAAAAGAAGCCAAAAACAATGACAAGTACGGCAATCAGCAATTTTGTTACCACCGAATCGCCCGGAATTTGAGGTAACACGACCATTAAGGCGGCTAAGACGATACAACCAATAATAACAATCCGAACGCTCAAATCCTGCTCCGTACGGGCCACGCCACTATGTCCGCTCAAGGAATTTTCTGTTTCAATCGCGTTAATCGACGCTTTGGTAAAGCTTTGCCGAAATGAAGAAATAATGGTTGGAATGGTTTTGATAAGGGTCATAAATCCACCTGCCGTAACGGCTCCTGCACCAATTTGACGAATGTATGCCCGGTAAATGGCCGCAGCCGTGTCTGTAAAGGTATGCGTTGCCGGATTCCAGCCACCCGGGCCACCCGCCGTTTGCAGGTTGGCTAGATAGCCTAGTTTTTGTAATTGTAGAGCAATGGTGTCGCCCGGCACGACCGATGCGAGCAACGGAATAAGTCCTAGCCAGGCCAGAATACCACCACCGACCAGTACTGCCGATATACGAAAGCCAATAATATAGCCTACACCCAGGTACTCCGGTGTTATTTCGCCAGCCACCTGCGCCGACGGAAAATAACGATTCGTTTGCTTCGTTGCCCAAACCGGCACCTCGGCAATAACGTGCAGCACTTTTTGCAACAGGGCATACAGCAACGCGATGCCCAAGCCCTGATAGGCCGTTTTGGCAAAATCACCGCCTTTTTCGCCCGCAATCAGTACCGACGCGCAAGCCGTGCCTTCGGGATAGGGAAGCGTGCCGTGTTCCTGCACAATCAACGACCGCCGAAGCGGAATCATCATCAATGTACCAATGAGTCCGCCCAGAATGGCCAGCGTGAGTATAGTCCAGTAATTGAAAAAGTCGGCACCGGAGCCATTGGTCAGGAATAAAAATCCCGGCATAGTAAACACCACTCCCGACGCGATACTCTCGCCCGCTGAGCCAGTAGTTTGAATAATGTTATTTTCGAGAATGGTCGTATTTAGAAATCGACGGCCGAGAGAAATGGCGAGTACGGCAATAGGGATGGAAGCTGATACCGACAGCCCGGCTTTTAAGGAAAGATAAACCGTTGCGGCCCCGAAAAGTACACCAAACACCGCTCCGGTTATGATCGCTTTGAGTGTAAATTCAGCAGGAGATTCGGTTGCGGGTACAAACGGCTTATGTGCAGGTGTAGGTAAGGACATTGTCTTGAGGTTTGTTAAGCTTCATTCCTGAGCACAACAAAGTAAGACATTCTCCAAACATACCGCAAAACAGCCCTTAACTTTATTGAATTGCGCGGGTTGTATATTTATCCATTACGTCGCTGGGATGAATTTCGAGCACGTGTGCCAGCACCAGCAATACCAACGTTCTGGAGGCAATTCGACGCGAAATACCAGCAATAGACGCAAACAGATCGACCGTTATGCTGTTATGCTCGCCAAGATGTTGCATCAGTTTATGCTCTTTATCACCATAAGTAAAGCGAATACCCCGCTCGGCCTGTTCGCCTTTCAGAATTTCGCGCACTTCGCGGCTTGCCTGCACAGACTTGTCACCCACGCGCACATACGCTTTTTTGTTATCGGGATCGGCCGGATCGGGAATAATGTAGTGCGGACGCGTTGGGCTGCGCGGCACCCGAATTACCAGTACTTCGCGCTCATCGTAGAGCTGCACCCGGTCGATGGTATAGGAAATGTGCGGAAAACAGAATTTATTGATCGCCCGAACGAGCAGGTATTCGTCCTCATCGGCATACTTCAAACCGGGAATTTTCTTATCATCGCCGACACCGATCAGCATGATCCCTCCGTTGGTATTAGCGAAGGCAACCACGCCCCGAATAATTTTTTCGGGATGATTTGTTTTCAGCTTGAACTCTAAATTGCTACCCTCTCCCCGTTTTACCAGGTTCTTGAGTGCCTGATAGTCCATAACCGATGGGTTCATCTGGTTGAAAACTGACTCCCTATAAATATACGGCTTTTCCACAAACTTGCAATTATTTGGCCCTTATCTCTATTTCGTATTAAAATCGTGGTTTAGTATTGTCAACTTTTTGATGTTACAAACCGTTAGCAAAATAGGTAACAGGACAAATAAAGCAGAATTGGCACAACGATGTCACTTCTGATAACTTCTTATCTAAACTACTTAAGAAACACAAAAATGCTGGTAAATGTTGCTTTGGTTCTGGGGACTTTCCTATTCATGGAAGGCGTTGCGTGGTTTACGCACAAGTACGTGATGCACGGTTTTTTGTGGAGTTGGCACAACGATCACCACAATCATCACAAAGGCTTTTTTGAAATAAATGATTTATTCGCAGTAGTTTTTAGCTTAACAGCTATTGGCCTGATTCTCGCGGGCGTCGAAATTCCTGAGCTGGCGTATTTAGCTTGGATCGGTGCCGGGGTTACCCTCTATGGTTTTTTCTACTTCGTTTTCCATGATGTCATTGTCCATCGGCGGGTGAAAGTAAAAATTGATACCAGTGGCCGATACATGCAACGTATTATGAGTGCGCATTACATTCATCATAAAGTGCATACGCGCGAAGGCGCCGAAGCTTTTGGCTTTCTGTATGCTCCCAAAAAATATGACCGACCTGTAAAAACGGCAAAAGCTGAAACTGAAGCGAAGTCGCACTAGAGCAACAACAGCTTTTACTTGAGTTTATCACTAAAAAAGGCGCATCTACATTAATGGATACGCCTTTTTTAGTGAAATGCCCGGACAACTAGTATTCGTCTTCGTTGAAGAAGAAGTCATCTTTGGTTGGATAATCCGGCCAGATTTCTTCGATGCTCTCGTAAGGCTGCCCATCATCTTCAAGTTCCTGAAGGTTTTCAACAACTTCGAGCGGGGCGCCTGAGCGGATCGAATAATCAATTAATTCATCTTTGGTTGCAGGCCAGGGGGCATCTTCCAGATAGGATGCCAGTTCAAGTGTCCAGTACATAGTATGTCCGATATTTTAATGACTATTTTTGATATGGGTGCAAAAGTAAAAAAACCGTTAATATCCAAGCTCTTTTTAGCAAAAATGTTCTCGGCTCTTCTTTTTACAGGATTTAGGCCATTAACGCCTAAAACTGGCGAATGTTTCTTCCCCGTAAAATAAAGTCACTATTTAGCGTTTCGGATAGAAACAAGCTGGGTAAATGCTTTATTTGCCTTCGAGTCTACATTCCTTAAAATTAACTAGTTAGTCCTAATATAGATTCAGAATGGCGATTTGCCAAATTTCATTTACGTATCAGTTGCCTAAACTAATTTATGCTTATTGAAATATGTGCTTATTCTCTTAATTCGTGCCTGACGGCCCAGCGGTCAGGGGCTGGTCGAATCGAACTATGTGGTGGTTTGGCCGAAGGCGGCACAACCCCTAGTGCAGGCTTAATTCAACTAGCCCGCCAAAATGTAACCATTCCGCTGTACGTTATGATTCGGCCCAGGGGTGGAGATTTCTTATACTCCGAAACTGAACTGGCCGTTATGAAGGCCGACATACAGTTAGCCAAAGCATTGGGTGCCGATGGGCTTGTGCTTGGTGTTTTGCAGGCCGACGGAACCGTTAATGAAACGCAGACACGACAACTTATCGAGCTGGCTAACCCGTTACCTGTCACCTTCCATCGGGCGTTCGACATGACCCGCGATCCACTCGAAGCGCTAGAAGCCATTATTCGTATGGGGGCCGTGCGAATTCTCACCTCCGGTCAGCAACAAACCGCCGAAAGTGGGGTAGAAACTCTCCGCCAACTAGCCCAGGCAGCCGCCGGACGCATCGAAATTATGGCTGGCGCGGGTGTAAACGGCCAAAATGCCCAGTTACTTATTGACGCGGGTGTCAGTTCGCTACACTTAAGCGGTGGGCAGAAAGAAGATAGCGGCATGGTTTTCCGCCAACCATCGGTATCAATGGCATCTGTACAACCCAACGAGTATGAATACATTGAAGCAAACGAAGCAAAAATTCGGGCGGTTATTTCTATCATTCCGACGAAGGAGGAATCTTGAGTTTGACTCACTTAGCGTATTAAGATTTCTCCTTCGTCAGAATGACAGAAAATCAATATTTTTCACAAAACAATCGCTCGATTCCCCGAAATAAAGACCCGGTCGTTGAACACCAGTTTCAGCGCCTGCGATAACACAATTTTTTCAACATCTTTACCCTCTGTCGCCATATCGACCGCGGTATGACGGTGATCGACCTCCTTCACATTTTGAGCAATAATTGGCCCTTCGTCCAGATCGTTATTGACAAAATGAGCCGTTGCTCCAATAATTTTAACACCCCGCTCATAGGCTTGGCGGTATGGATTCGCGCCGACGAAAGCAGGCAAAAAGGAATGATGAATATTGACGATTCGGTTTGGGAATTGATCTACAAAACCGGCCGTTAACACCCGCATATATTTTGCCAGAACGAGGTATTCCGGCTCATAAATTGCCAGTGTCCGCAAAATAGCTTCTTCGTGTTCCTCACGGGTTTTGCCTTCGTGCGAGATGTAATGAAACGGGATGCCGAATTTGCTTACTAGCGGTTGCAGGATATTGTAATTGCTTACAACGGCCAGAATATCAGCATCCAGTTCATCAAACGCATACCGAATAAGCAATTCACCAAGGCAGTGATGTTCTTTCGTTACCATCACCAAAATGTTTTTCTTACGCTTTGGATTCAACCGGAAAGTAATGCCTGACGAATGAGCCGTTTTCACTTCACTTTCAGTAGAACTCCCCGACTGAGGTATAGTCGTCTGCAATTCGTTAAGCAAAGCGGCACTGTCGAAGGAGACAGACCCGGCTTCAAACTCTGTTCGCATGAAAAACCGCCCGGACGGACTTACATATTCATCATTGTGAATGATGTTAAGGCCATGCCTGAACAGGACGCCAGTCACGTGATAAATCAGGCCCTTGCTATCGGGGCCATCCATGAGCAATATATGTTTATCGGGAACAGCCATACATCGTTTGGAATAAATCGCTTAAAAGTAGTAAATGCCAAGCGTTTATTCCTTTAATTTGAGCCGTAAGCCTTATATCATGGTAAATCGACGCCGTTTTCTGACCCTTAGCTCGCTGGCCGGGCTTATCCCTTCACTATCATTTAGTACTATTAAATCAACGCTTTCTGGCTCATCCAGTAGTACTTCGGCGGGTAGTTTGTCTACGTCTGGTGTGGTAGGTGCCGGACCAGCACCTTTAGTTATTTCAACCTGGAAGCAACCGAAAGCCAATATAGCCGCTCAAGCGGTGCTCGATAAGGGGGGCAGCGCACTGGATGCCGTAGAGGCTGGTGTCCGCGTGCCCGAAGCCGACCCTGAGGATATGAGTGTAGGGTATGGCGGCCGCCCCGACCGCGATGGGCACGTTACGCTCGATGCCTGTATTATGGATGAGAAAGGAAATGCTGGCTCAGTCACGTTTCTGGAACACATCATGCATCCCATCTCAGTAGCCAAGGCCGTGATGCAAAAAACACCCCACGTCATGCTGAGTGGCGAAGGAGCTCTTCAGTTTGCTCTTTCGCAAGGGTTCAAAAAAGAAAATCTGCTTACCGCAAAAGCCGAAAAGGAGTGGCGTGAATGGCTGAAAACGGCCAAATACAAACCCATTGCCAACATTGAGCGGCACGATACAATTGGTATGTTAGCCATCGACAGCAAAGGCGATATTTCAGGTGCCTGCACAACAAGCGGTCTGGCCTACAAAATGCGTGGTCGTGTTGGTGACTCGCCCATTATCGGAGCAGGCCTCTTTGTCGACAACGAAATTGGTGGAGCCTGTGCCACCGGGTTGGGGGAATTAGTTATGCGTACCTGCGGTTCATTTTTGGTTGTAGAATTGATGCGCCAGGGACGAACACCGCAACAGGCGTGCGAGGAAGCCGCTCTTCGCATTGTTAATAGGCAGGAATTCAAAGATATACAGGTTGGCTTTCTGGCTGTGAATAAGAAAGGCGAACACGGGGCTTTCAGTATTCAAACCGGCTTTAACTTCACGCTATCGCAGAATAAGCAGACTCAGGTGACCGATGCCAAGTCATATTTAAAATAAACAAATTTATCTCTTATTGTTTATATTGTTTATTTGCAGTGAAAAGACCTTAAAAAACGCCACAACTAATCATTGCGCCAAAACGACTAACTAATTTGGAAGCGGTATTCTCAACATCGAAGCGGAAATTACTACTGGAAATCGCCTGGGAGGTGTGTAATCAAGTAGGCGGAATATATACAGTGATCCGGTCAAAAGTACCGGCAATGGTCGAGAAATGGGACGATAACTACGTTGCCTTAGGCCCTTACTTTCCCCAGCGAGCTGCTGCTGAATTCGAACCTATTACTGACTCTGATGAAACCGAGATTGGGCAAACAGTTCGTAAGATGCGGCAGTTAGGCTACCGCGTCGAGTATGGCTACTGGCTCGTTACGGGTCGCCCGCGGGTGGTGTTATTTGACATTAGTAGCATAAACGTCAATCAACTCAACGAAATAAAAACACAGCTTTGGCTTAATCACCAACTGTCGACACTTAACATCGAAGATCTTGTCAATCAAACGATTGCTTTTGGCGAGATGGTGCGCGTTTTTATTACCCTGCTAGCCGAAGACCACGCCCGACGTGTTGATTTTGTTGCTCATTTTCATGAATGGATGGCCAGTACCGGACTGCCCGATCTGCGTCGCAACAATGTTAAGGTAGCCACGGTGTTTACAACACATGCTACTATGCTTGGCCGCTACCTGGCACAGAATGAACCCGGTTTTTATGGCAAGCTTCCTTTTTTCGACTGGAAACGGGAAGCACAGCATTACGGTATTGAAACGCAGGCCACTATCGAACGGCTGTCGGCTTTACAGGCGCACGTTTTCACGACGGTGAGCGATGTAACGGCTCGCGAATGCGAAGTTTTTCTGGGCAGAAACCCCGACCTAGTTCTACCTAATGGACTGAACGTGACGCGTTTTGCCGCCGTCCACGAATTCCAGAACCTGCACGTTCGATTCAAGCAGAAGATTCATGAGTTTGTGATGGGCCACTTTTTCCAGAGCTATTCGTTTGATCTGGAAAAAACCCTCTACTTTTTCACATCCGGGCGCTTTGAATTTACCAATAAAGGATATGACTTAACCCTCGAAGCCCTTGCCCGTGTAAACTACCGGATGCGCGAAGCCAATATGGACATGACGATCGTGATGTTCATGGTTACCAAACAGCCTTACACGTCAATCAACCCTGATGTACTTCATTCCAGAGCTCTATTGGACGAAATTCAGGAAACCTGCGAAAGTATTGAGAAACAGGTTGGTGAGCGGCTGTTCCAGGCTGCGGCCTCTGACCCTCAGGGTACAACATTACCCGACCTGAATAACTTTGTCGATGAATATTGGCGGCTTCGGCTACGGCGCACGGTGCAGAGCTGGAAAACGAAGCATTTGCCACCTTTTGTTACGCACAATCTGGTGCAGGAAGACGATATGACGCGGTTTATCCAGAAGGCCAATCTGGTCAACAACGAGTATGACCGGGTAAAAATCGTTTATCACCCCGATTTCATTGCGTCTACTAACCCCCTCTTCGGTCTGGATTATAGCCAGTTTGTACGCGGATGCCACCTAGGCGTATTCCCGAGCTATTATGAGCCCTGGGGATACACACCCCTGGAGTGCGTTGTGCGGGGTATTCCAACCGTTACGAGCGACCAATCGGGCTTTGGCGATTTCATCATGCAGATCATGCGTGATTACGAGAATCGGGGTATTTACGTCATCAATCGTCGAACACAGTCGTTCGATGAAGCTGCCGACCAATTAGCCGATGTGCTCTATCGGTTCGTCCGGATGGCCCAGCGGGACCGTATTCAGCAACGGAACCGCGTTGAAAGCATTGCCGATGTTTTTGATTGGAGCAGCCTGCGGTCTTACTACGACACCGCGCATGATTTAGCACTGAAGCGGAGGAAACCTTAAGGTAATGTAAAATGAATAATGGTTAATGTATAATGGAATCATGAATTCCATTATACATTAACCATTATTCATTTTACATTTATTTCAAACTATGATTAACATTGGTATAATCAACGTGTCGGACCGGGCGAGTGCCGGTATATATGAAGACATTCCGGGAAAAGCTGTGGTTGGCTTCCTGACCGAATGGCTTAGCTCCGAGTGGCAGCCTGTGTACCGCGTCATTCCCGACGAGCAAGACCAGTTGGAAGCCACAATGATCGAACTGGCCGACGTTGAAGGGTGCTGTTTAGTTGTTACAACCGGGGGCACTGGCCCGGCCCTTCGCGATGTTACGCCCGAAGCTACTGAAGCTGTTTGTCAGAAAATGATGCCCGGTTTTGGGGAGTTAATGCGCCAGGAAAGTTTAAAATACGTGCCTACGGCCATATTGTCGCGCCAAACAGCGGGTATTCGAAACCAGACCCTCATTTTGAATTTACCCGGCAAACCCAAAGCCATCGGCCAATGCTTGTCGGTGGTGTTTCCGGCTATCCCTTATTGCATTGACCTCATCGGCGGTCCATTTTTAACAACGCATGAGGATAGAATGACCGTTTTCCGGCCAAAAAGCTAAGTGATACCAGTTCCGTCCCAGACCTATAAGGTTTCAGAAATCTTATAGGTCTGTTAGATCTAGCCTGGGACTATTTCGGAAAACTAACCTTCCCCATCGAAACGGTTGGCACGCCCTGCCTGTCGCCAAACGAGGTATTTCCTCCTGCCAGACTTTCATTCGCTAATACGGCAAACAAGACTGCTTCTTTAGCATCGCCATTAATACCAAGCTCATCCGTTAGCCCGAATATACAGTTGGGCAGCAATTGCCGAAGCCTACCCGTTAGTTCAGGATTGTGCATGCCACCTCCACTCATGTATATCCGGTAGGTTTCATCTTCTTTCGTGACCTGCTCTATGGCCTCGGCAATAGTATCGGCACTGAACTGAACAAGCGTGGCCATTAGGTTGGCGGGGTGTAAATTCGTTGTTTTACTTAGGGCTTGTGCTTGCTCAACATACGCTACATTGAACACTTCGGGGCCGGTTGTTTTCGGGAAAGCAGCGTCAAAAAAATGATTGGTTTTCAAGGCCTGAAGTAAATCCGGATTCACTTGACCCAGCGAAGCAAAAGCTCCATCCTCGTCATACGGCTTATTCAGAAATTTGCGGGCATATGCATCCAGAAGCGTGTTGCCGGGGCCGGTATCCGTTGTAAATACATTGCTGGCATCGCCATTGGCAGGCAGGTACGTAAAATTAGCAATGCCTCCCATGTTCAGTAAAATGCGGTTCTCACCCGCTTCCGAAAACATAAAATAATCACCATAAACGGCTAATGGTGCCCCTTCGCCCCCATGTGCAACGTGTTTCTGCCGAAAATCGCTGAACGTAAGTATACCCGTTATGGCCGCAATGTGGTCGCCGTCCCCAATCTGCAGGGTAGCATTAGGGAACTTATCGCGCCGGTGCTGACTTTTGGGGGCGTGATAAACGGTTTGCCCATGACTCGCAACAATATCTATACTACTGGGCTCAATTTGCCAGTTTTGCAGGCAGTCGAGAATAAGTTGACCATGAAGCCGACCAATGTAAGGGTTCAATAAACAAAGTTGCTCGAAGTTGATAGTCGATTTGGCGAAGATCGTGCGAATTTCAGCTTTGAGCTCTTCATCAAAAGGTACAGTAGCGAATTGTTCGAGTGTTACGTTTGTATCAGGGCCACTACCCGAAATACGGCAAAGCGCAACATCGAGACCATCGAGCGACGTACCCGACATAAGGCCAATAATTCGGCGTTCCGGTTTTCGGGCTATATCGTAAAGGTGCTGAATTTGTGAATTCATAGCATGTTGATTAATTCTGATTGGTCTGCCAAACACAAACAAATTGAATGGTAACTAGTGTACTAGAAAAGCCGACACGCAAATAACGCATGGATTTTTGGGGCGACGAGCAATTTTCTTTTTTTGAAAGCATTCTGTTTTCGGCACTAGGCCAGCCGGTCCAGGTGATCGAAACGCAGTTTTTATCGGGGGGTAACATTAATACGTCGGCGCAGGTATTTTCGTCGGAAGGCGTTTTTTTTGTCAAGTGGCATCAGCTGGAGCCAACCGGCGATGATCTGACTGATATTTTTGCTACGGAAGCCAGAGGCCTTGACCTGCTTCGACAAACCGACGCCTTGCCTATTCCTAAAGTAATTGGCTATGGCCGGCTTCTGGACAAGTCATATCTGATTCTCGAATACATTGATTCCGGAAACCCGGACAAAATGTATTGGGAAACCCTGGGGCAATCGCTGGCCGTTCTTCATTCGCATACGCAACCAACCTTTGGCTTGAACTTCGACAATTACATTGGTTCATTACCCCAAAGTAATACGCTTACCGCTAACGGATGTGATTTCTTTTTTGAGCATAGGCTGCTGCCACAGGCTGGCTTGGCGCTCTACAAAGGCCTATTATCTAAACAAACCTACGATGCGCTATTTCGGCTTAGGTTGCGTTTGCCCGATCTGCTTCCTAACGAGCGGCCCGCGCTGCTTCATGGCGATCTATGGTCTGGAAATGTGCTGGTGAATGAGGCTGGGCAACCCGCCCTGGTAGACCCGGCGGTGTATTATGGTTTTCGTGAAGCTGAATTAGCTTTCACGAAATTGTTTGCCGGTTTTGACGACCGTTTTTATGACGCCTATCATGAAACGTTTCCGTTACAGGACGGCTTCAACGAGCGTGTAGCCGTCTATAACTTGTATCCATTGCTCGTCCATGTGAATCTGTTTGGCTCAGGCTATGTTAGTGGCGTAGAGCGAATATTAAAGCAGTTCTAAATTCAGGCTAATCAGAAGGTTATCCGAGTATTATACAAACGGCCCTGTCGGGAGATAGGGCCAGACATTTATGGAAATTACTTCGTTCGAACAGTTCGAGTTAAATCGGCAATTACTAAATGCCGTGGCCGAACTTGGTTATACAGAACCGACACCTATTCAACAAAAAACGATTCCGCTGAGTCTGGGGAATCATGATGTGCTGGGGATTGCCCAGACCGGAACCGGCAAAACAGCAGCTTACCTCCTTCCTATACTCATGAAGGTGAAGTATGCACAGGGAAATAACCCGCGTGCGTTGATATTGGCGCCAACCCGCGAACTGGTCATGCAGATTAATCAGGCCGTTATGGAGCTGGGAAAATACACCGACCTTCGTCATCTGGCACTTTTCGGCGGCCTTGGCCCAAAAACACAGATTGAAACGCTTCGAAAAGGAGTCGATATTATTGTGGCAACACCCGGCCGGTTCATGGATCTGTATCGTTCAGGCGAGATTGTGACGAAAGAGATTCGCACAATGGTACTCGACGAAGCCGACAAGATGATGGATATGGGCTTCATGCCCCAGATTCGGTCAATCTTGGAGATTATTCCGACCAAACGGCAGAACCTTCTTTTTTCGGCAACGTTTGGCGGACGTGTCGAACGGCTGTCGGGCGAGTTTCTGGAAGCGCCTATCAAAGTAGAGGTAAGCCCACAGGCATCCACTGCCGACATGGTTAATCAGGTGATTTACGAAGCGCCCAACTTCCGCACCAAAATTAACATGGTAAATTACCTGATCACACAGGAGGCATTTGAGCGAGTTATTATTTTTGCTAGAACCAAAGGAACGGCGGAGAATATCTATAAATTCCTGTCTCGCAAAGTGTTAGACCCCGAAAAGGTCCGGGTAATTCACGCTAATAAAGGCCAGAATACCCGCATCAATTCGATGGAAGCATTTAAGGAAGGAAACGTTCAGGTACTGGTTGCTACGGATGTGGCCGCTCGTGGAATCGATGTGGCCGAAGTAAGCCACGTCATTAACTTTGACTTACCGTTGATTTACGAAGATTACGTACACCGAATTGGTAGGACGGGTCGTGCGAATCATACGGGTGAAGCCATTACGTTTCTGACAAAAGCCGAGGAGTACCATGTGCAAAAGATTGAGCGAATCATTCGCATGACAATTCCCCGCCAGCCATTACCAGCCGGAGTTGAGGTTACCGAAACGCCTGTCGAGGAAGAACAGGCCATGTTGCGCGAAATTGACGAGCAACGCCGAAAAGAAGATCCAACATTTTTGGGTGCTTTTCATGACAAAAAGATTACGAATATGGCTCCGGGCAAAGAGCGGGATAAAGCTCAGGCCAAACTTAATGGTGCAAAAAAAGGTCCATCAAAAGGCGCAGGTGCCCGTCCGGTTAATTTCAATAGCAAACCTAGTGGAAAGGTGGGCAGCAAGACTGGTGGAGCCAAGAAGTCAGGACCGCGCGGAGGACGGCGGTAATCGACGCGAAATGTACTAATTTGGATTTTCTTTTCGTTGTATCGAGACAAAACCCCTTGGTGTAGTACTTTCTATGAACGTTCGGATGAATCTGATACAATGTACTTTAGTTGTGTTACCGTTTTTGTCGGCGGCTCAACCAAGGCAACTTATTATATCAGCACGTTCGGGCGACTCAATTCGACCAACTCAACCCACCCAGCGAAGCACCGAAGCAATTACTCAGCAGCCCGCAGAAGCCGTTTCGACTGATGTAGCCGAACCAGCCAGCGGCCCGGCTAACAGCCTCCCTCTGTTTGGGGAGCGGCCCAAAACCACCGAGCAGATCGATGCTGAAATTCATTTTCTGAACGACTGCGATCGTAATTTTGCCAGTCGTCCGGAAGCCAGTGATTTTTTCTCAGCAAGAGGTTGGGATTATGTTGCCAGTGGTCAGTTAGACACCGCCACTCACCGGTTCAATTTGTCTTGGCTCCTTAATGACCATAACGGTGATGCTTATTGGGGATTAGGGGTAGTCTGTTACCAGAAAAATCAATTACCGCAGGCGATCCGAATGCTGCGAAAGGGCCTGGCGGTCGCCGATAGCAATGTAGCTTTGATGACAGATCTTGCTACCGTAGAAATAAAGCAGTATCAGGATAAGCCAGTAGCCGAACTTTTAACCGAAGCTGAAGGTCATCTGCAACGAGCCGTTGGCTTGAATCCGGCCAATGCACCCGCCTTTCAGAAACTGTCGGTTGTGTACTACCTGAAGGCCGATTATATGAAGTCATGGGAGTATTTTCATCAGGCATACAGCCTTGATCTGTCGATACTTGACATAGGTTATCTGAATGAACTCCTTGACAAACAACCCGACCCCAAAGGGAAGTTTAAATAACAGTCAGTAAGTGGCTGGCGCATCAGGTATCGCTTGTGCAACAGCTACTTACTGACTAATTCTCCGTTTCGTCGTCCTGAACGACTTTCTCCTTGGCGCGTTCGTAGGTTATTTTACCTTTTTCATCCCACTCACTAATGGTGTAGGGCTCGAAGGAGGTGTCCCATTGATCGCTGGCATATTGTGAAAGCTTCCGACGCATACGACGTCCATTAGGATTAACAGGGTAGTATTCTGTCCAGCGGCCTATTTTCACGCCGTTATCGTATTTTCCTTCTTCGGCCAGCAAACCGTTTTCATAAAAGGCCATGTAGTTGCCTTTTACTTTACCATATTCTACAGGAACAATTTCTTTGATCTTGTGATGAGTTGAGTCATAATATACAAGTCTGGACTCTGCTGGCACCCCCCGATGCCAACGGGTTTTGTCTGTCAGCATAAACTTGCTGTCATACTTCTCCCAACGTCCGTCTTTCATGCCCGCATAATAATTGCCCTCTTCAACCAGATCGCCGTTCTGGTAACGTTTATAGGGTCCATGCAGCAATAAACCTGTGCCCTCATCACGAACAATAGAACTCGTGACACGCGATGACTTCTGGTAATAGCGATAAATATCCCGAATATAAGGAAAGGGCTTTGCCGCATCATTGTCGCGCAGAACATAGAATTCTTCTACAACGGTACGGTCACCGCTACCCATTTTTGTATACGCCTTAATCATCGACAAGCCTTCATACTCGGTTTTTGATAGTTTGCTCTTACTCTTCCGATCGGCCTTTAATTTTTTCAGTTGTTTTACTTTCAACCCTAAATCAGGCATGATGCCTGCCAGATACGCATCTTTCTGATCTTTCAGAGATGACATGGTTGGCAAGCCGAGGGTAGTAAGTGACGATGGGCTCGACGAAGTACCTGACCCGGGAGACGCCAGTGTACTCAGGCTCTCCTTTTCCTTTTTTACTGCTGACTTTACGGCGGCTGGTGTTGGTAAGCCCAGGGTTGTAAGCGATGAAGGTATAGACGAAAAGCCGTCTAAAATCGACGGAGCGGCTCCCGATGGAGCTAATACCGGCTTTGACGCAGTTGTCAGCGAAGCTGGTGCCGTTTGGGCCAGTGCGGTAAGCGCAAATAGTCCAGTAAATAAAAAGATTGAAATCCGTCGTATCAAGTTAGATGCAAACATGGCATAGACAAACGATTGGTGCCTTAAGTTTGTTAGTTTTGCAACGCTGTGAAAAGCGCAATTATTTTATCCACTCAACCGTCTATCTTCTCAGCGGTTAAGTTTACACCCAAGTCTCGTGGAAAAACACGCTCGTATTTATGTTGCCGGACACCGGGGCATGGTCGGTTCAGCCCTCGTTCGCAAACTACAAGCCGAAGGCTTTGACAATATTATCACCCGAACATCATCGGAATTAGACCTGCGCAATCAGACGGCTGTAGCCGACTTTTTCGAACAGGAGCGTCCTGATTATATCTTTCTGGCCGCAGCCAAAGTTGGTGGTATTCTGGCTAATAACATCTATCGTGCCGAGTTTCTGTACGATAATCTCATGATTGAGGCAAATATTATTCATAGTGCTTATCAGACATCGGTCAAGAAACTTTTGTTTCTAGGCTCGTCGTGCATTTATCCAAAGCTGGCTCCTCAACCGCTTAAAGAAGATTACCTGCTTAGCGGCTATCTGGAAGAGACAAATGAGCCTTATGCAATCGCTAAAATAACGGGTATTAAGCTCTGTGAAGCCTATCGGAGTCAGTATGGCTGTAACTTTATTTCGGCTATGCCCACGAACCTCTATGGTCCAAACGATAATTACGACCTTCAAGGTTCACATGTGCTGCCAGCCTTGATTCGTAAGTTTCATGAAGCCAAGATCAACAACCAGCCCACGGTGGAGGTTTGGGGAACAGGATCGCCCAAACGCGAATTTCTGCATGCCGATGATTTAGCTGCTGCGTGTTTCTTCCTGATGGAGACTTACAACGATGCTCCTTTTGTTAACATTGGAACCGGCGAAGACGTTACCATTCGCGAAGTTGCCGAACTGATTCAGGAAACCGTTGGCTTTACCGGCGAATTACGCTGGAACACGGAGAGACCCGACGGTACTCCCCGTAAATTGATGGATGTATCCAGACTTCACGACATGGGCTGGAAACACACAACCGAGTTAAAGGACGGTCTCGAACGCACGTATCAGGACTTTCTGGCAAACGAGGTATTATATATCGAATAATCACATCGTTCCGCAGAGACACTCGGAGTAAAAAGAGATTCACGGACTATTCTGTGAATCTCTTTTTACTCCGAGTGTCTCTGTAAAGTAATACCTGCACGGTGACACAACCACGTACCAGGAAATCGTACTACAGTTTTTTTGCAGGATTGCCAAATACAGTCGTACCGGCCTCAACACTTTCAACTACAACTGAGCCTGCGCCCACACGGGCGTTTTTACCAACAGTAACCCCCGCAACAATCGTTGCGCCCGTGCCGATAAAAGCCCCTTCTTCTACAGTTGCCCCGCTGTTAATCAGGCATCCGGTTCCTATGTGTACATAGTCGCCAATTCTGGCTTTCGTCTCTACAATAGTGCCAGACTGAATAATGCAGTGCTGGCCAATTTCGGCAAACGGATTCACAACAACCTTGGCAGCCAGCAAGTTACCATGGCCCAGAATGGCTAAAGTTGACACCGTTGCGGTATCATGAATGGCATTGACGGGCTGCACCTTGCGCCGTTCGTTCAGCATTTTGATTAGTCGCTTCCGAACACGACTATCACTGACAGCGACAAATGCTTCGCATTTCTGACCGATGAGTTTCAGGAAACCGTCGTCGTCTGTTTCACCCAATACCGATACGTCGCTAAATTCCTTGCCGTGCAACTCTTTGTTATCATCTAACAAGCCATACACCACTACACTGTTGCGCTGAAACAAGTCCAGAGCCGTCAGGCCAAGGCTACCTGCTCCAAAAATAAGCACCGGATTTTCCATCTATCTTGGTTTTGTTAAGTCAATATTAAGTTTGAATCCTACTGTTCTATACTATTGGCAATTTAGTAACATTCTGATAAACATAGCGTAACGGCTGATTAGTAGTTTCGTTCATGAAATCAAGTACGCATTTTCGCACAATTGTTATGTCGGATATCCATCTCGGCACAACCGGAGCGAAAGCTAAAGAAGCCACCGAATTCCTGCGTAACTATTCGTGTCAGAAACTAATCCTTAATGGAGACATCATCGATGGCTGGCAATTAAAGCAGTACGGAACCTGGAAAAAGAAACACACCGCTTTTTTTAAAACGGTTTTAAAGCAAATCGTTCATTACGATACCAAAGTTATCTATCTGCGTGGCAATCACGATGATTTTCTGGATCAGATCATGCCACTCAAAGTGGGTAAAAATTTCACAATCCAGAAAGATTATATTCTGAGTTCAGGCGCAAAAAAGTTTTATGTCACTCACGGCGATGTATTTGATTCCATTACGTCGCATATGAAATGGCTTGCCTATTTAGGCGATATCGGGTATACGTTGTTACTGGGCATTAACAAGTCTTACAACCAATACCGCAGCTGGCGCGCGCTGCCTTATTACTCCCTGTCTCAACAGGTGAAATCCCGCATAAAGCAGGCTGTCAGTTACATTTCCGATTACGAACAGAAGCTTACGGAATTAGCCCGTGCCCGCAACTGCAACGGCATCATTTGTGGCCACATCCATCAACCCGCCATTCACGAATTTGATGGAATCACCTACATGAATTCCGGCGATTGGGTTGAATCACTCAGTGCGCTGGTCGAAGATCACGATGGAAACTGGAGCCTGCTTTTTTATACATCTGATTTAAAGGATGAGGAAGAATCCAGGCTTTCAGTAAATCAGGTCAACTAGCTGGTACTTAGTAGAATCTCGCTTGACAAACCTAACTCTTAGTTAATATGCGTGTTTTATTTTTGGTACAAGGTGAAGGTCGTGGTCACTTAACCCAGGCACTGTCGCTGGCGCAAATTCTAACTATAGCTGGTCATGAGGTAACTGGGGCAATTGTTGGCGTAACAGGGAAGAGACCAGTCCCATCTTTCTTTAGCGAGAAATTCTCTGCCCCGGTTTACCCTGTGTTTAGCCCCGGACTGGTATACAATGCAGGCACCAATGCCCTCGAACCCTTCAAGACGACCGTATCGGCCGTTCGTGCCTTTCGACCCTTCTGGCGTAGCTTGCGGCAAGTTCGTGATCATATAGATACACTACGGCCTGATGTTGTGGTTAACTTTTATGAAATGCTGGGAGGAATGACCTATGCACTTCTTCGGCCCTCTGTACCGATGATTTGTATTGCCCATCAGTATATGGCGTTTCACTCTGATTTTCAACGCCCAAAGGGGCAATGGTTTTATCGGCAGGCTTTTAAAGTAAATACGCGATTAACCTGCTTTGGAGCACACGAATTGCTTGCTCTCTCTTTTGATAAACAAGCCGATGAACCAAATAAGCGCCTTAAAATAGTCCCTCCACTACTCCGCCAGGAAATAACTGATTTGAAACCAGCAACGGGCGACTTTTTATTAGCTTATGTTACGCAGCCGGGCCTGAAAGTTGAATTAGAAAAAGCCCATCAAAACCGGCCCGACATGCCAATGCATGCTTTTCATTCGGACGCAAGTGGCCCGGATCAGGTTGTCGATAACACCTTGACATACCATGCTATCGACGGGAAACGATTCCTGGATTTCATGGCTCGTTGCAAAGCTATTGTGACTACAGCCGGGTTCGAATCGGTTTGTGAAGCGCTCTATCTAGGCAAACCGGCTCTTATGATTCCCCAATCAAACCATTACGAGCAAGCTTGTAACGCTATTGACAGCGAGCGGGCAGGGGTTGGCATTGCTTCTGACCGATTTGATATTAACCAGTTACTGGACTTCATACCGCAGTATGATCCGCAAGTCAGCAAGCAATTCCGGGCGTGGCATGCGCAAGGCTATTTTATCTTTCTGGCGGCTTTGAATCGGGCGATTTCTTCTACACAAAAACCGTCATCGTCTGGAGGATTTTTTAGAACGCGTATTCGGCATTTATTGCGGTCATAGCCGATACAGGAAGTGCAATGGATCCGGATACTTAAACTCATAACCCGATGCCCGAACCAATTTCTCTACCGAAATTGACTTATACGGGACAGGCTTTTCAGGAATGATAAACGTAGGCAGTTGATACCCAAAATCGGCACAGCTTTTTCGGTAAATAGCTTCTCGGGTTGGATGTGCTGGCGCAACGGCATTGTATGTGCCTGTTAGCTGTTGACTGATTATCGTGGTTAGTATCCCCACAGCATCGTCTTGATGAAGATAGTTAACCGGTACAGCTCCACTGTCTACTGTTCGTCCGGCTACGTATTTGCCCGGAATGCGATCATAGCCCATTAAGCCCCCACAACGCAGTATCGTTACAGATCGGTCTGGGGCAAACTGTTGAGTAAGTTGTTCGGCCTGCACCAATCCCGGTGCAGCCGATTCATCAAGCCTTGTCACGTCTTCCTCAACAACTACCCGACTCAGTTCTGGATATACCGATGTTGAACTGACGTAGATAATGTGCTCTACAGAAGATTTCCGTAAGGCTTCGAGCAAATGGTCAATTTGACTTGGGTGAAAATCATCACCCAGTTTGCCCGCTTTGGGTGGAATATCAATAAGGGCTGTGTCTGCGTTCAACAGTGCTGTTAGATCGCCGACAGGTTCAGGAGTTAGGGCAAGCTGGTAAGCATCAATACCTTTCTGGCGTAAGGTAGCTAGTTTTTCTACCGATGTCGTGCTGCCCTTAACGGCATACCCTATTTTCAGAAGCTGTACGGCAAGCGGCATACCCAACCAGCCACAGCCAATAATAGAAATGGTTTTCTGACTCATACTTTAGAATCCAATCCCAAAGGTAAGGGTTCTAACGTCAGGACCTTTACCAGCCACAAACAACGGGCTCAAGTCATATTTGGTGAAAAAATTAAAACTTTTTATACCTAAGTGAGCAACTAGGCCATAGCGTATATTGCTTAGATCATAATCGGAATGCCGACGGTCTTTACCCCCATCTGCTTCTTTTATTTTCCGATAGCTGTCGAGCCGGTAGTTGACATACCCGCCTAAACCAATGTGGCATACTTTCTGCCCATCGCTATTATAAAACGTTACTCGTGGCACAACAGGAATGCCAATGCTACAAACGGTCAGTTTACTTTTCTGTAACTCACGTCCTGCGTCAACGAAGGCGATACCGGCAGGTGTCTTTTCGACAATTTTATTTCCTTCGAACATAAAGTTATTCCAGGCCACCTCAACACCATAATACAGCTTCAGCGACGCGTATTTTCCTCGAATGAGTGTTGGCATAGCGCCTACAGACATCGCTATGTAGCGTGAACCTATGGGACGAAGACTATAACTATCTTCCGGATAAGCCGGATTAGCACTCTGTTGAATCAGCGTGTTCAGACCAATACTTAGGTTGTAATCAATGCTTTGGTTATCATTACGCTTCCTATGCCTTGCGCGATCGTAATTACGGTCTGTTTCATCTTTTTTCGATGATCCGGTTCTGACCGTATCACCTGCAGTATTAATAATCACCGAAACGCCATCTTTCTGCCTGGTAACGACGAGTACGGTATCTTTTAGGTAACGCCCCCCATCCTGCGAGATTTGCGTTTGCCCACCCGGCACCGAATCCAGTTTCATACCCATCTCACGGACAATTTTATTCAAATCGTAGTTCGACAATGCCTGTATACCCGCTTTGTCCGGCGCATAAATAACGAGCCGGGTGCGGTTGGCAAACCGAATAACAAGTGAATCTGTTGGGCTTACTGGTTTGGCCTGGGTAATCGTTACCACTAGCAATCCAATTACCGTAGTAACTGTACGTAAAAGGCGATTCATTGTTTTGCTGATTTATCTTTATCTAAGTTATGTTTCAGTCCACTATAGGCCCGACCCAGTAAACCACTCTCTTCATTGGTTGCATTGTCCTGACGGGCAAATATGTCACCTTGCTTAATACGTTTAACCTGTTGCCAAAAACTGCCACCTTTGGCTTCTTTTTCTGATTTTTCGTTTTGAGCAACCACCGATTTTTCTTCTACTGCCACCTTCGCTACCTGACGAGCCGCCACTAATGCTTCGGGTTCGGCAATGGTAACAACCAGCACTCGCTCAGAAACAGGAGCAGGTTTACTTATCGGTTTAATATCTGCCAACTGCTCTGTTTGTATAGTACTGGGCTGATTAGCCGGTGCTACGGCAACAGGAAGTGTTGTTTCATTCTGACCTTTACCTTCGTTTGATTTCACTTGAGCGACCACAGAACCAACATGAGTTGGGACAGTTTCAATCATTTTAAGGCGACTCGTAGACCGCTTCACAGCTCTATTCGCCCCTTCATTTCCCTGTGCTTCTTTCTCTGCAACAGCAACCTGGTCTTTAGCCGAATTCTGACTGAATTCGGTATCCTCTTTAGTTTTCGTTTTCAAGCCTTCCAACTGGCGTTGGTCTGATTGTTTTTCAGCTACCTTTTCTGATGAGTTATCACCAGCTTGATTCGTTGCCACCTGCGCCTGGCCCTGCTCCCTATCACTGTTAGCCGATGGCCAGTAAAGCCAGCCAAACAGACAAACGAGCAACAGGCAAGCCGCAGCAGCCATGTAACGCTGAGCATCAGGATTGCGCCAAAAGACAATTTTTGCGTCTGGTTTCTGCTGTCCCATACGTGCCTGTAATCGGGCAAATCCATCGGCGCTGGGCGGTAACGACGTGTTGCCAAGTTTACGGGCGAACAGCTCGTCAATTGGCGGTTTTTCTGTGTGTTTTTTCATAGGATACGGTCCGAAAGTCCTGTTCCAATTTTTTCAAATTTGCCTGTAGCATCATTCGGGCACGGCTCAATTGTGATTTTGAGGTCCCTTCCGAAATGCCTAACATATCTGCAATTTCGGCATGTGCATACCCTTCTATTGCATATAGATTAAATACTGTACGATAGCCATCGGGTAACTGATTCACTAATCGTAATAAATCATTTTCATTTACTGCGGTATCAGCCCATTCGTAGTCTGGTTCAACAGTAGCTTCATCAATGGGCATTTCCTGCCGCCATTGCTTCGTTTTTCGAAGAAACATGAGCGATTCTGTAACCATAATACGCCTGATCCACCCCTCAAAACTGCCATCTTCCCTAAACTGGTCAATCTTTTCAAAGACGCGCATGAAACCGTCCAGCATTACCTCTTCCGCATCATCCCGATTGGCACAATAACGCGTGCATACGGCCAGCATTTTACCGGCAAACCGTTCATAAACGACCTTGTGAGCACGACTTTC
The DNA here is from genome assembly GCF_002831565.1 of Spirosoma pollinicola. NCBI lineage: Bacteria > Pseudomonadati > Bacteroidota > Cytophagia > Cytophagales > Cytophagaceae > Spirosoma > Spirosoma pollinicola. The sequence goes on along the minus strand of NZ_CP025096.1, from coordinate 3,680,956 downwards.
GCCCCGCTTCAGCGCAACGATCAGTTGAGCCTCTGTCGTGAAAAACGGTATAATTCGCAGCATATTCGTTTAGGTTCACCCACTAGATGCAAGATAAAGCGTGGTGGTTGCATGGATTACAAAAAATTATATATTTTATTTTCTATAGCAGGTGGGCATAAAAAAAAGGCCTTTTACAGCCCTTTTACATATTGAATGCCAGCTACATAATGTAGCCAGATGACTCGCGATATTCGAAAATTGATTGGTGCAATCAAGATCATGACGGGCGCAATAAAACAAGCATATATCCACCCATCCGGATCTCCACCTAAGTAGAAGATTAGAAACCCCATTACCAGGGCAACTCCGCCCGAAATAGCATAACTAACATACATTGCCCCAATAAAATACCCTGGTTCAACTTCGTACCGCAATCCACACTGTGGACAGTGTTCAAACATTTCATCAAAACGGGTGGGTGAGTAGAATGGGCCACTAAAAATTTTCCCCTGCCTGCATCTAGGACAAAGCCCTCCTAACGCGGCCTGCAATTTCGAGACGTTTCCCATACTCACGTTTACTATTACGATACCACATGTAAGCAATAAAGCCTACAAGTAGATAAGGCATAATTAATAGATAGACAATACCAATATTCAAATCAGACGCTATAATACTACGTCCGTTACTAACTGTGCTTTCGACCGTTCCCCGGCACATAGCACACTGAGCCATTATGTTTGGCGCAACGCCAATAAGGGCAAAAACTAATAACCACACTTTCCAACTTCTCATGATCATGCTCTAGTTAATGGATATAATACGGCTTTATGAGTAGATAAACAATCACGCCTGTAGTACTCACGTATAGCCAGATTGGAAACGCATATTTCACTGTTTTTTTGTGCCGGACAATCTGCCCGCTCAACGCAAAGTAAACAGCTCTCAACACAAACCAGACAACTACTACTGATAAGACTATGTGTGATACCAGCAAGAAATAATAAACCGGCCGAATCCATCCCGTTCCTCCAAATGGTGTCGATTCGTTTGTTAAATGATATAGTACATAACTAACCAAAAACAACGATCCGAAGGTAAACGCAGCCAGCATTGTCCGTTTGTGGGCAACAAGGTTTTTTTGCCGAATAAAGTAATAACCTGTAAGCAGCAAAACTGACGTTATTGAATTGATGATGCCATTCAGGTGTGGCAAATAAGTTGTCCAGCTACCTAAATCAACTTTCTGTCGAATGCCTAATAATACGGCTACAGCGATTGGAATAGCCAGAGAGAGAACGGTAATCACCCGATTGGCTTTCTGTTCCTGAGCGGGCTGCAACGTGTCCATAAGCTGTAAATTATTCTTTACTGTATATATCCAGAAGTACCCTGATTTCGAGCACTAACCGATCAACATCCTCTTTGTCGGTTCCATCATAAAACCCTCTCACAACGCCTTCTTTGTCTACTAATACCAACTTTTCGCTGTGAATAAAAGTTTCGTCAGGCTTGCCTGCCTTTACTCCGGCATCAACTGTTGGCAAATAATAGCCGTGCATGGCCAGATCGTAAATGTCAGCTTTGCTACCTGTCAGAAAATACCACTTACCGGGTATAGCTTCGTACTTTTTAGCATATGCTTTTAGTTGCGCCGGCCGGTCATGCTCTGGGTCGACGGAATGTGAGAGAAACACAAGATCAGGTTTATTTCTAAATATATCCTGCACTCTTGATAGTTGTGAAGCAATGCGGGGGCAGATTGTGCCACAACGCGTAAAGAAAAAATCAGCTACGTAGATTTTATTCTTCACGATCGACTGATCAACCACTTCGCCGTCCTGATCAATTAGTTTGAAAGGTGGTATGTGGTTAAAAATCGTGTCAGTTATGACACTGCCATCGGCAAGGGTAACTTTACCCATTAATGGTTCGCCCCTTGTCGAATCTATTTTTGGCAAATAGCGGGGTAATACGAAATGGTTCTGCGTTGCAAACCGCAGGAATATGTACAGCAAAGCCGGGACCAGCAATGTAACGAGCAGGATCCCGGCTTTTCTATTGACCGTCATGAATTATCTTAATTGAAAAATCGAACCGCCTTCCATTAACAATGCAGTGAGCAACCAAAAAATAAACACTACGGGAATGACGATTGCCCAGATCAGACTTTTCACCTCGTGCTTTAGGTGCATAAACTCACCAACGATATAAAAAGCTTTTACCAATGTCATCAGAACGAATATAGATGTTCTGAAACCCCCAGCTTTCATAAGGTAAGCCAGTGTAAATTCGACAGCGGTTATGGCTGATAGTATAAAAAACGTGCGCCAGATAAGGCCTGTATTTGCTGGCGGAATTTCGCCAACCTCGTGGGTTCCGTGCGTATGATCAGACATGATGGTAGGTAATTAAACCAGGTAGAAGAATGTAAAGACAAATACCCAAACAAGATCGACAAAGTGCCAGTATAGACCTACTTTCTCAACCATTTCATAGTGACCACGCTTTTCATACAAGCCCGTTGCGGCTCTATAGAAAATCAGGATGTTTAAAACGACACCACTAAATACGTGTGTTCCGTGGAAACCTGTGATAAAAAAGAACAAGTCGGCAAATGCAGGGGGACCATACTGGTTTTCGACCAGGTTAGCACCGAAAATTGTTCGCTGTATCGTTTGGCCATTAACTATTTCGCTAATTGTAGTACCCGTTTCTGTTCCATGAATAAAGTGGCTCCACTCCCATGCCTGGCTTCCTAAAAAAGTCAGACCGCCTAAAATGGTCCATAACATGTACTTCTCAACATCGGCCCTGTCCATCCGGTGTCCAGCCTCAACAGCTAGTACCATTGTAACACTACTGAAAATGAGAATGAATGTCATAATTCCCACGAAAATTAATGGCAGGTGAATACCATGTAGAAATGGAACTGATGCATACACCATTTCCGGTGTCGGCCAATAAAGATTCGAGAACATAAATACTTCACCAAAAACAGCAGGGTCCCAGGCAGGATAGCTATAACGGATCAATCCATAAGTTACCAGCAAAGCTGAGAAAGTGAATGTATCCGAAATCAGGAAGAACCACATCATCAGCTTGCCGTAGCTCACTTTCATGGGTTCAACACCACCCATCCAGGTTTTCTTGTCGAACACTTGATCCGAGTCGGTTGTAAGGGTATCGTGTGTTACAGTAGCCGCCATGCGTCTAAAAGGATTATCAATGAAAATAGACTAAAAAGAAAAACAAATACAACCACAAAATGTCTAAAAAATGCCAGTAAGTAGCGGCTATTTCAAGTTGATTCAGGCTTTTGCCATGAATCCGTAACTTAAATGCAGCAACTAGAGCGAACACTAAGACAATTAAACCCGATATCAGGTGAAATCCATGTAATCCAGTGAAAATGTACATGAAAGAACCAGCCGGGTTACCAACGAAATAGACATTTTCTTTTACCAACTCAACCCAACCCTGGAACTGCATGTATAAAAAAACCGCTCCGAGTGCAAAAGTAATAGTTATCGCTATTTTCAGACTGCTAAAGTTATCTTTTTTTGCAGCTAAGTATGCCCAGTGCATCGTCAGGCTACTGATAACCATAACAATTGAGCTATATGTAAAAATAGATGGAATATCATATTCCAGCCAGTTACCTTCTGCCCTGCGCACAAGGTACGCACTCGTCATAGCGGCAAACAACATGATAATACTCACAATGAACAACCACATGATAAACTTGCGGGGATTCATCGAGAGCGTTTCCTGCGGCTCTTCGACAAGTGAAATTTCATTTACTAATTCACTCATGATCTGTTGTTATACTTTATCTAGTAGATAAACAATTTGTACGATGGGCAAATACAGCAAAGATCCATACATCATTTGCAAAGCTGCTTTATCAGTACATGTTCTCATTAAGTGAAACGTCTGTGCAAGGAACAAGATTCCGCCAACTGTGGCTACCAGCGCAGAAAAGATACCTGTCATTCCTAACAAATATGGTAGCCAGCCAACAGGCAACAGAAAGAGCGTATATAGCATGATACGAAATGCTGTTTTGGCTGTTTTACCATCGCCCGGCATCATTTGTATACCTGCTTTTTTGTATTCGTCAAACGCCAGCCAGCCAATTGCCCAAAAGTGAGGAAACTGCCAGAAGAACTGTATGGCGAATAAAATACCAGGTATCCAACCATAATGATTTGTTGCAGCAACCCAGCCAATCATAGGAGGAAATGCGCCTGGTAAAGCCCCAACGAATACGGCTATTTGACCTTTGCGTTTTAGCGGTGTATAAACAAAGCCATATAATAGCAATGATAAAACCGCCAAGGCAGCTGCCCGGATATTAAAGAACTCAACAAACAAAAAGCAACCGACTCCAAAAAGAATAAAAGCAAACCCTGCTGCTTCATTTACCGATAATCGACCAGTAGGCAGTGGACGCACCGCCGTGCGTTTCATGAGTTTATCAGACTCCTTCTCTATTATTTGATTTATAATGTTTGCAGCTCCTGTAATACTGATCGACGCAATTGCTAACACAGCTATTTTCCACCAGATCACGTTATCAATGGCAAGACAGTAGCCAAACACGCCAGAAAAGACAACCGCTAGTGTGAGCTTTAATTTTATTAATTCAATGTATGCTTTTCCTTTTTCGTTGATGATAGCTAATGCCAGTACTTTTTCCATATTATGCTTTTACTAATCGAAATGCTTCACTCCTTTCCGTTGAGACTATGAGTTTAGGAGTTAAAAGCAAAAAAATCGAAAATTGTAAACCAATCATTAAGATGGCTAATTCGAGATGGATAGGTTGAGCAACAGCAGGTACTCCTAAATAGGCCATAATTATACCCGTACTTATTTCTGCGATTACCAGCCCAATCAATGTGTTCGTCAGCTTTGCTATTTTCCCCGTTTTAGTGAGTTTCCGAAGTTGATAGATAACAACTAAGTGAAGAACAAGAAGAACCAGTGAAAAAGAACGGTGAACGTAAAAGCGCCAATCCAATTGACCAATCCAGTTATCACGTTGATCATATCCTAACCGTTTTACAACACTGTCCAGAGCGTCTCTAACTTGTGCCCCTAAAACGATTTGCCCCAATGTTAAAATCAGAGCAACTGCTATCAGATAACGCAACTGATTGCTTTTCGTAGCCGGGCTGGCGATATAATTTTTACGAGCATTTACTCGAACCCACACAAATAGCAGAGCCAATACAAGTAAAATAGCAAGTAATAAATGTAAGCTAATTACGTATTGTGCTAACTCGGTGGCCACCACCCGTGAACCAAGCCAACCGTTGACGCCAATCAAGAGAAATGCACTTACGCTTCCCCAAAAAACTGCTTTATCTTTTCTTATGTATGATATGGAAGCAATTAAAGTGGCTAAAACAAGAAAACCCGATAAAACACCCAGTAATCGATTGGTGTATTCTATCCAGGTTTTTACGGCGTTGAATTCCACTTCGCCTTTCAATTTAGCTCCGTAAATCTCCTGATAGTTTACCGGCAGTTGGGAAATCTCAGTAGGTGGAACCCAACGACCAAAACATTTTGGCCAATCAGGGCAGCCCATTCCAGAGCCTGTTCCTCTAACAATACCTCCTGCCAATACAAGCAGATAAATAACAAGTACAGTTAAAGATACCAGGCTCCGGAAGCGCTGTTCTTTTTTATCAATGAGGCTGTTTGAACTGGTCATTCAGGTTTTGTCCCTCAATCTCTTTTTCCATGCCGATCAATTCATTCTCATGTGGAAGATTTGATTCAGGAGTTTGTGAGTAAGGAACGTTTTGAGGAATGAAGTCATCCGCTGCACCTGGTTTGCTATAATCGTACGGCCAACGATACACAGCTGGGATCTCACCCGGCCAGTTACCATGACCTGGCTGAATAGGTGTTGTCCACTCCAGGGTATTTGATTTCCAAGGATTTTGTGTCGCTTTTCGTCCTCTGATCAGACTATTCACAAAATTATAAATGAAAATCCATTGAGCGGCAAATGTAAAAATAGCTGCCAGACTAATAAACGAGTTCATATCTGCGAAGATATTCTTCGTGAAGTCATAGCTTGTAAAGGCGTAATAACGACGTGGGAAACCAGCTATACCAACATAGTGCATTGGGAAAAACACAAGGTAAATACCAATGAAGGTTAACCAGAAGTGTACATAACCCAATTTCTCATCTAACAGCCGTCCGAACATTTTAGGGAACCAGTGGTAAACACCCGCCAACAAACCGAAGGCAGAAGCAGCACCCATTACTAAGTGAAAGTGAGCAACAACGAAGTAAGTATCGTGCAACTGGATATCAAGAGCCGAGTTACCCAGGATTAAGCCTGTAATCCCACCTGAAATAAAGAAGGATACTAGACCAATCGAGAATAGCATAGCCGGTGTAAACCGAATATTACCACGCCACAATGTAGTGATGTAGTTGAACGCTTTCACAGCCGAAGGAACGGCAATGATCAGTGTCAAGAACATAAAGATTGATCCAAGGAATGGATTCATGCCTGTTACAAACATATGGTGAGCCCATACGATAAACGCCAGGAAGGCAATACCCATCATGGACGCAATCATAGCGCGATAACCAAAAATTGGCTTACGCGCGTTAGTTGCAATGATTTCAGACGTCATACCAAGTGCTGGAAGCAACACGATATATACCTCAGGGTGACCAAGGAACCAGAACAAGTGCTGGAAAAGAATTGGGCTACCACCTACGTTCGGAAGAGCTTCGCCTTTGATATAAATCTCGGATAGGTAGAAACTAGTGCCGAAACTACGGTCAAATATCAATAGCAGTGCTGCCGAAAGAAGGACAGGGAAAGAGATCAATCCCAAAATAGCTGTCAGCAAGAAAGCCCAGATTGTTAGAGGCAGCTTACTAAACGACATACCCCGTGTTCGCAGGTTAATAACTGTTGTGATGTAGTTGATACCACCCAGTAGCTGCGATACTATGAATAGTGCCATACTAACCAACCAAAGCGTCATTCCAAGTTCGGACCCTTTGTGAGCTTGCGGTAATGCACTCAATGGGGGATAAATCACCCAGCCGCCAGCTGCGGGACCAGTCTCGATGAACATAGACGAGAACATAATCACACTGGCAATAAAGAAAAACCAGTACGACAACATATTCAGGAATCCTGATGCCATGTCACGCGCACCAATCTGCAATGGAATCAGGAAGTTTGAGAAGGTTCCGCTAAGACCCGCCGTTAATACAAAGAACACCATAATAGTTCCGTGCATCGTAACCAGTGCCAGATAAAAATCAGGGTCAAGTTTATCTGACTCGTTAATCCAGCTACCAAGGATTGGCCGTAGAAAGCCTAACTTCATTGTTGGAAAACCCAACTGAAGCCGGAACATTACGGATAAACTAATTCCAATGATTGACCAGATAATACCAGAAATAAGGTATTGCTTAGCAATCGTCTTATGGTCTTCGGAGAAAATATACTTGCGCCAAAAACTTTGCGGATCATGATGTTCATGCTCTGCTGCATGTGCCACGATCGCGGAGTTAGCTTCTAAAGTCGCCATAGTATTTGGTTTGTTGTAAGTTTAGATGTTAACGGAGTTTAGCGCTAGCTATCGTTACTCCACCTGTTTTTGGTAATAATGCAGTTGAGCTATCTGCCGGTGCAGCCGTAGCATCAGACGGTAAATACTTGGCGGCTTTCGCTTTCAAATTTGCGGGAATACGAGTGGCCAACTCAGGACTCGATGTCAACAACGGTTTTTGTTGCTTACACCAGGCTTGCCATGATGCTTCGTCTTCCACAACTAAACGTATGCGCATTGAAAAATGTCCCTGACCACAAACTTCAGTACAGGCAATTTCATAAGTGAAATCTGGATTGCCTGTAATGTTCTTCATCTCATCCGTCGTTTTATCCGCAATAAACCAGAAGCGGGTTGGCATACCTGGAACGGCATCCATTTTAACCCGTAAATGAGGAATGAAGACACTGTGCAACACATCACGAGCACGAATCTTTAACAAAACCGGCTTATTAGCAGGTATGTGCAATTCTGATGTGGAGGTGAAGTCATCAAATGAGGCCTCATCTGTGTAGTCAATTCCGGTCTCGTTACTATTATCAATTAACTTATAGTTGAAAGAGCCAAGCTTATTGTTATCTACACCAGGGTACCGGGCAATCCAGTTAAACTGTTTACCAACGATTTCAAAAACCTGTGCGTTTGCCGGGGCCTCAGACATGATGTCACGCCAGGCACGCCATCCAGTGAAGACAAGTATAGCCATAACAACAGCCGGAACCACTGTCCATATTAATTCCAGCTTATGATTTTCTGGATAATAGGCAGCTTTTCTACCTTCTTTATGTTGATACTTCCAAGCAAATATGAACAATAATGCGTTTGTTATTACAAAGGCAATTGTAATAATGCTCATCGACAGCCAGAATAGAAAATCTGTACGGCGACCATGTGGTGAAGATGCCTCCGGCAAGAAATACTGCCGGGCATACAAGAAAGACCAGGTAGCACCAATCAAACCAAGAACAAGGAAAATCATCATCAACGCACCATTGATGCGGTTGCTCATGCCAATCTGTTGTTCTTCCTCAGATCCGCTTACGTTTTTCACAGCGGCGCCCATTCTGGAAACGACCATAGCCGCTAAACCCAGAAATACGACCGATAATAATGCGATTATATAAACCATTTTTTATACGGGTTATTAATTAAATATCATGGTGTATTGCCTCTTCAAGCATGGGGTGATTTTTAGGAATCAAATTAGCTTTCGCCAATTGTGAAGAAACCGTCCAGATAAAACCGCATGCAAAAATTAAGATCATACCAAACTCAATCGGGCCAAAGCCACCGTGTTCACCCACCGTTCCTGGCATAATGTTCACGTAAAAATCAAAGTAATGACCGATAATAATGCACCATCCAGCCAACTTCAGAATCAGGTAAGTTCGCTTTGAATCCCGTGTCATCAATATAAGAAATGGACACACGAAGTTCAGAAATAAAGAAACAAAAAATGGCGCTTTATAAATCCCACCGAAGCCACTAAATCGCTCCCGGAAATAGATAGTTTCTTCGGGTAAGTTAGCATAATAGATGAGCATGAATTGAGCAAACCATACATACGTCCAGAATATACTAAACGCAAACATAAACTTGCCCAGGTCATGTAAATGGCTCTCATTCACAATTTTCAGGTAGCCCTGCTCCTTAAGCGCAACCACGGTCAACGTGATAATCGCTAGACCCGTTACATGCCAGCTTGCTAACGTATACCAACCAAACATCGTACTGAACCAGTGTGTGTCAATAGACATCACAAAGTCCCAGGCAGATGTCGATGAAGTAACACCAAATACTAGTAGAAATGCAGTACCTAGTTTAATACTTTTATCATAAAACGAAGTCCCGCCTTCCAAATCCTCCTGTAAAGAGTAGCTTCGCATCATTCGCCACATCATGTACCACAGAGCGAAATACAGACCTATACGAATGAGATAAAATGGCTTATTTAAAAAGCCAGCTTTACCAGCAATGATTGGGTCATAGTCAGCACTGGCTTTATCGTATAAACCGGCATTTGTCCAGTGAAATAGATCACCACCAGCGATAAAAAATACAGCGAAGACAGCGAGCCCCATAAAAGGCAAATAAGCTGGTAAGGCTTCAGGAATACGCTTGAAAGCTGATGACCATCCAGCTTGTGCCAAATAGTTGTAAGAAATAAAGAACATTCCAACAACGGATGCACCAGCAAAGTAAACAGCATTAAGCCACACGTTAGCCCACAAACGGTTAGTCCATTTATAGGCGTGGTGGCCCCCGCCATGCGCTTCATGGGCACCAGCTCCACTAGCAACCGCATGTGTCTCGTGCGAACCAACGCCCGCTGCTAATAAATAGGCGCCAATTGCTACCAACGCGACTCCGGCTCCAATGCCAATCATTAACCGGCGTTTGGAGTCCGCAGTAAATTCAAATTCTTCGTCTAAGGACGGTATTGCGTGAGCCGATGCCATTCTTATTGGTTTGTCAATTAATTAAAAAACGGTGGACACTTACGTTCACAACCTGAAATTTTTGGTTGTTTTCGTTGCTTCCTTCGTTAAGATTACCCTTGTTGGAGTTTGTGAACGTATTGTACAATCTTCCACCGATCTTCTGGTGTGATTTGCGATCCATGAGGCCACATACGGCCTTTACCATGAGTAATGACGTGAAAAATGTGTCCGTCATTCATCGTTTTGTAAGCGTCAGTCGAATAGTTTGGAACGCCTTTGTATTGCGCAGCAACTGGTCCATCTCCCTTACCTGTAGCACCATGACAATGGCTGCAATAACGAGTATAGAGTACCTGCCCTTCTGCTAATGCTTTTTCAGAATCCTGAATTGGGTTTGTCAGCACCCGTTCTGCTATCCCAATGCTATCGGCCGGAATATTATACATCATCAGATCGGTCGTTTTATTCGCACCTTCTCCAAATGTTGTATGATAATTTGGCCGGGCAACGGTACCACTTGCTGGTAGACGCATATTCAAACCGTTTTCCTTTACGTTTATCGTGTTTGGGCGAATTTGACGATAAGGCTCATACCCAACAGATTCGTACATATTTGGGGCAAAAACAATCCCCGTACTATCATGACCTCTTTTACAAGATGTTCCTGTAATAAACAGTCCGATAATAGCTAGTGCCGCAACACTCTTATGTTTAGTTATCATCCCTATACTGATCATTAGAACTGCTTAATATTTACTTCAGCAGCACCTGACTTTCTCAAAATCTGCTCAATGTCACCTTCGCCAATGTTATTTTTGCTAAGGTCAATTGCCATTGCAAATTTATTATCGGTCGTTCTTAGATCATACATTAATGGCTTAACTGTTGGCCCCATACCATTTGATATAAGGAAGGTAGCAACCATACCCAATGCACAAAACAAGACCGTTAATTCAAAAATAATAGGCACGTATACGACAGGTGAGTAGGAGTCTTTACCACCTACAATCATTGGCCAGTCAAAACCTTCTGTGTAAAACGTTAATGCCAATGCCGTAAGTGTACCACTCAAACCAAACAAAAAGGCAGCGATACCTAACCGACTACGTGGATGGCCGAGCGCTACATCCAGACCGTGGATAGGAATAGGTGAATACACCTCCTGAATCCGTACACCTGCCCCTTTAACTTCCTTGACGGCACTCAGTACCACATCGTCATCATCGTAGATGCCGACTAAGAACTTACCGTTACCATTTACATCTGACATGATTCGTTCAGTTTGTAGTTTAGTTTACTATTCCGGTTGCCTGCGCATCAATCCTTCCGGGAATAGTAAACCGAAAACTATCTTATTCTACGTCTTTATTAAACGTCGGATTGGCGACGCGTTCACCTTTTGCAACTCCTGAAACCGAAACCGGCAATTTCTCAGACGACGATTTGATAACCGTTTTCACTTCAGCCATATTTATTACCGGCAGGAATTTCGAGAACAGCAGGAATAAGGTGAAGAAAAAACCGAACGAGAAAATATAATCACTGATGTCGAACAACGTTGGGTGAAACATTGCCCAGCTTGATGGCAGATAATCGCGATGTAAAGACGTTACAATAATTACAAATCGCTCAAACCACATACCAATATTCACGATAACCGACAGAACGAACGTCCAAACGATACTCCGACGAATAGCACGTGACCAGAATAGCTGTGGAGTAATTACGTTACAAGTCATCATTGCCCAATAAGCCCACCAGTATGGACCGGTTGCCCGGTTGATGAACGCATAGCTTTCGAACTCAACACCTGAATACCAGGCGATAAAAAACTCTGTCAAATAAGCTACACCCACAATTGAGCCGGTCAGCGTAATTACTTTGTTCATTGACTCGATGTGCTCAATTGTAATGTAATCTTCCAGCTTGAAAACGACCCGGATGATCAATACCAGGTTTTGAACCATGGCAAAGCCAGAGAAGATAGCACCAGCAACGAAGTAAGGAGGGAAGATGGTTGTGTGCCAGCCCGGAATTACCGAAGTAGCAAAGTCCATACTTACAATAGTATGTACAGAAAGTACAAGTGGTGTCGACAAGCCCGCCAGAATTAAACTCATGTATTCGTAACGAGCCCAAGTCTTAGCCGAACCGTTCCAGCCCATGGCGAATGCGCCATATATATACCGCGACACTTTACTCCGCGCCCGATCACGAATGGTAGCTAAGTCAGGAATAAGACCCATATACCAGAATACCAACGACACGGTGAAATATGTACTGATCGCGAATACGTCCCATACAAGTGGCGACTTGAAGTTCACCCAAAGTGAACCGAATGTGTTTGGCAGTGGCAGTGCCCAGTAAGCCAGCCAAGGCCGACCCATGTGCATCAGGATAAAGCTTGCTGCACACAATACAGCAAAGATCGTCATGGCCTCAGCTGCCCGGTTTACCGCAGTCCGCCACTTCTGACGAAACAACAGCAAAATAGCAGAGATCAATGTTCCTGCGTGACCGATACCTACCCACCATACGAAGTTGGTAATATCCCATGCCCAGCCAACTGTTTTATTAAGGCCCCAAACGCCTAAGCCTTCCCACCATGTCCAAAACACACAGGCGGTTCCGTAAAGTAGTACAATCACCGAGATGGTAAAGGCAATAGTCCACTCACGAGTAGGCTTTCCCTCAACCTGTCTGCTGATGTCCTCTGTCACATCGGCGTAGGTTTTACCACCGGTGATTAGAGGAGCTCTTACAGCTGATGTAACATGCGACATATATCTTACTGATTTACGATGTATGATTTACGATAAACAACTTACGGTTTGTGATATTGAATTGTTCTAAAAACAACTATCGCCCACCCTAATTTGTAATTAATTTATGCGTGAGACTCTTGAGTTGCCGGTTCCTTTGGATTTTCGTCCTTATTCCGAATCTTAGTCAGGTATGAGATTTGTGGTCTCACGTTGATTTCTTCCAGTACGTGGAAAGCACGACCTTCCAATTCAACTTCAAGTATTTTAGAAATTGAACTTTCGGGATTGTTCATATCACCAAAAACAATAGCGTTCGTTGGGCAAGACTGTGCGCAGGCTGTTTGAACTTCATCCGGTGCCAATCGACGGCGCTCTTTTTTAGCTGTCAATTTGCCTTCCTGAATCCGCTGTACGCAGAACGAACATTTCTCGATAACTCCACGAGAGCGAACGGTTACGTCTGGATTAATGACCATTTTACCAAGGTCATTATTGAAATGATAATCATAATTATCATTGTCATGATACTTAAACCAGTTGAAACGACGCACTTTATATGGGCAGTTGTTTGCGCAATAACGTGTACCGATACAACGGTTATAGGTCATCTGGTTTAATCCTTCCGTGCTATGTGTTGTAGCAAGAACAGGACAAACCGTTTCGCAGGGAGCGTTGCTGCAATGCTGGCAAAGCATAGGCTGAAACGTCACTTCAGGATTAGCCGAAGCCACTTCTAAAGCCGAATAATCTTCTGCTTCGGCATCACTACTGTAATAACGATCGATACGCATCCAGTGCATTTCGCGTCGATTTATTACCTCCTGGCGGCCAACAACCTGAATGTTGTTCTCTGCATTACAAGCAACAACGCAGGTTCCACAACCTACGCATGAGTTCAAGTCGATGACCATGCCCCATGAGTGATTCGGCTTGCCATAACCATTCCAGAGTGTGATATCTGTAGGATCTGTTGGCCCTACCGACGTCTGCACTTTAGGTTCATAACGACCAGCTTTCGGATTCTTTTGGTATTTAGCCAGAATAGATTCTTGCAACACCGCTCGACGACCCATTACGGTATCGTGCGTTTGTGTTTGGGCGATTTCATGCTTACCACTTGCTTTTTCAACCTTAGCGCTGAAAGCAGAGAAATTGATAGAACCACCAGCTACAGATGCAAATGGATAGGCATTTTTACCGACACCGTTCGCCGATTTACCAGCTTTTTCGCGGCCATAACCAATAGCTATCGATACAGTGCTGTCGGCCTGACCAGGCTGAATCAGTACAGGCAATTCAATCGACTTGCCGTTTACAGAAACAGTGACCATGTCATTTTGCGCGAGACCCATATCTTTGGCTGTCTTTTGCGAAATGGCGGCATAATTGTCCCAACAAGCTTTTGAGACGGGATCAGGCAACTCCTGTAACCAAGGATTATTAGCCATTACACCCGTACCAACGCCCACTTTCTCATATAAAGAAAGCTCCATACCAGTCGTTGGCTTATAGCGTTGGGTTATTCCCGCAACTGCCTGAGCTACACTACCTGCAAATGAAGCGCCACCTGCAGCAACCTGACCTTTAGTTGGCTCGAAAACACCATCATTAAGGGATTGCACCCAGAAAGCATCAAAAGAACTAAAGCCAGAAGCTTTTGGGTAGTAGGTTGCCCGCCAGTAATTTTTCAGGTAAACCTGAAAATCGGCTGGCTTACCAGCCCAGGTCAATAAGCTTGACTGGAATTGGCGGGTTTTGAAAATTAGGGTGATTGCTGGCTGTGTAAGACTATAATAGCCTGCTTTTGGCTCAGCATCGTTCCAGCACTCAAGATAGTGAGGAACTGGTGTGATAAATTTCGAGAGTGAAGCTGTTTCATCCGCACGATCAGCGAAGGAAACCGATAAGGCAATTTTTGGTAAAGCTTCGGCTAGTTCGGCACCACGTGGGTGATCATAAACCGGGTTTGCACCGTAAAAAAGAACAGCTCCAACCTGACCTGCTTTTGCCTCATTAATGAAGGCATTCATTTGCTGATCATTACCCTGACGATAATTAACCGGCGTATTAATGTCAATTGTTGTACCGTAGCTACCTAACAGGTTATTCAGCGCGTTGACAACTGTTTGAACGTTTGGATCATTAGACCCCGAAACAACCAATGCCTTACCACGCGAAGCAGCTAAATCACTAGCAGCTTTGTCTAGATCAGCCACCGTTATGGCCGGTGAACTAACTGCTGTACCACCCAATTTAGCCGCTACTTTATTATAAAGTGCTGCTACGACCAGGCCTTCCTGTGATGGCTTGATTGGCGTCCGATAATCAGCATTAGCTCCCGTCATTGACAGACCCGTCTCGAATTGGTAATGCCGTGACATACTTTTCTTGCCACCACCAATAGCACCAATTTTACGCCCTTGAGCGTAAGCTGCCATATATTCGAGGGGAGCAATCCAAGTACCCAGGAAATCGGCACCAATACTAACTATTGTTTCGGCCTTACTAAAATCATAAGACGGAATTACCGCTTTCCCAAACGATGTTTGGTTTGCCTGTACAATACCGAACACCGAGTTAGCGTCGTATGTAATGTGGCGGGCTGTCGGGTATTTTGCAGCAAAATCAGCAATAACGGCTTTCGTCGCAGGGCTGAGGATAGTTGACGTAACGATACGAATGGCTCCGCCTTTTGCAGCGACGGAATTCAATTGACCAACAATCTCCCGATCGGCAGTAGCCCAGTCAATATCTGCATCCCCACGTTTTGCTCCTTTCAGTTTATCGATGTCATAAAGCGACAGGACAGATGCCTGAACTTTTGCCGTAGTACGGCCTTTCGATATACTTGACTGAGGGTTACCTTCTATTTTTATAGGCCGTCCTTCACGAGTTTCTACCAGAACCGCTGCGTAATCACCACCTTCACTAAAAGTAGATGCGTAGTAATCTGAAATAGATGGGAATGTAAATTCTGGTTTGTTGATATAAGGAATGGCCTTATGAACCGGTGCTTCACAGGCAGCCAATGAAACAGCGGCCATACCAAAACCCATTACTTTTAAAAAGTCACGGCGTTGGGTATTTGAGCCACCGAGCAGACCATCCAGGTCGTTCGATGATTCACTCAGGTCAGGATTAGCAAATTCGCTGTTAGCGTTCTTGACAAACGTCGCGTCATTGCGTAATTCCTCAACCCCTTTCCAATACCGTTTAGATGTATTTTCCATGCGTGTTGTATGCGGCAATGGTTAAGATGAATAATGTATATAATACCATGAAGCAGGTGTTAAGAACCTCTTCAATTTTACCTATACATTAAATTAATAGTGACATTTAGAACATTCCAGACCACCAATGTTCGCTACTTTAAGCGGCTCCTTGCTTTCCTTACGGTGCAGAGCTACTAGCTTATCGTAGTACGCGTTGTCTTTGGTATTAACTTCAGTCCGGCGGTGACAGTCGATACACCAGCCCATCGTTAACGATGAACGTTGTTCAACCACTTCCATTTTTTCAATTTCACCGTGACAAGTCTGGCACGCCACGTTACCCACATTTACGTGTTGAGCGTGATTGAAGTAAGCCAAGTCAGGTAAGTTATGAACCCGTACCCACTCGATGGGTTGATTATTTTCAATAGCCGTATATATCTTCTGAATCTCTGGCGACTCTTTCTTGATGACACCATGGCAATTCATACAGATGTTAGCAGCTGGAATTGTAGCGCTTTTACCTTTCTGAGCACCTGTGTGACAATAATTGCAGTCGATCTTATACTGACCAGCATGCAATTTGTGTGAATAGGCAATAGGTTGTTTTGGCGCATAGCCTTGTTGGATACCAACGCCATAAGCTCCATCGATAGTTGCTTTCGTCGCTACCAGCAGGAACAGCCAAATTACGATTGACCGAAGTGTTGGATTGTTAACGGCACTCGACAGGTTTGATTTCAAACGCTGGCTAAACGAAGAAGCAGCGATTGTACCATCTGCAGTAGGTGTTACAGCTTTCGACAGCAACGTTACAATGGCAAGTAAAACGCCAAGTACCAAAACCATAACAATAAGAAGGGCAACCAGAACGATTGTGAACAGTTCTGAAGGACCGCCTGTTGAAGCTGCGGGAGCAGTTGTAACGTCTCCACCACCAGCAGGTGCAGTAGCAACTACAGGTTTGCCAGCCTGATCAATATAGGCTAGAATGCCATCAATGTCAGCATCCGATAAACTCGGGAAACTTGACATCTGCACTTTGCCATTGGCATTGAACACCTGGTTTGCATACGCATCACCAGTAGCAATCACCGCCGATGAGTTTCTGATCCATTTATGCAGCCAGTCTTTACTTGGGGCGCGGCTTTCAATCCCTTTTAAGCCAGGACCAACCACTTTTTCGTCTGTTACCGCGTGGCACTGTGCACAGTTATTGGTAAACAGAGACTTTCCCTTTTCGGCATCCCCACCACCCGTAGGGGCAGCTGCTGCTGCGGCTGGAGCACCACCGGCTGCCGCATCCTGCGCTTTCACTTGACTGTTGGAAACCAACAATGTCAGTGATAGAATGATAGCCACGCAAAGCTTATAGAAGCGACTCATTTTATGAACTGTATTTTTTGAGTTGATTGACATAATCACCACCGCCATTTTATTAGCGCCCAAAAGTACGACACGATTGCTGTATAGGCAATAATTGCTCTTTAGTTATTTCAACGCCCATTTTATTTATATTGTTTCTAATTAACGAGGTCGATACCCGTCTGTTTTGGCCGTCAAAATTTCCCTTTTTAACAAATAAAAATGCCATTTGACTAAATCCTTTTAGAGAAAGTTAGTCAAATGGCATTTCACAATCACTTGGTGAGGTTCCGAGCGGATTCGAACCGCTGTACGAGGTTTTGCAGACCACTGCCTAGCCACTCGGCCACGGAACCCTGTAAATTCCCGAATACATGATAGGTCGCTTAATCGGGAGTGCAAACATACGATTTTTATCCTGTAAAGGAAACGTTAAGGTCAAAAAAATGCCCCTGAGCTAAAAAGTTCAGGGGCATTTCAATCGTTAGAACCTGTGAACTAGCTTAGTTCCGGCCTTCCAGTTGTTCTTTCAGAGCAGCCAGAGCATCCAGATCACCTAGTGTAGCGCCACGGTCAGCCTGAGCTGGAGCCGAAGCAGCTTTTGGTGAAGCAGCCTTAGGCGCTTTTACTTCTTTCACGGGTTCGTTTTTCTCCTGCCACGTTTTTGTGTGCGACAGCATAATACGCTTCTCTTCTTTCGAGAATTCCGTTACTTTGAAATCAAGTGATTCGCCAACCTCAGCGAAGGTACCGTCTTCTTTACCCAGATTCTTGAGCGACGAGAAGCCTTCGATACCATATGGTAGTTCGAGAGTAGCCATCTTGTCGTTCTTGTTCAGAATCGTGCAACGATGAATGGTGCCAACAGCAAATACAGTTTCAAACGTATCCCATGGGTTCTCTTCGAGTTGTTTGTGACCTAGAGCCAGACGACGGTTGTCGACGTCCAGTTCAAGTACAATCACTTCGAGTTCGTCGCCAACTTTAATGAAGTCCGAAGGATGTTTCACCTTTTTCGTCCATGACAGGTCAGATACGTGTACGAGTCCGTCGATACCTTCTTCCAGTTCAAGGAACAGGCCGAAGTTTGTCAGGTTACGCACCAATCCTTTATGTTTCGTTCCAACGGCGTATTTAGCACGCAGTTCAGGACGAGTCCAGGGATCTTCGGTCAGTTGTTTGATACCCAACGACATTTTACGGTCGTTACGATCCAGTGTCAGCACTTGTGCTTCTACTTCATCACCAACTTTCAGGAATTCCTGTGGGTTACGCAGATGCTGAGACCATGACATTTCTGACACGTGGATCAGTCCTTCTACGCCCGGCTGGATTTCGAGGAACGCACCGTAATCGGCTACGTTCACGATTTTGCCTTTCACTTTCGAGCCAACCTGAATGTCTTCGGCCAGAGCATCCCAAGGGTGAGCCTGGAGTTGCTTCATACCCAGCGAAATACGCTTCTTGTCTTCGTCGAAGTCGAGTACAACCACGTTGACCTTCTGGTCGAGGTGCAGTACTTCTGATGGGTGGCTGATACGACCCCACGAAATATCCGTGATGTGCAACAGACCATCGACACCACCAAGGTCGATGAATACACCGAAGTTGGTCATGTTTTTGATAACACCTTCCAATACCTGACCTTTTTCGAGGTTGTTCAGGATTTGTGCACGTTGTGCTTCGAGATCTTTTTCAATCAGGACTTTATGCGATACAACGACGTTGTCATTTGCATAGTTAATCTTGACGACTTTAACCTCCATTTTCTTGCCAACGAATACATCGAAGTCGCGAATTGGTTTCACGTCGATTTGCGAACCTGGTAAGAACGCTTCGATGCTGAAAATATCAACAATCAGTCCACCCTTAGTCCGGCGTTTAACGAAACCATCAATAACGAGGTCTTCGTCCAGAGCACGCTGGATTTTCTGCCATGCCGTAATTACTTTCGCTTTTTTGCGCGACAGTACTAACTGGCCATTCGGATCTTCCTGATTTTCTACGTAAACTTCAATTTCATCACCCATCTTCAGGTCCGGCATATCCCGGAATTCAGAAGCTGGCACTAAGCCATCCGACTTGAAGCCGATGTTGAGTAGTACTTCCCGGTCTGTTATCCCAACGACGGTTCCCATTACCACTTCTTTCTCTTTAACTTCCGACAGAGTGTTGTCGTAAAGTTCCAACATCCGGTTGTGTTCTTCAACCGAATAGCCGCTTCCAAACCCTTTGTTGTCTGACCGGTCCCAATCAAATGCCGGCAGTTCGCGTTGCTGCGTTTTGCTCATAAAAAAATGTTTCCTGACCCGCTCAGTACATCAGTCCGTGGGTCAATGGGGGCTGACTTTAGTTGTGAAATTTTTCCTTTTGAAAAAGGACTGCAAAGATAGCAATTGCTTTCCGAAAAAAGTTTCTAAAAGATCAAAAGTCTTTGAGAGAGAGGGCAGAATGTTAAACGTGCAGTGGGTGGAATGAGTGTAGCATGTTCGTTATGACATACTACACTCATTCCACCCACTGCACGTTCAACCTTTTAACTAACTTCCTTACTTAAATGCTTTTTCCTTCTTAGCTAGAAATGGCATCCAGCTTTGCTCAAGAGAGCCCGAAAATTCACGCAGGAAGACCAGAAATGTGGGTTTAAATGGCTTTTGCCGCAACTTGAGGTTAGCTTCTTCTGGCGTATAATCGCCTTTGCGCGAATTGCAACGCTTGCAGGCAGTAGCTAAGTTATCCCAACTTGTTTTGCCACCCCGTGACTTCGGCATTACATGGTCGAGGGTTAAATCCTCCGTTGTGCCACAGTATTGACAATGATGCCCGTCGCGTTTAAAGATGTTCTGTCGGGTAAGCATGACCCCTTTGTAGGGTAAACTTATGTACCGGTGAAGGCGAATGACCGATGGCATCGGGTACTCTGCCGAGACAGTTCGAAGCATGAACTGTTCTGATTCGGCAACAAGTTCAGCTTTATCTAAATAAACCAGCAAAAATGCTTTGGGAACGGAGCAGATGCTGAAGGCACTGTAATCTTGATTTAAGACTAATACTTTCCTACCCATATCGCGTTTAGAGCCTCTGTACGGTAGCAAGTTACAGAGTTATCCACATATCGGCAATACTTATGAAAAATTTAACAGGTAAGAAAAAATAAAAGTAAAATAAAGATAATACACTACCCTGCATGGAGTTGACATATTACTCTACAAAAGTTCTTTTTTTTTGTATTTGTGCTAATTAATATCGTTCGCGCTGCATTTCCCGCTCAACGTCACGCTCTTTAATACTATCTCGTTTATCGAATAATTTTTTACCCTTTGCCAGCGCAATATCGATTTTAGCGAAGCCCCGTTCGCTGGTAAACATACGGACAGGAACGATGGTCAATCCCTGATCTTTCAATTTTTCTGAAAGCCGTCTGATTTCCCGTTTTGCCAGTAAAAGCTTTCTGTCGCGTAAGGGTTCGTGGTTGTAGTGTGTTCCCTCGGTGTAAGTCGAGATGCTCATTTGACGAATAAAGAGCTCATCATTGTGAATCAGGCAATACGCATCCTGCAAATTTACCTTCCCCTGTCGAACAGATTTTATTTCGGTACCTGTCAAGACAATACCAGCGGTATAGGTTTCCAGAAACGAATACTCGAACGAAGCCCGTCGATTGCGGATATCAACTTGTTTAACAATTGAAGCAGATGCCATGTGTGGGTATGTCTGATATAGGCTGTAAGATATATGATATATAATCCATATCTAACAAACTAAAAAATGGATTAATAGGGCTGAAAAAGTAAGTCGGCAAGAGCAAGAACACCCGAAAAGGAATAGAGGTTTACATGAGCCATAGAAATTGACCGACTTGAGAAGCGTATTCCACTAAATATGAAAACAAATCCGGCTATTAAACGACGTTCTCTTTTCGTTTAATAGCCGGATTTTTGCTCACTCGCTTTGGAGCGACTGAAATTATTTTTTCTCTTGTTTGGCTTTGTACTCTTTGTTCAGTCCAGCCAGAATACGACTGGTTTGATCGCCCGATTGATCGGCGAACAGAATGCCGCCACCTTTAGTATAGCCCAATACGAATTCATATTTGTTCTGGGCGTTCTCTTTCTTCAGATAGTCGTAAATCTGGTCGTAGAGTTGTTTGTTTTTTGTTTGTTCTTCAGCAGCCAGACTCTGGGCAGCCCGTTCGCGGTAGGCCAGAATGTCCTGTTGCTCCTTTTGCAGCGACGCTTCGGTAGCACGACCTTGTTCCTGGGTCATGGTAGCAGCCCGTTGCTGAAAGAATGTCACTTTGTTTTGCAGATTACGACCTTTGGCCGCTAAATCGTTTTCTAACTGAAACCGCTTGCTTTCAAGGACTTTCTGAGTGTCTTTGAAATAATCGTATTTGGTTAGCAGTGAATCGACATTTACGTAGACAATAGCCTTACCTTTTACGTCGGTAGTGGTAGTTTTAACATCCGAAACAGCCTCGGGCTGGTGATCTTTAAAATGCAGGTAGTACAATATAGCTACGGCAATTGTCAGGATGACATTTAGAATTAATGAGGCATTCTTCACAGGAAACGAATCAGTTAGTTATCAGTTTATACCACAAAGGTAGGGGATTTATCGAATTATGAGTCAGCCCTTCAGGCTGTACGCTTTTGCGGCTGATTTCCGGTAGCTTGCCTGACAAAGTAACCGGACAAGCCAGCAAGTCCACCTACCAGACCACCAACGATGGCTGTCACGAGTTCAGGAAGAACAGCGCTGTTCGTTTTGAAGAGCAGTTCGCTCATCCGCCCCATAAAAACTCCATCGGTACGTGAATGAAGGAAAATGGCATAAATCAGCCAGACTAAAGCCACCCCATAAAACCCGGCAAAAAACGACTGTCCTGCCCGTGAGCTACGCCAGAAACAAATAACGAAAGCTACGATGGCCAGACTCCACCAGGGCAAAACGAGTTGGGCTAACAAGCTGAGAATCGCAATCAGAATAATTTCAATCATCGTGTCTAATACAGCCGTAAAGCCGCTTTTATACTGTTATACCTACAGCTTCCTATCAGAAACCGACCAGCGAGGTTATTTCAATGTGAGTCTTCGCTTGATGCGTGCATTTTTGTCCTGCGGTGTTTGCAAAAACAGCAGTTCATTAAGCTGACCGGTACGCCAGGTTTCAAGCATGTTCAAATAATAAGGACTACCCGGATTACCCGACTGCCCGCCAGGGTATACACCGTAGGCTTTAGGTGTTGGTCCCAATGCCACGACCATTCGCCACGATGGGCCGGTACGCTCGGTCGTGGCGTTAACAATACCCGCCCCACCCCCAATTTGAACGTTTAGCGCACTGAGCGCATCCAGACGGGCCAAATGACCAATTTTGGTCGCTTTGTGGCTCCCCCATTGCCAGGCAGTTCCTATTGGTCCGTGCTGCCGGGTTAACGAATCAACCGCCGATTGAAAACTTTGCGTCAATACGCTGCCAATCGTCTCATGAGCGGGCGTCGTTACATCATCGAACCAGTTCGCGTTTGGCTCTTTTTCGGACAGTTGAAGGGTCCGGTCAAAACTTGGGTAACGCAGCGTAGTTGTATCGTTGCTCGGAAAATCATCTTTCCAGACACCATCCATGTACTGACGCATCCATTCTGTAAAAATGGTGGGTGCGGTTTCGGCTACATCATGGTTGTACCGCCATTTCTTCATGATACCCAACGCCTTTGCCTGCTCGCCCGATAAGCCTTTCTCCTGTATGTAAGGTAAAAAGACAGGAAGTGCATTAGCTGCCCGCAGATTCAGGTTGTCATTTTGTAACATGCGCAGACTATCAGGCGTAGCTTTTTGCATAGCCGTCAACCGTTGATTGATTCGGGTGCCCCGTTCAGCGGGGGCAAATTGCCAGTTGATATAATACGGATAGGTGGGATCGGTAGATGACTGGTTAGCTGAGCTAACAAAACCTCTGGGCGGATTTTTTACGTGCGGATTCTGTGCCGCCGGAATCCAGCCCTGCCAGTCGTGAGCGGGATTGGTACCGTCCAGCAGAAACTTACCCTGGTCTTTCCATTTAAGCGGGAAACGGCCGTTTGGCGAGATCGCAATGTCCTTGGCTACGTCAGCAAAAACGAAGTTCTGAGCCGGAGCCCCGTAAAAAGACAAGGCCTTGCGGTAATCGTCGTGGTTCTTGGCGCGATCCAGTAAATAGTATGTCAGGAAATCATTAGATGCTTCATGCGCAATCCAACGAGCGGCATAGCCCACCGGTACATTTTTGGCAAACGGTTTCTGGCCTACCTCATACATAATGGGTCCGTGATGCGTATAAAGCACGGTATCGACCACATCGGGCTTGCCTTTCACTTTAATGACTTCCAGCCGACGACTTACCGGTTTCCAGCGGTTGTCGTGCCAGTATTCTTGCTTAGAAGTATCTTTAAATCGAATCTGGTAGAAATCAAGCACATCAGCCCCAACGTTGGTAACACCCCAGGCGACCTGTTTATTAAAGCCAATAATAACCCCCGGCGAACCAGGCATCGAGGCTCCATATACGTTCATGGTTGGCGTGACCAGCTGAATCTGATACCAGATAGATGGCAAACTAAGCGTCAGGTGCGGGTCATTAGCCAGAATAGGATAGCCCGTTGCTGATTTCTGTGGACCAACCGCCCAGTTATTACTGCCAATGGCGGGGTCATGTTCCGGCCAGTTCATGGCCAGCGGCTTCGTGTCTGGAAAGACGTTGGCTGGAACAGTCGGGACTTTCACCGGAGAAAAATCCCACTTTGTTCCGGTCGGTATGATAGGGTCTTCACGAAATGGATAATCAGGAAAGAGATCGGATGTAACGGCAGGGCCAACCTTTTTCAGCACGTTGCTCATGTTCAGGTCGTCGGCTCCCAGTGCCAGAACGCCCGACATATATTTTAGAAAGTATGCACACTTGATGGGTTGCCAGGGTTCAGGCGCGTAACCCAGCAATTTGTACTCGAGCGGATAGTTGGCGGGAGACAGTTGCTTGATGTAGGCATTGATACCAGCGGTGTAAGCCTCGACCGATTCGCGGGATCGCGGATCTTTCATCATTTCTTTCACTGCCCGTTCGGCACCGAAGCCCATGCCAAGGTGTCGGTTGTAACGGTCCAATTCCAGTGCTTTATCGCCAACCAGTTCAGAAACCCGCCCGGCAGCAGCATGGGTCTGGAATTCCATTTGCCAAAGCCGGTCGCGGGCCGTAAGGTAGCCCTGCGCGAAATAAGCATCGGCGTCATTCTGGGCAAAAACGTGTGGAATGGCTAAGTCATCGAAGATAACCGTCACGGGGGCTTTGGTTCCGTTCAGCGTGATTTCTTCATCGGCATTGTTTACAGACTCAGCATTTTGCCAGAATCCAATAAAAGGACTTAATAATGGACCGAAGGCCGGAATGCTGCCCCACGAGCGATTTAACGCCCAAACAAGTACTAATGTAAATAGCGAAACAGCTATTGCCTTCGTATAACGCATGATGAGAACAAGCAACGGAAAAGATTATAAACCCACGTAATGCAAGTTTACTAAGGCATCCAGCAAATAAAAAGTATTATTTCCCTGTTTAGGACAATTCTTTTTTAAATTTGTCAATAACGGCGAATCGAATTTCATTTCGATTAAGATCGTTGGCTGGTTCTTGCGCAACGAACACCATGGAACTGACGGATAATGAATTAACACTTCGGTTAAAACAAAACGACGAAGTAGCGTTCGAAACCTTGTTTCGGCGGTATTACCATTATCTATATAGTATTGCCATTCAGTATGTAAAAGACCCGGCTCTAGCTGAAGATGCCCTCCAGGAAGTATACCTGAAATTGTGGACCTATCGAGCTCAGTTAGACGAATTGCAGTCGGTTAGAAATTACCTGGCAACCGCCATGCGGCACCAGGTCTTAAACAGCATTCGCGCTAACAAACGGACTATTCTACGGCATATGAGCCATCAGGTTACGCAAACAGAGACCGATACAACAACCGAAGAGACCCTCCTGTTGAACGAATATAGCTCTGTTCTTCAAGATGGCCTTCGTAAGCTTTCTGCCCAACGGCGATTGGTGTTTACGCTGCGATCTGAAGAGGGTTTATCGAATGAAGAGGTGGCATCAAAACTTCAGATTTCCATTAATACGGTCAAGGTACAATACTACCACGCCTGCCGATTTCTCCGTGACTACTTACGCCAGCACGCAGGTATAGAAGCTATGATTTTAATTGTCGCTACTTTTTGTAGTTAATCCTGAATTATTTTTCCGTTTCCAATAATACTTTCATCTACGGGTGGTGTATAGTAAGCAAAATGCTTTTCTATGCCCATCACGGAACAGTTACTCAAACGCTATTTTGATAATCAGGTTACGCCTGCCGAAGCCCGGCGGGTATTGGACTGGTTAACTACCGAAGATGGGCTGACATACCTGACCCATCGGCTCGATGCGCAGCTCGGCAAAGCCGATTGGCATGCCCCTCCCAATAGTTCGGCTCCCGACCCCGACCAACTGCTTTCGGCTATCCGTAAGCGTATGGAACCTCCCCTGCCCTTTATTGACGTCCCGGTTCGGCAAGCAAACTGGTATGCTCAGCCAATGCGCTGGGCCGCCGTCCTGATTGGGTTCGTTTTGTTAGCCGCAAGTGCTTTTTGGGGTTATCAGCAATTATATCCCAAAGATCTGGTCTATAGGACCGCTTTCGGCAAGATGGCTTCCCTAACCTTACCCGATGGTTCGACGGTGACGCTTAATGGCAATAGCCACCTTCGTTATGCTCCTCGTTGGGCTACCCATCAAACCCGTGAAGTCTGGATGGATGGCGAAGGGTTCTTTCGGGTAACGCACCAGCGTAATCACGAGCGCTTTGTGGTTCACTTACCCAATAAGCTCAATATCGAAGTGCTGGGTACTCAATTTAACGTGATGGCACGAGCAAACCGGGCAAAAGTGGTGCTGAACAATGGCAAAATACGGCTTGATGTGGGAGACCAGGCGAAACAAAAACTGGTTATGCAACCCGGCGATCTGTTTTATGCCGACGTAAAGGCGAAAGTGTACTACCGCAAACACGTTGACGCAGCGGCACAGTCGGCTTGGCAAACCGGTAAGCTAACGTTCGATGGCACAACGTTGCAGGAAGTTGCACAAATGCTGGAAGATACATACGGTGTAAAAGTGATTATCGCTGACCCTGATTTGCAGCGCCAAACACTATCCGGAACGATCCCAAACCAGTCCATGCAAACCATCCTAGACGGGCTGGCTACCTTATTTGACTTACATATTACTCAACAATCAAATCGAATCATCATTCAATAACTCAACCTCTTGGTAACCATGACGAAACAACTAATTGCGCTTGGAACGTTGCTGCTGGCGGGCATTTTACCCGTTCGAGGGCAGCTTATAGCCTCAAGCAACAAGCATTTTACCCATCAGAATCAGCCTGCTGATACACGTTTAATTACGCTGAAAAGTGCATTAGGTGAACTTGAACAATACTATAGTGTCTCGTTCATCTACCCAACCAATCTGGTTAATACGAAGGTGGTGATGGTTAACCAGCACAATCGAAATCTGGAAACAGAGCTGACTAACCTGTTGAGTGGGTCAAGCTTAACGTATCGGAAAGTACAGTCCAAATTCTACGCTATTGTATCGACGAAGGAAAAGAACACGCGGCTTTTTCGTAAAATCGAAAAGATCGAAACACAAGCTGCCACCGATCAGTCGACCGAATCCGTAAGCTTACCCAATCGAACCATCGACAAACTGGAACGAATTGGCTGGTCAATGACATCAACGCAGCCGCTGGCCGACATTAATGGCAGGGTGCTGGATAAAGCCGGACAGGGTATTCCGGGGGTTAGCGTGGTGGTAAAGGGTACTACACGCGGAACAACCACCAATGTAGCGGGCGAGTACAGTCTGAACGCACCAGACAACGCCGTACTGGTCTTTAGCTTTGTGGGATATGCCTCGCAGGAGGTAGCTGTGGCCAACCGCAGCCGGATTAATGTCACACTTCTCGACGATGTCAAATCCATTAGCGAAGTGGTTGTTGTAGGCTACGGCACGCAAAAACGGGCGTCTGTAACGGGGGCTATTTCGTCGGTATCAGCCCAGGAAGTAACACAATTGCCCGTACCGAGTGTCGAACAGGCCATTCAGGGGCGTGTGCCCGGTGTAACGGTAGTTAGTAATGGATCACCTGGCGAAACACCAATCGTACGAATTCGGGGAATTGGTTCGATCAACTATGCCGCTAACCCGCTTTATGTAATTGACGGTTTCCCCACGAGTGATCTGAACAACTTCGACACCCGTGATATTGAGTCTGTCGATGTTTTGAAAGACGCATCCTCGGCGGCTATTTACGGGTCACGGGCGGCCAATGGCGTTATCATCGTGACAACAAAAAAAGGAACCGGCGACGGCAAACTGCATGTCAGCTACGATGGCTACGTTGGTACGCAAAGTGCCTGGCGGCAGCTTGACCTGCTCAACCGCGACGAGTATATTCAATATGGAACAGCCCTGCGTACCAACGCTGGCCAGCCAATTCCAACACGCTTCGGCAACTTGAATCAACCTATCTACGCCGGATCAACCCAAACGTATGCACAAACAGATACCGACTGGCAAAAGGCCGTATTCAGGGCCGCTCCTATCACCCAGCACAGCGTGCAGTTGTCTGGCGGCAACGAGCGGTCGCGCTTCTATTCATCGGTCGGGTATTTCAATCAGCAAGGCATTATGCAAGGCACGGGTTATAAGCGGGGCAACTTCCGTATTAACTCCGACCATACCATTAGCAAGCGCTTTTCGTTCGGTCAAACGCTCACTATTTCGTACGATGATAAACTCAACGAAGTAAGCGCTGGTGGCCGGACACAGGTACAAAACATGATTCGCATGACGCCTTACATGCCCATCGAAGACCCTACGCTGCTAGGTGGCTATCGTGGCCCGGACGGCTCCGACGGTTCGGACCCACAAAACCCGGTACGTGCTGCATTACAGGATCAAAGCAACACGCAACGTATGAAAATTCTGGGCAGTGCCTATGTCGATGTAAAAATCATTGACGGGCTGACGTACCGGCTGCGGGGTGGTATCGACTATGTAACGGCCCGCACGTTTTCATTTTTGCCGATCTATAGCGAAAGTTTCAACGCCCGTGCGCTGGCCAGTCTTTCTGAAGACCGCTACTCGTATGCATCGCCCCTGATTTCGAACCAGTTGACCTACGAAAAAACCTTTGGGAAACATAGCCTCAATGTAGTGGCAGTGGCCGAACGGCAGGCGGGAAATACGCTTGAAATAATCGGTACGGGCCAGGCGGCATCAAACACCATCCGCGAGCTGAGCGCTGTCATTAGCACCAGTGCGGGCCTAACGGG
This sequence comes from Spirosoma pollinicola, assembly GCF_002831565.1. Classification (NCBI taxonomy): domain Bacteria; kingdom Pseudomonadati; phylum Bacteroidota; class Cytophagia; order Cytophagales; family Cytophagaceae; genus Spirosoma; species Spirosoma pollinicola. The sequence goes on along the minus strand of NZ_CP025096.1, from coordinate 3,652,166 downwards.
GACACGCTCACAAAACGTTTTGCTCTCTTATCTGGGCAGGCTGAATTACGAATATGCGGGCAAGTACTTACTAGGCGCGTCGTTCCGGCGGGATGGTTCTTCCCGCTTTGCACCCGGCAACAAATGGGGTAATTTCCCATCGGTATCGGCGGGCTGGCGGATCAGCGAAGAGGCTTTCCTGAAGAATGTACCCGCTGTTTCGGAGTTGAAACTCCGTGCCAGCTACGGTACAATGGGCTTCAACGGCATTGGCGATTATTCGTGGCAGGTAGCAGTCTCCCAGAATACCAACGCTATCCTGGGTGGCGACCGGTCGCAGGGAACGTACTTCGACCGGCTGGGTAATACCGACCTGCGTTGGGAGGTCACCAAAATGAGTAATGTGGGATTGGATTTGGGATTGTTCAACAACAGCATTACCCTCTCGGCTGAAGTCTATCAGCGTAATACGGATGGACTGATTCTGAATCAGCCCATTGCGCCATCCATCGGCTACTCACAATCGCCCATTGTGAATGTGGGCAGCATGCGCAACAATGGCGTAGAAATGCAATTGGGGTATAATAAAACGAAAGGTGCTTTCCGCTTTAATGCGTCGGGTAACATTAGTTTTATTACAAACAAAGTGCTGAGTCTTGGGCCAACCGTTTCTCCCCTCCTCAACGGTGCCAATGCCGATTACGGCGGATTCGACATTACCCGCACCGAGGCTGGCCAGCCGATTCAATACTTCTATGGCTGGCGCGTGGCGGGTATTTTCCAGAATTCGGATGAGGTCAAATCGGCCCCTACACAGGACAATGCCAAACCCGGCGACCTTCGCTTTGTGGACACCGATGGCAATGGCAAGATTGACGCCAATGACCGGGTCAATCTGGGCAGCTTCCTGCCGAAATTCACGTACGGACTGAACCTATCTGCCAACTACCGGGGTTTCGACATGTCTCTGTTTTTTCAGGGTGTGCAGGGCAACAAAATTTATAACGGCGTGAAAGTAATTGAGCAGGGCATGTTACGGCTGTTCAACGCCGGAACGGATGTGCTACGTGCCTGGACACCGACCAATACCAACACCGATGTACCGCGCGCGGTCGATGGAGATCCCAACGGTAATTCGCGCACATCGGACCGGTTCATTGAAGATGGGTCTTATTTGCGGTTAAAAAACCTGAGCATCGGTTATTCTGTACCAGCGGGTGCGTTGCAGTCGTTCTCTCGCGGTACACTGAGCCGAGCGCGGGTTTATGTAGCCTCAACCAACCTGCTGACGTTTACGAAATATACAGGCTATGACCCCGAAGTTGGTTCGCGCACCAGCAACACCAACCCAACGCTGACAAATGGGATTGACTATGGCCAGTTCCCGCAGGCTCGCACATTCATGGTCGGGCTACAAATTGGTTTTTAAGAAACATTTATAAACAACGTCATTATGAAATCTACATTCTGGACCACGGGTATTGTGGCACTGGGGCTTTTCTTCGGATGCAGCACCAGCAGCCTCGACAAAGTGAACCCCAATCAGGTCATTACAGCGAATTACTATAAAACCTCATCGGAGTTACTCAAGGGAGTCAATTCTGTTTATGCCGTTTGGCAAAGCGCCAACCTTACCGGCCGCGAGTGGTTCTTCCTGCAAGACCTCCGCTCCGATGATGTGGCTTCGGGCGGGGGCCAGTTGGAAGCACCGCGCAACCAGATTTTGATTGGTGCCCAAAATCCAGGAAACGGGGTTGCCTTCTCGGTCTGGAACGGCCTTTATCGGGTTATTCACCGCGCCAACGTGGTCATTGATAATGGTCCGTCCGTTACGGATAACCCGACGCTGGCAAAGCGAATTGTTGGCGAAGCCAAATTCCTGCGGGCAATGGCTTACTTTGATCTGACAACGTTCTGGGGCGCGGTCCCTTTATATACCGACTACGTAACCGAAGTTGATGGAACAAAAGCAAAATCGCCGGTCAGTGATATTTACACTCTGTTGACAACCGATTTGCTGGCGATTCAGGCCGATCTGCCCGCTACGGCTACTGGTGCCGACCTCGGCCGGGCAACAAAAGCCGCTGCTCAGGCCCTGTTGGCACGTGTTTATATGCAAAAAGGGGATTATGCGAGTGCGAAGACACAACTCCAGGCAGTCATTAGCTCGGGCTTGTACAAGCTGACCGATGAATACCTGGATAACTTTATTGAAGAGACCGAATTTAATTCTGAATCAATTTTCGAGATCGGCTTCTCGAAAATTGGCGACTTCAACTGGGATGGCGACGGCAACGATAATGGAGCCAATGAAACCATGACCCGCAGTCAGGAGTATTCGGCCATTGGCTGGCGCAACCTGATTCCGTCTGACGGATTGCTCAACGAATACGAACGCACCGCCAAGGGCGATACCAAAACGGACCCTCGCCTAAAGTTCAATTTCTATTTCATCGGCGACACCTACAATAACGGCCTCAACACCCTTGGCGAATCGCAGGTACAGGGCAACACCTCCGTCGTAAATGGAGTGACGCAGAAAGTTAGCTGGCGGAAGTATACAGCCATGTATAAAAACAACGAAACCTTTTACACGTCGGGTATCAATATGCGGCTAATTCGGTACGCAGAAGTGTTACTCATGATGGCCGAAACGGAGAATGAAACCGGCAACAGTGCCAACGCGATTGCGTTGCTCAATCAGGTTCGGGCACGAAAAAGTGTAGCCATGCCCGCCTATCCAACCGCCAACTATCCGGTCAGCAGCAAAGCTGAAGTGTTGCGGGCTGTTATGCACGAAAAGCGGGTTGAGCAAGCTGGAGAGCAAATTCGCAACCGGGATATTCTACGCTGGCGGGCACAAAATAAATTCCAGACGGATCCTCTCCCGTATTTCGTAAAAGGCAAACAGGAGTTAATCCCAATTCCGCAACAGGAGTTGGATAACAATAGCAAATTGTCCCAGCAGGATCAGAATCCAGGGTATTAAGAACACAGTATTACCAACCTAATCTGAAATAAAAATCCCCGTACGGCTTTACTGCCAGACGGGGATTTTGTCTATATTTCAACTATGCATCACTTACTCGGACTGACCGGTTTACTTACCCTCACACTGGTTGGCTGTAGGCATACGCCCACTCGATTTGAGCAATTGAAAGCCTCTGAAACAGGCATTACCTTTGCCAATACCATTACCGAAAGCGACTCACTGAATGTACTTGAGTTCGAGTATATCTACAATGGTAGTGGCGTTGGCGTAGGTGATTTCAACGGCGATGGTCTGCCCGATGTATTTTTTGCCGGTAATCAGGTGTCAAGTCGGATGTATCTGAATAAAGGTGATTTCAAATTTCAGGACGTTACCGATTCAGCGGGCGTTGGCACAAGATACTGGTGTACGGGCGTAGCCGTAGCTGATATTAATCAGGATGGACGGCAGGATATTTATGTGTCAACTATTCATCCAGACCGCGATCGGGCTGTACCCAACCTTCTCTTTATTAACACGGGGAACGACGCCAATGGCCTACCCCATTTTGTGGAGTCGGCACAGGCTGTCGGGCTGGCAGATTCGAGTTACTCCACGCAGGCCACCTTTCTGGATTACGACAGGGATGGCGATCTGGATGTTTTCTTATTGACCAACGCCCTCGAAAACTTCAACAGAAATAACGTCATTGGTCCCCGGAATAACGGCTCCGCACGAAGTCAGGATAAATTATTTCGCAACGATAGTCCTCATCGCCCAAAAGGGGTAATAACGCCAGCTAAGGCGCCCCCTTTAGGAATTGAGGGAATTCATTTCACCAATGTTTCGGATCAGGCGGGCCTGCTGCACGAAGGCTGGGGCCTGGGTGTTCTTGTCAACGATGTGAATCAGGATGGCTGGCCGGATGTGTATGTGGCCAATGACTTTCAATCGAATGATGTCTGGCTAATCAATAACCAGGATGGCACATTTCGCAACCGCATTGCCGAATCCCTGAAACATCAGAGCCACAACAGCATGGGTATGGACATGGCCGACATTAACAATGACGGCCTGAACGACATCGCCGTTGTCGATATGCTGCCGGATGATAATCTTCGGCAGAAAACCATGTTCTCGACCATCCCCTACGACCGCTTTCAGATGGCCCGTCGGCTTGGCTACCAGCCGCAGTACATTCGTAATGTCCTTCAATTGAACAGAGGGTTCACAACCTCCACCCTTTCATCCCCCACCTCCCTTTCGTCCCCATCTTCCCCTTCTCTCCCCCTCTTCTCCGATATAGGTTATCTGGCCGGAACAGCAGCAACCGACTGGAGTTGGAGCGCTCTCTTCTCCGACTTAGATAACGATGGATTTCGGGATTTACTGATTACGAATGGCTATCGTAAAGACATCACCGACCTCGACTTTACCAGCTACAATCGCGATGGCGGTACCTTTGGCACCGATGCAGACCGACGCGCTCAACTGCTGAAACGAATCGTTGATCTGGAACCCGTTTACAAACCAAATTTCCTCTTTCACAACTCAGGTGACCTTCATTTTACCAACGTTGCCAGCGAATGGGGCCTTACTGAACCCTCCTTTACCAATGGTACCGCCTACGCCGATTTTGACAACGATGGTGATTTGGACCTGGTGATGAACAACATCAACGATCCTGCATTCATCTACCGAAACAGAACCGTCGAAAACGCAGTGGACTCGTCAGCCAGTCATTTCTTAAGGATAAACTTAGAGGGTAATCCCGGCAATCTGGAAGGGTTGGGAGCCAGAGTTGCCGTTTGGACAGGTGGCCAAGTACATTACACTGAATATACCCGACAACGAGGATATCAATCCACGATGGCATCGGGTATACACATTGGGCTAGGTGTTGCTAAACGAATTGATTCACTAAAAATAGTTTGGCCAAACGGTAACGGTCAACTTATTCGAAACATAACACCTAACCAAACCCTAACAGTAGCGGAGCAGAAAGCAACCCCGCAGCCACACACATTCCTGTCTATGCAGACAGTTGAAGCACCTTTATTGACCGAAGTTTCACCCTCCTTGAGCGGGCTTAGCTTTCATCATCAGGAGGATGATTTTGTTGACTATAAAGCACAACAAACACTACTTTCCCATAAGCATTCGCAAATTGGGCCGGGGTTAGCTGTTGGTGATGTGGATGGCAACGGACTGGACGACATCTACATCGCCGGAAGCGCATACAAAGGCGGCACATTTTTTTTACAACAGGAAAACTTAAAGGCCGCACAATCTACATTCCCTGATGCGGCATTCTCTGGCTCGCCATTCCGTGGTGCGGCATTCCGTGGTGCGGCATTCCGACGGAAAGACCGACCAACCAAAAAGCCTGAAGAAACCGGCGTTCTATTATTTGACGCCGACCTCGACGGCGACCTCGATCTGTATGCCGTTCATGGCAGCACAGAATTTGGTAAAGACGAAGCCGCCTGTCAGGACAGCCTGTACCTGAATGATGGCAAAGGGAATTTCCGATCCTCGCCAACGGCCCTCCCGAACACGATGTCCAGTGGCTCGTGCGTTATTGCCACCGACTTCGACCACGATGGCGATTTGGATCTGTTTGTGAGTGGGCGCATCGTTCCGCAACGGTACCCGGAACCGGCCCGAAGCTATTTACTGCGCAATGATAGTCGGGCAGGGGTGGTTCATTTTACGGATGTAACGGACCAAATAGCACCCGGTCTGTCGCAGGCGGGTTTAATTTGCGCAGCACTCTGGACAGATGTCGACAACGATAGTTGGCCCGATTTGATGCTGGCTGGCGAGTTTATGCCCGTTACTCTATTCAAAAATCAGCAGGGGCGTCGGTTCACGAGCGTAAATTCTCCCGCGCTGGCCAGTTCGACAGGCTTCTGGAACAGTCTGTCGGCGGGCGATTTTGACAACGATGGCGATATGGATTACATAGCGGGCAATCTGGGGCTGAACTGCCGATTGCAGGCTTCAACAACGCAACCCGTATCGATTTATGCGGCTGACTATGATAAAAACGGTACACTGGACCCGATCCTAACTTTTTTCAATGGTGGCGTCGAGTACCCATTTCACCCCCGCGATGTTCTGACCGATCAGATTCCGTCCTTCAAAAAGAAGATGACATCCTATGCCGCCTATGGTAAAACAACCCTAGCCAACTTACTATCGGCCGATGAGCAGCAACAGTCCCTGATCAAGCGGGCTACTTATTGTTCGTCGGCCTATATCGAGAACCGGGCAGGCGAATTTGTTGTGCATGCTTTACCTATCGAAGCTCAGTTTTCGCCCGTTTTTGGCAGTTCGGTTATAGATATCAATCATGACGGAAATTTAGATGTGCTACTCGTAGGCAATGATTATGCAACCGAAGTCCTATCGGGCTGGCAGGATGCAGGCTTAGGTTTATGCCTGCTGGGAGACGGAAGAGGCCATTTCAAGACGACTACACCAGCGAACTCTGGCTTTGTTGTCGATGGCGACGCAAAAGCACTGTCCACTGTTCTTCTAGCCAATGGCCAGCTCTATTACGTGGCAACGCAGAACAACGGCGCTTTGCGGGTATTCAGGGAAACAGCCGCCACGATAACGTATAAACGCGTAAAAACAGCTGATTTACAACTTATACAGTTATCGAAAGAAAAAAAACGAAAGACAGAGCTTACTTACGGAAGTGGGTATTTGTCGCAATCTTCCCGGACTGTAGAAAAAAATCGTGACTAAAAAAGAAATTGTACTTTTGGCAGCATTTTCTAGTTAACCTATGCGCTTTCTACTCGTTCTGATTTTCATGGCTCATGTTGCTTTCATTCAATCAGATTCGCCCGCATTCGACTTGGAAGGACATCGAGGCTGCCGGGGACTGATGCCCGAAAATACAGTTCCTGCATTCCTGAAAGCACTTGATATTGGCGTCAATACCCTTGAAATGGATGTGGTGATCAGCAAGGATCGGCAAGTAGTGGTTTCGCATGAACCCTATTTCAATGCCGCCTTCAGTATTGCGCCCAATGGCCTACCGGTTGATAAAAAAGAACAGAAAAATCTGGTCCTTTACCAGATGGATTACGCCGAGATCAAGCGCTACGATGTTGGCTCGAATGGGAATGCAGCCTACCCAGAACAGCAGCGGCTTAAGGTTTACAAACCCCTTCTGAGCGAAGTGATTGAACAGGCCGAAGCGTATCGAAAAGCAAAGAATCTCCCCTCCTTTTCATATAACATCGAAATCAAAAGCGAGCCTTCGGAGTATAATAAAAGCCAGCCCGAACCAGCCGAGTTTTGTGAACTTGTACAAGCCGTATTAAAAAAACAACTTTCTGCAGAACGTGTTAATGCAGACCGAATCGTTATTCAAAGTTTTGATTTTGCTGTATTAAAACAATGGAAGAAGGGAATGACTGAAGGTCAATATCTCAACGTGCGCTTATCGGCATTGGTCGAAAACCTACGCAGTCCGGAAAAAAATCTGGAAGAGCTTGGTTTCAAACCCAATATATATAGTCCTAATTTTCGACTGCTTGGCCAAAGTAAAATCACTAAACTTCATGAGCAGGGTATTAAAGTTATTCCGTGGACAGTTAACCAGCGTGACGACATGAAACGCCTGAAAGAATGGGGTGTCGATGGCCTGATTACTGATTATCCGGACCGTGCAAACGGATTATAAAACCTACCGTTTGAAATTGCGTTTTTATCCCTAACCTGTTCATTTCGGTTAGTTTATGTTATTTTAGCCTCCATGACTGTTCTAAATACCACGCTCAAATGGCTCCTGCAACGGCGATTGCCGCGCATCGAGGCAATGATGCAGCAGCCCGGGTCGGTGCAGCAGAAAGTCTTCACGCAATTAATCCGAGCTGGTTGCCGAACAGAGTGGGGCAAAAAACACGCGTATAAGTCCATTCAAAGCATTCGGGATTTCCAGCAGCAGGTTCCGGTTTCCAGCTACGAAGACCTGTTTCCTTACATTGAGCGGGTCATGAAAGGGGAAAGCAAGGTGCTTTGGCCATCGCCTGTCCGGTGGTTTGCCAAGTCGTCGGGTACCACAAATGCCCGAAGCAAGTTTATTCCCGTTACGACCGAGTCGCTGGACGAAAGTCATTTCAAAGGCGGCAAAGACATGATGGCCCTGTACATCGCCAACAACCCTGACAGTCGGGCGTTCGAAGGGAAAGGACTGTCAATAGGTGGTAGCCTTCACGCAAATCCATACGGTAATAACAGCGCGGCTGGCGATGTGTCGGCGGTGGTTATGACCAATTTGCCTAGTTGGGCACAGTACATTCGTACACCATCCATTCAGGTCGCGCTGATGGACGAATGGGAATCCAAGCTGGAGCGGATGGCCGAGATTACGTCGCAGGAAAACGTGACCAGTATGCTTGGTACGCCAACCTGGGGCATGGTGTTGATTGACAAAATTTTAGCTCATACGGGCAAATCGAATATTCTGGAAGTATGGCCCAATTTTGAAGTGATGATGCACGGGGCTGTCAATTTTCAGCCTTACCGGGAGCTATTCCAGCACCATGTTTTTCCATCAAAAGCGGTTCGGTATCAGGAAGTTTATAATGCATCGGAAGGATTTTTTGCTATTCAGGATGACATGACGCGCGTTGGCGAAATGCTCCTCATGCTGGACTATGGTATTTTCTACGAGTTTGTGCCCATCCACGAAGCCGATCAGCCATTCCCCAAAGCATTAACTATCGACGAAGTCGAATTAGATAAAAATTATGCGCTCATCGTCTCGACCAACGGCGGGCTCTGGCGCTACAAAGTAGGCGACACGGTTCGGTTTACGTCGTTATATCCGCACCGACTGAAAGTGAGCGGTCGAACCAAGCATTTTATCAATGCATTTGGCGAAGAAGTAATCGTTGAAAACGCCGAAACGGCCATTACACAAGCCTGTGAAGCAACCGGAGCCGTGATAACTGATTACACAGCCGGGCCGCATTATATGAGTAACGGAGCCAATGGCTGTCATGAATGGGTTATTGAATTTGCCCAGGAGCCGGATAATCGGCAGCGTTTTAACCAGATTCTGGATGAAACCCTCCGGCAGATCAACTCCGACTACGACGCCAAACGTTATAACGACATGGTATTGAAACGACCGCGTGTTCATGTTGTTCCACCGGGCACGTTTTATGCCTGGATGAAGCAGCGCGGTAAAGTGGGCGGGCAACATAAAGTGCCCCGCTTAGCTAACTCACGGGAATATCTGGATGATATTCTGGGAAAGGTGCTCGAATTATAGGTATGCAAACTCAACCCCAGTTTACCACAGCCGACATTCTTTTTATTTCACCTGTTCGCTTCTGAAAGCCAGTGAAATTGGCGTTCGGCCAGTTGAAAATGGCGTCTCTGACGCGTTAGCGCTACGACAACAGAGTCATTTCTAACTTTTCCACGCAGTACAATATGATTCGTGTCTGGTATAGTATAGGCCATTGTGAAAATGGGTATCGTATCGTCGGCAAACTTTTTGAACGCCAGCGTATGGCGAAGTGAATCAAGTGTGTAGCTAAAATAGCCACGTCGATATCGTTGGCGAAACAGCGTATCAGCCGTTTGAATACTCCCCGAGTTAGTTGCTTCAAAAACAACATCTTTCCAGCGTAAGCTATCTATCGTAGTGCCCTGAAAGTTATCGACCGAAAAAAAGCCGGTAGTTAATTTCTTCGGAGCGGATGAACCATTCGTTTCCCTTATATCCTTAAAAAATCCATATAGTGGAAGTATCAGAAATAAGCCCGCAAAGGCAACTTTCAATGCTGTCTGCGTCGTTCGCATCCATTGTCTGGGCAGCACCAGACGAGTGGCGGGCCCTGCTGGCTTGTTGAAAATGAAGAATGCAAGCAGTCGCTTCGCATCGCCAATGAGTAATAAATTACTGAACAGAAACAAGTGGATGGAGAATAGCTTGACGGGAATATCATAGCACAGGTTCATCATCATTACATTGAGGAATACACTTGCAGCCACAAAAGCGCCCAATGTACTGGTGCGCCAAAACAACAGCAGTAAACCAGCCGTGACCTCAACAGCGCCCGAAAAAAACTGATAGGGCGTTGAGTACCCAATAAAATACCATGAGAAACGCATGGGCAACAAATCGCCCAGCGGAGTAGCCAGCGCGCTCATAGACGGAAAGATCATCTGCTGCCCGAAAAGCTTGATGATACCGTACCGTAGCGCGACCATAGCGACGTAATACCGGAGCACGACCAACAACCAGTAATATGCGGTATTGTAATTAGTACGTCGATCGAAAATTGTCCAGATAACTGCGCCAATAGTGGCGATCAACAGAAAAAAACACAGCTGCGCGTAGCCATATGAGGTATCTCCACTGCCATTTAGTGGAACGAGTACGTCTTTTACATGGAAAACGGAGGCATTTGCCTGCGTAACAAGCCAGTTCTCAGCAATGCCATAATACTCCCCAATCAGATTTAGCAGCGGAATATCGCCGAGCCACGTCCAGGGCGACATGTATAGTAGAAGGTAGATACACCCAAAGCGAAAGAGTAATTTTTGCTCCAGGGACCATGAGTTGGCTGGAGCAACAGCAGCATTCGTCATAAAGGGATGAATTGGTGTGAGGAAAGTCAAAACACATTCATCCAAATATAATAAATCCCGATTCACCCCCGTATCAGCTTATTAGCTTTCAGAAAAGAATTTGTCATTACGGTTTTCTCGGGGTTGAGCACGACTTGTGTCAGCACTTCGCAGATAAACAACTCATGATCACCCGCGTCGGTGCTATGCATAACGCAACACTGAATAAAGCCAACAGCTTCGGTCAGATACGGACAACCGCGCTCATCGAGCGCATGAGGCAGGTTTTTAAACTTATCCCGCGCCCGGCCCGATTGCTGGCCGAGTTTGCGAATCAAGCGCGTCTGGTCTGTTGCCAGTAGATTTACATTGAGAATCCCGCTCTCCCGAACCAGTTCAATTGTATAATCGACTTTATACAGCGCTACAGCCAGTACGTTACCGCCCATGTCCGTTTGCGTAACCCAAGTAACAATGTTGGCATTCTGTTTCCCATTGGCAACCGTCGTAACACTATGTACGTCGTAGTCTTTGTATTTCAGCAGTCTTTTAGGCATGAGGTGATAACTAGGTTTGTTAAGCCCAAGAACGTGAAAGTACACAAAGTTCTGTAGCATTTATTTCTGTAGCATGGAGTGGTACTCCGTGCAGCCGAAGGCTAATCTGTAGCTCAAAAAATGTTAGCCTTCGACTGCACGGAGTATCACTCCATGCTACAGAACCAGAGCTATGGCATTAACTTTGCATCGAACGAAGCGTTTTATACTTCTGTTCTTTAGTAAGTGTTTATTATTGAGTCCAGGCAATGAAATCGTTCGACATACCAGAATACTACCGCAGCAGTATAATCACACCACTGAAAGAATTTCGGCGGAAGCGCGATAAATTAAAACGTGACTTTACCCCTACTCTGCTCGATTTTGGTCCAATCAGATTTTTAATTGCCCGGCATTTTGGCTTTTGCTACGGCGTCGAAAATGCGGTTGAGATTGCCTATAAAGCCATTGCCGAAAATCCTGGTAAGCGAATTTTTCTGCTCAGCGAAATGATTCATAATCCCGATGTCAATGCCGATTTGCAGGACAGAGGGGTGCGGTTTATTATGGACACCAGCGGGCGGCAACTTATTCCGTGGTCGGCTCTGGCACCCGAAGACGTCGTGATTATTCCGGCCTTCGGTACGACGCTCGAAACGCAAAAACAGTTATCGACGCTGGGATTGGATATTGAGAAGTACGATACCACCTGCCCATTTGTCGAAAAAGTATGGAATAAGGCCACCCAGATTGGTCAAAAAGACTACACGGTTATTGTACACGGCAAACCGAGTCATGAAGAAACGCGTGCTACGTTTTCGCATAGTAAAGAAGCCGCTCCTACAGTTGTGGTCAAAGACATGTCCCAAACGCAGCGACTGGCGAAATATATAACAGGCGAGTTACCCTCGGAGCAATTCTATACTGAGTTTGACGGTCAGTATTCCCTCGGGTTCGACACAAACCGCGACTTGCAGCGCATTGGTGTTGTGAACCAAACGACCATGCTTGCTTCTGATACACAGAGCATTGCCGACTTCCTTAAGCAAGTGATGACGGAGAAGTATGCGCTGACGCCTGCTACCATTGATGCTCATTTTGCCAATACGCGCGATACACTTTGTTACGCCACCAACGATAATCAGGATGCGACATACGCCCTATTGAATTATCCCGCCGATTTTGCCATTGTAGCTGGTGGGTATAACTCCTCCAATACCTCGCACATCGTTGAACTTTGCGAAGAAAAGCTACCCACGTATTTTATTGAATCAGAACAAAAAATACTGTCTGATAAATTGATACGGCATTTCAACGGCCATACAAAACAGGAAATCGTGACTGAGAACTTTATCCCTGATGGCTCAGCTACCAACCCGGTCACCGTGTTACTAACCTGTGGAGCATCTTGCCCTGATGCCGTTGTAGAGGGCATTCTGCTCAAGCTTGTTAGTTTTTTTCCTGATGCCCGTCGTGTTGAGGAAGTAGTGCAAGAATTTTCACACTAAGGTTAATGCACTTTTATAACAACTTCCCGACTCTCGTTTTGTAGCCGGTCGAGGGCTGTTACCACATAAACGTACTTCTTTTGGGGATCGGCTGTTTTATCAACAAAGCGCGTGGCCGATTCGCCCATACATTGCCCAAGTATGAAACGAGGATCATTTGTAAGTAAGCGGGGGCGTCGTCCTTCAAAGCGATAAATAACGTATGAATTAGCGCCATCGCCATCCGCTGCGTCGGCCGATTGCTGCCAGAATAGTTCTATGCCTTCAGGCACTATGGCTGCCTTCAAATCGCGGGGCGGTAAGGGTGGAATACTATCCAGCCATTTCATTGTTGGCACGAGTGCCGGATGACGATAGAAGTTTGTCTGAAGCGAGTCTCTGATTGACAGTGGGTTGGTTTGCAAGTTCTTAGCACTAAAGAAAACGCTCCCTTTTACCGCCTGCTGCTGGCGGTTATACCGCATTTGGGAAGGAAACTCCGTAGGCCGCCACCAACCCGGATCACGTTCAGAGCCACGCCCAACCCGATAAGCGCCATGCCCGATGTACAAGTGGCAGTTGTCGCCACAATTGCGAGTCCACCACTCTACCAGTGTTTTATAAGGTACTCTGCTAAATTCAGAACTAAAATAAACCTGCGGGACAATGTAATCAATCAACCCCTCACGAACCCATTTGCGCGTATCAGCGTAAATTTCATAATACGATTGTCCCCCGTTGGTAGCGGAGCCTTCTGGGTCATTGCTCTTATTTTTCCAGATGCCGAATGGGCTAATGCCAAACTTAACCCATGGCTTATTCGCCCGAATGGAATCGCGGAGTTCGGTAACGAGTTTCGTTACATTATCGCGTCGCCAATCGGCCTTATTCATTCCATTGAAGGTTGCTTTATAGGTGCTGTCATCCCGCAAGACCTGACCCGGTTCGGCATAGGGATAAAAATAATCGTCGAAGTGAATACCGTCGACATCGTATTCACGCACCACATTCGCCACGATCCCCGCTATGTAGGAGCGAACAGCGGGAATACCCAGATTAAAAAGTTTTTTTCCGCCATAATTCAACATCCATTCCGGTTTCCGGTTCACAATGTTTGTTGGGGCGATACTCGCTGTCTTGCTGAACGCAGCACGATCGAGGTTGAACCAGGCATGAAACTCCAGTCCACGCTGATGTGCCTCCTCAATCATAAATTCAAGCGGATCATAAAATGGCTCCGGCGCCAGGCCCTGCTGCCCCGTTAACCACTCCGACCAGGGCTCTGACCCACGGGCATAGAAGGCATCGGCGGCAGATCGCACCTGTACAACAACAGCATTGAGCCCCATCTGCTGATGCTGATCGAACATCGCCAGGATTTCGCGCTGCTGATCGGCAACAGGCAACCCTTTTTTACTTGGCCAATCAATATTGGTAACCGTAGCAATCCACACCGCCCGAAATTCGCGTTTAGGTGGCGCAGGCGTTAAGTCAATTATTTCGTCGTAGGGAATGGTATCAGACGGTACCGGCGCTATTACAACCTTCGGTGTAAGGGGTTTCGGCGTAGCAGGCCTGACAACAACTGGCTTGGGTTTCGGCGGAACAACCGCAACAGGTCGGTTCGGCCTGGCAGCAGGCTTTTGCGCAACGACAGGTTTAGTCTGCCGGCAGCCGTCGCTGAGTAGAATGATAAGGAATAGGCAACAGTAGGCAATCAGACGCATTTGACACAATGGGTTAACTGCCAAAATTAACGATAGTAGCTCATACCTTAGCCGAACTCAACGTCAATTCTATTTTTTTGCCAGAGTCCGGCAAGCGTCACTACAGTAAATAACAGCATCCCAATCGCGCTCCCATTTCTTACGCCAGCTAAAAGGACGGTTACAAACAGGGCAAATTTTTGTCGGCAAATCCGACTTTTTACGCATTTTCATAGGGAAACAACAAGTTGTGTTGTGAACAAGTTTTTCAGAACACGTACGTTTTGAACTGAAATACCCTTGTTTTTGCGTTATGTTCTCAACTTACGGGCCTCTTGATATGGCTACACATATGCAGAAGCATTGGCCATTTATTGATGACTCATTCAAATAAAGAAAGTAGCGCGAATATTGTTACTTGATTGATAGCTATTCAAAAATGTTAGCTGAGTCTGAAAATCAATCAGTTCACGAAGTATTTCTACAAAAGACAGCCAACTGTTTGCTTCATTTTCAGTTTAATATATATGAAAACAACAACAACAAGTTTATCCCTGACAGATATAGATATTGACCGTGTTATTGAGATGGCCTGGGAAGACCGTACACCCTTCGAGGCTATCGAAGCACAATTCGGGTTGTCGGAACAGGCAGTTATCGAGCTAATGCGCCGGGAACTGAAACCAGCATCATGGCGCCGGTGGCGTGAGCGTGTACAGGGTCGATCAACCAAGCACACAGTGTTATCGGCGGTTGATAATGCCCGATTCAAATCGGCTCAACAACGAATTATATCCGTGAACAAACTAAGTAAACGATAAATTTTCTAATTTGGCAACTAATAGAATATACTTAATTTTGTGCCGCATTCAAACAGGTTTAGTACTATTTGTTCTGTTTTTTGCAAGAATCCAATAAGTTTAAAGAATTTTCTATTTCAAAAGATGGTAGCTTTGCACCATCCTGTAACACAGTATTAACAGACTGCATCATTTATGTCGAGCCAGAAATTAGATCAGATAGATCGGAACGTATTAGAAATTCTCCAGGCCAACGCTAAAATTACCAATGCTCAGCTTTCCAAAGAAATAGGCCTTTCGCCAGCACCAACGCTCGAACGCGTGAAGAAGCTTGAAACATCAGGCATTATTCAAAGCTACCATGCTCAATTGAACCGCGAAAAAATTGGTCTTGGCGTTACAACCTTCGTGATGGTTACGCTTGTAGGACACAAAAAGGAGACCACAATGTCGTTTGTTGAAAAAGTCAACGAAATTCCCGAAATCATTGAGTGTCACCACATTACAGGTTCGGGCGATTTTCTCCTTAAAGTTATCGCAAAAGACATTTCGTCCTATCAGGGGTTGATGCTAGACGTTATCAATGAAATTGATGAAGTCGCCAGCACCCAGACGATGGTAATTATGTCAACCTTCAAGGAAAGCAAAGTGCTTCCAATTCCTTGACCATGTCATGTATGATGTATGATATAGGGTGTATGCGATAAAAATACATCACACATCATACATCATACATGCCTAATCTAGTCTCTCCGCTTCCGGCGCTCCTCTCTTCTTGACTTCTTCGCGTCGTCCAACGCCTTTTTGGCTTCTTTATACTGGCTGGATTTCCGCTCCGCTTTGTCCAGCACTTCTTTGAAGTAAGTTTGCGCCAGATCATAGTTTTTCTCTTCGTTGGCGATCTTCGCCAGTCCCACTACCGACGATAAATAATAGCCCGAGTTGGTCGAATTTGTTTGTTTGGCAAAATCAACCGCTTTTTGGTAGTTCACTCTGGCTTCAGGTAAGTTCTTGTAGAACAAGTGGTTAACATAAGCCAGAATATAAGCTGCTGTGCGTCCGCTTACTTCTTCGTAACCTGCCTGCGTACGATCAACCTTTTCTAGAATATCTTTGGAAAGCTTTTCAGCTTCGGCCAAACGCCCCGTTACAAAGGCAGATCGTGCATAATAGCGTTCAAAAAAAGGATTGTCAGGATATTGCTCATACATGTATTTTGACATTTCATAAGCCTTATCATACTGGTTCTCCATGCTGTAAATCTGAACCAGAAAATATCTGGCCTCTACCCGCGTATAGAAGGCGGAATTGGCCGTTTTTTCCAACTCCTTAATTCCGTTCAGCTTATTTCCCTTTGGGAAAAACATCAGAATCGGCTTCAGTATAGGATAGTTTTCCGGAATCCACTGCGCATAATAGTTGTACATCCCATCGCCAAAGAGCAGTTCGGGACTAAAATCGGCGTTGCCTTTGCACTTCTCAAAATACTTAAGTGCGTTTTTCCCGGCGAAGGTTGCCTTCGTCCACTTTTTGCGTTCCGAGTATAGCCGCCCTTTGAAGGCATAGGCAGCCGCCAGAAAAAATGAAGGCTCCAGCTTGTTGTCGCTATCATCGTACAGCTTTTCGGCCAATGCAATGGTCGTATCCATGTAGGCTATGCATTGGGTGTCGTAATCCGTAACGTCGGTATTCGGTACGATTTTCCACCACTCGGCAAGGCCCATCAGAAAATACGGCATCGGGTGTTTGGGATACCGTACCCGCAGCCACCGGAACTCCTTATCGGCCTCGTAAAATTTATAATTATACATTAGATTGATGGCCTCTGCCGATTCAATCTGAACGCCGGGGTGCTTTAACAACCCATCGTACTTCTTATCAAACGCCGACGGGTCATAGAGTTGGGCATGAGCCAAAACCGCCATACCGAATAACCATACCGTCAACAATACCTTATTCATTCGTTAAAATTTGCGTTAGTAATATATGAACGTAAACGACTGGCAGTCCGTTTACTCGTGCTTATTTTTCGACAAACTTTTGCCCACTTACTCAGCATCAGCGTATATTTGAGCACCAAGACGCCAATATGATAACCATCAAAGACAAAACATTTGTCCCGTTTATTCCCGCTAAAGCTATTCAGGAGCGAATTCAGGAGCTAGCTACGCAAATCAATGAGGAGTACGCCGACAAACAACCGCTTATTGTAGTCGTTTTGAACGGTGCCTTCCTGTTTGCAGCCGATCTGGCCAAACAGCTGACCATTTCCTGCGAAATCACCTTTATCCGTGTAGCGTCTTACGAAGCAACAGAATCCAGCGGTCAAGTGAAACAGATTCTGGGCCTGAATGAATCCATCGAAGGCCGCGACCTGATCGTTATCGAAGATATTGTCGATACGGGCTTGACTCTGCACCAGGTATGTGCCCAACTTCGGGAAAAGGGACCGGCCTCTATAGCCATTGCTACCCTTTTATTCAAGCCATCTGCCCTGAAAGAAAAACTCGACTTGCAGTATGTTGGCTTCGAAATCGAAAACCGTTTTGTGCTGGGCTACGGCCTGGATTATGACGGCCTAGGCAGAAACACGCAAGATATATTAGTGTTGAAATAACATCCGGCACAAGCTCCAGTCCGGCCCGGACGTTACCGGTCTACCTCACCCATTACGACATCAATCGACCCGATAATCGCCACTAAATCGGCGAGCATAGCCCCCTTACTGATTTCGCTGATGACCGACAGGTTATGAAAACAACACGACCGGGCTTTGCAACGCACGGGTACATCTGATTTTCCATCCGTACGAAAAAAGAAACCCAGTTCACCTTTAGCACTTTCGGCACGGGCGTAAAAGTCCATAGCTTTCGGACGTATCTTTTTGGGTACCACAGCCTGTGGATCATAATCGCGAGTACGTTTGTGATCGCCCAAGAGCTGATCGAGGCACTGCTCCACAATTCGGATAGACTCGTGGCACTCCAGCACGCGCACATTGTTCCGGTCCCAGCAATCGCCCACCGTACCCACTTTACCTTCACCAATAGGAATATCGAAATCCAGTTCGGGATAGACCGAGTAGCCATCTACCCGACGCAAATCATACCGCAAGCCCGAACCCCGCAACATCGGCCCTGTACACCCATAATTGATCGCTACGGGTAAGGGCAACACCCCTACATTGGCCGTTCGCTTTATAAAAATTTCATTGTCGATAACAATTTGCTGTAGCTCGACCAGCTTAGGCTTCAAGTAGGTTATAAACTCGCGGCAACGTTCCTCAAAGCCAACGGGCAGATCATAAAATAGCCCACCGACCCAGATGTAATTATAGAGCATCCGGGCACCGCTAACCCATTCTAATAACCGTTGAATGTGCTCACGATCGCGCATGAGCCAGAGAAAAGGCGTGTAGGCCCCAATATCAAGCGCATAGGTGCCAATACCCACAAAATGAGCCGCAATTCGGTTAAGTTCGGCTACCAGCACCCGTATGTATTCGGTTCGCTTTGGAATATCGTTTTGAATACCCAGCATCTTCTCCACTCCCATTACAAA
This sequence comes from Spirosoma pollinicola, assembly GCF_002831565.1. Lineage (NCBI taxonomy): Bacteria > Pseudomonadati > Bacteroidota > Cytophagia > Cytophagales > Cytophagaceae > Spirosoma > Spirosoma pollinicola. The sequence goes on along the minus strand of NZ_CP025096.1, from coordinate 3,633,521 downwards.
TGCATGCTCGGAATTCATGGCCGCCAGATAATCAAGTCGGTCCACAAAGGGAATTGTCTGATTAAATGGAAGTGACTGGGCGTGTTTCTCGAAACAACGGTGCAGATAACCAAGATGTGGCACCACATCGACAATTATTTCACCATTGGTCACGACTTCGAATCGCAGCACGCCATGCGTTGACGGGTGCTGCGGTCCCATGTTGAGAATCATTTCACCCTCTTCGAGCATACCAGGCCGATATACAGTCGGTTCTGATGCCTTAAAATGTCCCGGTGCGTATTCGTACTGTATTGTTTGCGTATTCATAATTGGTACCAAACAGTATCTTGCTGTTTGATTTAATTTACACAAACAGCAAGATGCTGTTTGGTACATGGCTACCCCAAAGGTCGAAAGCCGGTGCCCTAATGTCAACCCGAGATTGACATTTCTAAGCGCATTCCCTGAAATTCACAAGTTTTTTTCTAACAAGCTCTTTGTCAACTGAAAGAGATTGCGTACCTTTGCGCTCCTTATTGAGAAAACGAACTTTAGCGATGGCAAAGAAAGGCGCCAATAGAATCCAGGTTATTCTGGAATGCACCGAGCAGAAAGACAGCGGTGTTCCCGGCATGTCCCGGTACATTACTACGAAAAACCGGAAAAATACGCCGGCTCGTATCGAGCGGAAGAAATACAATCCGTTCCTTAAGAAAGTAACGCTGCACAAAGAAATTAAATAGGTTTCTGGTTTATAGTTTTCTGGTTACGGCAGGTAAAAGCAAGCCTGATACCATTGCGAAAACTGAAAACCATAAACCCTAAACGACACAAACGACATGGCAAAAAAGGTAGTTGCAACCCTGAAAACGAAGGATAACGGTAAGGCATTCGCCAAGATCATCAAAGCCGTGAAATCGCCTAAAACCGGCGCTTATACCTTCAAAGAAGAAATGGTCCCGGTTGACGAAGTACAGGCTGCGCTGAAAAGCTAGGCATTGAAAAAGTCAGCTTCCTGTACGAAGACATTTGTCCCACAGCCTTATAGGGTTCTGTGGGACTTTTTTTTATTAAATTATAGTTACCTCAATTAGTGAGTCAGCCGTTGAGTATTTATATGACGAAAACAATCTGACTAACAACTGACCAACTCACTGACTCTACCTTATGGCCCTATTTGGTTTATTTTCAAAGGAAAAGAAAGAAACGCTCGACAAAGGTTTAGAGAAAACAAAAGATAACTTTTTCTCTAAACTCGGCCGGGCCGTTGTTGGAAAAGCAACTGTTGACGAAGAGGTTCTGGACGAAGTTGAAAATGTTCTCATTTCGTCGGACGTGGGGGTTGAAACAACGGTTAAAATCATTCGCCGGATTGAAGAACGCGTTGCCCGAGATAAATATGTGGGTACCGAAGAACTGGATCGCATTCTCCGCGAAGAAATAGCGGCTTTACTGTCTGATAACAATACCGTTGATGTTGCCGACGACTTCTCGCTGCCTGCCGGAATCAAGCCTTATGTAATTATGGTGGTAGGCGTTAATGGTGTTGGTAAAACAACGACCATTGGCAAATTGGCTGCCCAATTCCATAAACGGGGTAAAAAAGTTGTGTTAGGAGCGGGCGATACATTCCGTGCCGCAGCCGTTGACCAGCTCAAACTCTGGGGCGACCGGGTGGGTGTGCCAGTTATTTCGCACGGGATGAACACCGACCCTTCGGCAGTTGCGTTCGATGCCGTAAAGAAAGCTACCGAAATAGGGGCCGATGTGGTCATTATCGATACGGCCGGACGATTACATACGAAGATCAATCTAATGAACGAGTTGACGAAGATTAAACGTGTTATGCAGAAGTTTACCGCCGACGCCCCTCACGAAGTACTTTTAGTCCTCGATGGCTCAACCGGCCAGAACGCATTCATTCAGGCCACGGAATTTACAAAAGCAACCGAAGTAACGGCTCTGGCAATTACTAAACTGGATGGAACTGCAAAAGGTGGTGTTGTTATCGGAATCTCGGACCAGTTCAAAATCCCGGTCAAATACATTGGTGTAGGCGAGAAAATTGACGATTTACAGACGTTCAATAAAGTTGAGTTTGTGGATTCGTTCTTTAAGAAATAATTGACTTATATGGCAGTCGTGACAGATCTACTTAAAGTAAACCGAGATTTGATTGACATCATGAAGCGGCATTACGGCGCACGACTAGACAGCGTTATATTATTTGGGTCGTATGCCCGCGGTGACTTTAATGAAGAATCGGACGTAGATTATTTAGTCGTTCTAACTGACGAAAATGTATCGCCGTTTAAAGAGGTATCTACGACAATCGCTGACAGAAACGATTATTACCTCAGAACATCCATTTCGATTTCGGCTGTCGTCGTATCAAAAAGCCTATTTCTAACATCAAATCGTATTTTCTATAGAGAGGTTAGAAAGGACGGAAAATGCATTTATGAGCGAAGATCTGAACAACTGTATCAGAAAAGCGGAGGGTTATTTAGCCAATGCTAAAACGATAGCTGTTACGGAATTCCCAAACGGCGCTATCACATCAAGCTATTATTGTTTTTCTGGCTTGTACGTGGACTACTCGCCGACAAGAACATTGTGACGAAGCGTCATTCCGCTGCTCGTGAGATGTTTTCTCTTTATTATATTAAGTCCGGCGAAATACCTGAACGATATAAAGATGATTTCGCAACGTTGTTCGAGCGCAGACAAATAGCAGACTATGATGTGGACGGTGATTTTTCGCTGGATGATATAAACCAACTGATTCAAGTAGCTGAAGAATTTCTTGGTTTTGTTAAAGAACGTTATGTATAAATACGTCATTTTTTGGACAATCTTTTTTAGCATTTCACTGGCCGTTTCGGCTCAAAAATCTCCTCGTCGTAAAGCCGCTAGACAAGGAATTTGCGGCATCGTTCGCGAGAAACGGGGAAATTATATGCCTAGCCCCGACTCGCCCCGGCAAAATCCTGATGGTTCACCTGTTGAACGCGAAGTCTTGGTTTTCCCGCTTTTGAACAAGTCCCAGGTTGAAACGGGTGAAAATGGCTTTATCAATTCTGTAGGGAATGTAAAGCCGGTCAAAACCGTTAAATCCCGAAAAGATGGTACATTCTGCGTGAGTTTGCCAACAGGTCAATATACAGTCATGGTTCGAGAACCGAAGGGTTTATACGCGAATCTGACTGACAGCCATAATAATATTTTTCCGGTCAATGTCCAGAAAAATAAATCCGTTTCGATAACGATCGATATTACACACCAGGCGGTGTTTTAAGTAACGCGGACATCCTGTCCGCAGCAGCTTCCATTAAAGCGGACAGGATGTCCGCGTTACCAGATGAAAACCAAAGGAGTACGTACCAATAAAATCAATATCGTCACGCTTGGTTGCTCGAAGAACCTCGTAGATTCGGAGGTGCTGTTTACGCAACTCAAGGGCAACGGCATGAACGTGACGCATGAATCGAAAAAAGACGATGCTAACATTGTCGTTATCAATACATGCGGCTTCATCGACAACGCTAAAGAAGAATCCATCAACACGATTCTGCGGTATGTCGATGCCAAGGAAGCGGGTATTGTGGATAAGGTTTATGTAACGGGTTGCCTTTCGCACCGCTACAAAGACGAACTCGAAGTGGAAATGCCTTCCGTTGATGCCTGGTTTGGTACCAATGAACTGCCTCGCATGCTGAAAACGCTTCGTGCCGATTACAAGCATGAACTCGTTGGCGAGCGTTTGTTAACAACCCCGGCGCATTTTGCCTACCTCAAAATTGCTGAAGGTTGCGACCGGCCCTGTTCGTTCTGCGCGATTCCGCTCATGCGCGGAGGGCACGTTTCTCGCCCCATCGAAGAGTTATTGACCGAAGCGCGTTCGCTGGCCCGTCGCGGCACCAAAGAATTGATTCTGATTGCCCAGGATTTAACCTACTACGGGCTCGATCTCTATAAAAAACGCAATCTCGCCGACCTGATTGACCAATTGGCCGATGTTGAAGGCATTGACTGGATTCGCTTACAGTATGCCTATCCATCGGGTTTTCCGCTGGAAGTGCTGGACGTGATGCGCGACCGGCCAAACGTGTGTAATTACCTGGATATGCCCCTGCAAACCGGCTCGACGGAGTTATTGAAACTGATGCGTCGGGGAATTACCCGCGAGAAAACCGAAAGCTTGATTCATACTATTCGTGAGCGCGTTCCCGGCATCACGCTCCGCACGACTTTGATTACAGGACACCCCGGCGAAACGGAAGCTATGTTCCAAGAGACTTACGATTTTGTGGAGCGGATGCGCTTCGACCGTCTGGGCGTGTTTACGTATTCGCACGAAGATGATACGCATTCATATTCGATGCCCGACGATATTCCAGCCGACATTAAACAGGAACGTGCCGATGAATTGATGGAGGTTCAGCAGGGTATTTCGCAGGAGTTGAATCAGGAAAAAGTTGGTCAGACCTATAAAGTGCTGTTCGACCGGAAAGAAGGCGGTTATTTCATCGGCCGTACCGAAGCTGACTCGCCCGAAGTAGATAATGAAGTACTGGTATCTGCTTCTCAGTATGTGAGGTTAGGCGATTTTGCCAATGTTCGCATTAATAAAGCCGAGGAGTTTGATTTGTATGGAGAAGTTGTCTAAGTAAGCTTATGAAACTAACAACGAACGAATTAGAGGTCATTAATCGCTACTTAAACGATAAGCCGGTACTGCGAGCTTACGTCTTCGGTTCGTATGCACGAGACGAAGCCGATTCAAAAAGTGACCTTGATTTGTTGGTAGAGTTAGATTACAGCCGCCCTGTAGGGTTGGAGTTTGTTGGTATGAAACTTGATCTGGAGGAACAACTAAATAAAAGCGTTGATTTGGTATCTGTCAGTGGATTATCTCCCAGAATTCGCCCGTTTATTGATCAGGATAAAAAATTAATTTATGAAAGGGCGATTCGGAGATAAACAGCGGATAGAACACGCTCTTGATGCCATTACTCACGTTATTTAAATAATATAAATAATGGATAAATTTAAGACATAATCCTAAAAATCAATTGGTTGTCTTTGCGAATCTTTGTCATCCCGACAACGGAGGGATCTTCGGGTGAGACTGAAATTTCCACCTCGTCGAAGATCCCTCCGTTGTCGGGATGACAAAACTGGCCTTTTTCATTATAGGTAAGTGCCATAATTCTCTTTATCGAACTAATCACAACGGAAAATCCGGCAAACCCTCAATCGAACCTTGCCGGATTTTTCGTTGTTAAAATCCGGTAAACGCAACCCCTACCCTCCGCATGGACTGTCAGTACCTGCCGCTTGCCTCAACCGGCCAGTTTTCTTCCCTATTCCTCGATTACATTACGAATAAAGACAGCTTAAAATCGTATTACGGTCGATTTCCAACTATAGAATCCTTTAAAGATCAATTGGAGGAAAAAACGTTTGATGTTGCCAAGAGGCAGGTTTTGGTAGATACCCTTGAGCGGCAATACCAGTCGTTACCTACAAAGCCCGATTTCTCAGTATTACGCCAGCCCAATACATTTACGGTTACGACTGGGCACCAGCTCAATATTTTTACGGGGCCGCTTTATATCATCTACAAACTTATTACGACAATAAATCTGGCTCGAAAGCTAAAGGAGGCTTATCCAGACTATAATTTCGTGCCGGTCTATTGGATGGCGACAGAAGATCATGACTTTGCCGAAATCAACCATTTCTCGTTGATGGGCAAGAACTATGCCTGGCAAACAGAGCAGCGTGGGGCCGTTGGTCGCATGAATCCTCAGGAATTAAAAACCCTGTTTTCCCAGATCCCTGAAAAACTTTCGCTGTTTGAAGAAGCTTATCTGAAACACGATACGCTCGCTAATTCGGCTCGTTATTATGTGAATGAATTGTTCGGTGCTGAAGGGCTGGTCTGTTTAGATGCCGATGATGCGTCGTTAAAACGTGTCTTTGCACCCGTTATGCGTGATGAGCTAACCAATCAAAAATCGGCAGAGTTGGTACAAAAGCGAACAAAAGAACTTGAAGAACTGGGTTACAAGACGGTAATCGCACCGCGCGACATTAACTTGTTCTATCTTGATGATCAGCTTCGCGAACGGATTGAACGTAAAGAAGACGGTACATTTCAGGTGCTTCACACTAAACTGAAATTTACGGAAAGCGAGTTGTTAACGCTGTTGGATAAGCATCCCGAACGGTTTAGCCCTAACGTCGTACTGCGACCGTTGTATCAGGAAACGATCCTGCCAAACCTGGCTTATATCGGCGGGCCGTCAGAAGTGCCTTACTGGTTACAGTTAAAAAGTGTGTTTGAGCAGTATCAAACGCCCTTCCCGATTCTGATGCCCCGTAATTTTGCCATGTATGTTACGTCGGTTAGTTCGAAACGTATTAGTAAACTGGGCCTCACCCCCGAACAACTCTTTCAGGATACGCTTGCACTCAAACGGGAGTTTGTTGACACGCATACCCGCCATACCCTCAAATTCGATAACGAGAACAAAACGATCAATAAGTCATTAGACGCTATTCTGCACAAAGCGCAAATGGTCGACCCATCGCTCGAAAGAGCCGTTCTGGCCGAAACAAAACGATTTGCCAACGCCGTTGCCCGACTCGAAAAGAAAATGCGACGGGCCGAAGAACGTAATCAGGAAACGGGTGTTCGGCAGTTACTGGCTGTCAAAAACGACCTTTTCCCAAATGGGGGTTTACAGGAGCGAAACGAAAACTTCCTGACGTTTTACCTGAATGATCAACAGTTCCTGCAGAAGATGCTGTCAGCTTTTGACCCGTTTGACTATCGGATGCAGCTTTGTTTGCAGGACTAATTTTATCGGGTAGCACACACATTTTTATGACCAAAGCTGAGTTACGTCAGAAATTTCTGGCTAAACGCAAAGCCCTTACAGCCGAAGAGGTTACTCGTAAAAGCCAACACATCGCCAGTAATTTTTTTGCCTATCTTGAGCAGAGCCGCCTTGCCGACACGCAGATTATCGTGCATACGTTTCTGCCCATCAAACGGCGTAATGAAGTAGACACCTGGACTATTATTAATTCTATTTGGACCAACTTCAGTCAAATCCAGATTAGCGTTCCGGTTACTGATGAGTACAATAATCAACTACTCAACTACACGCTGTTTCCATCTACGGCCCTGGTAGAAAATCGGCTGGGCATTCCTGAACCTGTCATTAGTAGCCGATACGAAACGGATCTTTCCCAAATAAGCATCGTCTTGGTGCCCTTACTTGCATTCGACCCATTCGGGAACCGAGTTGGCTACGGAGGTGGCTATTATGACCGGTTTCTGGCCAACAGTGTGCCGAACAGTCTTAAGATTGGCTTGTCGCTTTTCGAACCTGTCGAACAGATCAACGATGTGGAAGGTACCGACGTGAAATTAGATATCTGCGTTACTTCTGCACAAACATATATCTTCAATTAAGAATATTTAATCAAGGTTTATTTACTTTTTAATATGATCAATTATAAGTCGTTGTTAACTTTATTAAAAAAACAGCGGCTATGAAAACACTACTTTTTCTCTTACTGCTGGGTCCGATGCAGCTCTGGGCGCAACAACTAACAATTCCCCCTCCTGTACAGCAAGAAAATCTCAAACCGATTGAAAGCGATTTAGTGCCTGCTTACAATGGTCGGTATGGCCAGAACGTAAAGACACAGTATATGTATGATGGCCTCGATGTTCGACGGGCAAAAGACTTGGGGCAATATATTTATGCCTCTGGCGACCCAGATGCCATTCAGGAATTCAACACGTACATCGGCAGCCGTAAAACCGGAGGCTGGCTAATTGCCGGTGGGATTACATCTGCCCTCATCGGCGCAATTATCATGGGATCTAGCGGTCCGGGAAGCGACGGCAAATTCACTATGCAGCAACCCTTTTACTGTCCAATCGGCTATGCCTGTGGAGGAACCGGAATCAGCGGCACCGTTTATGGTGGACAGATTGCCGGATACCAGACGGTGACGGACACTCACCGGCAAAACACCTACGCAACAGGCGGTATTATGCTTTTGGGTGGCGCAATTCTTGCGGGAATTGGCTGGGGAATGAATATGCCCGGCCAACACTTTCGCCGTTCGGTTCAATATTATAATAAAGCGTTAAGGCAACGAGGTGTTTCCTGGCAACTCAAGCCTTACTCTTCTTTCTCTACTTCGGGAGTAGGTTTGGTTGGGCGTTTCTAACTTTTTTATAATATAACTCCTGTGCGTCAAAGTTTTACCGTACTTTTGCAGGCTAATTAGTACTCGGGGGCTGGTTTTTACCAATCATACCCGTTTTTAATAACCAAATAAAGCGGGTATTTACCCGTATCAAAAAAATGAAAATTGCAGTCGTTGGGGCTACTGGCTTAGTCGGTAGCGAAATCCTGAAGGTGCTCGCCGAGCGCAACTTCCCCGTGTCAGAACTCATTCCAGTCGCTTCCGAGCGTTCGGTTGGTAAACAGGTGGAGTTCAAGGGTAAACCTTATACGGTTGTGAGTTTCGAGGATGCTATTGCGGCTAAACCTGCCATTGCGATTTTTTCGGCTGGTGGCGGCACGTCGCTCAAACTGGCCCCCAAGTTTGCTGAGGCTGGTATTACAGTCGTAGATAATTCGTCGGCCTGGCGTATGGACCCAACAAAAAAACTGGTCGTTCCTGAAATCAACGCCAATACACTAACGCCGGAAGACAAGATCATTGCTAACCCAAACTGTTCGACTATTCAGATGGTCGTGGCATTGAAACCCCTTCATGATCGCTATAAAATCAAGCGGGTTGTGGTATCGACCTATCAGTCGGTAACGGGTACAGGGAAAGCCGCTGTCGATCAGCTTTTCGCTGAACGCACTGGCCAACAGGGCGTTGAGAAAGTATATCCGCACCCTATTGACTTGAACGTGTTGCCACACATCGACGTCTTCCTCGACAATGGATATACCAAAGAGGAGATGAAAATGGTGAATGAAACCAAAAAGATCATGGGCGATGACTCCATTCAGGTAACGGCGACTACTGTTCGAATTCCAACGATTGGTGGTCACTCCGAAGCGGTAAATGTTGAGTTTGAAAACGAATTTGAACTAAGCGAAGTCGTTGATATTCTGACGAATGCCGAAGGTATTATCGTTCAGGACGATCCAGCGAATAAAATTTACCCAATGCCCTTGACGGCTCACGGAAAAGATGAAGTATTTGTTGGGCGTATTCGTCGGGATGAAAGCCAGCCCAAAACATTGAATATGTGGATTGTGGCCGATAACCTCCGTAAAGGAGCTGCCACGAACGCCGTGCAAATCGCTGAATATTTAGTGAAACATAATTTAGTAGAAAGCGAAGCTGTGGTGGTATAACCACTCTTCCCGACTATTTACCTGAGGTCCCGTTTGGCTTGCTGCCGAGCGGGACTTTTTTCGTAGATTGACCTATCAACCACTCTGCCTGTTTATATACTATCAGCAAACAGCCAGAGCCTGTTTGAGCCTTCGTTAACGAGCTTAGAAAATGGTCCCTGTTATTCAACTCCAGAATATTCATAAATTTTACGGCTCAACGCCCGTTTTGAAAGGCATTGACTTGAGCGTATCGTCCGGTCAGATCGTGGGCTACATCGGTCCTAATGGCGCAGGAAAGTCGACAACGATCAAAATTTTGATTGGTATGCTGCCCGACTTCACGGGTGAGGCCACCGTGCTGGGCATGGACGTAAAAACGCAGGCACTCGACATCAAACGTCGAATTGGGTACGTTCCCGAAAATGCGGCCCTTTACGATACACTGACACCCATGGAATATCTTCAGTTCATCGGGCAGTTATATGATCTTGATGCAGCTCACATCGAGCGGAAAGCACTTGAGTTGCTTCGTCTGTTTCAACTTAGTGACCATTCAAACGCCCGCATGACGACCTTCTCGAAGGGTATGCGCCAAAAAGTGCTGCTCATTTCGGGATTGCTGCATAATCCGGATGTTATTTTTCTGGACGAACCCCTGTCGGGTCTAGATGCCAATGCAGTTGTGCTGGTTAAAGAAATAATGCGTCAGTTGGCTAATAGTGGCAAAACCATTTTCTACAGTTCGCATATTATGGACGTTGTGGAGAAAATTTCGGACCGGATTATCATCATCAATAAAGGCCAGATTATTGCCGATGGCACCTTTGCCGAGCTTCAGCATCAACGACCCGAATCGCTTGAGCAACTGTTTGCCGAACTCACAGGCAGCGAAGGGCAAACGGGTATAGCCGAAGAGTTTATTCACGCTCTAAAAAACTAATTGGCATGACAAGCCTGATTCTCTGGCTCCTCGACCGGATAAAACCGTTAATTCGATTAGTAGGAGCTGACTATGGCCAATTGCGGGCCATTGTACAGGTAAAACTGACGATGGATAACCGCAGGAGTTCTGTTGGTCTTGGCCGATATGGCAAAGCAAAGACAGAGAGCAACAACAATTTCACGCGCATACTGATCACATACACCATAGTTGGCAGCATAATTAGTGCGTCCATGCTGTTGATACCAGATCAGGATCGGTTATTCTTTCCGCTTACGTTGCAGTTTTCATACGTTATGGCCTTGTGCGCCATGACACTCATTTCTGACTTCTCATCGGTCATACTCGACTCGTCTGACAATCAGATCATTTTACCCCGGCCCGTTGATAGTCGAACGCTATGGTTAGCCCGTATTGTGCATATTACCAGCTATTTATTCGGCATTGCCCTGTCTTTATCGGCGGGTGGTGTATTGGTGATTGCTTACCGATTTGGGCCAATTGCGGGCCTCGTTTTTCTGGCCATGAGTTTACTATCGGCGGTATTGATGGTTTTCCTTACCAACATTTTTTATCTGATGCTGATGCGTTTTATCAGCGAAGAGAAGCTGCGTGAGGTCATCAATTATTTTCAAATTGTAATGGCCATTTTGTTCTATGGCAGTTACCAGGTATTACCCCGGTTAGTTGGTCAGGATGTGCTAACTCAGGCCCTTGATCACCAATGGTGGCATTACCTGATTCCGCCAATGTGGATGGCTGGCACTGTCGATAGTGTGGCTCAGCCCATACTGGATTCCACACACCTGGTTTTTATAGCTCTTGCCCTGATTATGCCGTTTGGTGGCCTGTGGTTCATGAATCGTTTCCTGACTACCGGCTTTACGCAGAAGCTGAGTGCTATTGATACCGAAAGTCGCCCTGAGTCATTCGGTGCAACCTCCCGGCGAACACAGCCAGATCAAACCAGCTTGCTCACATTAGTATCAGACTGGTTTACAACCAATTCACTCGAACGGGCGGCCTTTGCTTTTACGTGGAGAATAACAGGGCGCGACCGAAAGTTTAAACTCAAAACCTATCCGCAACTAGGCTTTGGTCTTGCCTATGTAGTAGCTATGTCATTTCAACGGGACAGCTTTGGTTCCAGTGGCTTTTTCTACCTTTTCGCCCTGTATTTTGCCGGCCTGTACGTTATGGTTGCCCAGTACCAACTGGGCATTTCTGACAATTACCGGGCTTCCTGGATTTATGGTAGTGCGCCCATTAAAACGCCCGGCGATGTACTTTCCGGGTCGATGAAAGCATTGATCATAAAGCTGTTGCTGCCTTTTTACTGTTTGCTGGCCTGCTACATTTTATACCGTTATGGCCTCGACAAGATCAGTGATGTGTTGCTGGCTTTTAGTAATTCACTGGTGATGTTACTTTGCACGTCCCTATTGTCCATCCGTTTTATGCCATTTTCTGTAGCGCCGGATGCGTTGAAACAGAACAATACGGCTCGGGGCCTTCTAACCAGCCTCATTCTGGCAGTTGTTGGCTTTTCGCATTACGGCCTGACCATTCTCCCCTATGGCACCTGGGTGGCTCTCCCGTTTTCTATCATCACGTTCTGGATTCTACTTCGGCAATACCAGAAAACAACCTGGGAGCGGATTGAAATGGGTTGAGTATCCATTTACATACATTTATGTAACGCTTAATCAATTAATAATTGGTCTGAGGTAGATTTTAGTAGCTTGCCATCCGTAGCTTTTCCTTAATACCAAGTAGCTGGATAGTCAGGATAGCCATATAACTACCATTGATAACCAGCACGTTATTCACTTTGCGCGTTTAGTAAAGGCAATTAACACCAGCTAGCATAGTTGGCATTCTATCCACAATACCTTAATCGATGGCATTACTATTATTTCTACTAACCGTAGGGGGTATTATTTACTTTGTCGTATATACCAGAAGTAGGCGAAAAGCCCGGCAGAAAGAGCTTTATGAAGTCTACCAAAGTGCACTGGCAAGTGGAAACAAAGGCCACGCATCCCTGGCAGGTCGAACCTATTATAGTTATCTTAGAAAAGGCATGCCCACACTTGCCGATGAAGCAGCTATTCTCAAGGACATAGTCGAGATGAAGTAATTGCAAGAGGACATTACCCTCCTGTTTGCTGGCGATTCCCTCGTTTTAAGCCGTAGCCAAGACCAATAATAGCCAGTGTAGCCAGAAAAATAGCATTAGCCTGACCCATATCAACGAGTCGGATCAAAGAGGGTAGCCAGTTCGCCGGGGGTGAAATGCTGTTGTATTAAGGGTTGGTTAGAAAGGTAAACGTTAAGGTGTTGGCCTGCCTGTTGAGATTCCCAACAGGCCGTTTCAATAAAAGCGGTTGCCTGCGACTTGCCAATTTTAGGCGCCAAGGCCAGAGCCACGTTTTCGGCAAAGAGCAGCCCGTTTGTGGCGTCAAGGTTTTTTCGCATCTGTTCGACGTTCACAACCAATCCATCCGTCATCACTACAGCCTGATGAACAGCCCCCGCCGTAAGCTGAATCAGCTCTGCCAACGGTTCCCATTCGGCATGCCAGGCTCCACTGGCTCGTTCATGATCCTGCATCAGGCAGCCGAAAAGTGTGGCAACCAGGTTAGGGGTACGCCCGGCAATAGCCCGGATAGCGACCGACGAAACCGGATTACGTTTGTGAGGCATGGCCGATGAACCTCCTTTGCCTGCCCCGGCAGGTTCCAGCACTTCGCCCACTTCGGTTTGCATCATCAAACTAATGTCGGTAGCGATTTTGGCGACGGCACCCACAAGTATTCCCAGCTTGGCGGCAATGTCGGCGATGCGGTCGCGCTGGGTATGCCAGGCCATTGTCGGATTATATAGCCCGAGATCGTCGGCCATAGTTTGGGCGATGGCCGGGCCTGCTGAACCCATTGATTTCAGGTCACCTACCGCACCACCAAGTTGAAGGGCAAAAGTCTCGGAAAATAAGTTCTCTAGTCTACTTGACGAACGCCCAAGTCCATCGAGCCAGGTACGCACCTTAAAGCCAAAAGTAATTGGTTTGGCTTGTTGCAGGAGCGTTCGACCCACCATTGGCGTCTGGTCATGTTCGACAGCCAGAGCAGTAAGTTGGGCAATGAGCCGGTGTAGGTCTTTTTGAATGAATAGTACCGCATCCCGGCTTTGAAGCATGGTAGCTGTGTCGATAATATCCTGACTGGTAGCCCCAAAATGAATGTAGGGGGAGGCTTCAGGAGATTGCTTTTCCACCAGAGTCGTCAGTTGTTTTACCAATGGAATACAGGCGTTGGCACCCAGGGGAATGGTATTGACCAACTGGTTTATATCAATCAACTGACTGTTGCAACTAGCAGCAATCGCATCGGCGGCCCAACCGGGAATGAGGCCATGAAGGGCCTGCGCCCGCGCCAGTGCCGACTCCGCCCAAAGCATATAAGCAACGGTTGCTTCGTCGGAATAAAGCGCGTTGACGTCTGGTTGATAAAATAGGGTTCTGTATAAGCTCATGCCGGAATACCAATACGGGTCAATCTACGCTTTTTCAAGCATCAGTGCGATACCCTGCCCAACACCAATGCACATGGTTGTTAGGGCGTATCGTACCGACCGCTCCTGCAATTCCAGGGCAGCGGTGCCCACGAGCCGCGCCCCCGACATACCCAACGGGTGCCCCAGGGCAATAGCACCACCATTGGCGTTCACACGATTATCGTCGTCGGCAATATCTAATTGACGAAGTACGGCTAGCCCTTGGCTGGCAAAGGCTTCATTTAGTTCGATGACGTCGAGATCGCTTACCGTCAGGTTTAGCCGACTGAGCAATTTTTGCGTGGCGGGTACAGGTCCAATACCCATAATTCGGGGTGGTACACCCGCTGTAGCTCCTCCTACAACCCGTGCCAGTGGGGTAAGTCCGTATTGCCGAATGGCTTTTTCTGATGCCAGCAGCAAGCCTGCCGCCCCGTCATTCACCCCCGACGCATTGCCCGCCGTGACGGTGCCATTTTCGCGAAAAGGCGTGCCTAATCTGGCTAGCTGTTCCAGTGAAGTAGCGCGTGGATGCTCGTCGGTCTCCACAACGGCAGTAGTTTTCCCTTGTTTCACCGTGACGGGAACAATCTCCTTTGCCAATCGGCCACTGGCTATAGCGGCACTTGCTTTTTGCTGGCTGCGGAGTGCAAACTGATCCTGATCTTCGCGGGAAATGCCGAAATCGGCTGCCACATTCTCACCCGTTTCGGGCATAGAGTCGGTGCCGTACAACTTTTGCATCTCCTTGTTAACGAACCGCCAGCCAATAGTTGTGTCATAAATTTCGGCAGCACGCGAAAAGCCACTTTCGGCTTTGGGCAGAACAAAAGGCGCGCGCGACATACTCTCCACCCCTCCGGCTATGACCAGATCGGCTTCTCCCGCCCGAATTAGGCGGCTGGCAGTTAGCACCGCGTCCATACCGGAGCCACAAAGCCGATTGATTGTTGTACCGCTAACACCTACGGGCATACCCGCCAATAATACGGCCATACGGGCAACATTACGATTGTCTTCTCCTGCCTGATTGGCGCAACCCAGAATAACGTCGTCGAGGGCAGACCAGTCCACGCCGGGAGAGCGGTCCATCAGGGCGCGGAGAACGATAGCCGCCAGGTCGTCGGGCCGTATGCTCGACAAGGCACCGCCATATCGGCCAATAGGTGTGCGGATATAATCACAGATGTACGATTCCATTAAGTAAAGAGTGAGAGGGTGAAAGAGCGAAAGAGCGAAAGAGTGAAAGAGTGGCTGCCGCGAATATCGCTCGCTTACTCTTTTGCTCTTTCACTCTTTAAATTTCGCAGCCGTTTTAGCTTTTACGTCTTCCAGCGTAGCGCCGGGCATTAGTTCGAGAAGGGTGAGTTGACCGTTTGGGTAGCCAAATACGGCTAATTCGGTAATAACAAGGTCAACGACGCCTTCGGCAGTGATGGGCAGGGTGCATTTAGGGACAATTTTGGACGTACCATCAGGGTCGGCATGAGTGAGCGTGATGATGAGTTTTTTTGCCCCTGATGCTAGATCCATTGCCCCGCCAACACCCAGAAGCGGTTTGCCCGGTACGGCCCAGTTGGCTAGATTTCCTGATTCATCGACTTCCAGACCACCCATAATGGCTACGTCGATATGACCGCCCCGAATCATGGCAAAGGAATCTGCCGAGTCGAAATAACTACTGCCGGGCAAGGCGGTAACCGGAATTTTGCCTGCATTGACAGGGTAATCCATAGCACCACCGCCATCGGTTGGGGGCGGTCCCACGCCAAGCATTCCGTTTTCGGTATGCAGAATAATGCCCTGTTCTGGCTGAATCAGGTCGGCGACGAGGGTAGGAATGCCAATGCCGAGGTTAACAACATCGCCGGATTTTAATTCGTCAAATGCCCGTCGAGCCATGTTCAGCCGCGACTGGCTGGCTTTACGCCCAGCTCCCAGCGACGCCGATGAACCCAGCATCTCGGCCGAAACGTGTGCTTGTACCAGAAAATCAACGAAACAACCCGGCGTTTGAATATGATTCGGGTCGATTGTGCCAACGGGTACAATTTCTTCCACTTCGGCTATAACCAGATCAGCAGCCGTGGCCATTGCCCGGTTGAAATTCTGCTCAGTCATACGGTAGGTCAGGTTACCTGCCGTATCCGCTCGCCATGCCCGAATGAACGCCACATTGGCCCGAATACCGGGAATGAAGACCTGTTCTACGCCATTCAGAATTTTAGTCTCGCGGCCCTCGGCAATTAATGTTCCGGCAGATGTTGGCGTATAAAAACCACCAATGCCGGCACCACCGGCCCGGATAGCCTCGGCCAGCGTGCCTTGTGGAAGAAGTTCATACGCAACGGTTCCAGATTGCGCGGCTTTTACGGCGTCGGGATTACTGGTAAAAAATGAGCCGATCATTTTTCGAAGCTGACCATTCAGCAACAACCGCCCCCCGCCAAGACCCGGCTCCCCCACATTATTGCCAATAAACGTCAGGTTTTTTGTGCTGGTTTGGGCAAGAGCATGAAGCAAATGGACGGGGTTCCCCGTCATTCCGAAGCCTCCCCCCAGCAATGTATCACCGTCTTTAACTTTAAGTGCGGCTTCGTCGGCAGTGATAATGGGTACTTGTTTCATAGTTAAGCGGCAAAGAAAACGGTTTCATTCTGGCCCTGCATATACAGGTCGAAGGTATAAAAGATCTGGCCATTCTGGTCCAGCCGTTGGGCAACAAGCGTATGCCGCCGGTCGGAATCAACGGCGCTCAGGAGGGCATCCTGCTGATTCGCTTCGGCCTCGTCCGAAAAATAGAGTCGGGTAGTCAGGCCCCGGAGGGAGCCCCGCATAAACAATGTAACATTAATTACTGGCGCCGAGGCTGTATCTACGGCGCCGGGTTTGAGCGTTTTGAATCGAAACTGGCCATCTGGCAAGGTACCTGTTCCCATACGACCCAGTCCTGTAAAGTCGGGCTGACCATTTTTCAAGCCAATAGGCTCCGTCCGATAATGACCCAGCGGATCGGCCTGCCATAGTTCGACAATAGCATCCGGAATGGCATTACCATTACCGTCATAAATGCGGCCTTGGATATAAATGTGCTCGGCACCAGCATAGTTGTCTGGTATCTGGTCGCTTACCAGCGCATGATTCATAATACTATTGTAGGCATAACCGTACTGCTCGGCCGTCAGGCTATAGGCAAAAAACGGCCCCACGGTTTGTGAAGGGGTCTCTCTTAGATATTCCATTACTCAAATGGGGTGTTTTTGCGTCCGTTCAGTACAATGTTAAACTCGTAGGCCAGTGCAAATTCCGGCTCGGTCCAGTCCATGTTGAACTTGGAAATCAGTAACTCACGGGCATGAACCGGCGTCGACTGGAAGATCGGGTCAAAGGCAAACAGCGGATCGCCGGGGAAATACATCTGGGTTATCAGCCGCTGTTCAAACTGATGACCCATCACCGAAAAGTGGATGTGGTTAGGTCGCCAGGCATTATAATGATTACCCCAGGGATAGGCGCCCGGTTTTATGGTATAGAATGAATAACGCCCCTCGCTGTCGGTTAGCAAGCGCCCGCTGCCCAGAAAATTTGGATCGAGTGGAGCGTCGTGAATCTCAGCCTTGTGAATGTAACGCCCGGCGGCATTGGCCTGCCAGATTTCAACGAGGACATTGGATAAACCCCTGCCGCTCTGGTCCATTACCCGGCCTGCCACTTTGATACGTTCACCGATCGGGTCACCATTGGCGCGGGCATTTTTTGTCAGATCGTTGTCGAACTTTCCGAGTACCGATTCACCGAAAACGGGCATCGACAAGTCTTTCAGATGTTCCTGAACAATCAGCAAGGGTTTTGTCGGGCTTCTAAGAATGGTCGACTTATAGGCGGGCGATAAGTGCGGAGGGTGTACATTAAAATCGAGCGTTTCCATAGTAGACTTTAGGTTTATAGACTAGTCATCAGTTGGTTCTATTGGCTTTAGGATACTGGTGCAAAAGTAGATTAGGGAAGTAACCGGGCTTTAGGACAAAGCAGCTGAAAATAGAGACAAATTATACATTATTTTATGGGCATGATTCACGGGCATCTATATATGACATGAAACAGGCTATTCAACATTACAATGGCCTTTACGGCGATCAACACGCTGTAATTTTGCCCGATTTTGTCCAGATCGAGCGAATCGAAACGCGTAGTCCCCGGCATAAATGGATTATAAAGCCGCATGTTCACGCGCATCTTTTTCAGCTATTTTATGTAGAAACAGGCAATGGCATAATCTGGTCAGATACAGGTGAATTGCCATTTACCAGTCCCTGCCTGCTGCTGATTCCCGAAAACACCCTGCATGGATTGCGCTACATTACAGAAGCCAGCGGAACAGTGTTAACTGTTTCGGCTTCGTTTGTCGACGATCTGACTGCTAAAACCCCGGCCATTGGCCTCGAAGGTGGTCATATACAAGTTGTTTCGGCTCAAAATCAATTGCGCTGGTTTGCCTATTTAAAAACGTTGCTTGACCGGCTGGAGGAAGAATCGGCAGACAATTTACCCAACCGGGAATGTGTGCTTCAGTCAGTACTTACAGCTTTTTTAACCGATGTATTCCGCTATGTCCGGCAACAACAGGTAGTCGAAACGACTCCTAAAAATCGAAGCCTATCTATCTACCGAACATTTCAAAAGCGGATTCGGCAGGAGCGGAATCCACAAAAAAATATCAGTCAATATGCTGATGAACAGAGTATTACTGCCGTACACCTGAATCGGGTTTGCCGGGAGTTGATGCAAAAGTCGGCCATGCAGATTGTTTATGACTACTTTTTAACTGAAGCCCGCAAATACCTTACGCAAACAGACTATACAATTGCCGAAGTAGCTTACCGACTTAACTTCGAAGACCCCGCCTATTTTTCGCGGCTGTTCAAGAAGCAGACCGGTCTGACACCCAAAGCGTTTCGGCAAGTGCAGCCTATGCCGACAAACGTACTTGATCTGGTAAAGTAAGCCGTTTTTTCTGCTTGATCTTTGGTACTTTTGACTCCTTTTATTGCTATTAACCGGCCTGTCTGTCAATCTTAATGTAGCTTTTTTTACGTCACGTTCCTATGTGACGATAACCCGATATAGGTAGTATGAGAGCGGCTTTTCTTCAATCACCCAAACATATTCAACTTCAGGATGTGCCAATACCTGAACCGGGCATTGGCGAAGTACGCGTAAAGTTGAAACTGATTGGTGTATGCGGGTCGGATGTACACCTGTTTTTGGGACATCGACTTTTGGACAAACCAAACATTATTGGTCACGAAGGATTAGGCTACCTTGACAAACTTGGTGCTGGTGTAACAGGCCGAACTATAGGCGAGCGTGTGGTGATAGAGCCTAATATTCCCTGCCGAAACTGTCGATACTGTTATGCAGGCAAGGGTAATATATGCATCAACAAACGTGTATTTGGTGTAAATGAACCCGGTGCCTTTGCCGAATACATTGTCTTGCCCGCCAATTTTTGCTGGACTGTTCCCGATGCCATTTCCGACGAAGACGCCGTAACCATCGAGCCAATGGCCGTAGCCGTTCATGCCCTGCTGACGTCGAGCGCCAAACCCGGCGACACGATTGCGGTGCTTGGTTTGGGAGCCATTGGGCTGTTGCTCACGCACCTTGCTCTCGCCCTGGGTTATCGGGTGTTTGTTACCGAAATCAGCCCCGGCAAGCTCAGAATGGCCGAAAGCCTGGGTGCTGTTGCTCTATGTCCCTCGGGCGATGCAGATAGTCAGGCAGTGGCATTGGCCGATTCCTGGCTAGCAAACGAGGTTTGTGCCGTCTTTGAATGTGCTGGCGCAGTAGCAACGGCTACACTGGCAGCCGCAGCAGCCCCCCGTGGGTCCGAGATCGTGCTGGTAGGCCTTGCCGCGAAGCCAGCGCAGTTTACGCCCCTGAAAATCGCCCGTGAAGGAATATCTATCGTTCCGTCAATTATTTATGATCACCCATTCGACTTCAAACGGACGCTTCAGTTGATTGCCGCCCGTGTAATTCGTCCGGGATTTATTATTTCGCAGCAGGCAAATCTCAACGATTTACAATCGGCCCTGGAAACAGCCGCAAAAGGAGAAGACAGTAAAATTGTGATTTCTGTTTAATTGCTTAGATACTTGTGTTGTTCTTGGGTGCCTTATAAAATGCACACGTCTCAACTATAAAAATACACTGTAGTACTGCCCTGTTAATCTACTAATCAATGACACCCGTAACTGAAACTCCCTCTCAAACTTCGCTGAAAACCCTGATCGACGACTCGCCAATGAGTGGCTTCCAGGTGTTAATGGTCGTGATTTGCTTTATCATGAACATGAACGACGGCATCGACGTGCTGGTGGTGTCGTTTACCGGCTCCGAAATTGTCCGTGAATGGGCTTTGTCGAAGTCAGACCTTGGCTATGTGTTCAGTGCGGGGCTGACAGGTATGACAGCAGGTTGTTTTTTACTAGCTCCCTTTAGCGACAAAATCGGTCGGCGCAAGCTATTTATTATTGCTTTGAGCCTCATAACAGGCGGTATGCTGCTATCGTCTATAGTAAGTGCCTATTATCAGCTGTTGCTTTGCCGACTTATCACGGGCCTGGGTATTGGGGGTATACTGCCCACCTTGGCGGCAGTTGCGGCTGAGTTTTCGAATAATAAGCGACGTGATTTTAATGTCGGAATCGTACAGGCTGGCTGGCCAATCGGCGCTATTCTGGCCGGGTTTTTCACGGCATGGGCGATTCCGGAGTTTGGCTGGCGGTCGGCCTATCTGGCGGCTGGCCTTATTTCGACCCTCATGCTGATTAGTATTATGCTGTTCATGCCCGAGTCACTGGCCTTTTTAGTCGAGCGGCAACCGAAAAATGCACTTCGTCAGATCAACACGCTGCTCTCACGCATGGGTCACATAACGCTGGATAAGCTACCTTCTGCTGGTAATATACACCCCACGGTGCCCTACGCCGACCTGTTTACACCGGCTTACAGAGCGTCGACGTTTCGGCTGTGGATCGGCATTTTCTTTGGTTTTATCACACTCTATACCCTGATGAGCTGGGTACCAACGCTTGCCAAGGAACTTGGAATGCCCTTCGAATTGGCTACGTATGTTGGTACGGCTCTGAACGTGGGAGCATTTTCAGGCGGTCTGGTTTTCGGGCTTGTTGTGGGTCGGGTTGGCCTTCGAAAACTTATTCCTGCATTCATGCTCTTTGCATTCGGGGTAATGCTGCTCTACGGCAACATGAAAATGGGTTATGGACTGGTCTTTTTGATGACATTTTTCATCGGCTTTTTTGTTCAGGGTGGCTTCAATGGTTACTTTCCAACAACAGCGAGGGTGTACCCCTCCGCCATGCGGACAACAGGCGTTGGACTCGCTATGGGCGTCGGTCGATTTGGTGCTATTCTTGGGCCAGCTTTATTTGGTATACTATCTGACATGGGCCTCAGTTTACCCACGCTGTTTAGTTTGTTTTCGTTACCACTGCTTGTAGCGGGGTATATGGCATACACCATTCCATCCAGGAATATAGACGCCTGAGGCTAATTTAAATATGGTGTTGCTACATTTATTTTTATTTATTAGTGTATGGGAATAGCCTCTGATTAATAGACAGTTAAGTTAAAAATCATGAAGTTTTTTAACTTAATTCCATATTAGAGTGTATGGTTAGAAAATAGAAAAAACGATCACTTAAGGTCAAACAAATCATCATTTAAATCCCATTCCCCATTAATCCCGTCAAAAATGATCCGCAGACATACATTATTTAAATACAAAAATTTATCTTTTTTATTTATTTTTAAATAAAAATACCCCAAATTTACATTATGGTAACTAGTTGGTTTTCAGTCCTGTTGCTTGTGTACTTTAATTTAATATAGTAATCTTGTTAATTGTTTTTTATCCATAAAACTTGACTTTGCCCAGTTCGGAGATTGGCGGAACTGGTAAGAAAGTCGTGTTTATATACACTCACATCAAGTATGAAGCGTTCTTTCGTTTTTACGCTTGCTCAGAATAAACATATTTCGGGCCTCGATGAGTATGCGCCCCCACTCATTAATCCAGATTATAACCATGAGCTGGAAGTGGTTTTTGACGATAAACAAGCGCTTCAAGAGTTCACACTACTACTGGCTGCTTATAAACGAGCGGGTAGTGAAGTGGCCCAGCATTTACGCCAATCCCTTTTGGCAGACTACTGTCCCTAGTTAATCCGAGTCCTGAAGCTCTTTGCTTCCACCCTTACCTCGGCCTGACAAATTCGATTGACTGTTTTTCCAACAAGTCCCGTATCCGCCTGAGCCGAATCACACTGGGCTTGTTGCCATCCTTTGCCAGTGCCATAGCCAATCGTACGCATTTTTGTAGATTTGATGTGGACGTTTGCTTGGTAATTTTAAATTCAGTCTCGGGTAAAACAAGTCCAATAAAAAAGTCGAGCAGATTGTTCATGTCATCATTCATGAACACAAAACTAGCACGTATTTACATTTTATGTTTACCGAATAATAAATTCGTAAACATAAAAATTAGACCCAGCGCTTTGCATCAAGTAGTCTTGTAAACTTCGTACTTTTCAGTAAAGACTCACTATGCATTGGTCTGAATGAAATGTCTCCTGTTAATTCTTTCCCTTCTTACATATGAACTTCATGCACAAGCGGACGTGCGTGGATTGGGTAACTATCTCATTGGTGCTACTACTCCCGACTCATTAAAGAAAACAGATTTCGAAGAAGAGCAAGCTCTTGTTAAAGGAACGATAGCGTTGCCATGTACACACATTCGCGTATTCAAAGCAACTACTATCGATATTTCGGGCATTCTCGTTAGCGATCTTTTCCTGTATTTTTACGACAACGTACTATTTAAACTTTCCTGCACCTACACTGATACCTTAAATACAGCCTTTGTGTTAAAACACGGCGAGGGCAAATCTCTGCCCAGGATTAGTGTTCAGTACTGTGTCAGGCGTGAAGACAAGCTCATGCTTATTGGGCGAAGAATCTGGCAAAAAGGTGATTTCGCGGCTGTACTTATCCAGGCCGAAGGGTACAATGCCAGTTGCAGATTAGAAGAAGTAGATCGGCTAACCATTTCCAGTCAGCGGATTTTGGCACTGGCTTCCGATTGTGAATTGCCAAATCCGTATCCCTTTATGGAGGAGTTTGATAGCAGGTTAAACGAGCGCCTATAAGAACGAAGGCAATGATACCAGAACAGAAATGACCTCTATACCCAATCTTGTTAGTCAGGTTGTAACGTATATTCTTAACTGCCCATAACATAATCACTTCCCAGTCGGTTTACTTCATCTGACTTTGAATGTAAACCACCAAGTGACCACTATTAGAAAAATTTTTACTAAAATTTGCCAGACAAGTTGTTTCATGATGCTCACGGCATCGGCCATGATGGCTCAAACAACTGAACCCGCCTGGCCTGCGCAACCGACTATATATTTCCCTCAAGCCCCTCCCATTGGTAAGTGGCGCAAATCTATTGGCGTCGTGTTCACGACCACACCGCCCGAGCTAACGGAAGAAGTTCGTGTGAGCGTGCCTGCCGTTGACTTCAATATTCAGCGAGCTTTGGGAAAGCGTCTTTACTTTGCCGGTCGTATCCAGACTCAGTTCGTGCAGAGCAATCTGGCTGTTGGTATAAAATGGGCCAAACCACTCACCAATCGACTTTCGATAGGGGCCGGGTATGATTTACATGGCTGGTTTGGTGCCTTGCTTATAAAGGATGTGTTCAACAGTCAGGCGTATGGCGTTCAAACGTTTCCAAATCTTTCAGTGGGCTACCGGCTAACAAGGGATCTCCAATTAACGGTGAAGGGAGAGGCTATACTCGACCTTTATTACCGGTCGCAGGTAGGTTCGCTTGCCGTTGAATACAGCCGGAGGACAATCAACGGGGTGGCATTTACCGCTATGCTGGAGCAACCTTTTTACAACAAAACCCATGTTTCGGTGGGCATCAGGGCCGCCTACTCAAACTTCAACTGGCAACTTTGGTCATTGTATGACACGTTTGATCGGAATCTATTATATCCTCAACTTATTTTCGGCTTTATTCTGTGAAACTGACCAATTATATTGCTCTGGGCTTGGTTCTCATAGGCTTTACCAGTTGCCGTAAGGACTATGAAGCGCCTGTCCCTTACACATTTACCAATACCCCCGGTTCCGGGCGATTTGTGCCGACTGTTCGTCAAACAATGGAAGGTGTATATACCGTAACGGATGGTTCCAGTCAGTTCGGTGATCAGGTCGCCTTAAAATGGACGTACACACTGGAGGGCTCTGATACAACACACTACCTCTCTATTTTTACAGGAGTCGACGCTGGTTTTTTCAATCTGGAAGGCACTGCTCAAACCGATAGTTTAGTTGTATCGGGCTACTGGCGTAAACTGGTCAACACCTCAACCGGGCTCTCTCACCTTACACTCAAAGCGAAACATAACGGCCAGCTTCAACCCTACAGCGGCAATCTGGCAACAGGCGATACCCTTGTTCTAACGGGATCATATGGAGAAAAAACCGCCGAACCGACGCAGCCCCTAACGCTTACCTACAAACGCCCCCTGAACAGAAGGCCATTTTCGATTATGGCTCACCGAAGTGGCGGACGTACATCAGACCTGTTGCCCGCATCCGAAAACTCCATCGAGATCATAAAACTAGCCTCTCGCCTTGGAGCAACCGGAATAGAGATTGATGTACGATACACCAAAGACGGTGTACCGATTTTATACCACGACAATACGTTAAATCTGAGACTTATTCAGAAAAGCGGGTTGGCCGGGCCAGTTGAAAACTATACGTATCAGCAACTCAATAGCCTTGTCAGGCTGGTCAACGGCGAAAAAATTCCGACTCTTGAGCAAGCCCTGGAAACTGTTATCAACAATACATCCCTGAGCTTTGTCTGGCTCGATACCAAATACATCGGCCCAATGGACAAGGTGCAGGCGTTGCAACAAACGTTTCGGCAAAAAGCTATACTCGCCCGGCGCGATCTCCGCATTATTATAGGTCTGCCAAGTACCGATGCAGTAGCTTCTTATGAAGCTCTTTCCAACAAAGAGAATACGCCCATTTTATGCGAATTGGATACAGCGACCACCCGTAGTTTAGGCGCTCGTATCTGGGCGCCACGCTGGACGCTCGGTCCACAAACGGAAGAGGTGTTGGCGATGAAAGCAGAAGGTCGAACAGTATTTGTCTGGACACTCGATGAGCCGGAATTTATTCGGGAGTTTATTAGCCAGAATAATTTCGACGGGATTCTGTCTAATTACTCCCCTGTGGTGGCTTACTATCATTATGTTGAACAGCAATAAGCATATGCGCGGTTATTTACATATCATAGCCTGGTTCGTGGGTCTGTTAACGACTGGTTTGACAGCCAACGGGCAACAAAGCGTACAAGTAGATTCGATCAATGCGAAGCGCGGGCCTTATACGTTTGTGGTATCGGCAGGTGGTGGCTTGTCCTATTATTCGACCCACCTCGGCATACCAAATACGCTGGAGCAGGCGCATTTGAGCCGGTTTGGCGCGCCAGGATCACTTCGGCTGATGTGGTATCCCGATCATCGCCTGCGGATGGGCCTGGAAACTGGCTGGACAACAATGTACAGCTATCGGGGGCTGGTAGCGAATGAATCGGCCCATGTATATGTATCGACGGTTCCGGTTTTATTAGTCTTTTCGATGCCACTGGCCTGGCTACGCGGCACCGACCGAAGCCTGACCCGGCGGCTTGCCGTAACCGCCGGAACCGGAGTTTATGTTAATTACTCACGGCTGGATTATGCTGGCATTGTCACGTCTAATACAGCTAGTCCGGGCTGGATGGCGGCAGCCTCATACACCTATCCCATAGGCCGTCGTTTTAGAGTAGCCGGTGAACTTAAATGGTTTGACGCCGTGGCGACCGAAAACGCTGCGTTCACGGCTGAAATTCAACTCGTTTGGCGGGCTTTTTCATGGTAAAAAGCCTCACAAGCGTTGTTAGGTAAAGCATAACGTTATGGAAAAGGAAGAGAATAAACGGGAGATTCTGTTTTTAAGCGATACGCAGGCACCTATGTGGGTGGAGCGGTTAGTCCTTAGAACGCATCAGAATACAAAAGCGACCACAACAATTTTTAACGAAATTGTCCGGCTAAAACCGGCCGTTCTTTATTGGCTTGGTGATATTGTCTCGTTGGGGTATCGAACGACTAAATGGCGGGTCATTGACCAGTTTCTGGCCAACTGTACGGCTGTGGGTACGGCTGTTTATGCCATCATGGGCAATCACGACGTAATGGGGCGACCTCGCAAAGGGGCAAGAAACTTTCAGCAGCGTTTTCCCGAACACAGTCCAACTGGTTATGTGAAAGTAACGGACGCCATTGCGGTTGTTATGCTCAATTCCAATTTCAGCATCATGTCTATTGCCGATTTGGTGAAGCAGCAAACCTGGTATGAGCAAACATTGAAAGATATGGACGAAGACCCAGCCGTGAAGGTGGTTATCGTGACCTGCCACCATGCGCCTTATTCAAATAGTAAGCTGGTGGGTTCGTCCAAACTGGTTCAGCAGCGATTTGTGCCCGCTTATACTCGGTCGCAAAAAGGGCGGCTATTCATTACAGGGCACTCACACGCGTTCGAGCGGTATCAGTTCGAAGGCAAAACGTTTTTAGTGATTGGCGGTGGCGGTGGCTTGCGGCAACCCCTGAATGTATCGCCAAGCCGATTGCCCGATTTGGCAACGGAGTATAAACCGTTGTTTCATTACCTGTCTGTCAGGCGTGAAGGAGAGGGCTTGGTATTAACGTCATACTGCCTCAAAAAAGACTTTTCGGGGTTTTCGGAGGGCTATCATTTCGAAATTCCGGGCCAGGAAGTTTATGCTGCCAAGCCTGATTGAGCAGCGGAGTCATTCCGTGCTTGAGCTAACGTGAATAATACACGGTTTTGTCATCCTGACGATAGGAAGGATCTTCGGTAGGCAAGGTAAATTCATCGCTACCGAAGATCCTTCCTATCGTCAGGATGACAGAACAAAATCAGAGTCAACGTACTTATTATCAATAATTTATGTCTATTGTAATCCATTATTCACGTTAACTTATGAATTAGAGCGCGGATAATACAGATTAGTCCCATAATTATTTCGGCGCTAATCCGTTCAATCCGTGTTATCCGCGTTCCAAATTTTTCTACGGCCTTATTGCTCCTCTATCGTTCCGGCTCCCAGTTCTGAAAACAGCGTTTGCCAATACTGCGTTACGGCGGGGTTATTTTCCTTTATCGACGCGTTTGGCTCGAACGGCAGAATCATCGTGATTTCAGGGCTGCCAATCGTGTAGCGCTTGAGCTGTTCGGCATCGGCTTTTGCCCATTCGTCGGCTTGCGTGTTGTTTTTAGGTGGGGTTACCTGAAAGTCACGCCGGGTGCTTCCTTTCACGCTCTCGACCATATCGCTGAGGTAATACACTTTCACCGTTGCCCCCGACTCGTTGGCTTTGGCAATAACGGGCAGGCTTGCCCAGATGTCGGTTTCCTGATTCGATTTACCCGCGTTTTGTGCGACCAACTGTTGCAATACCCGCTGCCGAATCTGCGCCTTCTCGCGCGATAGCATCATGGTAAATTCCGTTTCGGCGGCTTCGCGGTCGGTAGGGCTGGCAGCTGCTACGTCGTCCATTTCGGAGCGAACGGTCAGGTTTAACGCCCTGGCTTTGGAGGTATTTTCGTGAATAAAATAGACCTCTAACTTGTCGCCCTTCTGCCGTATATTCTGCTCAATGATCTCATTGATAGCCTGTTGGTATTTCTGCCCGACAAACGCTTTATTGACATTGACACTTCGTGTTTTATCTAAAAAAATCAGCGTGTAAACCGGCTCATCAGTTTTGACAGGTTTATCGGTCGAAGACGAACAGGCGGAAAGAAAGCTCAGACTCACTACTGTACAGAAAGCCTGTAGGTATAAAACAAGGTTTCTCTGTGGTAAAAAAAATCGTTGATCCATATTGCTTAGTTCATCAGTTCTGCCCGTAATGTGCTGTCGGCCGGGACGTTGTGATTCCAGTAATTAGTTTGAAGAAATTACTCGCTGAACTGTACTAAACTGAACAGTATACGCCATATCTCCAAGATATGGCGTATACTGTTCAGTTTAGTACAGTTCAGCGAGTAGCCTCAAATTGAATCGTCTTTTCTAAAACGGCTCTGGAGGTCAGAAGGTTGTCTTTACTTTTATAGGTTTCCTCCCAGCCAACGATTTTATGCGGAAACAGACCTTCAAAAATGAGAACGAGCGTTCGGTTGTCGGTGGGGTATTGAATGGTGTAAGCTTTTAGACCTTTCCCCGGATATAAAACGCCCTCATAGTTCGTCAAGGTCAGTTTTGCAGCTAATGGGTCAAGTCGTTGATGGCGAAGCCGGGCGGCCATCGAACCCGGAATGAGTTGTATCTCGCCGGTTGGCAGTTTGTCGGGGTTGAGCCGAATGCGGTTCCAGAGTTCATCTTCCAGCATAAGCTTAGGCACTTCATAAGATTCTTCCACTTCGCTCTCCACATACGACTTGCCGCTAACCTGATAGGCGTTGTTGCGATAGTTGATTTGAAGGTAGCTCTGCCCGGCCCAACTCTGTTCCGATGTGCTGACCTTCAGGGTATTCGGGAAGAGGGAATTATTAATGGGCGTGAATACCGACGTCACAAGGGCGTAGTCAGACACACCTGCATTGAACGTTTTCGAGATGTTCGTTTTCAGTACCGGAATTGCATTCGCACGGGTGGTTTCAGTTGTTGACGTCACCTGTTTATCAGGCAGAAAGTCTTCGGTCATAAAAATTAACGTCGCCTGTCCCGGATTGAGCACGCCGTTCCGGGCCTGTTCAAGTTTGTATGTATTTACTTCCGCTTTGCCACCCAGCCAGTAAGCCGTGAACTCGGCAGATAAGGGCGTTAATGTGGGTTGTGGCGTAGTTGCAGGCTTTTGGAAAATCGTCACCTTCATGGCAAACGCGAACCCAACGGCAAGAATAAGAACAACGAGCAGGAAATTTTTCTGGACGGCTTGTTTCATGAGGTGTTAGTCTGGCTTCGACTACATTGCAAAAGTCTGCCTGTTTCGCTTATCTTACAACTCTTAAGCGAACGAATTACTCAATTATGGCTCAGTTGTACACCCGTCTGCTCTATATTTTTAAGTTTACATTCATCATTCTTCACTCCCTCTCCGCTCAGGTCGAAAAGGCCCCCGCCCGCCATGAGGGAGATGGTCCATTCGGCAAGCTCATTATTCGGGGCGTCACGCTTGTAAACAGCACGGGCGCACCCC
Organism: Spirosoma pollinicola; assembly: GCF_002831565.1. NCBI lineage: Bacteria > Pseudomonadati > Bacteroidota > Cytophagia > Cytophagales > Cytophagaceae > Spirosoma > Spirosoma pollinicola. The sequence goes on along the minus strand of NZ_CP025096.1, from coordinate 3,604,257 downwards.
CTTATGGCCCAGTCGATATTGTGGTGGAGCGAAACCGCATTACCCAGATTAAACAGGTTGGCTATCCCGGCGTGCCTATTGACCCGAAAAGCCGTCCGCAAGCCGCCCCCGGCGATAAAGAACTGAACTGCGACGGCATGTACCTGATGCCCGGCTTTGTGGATATGCACGGTCACATTGGCGGACAGGCACAGGGCGCTAACGCCGAATATGTTTTCAAACTCTGGCTTGCGCACGGCATCACCACTATTCGCGACCCCTCGTGTGGTAATGGCCTCGATTGGGTGCTTGAACATCGCGCCAAAAGTGATCGAAACGAAATTACAGCCCCGCGCATCAAGGCGTATACCGTGTTTGGACAGGGTGCTAAAGAGCCCATAAACACCCCCGAACAGGCTCGTGCGTGGGTACAGCAAAATGCCAAACGCGGTGCCGATGGCATTAAGTTTTTTGGGGCCGAACCCACTGTCTTTCGGGCCGCTCTGGACGAAAACAAGAAACTCGGCTTGCGGTCGGCCTGCCACCACGCTCAGTTGGAAGTGGCCCGGATGAACGGACTGGCTACCGCCAGAGCGGGCCTTACATCGCTCGAACACTGGTACGGCCTCCCCGAAGCCTTGTTCGATGACAAAACTGTTCAGAATTACCCCGCCGATTATAATTATAACAACGAGCAAAACCGCTTTGAAGAAGCAGGTAACCTCTGGCAGCAAGCCGCTAAACCCGGTACCGAACGCTGGAACAAGGTGATGGACGAACTCATTGCGCTGGATTTTACCCTCGATCCGACCTTCAACATCTACGAAGCCAACCGCGAACTGATGCTGGCCCGGCGAGCGGAGTGGCACGATGACTATACAATGCCCAGCTTATGGCGGTTCTACGGGCCAAGCCGGATTTCACACGGCTCGTATTGGCATTCGTGGGGAACGGAGCAGGAGGTTGCCTGGAAAAAGAACTACCAGCTTTGGATGGCGTTCATTAACGATTATAAAAACAGGGGTGGCCGCGTTACGGCGGGTTCCGATTCGGGCTTCATTTACCAGCTTTACGGCTTCGCCTACATCCGCGAACTCGAACTCCTGCGCGAAGCCGGTTTTCATCCGCTCGAAGTAATCAGGGCCGCTACCTTAAAAGGGGCCGAAGCGCTTGGCATGGCTAGTCAAATTGGGTCTGTTGAAGTAGGCAAACTCGCCGATTTCGTGATTATTGACCAGAATCCACTGGCAAACCTGAAGGTATTGTATGGCACCGGAGCCATTCATCTGAACGATAAGAATGAAGTGGAGCGCGTGGGTGGTGTTACATATACCGTAAAAGATGGGGTCGTTTATGACGCTAAAAAATTACTGGCCGATGTTCGAAAAATGGTTGCAGATGCCAAACAGAAAGAAAACTTCGAGATTACCCAGCCGGGCATGCCAGCTAAGGCAGGAAAAGTAAGTGGAGGAAAAAACTAGATTTATAAGTGGCTACTGAAAATGAAAAAGCTTGTTTTGTTTCTGGTCCTGGTTTGCCTGTTTAGTTCGTTCAAAAATAAGGAGTTGTCGTGGGTGGCCATCGGTGATTCGATTACTTATTTGAATGAGCATCTGAATGAAACCGGAAATCGAATCACTAAAGGCTATATGACTCGGGTGAGCGAAAAATTGCCGTATGTGCATTACATCAATCAGGGCCACAATGGCTGGACTTCGGGTGGGATTGCCGATAAAATTGAAACCTTAGGACTGACCAAAGCCGACGTGTATTCAATCTTTCTGGGCACCAATGATTGGTGGCAGGGGCGGCCATTGGGTCATTTGACTGATTATCAAGATAACACCGGGAATAAGACGGTATATGGGTCGTTCCGCATCATTGTCGACAAACTCCGCAGCCTGAATCCGCAGGCGCCCATCATTTTGATTACACCCATGCAACGGGTAGATTTTGTTTATCTGACAAACTTCAAAAACAATGCATATGGGTCATACAAGGCGAAGAACGGGCAAATGCTCGAAGCTTTTGCGAACGCCATTGACTCAATTGGACGCTACGAAAAGTTTCCGGTCGTTGATCTGTATCACATGCCGGGGTTACAGGCAAAGAAACTGGTCAATTACAAACGCCTGAAAGACCCGACAAGTGGTGTCTATACAAACTACGCCTATCCGAAATTTATAGATGTGCCGTTTAACCCCGAAACAGATGAGTATCCTTATCCGGTTGGGGCGATCAATAAAACATACGATGGTCTGCATCCATCAGACAAAGGCTATGCCATTATTAGCCGGGGTCTGGTCAAAGTGATCAAGCAGTATTAAGCATGTTTGTCGTCATCGTGGTTACTGTATTTAAGCGCTAAACGACGGTTAATTGAATTGTTGAAAAGCGTATTATTTTTCAGTTTTGCCGAGCCTTTATTTTTACTTTCATTGTTTAAAATTGACTAATATTATTTGTAATGGTCATATTTGAGTTTGGTTTATGAAACGAAATAATCTACTCAGCGTCATCTTAATTATGTGCAGCCTAAGCGGCTGTAAAAAATCTGACCCGGACCCGGTCGTAAACAAAGGCTTAAGCGGAAATTGGGCCGGCGACTACCAAACCCAACAGGCAGGCAGTTGTAGCTGGAGTGGCCCAGCCGTAACAGCTACGGCTACCTTCCAGGTCGTTAATAATACCGTCACTGCTATCGTAACCCAAACAGCTGGTCCAACTAGTGTACCCACTCAGTTCACCGGTACTATAGACGGGAACACGGTCAGCCTGAGTACAGCCAATAGCGCGATTTGCAACGGCACGCCCCGTTCTTATATCAGTCGCTTTGGGGGGACGATAAACGGAAGTACTTTAACGTTGGTAAGTCGTGATACGATTTGTCCAGCCCAGGGCTGTATTTTCCTGAAAACAATCAAACTGACCCGGCAATAGATAAGCAGAAATCAACCGCTCGAATCAGTAGCCAACGTTCGGAATTTCCTAAAAACAACTCCAGTAACAGATACGTGAACGTTTTTAGGTTTGACTAGTTGAGATCGTTCATGGCAGTTTTTTTTAACAGCTGTTCACTTAATGAAGCCTTTTCATGAATAGACGGAGTTTTATCAAGAGCAGTTCAGTGGTAAGTCTCTCGACGGCTTCGCTTGCGGTAGCAAGTTGCACATCCAACCAAAAGACTGAGGCAGAAAGCGATTCTGCTGCCTTCATAGACGACTTTGAACTGAATGAAGTTACCCTTGGCGACTTACAGAAAAAAATGCAGGCTGGTCAGTACACATCAGAAGCTATCACGCAACTCTATCTGAACCGTATTGACGCCATTGATAAAAAAGGGCCTGCCCTAAATGCCGTTATCGAAGTCAATCCGGATGCATTATCGATTGCCAAAGCGATGGATGAGGAGCGCAAAGCTGGTAAAATTCGAGGGCCTATGCATGGCATACCTGTGCTGATAAAAGACAATATCGACACCGGCGACAACATGATGACAACCGCTGGTGCTTTGGCGCTGGAGGGCCATAAAGCGGCTAAAGATGCGTTTATCGTCAATAAATTACGGGCTGCCGGAGCCGTTATATTAGGGAAAACAAATCTCAGCGAGTGGGCTAACTTCCGCTCATCGCGGTCGAGTAGTGGCTGGAGCAGCCGGGGCGGCCAAACCAGAAACCCATTTGTGCTGGATCGTAGCCCGTGTGGGTCAAGCTCGGGTTCCGGGTCGGCGGTGTCGGCCAACCTGTGCGCCGTTGCGGTAGGCACCGAAACCGACGGGTCCATCATTGCTCCATCATCGTTTTGTGGGGTGGTTGGAATCAAGCCAACCGTGGGGTTGGTCAGTCGCAGCGGCATAATTCCCATCTCGAAGACGCAGGACACCGCCGGACCAATGGCGCGAACGGTAACCGATGCCGCCATTCTACTGGGTACTATGACAGGCGTTGATCCGGCCGATGCCGTTACGCAGGAAAGTACCGGCAAGGCCGCGACAGATTATACCCGTTTTCTAAACATGGCTGGTTTGTCGGGCAAACGCATTGGCGTTGAGAAATCCTTCCTAAAAGGCCACGAAGGGGTAGTTGGCTTGTATAAACAGGCCATTGAGGTATTGAAAAAACAGGGTGCTACAGTTGTTGAGGTAGACTTGCTCAAAAGCCTGAGCGATATTGGCGGGGCCGAATTTACCGTACTTCAATATGAGTTTAAGGACGGCGTGAACAACTACCTGTCAACGGCCAACGCGGGCGTTAAAACGCTGGCCGACGTGATTGCCTTCAACAAGAAAAACGAGGCCAAAGCCATGCCGTTCTTTAAGCAGGAAACGCTCGAAAGCAGCGACGCCAAAGCTGATCTGACCAGTAAGGAATACACCGATGCATTGGCTAAAACGCGCAGTTCACGCCAGCTCATTGACAAGCTAATGGCAACCAATAAACTGGATGCCATTGGCGGTACCAGTATCGGATTTGCCGGTTGCATCGACCTGATCAACGGCGATTACGACACCGGATTTTATTTTTGTCCGCCAGCGGCTATGGCTGGTTATCCGCACATAACCATCCCTATGGGAACCGTTCATGGGTTGCCCGTCGGTTTTTCGCTGATGGCCCGCGCCTATCAGGAAGGAGAATTAGTGTCGCTGGGCTACGCTTACGAACAGGCATCAAAAAAGCGCATACGGCCTACGTTCACAAAATCATTGATTCCGGGCAACTGAGCTTCAGCTACTCTAGTTACAATGGAAGTTGTTTGAACTTTCATCAGAAGGTGGTTTTTGTCCTTCTGACGAAGGAAGAATCTTAACGTATCCCCACTTCCAGACATGGATGCATTAAGATTCTTCCTTCGTCAGAAGGACAAAAACCATTCTTTGAGCTACTATTCTCAAAAGTTTAACAGGTTCATTACAGGCTAACCAAAAGTAGAACAGGCCGTTAAAGTGGTTTTGTGGGTAGTTTGTTAGTTTGTCAAACATACTCATGCACTCAACGGCTTTTCGTTTACTTGTTTATGGAATTGCGCTCATTCTACCCTTCGCTTGTATCGACCTGGATGATAGTGTATTGCAAAGTACAACTGATATTCTGGTAGTGGAGGGTACCATTACGAACCTGCCTGAGCCACAAATTATTAAACTTAGCCGAGCCCATCCTGACCGGCTGACGGGTCAGTTTAGTACCGTACCTGTTACTCAGGCCAGGATGGATGTACTTGTAGATTCGTCCCGGATCATTGCCTGTCACGAGACTGTTGATGGTAGTTATCAGCTGCCCAGCGATTTTAAAGGACAGATTGGCCATGTCTACCAGCTTCGTTTTACACTCACCGATGGCACCTCCTATACATCTACCCAACAGGTAATGCCCGCCGTCGCGCCAATTGATAAAGTAAGTGCCCGATTCAATCCAGCCAGTTTGTCAACACAGCAGCTAAACGGCTATACCGCAGCCCACGACTTGTTTATTGACAGTCAGGACCCGGCAGATCAACACAATTATTATCGGTGGGAGTGGAAACTCTGGGAACGCCAGTACTGGTGTCACAGTTGCAGGCAGGGTGTTTACGCACCCTATAAGGTGCTGCCTGATGTGTATAAAGACAGGGACTACTTCGTGACAGGTAATGAACCTTATGAAGACTGTTTCAGTCCCAGAGCGGGTAAGGCTGGGGAAGAAGCGCCCGAAGTACCTAAGGAGGATTGGATTTATGATTATCAATGCCGGACCGCCTGCTGGCGAATTATCTATGGCTATGATATTCTGGTCTTTGATGATAAATTCAGCAATGGCGGCCTGATTAGTCAACAAAAAGTGGCTCAAATTCCCTTTTATGACTACGAAGCGGGCCTGATTGATATTCGGCAACTTTCGCTAACCGCCGATGCTTATCGGTATTATAAGCTGTTTCAGGAACAGACACAACATACCGGTGGTCTGGCCGATTCGCCACCTACGGCTTTAGGCGGTAATGTACACCAGATAGGTTATAATCAGGACAATGTAGTGGGTTACTTCTCCGCTTCGGCAGTTTCGCTGGTACACTACTGGCTCGACCGGAAAGACACACAGGGTGCATTAGCCTATGGGGCAACCGGGCCAGTAGATGCACTCCATCCAAAAGGCACATACGCAACTGGCGGAGATGGTCTATTTTTTGCATTTAACTCGCGTCAGCCTAACTTGGAACCGTCACCGCCTTATTTGGGCGAACGTGCAAAAGCCAAAGTTCGATTATGGCCTAACGCCGACCGGCCTCCGCTGGCTCCCTGCCTGCAAAGTGATAATCAAACGCCATTTAAACCCGAGGGTTGGAAGGAGTAGGTCTAGGATTTTTTAGAATTCTGTTTTCTGTACTATAAAGCTATTCCAATGTTTCTTTGTCTACCCCTAAATCCCCTAAAGGGGACTTAATCTAAGCACAAGCAAAGTCCCCTTCAGGGGATTTAGGGGTGGACGATAGAAAGTGGGAACAGTCTCCACAAAAAAACGCAGTCAATCCTGATAGATTGAACTGCGCTTTTGAGGCTCACTATTGTTCTTCAGATTTACTGTTTATTGCTATCAACGACTAAACGTTGGTCGCGGTTGGCAATTTCCCAAGCGGTGTAAAAGACGAGCCGTGCTGATTTTTCGGCTAGTTTGAAGTCAATTTTTTCGATGTCGTCGGTTGGCTTATGGTAGTCCGGGTGCAGGCCGTTGAAATAGAAAATAATGGGTATCTGGTGCTTGGCGAAGTTGTAGTGGTCGGAGCGGTAATAGATACGCTGGGAATCTTTAGGATCGTTGAATTTATAATCCAGCTCCATCCCAATTTCCTTTTTATTCACGTCCTCGCTGATTTTGTGCAGTTCAGATGAGAGTTTGTCTGAGCCGATGACATAAATATAATTGTCCGATTTGCCCAAATGCAGGTCATCGACCCGGCCCACCATGTCGATATTCAAATCGGCAACCGTTTTCTCCAGCGGAATTACCGGACTCATATCGGCATAATACTGAGAGCCTAACAAGCCCTTTTCTTCGCCCGATACGGTCAGGAATAAAATAGACCGGCGTGGACCTTTCCCCGCAGCTTTCGCTTTAGCAAATGCCTGTGCAATCTCCAGCACCGACACCGTGCCCGAGCCATCGTCGTTGGCTCCGTTGTTGATCTGGCCATCGGCACTGATACCAATGTGATCGTAGTGCGATGAAACGATCAATACTTCGTCTTTTTTGTCCGTTCCTTCAATAAAGCCCAGCACATTGGACGATTCGGTCTTTTCGTCGACCCGATCGGCTTTAACCGCCACGCTACCGGCCAGCGACGAAGCTACGGGCTTCGCCGATTGGGTAACCTGACTGATTGTTTGGGTCAATGTGGCCACGGGTGTATTCAACAGGGTGGCGGCCATATCGGACGTAACCAGAAACACACCAATTGAGCTTACATTCTCGGCACCCGCCTTTAAACTCAACCGATTAAACCTCGCCTGCATGGCACTACGCTGCGTAAGTAATTCCTTAAAAGCTGCTGCCGATTCGGCAGAGATGATAAATAATTGCGCGGCTCCTTTTTCTTTTGCCAGCAAACTCTTGGCCCGCCAGCCATTTGGCCCACCCCATTTAGAGGCTTCATTGCTGCCACTCACCAATTTTTTACCATCGGTGGTTTTTGGCTCATCGTCCAGCATCACGAGGGCTTTACCTGTCACATCGCGTCCGGCGTAGTCATCGTAGTTTGCGTCACTAATGCCATAGCCGATAAACAGGGTCTCGTAGGTTGTTTCTGTGGGTAGATACAACAGACCATTCGGCATAAAGTCTTTCTGAGGCTCAAAGCGTTTTCCGCCCGAGCTTACATAAAAATCGCCCCAGTTCTTTTTAAACAGCGTGTATTGCTGTTGATAGGCCATCTTACCATCGTCGGCTTTTACGATGGGCATTAGTCCTTCGGCGGCAAACTGAGTGGCAATGTATTCTGCCGCTTTGCGCTGGCCACGGGTGCCGGTTTCGCGGCCTTCCATATCATCGGCGGCAAGCACGCGAAGGTGTTTTTCAAGGTCAGATGCGGTAATGGTTTTGGCAAATTTTTCCTGCGCAATACTCGAAAAGGGCAGCGCAAGCAGGCCAACGGCCAGCATTAATTGTTGAGAGGTCATTTAACTTTTTTCGTTTGATATAAAGGTGTAACGCAAGTTGCTAAAAATATAGTTACTACGCGAGAGGGATAACGATAACTCATACCGTATGCTCGGGCTGCGATGTCGACGTTCTTCGGGCAATTAATATATGGAGCAGCAGAAAGCTGGCACTACTTAGCAGCAGGTTGAAGCCAAAACCAACCGCATGAAGATAGGTGGCTACGACAGCCCCCTGAGCAGCCGTAAATCCGTATAAAATTAACGCCCGACTCACGAAAAAATGATACGTACCAATACCGCCCTGCGTGGGTACAGCCAGTCCGCCCAATGAGCTAACGGCCAGAATGGTGAGCGCGGCTGTAGGAGGAAGATCGTGTGTATCGTTGGAGGTGAGCAGCAGCACATAAGTAGATAGCCAGGAAAACGCTTGAATTAGTATGGTCAGCGCAATAAATAAACCCGGATTGGGAAGTTGCCGAATGGCCATAAATCCCTGACCGAAGCCTTTTGCAATACGTACACTTTTTATAAGTAGCGGGTGTTTTTGCAGACCCGGGTATTTCAGGGCTTGCCAAATCGCCAACGCGACTACTGTAACAAGTGTACCGCCAACTAATATAACCGTTCTGCCTGGCAGAGCCAATGTTAAACTGGAGAGGTACGTTTTTGCCCGACTAAATTCCAGCGTGACAGTCAGCAGCAGCACGAGTATCAGCATAAACAGTTCGACAATTCGTTCGGCGACCACCGAACCAATTCCCTGCGATATGGGGACGCCATCTGTACGTTGCAAGGTTCCACAACGGGTTAGCTCACCGGCTCCCGGCACAATCATACTCGCCAGCGAACCGGCTAACAGGGCTACCGTCGCGCGAAACAGCGAAGGCCGGTAGCCAATGGCCTGTAAAGTAAGTTGCCACCGGGCCGCCCGCAGCACATAAAATAAACCAATAAGCACACCTACTACTGATAACCAGCCATAATTAGTTGACCTGAATTGATCGCCGATTTCCTGTAGGGGTACGTCTTTCATGACATACCACAACAGTAATCCAGCTAACAAAATCGGTATGGCCCGTTGGAAGAAAACCTTGTTCATGCGGGCAAATTACCTAATTTCGGAAAGAAAACGCCGGATGTTGGCAAACTGGCACGGTATTAGTAAGTTTGGTTAGGCGTAACAATGCGACTAACCTAATTCGAGAATTCGTCTACACCCTGCCTCATGTCGAAGAAACAAAAAGGCCGACCCACCGTTGCTGGAACCAGCCCAGTCGTTAAGACCGTGAGTTCGACACCTGCGAAACCCACTCAATCTGTACCGGACTCTTCTACACCTGTTGACCTTCCCCCAGCCGAACAACCCTTTCAACTGATTCGCTTTGACAAGCGGGTGAAGCTTACACTCAGTGCTTTTGTTGCTGTATTTGTGCTGTTTGTGCTGTTAAAATGGCATTACGTTTCGCTGCCAATCTGGAATACCATTTTGCCCGATGGCTCTCCCGTAACACGCGGCTTAGTTGCGGGTACGCCCAAGCAAATCCGCATGGACGACTACGCAGTAGCAACCCCCTGGATTTTGTCAAATGTGCATAATCATCTTGCCCAAAATAATGAGGCCATTGGTGGCCTGAATAGTTCACTCGTTCTGCTGCCGACATACCACCCTGTTACCCTCTTTAAACCTGGGCATTGGGGATTTATGGTACTCGACTCTGAGCGAGGCTATAGCTGGCTTTACGATATAAACCCGTTTATACTACTTGTTGGGGGCTTCCTCTTCTTTTTGCTGATAAGCCGAAACCAGTATTGGCTTTCACTAACTGGTGTACTAACCCTGTTGCTCTCGTCAGGAACGGTGCGATGGTCATTTATTCCGTCCAGCATGATTGGTTATTGCTGCGCCACCTTTGTGGCGGCTGTTTATTTGCTGTATGAGCGAAAGCCATTGAAGATTGCCCTTTATGCACTATTGCTGATTTGGTTAATCTGCTCGTTCGCGCTGGTTCTGTATCCGCCTTATCAGATACCGATGGGGTATTTATTTGGCTTTGCATTCGTTGGATACGTTGTTAACAACCGGCGGGACCTATTCCCACCCAAAGCGATACTTCTGAAGATTGGTATGCTGGGTGTTGCCGTAGCGCTGGCGGGTCTGGTTCTGGCGGGTTATTATGCAGACATACAGGAAACCCTGAAAGCCGTTACCAGCACCGTTTATCCTGGGCAGCGGAGTGAATTGGGGGGTACCGGTTTTGTTGGAAACTGGTATTCGGAGTATTATAGCTGGTTCTTTGATGATCAGAAAGTGCCTAAAAGCTGGCTTAACATCTGCGAACTGTCTCATTATCTCAACTTCGTTCCGGTTATCATTCCATTACTCATTGCGCTGTTTTTACTGGACCGAAAAATTGACTGGATGCTGGGTGCAACAGCCTTGTTCATGATCTTTATGTGGGTATGGATGGAAGTGGAATTTCCGGCAGGTCTGGCTAAAGCCAGTTTGATGAACATGGTGCCCACACGCCGGGCACAGATTCCGATGGGTGCAGGAGGAATTCTTTTGCTGTTTATGTACCTGAGCAAACTAAGCGATAACAGTATCCGGGACGCCTACCGTCGGGTGCCTGTTTGGGCAAATGCAATGGCCGTCCTAGCCGTTGTTGGGTTTGTCATTTACACCGCCTATGTCAATGTGAATGATTCTGATGGCATGATCAAGCCCTACCAGACATTTATGCCGGTGGTATTCTTTTCGCTTATGAACGTGCTGTTACTATTTACAATTTCCATACGGTATCGAACGGCTATTTTTTGTGCTGGTTTATTGCTATTCCTGTTCCCGAATCTAAAAGCCAATCCGTTGTCGAAGGGCATGAGTCCAATTACGGAAAATGCATTTTACAAGACCGTTCGTCAGCTCGTTGAACAGGACCCACAGGCGAGGTGGCTGGTAAACGGTAGTCAATATGTGACGTATATGGTTACCGCTACGGGTGCCAAACAAATTACGGGCGTCAAATACCTGCCCGACCGCAAACACGTTCTTAAGGTGTTGGACCCGGAAATGAAGCGGGATTCGGCTTATAACCGCTATGCGCACGTTACGAATCAAAGTTATATCAACGGCCGGGATTCGGTTATTCTGGTGAATCAGTTCGAGGACGCCTATGTCATTGCTATGGACCCCTGTTCGCCCCGAATGAAGTCTCTGAATGTAAAATATCAGGTTTTCGATCACCAGCCGCAGCCGGTAGAAATTCGTTGCATGAAGTCGGTGGCAACAATGGGTTCGCTGACAATTTATCAGGCTAATCCTTAACAAAGCCCAGCTATGACGACGCATCAACCGCATATTCTGGTCATTGTACCCTGTTATAATGAACAGGGAGCCATAGCCAATGTGGTGCACGAACTGATTGCGCTGCGTAATCAGGAAAACTATCAGTTAGATGTACTGGTCGTTAATGATTGCTCTACGGATGGGTCGTTGAGTATTGTTCGGAAACTACCCTGTTCGTACCTGAATTTGCCGGTCAATCTGGGCATCGGTGGCGCTATGCATAGTGGCTATCGGTATGCCTATCAAAAAGGATATGACATAGCCGTACAGATGGATGGCGACGGGCAGCATCCGGCAAACGAATTACCTACGGTGTTACAGCCTATTTTTCAGCGGGAGGCAGATGTCTCCATTGGTTCCCGGTTTATTTGCCGGGAGGGCTTTCAATCGTCCTTTACACGTCGGCTGGGGATCAAGTATTTTCGCTGGCTGAACCAGTTGATCATTGGCAAAACCATTCATGACAGTACATCTGGTTTTCGGGCGTTTAACCGTCGAACCATTGAGATCGTGAATAGTTATTATCCCGACGAATACCCTGAACCAGAGTCAATTGTACAATTTGGTTTACAGGGACTTCGAATAAAGGAAGTTCCCGTAAAGATGCGCAATCGGGAAGAGGGCGTATCATCCATCGACACCAGCCGGGCGCTTTATTATATGCTCAAGGTGTCGCTTGGCATTGTGTTTATGTATTTTCGTTTGATAAATAAACGAACTCGCTGATGGATTCGGTACCAATTACAATACAGATTATCAGCCTTTTAAGCGCAGTTTTATTTTTGCTGTTTATTTTTCGGCTGATTGTAAGAGGGAAGCTTCGGGAGGAGTATTCAATATTATGGATTGTCTGCACGGTTATCCTGATTATTTTCTCGATCTGGCGGAAAGGCCTTGAGCAAATTTCACTGGCACTGGGTGTTTTCTATCCGCCTTCGCTCATATTTCTAGGAGCTATTTTTGCGATCACGATCTTCTTGGTTCACTTGTCAGTAGTTGTTTCCCGCCAGCAAAACCAGATTAAAGTACTGACGCAGGAGGTTGCCTTGTTGAGAAATGAACTTAAGCACCGTCATGTTATCAACGAACCGGGAATCAGCGATACTCAATCTGTTGCCCTTACCGATTAAGTATGCAACCTCGTATTAGTATTATCACCCCATCGTACAATCAGGGAAAATTCATTCGGCAAACGATAGAGTCAGTACTATCGCAGGACTATCCCAACATCGAGTATATTATTGTTGATGCACTGTCAACGGATGAAACGTTACCAATTGTTGGTGAATACAAGGATCGACTCACACTGATTGCCGAGCGGGACAGTGGCCAAACAGATGCGATCAATAAAGGGCTTCGGCTAGCCACAGGCGACATTGTTTGCTGGCTCAATTCAGACGATTATTTCCTGCCCGGTACACTGGCATCTGTGGGCGATTTTTTTGCCGATAATCCTGATAAGCTCTGGCTCACCGGCGACTGTCAGATTGTTGATCAGGCAGGCAGACCTATTCAACAGCCGGTGCGGCATTATAAACGGTTACTCCGGTCGCTCACACCAGCCCTGTATTTAGGCATGACGAATGCCATTTGCCAGCCGTCTACTTTCTGGCGACGAAGTGTGCATACTCAACTGGGTTTCCTGACCGAGTCCTTGCACTATACAATGGATTATGACTGGTGGTTACGTTTACAACAGCTACAGCCGCCCGCTATACTCCCGCAACCTCTAACGGCCTTCCGTATTCATGCAGACTCTAAAGGCGGTAATCAGTACGGGCTTCAGTTCGACGAAGATTATCAGACGTTTGCCCGATACTGGGCAGGAACGCCCATTCGATGGCTGCACCGACTACACAACCGGGCCATTACATCCGTTTATAACCTCGTTAAGTAATGCTTAAGAAACTCATTCGGTTCTTGAAGACATCGCCCTTTATGATACCGGCGCTGGCTCTGATTGACCTGATCCTGTTTCTGGTGGATACTGTAGCTGTACTGACCGTCAATTCAGCAAAGAAGCCAAACTCACTGGTAGTTATTCGGCTCGATGTGATGGGCGACTATCTGATGTTTCGAAATCACCTCCACCGACTGAAAGAATCAGCTCGTTATAAAAATCATCAGCTAACACTTTTGGGAAATATCGCCCTGAAATCACTAGCTGAGACTTTTGATGCTGATGTCGTTGACCAGTTTATCTGGGTGGATATTTATAAATTATCAACCCGGCCGTTATACCGGTTTCGGGTTGTGCGTCGGCTTCGATTAGAGGGGTTTTCTGTCGCCTTTTGCCCGTCTTATAGTCGCGTATTGGTTCTGGATGATTTCATGGCGTGGGCAACGGGTGCATCTGAGCGAGTTGGCTGCGAAACTGATTATATCAATATTGCCCGCTGGGAAGCTGTCCTGGGCGATCGTTTGTATACGCAGTTGATCAACTCCGGGCCCGGCATTGTATTTGAAATGGAGCGTGATCGCCGGATTACTGAGGGTTTCTTACAAGAACCTACGGCTATTCAACTACCTCAACTCGACATACAATGTGCCAAATCCGTAGTTATTCCTGAGCAGTATGTCGTTTTATCATTGGGTGCCGGGCAGGACTTTCGGGTATGGCCTGCTGAGCGATTCACCGAAGTTGCCCGGTTTATACTGGCTCACTTTCCAACCTACAAACTTGTCTTAACCGGGGCGCCTAACGAAAAAATATATACGGAAGCCTTTCTGACGAATATGCCCACTACATCGGGTATTGTTGATTTAACCGGCGACTTGTCCATTCCAGAATTGGTATATGTATTGACAAAGGCCGATTTATTAATTGCCAACGAAACCGGAATTGTGCACATTGCTGCGTCAACGCAAACACCCACACTAGTGATTTCGCAGGGAAAATCGCTGGTGCGCTGGCATCCATATCCAGCCGAAACAGGCTCTCATATTACCCATCTGTACCCTGCTTATATTGAAGAGCATCGGACAGATTTAGCCGGTATTGCTGCCGAATTTAATCCTGAGTCGCGCTTTTCAATGAGCGAAATAACCGTTGATCGCGTGACCAGTAGTGTTAGCAAATGGTTAGGACCTAATATACAGGCTGTTGGGAGATAGAGAGTTGTCAGATTTATTTTAATTTTGTATGCATTTATCAATATTTAACTTATAAAGCAGCATCAATTTCATGAAATATGTTAAAATAGTTCAACTCTTTTTTATAATTATGATTTTTTCAAGCTTTTTATCTTGTACAAAAGATGTCGCACCCCAAACGCCCGAGCAACTTCTGACCGCTCATGCCTGGAAGATTGACGAAATACGGTACTTGCAAAATAACACTCCTCATTATTATAAGCGAGGAGGAACACAGAATACAGAAAGTTTCTCGGACGAATACATAGAATTTTTTAGTGACAAGACCGGGAAATACTACGCACAAGATCAGAGTAGTGCATCGCTCACCTGGGGTTTTGCGAATGCTGAAAAAACAATCCTCCAGTACACGCTTCAATCCAGCTTACCCATAACCTGGGAAAATCTTATTCTCACTAAAGGCTCAATTCGGTATACAGAATACTATGACCGGTACGGTACAAAGTCGTTAGCTGAGGCTATTAGAATTCCTAAATAAGAGTCCTATTTGGCAATGATGGCACTTCCTGCACCATCAGTCAGGGGGAAGTAGGACACACTATTTTTTTGGCAAAACTCCTGGACCGCTTGTTTTGCCCCTTTATAGACATCGTTATTGTAGTCGTGAATGAATATGTATCCACCTCTGCTCAACCTGGGGTAAAAAAACTCCAGTCCTTCAAAAATAGGCTGGTACAAGTCCGTATCAATACTCACAAAGGCAAACGTTTCATGGGTATCTTCAGGTTGAACGGATTCGGGGAAAAAGCCTTTCCTTATCAGGCAATTTTGTGGGTAAGGCAGGTTCTTCAAGACAATATTTACACTGGTTTTTGAAAAATCCTCGTCACCTGCCGAATACGATTTAAGATTATCAACAGCAATGTCGCGCTTGTCAAATCCTTCAAAGGTGTCGAATAGATATAATTTTCTATCTGGAAAGGCTAGGCTTATTTTCTCCGCAAAATCGCCCCTGAATACCCCTAATTCGGCGACATTACCGGCTATTTGCTTGTCATAAATTTCAGAAGCGCATAAGTCCAGAGAAGACAAACGAACATAATCCATACGATCACTTATAAGAAAGCGAGGTTTACGTTCCATCCAGGTCATTCTCGTGGCAAATGTATAGCCAGTCGTCGCCAGTAAATTCTGAGCTATATTAATAATGGATCGTCGAAGCATAAAGAGAATGTAGATGAATTTCCAGATTATACAGCAGCCTGAAAAACCAAATTAATATACCGATTAACAGGTTTTGAGCCTAATTCATGAAGCTCTTCGTAAGTTGCTGACACTACTTTATTATTCTCCTCGTCAATGCGACTAACACCATAGCCCAGATCCTTCATCATCGTTAAATAATCGGCCGGAGAGGCACCGCTATTGTATAGGCCACGCGGCCAGAACTCGCTGATGACAATAGGCATGTATTTCGCCAGAATAGATCGGCCGCCTTTAAGAACAAAATACTCAAATCCCTGAACATCAATCTTTATAAGGTCAACCCGTTCTTTTACCGTATCATCAAGTCGTAGAGTTGGAACGTCCACATATTCTTTGAAATCCCCATCGTTGTATAGGCGGTAATCCCCAACATTGAAGGGATGTTTATACAGTCGCAGTGTCTCTTTCTTGTCAGATAAAGCTGCGTTATAAGGCATTACGTTTGTCAGGTTATTGAGGACCAGGTTTTTTTGAAGTGTATCGAAGTTGCCGGGGTCAGGTTCAAAGGCAATTACTTTACCTTTTTTTGCCTTCTGACCAACCCGAATACTGTAAAAACCCATATTAGCACCAATATCAAGCATAACCGTGTCTTCCTTCACATAGGAAAGAATGGTCTGGGTTTCGGTTTCTTCAAATTTGCCTGAGCCAATAATCTGAAGGGTATCATGAGGGTCGACATACATAGAGAAGCCGCCAAAATTGTACGGCTTACTGTTATCAATAGCGCTCTTCAAGCCTAATTTATGGGCTAGAATGGCTGTTTTGAACAGTACCCGGTCACCATCGAACCCAAGTTTATCCAGAGTAGATGATACTGTATTGAGGATGGCTTGTTTCATAGTGGTGAAGCAATTAGGGGCTAGATACAGGACAAAAACGAGACATATATGTATGTTCCACACGAAAGTTAACAACTAACGTGCCGAATTCTTAGACTTAGCACGTTTTGACGTAAATTTGAGTTTCCATTTAAACAAAAAGTGGGCGATCCCGGCATGAAACTTAATCTTCAACAGACAGACATATTTGAAGACCGTCATCACGGTCAGACCGACGCGGCTCTTGCCGACATGCTCCGTACCATTGGAGCCGAATCCATTGACGAATTAATTGGCCAGACCGTACCTGATGTTATTCGGCTGCCAAATCCACTGAATCTTCCCGCACCAAAGTCAGAAACTGCTTTCCTTACGGATTTCAAAAAAGTAGCCGGGCAGAACAAAATCTTTAAATCGTATATCGGTACAGGCTATTACGACACGCTGACACCGAACGTTATTCTCCGTAACATTCTCGAAAACCCAGCCTGGTACACAGCCTATACGCCTTATCAGGCCGAAATTGCTCAGGGACGTCTCGAAGCGTTGCTGAACTTTCAGACAGTGGTATCCGACCTGACGGGTATGGATCTAGCCAATGCATCCCTTCTGGACGAAGCCACCGCAGCCGCCGAAGCGATGCATATGCTTTTTGCCATGCGTCCGGCACCGAAGAAATCGGCCACCACATTTTTCGTCTCTGATCGCTGCCATCCACAAACCATTGACGTGCTGCTGACACGGGCAACACCTGTTGGCATTACGATTCTGGTTGGTGACCACCGCACAGTTGACCTGACAAGTGGCGAGATTTTCGGGATGCTGTTGCAATACCCAGCTTCGGATGGTGAAGTATTCGATTATACAGACATTATTGCGTCGGCCCACGAACTAGCTATTACCGTTGCCGTTGCCGCCGACTTACTGGCGTTAACTTTACTGACATCTCCCGGCGAAATGGGTGCAGACGTTGTCGTTGGTTCATCGCAGCGGTTTGGCGTGCCAATGGGCTACGGTGGCCCACACGCGGCTTTCTTCGCTACCCGCGATGCCTTCAAGCGTCAGATTCCGGGCCGGATTATCGGCGTATCGCAGGATGCCGAAGGCAAACCGGCGTTACGAATGGCCCTGCAAACCCGTGAGCAGCACATCCGTCGCGAAAAAGCGACCTCAAATATTTGTACTGCTCAAGTTCTGTTGGCTGTTATGGCCGGAAGTTATGCGGTTTATCATGGTCCGCAACGGCTTCGTGCCATTGCCGAACAAGTGCATGCCTTAACCAAAATATTCGCAACGGCATTACGCTGGAACGGCTACGAAGTAACAACAGAAAATTACTTCGATACGGTTACCGTGAAAGTATCAGACACCGAATCATTAAAGAAATCGGCGAAGGCGGCACAAATTAACCTGCGTTATCTGGCTGATGAAGAGCATGTAGGGGTGTCGTTCGACGAAGCCAAGTCGCTTCATGATGTTACTGAATTGCTGACTGTATTTGGCATAAAAGCCGATATGGATGCAATTCTGGAAAGCCTGGAAATCACCTGGCCGGAGCCACTCGTTCGGAAGTCGGATTACCTGACACACCCTATCTTCAATACACACCACACCGAGCACGAAATGCTCCGGTACCTGAAGTCATTGGAAGAGAAGGACTTATCATTGGTTCATTCGATGATTTCACTCGGTAGCTGCACCATGAAGTTGAATGCAACGGCCGAAATGATACCCGTTACCTGGCCGGAACTTGGCAAGCTGCACCCGTTTGCGCCAAAAGATCAGACAGCGGGCTATCAGCAGATGTTTACCGAACTGAACGCGTGGCTTTGTGAAATTACGGGTTTTGCCGCTATGTCGCTCCAGCCAAACTCCGGCGCACAGGGCGAATATGCGGGTCTGATGGTGATCCGGGCCTATCACGAAAGTCGGGGCGATTTCCACCGGACTATTTCCCTCATTCCGCAGTCGGCACACGGTACCAACCCTGCCAGCGCCGTAATGGCCGGAATGAAGGTCGTTATTGTGAAGTGCGACGAGCGCGGCAACATCGACGTGGCCGACCTGAAAGCAAAAGCCGAACAGTATAGCAATGACCTGTCGTGCCTGATGGTAACGTATCCATCAACGCACGGCGTGTTTGAAGAGAGTATCAAAGAAATCTGTGACATTATTCACGCAAATGGCGGGCAGGTGTACATGGATGGTGCTAATATGAATGCGCAGGTCGGTCTGACCTCCCCCGCTGCGATTGGGGCCGACGTTTGCCACCTGAACCTGCACAAAACATTCTGTATTCCTCACGGTGGTGGTGGTCCTGGCATGGGCCCAATTGGTGTGGCTCCGCAACTGGTACCGTTTCTGCCAAGTCATGCCGTGGTAAACATTGGTGGCGATCAGGCTATCCACGCTATTTCGGCAGCGCCCTACGGGTCTGCCAGCATTCTTACGATTTCGTATGCATACATCGCCATGATGGGTGGTGAAGGGCTGACAAATGCCACGAAGCGGGCCATACTGAATGCTAATTACATCAAAGCACGGTTAGAGGGTCATTACGATACACTTTACACCGGCACTAACGGTCGTTGCGCACATGAAATGATTCTGGAGTGCCGTCCATTTAAAGCAACAACGGGTGTTGAGGTTGAGGACATCGCCAAACGGTTAATGGACTACGGTTTCCATGCACCAACCGTGTCGTTCCCGGTAGCGGGTACGCTGATGATCGAGCCAACGGAATCAGAGTCGAAAGCCGAGCTGGATCGGTTCTGTGAAGCTATGATTGCTATTCGTAACGAAATCCGCGAAATCGAAGCGGGGGAAGCAGACCGGGCAAGCAATGTGCTGAAACATGCTCCTCACACGGCTACGGTTGCGTTGAGCGATACCTGGACGCGGCCTTACAGCCGTGAGAAAGCCGTTTTCCCACTGCCGCAGGTTCGTGCCCGTAAATTCTGGCCAAGTGTAAGTCGGATTGATTCGGCTTACGGTGACCGGAATCTGGTTTGCTCCTGCATTCCTGTTGAAGAGTATGCTACGGAAGTTGCAGAGGAAGCAGGCGTAGCGCAACAGGCGTAAAGTGTTTTTATTGAGCGTGACGCGGGAGGAATCCCGCGATTTATGGCTATTGATATAGTGTCCATAAATCGCGGGATTCCTCCCGCGTCACGTTCAATAAAAAGCGATTCTAAGCGTTAAAAGTAAGACCCGCCCAAATTTGCATTATCTTGGGCGTGAAACAGCGATTTGCTTTTTTAGTCCTATGAAAATCAATACGTTATCTGTACTGCTCGTGGTGTTAGGTCTGACCAGCGGACTAACGGGCTGTAATTCGGCCATGCAGGCGTATAAAAAAGGGGTTCGTCATTATGATGCTGGCGAATATAATCTGGCGCTCACCCAATTTCAGAAAGCCGCAAAGGGCAGCATAGACCCCGCCCGCCTGAACTATTATACTGCTGAATCCTATCGGTTATCGAACCGGTTTGGTGAGGCTGTTCCATTCTACCAAAAAGCCATTGAAGCGAATACGACCGAGCCCGATGCCCGGTTCAACTATGCATATGCGCTGAAATCACAGGGTAACTACGCGGGTGCACTGGACCAGTTGCAGCAGTATATTGCCAAGGCACCCAAAACGACAGCCAAAGCCACGCTTGACAAAGCCAAACGCGAAGTTGAAACGCTGAAAGCTATTAATGTGATTGCGCAGAATAAGTCGATGATTACTCTGCGTAACATGGGCAACCTGAACTCAGCAGGTGCTGAGTTTGCGCCTGTTGTACGGGGAGAAGACCTGGTGTTTACGGCCTCGCGAAAGGAAAATGTTTATAAAAATAACGGCCAGCCTATGCTGGGCTTGTACAAGACTAAGTTGAATCAAAAGCCTGACGAAACAGGAAGTATTAGTGGCGCATCGGGTCAACCCGAACTGTTCAGCACGAATGTCTTTCAGGGCGATGTAAACGAAGGAACCCCCGCGTTTTCCAAAGATGGCAAGACGATGATTCTCGCTCGGGGCAACAACGGCAAACGCAAAGGTGGGCTCGACGTTGATTTGTACATTAGCCGATTAGGTGAAGGTAACGCCTGGAGCCAGCCGTTACGTTTGCCCATCAGCGATTCGCTGGCGTGGGACGGCTCCCCCGCTTTTTCGGCCGATGGCAAAACGCTTTATTTTGCCTCGAACCGCGCGGGTGGTGCGGGTGGTATTGACCTCTATCGCACAAGCATCGACGCATCGGGGCGCTTTAGTCGTCCCGTTAATATGGGTCGGGATATAAATACGCCCGGCGATGAAATGTTCCCTTACGTAGGGCCTGATGCCAAGTTGTATTTTGCTTCAGATGGACATCCGGGATTGGGCAAACTGGACGTATTCGTGGCTACACGTTCGGGTGGGGTCACGCGTGTCGAGAATATGGGGCAACCCATTAATTCACCCTCCGACGATTTTGGGTTGATCTATACGGAGCCCGCGAAAGGCTTTATGGCTTCGAACCGGGGCGGTGGCAAAGGCGACGATGATATTTATTTTTTCCAGGAAGGTCCTGCGCCAGACACCACAACAATTGTTGTTCAGACACCGCCACCCGCCAATGCGCCAAAAACGGTACGCTACTTTATTGCCGGAACGGTATCGGCTAACGAGACACCCATTAGCCCACTCGATTCGGCCCGTGTCCGGATACTGGACGATGCCACGGGTCAGCCAGTTGCCGAAGTCGTCACGGGTCAGCCGGGAACATTCGGGAAGTATCCTTTAACCGAAGGCAAGGACTACACCATTCTGGCGGAGCGTAAAGGGTATCTGACCCACCGGGAGCCATTTACGATGCAGGGCAAAAGCATTCCAGCCATCTTCCTGACAAAGCCCCAAACTGATACGACCTTCAATGTTGATATTCTCCTCGATAGGTCACTGCTCAACAAGACGTTCGTTCTCGAAAATATTTACTACGATCTTGATAAGTACAACATTCGTTCCGATGCTGCGCCCGAACTCGATAAGATCGTTGTGATTTTGAAGGATAACCCAACGCTCAAACTTGAACTTAGCTCGCATACCGATGCCCGCGCCCCGGATGCCTACAACATGAAGTTGTCGCAAAACCGGGCCAAATCGGCTGTCGATTATATTGTCTCACAGGGAGTTACGGCTGATAGGCTGGTGGCAAAAGGTTACGGGGAAACCCGCCTGGTGGTTAAAAACGCCAAAACAGAGGAAGAGCATCAGCGCAATCGTCGAACAGAAATCAAGATTCTGGAATTGTAAACGATTGACCGTTTTGCTTTTAATTTCTGGAAACACTACCTTGAATGGCCTGGTTATCACCTAATAACCAGGCCATTCTGTTGGTATGCAAAACGATAAATTACGCCAATTCTTTGTCATGTTTAGTATTATCACACTCATTGTGATGAACTACCTTTCTAATGTGGGTGCCTTTGGTGGGCAAACAAACAAAGTCATTTCTGACAAATACCACACGCTGATTACCCCGGCGGGGTACGCTTTCTCCATTTGGGGCATCATATTTCTGGGCTTACTGGCTTTTGCTATTTATCAGGGCCTAGGTTCTCAACGAACGAATCCACGCTTTCGAGCCATAGGCTGGTGGGTCGTTGTCAACGCCTGCGGCAACGCTATTTGGAGTCCGCTGTTCAATAACGAGCGTATCGGACTGGCATTACTTGTTATTCTGGTCATGCTGTTCTCGCTGGTTGTTATTGAACAACGTCTGCTCCAGCGGGGTGCCGTTCCGCTCATTGAAACTGACCCTGATATTACTCTGGCGGAAGCACCGGCCTCCACCAGGGAGACATGGCTGGCACGAATTCCATTCTCGATTTACTTCGGATGGCTCACAGTCGCTACGATTTTGAACGTAACCGTGTTTTTGAAAGCGACAGATTTCAGTCTGCTGGGTTTGAGTGAACAAACATGGGCAATGGCTATGCTTATTGTTGGGATCGTTGTGGGAGCGGTTGTCTTCAACCGGTATCGAAGTGTGGCGTATATTCTGGTTTTCGCCTGGGCCTATGTAGCCATTGCAGCAGAGCAAAAAGGCTATAGCCAAATTCAGTTAATTGCCGGAGCAGGGACGATTGCCGCTGTGGGATTGGCCATTGCAGGTCTTATTTCTAAAAAGACGCCGGCTTATAGTTAAAGGAGTGTATTATGGCTCCTCCCTTTGTTTCAAACTAATCTTTTGAAAGTATTGCTAACTGTATCAGACAGCAGGGATGCAGTCTGATACAGTTAGCAATACCAATTCAGGCAATTACTACCCCTCAATGTCTACTCTTCAACTACAGTAATGCTGTTGATTTTATCGCCCTGTTGAATCTGGTCGATAATGTCCAGCCCTTCTACCACTTTACCGAAAACGGTATGGTTACGGTCGAGGTGGGCGGTGTTCTGGCGGTTGTGGCAGATGAAAAACTGCGAGCCACCCGTGTTACGGCCACGGTGAGCCATTGATAATACGCCCCGGTCGTGGTACTGATTTTCGCCCGTCAATTCGCAATCAATCGTATAACCTGGTCCGCCCGCACCGGTGCCGGTTGGATCGCCACCCTGAATCATGAAATTTGGAATAACACGGTGGAATTTAACCCCGTCATAGAATCCCTTTTTAGCTAACGTAATAAAGTTATCTACCGCTTTCGGGGCATCTTTCTCGAAAAACTCAATGGTCATCGTACCCTTGTCGGTATTCATTTGTGCCTTTGGCATAACCGGAATCAGTTTTGTTTAATACAAAATTACAACGATTTCTGATCAATAGAAGATTCCATTTATAACTCTGGCTCGTATCGGCCAAATGGTTGTCTTGACAATTTATTCTTTGAAAAAGTCAATAATACGGATTCGTTTTTCTGGAATAATACAACTAAATTGCCTGACGGTAAGTTAGAAACACAATAGAATCATCTTTATCTTCTTGTTTTTATGCAATTATACTCACGTCATTTCGCATAACTGAGTACTATTACATAAGGATATACGCTAATTTCTTCTTTTTTGCCCGCTCATCATGTGGATTGTACGCCTGGCGTTAGAAAAAAAATATACCATCGCTGTCATGGCGTTGCTCATTATGATTATGGGCGGGCTGGCGGTTACACAAATGCCAACCGATATCTTTCCGCGTATCAATATTCCGGTAGTTTCTGTTATTTGGGGATATAGCGGCCTCTCGACCAACGAGATGGAAAAGATGATTACCAACTTTTCCGAGACATCGCTTATCAATAACGTTAGTGATATTCAACGGCTAGAATCGCAAACGTATAATGGTACCGCCGTTTTAAAGATTTTCTTTCAGCCATCGGTCAAGATTGAAGAAGCGCTCGCCCAGGTAACGGCTATTTCGCAAACAATCCTTGTCCGGATGCCGCCAGGTACGCAGCCGCCCCTTATTGTTCGCTATAACGCCACTGATGTTCCGGTTCTGCAATTAGGTCTTTCCTCTGACAGCCTGACCGAAGCCCAGATTACGGACTACGCTCAAACGCGGGTTCGACCTCAAATCTCGACTGTACCCGGTAGTCGTTTGTCGCAGGCATTTGGCGGGAAAAGCCGCCAGATCGCGGTGGATCTCGAACCGGATCAGTTAGTGGCTTATAATGTTACACCCGAAGAAGTAACGAATGCGGTGGCGGCTCAGAATTTAACCCTGCCTGGTGGTTCATTGCGACTGGCCGAGCGTGAGTATAACGTTCGCCTGAACTCCAAGCCGGATGTGATCGCAACCCTGAACGATATACCCATCAAGACCATTGGCGGCACAACGGTTCACATGCGTGATGTGGCCAATGTACACGATGGTGCCGCTGTCCAGTCCAACATCGTTAAGCAGGACGGTAGTAAAGGTGTATTGATGCGGATCGTAAAGACGGGTAATGCTTCAACGACCGAGATTGTCGATAAGATAAAGAACCAGATTCTGCCAACGGTTCGGGCGGCCGCTCCATCAAATCTGCGAATTGAAGCCCTGTTCGATCAATCAGTTTTTGTGCGGGCGTCGATTAAGGGCGTTTTGGTCGAAGGTATGATTGCGGCCCTGCTCACGGCGGGCTTGATTTTACTGTTTTTGGGTAGCTGGCGCAGCACGCTTATTGTAGCGGTTTCCATTCCGCTGTCAATTTTGTCGTCGCTTATTATCCTGTACCTACTGGGCGAAACATTAAATATCCAAACACTTGGCGGTCTGGCACTGGCCATTGGTATTCTGGTCGATGATGCCACGGTAACTATCGAAAACATTCACCGAAACGAAGAATTGGGTATGCCGCTCCGCCAGGCTATTCTGGAAGGAGCCCAGCAAATTGCTACGCCAACGCTTGTGTCGACGCTCACGATCTGTATTGTGTTTACGTCGGTACTGTTCCTCGAAGGCCCAGCGCGATTCCTGTTTGGACCACTTGCCGAAGCGGTCGTTTTTGCCATGCTGGCCTCTTATATACTATCGCGGACCCTCGTCCCGGCCCTCGCCGATCTGATGTTAAAAGGCGAAGCGCAGCATAATCATGATACCACAAAACGGCCAAATGCGTTTGCACGGTTTTATAACCGGTTCAATACTGGTTTTGAACGCTTTCAGGTTCGCTATATCCGGGCGCTGGAATGGGTACTGAACAATCGCCGTACGGTACTGAGCGTATTTCTGGTTGTGGTGATTTTTACATTT
The DNA here is from genome assembly GCF_002831565.1 of Spirosoma pollinicola. Taxonomy (NCBI): domain Bacteria; kingdom Pseudomonadati; phylum Bacteroidota; class Cytophagia; order Cytophagales; family Cytophagaceae; genus Spirosoma; species Spirosoma pollinicola. Next base: position 3,578,931 of record NZ_CP025096.1, on the reverse strand, counting down.
GTGCTGCTTCCGTTTGTTGGGCGGGATTTCTTTCCGCAAGTGGATGGTGGTCAAATGAGACTTCACCTGCGGGCCCCGGCTGGCACAAGGCTTGAGTCATCGGAGAAGATAGCCGCCCAAACGGCCGAAATTGTGCGAGAGGTGATTCCGGAAGACGAAATTAGCTCAGTTATCAGCAACATTGGTTTAACATCGGAACGCTACAATTTCTTCTTTTCCGATAATTCGTCGGCCAGCTCGGCCGATGCAGAATTGCTGATCTCACTCAATGAAGAGCGGTCGCACTCAACCGGCGATTATGTTCGCGAGCTACGCGCCCGTCTACGGGAAGAAATGCCTGACGTTACGTATTTCTTTCTCCCCGCCGATATTGTTAGCCAGATTCTTAACTTCGGACTGACGGCCGCCATTGACGTACAGGTATCCGGTTTCGACCGGGCCAACAACCTTAGAGTAGCCAAAGAATTGGTTGATAAAATAGGTCAGGTACCGGGCGCTGTTGATGTACACTTGCATCAGGTGCTGGATGCCCCCGAACTGTTCTTGTCTGTTGATCGCGAACGCGCCGGGCAGTTTGGTCTGACTGAGCAGCGCGTGGCAACCAATCTAAACATTTCGCTAAGTGGCACCGGCCAGACCCGCCCAAACTTCTGGCCCGATCCGGTTAGTGGTTTTCCGTACATTATTGCGGTGCAAACGCCACCCTATAAACTGGATTCATACGATAAGCTGCTCCAAACGCCCATTGCGGCCGGACAGGCAGACCGGTCTACGCCCCAACTACTTAGTAACGTAATGACCATGAAGCGTACTGTGGCGCCGGTTATTATTAACCGGGTCAACACGCAGCCTAGTTACGACGTGTATGCATCAGTCGAAAAAACAGATTTAGGCTCCGTAGCTAAGGCGCTGGAAGAACTTACCGCCGAGTATAAAACGCAGCTTAAACCTGGTAACACCGTCTCGATTCGGGGGCAGGTTGAAAGTATGGAAAGTGCCTTTAGCCGGTTAGGGCTGGGTATTGTGTTTGCGGCTTTGCTGGTTTACCTGCTCATGGTAGTCAACTTCCAGTCCTTTCGCTACCCATTTATTATCATTACGGCGTTGCCCGGTGCTTTGTGCGGCATGGTCTGGATGCTGTTTTTAACGGGCACAACATTCAGTATTCCTTCATTGATGGGAGCTATTATGAGCGTGGGCGTAGCCACAGCAAACAGTATCTTGTTGGTAAGCTTTGCCAAAGACCACCTGCCCGAAGTTGGTGGGAATGCCTATGAAGCGGCTTTGGAAGCAGGCCGAACGCGTTTGCGCCCAATTCTGATGACGGCCATTGCCATGATTATTGGTATGCTTCCTATGTCTTTAGGGCTGGGTGAAGGTGGCGAGCAAAATGCGCCGTTAGGCCGGGCTGTCATTGGCGGGTTGCTACTGGCTACCTTTACGACACTCTTATTTGTACCCGTCGTATTCAGCTACCTGGCCCGGAAACCCAAGGCCGATACTCAAGCACCAACTGTTGTCTAATGAACCTGATTTATCACATTGTTCCTGCCGCCGACTGGGCCAAACAGGAAAACCAGCCTATATACGAAGCCCCAAGTTTACAAACCGAAGGCTTTATTCATCTGTCGCAAAAGGAACAAGTTGCCGGAACACTGAGTCGATATTACAAAAATATGCCCGACTTACTGTTGCTCCATGTTGATACCGGCAAACTAACGAATGAGCTGAAATACGAACTGGCAACTAACAATGAATCATTTCCACATCTGTATGGCTTCCTCAATAAAGACGCGGTGGTTCATATCGAAACTTTAGACGCTCAATTATAACTCATGAAAGCACTTCGCATCCTGATTCCCCTTCTGCTGCTCATCGCGGTGTTCGTTTTTTTCGGCGTATTGCCGCGAATTCGAAATACCCAGGAACTGAAAGCGGCCGTTTCGGAAGATAAAAATCGTGAACCTATTGTGAACGTGGTGCCGCTAAAGCACTCGTCAGATACCACCGGGCTAACGTTGCCCGGCCAGATACAGCCCTATCGGCAAACGCCCCTTTATGCCCGAACTCAGGGTTTTCTGCGTCGTTGGTATGTTGATATTGGTGGAAAAGTGAAACAGGGACAGCTCCTGGCAACGATCGACGCGCCCGAACTTGATCAGGATATTGCCCGCGCCAAAGCCGATCAGCAACTGGCTAAAGTTAACCTCGATCGACTGGAGAGCGTTCAATTGCCCGGCGCCATTGCGCGGCAGGATATTGACACCCGCCGGTCGGCGGTGACGGTAGCGCAGGCTAATCTGGGTCGCCTGGAAGCGTTGAAAAACCTACAGCAAATTCGGGCTCCCTTCAGCGGTATTATCACCAGCCGGACAGCCGAAAATGGGACAATGGTGTCGCCGGGAGCCGGACAGCCGCTCTTCACACTATCGGAAGTAGGTTCGCTTCGGGTGTTTGTCGATGTGCCGCAGACCTATTATCAAAACATGAAAATTGGGATGCCCGCTACAGTGACTATTCCTGAATTGAAAAATCAAACCTTCAAAGGTACTGTTATGCACACCTCGGGCGCTTTGCGGAGCGACTCCCGCACGTTACTGGCCGAAGTAGTTATTCCGAACCCCAAACAGGGATTGCCATCGGGCCTGTATAGTATGGTTAAGTTCGATATGATTAGTGCACAGGCGCCTGTACTGATTCCGGCAAATGCGTTACAGATAACCGCAGAGGGGCCTCGTGTTGTGGTCGTTGATAGTGGTCTGCGTGTTCATTTTATTCCCATCACACTAGGGCGCGATTATGGAACAACCCTCGAAGCGGTGAGCGGTTTAACGGGTCAGGAACTGGTTGTCACAAATCCAAACGACCGTCTGCGCGATGGTCAAAAAGTAAGATTTCGAAAGGCCGTAGTCGGCAAAACAGTAGCTCAGCGATGATCAAGTTTTTCAGTAGCGTTCTCATTTTAAGTAGTTTAGCCGTTCAGCTAAACGCACAAACTGCTCCGCTGAATGCCCCCGGTGGCTCAGTTACTATTCAGCCGGGCACCGGGCCTGCCAACGCGCCGGGTACGGTTCAGACACAATCCGGCAGCACTGTTGGGAATGCAGTACCGTCGGCAACTGTAGCCGCAAGCGATTTAAGTCCAACAATAACCGTCAGTGGTTTTCGGCGGTTTGGCGATCCCATGCTGGAGTCGTTGATTCAGCAGGGGCTGGACAACAGCCCGAATTTACGGGCAGCACTGAGCCGTCTGGAGGAGTCGCGCATTCGGGTTCGGGTAGCGCAGTCGTTTCTATCGCCCTCTGTGCGGAGTTCGGCTCTGATTACTACCCAGAGTTTGTCAGAACGCCGGCCACTTTCTGTTGCTAATCAGGCCGATTTATTACCACGTTTTCAGTTGAATACGTTCCAACTGTTACCCATTGACGCCAGCTATGAACTGGATTTGTTCAAGCGGATTCGGAGTGGAATCACCGTCGCTAATTTGCAGGCGCAAGCCAGCGATGCCGATTATCAATCGTTTCGACTGTCGCTGGCTTCTGATATTGCCCGGACATACATGCTCATTCGGGGAAACGACGCTGAACAGGCCGTTTTTCGTCGGAATATCCAGTCGCGTGACACCACCCTGTCTATCCTCCGCGAACGCTTTCGGGTAGGGTTAATCAATCAGATTGATGTACAGCGTGCCGAAACAGACTACGCGGGATTGCAGGTGACGCTCAAAGGACTGGAGCGCGCCCGCGTTGAACTCGTTAATGGGCTGGCCCAGTTGTGCGGCCAAAGCCCCATCGACTTTTCGGTGCCACCGGGTGCGTTGCCATCTGCGGTACCAACCTATCCCTATGCCAGCGTCACTGCCGAACAACTTCAGCGCCGACCTGATTTGGTGCAGTATATTCGACAAAATCAGGTGGCAGCTGCCCAGGTAATTCTCCAGCAAGCCAGCACGCAACCACGAGTTACCTTAATTGGATCGGGTGGTATTTTGTCGGGTAAAATAGGCAACTGGGTAACACCCAGTGCTGGTACATACATTGTTGGCATAAATGCTTCTGTGCCCCTTTACGAAGGTCATCGGGCACGACAAAATATCGCCCTGTCGAGACAGCAAACCCAAACCAATCAGCAAATTTATTTGCAGGCTCTCCAATTAGCCCAGCGCGATGCCGAAACCGCACTGGATAATTTGACTCTTCTGCGTCAGCAAATCGAGTTGCAGGAGCGAACATTGACGTTGGCACGCCGAACAGAACAATATAACCGCGAACTTTACGTGCGCGGACTAGCTACTTATTTGGAAGTACTCGATGCTCAACGGACTATTCTGACAACCGAGCAGCAATTAGTACAGCTTCGCAGCCAGGAAGTTCAGTATGCGGTAGCCCTTCTTCGAACAATTGGGGGGGACTATTAGGTTTTATAATGTATAAGTTGTTAGTGAGCATTTTTATGTACTATAGCTCTGTAATTGTAAACTTTATAGATTATTTATTTTATATAAGAATACTAGCACTTTGTAAATCAACTTTATAGTGACATTTTTGTCATAAATCAGTTTAGCATCCATGAATCATACTTATGTAATAATCATGGCGGGGGGTGTCGGAACGCGGTTCTGGCCTTTCAGCCGTACAAGTTATCCGAAGCAATTTCACGACGTACTGGGCACAGGCCGGACATTACTTCAGCAGACTGCCGACCGTTTTGATGGGGTTTGCCCATCCGAAAATATTTATATCGTTACCAGCTCTCTTTACAAGGACCTTTGCCAGCAGCAACTTCCGCAATTGACCGACGATCAGGTATTGTGCGAACCCATTGCCCGCAACACGGCTCCCTGTATTGCTTATGCCTGTTATAAAATAGCCCAGCGTGACCCGGAAGCCAACATCATTGTTGCCCCCGCCGACCATATTATTCTGAAAGAAGACGAATTCAAACGGACTATTCAGACGGCACTTGATGCCACAAAGGCGCAGAATATTTTAGTGACCCTGGGTATTCAGCCAAGCCGCCCCGATACAGGATACGGCTATATCCAATATATACCGGAAGCGGGAAAGACGGGTCCCCTCCGGGTAAAGACATTTACCGAAAAGCCGCATCTCGAACTGGCTCAACAGTTTGTAGAAAGTGGCGAATTCGTCTGGAATGCAGGTATTTTTGTCTGGAACGTCAAGTCGATCATCAACGCATTTGAATCGTACCTGCCCGAAGTAGCCGAGATTTTCGAGGAAGGAAACAATGCCTATTACTCCGAACGTGAAAAAGCATTTGTCGCCAAAGCCTATTCGTTGACCGGAAGCATTTCCATCGACAACGGTGTGATGGAGAAAGCGGACAATGTATATGTTGTATTAAGCGACTTTGGGTGGTCAGATCTAGGAACCTGGAAATCACTCTATGAAGTGTCGGACAAAAACGACGATTTCAATGTGATTGATGGCCACATTCTGTTATACGATACCAAGAACTGTATTATCAAAACCCCCAAAGACCGTCTGGTGGTCGTAAATGGCCTGGATGGCTACATTGTAGCCGAGTATGATAACGTGCTGATGATTTGCCGGAAAGAAGAAGAGCAGAAAGTGAAAGCTTTCGTTGCCGACGCCAAAGAAAGAGGCACGGAGTTTGTTTAAGCTATTTCGGTAGGTCTTTTATTGTTCGTCCGACGGATGAACAATAAAAGACCTACCAAGAAAAAGCCAACGAAGCAATGGAAGGAACAGCCTGTTCGTTAGCTTTACGAACTGCCGACTAGCTTGTGAAAAAAGTATTCTACCTGAGCCTGACCCTGTTTCTGGCGAGCCTTCTTGTAAATTGTAAAGATACAACGGCGGCCTTCTCCCCAGGGGCGGGCGATGCGCGTATTACAGGTACATGGCGACTGGTTGAGCGGTTATATCCAATAAATGTTGACTATTACGTACAAGACTCATTTTACGTAGCCGAGCATTATAAGAAAGACTCTCTGTTCCAGAATGGGTTATTTGTTGGCATAAAAGACTCCGTGCTTGTTCCGGGACAATATCAAAAGACGTCAATAAAAGTTACAAAGTCAGTTGATACAACGAGACAGTATGCCGCTAACCCAGCCCAGACGCTAACCTTCGGCACAGACGGGCAGCTAACGTCGGAGGGAGCTGAAATGACCTATTACCTTCCCACAAAGTATTATCGAGTCGATACGACCTACCCTGACAGCTTATTCCTGAATTTATATATCAGTACAAACCGGACTACCGTTGCTTTTGCACAGGGCGTGAAAATTGAGGCCCAAACATTAACCATATTGCCTCGTTGCGAGCGGGCCTGTTATTCGAAATTCGTGCGGGTGCCATAAGGAAATGTGCCGAATTGACCGCATTTTTGATCCCAGTATCAAAACTAGAAACGTGCGGTTATGGGGTTCAAGAAATTGACATCGAGTTGTCTGGCTATCAGCCTGATTTGTTTATCGGCCCCTTGGCTATCCGTTTTCTCCCAATCCAGGCCAACACTCCCCAAACTGCGCCAGCAGATAGAGCAGGAGTTGAGTAAGCAACCCGGTGTTTTCGCCGTTGCGTTTAAAGACTTATCTACGGGTGCAGAAGTCCTGATTCGTGAACACGAGGTGTTTCATGCGGCCAGTACCATGAAAACACCGGTTATGATCGAGGTCTACAAGCAGGCCGCCCAGCATAAGTTGGCACTCACTGACACCATGACGATCACGACCGAGTTTAAAAGTATTGTAGATGGCAGCCCCTATAGCCTTCATGCCGAACAGGATAGCGATACCAGTATTTACAAAGCGGTAGGCACCAAGCGAACACTGGCGGCTTTGGTCTACAACATGATTATTATAAGCAGCAATCTAGCAACAAATATGGTTATTGAGCGGGTCGGGGCTCAAAACGTCACGCAAACCATGCGCGATTTGGGAGCCAGAGACATTCAGGTTCGGCGGGGTGTGGAAGATAGTAAAGCCTTTACCAAAGGACTAAACAACACAACGACCGCCTACGACCTGATGCTGATTTTTGAGAAGATTGCCACCGGTAAAGCGGTAAGTCCCGAAGCATCGAAAGCAATGATTACAACCTTACTGGATCAAAAATTCAACGACGCCATTCCCGGAAAGCTACCCAAAGAGGTAAAAGTAGCGCACAAAACAGGCTCTATTACTGGCGTTCGGCATGATTCGGGCATTGTGTTTCTGCCCGATGGCCGCAAGTATGTAGTCGTGCTTCTATCGAAGGATATTAAAGATGATAAAGCGACAATAGAAACAATGGCCACCGTTTCAGAAATGATCTATAAGTATGTAAAGTAAAGTGGTAAGTAGTGGAGTAGTTGATTAGTGTAACCATCACTGGACTACTCAATTAAGTACTACACCAATTAACCACTACACTAATTCACCAATCAACCAATCAAAACCTTCGCGAGTGCCCGAACCGGAAACGTACCAACGCCTTTGAATTTGGGTGGTGTAGCACTAAACGTAAAGCCAGTTGTGGGAAGTAAAGACAGGTTGCACAGATGCTCGACAATCAGAACCTCGGCCCCCAGCAACGTAGTATGTACCGGACGACTGTTGCCACGCGTGTCGTCAATGTTGTGCGAGTCGATGCCAACTAATTTTGCGCCACAATCCCGCAGGTAGGCTGCAGCACCAGCTGTTAGAAACGGATGGTTTTCGTAATAGGCTTCGGTGTTCCAGAATTCAGCCCAGCCCGTGTGAATCAGTACTGCCCGATTCCTAACTTTGTAGCCGTGTACGTGTGTTTCCGTAATGGCCAGTGTGTCGGTATGCGGTACATGAATTACGGTTCCTTCGAGGTCGGTGAATGCATCCAGTCCAATCTCTGACAAATCTTTACCGTTCTCATACCGGTGAAAAGGACAATCCAGATAGGTGCCGGTGTTGGTTACCATCTCAATTTTGCCAATCTGAAACTCAGTGCCAGCTTCATAACCATCTTCAATCGTATGACTCAAATCGACTAACCGACTTCGCTGCCCAGTCTCTTGAGTTGGGGCTCTCTTGTGAGCTTCGATAATGATTTCTTTGTTAAGAATCCTGGTTTGGCCAACCATGAGCAGACGCAGATCAGCAATGACATAATCAGCCAATGCCTGATCGGAGATGTCGTCGCCATCAATATCCAACAGAAAATCTTCACCTTTCAAGCTACCGCCGTTGGTGAAGTATAACTCAAAATCAAACCGAACTCGTTTTTGCATTCTTTCTGGCGCGGGTATTTACCCGTGCCTTTTTATTTTGTCAGCATTCGCTGACGGTTGTCTTTTCCTGTGTCAGCGAATGCTGACAAAATAAAAAGGCACGGGTAAATACCCGCGCCAGATTACTGATTCCAGCCTTGCGCCCGAATAGTGGTTTGTTGACCGGCTTTGGTCGACAGTACAATTTGGGCGGGATTCGCTGTCATGTAGCCAATTGCCGTGATTCTTGAGTTCACGGATAGTGCCTCAAACTCCTGCGGACGAACAGTGAACAGGAGTTCGTAATCTTCGCCCCCATTCAGAGCCGCCGTTATCGGGCTGATCTTAAACTCGTCGGCGGCAAGGTGCGTCTGGTCATCAATGGGAATATTTTCATCGAAAATCACTGCGCCCGTACCCGACTGGTGGCATAGGTGTAGCAATTCCGAAGCCAGACCATCCGAAATGTCGATCATTGATGTAGGGCGAATACCCAGATCGCGGAGTTCGTGAACAATGTCGGTGCGGGCGTCGGGGCGGAGTTGACGTTGAACCAGGTAAGCCCGTTCTTCAGACAGGCTTGGCTGCATGTTGGGGTCGGCCAGATAGACTTGCTTTTCGCGTTCCAATAGTTGAAGGCCCAGGTAAGCCGCTCCCAAATCGCCGGTAACGCAAATGACATCATTGGCCTGGGCGGTGTTACGGTATGTAATCTGGTCTTTGGCAACTTTGCCCACCACCGACACCGAGATAATAAGTCCCGACCGTGAGGCTGTAGTATCTCCCCCCACTAAATCGACGTTATAGGCTTCGCAGGCTGCCCGAATTCCCTCATACAATTCGTCGATGGCTTCGACCGGGAATCGGCTGCTAAGGCCAATACTAACCGTTAGCTGAATAGGTAGGCCATTCATGGCGGCAATATCCGAAACGCCAAAGGTGACGGCTTTGTAGCCCAGATGCTTTAAGGGAACGTAAGTCAAATCGAAATGGATGCCCTCAACCAGCATATCTGTAGAGAGTAAACCATAGTTGTCGCCCCAGTCGAATACGGCGGCATCGTCGCCAATACCACGTACCGTTTCCGAATGAGCGGGTGCTGTTGTTGCTTGCCGAATACGCTCGATCAAGCCAATTTCACCGATTTTATTGAGATCAGTCATTATGTATTAATTAATGCGGCCCGGCTTTTTCATGGCTGTACCCACGGGCTTCAGTCCGTGTTGGTAACAACTAAAAAATACGGACTGAAGCCCGTGGGTATGGCCACAAAAAAGCCGCTCCGATTGACATACGGAACGGCTTTTTTTATGAATTGGTTTACGGAACCCTTATGGATTCGTCAACGTGTAATCATTTGTTGTGCCGCCCGTTTTCTGACTGGCTGTAGTACGGGACAGGCTCAGGGTATTGTCGTCAATTGAATTGATCGTGAACTCAATTGTGCCATTAGCACCCGTTGGCGAAGGAGTTAACTCTGTCAGAACAAGGCGCGTATCTGATGGAACAGAATACTTTCCGACGAATGTATTATTGTCGAAATCAGTGTATTTAACTGTAGGTGCCGCACTCAGGTCAAGCCTAAAGGCAGTGTAGTTACGAACGTTTGCTGTTCCGGCTTTGGTGTAGACCGTTACTTTGTTCTCGTCTACTTTGCTCGCCGACCAGACTTTGGCGATTCGCTCCGAAACAGGAGCTACTTTATTGCCCTTACAGCCTATTAGAGCACAAAACAGGGTTACTAGCGAAAGAAAAGCGATAGAATGAGTCTTTCTCATGGTTAATCAAATGCAATAGAATCAGAAGTGGCTAAAGTTACGTTAATTTTGTTCTCACTCACAAAATGATACTTAATAATCATAGTTGTTTGACTAAATGGACGCTTAATGCCGATCAATGAAATACCGCTGCCTGTGTACACCCGTTCGCAGTTGGCCCTGCGTAATGGGCAGGATCGCGACGAAATCTGGTGCGCGTTTAATGGCATTATCTACGACCTGTCGGCCTCACGGCTTTGGCGAAATGGCAAGCATTATGAACACTGGGCCGGGCAGGATCTCACCGACGAACTTGTCGATGCACCCCACACCAACGGCGTTTTTACCCGATTTACCGCTGTTGGCAAACTAATTTAAGGTTTCATGTTGAAGCTATTCAAACCTGAAACCGCAACGCTTGTACTTGACACAAAATATGCTTTTAATCGCTGATAGTGGCTCAACTAAAACCGACTGGCGACTTGTTTCCGATGAAGGTCAGATCCTTGCTATTCAAACGGATGGCTTCAATCCATATTATCAAAATGCCCAACAAATAGCGGCTGTCTTAGAAGCGCAACTGCTGCCTCACCTAAACGGGGCGCTGGTAACAGACGTATTTTATTATGGAACAGGTTGCACTGGCCCATCGGTGAACCACATCATTGCCGATGGGTTACAAGCCGTATTGCCGGGTCTACAAACCATTGAGGTAAACAGCGATATGCTGGGAGCTGCCCGGGCTGCGGTGGGGCATCAGGCGGGCATTGTTTGTATTCTCGGAACAGGTGCCAATGCCTGTTGTTATGATGGCTCTGAAATTATCCGGGGTATTCAGTCGCTGGGTTTCTGGCTGGGCGATGAAGGAAGCGGTGGCTATCTTGGTAAAACGCTGGTTCGGGACTTTTTTCAGGAACGACTTCCCAATGAACTTCGCGACGATTTTCGGTTGCGTTACGCCCTCGATCGGGCAACGTTACTGGAGAACGCCTATCAAAAACCTTTCCCAAATCGCTATTTTGCCTCATTCACGCCCTTCCTGTCCGATCATCTGGCACACCCCTATATCGACAACCTTGTAACCGACGCATTTACACTTTTTTTGACAACCTACGTGAAGCGTTTTCCCGAAGCTGAACAATGGCCCGTTCATTTTGTAGGGTCAATTGCCTATTATTTTGCCGAGCCTCTGCGTCAGGCGGTTAAACAAACAGGCTTAACAATGGGTCGTATTAACAAAGCCCCTGCCGACGAGTTAGTTGATTTTTACAAAAAGAGGTAAGTTCCCATTGTTCACTTGTACCTTTGTCGAAAAAGCAGTCAACGAAAAGAACGGGTAGCTTACATAACTGGAACGCAGCGTAACTCCACTCGTTTATCGTTCGTTCTGTGTTGAAAGACAATCTGGATAGTAATGGCAAATCGTTATTTTTTGAAAGTAAAAGACGTCGACCGGGAAACGGCCGACGCTGTAACAATAAGTTTCTGGCACCCCATCAGTGAAGAAATTCGGTATCAACCCGGTCAGTTTCTGACCTTCTTACTCAACGTCAATGGTCAAAAGGTGCGTCGGTCCTACTCAATGGCCTCATCGCCCCACGTTGATGTATCGTTATCTGTATCGGTAAAACGCGTGCCGGGCGGGTTGGCTTCCAATTATCTTTTTGACCGTATCAAGCCGGGCGACATTATCGAATCGCTGGAGCCGATGGGTACGTTTGTTCCCAAACTTGAACCGCAAAACCGCCGGACTATTATACTCATTGGTGCGGGTAGCGGCATTACACCGCTGTTTTCGATGGCTAAATCGGCGTTACACGTTGAGCCAAACAGCCGCGTATGGCTCATTTACGGAAACCGTAACCAGGAGTCTATTATTTACAAGGACCATCTGGATGCGATGGAACAGGCCTACGGAAAGTCGCGCTTTCAGGTAAGCCACATCCTGAGCCAACCCTCGCCGGGCTGGACAGGAGCCGAAGGTCGGTTAAATCAACACACGTTAACCAAACTGTTCGACCAGGTCCCCAGTGCCGACTTGAAGAATGCGAGTGTTTACCTCTGTGGTCCCGATGGCATGATGGCTGAGGCCCGTGCGGCTTTGTCGCTGGTGGGTGTTCCCACGGAGCGTGTCCATAAAGAGAGTTATGTCTCGGCGCCTGTTGCCGCTGGTGAAGTGGTTGAAGAGCCGGTTACAGCCGCCGACAGTGGTTCTCCCGAAGTGACGATTTTGTATGAAGGCAGTGAGTATAAGTTTGCCGTAGCTCCGCACCAGACCATTCTGGAGGCTGCTTTGGACCTGGATATTGACTTGCCTTATTCCTGTCAGGCGGGTATGTGTACAGCCTGCCTGGGCAAGTGTACGTCTGGTAAGGTAAAATTAGATGAAGAAGACGGCCTGTCAGAATCCGAATTAAAAGCCGGTTATGTGCTTACCTGCGTGGCGCACCCCGTTGGGCGAGACGTCGTTATTGAAATTGACTAAGTGTAGTGCCGGGCGTTCCGTCCGGGTGTGTAGCATGTTGCCAGTTGTTGCTTCGCCTTTCACACCCGGACGGGACGCCCGGTTTACATTACTCGGGTTTTGGTGCCACGGCGGGTTTCGGCATTGTCCGAGGTATTTTTGGTACATTCACCCGGCTCCGCATTGGTGCTAAAGCCGGGGCTGGTGTTAGCGCAGGCATTGCATGCAGGGGTGCTGAAGGTGCTGCCGGAGCCACACTTCTTGGTGGTTTTGGTGGGCGGGGTATGCGAAGAGGACGCTCAGTCGACTCCAGCGCTTCCACTCTATCTAAACGCTCCAGTCGCTCCGGAAATAGTCTAGCCATGCCATCACCGTGTCGGTCAACCTCCTCGGAAAGTTTATTGATCTGCTCTTCCAGTTGCTCCGATTCGCGTTCTAATTTCTCCATCGGCAGTTTAACTTCGTCTTCCTTTGCGTTGATCGCTTCGAACTGCTTGTTCAATGCTTCCATATTACCTTCCAGCTTTTTGATTTCCGGCTCAAGGGTAGCTAACTGCTTCTCGATGTCGTCCTGACTTAGTTTTTGCTTACCATCGTTATACAGTAGTTTCTGGTGTTTTTCAACCAGCGCGTTACGTTGCTCCATCAGTTTATCTTTCCGCCAGTTGAGTACTTCCTGGTTGCGCTGAAGTTCTTCGATTGGAAACCGGAGCTTTTCCATTTGGAGGTGAATTGTCTGCATTTGCTTTGACCGTTGAGCCGTAAGCTGACTTAAGCTGTCTAGCTGGCGTTGGTGGGAGAGACGTTGTTTGTCGAGCGAATCGAGCAACGATTTCGAGGGCGCCAAAGAAGAAAAAGCGTCTTTAATAATGTTGTTATAATCAACCTTGGCTAATCCTTCCACCGTTCCGTCCGGGCTAAGCGGCACATCCGCTAATGCCGACGCAACGATATTGCTATAGTCGATATGCGCTAAGCCATTCGCCAATGCCCCCATGCCCTGATCGAACGCATTATTTTTTTCGATAATCGTTAACAGGATATCCCGGTCGGGTTGTGAAACGTCGTCGAGCGACAGTTGTCCGGCCATAACCTGATCAAGTATATGCTGTAATTTTTGTATGCGGGCAGCAGATAGTTTATGTCCTTTCCAGATAATACGACTTAGCGTTTGATTATCGACCATTTCATACTCTGAATCGCTGTCAATTTTATGTTTGCGCGTCGATACCGGATGTGGCCGACTGATTTTGTGTTTAGGTTTATCCTGTTTTTGAACCGCATAAACGGACACACTCATTAGTAGAATCGTTGCCAGGGTCAACCCCGCCAAACTACCATTTGAGATAAACGGTCGCGATGGCACGCCCAGCATCCGCCGTACCCGATGCAATAGTTGCTGGCGGTTTGTGGCAAATGCCATCGCGAGCTTAGGAGACGAGTTTACTGCCGTCAGTCTCAATTCTTCAACACGAGCCAGCGCCTGTGCCAGAATACGCCCGTCGCCACCACAAGCCTGCACCGCCAGATCATCGCAGCAATGTTCGCGCTCTTCACGTACCCGCGCCGACAGCCACCACAAAGCCGGATGGAAGAAATAAAGTACTTCCACAACCGACTGCAATAGGTTTACGGCATAATCATGCCGTTTAATGTGCGCCAGTTCATGGGCTAAAATAGCTTCTATCTGGCGCGTTGTCAGGTTCGTAACCAGCGCAACGGGCAATAACAAAACGGGCTTAAGTACACCCACAACCATTGGCACGGCAATACGGGACGATTCCCGCACCTGGACTACAGCCCGAACGTCAAGCGTTAACCGAAGTCGCTCGGTAAGTTGCATCCAGACGGCTGTTGAGGGATGCATGGCAGTTTTTATCAGCCGTTGTAAATAGAGCCAGCCACCAGCCAATCGCAACCCAAAAAGGGCTACACCAATCAGGTAAATAAAGACGAACTGGCTTAAATGATTTTCCAGAAAAAGCTGCATTTGCTGGGGCCAGGGCAGCGTTTTCGCTACATCTTGCCAGCGAATGGGTAGTGCATATGCATTTATAGAGACCGCATTGGGGGCAAAAGTGTCCGCCAATGGTTTATAATACCACACGAATGTTATGGCAGAAACCAGCAACTGGCTTAACAGAGTCAGCGTTCCTATGCGGTAGCGCAACTCACTCGACTGGTTACGCAAAAGGTGTAAAACTACCGCAATGGGTAATACCAGCGCAAATCCTTGCCAAACGGCATGGAGCAACGTCCAGCCAAGTGCATTGGCAACCGGGTTGGATAAGAAATCAAGAGCGTTCATAAACGTATTGTCTGTTGGTTTAGAAAAATATTCGTTTGAGAAAATCAGGTAAATCACCTCATTCAGATAAATCCTGGTTCAGATCATTCAGCAGTTTCTTGATCTCATCCAGTTCCTCCCGCGAGGCTTTATGCTGACCCAATATCTGCATCACTAATTTGGACGCCGAACCCCGAAAGGCCGTTTCTACAAAACGATCCACCAAATTGCGCTGGGTATCTTCTTCGCTCACGATGGCCGCGTATGTATGCGAGCGGGCATCTTCTTCGCGGGATAAAAAACCCTTTTCGTGCATAATCTGCATGAGTTTTAAGGCCGTTGTATACCCTATATCGCGGCTTTGGCTCAGCTTTTCGTGTACTTGTCGTACTGTGCTGGGGCCATTGAACCAAAGTATATGCAGTATTTCTAGTTCAGAGTCAGTGGGCTTCATAACTATCTACGAATGATTTCGTAGTAAACATATACGAACAATTTCGTAGTTGCAAATTTGTGAACAAAAAAGTTTGATAATAGCTTACAGTAACATGGCTAGGAGCCAACTATTTCTAACTAAACAGTACATTCAAAATAGCCTATGGCTATGCGGCTTTTGGGCCACCCTATACTTTCTATGACAGCAAATCAATCACTTAATCTGCCTGCCCGGCCAACACGTTCCTTTATTGGGGAGACTATCGAATTGACCAGTTGGGACGATGTAAAACCACTCTATGAGGAATTATTGGATCGCTCGATTGATAATGCCGATGAACTAAAACAGTGGCTCATTGACCGAAGCGAACTGGAATCATACCTGTCCGAAAACTTCGCCTGGCGCTACATTCGCATGACCTGCGATACGGCCAACGAGAAATTGGTTGATCAGCTAAATTTCTTCATTGCCGAAATCCAGCCAGCCATGACTACGTATGGCAACGACCTTGACCTTAAAGCCGTAAACAGCCCTTTTCTGAGTCAATTGACCGATGATGGCTACGATGTGATGGTGCGGGGTATGAAGAAAGCCATTGAGATATATCGGGACGAAAATATTCCGTTGCAAACCGAGCTTCAAACTGAAGAGCGTAAGTACGGGGCCATTGTTGGGGCCATGACAGTGCAAATCGATGGCCGCGAAATGACCCTGCCCGAAGCCAGCGACCGAATTCAATCGACGGATCGCGCTGTACGCGAAGAAGCCTGGCGCAAAATCTGGGAACGGCGTTATCAGGATCACTCAACGCTTGACGAACTGTTTGACCGCCTGCGCGATTTGCGGCATCAAATAGCGGTCAACGCTGGGTTTGCCAACTTTCGGGATTATTCGTTTGCCGCCCTTGGCCGATTCGATTACACCCCCGAAGACTGTTTCAATTTCCACGAATCGGTCGCCGAGGCCGTTGTGCCTTTTGTGAACAAACTTGCCAAAGAGCGCAAAGAGAAACTGGCGCGGGCCGACGTTTCGGTTGATCTATTACGTCCCTGGGATGCCAAGGTCGATGTGGAGGGTCGTCCGGCGTTGAAACCGTTCGCAACCGGAAACGAACTTCTCGAAAAAGCGATCACGTGTTTTGACCGACTCGATAAAGAACTGGGCGACGATTTGCGGATCATGCGGGCAATGGGCCACCTCGATCTGGAATCGCGTAAGGGAAAGGCACCGGGTGGTTATAATTATCCGCTCGAAGAAATTGGTGTACCCTTTATTTTTATGAACGCTACCTCCAGCCTGCGCGACCTGGTAACGATGGTACACGAAGGCGGTCATGCCGTTCACTCTTTCCTGACCCGCGATTTGGTCTTAAAGGCATTCCGTAACCCGCCGATGGAAGTGGCTGAATTAGCGTCGATGAGTATGGAGTTGCTGTCGATGGATCATTGGGATGTATTTTTTGACAATCCTGATGAACTCCGCCGGGCCAAACTTCAACACCTCGAATCTATTATTGAGACCTTACCCTGGGTGGCTACCATCGACAAGTTTCAGCACTGGATTTATGAGCATCCTACCCACACAGACGCCGAACGTCGGGAGAACTGGCTTCGGATTTACAACCAGTTTGCCGATTCTATAACCAATTGGGATGGGTTCGCCTTTTATCAGGAATACCTGTGGCAGCGGCAGTTACATCTATATGAAGTACCCTTTTACTACATCGAATACGGCATTGCGCAACTGGGCGCTATTGGCGTTTGGCGTAACTACCGACGCGATCCGAAAGCTGGTTTGGCCGGGTACAAAAAAGCGCTGAGTTTAGGCTACAAAGCATCAATTGGTGAGATTTACGCAGCAGCCGATGTGCCCTTCGATTTTTCTCATGACCATATTCAGGAGTTAATGGGCTTTGTTTGGGGTGAGATTGAAATCTTAAAAAGTGTTGACATATAAGAAGTGAGCCTTCTCGTTTGGAAACCTAAGTGGTCTAACCTATTTTTGCCGAATCAATTCGTAATCAAGTGGCTATGAAACGCGTACTAAGCATAGGTTTGTTGGCTGTAGCAGTATTATCGCTGGCATCCTGCGACTATCAAAAATATAACTCTGTTCGCCAGAACGACTATCGCGTCGACGACTACCGGGCAGACTATCGGGCAGGTGATCCAGAAGTATACGGAACCGGCAGAGACTCTTCTGCTGTACAGACAAAATATAAGTACACGCCAAATCCAGATCTGGACGCACGGACCCAGAAAATCCGCGAAAAACTATTTGGTGCCGGTACATTGGGACAGGGAGCATAAGATTTCCTGACGAACATAACGACAGCGATGAATTGGCGCATAACCGCTGATTTGTCGCTGTCGTTTTATTTGCCCACTCCCTAAAAAGCATTGATTGTTTGTATGACTGAGGTAGCCAAAGGGAATGTAAGTCTGATTTTTTCCGTTACTTTGTTCCGTTGAAAAGTTGAAGAAGTAGTATTATTTGGTTAGAGAACCCCCAATACGTATAATAAATGACATATAAATTGTACTATTAAAATAAATGATATGAAAATTGCATTAGTTACAGGGTCTGCTGGTTTGATAGGCAGTGAAGCCGTTGCTTTCTTTGCCGATAAATTCGATCTGATAATTGGTATTGATAACAACATGCGGCAATACTTCTTTGGTGCTGATGGGTCAACGGAGTGGAACCGAAATCGCCTTGCCGAAACCTATACTAATTATCACCATCGGCCAGCCGATATTCGGGAAGTATCGCAATTGGAAACGATTTTTCGCGAATTCGGTACTGATATCAAACTTGTACTGCATACAGCAGCTCAACCAAGCCATGACTGGGCCGCTCGCGAGCCGTTCACCGATTTTGGCGTTAATGCTGTTGGTACGCTCAATATGCTGGAAATGACCCGCCTGCATTGCCCCGAAGCGGTATTCATTTTCACGTCAACCAATAAAGTGTATGGCGACAATCCAAATTTCCTGCCCCTTATCGAAACCGAGACGCGCTGGGAAATAGACCATAATCACCCTTATTTCGAGAATGGTATCGACGAGCATATGAGTATCGACCACACCAAACACTCTGTTTTTGGAGCCTCTAAAGTGGCTGCCGACATCATGGTGCAGGAGTATGGCCGTTACTTTGGTATGAATACCGCTGTGTTCCGGGGTGGGTGCCTCACAGGCCCGAACCACTCAGGCGCTCAATTGCACGGATTCCTGTCGTACCTGATGAAATGTGCCATTACAGGCAATCAATACACTATTTTTGGCTACAAGGGCAAACAAGTTCGCGACAATATTCATAGCTGGGATCTGGTGAACATGTTTTGGCATTTCTACCAGAATCCACGTCCGGGCGAAGTATACAACGCGGGCGGTGGTCGCTACGCCAACTGTTCCATGCTCGAAGCCATGGCACTTTGCGAAACCATTTCGGGCAATAAAATGAATTATCAGTATTCGGAGACCAATCGCAGTGGCGATCATATCTGGTATATCTCCGACCTGACTAAGTTTAAACAGCATTATCCCGGTTGGGACTGGACATTCGATTTGACAGAAACGATGACTCAGATCCACGACAGTATGATTACCCGGTTGGCTCCAACCCTTTAATCTTGAGTAAGTAGGGGGTAAATTATCAGTACAGTATAAGACTCGAATTGAATGACCTGGGAAAAAAAAGGACTGGTTTATAAACCTGACGGCTCGAAATCGTTTAGCCGTACCCACGCGCAAGTTCCGTTTGGGTATGTTATGCAAGACAAAGTGCGGGTGTACTTTTCCACGCGTGATGAAGACAGCGCATCGGCCGTTTCCTTCGTTGAACTAAACCCCGATAATCTGTCGGAAGTGACATACATTCATAACAAAGCCTGCTTGACAAAAGGTGCAGTTGGCATGTTTGATGAAACAGGAACCATGCCTTCCTGGTTTTTACCGGTAGGCGATGAAATCTGGCTCTACTACACTGGCTGGAACAAAAGCGAAACGGCAAGTTATCGGCTGGGTATTGGTTTGGCTATCAGTCGCGATGGCGGGTTAACGTTTGAACGGAAATATACAGGCCCCCTACTCGATCGGTCCATTTACGATCAGGTCTGGATAGCCCAGCCCTGCGTCATGCGTGAAGAACAGCCTGATGGTTCAATCCGGTGGCGTATGTGGTACCTGTCGTGTACGAAAATAGAAGTAATAGACGGGCATCCCGAGCCTTTTTACGACGTTAAGTATGCCGAATCGGAAGATGGTATTGACTGGAAACGGACAGGGCATGTCTGTGTAGGATACGATCAGTTCACAGATGCCATTGGCCGCCCAACGGTCTATAAAGACGGTGATTTGTACAAAATGTATTTTTCGTACCGTAATGCAACCAATTATCGTACTGATGTTCGGCAGAGTTACCGCATTGGATATGCTCAGTCGAACGATGGTATTACCTGGGAGCGAAGAGACGATCTGGCTGGAATTGAACGGTCAATAGATGGCTGGGATTCAATGATGATGGATTACTGCCATATCTTCAATCATCGTGAGCAGTGGGTTATGTTGTACAACGGAAATGGTTTTGGTGCCTCGGGATTTGGTTATGCAACTCAGCCAGCAGGCTGAGTTGCATAACCAATAGAAGACAACCTTATTTCCATCCGCAAATAACGCATTACCCATTAAGAGAAAGATTTTCCGGTCGGCACTGGCACTCACTTAATTCGCAAAAAGCAGGTACTATTCTGGCGTTGAATCCATACGGAAAAGACGAGCACCAAGGTTGGAAAGCTTAAATACGAACGGTTAAAAACTTAACTTTGAAGACCCTTCATTAGTAGGTCGTTTAGAGTCATCAGCGAATGACTGTAAACGAAAAAATATCTTCTTATGCTAAAAGTCAGTGTTCTGATTATCACTTATAACCAGAAAAATTTTATCCGAGAGGCCATTGATAGTGTACTGGCTCAAAAGACTACTTTTCCTATTGAAATATTGGTCGGCGATGACTTTTCGAGCGATGGTACGCGGGAGATTATTCAGGAATACGAACGCAAGTATCCGGGTCTGGTCAAAGGTGTGCTGCACCCCTATAATATGGGTAAAAACGGCGGGATTAATTTTCTGGAAACGTTGAAATTAGCAAAAGGAGAGTATTATGCCTTGATTGATGGCGATGACTATCTAATTGACCCGCTCAAGTTGCAAAAACAGGCTGATCTGTTAGACGCTCATCCTGATTATTCACTGACATTTCACAATGCGCTCATTACGTATGAAGATGGCAAGCCTTCGCACGTATTGAACGGCCCCGACATGAAGCCCTTCTACACAATAGAGGACTTAGTTGGAGAGGATGAAATCTGGTTCATGGCCACATCCTCCACCATGTGTCGCAATTCCATTGCTGAATATCCAGCCTGGTTTCGGGAGTCGGTTAGCGGAGACATTCCACGGCTGATTTTAAAAGCAAAATTGGGCAAAATCGGCTATCTGCCTGACTTGATGTCGGTGTACAGGAAAAATAGAAACGGAGTAAGCTTTTCCGACAAGTATGACGATGCAGTTTTCCTGAAAAACCGCATCGATATGTACAGCAATATCAATCGCGAGCTGGACTATAAGTTTGATAGTGTATTGAGAAAGAATATAGCTCGCTATTATAAAATGATGCTCAACAGCACCCAGTTTCGAGACTCATATATAAAGAAATTGCGCCTAGCTGCCATCTATTATTCATTGGCAAAACCAGATTGGGCTGATTTCAAAAAGGTTATTTACAACCACCTGACGCCACCAGTTGTGCAGCGTGCTTATGGGGTAGTAGCCATCGGCTTACACCGACTCATGAATGGTTAATTCTGTCTAAAGAAGCCAGCCAACACACGTATAACCAGCTAAACTGAGACGGTAGAAACGCTTCGGAAAGTAAACCCAGAGGTTAGTTTTACCTGGGTTCTGTTTACTTTTACCTATGAAATTAAGCGTCGTTATCCCCGCCTACAACGAAGAGGAGTCGTTGCCCCCAACGCTACGTGCCCTTTATCAAACCCTTTCCAGGCACGGAATTCCTCATGAGATATGCGTTACGAACGATAATTCCAAAGATGGTACGCTAGCCATACTGGAGAAATTAGCCGCGACTGAAATTCCAACACTCGTTTACTACACAAATCCGGGACCCAATGGGTTTGGTTACGCCGTTCGGTATGGTCTGGAGCGGTTCACGGGCGATTGTGTTGCGGTATTCATGGCTGACTTGTCTGACGATCCGGAAGATTTGGTTCGATTTTATAATAAGATGCTCGATTCGGATGTCGATGCGGTCTTCGGTTCCCGCTGGGAAGCTGGTGGCAAGGTGATCGACTATCCACAGCTTAAAAAATTGATCAACCGAGTCGCTAATTTCATTGTTCGAATGGTGATGGGCATTAAATACAATGACACCACCAACGCCTTTAAGCTTTATAAACGTGAAACTATTGAAGGTGTAAAGCCTTTTCTGGCGCCCCACTTTAATTTAACGGTCGAACTCCCCCTCAAAGCCATCGTTCGTGGTTATTCGTACGCGGTTGTACCAAACAGCTGGACAAATCGAAAATACGGCGAGTCGAAATTGAAGATCAAAGAAATGGGTAGCCGCTACTTTTTTATTTTGATGTATTGTCTGATCGAGAAGTACTTCTCGCAGGGCGATTTCAGAAAAAAAACGCCGGCATCTGTGCCCCAAACGGTTAGCCGGTAGCCGTTCACCCAAACATGCCCTTCAGTCCGGGAATCTGATAAAAAGCCAGTGTCTGGACAATAGCCCATAAAACAGCGCTAATCAGCATATATAGAATTACCTTACTCCGGTTAACGCCAAACGATAGTGCCAGAATAGTGCCGCCTATTGGGGTTAATAATAAGGGGGTAAGAAAGGAAATACCGACAAGGCCAAAGCGCTTCCAGACACGAATAGCCAGACGTGTTCGTTTCGTGAATCGTTTGGCAGGGGCCGATCGAAACCGGCTGAATAAGGCTTGCAGGGCCGCACCTGCGTAAATAACCAGCACAACGCTAATCATCATGCCCAACATGGTGCAAATGGCTGTTTCGAACCAATTTAACCCAAGTGCCGCTCCAGACAACGGCCCTCCAACAAATTTGATCGTGCTGGCAAAAATGACGGACAAATATTTCGCGAACTGCATTGTGTTAGTTTGTTCTGGAATAACGTTACTAACGTATCCGCTGTTTAGTTAATATGCCGCTTATACCTTCTGCCTATCCCGGTCCTCCGGCCTATCAGTACAACGGTCATCTGCAAACGATCATTCCCGGCCTTACGCGCGCCGTAACGGGCATTGCCTATGAACGCGAACGGTTGACGTTACAGGATGGCGATTTTGTTGATCTTGATTGGATAAATAAGGGTCAAAACCGTCTGGTTATCTTAACGCATGGGCTGGAGGGCGATAGTACCCGGCAATATATGCTCGGAACGGCCAAACTCTTTGCGCAGCAAAAGTACGATGTTCTGGCCTGGAACTGTCGCTCGTGTAGCGGAGAAATGAATCAGGCATTCAGACTCTATAATCACGGTGAGATTGGGGACCTCGGCGAGGTTATCGCGCATGCCCTTCAACGAAATTCGTATAGCGAAGTCGTACTGGTTGGCTACAGTATGGGGGGAAATATTACACTAAAATACTTGGGAGTTCATGGTAACCAGTTACCCAACGTCATTAAGGGTGGAGTAGCTATTTCGGCACCAACCGATTTGGGTGCCAGTGCCAAGCTGCTCGACCGGCCGTTTAACCGGTTTTACCGGAATCGGTTCATGAAGAAACTGGTCGTCAAACTAAGCCAGAAAGCAATACAATTTCCGGGTAGACTGGACATGAGTAAGTTGAAGCAGGTGAAACTGTGGCGGGATTTTGACGAGCTTTTTTCTGCTCCGGTTAACAGTTATCGTAGTGCCGACGATTTCTATGAACAGGCCTCAGCGGTTAATTTTATGCCGGGTATATGCGTTCCAACCTTACTATTGAATGCACAGAATGACCCGCTTCTGTCGCCTGAGTGTTCCCCGGCCTGGCTCGCCGAAACCCACCCCCATATTTTTCTGGAAACACCAAGAACCGGCGGCCATGTTGGTTTTCAGCTATCGGGCGATGTCTACACGTATGCTGAGCGTCGTGCGCTTTCGTTTGCTCAAAATCTGGCTTAAAAACCTGAATCAATTACTGGCAATACGCATCAACTCAGTTATTTGATTGATAATGATTGTGTTGTCGGGAGGGGTGATGTCCTGACCAACGACCTGATATCCCGTTAACAGTACCTGTGTGTTTGGGAAAGCACCCGCCAGACGATTGACAAAAGGCTGAACTTCGTGGTTTGACGGCACCGTGGTAAGTACCGAAAAAATATAATCGGGTTGATACAATTCATGCGCAAACACTAACTCATTGAAAGGAAGGCTTTGCCCCAGATAAATGACTTTATTGGACCGGGAGCGAATAATGAATTGCGCAAATAGAAGACTAATTTCGTGAAACTCGCCCTCTGGTAAAAATAACATGTATTTTTTGCCAGAGGAAGTTGGCGAACCTATTTGGCTGTCAATGGCAACAATGATTTTTTGACGAATCAGGTTTGTTATAAAATGTTCCTGTGCCGGCCCGATAGATCCCGTTACCCATAATGTGCCTATACGGTTTAAAAATGGGTAAATGATATTGATCATTGTATTTTCAAAGCCAGCCTGAAGAATGTTCGTGCTGATAATTTTCTCGAAACGATCTTCATTTAGATCCAGCATAGCGATGGTTAGCGCTTGAATCTGGTCTGGGTAGCTAAGATGCCTTTCGGAGATCTTAACTATTTCCCTGTTTAGTTCATCAGTAGAAAATTTCGCGATTTCCGAAATTTTATAGCCGTGGTCTTTTAATAGAGAAATATTCAAAACTCGTTTAAGGTCTTCATCACCGTAGGTACGAATGTTAGTATCTGTTCGGTCAGGTGAGAGAATCGTGTATCGTTGTTCCCAAATCCGAAGCGTATGCGCTTTGATACCTGAAAGTTGTTCTAAATCTCTGATTGAATACGTACTCATGAGTCCTTGTCCGTTGTAAATAACAAATACTAAACTACGGAATTTTTAGTTTTGTTTAACGTTTAAGCCCCAAGTTTAAACAAAAAAATATTTTTCAGTACAGAAAGGCAGCACTTGGTACCAGTGCGCTCTTTCAAAGTAGTATAAATGCTGGATTGAAGAGAATAGCATATAGTTCATAAAAGGCCATTATTCATATTAATCCAGAGGGAAAACAAAAAAGGCCTTGAACGAATCAAGACCTTTTTTTACTGGGTGAAAGACGGGGCTCGAACCCGCGACCTCCGGAACCACAATCCGGCGCTCTAACCGACTGAGCTACAATCACCGTTTTAGGAGTGCAAAAGTAGTGATGAATTATGAATTATGAGTTATGAATGACGGAAAATTTATGTGAAACTTAATCACCCGTTATAATCATAACTCATAATTCATTGCTCAACTAGGCTTGCTTACCTTGCTGATAGCGCTTCTCGGCGGCATTCCAATCAACCACATTGAAATAAGCGGCAATATAATCGGGACGACGGTTTTGGTATTTCAGATAATATGCATGTTCCCATACATCCAGGCCAATGACAGGAAAGCCTTTTACTTCGGCAACGTCCATCAATGGGTTGTCCTGATTTGGCGATGATGTGACAGCCAGTTCACCTTCGGGAGTTACGATCAACCAAGCCCAACCAGAACCAAAACGAGTAGTTGCTGCCTTCGTGAACTCTTCTTTGAAGGTATCGAACGAACCAAATTTCTGTGTGATTGCATCAGCCAGGGTACCTGTCGGCAGACCACCACCACTGCCTGAGATTGTGTTCCAGAACAACGTATGGTTATAATGACCACCACCGTTGTTACGCACAGCAATTGGTGCTTTACTTACACTGGACAGCAGATCTTCAATGGATTTATTCTCCATGTCAGTACCCGCAATAGCGTTATTCAAATTCGTCACGTAGGCATTATGGTGCTTATCGTGGTGAATTTCCATTGTCTGTTTATCGATATTCGGTTCGAGCGAATCACTTGGGTAAGGAAGTGGGTCTAGTACAAAAGCCATTTTACTAATTAGTTAGATGGAAGATTATTCGGTTGAATTAACAACCCTATTGTGAATTATGTTCTTAAGCGACTAAAAAACTTCGCCAGCAATGCCTGGCTCTCTTCGGCAAGTAAACCTGTTTCGAGCCGGGTTTTTGGGTGTAATAACGACGGCTGAATACGACTGTAGCCGCGTTTGGGATCACTGGCCCCAATAACCAACCGCCCAAGCTGAGCCCAGAAAAGAGCGCCGGCACACATGACACAGGGCTCCAGCGTAATGTACATGGTACAATCAGTGAGGTATTTACCCCCTAAATATTGCGCTGCCGATGTAATTGCCATGATTTCGGCATGTGCTGTTACGTCGTTTAACTGCTCCGTCTGGTTTCGTGCTTTAGCAATAATCCGATTTCGGCAAACGACAATGGCACCAACGGGAATTTCCCCATTATCGGCGGCTTCTTCGGCCAGAACCAATGCCATTTCCATGAAATAGTCGTCGGGCATGTTGGGTAGGTTATTTATTGAGTTATTGGTCAATCGTTATTTACTACTAATTATAGTGACCAATAACTTGTAACCAATAACCGATTCTACTGCTTCAACACTTTTCTAACTGTTTGCCGATCACCAACTTGTATACGCAACAGGTATAAGCCACTGGGTTGTGCAGTAAGATTCAGCTCATTCAGCTGATTTCGGGTCGTGTGCTGTAAAATGGGTCGACCCCCTAAGTCGGTCAACGATAACGTGGCCGGGTCATGCGTTAACGGCAAATTCAATTCAACAATCAACGTTGTCGCTGTTGGTACAGGATAGGCTTTTACCAACGGATCGAGCGAATTATCGTCAACACCCAGTAAAGGCAGTACTGTTATTACCGCAGTACCTGACAGTGTCCCGGTGCCACAACTGTTAGAAACATTGACTAAGCTGTATGTCGTGGTGCGGACTGGCCGGGCCTCAACTACATACGGGTTTGTGGTAACTGTTAGTGGGTAGTTTCTAAGGCTATCGGCATACGTCACATTCCAGGGGCCATCCCCCCCAAAGGTGAGTGTCAGATTCGCTGGTGTGCCCTCATAAATATTCTGCGTACCCGTTAGCGTTGCCGTTGGAAACGAGCGCACTGTCAGTAATGTGGGACTATTACTACCTATGATCGCTATTTCCGGATTGTCGGCTTTTATACGAACGTAATATTGTCCGCTCAATAAGGTAGTAGGTATAGAGCCTGTCACCGGCGAGTTATTGGCGCTTGTCGAAACGGCATATTTTTTTGTCGTATCTGTTACGCTAACCATCTCTATTCGGAATGCGTTGCCCGGATTGAACTCTCCTGCGGTAACAAATGGAACCGACAATGATGTACCTGCGCACAAAGTAGTTGCCGTTAATGAACTAGTTGACACCGATGGCACACGAACCGCAATGGTTGCCGGATTCCCTGGTAAACCGGTTCCGCAACCATTACTAATTGATGTTACCTGATAGGTGGTATTTCCACGAGGTAACACTGAAATTGTTGTATCGATACGGGCTATGCCGGAGTAACCACCCGTAAGGCTGTAGCTATAAGGGCCAGAGCCAGTAAATTTCAATTGTAAAGGGGCCTTTATGCCCAGATTAACAACGGGTGTTGGCGCAAACAGAGACAGTGTTGGGGTTGTATTGACAACTACGCGAATCGTTGATCGGGCGCTGTAACACCCGTTTGACGCAATTTGGTAGACATAAAAAGGATCTCCCTGTGGCTGTACATTTGTGTTCAGCGTCAATGGCGTTGGTGCGTTGTTTGTAACTTTACCATATGGGTCAACCCATTTCAACTGGCTACCTGTTTCACCAACAGCTTCCAGCGGAACGGCCTTATCATTAATACAGTACGTAACCACTGGTTTCGGTGTAACTGGTGCTGGTGGCGTTGTAACCGTTACCTGAAGGATAGCTTTGGCACCTTCACAGTTGTTAACTACCTGACTTACCTGAAAAATTTGTGTTCCAGACTGTTGAATAGATGGTGTAGGTGGGCTGGCAGACGGACTTCCATCCGAAAAAAACCATTTCAAGCTCCCTTGCCCATTGGCGGTCAATGGGCCTATTCCTTGCTGTGGCTGATCATCCTGCGCTTGGCAGTAGGTCAGATTACTTACGCCGGGAGGGCTAGGCAAGGGGTTGATTGTAACGATCAGACTGGCTTTTGGCCCTTCGCAGTTTTCATTTGTTGTCTGCGATACTTTGAACGTCTGATTCCCTACTGTTCCCGTATTGGGCGTTGGAGCGCCACCAAGCAAATTGTCAGATGCATCGAACCACTTTAAGCTTGTACCCGAGGCCGTTAACTGCTGAGCCTGACTGTTATTACAAAAACTAATGGAGTTAACTCCCGGTGCTGACGGAGTGGATTTTACCCGGACACTTAGGCTGGCACGTGGCCCTTCGCAACCAACTAATGTCTGGCTGACGTAGTAGACGGTAGTGCCAACCGTTGAATTAGAAGGTACAGGTGCCGTTGCTGAGGGTGTACCTCCCGAGGAGTTGGTACCGTACCAGTTAACAGTAGCGTTAGACGTTAACGAAACATTTAAGGTAGGGACACTAGTCCCCTGACAGAAATCAACGGCCGATGTGCCGGGAGCATTCGGCGTGTCTTTTACCTGTACCGTTATCCCTGTGCGCTCACTTTCGCAGCTACTCACCGTTTGAGATACATAATACACCGTACTGCCAATAACTGACGTGCTGGGAACCGTAGCATTGCCTGACCCTGACCCGCCCGATGCATTGGTGCCGTACCAGAGCAAACTTTGCCCGGAGGCCGAAAGGGCTGTAGCGGTAGAACCTTCGCAATAAGGAGAGGGAGCGGTTGCTGTTGGAGCAGCTGGGACAGCGTTAACGGTGACGATAAGGGCAGATCGAGCGCTTTCGCACCCATTTACCGACTGACTGACATAATAAGTTACTGATCCTACACTTGCCGTTGACAGTATGGGGGGTGTCGATGTCGAAGATCCGCCTGACGCTGACGTACCATACCAGTTGAGCGAACCACCACTGGATGGAGAGGCTGTCAGCGAGTAGCCTGTTCGATTTTGACAGGCAACAAGCGGGCTTGACACACTTGGCGCACTTGGGGTACCCTTAACCGTTACTGAAATCGATGCCCGTGGCCCTTCGCACCCGTTCAGGGTTTGGCTAACGTAGTAGTTAATAGTACCAGCCTGGGTTGTTACCGGAATAGTTGGCGTTGCAGAAGGTGAGCCACCTGAGGAACTTATTCCATACCAGTTCAATATTGCGCCGGTAGATGGAATGGCACTTAAAGCTGTAGCGGTTTGATTTTGACAATATGGTGAAGGGGTAGTAACTGCTGGTGCGCCAGGTGAATCTTTTACCTGTATAGTAATACCCGTCCGGCTGCTTTCACAGCCATTCACCGTTTGAGATACATAATACACGGTATTACCAATGACTGACGTGCTGGGAACCGTAGCACTACCAGAGCCCGATCCGCCTGATGCATTCGTGCCGTACCACAACAGGTTTTGGCCTGTGGCAGAAAGGGCTGATGCCGTTGCTCCTTCGCAGTAAGGAGCGGGAGCAGTAGCTGTTGGTGCGGCAGGAATAGCATTGACAACCACCGTGATGGATGCTCGTGGTCCTTCACACCCGTTTTGCGTTTGGCTTACATAATATGTCTTACTAATGGCTGCTGATGTTACAGGAACGGGTGCTGCAGATGAAGCTGTACCGCCTGATGCAACAGAATACCAGTTGAGCGACCCACCGGTTCCTGGTGTTGCCGTTAAGGCACTTGCGGGTTGCCCCACGCAATAAGTTAAAGGTGTTATTACTCCCGGTGTACTGGGTTTACCTTTAACTGTAACCGAAATAGAGGCCCGTGGGCTTTCGCAGCCACCAACTGTCTGGCTGACGTAATACAGGGTTGTTCCAATCGCCGATGCAGCAGTGCTGGGTACGGTTGGTGTACTTGAGGCTGTTCCCCCCGACGAATTGGTGCCATACCAATTAAGACTACCTCCGCCTGAAGCTGTTGCGAGTAAGCCCGGGGCTACATCCGATTCGCAGTAAGGTGATGATGGGGGTGTTACACCTGGTGCAGTTGGACGACTGACCGTGAGTGTAGCCGACGAGTTGGCTGATACGCCGTTAGTTGCCTTCACCTGAATTTTGTATCCCGAACCGGTAGCCGTTCCCGTTGGAATCGTGGCGTTAATCGTTCCAGTTGTTCGGCTTGTGACAGTACCTATTATTGTGGGATAAGACGTGCCACTTGCATCAGACAAATAAGCCGTGAATATATTTCCAGCAGCAAATTGGGCACTTGTCGTAAATGAAACTGTTACATTACTTCCGGGACAGACAGCCGCTGCGGGAAACGTGACATTAGATATTGCCTGGGCATAACTGGAGATACTCAGTCCAGTACAAAATAAGCAGACAATTAAGCAGGAGTAGAGAATACGTCCCTTCATAAAATAGAAAAGTAAAAGCAGTTTAGAGCCTAAAGTTAACGCATTTATATACGATATACAGATGCTGCGAACGACCAACCTGTCTGGACGTGCGGGTAGATATAAAAACTTTATCAATATTAGTATACTGATATTGAGACAGATAAATAGAAAATAGGTGATATGTATGGACAGTACTACTTATAAATCTCTACAACAATAAAAATGCCACTTCAGTGAAGAAGTGGCATATGACAAAGGAATATTTGTTAACTTATTGATACCAAATGTTTTCTGATTCTTTCTGGCCGTTACTGGACAGCCGAGTAGATTACTTCATGAATACGTCGGCGGAGTTTCGTTGTGTTGATGGAGTTGTTACCGGCCGTTGGATAAATTCGGTTGGAAAGGAATATGAAAATCAATTCCTGATCTGGATCAACCCAAACTACGTTACCCGTAAAACCCGTATGGCCAAACGAACGTGGAGAAACTTGCTGAGCCATATACACACTACTGGCACTTTCGGGATTAGGCTTGTCCCAACCCAGAGCCCGATGGCTGCGATTGCTCAGCGTTTGAGTAAAGTAGGGCACCGTCATTGGCTGAAGAATGCGCTCGTCACCGTAAACACCCTTTTGAAGATTCATTTGCAGAAGCGTAGCAATATCACGGGCATTGCCAAATAGCCCTGCATGACCGGAAAGTCCCCCCTGCACTGCCGCCATCTGGTCGTGAACCGTACCCACCAGAAGCTGATTCCGGTAATAGGTGTCCTGTTCAGTTGGGGCGCATTTTGGATTTGTAAGACGCTGTAAGGGCGTAAAACCAAGTTGATGTAACCCCAATGGTTTGTACACATTGTCCGTTACGAACTTGTCGAGCGGTTGTTTGCTAACCCGTTCAACCACTTTCTGCAATGTCAAAAAATTCAAATCGCTATAGACAAAGGCAGGTTTACCCGACTCATCGACCTTTTTTGACATCGGCGACTGGACCACCCATTTCCAGACTGAATCCCGCAGGGCAGAAACGCCCCAGAGCGTAGGGGCAATCTGAAGAGTATGTAAACTGTCATGTACCGATGCGTAATATTCGGCTTTCAGGCCCCCACCTGGCAAACGAGTACGATCCCAGGTAGTTGGATAAAACGACACCATGCCCGACTGGTGCCAAAGCAAGTCCTGAAGAGTAATATTCTGCTTGTTAGTACCGCGTAGTTCAGGCAGGTAAAGAGATGCTTTCTGCGTCAGATCAACTTGCTTACGGTCGTATAAAACCATTACCGACTGCAAGGTAGCCAGCACTTTTGTCAGCGAAGCCAGATCGTACAGGGTTTCATCCGTTACCTTTTCGGCATTGGGTGCGTAGGTTAATGCACCGAAGTTTTTGCTGTAAACAATTTTGCCTTTGCGAGCTACCAGAATTTCACACCCAGGTACAACATGGTTTTTAACGGCTCCCTGTGCAATTGCATCAATTTGATTCAACACCGCCGATTTCATTCCCACACTTTCCGGAGAGCCTGACGACAGTCGTCCTTCGGGACTAAGGGTCAGGCCCATCCCTACTTTCATGTCGCCAATCGAAATAGGCAACATACCGCGTGCACCCAAGCCACCGAAGAGTATCTGTGGCACTACGCGCTGCATATCGTCAAGCTCCTGATAGGCACAGACAAGCGCATCGGCACCCGTAAACTGCTGCAAACTATAAGGCGACCCAAACGCCGTAACGATCACGTTTACACCCCGATCTTTCAGGCGGGTGATCAAGTCGAGCGAAGGTTTGGTAATGCCATATTTCCTTGAGGCCGATTCGCTCATTTTATGGAAACTCACGACCACCGTATTCGCATCGCCAATCTGAGCGACGATATTCGTCAGGTCGGCTTCCGAAGTTGGCTTCGCTGGATAGGCGAGCGTTTGAAAAGGCGCGTATTGATTAAGCGTTTTCTGGAAGACATTGCCCGGTTCGGCACCAATAGCAACCGAAGCCAGCCGTAAGGTATCCAGGTGCTTGAGTGGTAACAGATCATTTTGATTGGTGGCTATAGTTACCGCCTGTTCGCAGAGTTCCTGTTTCAATAATTTTGCTTCGGGCGAATTTAGCTCCGCCGATAAACCGGCAAGGTCAATGGGTTTGTACTGGGCGAGGCCAGCCCAGTATTTAGCGCGAAGAATCTTTTTGACTTTTTCATCGATCAGTTCCTGCGAAATAATGCCCTGTTGAAGTGCATTCAAAATATTCACGGTTGCCTCCCGAACATTCTCGGGATACAGCAAAATGTCATTACCAGCCATAAGAGCACGGAGGTTTACGTCCATTGCTTTCGGCGACCGGCTGATTCCACCCATGTTGAGCGCATCGGTAAAGACAAGACCCCGAAAGCCAAGCTCTTTTTTGAGTAACTCAGTAACAATCTTTTCCGACAGGGTTGCGGCCAGGGCAGGCGTATTGTCCATTACAGGCACATGCAAATGGCCTGTTACAACACCCATCAAACTGTCGGCAATAAGTTTACGGAATGGATACAGGTCAATATCCCGCATTTGTTCCGACGACCGGCTAATAGTTGGCAGTGAGTGGTGCGAGTCGGTGTTTGTATCGCCATGACCCGGAAAGTGTTTGGCGGTGGCAATAACGTGGGTTCCCTGAAGCCCCCGCATATAAGCTGATGCTTTCAGCGCAACGTTTTCCTTCGATTCGCCAAACGACCGAACGCCAATGACAGGATTGGCGGGGTTGCTATTAATGTCTGATACAGGCGCAAAATTGATATGGATACCCAGCCGCTGGCACTGCCGTCCGATTTCGGCCCCCATTCGATAGATCAGTTCATTATCCCGAATGGCACCCAGCGACATTTGTTTGGGGAAATCCATCGTGCTGTCTAATCGCATTCCCAGTCCCCATTCGCCATCAATGCCAATCAGTAATGGAATTTTAGAAGCTGCCTGATAACGATTTGTCAAGACAGCCTGCCGGTATGGCCCGCCCTGAAAGAAAATTAACCCCCCAATATTGTTGGTTTGGATAAGATGGTCGATGTATTGATAATGATTATCATGGCGATTGGAGAAAGTAGCTACCATGAAAAACTGGCCAATTTTCTGCTCGGGTGTCATCGTATGGAAAACACTGTCAACCCAGTGCTGGCCACTGTCAGACATAACGAACACCTCAACCGGTTTGGCTGCCGGCCCATATTTATATGGGATAATGGCTGGTTTAACCGCTGGAGCTACCATCCGTTTGCTGGTTGCTTTGATAGCTGCCCGGTGGGCCATTCTCGCCCAGAGATTACGGCCCGGTTTCGTTAAACCAAAAGCAGTCAACAAACTGACGAGCAGCAGGCCGACGAGTAAAATTGGTCGTAAAACAAGATTCCGCATGGGCACTCAATGGGTAAAAAGAATTGGTCAGTTAACGGTGGTTTTTGGCCAGACCATAAAAATAGCCAAACACTGTCGAAAACCATAGCCAATCACCGAATTGTCTAAGTTTTTAACGTAATAATGTATGACAATTGTTCTTGCTAGTGGATTAATACAATATTAAAACACAAAGCAACTGATGCTTTGCTCAGATTGTCAACAACTTATGTACGCTTATTACTAGAAAAAGTTTTGTAATAATGATGCCCAGGCTATAAACTAAACGCAAAAAAGTGACGATTCGGTTGTTGACAACTTATGGTAAAGAGCTTTTTAGAGAGTAACATACAAAATACTTAGGAAAGGATTACTGAATTTCCGGGAGGAGTTAAAATGAAAAAAGCCCAAATACGGGCGGAGGAGAAACCAGCACCGTATGTTTATACGACTGGTTTTATACTAGACGAAAAGGGGGTATTTGCTTATCTCTTAAAGGCTTAGTAAGCCCGTGCCGGTCTCACATTTGTAAGAGCCACCAGCAACCGTTCGCTGATAGCCGCCTTGGTTGCCTGAACGGTTTGCTGCCAGCAAGTTGAGGTTATCGATTTTGTTTTAGCTACCGATGTGGCTGTTTTAGACCGCATCTGTTTGCGGGCGGCAAACATATTATGCGGATGGCCCATGCTAAATGCCTGTCCGCTAATGCCTAAAAATAAAATGCCGACTATAAGGAGAGTTTTCATGAGCGCTGCTATCTAAGAACAATACAAAGATATGGGTTTAGTTTGGTATCTTGCAATACATAGTACTAAATTTTTAAAAAATATTTTTGAGTGTGGTAGAGTGGGTGAAATGAGTGGAGTAAGTGGAGTTAGTCAGTTCCAGTTCCAAGGTCACTCACTTCACCCACTCCACTCATTGCACCCTAGCTAGCTAGTGTGGAGGAAAACCTGGTGCCCACGAATGGGGAAATCTTGAACCGTGATAGTCGGAAAGAAACCTTTGGAGAGTAGGTTTTTACGTTCCGGATCCCGCTGATCGGCATTTTTCTCTTCGATATGAACGTGAAAGACGCCCTGGAGCCGGTCAATGGATGTCAATTCGAAATTTTCCAGAATAAACTCAGGCAACAGGAACTGGATGATGGGTAAGAAACTCTCCAAAGCAAGTAGGTTTGATTAAGAACACAAACCTAGAAAAATACAACGCTCTCCACAACTTTTGGAATTGATCCGGTTTCTGCAACCCAGTGTTACTCTATTGGGTAGCGGTAAAATAAAAGCTCCATTTGTGCATACAAATGGA
Organism: Spirosoma pollinicola; assembly: GCF_002831565.1. Taxonomy (NCBI): domain Bacteria; kingdom Pseudomonadati; phylum Bacteroidota; class Cytophagia; order Cytophagales; family Cytophagaceae; genus Spirosoma; species Spirosoma pollinicola. Next base: position 3,544,473 of record NZ_CP025096.1, on the reverse strand, counting down.
GCTTAGTTATAAGTAGCGGGGAGCAGGATCGAACTGCCGACCTTAGGGTTATGAATCCTACGCTCTAACCATCTGAGCTACCCCGCCGTTTCGTTTCACAAAAGTAAGGAAAAAACGGCTTGAAGCAAAAAAAGTCGTTGACATTCGCAAAAAAAATCGTTTACCTTTGCCAATGACCCCTTTTCCTAAAGGAGAAAAATTATGGAGAAATTTAAGTTTATTGCTGAATACGAACTTCGGGCATCTCCCAAAATGCTGTTTCCTTACATTAGCACCGCATCAGGCTTGTCGCAGTGGTTTGCCAGTAAGGTAAATACAATGCCGGAACAACGGCTTGACTTTCAATGGGACAACGAGAGCCACATTGCCCGTCAGGTTTCCATGCGGCAAAATAAAGGTGTGCGTTTTGAATTTCTGGACACAGACGAAAACGGCAACGATAACAACTATGTGGACTTTCGGGTCGATCAAAGCGAACTGACACAATCAACCTTTCTACGGATCACCGATTATTCGTCAACCGCCGATGAAGAAGAGCTTCAGGATCTCTGGGATGGGCTTATGTATAAGCTAAAAGAGATTGTTGGTAGTTAAATTTTGTTAATGCATAAGGGAAAAGGAACGATGAATAATGAGGATAACGTCTTACGTATAGACTATTATTCATTATCCATTCTGCATTATACATTAGAATGAAGAAAATAGATAAATTAGTACTCGGCTCGTTTTGGGGGCCGTTTTTTTTAACCCTTGGCGTCGTCATCTTCATCTTCCTGATGCGACTGCTGATGTTTTATATCGACGAGTTCGTTTCCAAAGACCTCGATCTGCTCACCTTCGGCCGCCTTCTTTTCTACTTTGCTTTACTAACGATCCCAACAGCTTTGCCGCTGGCGGTACTCTTGTCGTCGTTAATGACGTTCGGGAACCTCGGCGAATTTTTTGAGCTGACGGCACTGAAAAGCGCAGGAATTTCCCTAACCAGGGCAATGCAGCCCCTGCTTATTGTGGCCATAGGTATTAGCGCCTTCTCGTTCTGGTTCAATAATTCCGTAGCACCCTGGGCTAATCTGAAAGGATATAGTCTGCTTTATGACATAAAAACCGCCAAAGCCACGCTCAATCTAAAGGAAGGTATCTTTTATAATGATTTGCCGGGCTATAGTATAAAGGTAGATCATAAAGTGAAGGCCGCTAAAAACAGCATTACAGGCGATTTGCTGAAGGGGCTGGTCATCTATAAACACCCGGTCAGCGGTATTGAATCAGGTAATCGCGAGATTATCCTGGCCGATTCGGGGCGGATGTACACGGATAAAGATCGTACGTACCTTGTTTTTCAACTCTTTAACGGCAACGATTACCAGGAGTATTCCGACAATAGTATTAGTTACGCCAGCAATGGATCGACGGCGCAGGGAGCACAATACATGCGGAATGGCTTTAAGGACTATCGGCTCGTTATCAGCCTGGAATCATTCGGGATCAAACGAACCGATGAGAACCAGTTTGAGTACCACGAGTTCATGAAAGACCTCAACCAACTCTCCAAGCTTACGGATTCGTTGCGTAAAGATTATACGACAACCAGTCTGAACGTAGCGGGGAGCTCACGGCAATATTATACGTACCAGTTCAAGGCCGACGCTGTGCTGAAACAGAAGAAGCTAACGAAAGGGAAATGGCTTGACTCGCTGCTGAGGAAACAAACGGTTGCCACGCCCGATCTGGCGCAGGCGGCCCTGGGTCAGGCGCAGAGTATCCTGTCTTACTCTACGTCGAACGTAACATACCTGACCGAAAAGGAAAAGAACGTCTGGCGGTATCAGTTAGAAAGCCACCACAAATTCACGCAGGCCGTTTCGGTTTTCGTCATGTTTTTGATCGGTGCGTCGATGGGGGCCATTATCAAAAAAGGTGGTTTCGGTTTGCCCGTGCTGATTGCCATCGTATTTTTTATTTTCCTGTATATATTAACGATTGCGGGCGACAAGTATGCGAAAGACGGTTTACTCTGGGTGCCAATTGGTGCCTGGCTCGCCAACATTGTGCTTTTCCCGCTTGGCCTGCTGTTAATGCAGCGTGCCCGGCACGATTCACGTCTGTTCGATAAAGATGTTTACTTAATTGCGTGGGAACGACTGAGAAAACGATTCATTAAGAGCGGTAACGTTGTCAGTTAATAATTACAATTATTTTTCCTTATCTTTGCACCCGAATTCATAATTTTTAATCAATTAGCTGTCTGAAGATGTATCTAACGACCGAAAAAAAACAGGAGATATTCTCCACCTCGGGTCATGCCAAAAGTGCAACTGACACCGGGTCGGCCGAATCCCAGATCGCGCTTTTTACCTATCGGATCAGTCATTTAACTGAGCACCTGAAAGTTCACAAGCACGATTACGGCACTCAACTGGGTCTTTTAAAATTAGTTGGTAAGCGTCGTCGCCTGCTGAACTATCTCCTCAAAAAGGATATCATGCGGTACCGGGCTATCCTGGCTGCGCTGGGACTCCGGAAGTAATTTGGGACAACCCACAAAAAGGGAATCTGCTAACAGTAGATTCCCTCATTTTTGTTGTTTCTATAAGCAGGAATAACAAGTAAGTAAAAAGGTAAGCTAGAAGCTGCCGAGCGGTTTAAAGCTGTAAGAGAACGTATTCAAAATAAGCTGTATGTTTGAAATCACCACGCAATCCGTTGCGCTGCCCGACGGGCGGGAAATTACCATCGAAACCGGAAAACTGGCCCGTCAGGCCGACGGTGCGGTGGTTGTACGGTTAGGCGACACCATGCTGTTGGCAACCGTTGTATCAAGTAAAGATGCCAAAGAAGGCGTCGACTTCCTTCCTTTATCTGTTGATTACCAGGAAAAATTTGCTTCGGCTGGCCGGATTCCGGGAAGCTTCCAACGTCGCGAAGGTCGCCTGGGTGATCACGAAATCCTCATTAGCCGTTTAGTAGACCGCGCCCTGCGGCCTATTTTCCCTGATAATTACCATGCCGATACGCAGGTGATGATCACGTTGATTTCGGCAGATCCCGAAGTGCAACCTGATGCATTGGCTGCATTGGCTGCTTCATCGGCCCTGGCCGTGTCGAATATCCCGTTCAACGGGCCAATCTCCGAAGTACGCGTTGCCAAAATCGATGGTCAGTATAAGATCAACCCAAAAACATCGGAACTGGAACGCGCTACAATCGACCTGATTGTGGCTGCTACCAGCAAAGACATTTGTATGGTAGAAGGCGAAATGAACGAATGTTCAGAAGCCGAAGTCGTGGAAGCAATTAAAGCTGCTCACGAAGCCATCAAGCTTCAGTGCCAGGCGCAGAAAGAACTGGAAGCAAAGGTTGGTAAAACCGAAAAGCGTGAATACAATCACGAAACGCACGACGAAGTACTTCGTGCTGCCGTTCGTGCCGCTACCTACGATAAAATTTATGCCGTTGCCCTCCAGCAGAACCCAAGCAAAAAAGGTCGTTCGGATGGTTTCAAAGCCGTTCGTGACGAATACTTAGCATCGTTTGCCGAGGGAGAAGAGGTAAACGTAAGCTTAATTAAAACCTATTTCCACGACCTGGAGTGGGAAGCGTCGCGCCGGTTAGTGCTTGACGAGCGTACCCGTTTAGATGGCCGGAAACTGGACCAGATTCGTCAGATCTCTGCCGAAGTTGGCTATCTGCCAGGCCCACACGGTTCCGCACTGTTTACACGGGGCGAAACGCAATCGCTGACAACTGTTACGCTTGGTACAAAAACCGACGAACAGATTGTTGATCAAACCATGTACCAGGGGTACAGCAAATTCCTGTTGCACTATAACTTCCCCGGCTTTTCAACGGGCGAAGTGAAGCCTAACCGGGGTGCTGGTCGTCGAGAAATTGGTCACGGTAATCTGGCTCACCGATCACTGAAAAAAGTATTGCCACCTGCCGAAGAGAACCCATACACCATTCGGATTGTATCCGACATTCTGGAGTCGAACGGCTCATCGTCGATGGCAACGGTTTGTGCCGGTACGATGGCGTTGATGGATGCTGGTATCAAGATCAAAGCACCCGTAGCCGGGATTGCCATGGGCTTGATTTCAGATGGCGATAAGTATGCCGTTCTGTCGGACATCCTTGGCGACGAAGATCACCTTGGCGATATGGATTTCAAGGTTACAGGTACAACAAAAGGTATCGTCGCTTGCCAGATGGACCTGAAAGTTGATGGTTTGTCGTATGAAGTACTGGCACAGGCACTGGAGCAGGCTCGTTTGGGCCGGTTGCACATACTGGGCGAAATGATGAAGGGCATCGCAGATGTTCGTTCGGACTTGAAACCCCATGCTCCCCGTGCTATGGTCATCAAGATTGACACAAACCAGATCGGCGCGGTTATCGGGCCCGGTGGTAAAGTGGTTCAGGATATCCAGAAAGATTCTGGTGCTGTCGTTAACATCGACGAACATGACAATGCGGGTTGGGTTAGCATCTTTGCCACCAGCAAAGAAAGCATGGACAAAGCCGTATCCCGTGTGAAAGGCATCGTTGCTGTACCGGAAGTTGGCGAAACCTATGTAGGCAAAGTGAAAACGATTCAGCCGTTTGGTGCATTCGTTGAGTTCATGCCCGGTAAAGATGGACTTTTGCACATTTCCGAGATTAAGTGGGAGCGTCTGGAAACCATGGACGGTGTACTGCAGGTAGGGGAGGAAATAACGGTAAAGTTGATCGACGTGGACAAAAAGACCGGAAAGTATCGTTTATCGCGTAAAGTTTTGCTGCCGAAGCCGGAGAACAAAATTGCGTAAGTCATTGTTACTTTTTCGTGTAATGTTACGTCAAACGGAAGCGTTATATAGTCACTCCACCGGGGACAACGGATTATGAGACAGCTAAAAATTTCAAAACAGATAACCAACCGCGAGAGCCAGTCGTTAGACAAGTACTTGCAGGAAATTGGTAAAGTGGACTTGCTTACGCCCGATGAGGAAGTAACGCTGGCCCAAAAAATTCGGGAAGGTGACCAATTGTCGCTGGAGCGATTAACGAAGGCGAACTTACGCTTCGTCGTGTCGGTTGCCAAACAGTACCAGAATCAGGGGCTATCGTTGGGTGACTTGATCAACGAAGGGAATCTTGGCCTGATCAAAGCGGCACAACGGTTTGATGAAACGCGTGGATTTAAATTTATCTCGTACGCTGTTTGGTGGATTCGTCAGTCTATTCTTCAAGCCCTGGCCGAACAGTCGCGTATTGTTCGTCTGCCCCTCAACCGGGTAGGTTCGCTGAACAAGATTTCGAAGACATTCTCCGACCTGGAACAGAAGTTTGAACGGGAGCCATCGCCAGAGGAATTGGCGGCAGTACTTGAGATTTCAGCTGCGGAAGTAGTTGACACACTCAAGATTTCGGGCCGTCACGTGTCGATGGATGCGCCGTTTGTGCAAGGTGAAGAGAATAGCTTACTCGATGTACTTGAAAACGACGGTGAAGACAAACCAGACTCCGGCCTGATTAACGACTCACTTCGGAAAGAAGTACAACGAGCGTTATCGACGCTAACACAACGTGAAGCAGATGTGATCACACTCTACTTCGGTCTTAATGGCGAACACGCTATGACACTCGAAGAAATTGGTGAGAAATTCAACCTTACCCGTGAACGGGTTCGGCAGATAAAAGAGAAAGCCATTCGTCGGCTCCGCCACACCTCACGGTCAAAAGCGCTGAAGACGTATTTGGGTTAAGATTCCTGTTTGTACGTGTGCAGAACGGCTCCTTCGAAAGTGGGGGCCGTTTTTGTTTGTATCACACAAAGCATAAAAAAAGGACAGCCTTGAGGCTGTCCTTTTTTTATAGAAAAGATGGTAACTAATTCTTATAAAGCCAGGCTCCTGAACCAGCTATCTCAGTTATAGCAGCCATATTGGCAATGGCTTCATCGCGATCAGCAGAACCGGCAGCTGCAACTTTATATAATGTGGATTTCTGCCCACGGTTTGGCAAAATAACAAAGGCGTCAGAATACCCGGCTTTACGAAGTTGACGCTTCATGCGAAGCGCATTTCGTTTGCTGGAAAAAACGCCCGCAATTACTGTGTAGTAAGGTGTTGTTCTAACAGCCTTAGTGAAAATAGCTCTTCTCGCTGGAATGGAATTTACAGCCGATGGTTTGACAGTAGGAGCTGCTTCAAGTTTTACTTTAATTTCCGCTGACTTTATTGCAATAGCCGCTGGTACAGGCTTCGCTGGTGCACTTTCCGTTGGCTTAACTACTTCTGCGACTGGGATGGTTTCTGGCTTGGCTACAACAGCAACCGGTTCAATAACAGGCTCAGAGGCAACAGTGACTGGTTTGACCGTTTTTTCTACAGCGGTTGACTGGTTGAAATAGGAAGCAGGCAAACGAAGCAGGTTTGATGGATCGAGGCTGCTTTGTAAGGGTTGACCAGGATTAATTACCGAGAAATAACTAAATACACCAAGTGACCCGATCACCAGGGCGGCTGCCGCCACACGCCAGTAGGGGCGCGATGGACGATAAGGCGTCAGGGTGACATCATCATCTTGAACTAAAACAGGGCCAACGGCTGTAACAGGAACTGCGTCCAGAACCGGCTCTGGTTTTGGTTTTTGATGAACCAGTTGCGACGATATGGCGCTCATGCCATAGGCTTCACCAAAGAAATTATGCCGCAAACTGGGATCGAACTGTAAACGACCTTCGTCATTGTGGGTAAACGTGCCGATATTGTCAACTTCAAACCGGCCATCTGTTTCGATTTTTCGACGAAGCTCCGTAACGAACTGACTAATGTGCTTTTGAGCGCCCTCGCGGTTTACAGGCTCATGAAGCATAATATAGTTGGCCAGAATCCCATCGTCGAAACGAAGAGCCTCATTAAAGGCAACCCGTTTACGAGGGGGCAAATACAAACCACTGCTTTCCGTAAAGGCTGCCGGTTGGTAGTGTGTAAGGAAAGCCCCAAGCTCGGGAACAACCACACAGTCGTACTGATACAGCAACTTTTTTAGGTAATCTTTAACAGCAGCCATAGTGTAAGTCAACGGAACGATTAGAATGAATAACTGATTCCGCCGAGAAAGTTAAGCCCTTGCGTTTGATAATACAAATATCGCTGGTAATTCTGCCCGAAGATATTATTAAGCGAAACAAACGCCGATACCTGCTTCCCTAAGAAATAGTCAATTTTTACATTGGCGTCGTAAATAGGCTTCAGTGTATACACGACGCCCGTTGTGAAGTTTTTATTTTTGATACCCTGATAAAAATACAAATCAGCGGTGACAAATAATTTTTTGTTCAGGATGTACGAGTTGGTCCAGGTAGCAGCCACCTGCGGACGTCCCCAGGCTTGTTCAAGTCGCTCAAGACCGTAATTAAAGACGTCAGCTTTCAGTGTCGAGCGGAACTTGTCTTTTTGGGCGTAGGCCAGTTGCCCCGATATTGTTAGCACATTTGACACGCCACCATCGTAGAGAACGAAGAATTTGGTCGTGTCTGGATTGGTGTTATTGAAGGCCGAGAAGTTACGGTAGCGGGCATAGGATACTTTACCTTCGTAAGAGAACCCGCCACCGACATTTCCTTTGGAACCAGCATATATATCCCACGACTTAACAGTGTTAACCAATAGAACTTGTGGCGCAAGCCACTTATTCTCAGACAATAACGAACGAAGCGTATTTCGGTTAATGTCGCCGTCGATACCCGCAAAAACGTGAATATTGGTAATGGGCGCAACGTCAATATCGACTACCGGAAAGGCCCGGGTATCATTTATACCTTGCCGTTGATCGGTTTGATTAGCAACATTGATCCCCCCCGTTATCGTGAACAGCGAAGAGGTGTACTTAAACGTTGGCTTTACCCGAAACAGATTACGGTTGTCGATAATTGAGCCGTCGGTGCGTTGCGTAACAAACGCATCGGCAGATACTAAGGCGATCAGCTCGTCAGTAAGGCCCAGGGAGGCATTGAAGTTAGTCGCCCAATCGGTCTCGGATGCATTGAAACGGTCGCGCAGGGAGGTGATACCCGTACGAAGTGAGTAGTCGATGGCGTTGTCCGAATTGGCGTTTTCAATACCAAGTTTAACGTTGATCGTGTTGAGCCGCTGCTTGATTAAGTCCGGGTCGAACGTAGGTTGGGCTGCGTATTCGCGACTGTATCCGTAAAAGTTATACGTGTTTCGGTCGAATCCAAGATCCGCCTGAAGTTTAAACGCATCCGCTAAATACTTACCCGTAACCCGAAGCCGGGTATCGCTCTGTGCCGAATTCTTCCCGTCGACAGGCCCGATGCCCGAAGACAGATGTCGAATGGAGCCCTCCAGTGCCAGATTGGATAAATTGTTTATACCCACAAAACCCTCACCCAAAAACGAGCTATAGTTTCCGGCGCCAAGCTTTACGTAATTGTTGTAGGCCGGTGTTTCGTCGGGCTTTGCCGTCGTCGGGGCAAGTACGCCGGGGGTTATTTTAGGATCACCGATGGTTAGTTTCCGATCCTCAAATTCGTAAGTCAGCTTCCGCTGTTCAACTGATTGTTTGATGGACGGAATTTTATTGAAAATTCGATTAGCGGGGGGTAAGTCGATTTTACGACTTTTCTCAACGGTAATTTCCTGATTATCCACCTCGCCCTCTTTAACGGGACGCGTTGGCTTCGGCTGCTGTGCGAAAAGCACAGTCGACCAGGAAAAAAGGGAAAGGGTTAACAGGGGACGTAGGGTCATATTGTAGCGTGAAACGTAGTAAAGAATGAAAAGTGAAGAGAAATAAATAACAGTCCATTGACAAATCGACTACCAACATTTCATTCTTCATTCTGCACTCTTCATTAATTTTTAGACTCTAGTGTGGCCAGCTTTTGTTTGGCTTCGGCAACGATGGTTTGGTCGGATGAGTTTTCAATGATCGAGTTCAGGACAGCCTTGGCCTGTGCTGGTTCGTCGAGCGCAGCGTTATTATCTGAAATCAGTATAAAGGCTTTTCCCTTCCAGTACTCAAAATCACTGAACTGTTCATTAAATTTCAACAGCGTTGTGACAGACTCTTTATACTTTTTCTGCCGATAGAGAATCTCACCTAAGTGATACTGGGCTTCGGCACCGTTGATATCTTTAGCCAGTGCGATGGTTTTCTCGAAGTCTGACTGGGCTGTTTTATAGTCATTTTTGGCCAACGCAATCTTTCCGAGCATCAATTGAGCCCGGTTTTGCGCCCCTGCCACGACGTTACCACCCGAGGCAACATCCCGCGCAATTGTGGTAGCGGAGTCAAGCTTGGGAATAGCAAAGTAGGTATCCATCAGGCCCAGTTGAGCGGTAACTTGTTCGGCTTTACTGCCTGCCCGGCTCTGGATAATCTGATAGTTGCGAATCGCCCGAGCGTAATTTTTCTGTTTTATTTCCAGATCAGCCGCGCGAGTGGCGGCCCGAACCAGGTAATCTGATTTGTTGTCGGCAACAATCAGATTGTAATAACGCAGCGCATTGGCAGCGTCGTCAGTTTGCCGGTACGATTCGGCCAGAAAATAGCGGGCTTCGTTCGTGCTCGGGCTGGCCGGGTACTCCTGCATGAAGGCGAGAAGCGATTGAATGGCCTGCTGGTATTTGCCGCTGGAGTAGATATCCCGGGCATTTTCGAACTGTACCCGTTCAACATCCGTGCTGCCCGGATTGCCCTTCTTGTATTGTCCTAAAACCTGAGAAAACTCTTCGGGCCGACCGGCATCGTTCAGGGTATTTTGAATGCCCAACAGCGCACTTTGCGCCTGGTCAGAATTGCCGTAATTATCCAGAATGCGTTTGTAATCGGCAACGGCCGGGTCATATTGTTGCACATTACCATAAGCAATGGCCCGTTTCAGTAGAGCGGCTGGTATGAGTGCGCTGTTGGGCTTGTCCTGAATTAAGCGGGTGAAGCCCTGAATAGCCACTTGATACGATCCTTTTTCGAAATCAACGTTGGCTTTTTGAAAGAGTGACTCATCGACAAAGCGCGAGTTCGGGTATTGACGCTGCACTTGTTCGAACTGGGCTTTTGCTTCGGCATCTCGCCCAACATAACTTAAGATCAGGGCTTTTTGATAGGATGCGTAATCTTTATCAGGGGCATTCTGCGCGATGGCCAGATCGTAAGAGCGAAGGGCATTTTCGTATTGTTTCGTCACAAAATACGAATCGGCAAGCCGGATTGTTGCGTCCTGCACTTGAGACCGGTCGTCGGCATCAGCGCCACGATTCACAAAATCACGGAAATAGGGCAGCGCTTTCGTGTAATCCTTTTTGTTGTAATAGGCATAGCCTAACCCATACAGGCTTTTTGCCGCGTAGTTTCCTGACCCCGATTTAGAAATACTGGCGTATAAGGGGATGGCGGTATCATATTGCTTACCCGCCGAATATGACTCGGCTTTCCAGAATTGAGCGGCCTGCTGTAGGTCATTATCGACCGGAAATTTCAGGGATTTGTCTAGGTTGGCAACGGCCTGCTGGTAGCGTTCGGCATTGAAATCGTTTACACCCTGATTGTAGGTCAACCGTTGATAGGTCGCGTTGATTTTAGGCGTCCGGCGTTTGAGGCCTTCAATGTAGGCAATGGCCGCCGGGTAATTATTCGACGCATAATAGGCTTCGCCAACCAGCTCGTTCGCTTCATTCTCGAACTTACTATCGGGATACTGCTTCAAAAAAGCCGTCAGTTCTTTTACGGCATCGGCCCCGTTATTCTGATCTAATTGTAGTTTGGCGTGATTGAAACGCGCTTCCTCCTGAATATCCCGGTTGAACGTCAGCCGCCCGGCCTGATCGAATGCATTTAACGCATAGGTCGGGTTCTGAGTTTGTAAGTAACTGACACCGAGGGTGTACGCTGCATATTGAGCCGTAGTGTCTTTGCCGCCTGTCAACGTTTTAAGTTGCGTGATGGCGTCATTGTAAGCCCCCGTGCGGAACAACGACTGTCCATAGCGGAACTTCACCGCTCCCGGCGCTTTAGCTCCCGCCGTGTTGATGTATTGTTTATAATACGGAATGGCCTTGGCAAACTGGTTTTGCTGATAAAAAACTTCGGCAGTAAAGAGGGCCACTTCGGTCATGCCCGCTCCATTGTTGCGACGGAGGAGCGGTTCGGTATAAGTTAGCAGATCATCATACCGACGTTGCTTATACAAGGACTGAGCAATCCAGTTAGGGACCTGGTTTTGGTAGGTAGGGTTGTTTTCGACCCGTCGGAAATCGGCGACAGCTTCGTTGTAGTTGCGGTTCCGGAAGTTGATCACACCGGCATAATACGAAGCGGCTGGTGCATCGGGTGAGTTTGCATCAACTTTTACTTCATTTAGTAATGGTAAAGCCTGTTGTAAATTCTGGGTGTTGTAGTAGGAGAGGGCCAACTGATACTTAAAGGCCGTTTGCTGCGCCGAACTGCCGCCTTGCGATACCGCTTTCTGAAGGAAATCAATCGCCTTTGTATAATCCTGTCGGGCATAATAGTACGTTCCCAGATCGCCGTATAATTGGCCGGCCTTTGGGTGCTGGCTATGATTTTTAACGAAACGGTCCACCAGGAGTTCAGCACCCGGTTCGTCGATATAGAGGCTGGTGAGGGCAATGTAATACTCAGCTTCTACCGCATTCTGATCGCCGGTCGTGAGCAGCGTCTGGGAGCCACCGGCCCGTCGGGGCTCAAGGTATTGCCGGAATTCGTATCGGGCAGCCGCATAATTGGCTTTCTCGAAGAGCTCAAGGCCATTTCGATAATGGTAATCAGGTTCGGCATTACTTTGCGTTCGCTGCGCCGAAGCCGACAGGATGGTAAAAAACCCAAGGGACAGTAAAATCAGCAACCGACTGATTCGCGTATGGAGCGATTGGTGTTGACCCAGGTGGGCGGATGAATAGGGCATAGAGAAAAATTATGGTCAATGTTTCAGGTTTCAGTTTCAATGGGTAGCGTTCGGTGCATAAACCTGAAACATTGACCCTGAAACTACTTTTTGTCTGATTTGCGTCGTAGTTTCGCCGATAAATTGACAAATATCACGTCAAATCTGGACAAAAAACGAAGGTATTCCTGTTTCCGTATGAAAAAAAACGCCCGGCTTCTGTATTTACTTACTGTCTGGACATTTTTTATTCCATTTTCATCAACTGCTACGCCTGTTATTGCCGATGAGGAAACCCCTCCGGCAGCCTCACCAACTGTGACCTACGTGCTATCGATGCCCGAGCCACAGACGCACTATTTCGAGGTAGAAATGCAATTGAAAAACGTGGCAAGTGCCACAAATGCGAAGAAAAATGGCTACCTAGACATCAAAATGCCCGTCTGGACACCGGGTTCTTATCTGATTCGCGAATACGCCAAAAATGTAGAAGCGTTCACGGCCTCTGCCGGTGGTAAAGCTGTTTCGAGCGATAAAATTCGGAAAAATGCCTGGCGCGTCTATTCATCAGAGGACAACCTGACAATTCGTTACCGGGTGTATGCAAACGAGTTAACTGTGCGAACGAGTTTCGTTGATGCAGACCACGGTTACGTAACCCCTGCCGGAGTATTTATGTATCATGATGCACTCAAGACGATTCCCCTGCGCGTGGTGGTGCAACCCTACAAAGACTGGAAGAGCGTAACAACAGGACTTGAACCAGTCGATGGACAGGCAAATACGTTTGAAGCAGCCGATTTTGACATATTGGTCGATTCCCCCATTGAGATTGGTAATCAGAAAACCTTCAGCTTCACGGCTTCCAACGTTCCGCATACGGTGGCTATGTTTGGCGATGTAGACTATAATCAGCAACGTTTATCGGCCGATTACAAGCGCGTTTGCGAAGCTGCTGCCACGGTTGTAGGCGAACACCCCTGCAAACACTATACCTTTATTGTCCATCACATTCCGCCGGGTGGGGGCGGTCTTGAACACCTTAATTCAACAACCCTCGAAACGACACGCAATGCCTACGCCACCGACGCGAATTACAAACGCTTTCTCTCGCTGGTTGCTCACGAGTATTTCCACCTCTGGAATGTAAAGCGCATCCGGCCGGTAGCGCTGGGACCGTTCGATTACGAGAACGAGAATTATACCCATATGCTCTGGCTATCAGAAGGATGTACCTCATTTTATCAGGAGTATATTTTGCGAAGAGCCGGGTTTCATACGCCGGAGGCTTACCTCAATCTGGTCGCCAGCAGCATTACCGAAATTGAAAATCAACCGGGTACGCGCGTTCAATCGGCGGCTGAGTCGAGTTGGGATGCGTGGATTAAAGGCTACCGGCCAAACGAAAACTCGGCCAATACAACGATATCCTATTATAGCAAGGGCAGCGTGTTGGGATCGTTGTTAAACCTGGCCATTCTGGCAGGAACCAACGGCCAACGGAACATGGACGATCTGCTACGGCTCCTGTATGCTGAATACTACAAAAAGCAAAAGCGAGGGTTTACGGATGACGAGTTTCGTAAGGCGGCCGAACAGGTTGCCGGTCGTAAACTCGATGACTTCTTCAACATCGGTGTGAACACATCAGAGCCTATAAACTACAATGCCTACTTTGAACCTGTGGGGGTGAAACTGACCAACGTAGCGGCTAAAGTGCAGGACGGTTTTCTGGGGGCAGCGACCAGCCCGGCCAACGGTAAATCAACGATCTCCAGTGTTCGGCGTGGATCAGCAGCGTATACGGATGGCTTAAATGTTGGCGATGAAATTATATCCGTAAACGGTGTTCGCGTGGGTGATGACCTTTTGCGCCTTATTAGCGGTCGTAAGGTGGGCGATAAGATAATCGTGCTGGTTAACCGGGCCGGGCTTCTTCGCGAAATCCCCGTTACCTTAACACAGAATCCGCTGGTTAGCTACCGGATTGAACCCGTAGAGAACCAGACTGCCGCGCAAAAGGCATTATATGCGAAATGGCTGTATATAAATTAAAGGTTTATTTTAGGCTGGGCTTCAAGAGTACTAAAATAAGACAGGCCTAGTAATCCACTGAGCCTGTCTTATTTTTTTGTAGGTTGTAGCAGAATACCAAAAACACAGTATGCCTCTACCAGAAACAGTTCCTGCACAACCAGCGCGGTCGCTCACGATACCCATGCGGGTCGACTCAATCGATATTTTACGAGCCCTGACAATGATCCTGATGATTTTTGTCAATGACCTGTGGTCGCTCACCGATATTCCCGTCTGGCTAGAGCACGTGCCGGGCGGAGTTGATGGTATGGGACTGGCTGATGTAGTATTTCCTGCTTTTCTGTTCATCGTAGGCATGTCGCTCCCGTTTGCGGTTAACGCCCGACGGAAAAAGGGTGACTCAGACCTTGCACTTATTGGTCATGTCATCATGCGCTCGGTTGCCTTGCTGGTAATGGGCGTTTATCTGGTTAACGGGGAGTCGATCGATGAAGCGGCTACCGGAATGCACCGACTGGTCTGGAATGTAGTAGCGTGTATTTGCTTTATCGTACTCTGGAATGCCTACCCTAAAACGGCAACTAAGTGGGTAGTGCTGACAGGTAAGCTAGTGGCAATAGGCATCCTGGTTGGCATGGCCTTCATGTATCGGGGCGAACAGGGAAGTCGATTCGCAACACACTGGTGGGGAATTCTGGGCCTCATTGGCTGGTCGTATCTGGCCGCAGCTCTGGTAACTGTTTTTTCCCAAAACCGGATTGGCGTTTTAGTCGCTGCCTGGGCCGGTTTTTGCTTACTAAGCATGATCGCGTCTGCCGAACTGCTTCCCAACGCTATTTCGTTCATTCCCAGTGCCATAAGCCGAGGCACCATGGCAGGCCTGACGATGGGGGGCGTGGTCCTCTCCACTCTTTTTCAACAGTACCGCCAGCAGGGTGAGTCTAAACGGATGACACTTGTTTTCGTCATAGTGTCTATCGCCCTGATCGGTTTATCGATGTACACCCGCACATTCTGGGGTCTCAGTAAACTGGCAGCTACACCCGCCTGGTTATTTCTGTGTAGTGCTCTCACAATTTTGATCTTTACGGCCATCTACTGGCTGGTTGATGAGGGTAAAAATGCGAACTGGTTTACGTTTATTAAGCCCGCTGGCACAGATACCCTGTTATGCTACCTGATCCCATATTTTGCCTACGCCTTTACAACGCTGCTAAACCTTCACTTACCCAAAGTTTTGTTGACGGGTGGCGTTGGTCTGCTAAAATCCTTTTTATTCGCCCTTCTGTGCGTTTGGATTACTGGATTACTTAATAAAATCGGGATTCGACTAAAGTTATAAGTCAGCCAAACCCGAAAAGCCCGGCGAACAGGCAGTAACCTTTACAGGAGCACGCCTTGAATGTATAGTTAATAGTGTAGAATGAATAATGAAGAATGAAATAAAAAAAGATAAACTACTGATTGTCTGAATTTAACAATTCTACATTATTCATCATCCCTTTTTATCAATTCTGTACGTATTTATGCGCCTACCTCTTCCGTTACTGCTTTTTTTGGGGCTTCTGGGTCAGACCTTCGCCCAGCCAAAAAACACCGCTACCCCTTCACCAGTTGTCTCCTACATCAACAATCGGAAACCCCTGCGCCCCAATCCCTACATTGAATTGCCGTTAGGTGCGATCAAAGCGAAGGGGTGGTTGAAGGAAATGCTGCTTCGACAAAAGACAGGTGCTTCCGGACGGCTTGACGAACTTTATCCACTTGTGATGGGTAAACGCAACGGCTGGCTCGGGGGCGATGGCGACCAATGGGAGCGGGGGCCCTACTGGATTGACGGCCTTTTACCCTTGGCCTACCTCCTGGACGATCAGGAACTCATTGCAAAAACCAAGCCCTGGATAGAGTGGGCCATCAACAGCCAGCAACCCAACGGCTATTTCGGACCGTTAAAAAATTACCCACAGGAAGCAGGCTTGCAACGGGACAATTGTGAGGATTGGTGGCCTAAAATGGTCATGCTCAAGATTTTGAAGCAATACTACTCCGCAACGCGCGACCCGCGGGTGATCAGGCTGATGACCGATTACTTTGCGTACCAATTAAAAGAACTCCCAAAACACCCGCTCGATCACTGGACGTTTTGGGCTCGCTATCGTGGTGGCGACAACTTGATGGTCGTTTACTGGCTCTACAACCAAACCGGCGATAAATTCCTGCTCGACCTTGCTGATTTAATCCATAAGCAAACCTTCGATTATACGAACGGCTTTCTGAAAACGAACATGTTGAGCGAACAGGGGAGTATCCATTGTGTCAATCTGGCACAGGGTATCAAAGAGCCACTGATTTATTACCAGCAACATCCCGATCAAAAGTACGTACAGGCTGTCGATAAGGGACTTGCCGACAATCGTCACTTCAACGGTATGGCGCATGGCCTTTACGGGGGCGATGAGGCTCTACATGGAAACAATCCGACGCAGGGTTCCGAATTGTGCAGTGCTGTCGAGATGATGTTTAGTCTGGAAAGTATGCTGAATATAACCGGAAGCGTTGCGTATGCCGACCAGTTAGAGAAAATTGCCTTCAACGCCCTGCCCGCCCAGGTTACCGACGATTTTATGGGCCGACAGTATTTTCAACAGGCAAATCAGGTGATGCTCACCCGGCATGTTCGAAATTTCGATCAAAATCATGGCGGTACCGATGTGTGCATGGGTTTACTAACGGGTTATCCCTGTTGTACGTCGAATATGCACCAGGGGTGGCCGAAGTTTACTCAAAACCTCTGGTATGCTACCGGTACGCCGGGGCGGCCCGACAAAGGCCTTGCTGCCCTGGTGTATTCGCCCAGCGAGGTAAAGGCTTACGTAGGAAATGGCACCGAAGTGACCTTCGTGGAAGAAACCAATTACCCCTTCGAGGAAACCGTAAAATTTACGCTGAAGGCTACTACCATCGGGAAAGCACTCAATTTTCCGTTGCATTTGCGTATTCCGGCCTGGTGCCGACATGCAACGATTTTGGTCAATGGGAAAACATGGAAAGAAATTGCCGGTAATCAGATTGTGGCGGTAAACCGTGTCTGGAAATCCGGCGATGTGGTTGAGTTACACTTACCCATGCACGTAAAGACCAGCAAATGGTATGAAAATTCAACCTCTATAGAGCGTGGTCCACTGACCTACGCCCTGAAAATGGGAGAGGAGTCAAAAACGGTAAAAAATGAAAAAGACCCAATAAACTATGGCGACCAATACATTGAAGTTCGGCCGACAACACCCTGGAATTACGGGCTTGTCGACGTGCCCGAAAATCAATTGGAAAAAGCCCTGAAAGTTACCACAAAAGAAACGGTGAACGCCTTCCCCTGGAATTTGGACAATGCACCTTCAGAAATTCGGGTCAAAGCCCGGCGCATACCATCCTGGCAGCTTTACAATGACATGACAGGGCCTATTCCGTTCAGCATAACCAGCGGGTTGGAAACAGCCAAAGAGGAAGAGGAAATAAGTCTGGTGCCTTACGGTTGTACAACCCTGCGAATCTCACAATTTCCGGTGGTGAGGAAATGAGGTAGGATTAATAGCTGGAACCAATGGACTAATTCCTGCAAAAGGCTAATTACACTCGTTTATTCGACTAGCGTTTTGATGGTATTGTTTGGTTAACTAATTTATTTTTAACCCCGCAACCAGTACTTTTTTATAGTATTTTCAGGAAAACTAACAAACGTATGCAAGAAGCCAAATCAAGCCATCAGGACTTAGACGATTCGACTGTCACACCTTTACGGGGATTGAGTATTATGGTAGCCTCGGTATTTGCCATTATGATTGCGATAGCCACGCCTATTTTGGGTGAAGCCTTGTTTGCTTTATTATTCTACGGAAAATCAGGCAGGAAAACAGCCAAGACGAACATTTAGAGTTAGCACCGAGTACAACATAAACCATCTATCCAGGCGCAGCAAGCAGGTTTTGTAAAGCTAAGGCTGTGGTCTTTTTGATATATAAACCACCCCCCGACCATTTTTGCTGTTGCAAAATGAAAAACTTTGCCCCGAATGGCCGCTACTACAAACTGCATCCGTTCCTGTAATATAAAGCCGCTCCTGGTCATCAAGATACAGACTATGTAATTGATGAAGCTGAGGAAGGTCAATACGTCGACCATCAGACCTGATAACACCCGGCGTTTCAAAGATGCCCGTTGTAGCAGCGGGGCCATCTAAAAAGACCTGGTTGATGGTATACTGTAGGCTATTTGCCGTCGTGACCGGGTTAATTGAATACGCAGTTTTCGATCCATTTTCTGATGGGTCAAAGACGGGATTTCGTCGGGTATACCGTTGCCAGTTCTTCCCATCATCGATACTGTAATTACCTGGGTTAACCAGATAACGGCTATTGAGCAAGCCATTCAGCGTAAATAGAGTATCCTTATAGGAAACCAAGCCGAATATGCCGATGGATTGCTGAAGAACTTTTTTCCAGCTTTTTCCTTGATCGGTGGAGCGAAATACCTCAGAGAAGGTGGCTATTACTAAGGTTTTATCGCGATTACCCCACACGCTTTGTAGTTCCTTATCAATAGGCGACTGAATAGTGTACCAGTCTGGATACTCGGGGGCTATGGTCTCTACGTTCGTAGGTTTACAGGATAAAAGGAATAAGAGGAGTGAGAAGCAAAAAAGGGTTCTCATACGTTTAAGTTTAGAAAGGAAATTTACTTTTTTGCTGAGTTATAGGCTCGTAACCAAGTGGTGCTTATTTAATAGATCAAATTAAAATGAATAATTGATAATAAGTAAATTCTTAAATCACAAATTCACTATTTTTTCGCCTGGTAGGTCCGAATTGTCAATTTAACTAAGTATTGAAATAGTAGATCATGTATATAAAAGAAGCCCTCACTACACAGAAAGGGCTTCTTTTATATACATGATCACGAACAGGTTTGCGTAAACATCCTATTCTAGTATGGAACTTGATTAACCGATTGTATCGTCTGTAGCTCGGTCAATGAAAGCCCCGCTACCTCACCCACGACGATGATGGCCGGATTACCAATGCCCGATTCGTTGACTTTCTCTAAAATATCCTGAACACGACCAACGACTTTTTGCTGGTCGGCCAGCGTACCGTTCTGGATAATAGCAACGGGCGTTTCGGATTTACCACTACCGGCGAATACCGCCATGATGTCGGCAAGTTTATGCATGCCCATCAGGATTACCACCGTTGCGGTCGATTGGGCTGCCAGATGCAGGTCGTTCGACAGTTGCCCGGCTTTGGTCGTTCCCGTTATCACCCAAAAGCTTTCTGAAACCCCCCGAGTCGTTAGCGGAATACCCGCCGAAGCCGGTACGGCATAGCTGCTCGACAGGCCCGGTATCACCTGCGTGTCGATCCCGTGCTGACGGGCGAACTCGATTTCTTCGAAACCCCGGCCAAAGACAAACGAGTCACCCCCTTTCAATCGTACAACATGGCCGTATTGTTGCGCATAATGCACAATGAGGGGGTTAATGTCTTCCTGCATGCACGAATAGGCTCCACGCCGTTTTCCAACGTAAACCTTCAGGGCATCGGGGCGGCAATAATCAAGCAAGTCTGTATGAACCAGCGCGTCGTACATCACCACATCGGCCTGTTGCAACGCCTTAATGCCTTTTACCGTAATTAAATCCGGGTCACCTGGCCCAGCTCCTACGAGAGTGAGTTTCATTGTTTAAAGAGCGAAAGAGTGAAAGAGTGAAAGAGCGAATGAGTGGATGGCGTATTAATTGTCGCTCTTTCACTCTTTCGCTCTTTCACCTTTAGCTATCCTGTGCCTGGCTTAATTCCTGCAATTCGGGGGTGCCTTCCCGCTCAATTTGCGCTTCGCGGAAGGCTTGAATGGTTTGCAGGAACATTTCGGCCTGTGCCAGGAACTGTTGGGCAAAAGCCTCAGAAGGTTCCTGTTTGTTTATGCTGAAGACCAGTGCTTTGAAATCGCCTTCAGCCTTGTGGAAGTTGAATTCGTTGTTTGCCGTACCGGTGGCAAAGTTTTTGTCGAAATCACTGACAATACCGTGCTGCGTATTGGTTGGAATATCGCGGCTCATCAACGCGGCCCTTGCGCCGGTGATGAATACGTTATAAGCGTGATAAAGCGCATCGGCCCAGCGACCATCCGAGAAAGCTTCCTGTGCCCAGCCCAGTTTTTCGGTTGCCTCGGTTAAGGTGGTGGCAACTAAGTCGATCAACACGCTGGCGCATTCGCCAACACCAACTTCTGTTACGTACTGTTCGGTATGGTCCCAGTCAATGTAATCGCTGTCGACCAGTGTTTTCAGATCGGCGATGGGTTTTAGAAGTTGATAAAAATAGTTTTTTCCCTGCCGGGCGTAGTAATCGCTGTAATATTCGCCATCGAATGTGTTGGCTTCAAAATCGCGGAGTAAAGAGCGGAGGGACTCAGGACCGCGTTTTGCCGGTATTTTAATGACTTTATCGGCAATCAATCCTTCACCTTTGCCATTGAAACCACCGCCCAGTAATACCTGCAACGCAGGCAACACATACGCGCCATTCTTAAGCGATGAGCCGTGATAGCCGATATTCGCCACCGAGTGCTGACCACAGCCGTTCATGCATCCCGAGATCTTGATTTTGATGTCGTCGTTGAAGACCAGATCAGGAAACTCGTCGTGCATCATTGTTTCAAGCGCCCGGGTAATACCATAACTGCTCGAAATGGCAAGGTTACAGGTGTCTGTGCCGGGGCATGTGGTAATGTCGGCTGTGGTGTCGAAACCGGGATTCGCCAACCCTAACGCGTCGAGGGCTTCGAATACGGCTGGCAGGTCTTCCGGCCGGATAAACCGAAGTAAATAGCCCTGATTGACCGTAACCCGAATGTCATCGGCTGCATATTTGCTAACAATTTCCGCCAGTGACCGGGCCGTTTCTGCGTTCATATCGCCTAATAGCACCCGCAGTTGAACAGCGTACCAACCGGCCTGTTTCTGTTCAAAAACATTGGTTTTAAACCAATTAGCTAGTTTTTGATTGTCAGTATCCAGTTGATAGCCAGTCACTTCAGGACGTTCATTATACTGATCGCTCACCGAAAACGGGGAATCGTCGACCGAAAAAAGTTTAGTTTTTAAGGCAGGTGTTTCTTCAGCCACCCGGCGCAGTAATTCGTCCAGCCCAATGTCGTTGAGGAGGTACTTCATGCGGGCTTTGTGGCGTTTCTGGCGTTCGCCGTAGCGGTCGAATACCCGAATGACTCCTTCAATAAACGGAATTACCCGGTCTTCTTCCAGAAACTCATAAGCTGTCTGTGCGGAAAACGGCTGTGCGCCAAGCCCACCGCCCAGCATCACTTTGAATCCACGTTTGCCATCCTGCACACGGGCAACGAGACCTACATCGTGCATGTAGCCGTAAGCCGAATCCTTTTCGCTTGACGAAACCGAGATCTTGAATTTCCGGCCCATGTCCTGGCAAATGGGATTGCGAAGGAAATAATCAAAAATATGATAGGCGTGGGGCGTAATATCGAAAGGCTCCAACGGATCGACACCAGCGCGGGCAGAGCCCGTCACGTTCCGAACCGTGTTACCGCAGGCTTCTTTTAGCGTGATGCCCGCATCTTCGAGTTCGGCCCAAAGCTGGGGCGAATCCGCCAGTTTCACGAAGTGTAGCTGGATATCCTGCCGGGTTGTGGCGTGAAGATTTCCCGTCGCATATTTGTCCGACAGGTCGGCAATGCGCACAAGTTGAGCAGCCGTAATGCGTCCATGAGGCAGTTTGATGCGAATCATCTGAACGCCGGGCTGCCGCTGGCCGTAAACGCCACGGGTAAGCCGGAATTTACGAAAAGCTTCGTCGGCAATATCGCCCGAGCGGAAGGAACTGATCTTTTGTTCCAGATCCAGTATATCGCGCCGGGCAGCCTGGCTAACGTTGTCGGTCAATTGGATAGACATAGGTAGTATGTAGTCTATAGACTTAATCAACTAAAATAATAAAACGAAACGCCGGAAGTCCCGGCGTTCTAGTTCATGTGCAAGTATAAGTATTTTTAACGCCAATTTAGTTCGCTATTAGCCCTACTTATCGTTATGGTCGATAAGTATAGGTTATGAAGCTATGTGATTTTGGCGCTTTTAATCTGGGCAGCAACTTTTTGTACCGTTTACGAAATGGTCTATTTAGCCGTTCCCTGATTCCTTTATCTTTATAGGATTCGTTCGATTAATCCCGATGGTACAACGACTTTTGACAGCGGCAAGCCGCCTATACAGTTTTCTTTTTTCGCTTGTTGTCGCGGTTATTTTGGGCGGATTAACCTGGATTTCCTGGGAATTCTATCAAGAGGGACAGTTACAGGACGAATTTGAGCAGCATGGGCATCTGGTTGCCTTGAGCGTTGATGAAGCTAACCAGAAACAGCGGTCGTGGCGGGACATCATGAGCCATAGTACCTATCTAACCGTTACTTACAAAGGGAAGACCTATCAGAGCCGCTTCGTTATGGATAGTGCCTATGTTGGGGGAGGAGACAAGGTAAACTTGCTATACCATCCCGGCTATGATGCCTTTCGGCAACCTGGTCACGAAGTTCGGTTTGATCAATCGAAACGAAAATCACGCCTGATCGAGTGGACGAGCATTCGTGATCTTACTAATCAGCATCGGCTGTTGCTGTTTTGTCTGCTACTCTCTATTGCTTCATTTTTCTGTATCACAGGCCTCATCGTTACGATTATTCCGGTACCGTTTTTATCCGCTATTGCCCGATTCCTGTTTGTTGCCAGCCTGGCGATTGCGGCCATTTTCTTGACCTACGATGGGTGGGCATACGTTCAATATTATCAACACATCAAAGCACACGGGATCGTGTTGCCTGTTCATGTGCTCGATACACGTAAACGAGTGGTGGGGCACCATTCCTCCAAAGGCCCTGATTGGTATAGATATGAAGCGACCATTGCGCAGCAACAGCGTGAACGGGTCATTCCGATCAGCGAGGCTGATTATGATGCCCTAAAGCCCGGGGATACGTTAATTACCCTGTTCGACGAATCTGTTGATGATTTGATGTCGACCGATTATGGTCCGGATTATTCGCTCGTACTGTTACCTGCGTTTTTCTGGTTGCTGACGTTCTTGTTCATTCGGCCCTTTTTTGACCGTGGGTCAACCAAAGCGGTCAGCTGATATTTCAACCAGGCTAAAAAAAGGTTTAACCACAGAGACGGTCCGCCGTTGCAGCACAAAGGGCACAGAGTTGTCCAATGGGGTAGACAATCCCCCACTGGACAACTCTGTGCCCTTTGTGCTGCAACGGCGGACCGTCTCTGTGGTTAAACCTTTTTTTACTCTATCTATAAATAGGTGTAAGCCAGAGTATTCATGGTTCATGCATTATACATCCACAGGCAGCAGTACGCGAAACGTAGCGCCTTCGCCCGGTCGGCCTTCGGCGACAATGTACCCCTTATGATTCTCAACCACTTTCTGCACAATAGCCAGGCCAATGCCCGTACCGGCAAAGGCCGTTTTACCGTGCAGCCTTTGGAACGCCTGGAAGATCAATTCAGCTTGATCCGGTGAAAATCCGATTCCGTTATCAGTTACGTCAATCAGGGCAAACCGTTTGTTTTCATCGGATGGAGACAGAACCATGCCAGCTTCATACCCAACCACTAGTCTGGAAGAAACGATCACCGCTGGTACTCTGTCGGTGGTGACGAATTTAAGGGCATTACTGATGAGGTTCTGGAATAACTGCCGAAGCTGGGCTTTATCACCGTTGATTGTTGGCAACAAATCGACCTGAACGACAGCTTTCTGGTCAGCAACGGTAGTTTCAAGGTCAGTGATGACCTCGTTGACAACGATATTCAAATCAACGGGTATAAAGATTTCCCGTTTTCCCGACAGCCGCGAGTAAGCCAGCACATCCCTGATCATGACTTGTAGTCGCGATGCCGCCGAGTGCATCCGGCTAATCAGATCGGCACCATCTTCGCCCAGATTAGGCGCATAATTGGCCTGAATGATCGTGCCAAATTGTTGAATCTTTCGAAGGGGTTCCTGCAAATCATGGCTGGCTACGTAGGCAAATTGTTCCAGACTGGCGTTTGATCGCTGGAGGTCGGTTATCGACTTTTCGAGTTGTTGCTGGAGGTGCTTGAGTTCGGTGAAATCGGTGAACGTGATCAGGAGCTCGTCGTTAACTTTGGATATAACCATATCGAACCATTTATCCCGGTCCTGACTGGGGTAATGCCACTCAATCCGATGGATTTGTCCCGTCAAATAGGTTTGTATGCAGTTCTGCAGTAAGGTATCTCCCTGTAAATCAATTGGAAACCAATGGCTTATTCGGGTTCCGGGGAGCACACTGGCGGGCTGCCCGATAAACGTAGCCAGTGCCTGGTTCACCATCTCGAAGCGAAAATCGATCAGCCGGTTCGATTCTTCTCCTGACTCGTCGCTGTAGACCGGCGTTAGGGTAAGGATGGCAGCTTGCGAGGAATCAAGAATAAATTGAAGCCGTTCCGATTGCGCTTTTCGATCCAGCGCAGCCTTCAGAATGGTTTCATAAGCCTGTTTCAGATTAGCGGCTTCGTTCAACTGGGTAATATCGCGGGCAATAGCCAGAACGCCTTCTACCGACCCATCTGCCCCTAGTTCTGGAACCATCTGGGTATGAAAGAAAATAGTGCCTTCCGGACTGGGGAAAACGTTGTAATGTTCTTTGGGCAGTCCGCTTTCGAGCACCTCCTGCAAACTTGCCATGTACGGCATTGCGATCGATTCGGGCTGGCCCATCGCCAGAAAGGTTTGGCCTAGAATAAGGGGGGTTGCTTTGCCAATTCGCCCCTCGAAGGCAGCATTAGCATAAACAAGTTGCCGATTTTTGTCCCAGCGGGTTATGACATCGGGTGTGTTTTCCAGCAACCGGCGTAACTGGTTTTCTCGTTGGGCATCAGCTTCTTCCGCTTTCTTTCGATCGCTTATGTCGGAGCTAACCAGTAAAAAACCATCATCAAATTTATTGGCTGATATCAAATGCCAACCAGAATCCCCTTTTTCGCCGTATGGTAGTTCGGTTTGGAGTGGTTCGCCGGATTCAACGACCTGCACATACCGGGAAAACAGGCTGCTTTGTTGCGTATCGTTGTAAAGCGCTTTGTAACTGGTCTTGTATAACTCTTCTACCGTTTGGACTTCACGCTGGCCTAATTCGCTGGCCAATGGAACAAGCTGAAAATCGATAATTGTATTGCGCTCATTTCGTGCCGCTTTAAACAACTGGATCGAAACGGGAGCGTGGGTAATAATACTTTGAAGAAATTCGAGTAATCGTTGTACCTGTTTGTGGTCAGTAATGTCTTCAATGGCGAGCAGAATAGCCGCCTGTCCCTGAAGCCGAATAACCTTTCGGGCATTCAGCCGGAGCACTTTATCCCCTAACTCAGCAAACGAATGGTTCATTTCATACCCCTGTATGGGCATGTTGTGTTCAATTACCTGATCGAGCAATGTTCGCAGTGCCAGTATATCCCATTGTCGATTTCCCAGTTCGTAAAGCAGCCGCCCAACGGTTTCGTCGGGTTCGATACGGAATGTTTTGTAAAAAGCCCGATTGGCCGTTCGTACCCGAAGGTCTTTGTCGAGTACCAGTACCGTTTCCCGGATGGTGCCAAAAATGGCATCCGAGTAATCGTAGGCTTCAGACAACTGATCGTTGCTCAGCTGCAATTCCTGGTTAATGGTCTGCAGTTCTTCGTTGTTCGACTGGATTTCCTCTTTGCTGGTTTCCAGTTCTTCATTTATGCTTTGAAGTTCTTCATTCGAACTGATAATCTCTTCATTCGCCGATTGCAGTTCCTCCCGACCGGCTTCCTGTTCTTCGAGCATCGAACGCATATCGTCACGCATGGTGGCGAGTTCGGCTTCCAATTCCTTTATTCGCTGGTTTCGAAGTTGAGCGGGGGCGGTAACGGGAAGCACTGTTGGGACAACTTCCTCAAAAAGAACCAGAATAAACGACTCCAGAGTTAGCGACTGAAACGGAACGGCATTAATGGTAACCTGATAGTTTTGTCCCCGAACCTGCATTTGCAACCCGGTTTTCGATATCGCCTGATCCGACTTCATGGCTTTACTGACGGCGTTTCGTAAATCGAAGACTAACTCAGGTCTGGCCATCTTAAGCAGGTTAAAATTGGCTTTGCCGGGAGCGGGTTCTAAAAACAAGCTCGTTGACCCCCGAAACCGCAGAATCTCCATATCTTTATTCACAACTACTGAAGCAGGCGTGTATCGTTTCAATAACTCGTCGACGCGTTGGTCCAAATCGTCAGGCTGGCCAGGTGTTTGCATAGTCCGATTGTGAGTAATTCTTTGTTCATCATCTGCCTCCTGGCTTGAATGAATTCGTAGCCCATGTGGAACTGGGTTACTTTTTTTATGTATATCTTTGATTGACAGGGTATTGCTCTGTATGGACGACGTGCCTAATCCATCGTTGAGATGGCTTACCATCGGCATAACAGAGCGATTTCCGTTATTTTTTCTGGTGTAAAGTTTATGATTTTTTGCTGCCTGGGTAAACAGGTTTGTTGATGCACCCACTGTTTCTGCTTTCCCTAATAGCAAATACCCCATAGCATTCAGGGAATAATGGAAGGTAGCAATCGCCTTACGCTGTAAGAAGTTATCGGTATAAATCAACAGATTCCGACAACTAATGAAGTCGATTCGGGAGAATGGCGGATCGACAAAAACATTGTGGGGGGCAAATACACAAAGGTCGCGGATAACCTTGCTGATACGATAGTCCTCTTCCTCCTGCGAAAAAAATCGGTTTAACCGTTTGGGTGAAACCCCTGCCAACTGCGTGGCAGTATACCGCCCCAGCCGGGCTTTGTCGATAACACGTTCACTCAAATCGGTCGCAAAAATCTGGACAGGAATAGGTTTTTCCTGCTCATCAATCGCTTCCATCAGCAAGATCGCCAGTGAATAGACTTCTTCACCTGTAGAACAGGCGGTTACCCAAAGTCGAAACGGTTCTTTTGCTTGTTTTGCCTGTATAATCTGAGGTAACACGACTTTTCCAAGGTAATCCATTGTTTCACTATCCCGAAAAAAGCTGGTTACATTTATGAGTAAGTCGTTATACAGCAAACCAGCCTCTGCAGGATGCTGGCGTAGATAGTCTGTATAGTCGGGTAGGGCAGGTAATTTGTACAGGGCCATTCGCCGGACAACCCGCCGACGGATGGTGGCTGTTTTGTAATGGGTGAAATCGATACCAATAATTTTCCTCAGCAATTGAAGAAGCACATTCAGGTCTTCGCTATCAGAGCCTGTTTCTGTCTGTAATTGTGTGTCTTCCTGTATCTCGGCTAATGCGGTCTGGGTAAAAAGGCTAGGCTGGCGGCTTAACCATTCGAGTTCTTTGGCGATTTCGCTGGGAGAGAGTACTTTGTCGACAACGCCCTCGGCCTGGGCCGATTTCGGCATGCCCTGAAACTTGGCCGAATCGTCCTGAGCAAACGTGATGCCACCAGCGCCCTTAATAGCTTTCAGACCCAACGTGCCGTCTTTGGCCGTACCGGAGAGGACAATCGCAATAGACGCCGTCCGCTGGTGTTCAGCCAGTGACACGAAAAACTGGTCGATGGGCAGATGAATAGCTGGTTCAGGTCGGCGTGGAACCAGTTTGAGTATACCATCAACCACCTCCATATCCTGATCGGGTGGAATGATATACACATGATTTGCCTCCACCTTCATCCGGTGTTTAGCTTCCCGAACAGACATTTCGGTTCGTTGACCAAGAATTTCAGAAAGCTGGCTTTGGTGCGTAGGGCTCAGATGCTGAATATAGACATAGGCCAGGCCCGTAGTGGGAGAAAGGTGCTGCAACAAGTCAGAAATCGCTTCCAGTCCGCCCGCAGATGCACCAATGGCAACAATAGGAACGGGAGGCTTACGGGCTTGGCTACTCATATTTAACTGGCAGATTCATGGTGGGGTTACACTTCCAATGGAAATTTCTAACAGCAAATCTCAGACAATGAAGCGGTGAGTAAGGATTTAACTGAAGAGAGTCGATGTTCGATATAGCAGTAAATGCATCTATGTACTTGTCTAGCTGATAACCTGTATACGCGTACTAAGTTTTAAATAATCTTGTAGATAGGTAGGATAAGCAAACGGGTAAACTTAAAAGGCGTCATTCCGCTCACCAGTTGCCTGCCAGTCGGTATCCATTTCTTGAAAACGCCGGGCAACCTGCATCAAAAAGGCTTCATCGAGCATAGTAGGCACGGCTTCCGGGTTGATAAGGTCCATTTCGCTTACCTTATATGTCTGCTCATAGGGCCCGGCTTCTATTTTGACGATATATTTGCCGTTCCAGGCATAAAGACCAATTCGAAACTGGGCGTGCGGAATATCCTGAACAAAGCGCATGATTGTTTTACGTGTAAATGTTGAATTATGATTGATTTTACAGTAGCCAACAACTGGTTGGTAAAGGTAGGTAACTTACTTCGTCACTCGTTTGTGGTTGTATCGATCATTTACTATTCATCATCAATTGTCCTGGTATCTGGATTTCTGGTAAACTGTGGCAACAGCACCACCGATGAGGCCGCTCAGTTTTTCCTGAAAGGGAATGTGCAGCTTCAAAAGCGCGAATACAAAGAGGCCATACGATATTATTCAGAAGCCATTATCAAAAAGCCCGACTTTGCCGATGCCTATAATAATCGTGGATTAGCTAAATTCAGGAACGACGATCGCGAGGGTGCTCTCGCCGATTATACCCGTGCTATCGAAACCGACCCTGATTTTGGCACTGCCTATTTCAACCGGGCCGAAGTTCGTCTGGAAACCGGTGATGCTGCGGGTAGTGTGTCCGATTTACAGCATATTGAGAAACAGTATACCGATTCGACATTTTACCAGACTCGCCTGGCCGATGCCTATGTCCGGCTCAATAACCCAACTCAGGCCCAGATTGCCTACGATAAGGCGGTACAACTGGACCCGAAAAACGTGGAGGCTCTAACCAACCGGGCTGCCTTATATTACAGTCAGAAAGCGTATGAACCGGCCAAACAGGATATCCAGCGCGCCCTGCAACTGAACCCAAAGCAGGATGCCGCCCTTAATAACCAAAGTTTACTCCTGGCTCATGCCGGAAAATATGCCGAGGCTCTTGGGTTTGTCGAGCAGGCGTTGGCCCAGCAACCCCGCCAGCCGTATTACCTGAATAACAAAGCCTATTTGCTTTTGAAACTGAACCGCCCGGCCGACGCGTTGCCGCTGGTACAGGAATCTCTCCAGCGCGATAATCAGAATGCCTGGGCGCATCAGACCTTGGGGCTCTACTACCTGAATCAGAAACAGGCTGACCGCGCCCTGTCTGAATTTCGGCAGGCCGAAAAATTAGATGCATCCGTCGATCAGTTGTATTACTATATCGGCACCGCCGAAAACGCCCTTGGGCATAAGACCGAAGCCTGTGACGCTTGGCGCCGGGGTGAATCGGCGGGCGACGAACAGGCCAGACAGGAACGGGCGGCTCGCTGTCGGTAGATCTATACGTATTAGTCCATCACTCGCTTTAACGCCAAATCCTGGAAGTCGAAGCTGAAATCTGTGAGGGGGGAGATGGGTTTCATGGTAATAGACCCGGGTTTCATGCTCTCGTCGGGTTGAAAGGTCACGTAGGCATCGGCGTCAAAGCTTCGGTTGTTCCACTTCACGATAAACGTATTTTTTTTATAAAAGAACAGTTCGCCCGTTAGTTTGGGCGACCGCACTGCATGGAACCACAACTTGCCATTTTTCTCGCTAATCTGCACATCCCCGAACCAGTTATCCCGATACGTTCCGGTATAGGTTGAGCGATCAATTTTTGCCGTATTGTTTTTTTGTTCCTTCTCGATAGTATCCCAGGTGTCTTTCGTAATTTTATTCGCTTCTTCCTGGCCTTTCTTTACCCGCTCGCTGTACACTGATACCCAATCGGTTTGCGGGAGGCCTAAATAACTATCCTTGATGGTGTTGGTAACGGCGCTAAACGCTGCTCCGGATTGTTGATTTGTAAAGACAATGATACCCAATTGAAGCTCGGGGAGTAAGGTTACCTGTGTCACCATACCTGCCAGTCCACCCGTATGGGTTACCTGCTTATAGCCTTTTACATCGCTAAGACCCCAACCAAGCCCGTAGGCTGCAAAATGTGTGAGATAAGGGGGAGTAGGGGTGGGATTCACCGGCAGAATAGTCTGGGCACTCCACATATCGGCATGGACTTTCTCGCTGAAAAGTTGTTTGCTGAGGTTATCCCCGTATTTGCCCTTATTCAACTGAGCAATGACCCATTTGCTCATATCGGCCACACTGGAGTTTATGCCCCCCGCCGAATTGCCAAACCGGAACATATCCCGACTAATTACCTGCACCGTGCCGTTGACCGGGGCGTGGGCATCAATCACATTTACTTTATCCGTCAAGCGGGAATAGGTGCCTGCGCTGTGGGTCATGCCCAGGGGTTTCATGATCCGTTCTTCGATAAACGATTCCCAGCTTTTTCCACTCACCCGCTCAATTACTTCGCCTGCCACCATATACAACAGGTTATCGTAATCATATTTCGTCCGAAATCCCGAGACTGGCTTTAGGTAGCGGAGGTTATGGATAACGTCCTTCATGGTAAAGGTGCTGGAGTCGGGCCAGAACATCAGATCACCTGCACCCAGGCCGAGCCCGCTGCGATGGGTTAGCAGATCCCGAATCGTGAACTCCTCCGTTACGTATGCATTGTACATCCTGAATTCCGGAATGTAATCGATCACTTTATCGTCCCACTTTAGTTTGTTTTCATCCATTAATATGCCAAGTGCCGCCGACGTAAAGGCTTTGCTGTTTGACGCTATACCGAAGAGGGTGTTTTCGTCAACTTTTTCTTTAGTTTTTAACGAGCGGACGCCATAGCCTTTGGCGTGGATTACTTTACCGTCCTTCACGACGGCTACGGCAATGCCTGGTACATCGAAGGTGGATAAGGTTCGCTGTACGACCGCATCGATTTGTGGCGATGTAATAATCTGGGCATTTGCCAGCGTGATCGTTGCGAAAAATAAAGTAAACCAGATATGGGAAGGCAGGAGTCGATTTTTCATGGTTGTTTCGGGGAGAAAGGGCAAAGAAAACAGATTTGACCGATTCGCAATATAAAGGTGGTATAACAACTATAACTATAGGTATAGTTGTTCGGATTACTGATGTGACTACTGTTTTTCTGGTTTGGTGAAATTTAGGGTATTTTTGTCATCCCGACGATAGGAGGGAACTTCGGTAGAAAGAAGTTCTCCAATTTATCGAAGATCCCTCCTATCGTCGGGATGACAAAAATACATACAGAGCAAGCTTGCTTGTAAAAGTTTAAACAGCCTACTTAATAAGAAGAAAGAGGTAACCACAGAGACGGTCCGCCTAAGCATAGACACAAAGGACACAGAGAAAAAAGCCATATGTGCACTTTGTGCCTACGCTTAGGCGGGGTTCTTTGTGGTTACCTCTTTTTTTTTAAGCTGTGGTGTTATGCAAGCTGGCTATTTGGGCTTTATACGCCATGAATTGGTTTTGATTGGCCAGTTTATCGGTTGTCAACTCCAGTAGTTTCGCGGTGTTGCCCGGATGGAAAAAATCGGGGAGGAGGGAGCGCAGGACGTCGAGTGAGTCACAAACGGTGTAGGTCAGTTTGGCATCCTGGGCCGTGTTGCGGGCGGTGTATCCGTGTGGGGTTTCAAAATAGGTTTCCAGTTCAGGTTGGCGGCTGGGCCCGTCGATGATTCTGAAAATATGTCCGCTGTCGTTATTCAATAAAATAATGCGCAGGTTGGGCGGGATGGGTGCCGACCAGAGTGCATTTCGGTCATAAAAGAAAGCGACATCGCCAATAAGCACTGTAACGAGCTGGTCGGTCATGAGCGCAGCTCCAACCGCAGTGCTTAAACAACCGTCAATCCCGCTTACCCCTCTATTGGCCGACACACTAATCTGTTGCCGTTCCGACACACCGCAGAGGTTTGCATAGCGTACGGGCATACTATTAGCCAGATGGAGCAGGGAGTTTTCGGGCAGATGTTCCAGAACGACTTGCACCGCCGACCAGTCGGTCAGGGTTTCCGGTTCGGAGAGAAGCATTTTTTCAACGAGCCGGGCGGCTTTTCGGTCAACGGTTCGCCAAAGGTTCAGGTATTCGTGGGTATCATCGTCATCATCGCCCTGAAGGAAACGCTGATAGTCGACATCGGCAAAGAGTTTTTCTAGAAAAGCCAGCGGTTCAGCCGGAATTAGGGTTGTTAAGCTCTGAAACGAATCATTGATTCGATCAATAGCCGGCTGGATATGCCAATGCCGATGTGCCGGATACTGTCGAAGGAAGGTCTTTAGGTTTCGGGTCAGAAACGAGTTGCCTATTGTCAGGAGTAAGTCCGGCCGGAGTGAATGAGCCGTTCGTTCGTCTATCCCGGCTAGAAACGTATCGGTACGGGTAATGAATAAATCGTTTTGCGGAATGTTGCCGACAATCTCCCCCACAATCGGAATCCCTATTTCTTCACTCAATTTTCGTAGAATAGCCAGTAAGGCCGGGTCTCTGGGAATTTGCCCGACGGCAATCAATGTCCGTTCACTTCGTTCCCATTCCTGTAGTAAACCGTGCCAGGTTTCCGGGGCTAGTGTGGGTTGGGCTGCACAGACATCAATAATCCGCACGGGTCCATACATGAATGATTCATCGGCAGCGGGATAGAATGGTTCGCGAACAGGTACGTTAATATGAACCGGACCGGCCGGAGACAACTGGCTCAGGGTGATGGCTTCATTAAGTGTTCGTTCAATGAACCAGTGGGCGTCTGGATGGGAATAGTCGGCGGGGAGGTCGTAGCTTCGTTTTACGTGCGTGCCGAAAATGCCCACCTGGTTAATTGTCTGACCATCCTGTTGGTGCAACCACTCATGAGGGCGGTCGGCGGTAAGCAGCAGGAGGGGTGTCTGACCAAAAAACGCTTCGGCAACGGCTGGTGCCTGGTTATAGACTGCACTGCCCGATGTACAGATAACCGCAACGGTCCTGCCACTTTGCAGAGCCATACCCAGGGCCACAAAACAGGCCGATCGCTCGTCGGCCATTACGCGAGTGCGTAAGTGTGGGTGTCGGGCTACCGCCAGCGTAAGCGGAGCTGAGCGGGAACCCGGCGAGACAACGACATCGGAGATCCCTTTTTTATATAAAAGCTCGGCAATGGTAACGATAGGCTGTAAAACAGGCATAGGGCAGGACGTACTGGATACCGGACAAAATTCGTCAATTCTTTACGCCTAACAAGCTGCTTTGTTTCTTTGTTACCGGAGTCATTTGTGGCGGGCTGTAAACGAATCGGTCAGGTAAAGTGTGTATTCACAATTTCCTGGATCATAGCACTGGTAAGTGGTTTGGTCCGATACGCCTTTATATCCGTCCATAAACTTGCCTTGTGTTTATCATTCGGATTAAGGGAGGTGGTCAGCATCAGAACAACAATGCTGCTTTTTAACTGACTATCCAGTTTATCGTATTCCTCCAGAAATTCAAATCCATTCATGCCCGGCATATTGATATCAAGTATCAGCACATCTGGTCGAACATAATCGGGATGATCGGTAACGGTTAAATACTGGAGGGCATTTGGCCCACTATCGGAAATTCGAACCTGCTCACACAGTTCCGATTCGTCAATAATGAGCTGATGCAGGAAATTGTCGTCCGGGTCGTCGTCAACGAGCAGGATACAACGTATGGGTTTGGGCATAATGCTTACTGGTTTTAATCACTTTGGGAATGGTAACAAAAAATGTTGTGCCTACGCCCACTGTACTGTCAAGCCAGATTTTACCGCCATAAATATCGACTACTTTTTTACAGGTTGCCAGGCCAATGCCCGTACCTGCATACTCGTTGCGTCCATGAAGGCGTTGGAAAATCTGGAAAACCCGCTCAAAGTATTGTTTGTCTATGCCAATTCCATTATCGTTTATAGAAAACAAATACTCGCTTCCTTCATCCGTTGCCCGAACCGTTACACGTGGTGTTACGCCTGGCCGACGGTACTTAAGCCCGTTCGAGATCAGGTTTTGAAATACCTGTTTCAAATCTGTCCGATGGGCCAGGAGGGTTGGCATCGGTCCAATATCGATCTGTGCGTCTGTATTTCGACTGTCAGCCTCTTGTTCTTCCTGAACTTCAGCCAGTACCGTATTTAAATCGATCTGGACAAATTCCAGTTGAGTACCTACTCGGGAAAAATCCAGTAAGTCATTGATAAGAACCCGCATTCGTTCGGCGGCAGCGGTCGACACATCAATGAGCCGTTGGGCGTCGGTATCTAACTTGTCGCTGTGTTTATTTTCGAGCAGCGACAGGTAATTGACGATTGTTTTTAATGGAGACTGCAGGTCATGGGAAGCGATATAGGCAAACTGTTGCAGCTCTTCATTTGAGCGGCTAAGTTCCTGCATAGCCTGTTGCCGAAAGGATAGTTCACGATCATACTCGCTTGACGTCCGTAATCCGATGGCATCGTTGAAGTACCGAATCAGAGCGAGGACGGTTGCCACCGATACGCCGGCTGTCAGAAAACGAACCAGTGCACTAATGCGGTAGGCAGGCCACCAGAACATGACTGCGTCGAGCAGGTGGGTCAGGCCGCAGAGGAGGATAAAGGCGCCAAAAAGCCAGAATACCCCGGAAAGGGGTACCCCTTTTTTCACGATCAGAAATCGAATCAATATGAGTGGAATGGCCATATAAGCCAGCCAGATAGTTAGATCGGAGACGATATACAGCCAGCCATGAAAGTCGGTCCATCGGCCGCAATACCACCTGGGGGGCCAATCGTTTACATCAGCGAGTCGTTGAAAAAACTCGATTACTTGTTCCATACTTTTCAGGAAATAGGTTACGGGAGGAAAGGGTTTTGCCCTGAATTGGTAATAACTATTTATTATTTAGGCATTAAAGATAACTAAAAGAGATAAATGTACCTTTCTTTTTCAGATAAATGCACTTAATCTACAGTAAAAATACTCAGCTAAACGTATATCCAAAACTATCTATCCCAGATTTTCTGTTACTTTGTTTATGAAGTGGCTGCCTATCCTTATTGCATGAATAAACGATGCAGCCATTGTTCACGTTATAGGAGAGAAAAACCATCGCCTGCATGAATCGTATTACTTTTGAAAACGAAGATGAAATTCGGGTAAAATCCTTCGCCGGTGCCCTAATCATCAATGTGTTCCTGATCGCATTATTGTTATTGGTGAATTTATCCCAAACCGTACCGAACCCACCGCCCATCGAGTTTGTGGAGGTCAACTTCGGGACCGATGCCCGTGGTAGTAGCCGTATTCAGACTTATAACAAAGCGTCTGACTCGCCAAACCCCGTCGATGTCAAAGCCGCCGATAAGCGACCAAATCCCAAAGTCAATACAACGCCCCGGCTCGAAAAGACCCGGGTTACGCCATCACCTAAAGTAGCCGATGCGAAACCCGCCAAAACAGCCACTGAAAAGCCCATCATTACCAGTAAAGCAGAAAGTCCTGTAACAACGCCTGAGCGGCCCGAACCCAAACGGGTCGAATCACCGAAAGCAACGGCCCCCGTCGAACGGCCCGCTCCACCGGCCCCCCCTAAGAAAGTGGAGACCGTAAATAATGATGCCCTGTTCAAAAAGTCGTCGGGAGGGGGTGGTTCCAATGGTACCGTTGGTAAAGCGTCGGGTACGGGTGGGAATAACAACGGCGACGATGCCAGTGGTGTAGGCGATAAAGGCAATCCGAACGGAAAAATCAATGCTAAGGAGTTTTATGGAACCCCTGGCGGGGCTTCATCGGGGGTAGCTTTCGATGTATCGGGTTGGTCGATGGCCAGCCGCCCCAGTATAAATGACGATTCCGACGAGACCGGTAAAATTGTTTTTAAAATCACAGTGGACGATGGGGGAGAGATAACCCGGATTCAACAGTTGCAAAGTACCGTTAGTCCTTCGGTTGCCGAGGTGTACCGGAAAGCAGTACAACGGCTCCGGTTACGTCCAAAAGGGGGAGCAACGCCACCAACGGCCACGGGTACGATTACCTTTATTATAAAGTCCAAAGATTAATGCAGTATACGGAAGCAATCGACTATTTATATAGTCGGCTCCCTGTTTTTCACCGGATTGGTGCCAAAGCGCTCAAACCCGGCCTCGGTAATACCCTTTTGTTGTGTGAAGCCCTTGGGAATCCCCAGCATCAGTTCACCAGTATCCATGTGGCAGGAACGAATGGGAAAGGCAGCAGCTCTCATATGCTGGCGGCTATTTACCAGTCGGCTGGCTATCGGGTGGGCTTGTACACGTCCCCCCATCTGAAATCGTTCACCGAGCGTATCCGGCTCAATGGGCAGCCTATTCCTGAGACGGAGGTGGCTCACTTTGTTGTCCGGCATCAGGCACTTATTGAGCGGATCGAACCCTCTTTCTTTGAAGTGACGGTTGCCATGGCCTTCGATTTTTTTGCCCGCGAAGCCGTTGATGTTGCCATTATAGAAGTGGGCCTTGGCGGACGACTTGACTCTACAAATGTAATCACCCCGGTCGCTTCGGTCATTACGAATATTGGTTATGATCACACCGATATATTAGGCGATACCCTGCCGCAAATAGCGAGTGAAAAAGCGGGCATTATAAAACCAGGGGTGCCCGTACTAATAGGCGAAACGAATCCCGAAACAGAGCCTGTTTTTCGTACGATGGCCGATTTTGTAAATGCTCCAATTGAATTTGCTGATCGCCACTATTCCGTACAGGATAACGGCATTTTAAATGAAAGACGGAACGTCCTGGTGAGAAGAGACAGCGAACTTGCGCAACCGTTTGACCTGGATTTATTGGGTTCTTATCAGTTAAAAAACCTGCCCGCCGTGTTAGCCACCGTTTCGGCATTACAATCGTTATTTTCTGTTTCGCTGGCGGCAATGCAGACAGGGTTAACTTCTGTAACCTTGTTGACAGGGTTAAAAGGACGGTTTCAAACCCTCCAGTATCGGCCCAGAGTTATCGCTGATACTGCCCACAATCAGCCCGGCTTAGAAGCTTTACTTGAGACAATTCGATCAATTGATTATGCACGTCTGCGTATAATTATTGGTTTGGTGGCCGACAAAGATCGTAGCCATATTCTGGCTGTACTTCCTCAGAATGCAGTTTATTACTTCTGTCAGGCCCAAACACCGCGGTCATTACCAGCGGCCGAGTTACAATTGGAAGCTGCCGGTTTGGGCCGAATCGGGGAGGCTTTTACCGATGTCAATGCTGCCCTATCGAGTGCCTTACTGGATGCCGCTGCTGACGATTTACTATTGATAACAGGCAGTAATTACACCATTGCCGAATTAACAACCCTATAACCGTGACGCGTAGAAAAGCACAATTCTTTCTGCAAAATGCAGAGAGTTCAAATGTTATTGAAGTTGGTAAACCGTTCTATAAAACAATTCGTGGGCGTTGGAAAACTGATTATTTTGGTAATGAAAACCCCATTGTTCTTGAGCTAGCCTGTGGAAAAGGGGAGTATACTGTGGGCCTTGCTCAGGCTTTCCCGGATGTAAATTTTATTGGCGTGGATATTAAAGGAGATCGGATCGCCCGAGGTTCAAAGGCTGCAGAAACATTGGGTTTACAAAATGTAGCGTTCCTGCGTACGGATATAAACTTCCTGACAGAATTTTTTAGAGAAGGGGAGGTCAGTGAAATCTGGATTACATTTCCCGATCCGCAGCCACGTCCCAAACAGGAAAAACATCGGCTGACCCATCCTCGGTTTCTGGCCCTATACAAGTTATTGCTGGTGCCAGGAGGGACGTTACATTTGAAAACGGATAGTCCGGAGTTATTCGCCTATAGCCTGGAGCAGGTTAAACAAGCAAACGGCGTTGATTTACAATATACAACTGACTTATATAACTCACCGTTGAACGAAATACATCTGGGAATCAAGACAATGTTCGAGCAGCTATTCTTCGACAAAGGATTTACAATGTAAAATGGGTGTGATTTAACATAATCACACCCATTTTACTGTTTACTTATGTAATATAACTCTGTAATTAGCTATTCAATGCAATTTTAAGTATAACAAAGTAAACCTGTATTGAATAATTTAAAAATTACATTGTTAAAATAACCTAGCCATTAAGTCAGCTACCCGGCTTGAATAGCCGAATTCATTATCATACCAGCCCACAACTTTCACCAGCGTTCCGTTAGCGGCTGTCAATTTCGAGTCGAAAATGCAGGAGTGATGGTTGCCTACAATATCAATCGATACGATTTCATCCGTACAATACTCCAGAATTCCTTTCAGCGTAGTTTCTGAAGCCTGTTTAATAGCGTCATTGATCTCCTGAATGGTTGCTTCGCGCTTGAGAACAACTGTAAGATCAGTTAATGAACCGTCTGGGGTTGGCACACGCATTGCATTCCCGTCCAATTTACCCTTTAACTGGGGAAGAACGAGCCCAACAGCTTTCGCTGCACCAGTTGAGGTTGGTACAATCGATAATGCAGCCGCGCGCGCCCGACGCAGGTCGGAGTGGGGCCCATCTTGTAAGTTCTGATCGGCGGTGTAGGCGTGAATTGTAGTCATGTAGCCTTTTTCAATACCAAACACGTCATCCAGAACTTTAGCCATCGGCGCTAAACAGTTGGTTGTGCAAGATGCATTCGAGATGATTGTTTCCGTGCCGGTGAGCGTATCATCGTTTACACCAAGAACCACCGTTGGGATGTTGCCTTTTGCCGGGGCTGAAATGACAACTTTTTTAGCACCTGCCTGTAAGTGCATGCCTGCACCCGCTTCATCAACAAAACGTCCGGTCGACTCCAGAACGACATCTACCTTTAAATCGCTCCAGGGTAAGTTCTTTGGATCACGCTCAGCGTATGCATTGATACGAATTCCGTTCACGGTTAAGCTGTCGCCATCGGAAACAACTGTTCCTGCAAATTTACCGTGAACTGAATCATACTTAAGCAGATGCGCCAGGGTCGCATTGTCGGTTAGGTCATTGATAGCGACTATTTCAATGTTTTCTTTTTCAAGCAGTCGTCTGAACGATAACCGTCCAATACGGCCAAAGCCGTTAATAGCAACGCGTATTTTTTCCATGTACTGAGAAAATTTGTTTGTTTTCGGGGTCAAATATACAGATTTAATAAGCCTTTTGTAGGTATATCTATTCTTGACGTTAAATTAGCAAAATAGGGTAGGTAATTAGTATTTAGTAATTTCAATGTTGAAATTTTAGTATATTACTAGCATATTACTAAATGAATATAGCAATTTTTAGTAATTTTACTATAATACATTAGCATTTGCTAATTTTATTACTAATTGGACTCGTAATTACTAATAAAATTCACTTTTATTGCTAAAAGCTATTTTTTTACTCACGCTATTTACCAGTGGTTTATTCATTGGTTTATTTAGGATAGATAGGAGTGAAGGGTTACACAATCAATAGGTACAAAATTAATTTATCGATCGAAACTAATAAATTGTTCACTGTCTCAATCTCTCCATACTAATGAGGTTTTTTTTCTACAAACAGTTTCTCAAGCAAAAAGCGGGATTGTTATTTTTCATGAATTAAAACACCGCCCACACGTCGCATTTTACTTGGTATTACTCTACGAATAGGTTTATCGGCGTATTTGACGGCCTACGTATTAGCATTATGGCGAATGACAATCAAATTCTTCTATGCTACATTAGATTGCTTATAGCTGTACGAACAGTAGCTAATATTATGCTTTAGTTTTTCTTGATTAACCTTCCTTTACTATTTAAAACGATATATGAGTTGGTTGCCAAACCCTACCTGATCCTCTGATCTTCTTCCGTATTTAAGATAATTACAGAATACTCATGTTTGTAAAAATTATAGTTGACATGCGAGGCTTGTCTATACCAATCTAAACGTAACTCAGGCCAGACAAACCATACGTATCAGATTCCGTAAGTAACGCAACATTATAGTTGGATGGTCCTAGGCAATATACAAATGGCTATTGCCTAGGACCATCTAGGCCTACCTCAAATGGCACTTAAAAACGGCTCAATTATTGCCCTAATCTTTACAAGTAGTTAACCAACCAAGAAGCAAGAAGATGATCAATCTTAAGTAAATCATTAAAGCGGCATAATACTGATTTAACCAATTTTATTAGCTCCCATGTGTTGTCATCTAGAACGTAAACTAACTGGGCTATAAACAACGTAGCAGAACATCGTAGTTCACTGGCATTCGTGGGACAAACAGTCCTATTAGACTTCCGTAAGTCAGGTACGTATTAAAGTATTGATTAGGTTAATAAGGGGGAGAGCAACGATCAAATTTAAATTAATTGACGCCATATATTTCAACTATACACGTCTAAGTGTTACCTTTGAAAGAAGAAAAAAAGTACAGTATATAATATCGATGTATAACAATATAAAATTTGGTCGTTAAAATTAATTAATTCATATTCAGATAGTTATATCAGTATTTATAAATTTTTACTTTAATTAAATGAATAATAAAATCGAAGAAATTTGGGCGAACCGTGAGTTGTTAGCCAAGCCAGAATCCATACAACTAATTAAGGAAGTAATAAATCAATTAGATAGGGGGGAACTCCGCGTCGCAACGCCACCCTCTGACGAGTCAGGCAACTGGACTGTTAATGAATGGGTAAAAAAAGCGATCCTGCTTTATTTTGTCAGCCAGCAAATGAAGACAGAAGAAGTGGGCATCTTTACATTCAACGATAAGATTCCACTTAAGACAAATTTTGCAGACGCTAAAGTTCGGGCGGTTCCGCCAGCGGTAGCCAGGTTTGGCTCGTACCAGGCACCGGGTGTGATTCTGATGCCATCCTATGTTAACATTGGTGCCTATGTTGATGAGCGAACCATGGTTGACACATGGGCAACTGTAGGAAGTTGTGCACAAATTGGGAAAGATGTTCACCTGAGTGGGGGCGTAGGAATAGGTGGTGTCCTTGAGCCACCGCAAGCCGCTCCTGTTATAATTGAAGATGGTGCTTTTATCGGATCACGGTGCATTGTCGTGGAAGGAGCCCACATTGGCAAGCGGGCCGTATTAGGCGCTGGCGTAACGATTACCGGCTCATCGAAAATTATTGACGTGACGGGTGCTAAACCAGTGGAGTATAAAGGATTTGTTCCTGCTAATTCTGTTGTAATACCTGGCAGTTATGCTAAACAATTCCCGGCCGGCGAATTTCATGTTCCTTGCGCCATTATTATTGGTCAGCGTAAACCATCAACAGATCTTAAGACTTCTCTGAACGATGCGCTACGCGAAAATAATGTATCCGTTTAACAGTGTATATATTTACTAGGGTAACTAGATACTATTATAATTAACAAAACACTATATTACAATTGTTAATTAATAATGTTAATTTACATGGCCACACATGTTGTGTGGCTATTTTATTTTGTAACCTACAACATACATCACTATTTAAGTTTATAT
Source organism: Spirosoma pollinicola (assembly GCF_002831565.1). NCBI lineage: Bacteria > Pseudomonadati > Bacteroidota > Cytophagia > Cytophagales > Cytophagaceae > Spirosoma > Spirosoma pollinicola. Next base: position 3,502,853 of record NZ_CP025096.1, on the reverse strand, counting down.
TTGTCACAGATAACATCAATAACTTTCATTCTAAGATGACTATTAATGACAAAATTAAACAGATTCTAATCGACAAGAATCTTACACCATCTTATTTTGCCGATGAAATTGGCGTTCAACGCTCCAGCATTTCGCATATTCTATCGGGTCGTAACCGCCCTAGTTTCGATATTATTCAAAAAATAATTCGTCGTTTTCCTGAGCTTGGCTACGATTGGATCATGGAAGAGGACCAACAGGTCAATCAAACGATTCCTACAGGCTACGGAAATCGCTCGATAGGGCGTCCTACAGTTGATCGCTCAGATCGATTTGGGGCAGGGCAACCATCATCTGTATCGCCTTATCCAAGTCAATCACCGGGCATCCGCAGCCAGCGCAACGAGATCCCACCGGTTAGTATGCCCATACAAGCACCCGTCGATTTGGGAGCTGGCACTTCCGAATCAGTTGGTGATACGTCCTCAACTACGGATAAAAGAGTAGAGCGTATTCTTATATTTTATACAGATGGATCGTTCCGGGAATATACCCCCAGTAACTAGACGGGTGAAGCTTGGCAAACTATAGGAGCCGCTTTACTAGATAACTAATGAATTTAATTACCCCTCTAGAAGTAGATTTTAGCTTATTGCAGTGGAGTAGCTTTTGCTTTGTTGAGTATTTTATAGTTTTCAAAGACTCGCTATACTCAAAAGCGATGCTGAAGAGTTATTGTCAGATCAGAATAGTAAGAGGAGACTTTTTTCTCTGGACCTTGTTGAAACAATAAACTATGGACAAACAAATTATTATCCACTCATTCGAATTTCATCTGGTTTTAGCTTTGAGAAGTAACAGACAATAGTCTATTTCTAATGCCAAACGATATGTCGGAAAGAAGGTAATTCGTAATTACGAAACGCATTCTTTTTTATAAAGGAGCTGTTTAAATTTCAAGTCACTGGATATGCACCTAAGTTCAGGAAAATAAAATTTAACTAGCTTGTCTTAACGTTCAAGTAGAGCTTCATTCCAGTACATCAAACAATAGTATATCAATTTTAGCAGTGTTCTATCTTGTTTATCCGTACATATTCTTCGCTTAGTGAGATCATTACTTCATTAAAAAGACCCTTTTAAGGCATTATAAGCCCTTTTATAGGCTAAAAGCTACCTAACTCCTTGTAAAGCAATACTTTAGTGTTCCACGTGGATAACGTGTTGATAAGTCTGTGAATTACCTCATCAAATTTGTTATATAATTTATATTATGTTAAGTAGAGTTTTGAAAAATAGGGACGATACCATTGGCACCGTCCCTATTTCCTTATTTAGCAGGCTCAATACAAACGATCTTCTTCTCTTCGTACTGCTTTAAAATGTTCTGCAGGTTCGTCAGGTTTTCATTCACATCAGCTTCATCTTTAATTGATTTCGCTTTGGTAAAATAAGGTAGTGACTGTTTGAATTTACCACAAACCTTACCATCTAATTCTTTCCCACTCTTGCTGTACTCAGCCATGTCCATCCGGTCGACACCACGTTTCATTTCAACGGCATCATTGAAGATAAACACGGCCATATTGAAATTGGCATCATAGTTATTTGGATCAATGGCTAATGCCTTATCCAAATACAATTTCTCCTGATTCTTGTTCTCCGTTTGTACCTGTTTGAGTTCAGCTAAGCGCTTTGCCGAATCGGTTGCTCCCGCAGCAGCAGCCGAGGCCGCTTTAGCATCTGCTTCCAATTTAGCTACTTCTGTTTTTTGATCGGCCAGGCGCTTTTGAACATCGGCCAACTGGCGTTTCAATTCAGGCTTAGGCGTCTTCTTAATCGTAGCTGTTAACCGGGCAATTTCACTGTTGTAGGCATCAATGATACTTTTGCCATCGGCCAGTTGCTTTGCGGTATTACCCCCTTTCTTGCTATCCCCTTCCAGCTTGCGAATTTCTTCGGTCGACTTACTGGCAATATTGTTATACACAATGGACAGATTCACGAGGTTCTGAACATTGTTTGGGTCTTTTTCAACCATTTGCTTCATGCCCGAGATAGCATCGTCCATCCGGTTTGTCGAGAGCATGATGTTGATTTTCTCGTTAGCCAGATCTTTATTACCTGGTGCCAGGGCAATACCCTTATCCAAAGCAGCCAGTGCCTTATCAATTTCATTATCGCTGCGATATAACATGGCCAATGATCCGTAGATACTTGCATCCTTACCACCACCAGCGATGTATTTTTCCAACTGAGTTTTTGCCGTTGCATTATCTTTAATCTGCTGAGCGGCAATAGCTGTATAAAGCGGGGCTAACGTGTCTTTAGGATTGATATCACCCGCTATTGCCAACGACTTAGCAGCGTCTGCATAATTTTTAGACTGGAATTTGGCTACGCCCTGTTGTAGAAAAGCGGTAGCCAGGGTTTGCGACTTCAGGGCGTCCTCAGCTTCTTTGGCTAATTTACCAGCACCACCTTTTTTATCCTTATCCAGTTCAATTACCTTTTTGAATGAGTCAAAGGCAGTCGTCGCAGCAGCAGAATCCAGCTTAATGTATCCATTGGCAGCAATCGTTTGATAAATTTTGGCACGATCCATCCAGGTGCTTGCTTTAGCACTCGCTTTCGCATCCGTAATATCCTTGTCACTTTTGTCCTTTTCTTTTTTAGAGGCCTCCATGGCTACATCTGCCGCGGTAGTACCTTGCTGAGCGCGTACACCTGCTGACAGGAGACACGCAACGAGAATTACAAAAACTTGTTTCATGTGTAAACTGGGGTTGTGTTTCTTATTAAAAACGAAATTACGGAATCTGACTGTATAAGCATGACCCGCATTAAAATGTTTGAGCCGCCAACACTGATTTTTGTTTTCAGCATTGACGGCTCAACTAACTTATAAAATTACTATTCTACAACTGTAGCGTCTGGTTCGGCAATAAGTAGCTCCTCTCCTTCCTCCCGTTTGATTTTCGTTACCGACGAGATTTCGTCCCCATCATTTAACTTGATCAGGCGTACACCCTGTGTGTTCCGCCCAATAACGCTGATGGCCTCTACCGGGGTCCGAATGGCAATACCCGATTTATTGATGATCATCAGGTCGTCATTATCCGCTACGTCGAGTACGGCAACCAACCGACCAACTTTATCGGTCACTTTCAGCGTACCAACACCCTTGGCACCCCGGTTCGTAATCCGGTAGCCATCAATGTCCGAGCGCTTTCCATAGCCATTTTTCGAGACAACCAGTAACTGAGCCTGAGCTGAAGAGATACACACCATACCAATTACATGATCCGATGCATCATCGTCATCCAGCGAAATACCCCGTACGCCAGCCGCTGTACGACCCATTGGCCTTACCCGACTTTCGTGGAAACGAACAGCCTTACCGGCACTCGACGCAATGACAATATCATTGTCGCCATTGGTCATACAAACGCCCAGCAGTTGATCGTCCTCATCAATGGTAATCGCAATGATGCCGTTTTGACGCGGACGGGAATAGGCTTCCAGCATTGTTTTCTTAATGGTGCCTTTCCGGGTGCACATCACAATGTAATTATTGTTGATGTAATCCTCGTTCTTCAGGTCGGTCACGTTAATGACCGCACGAACTTTGTCGTCAGACTCGATATTGATAAAATTAGCCAGTGGCCGACCTTTCGATACACGTGAACCTTCGGGTAGTTCATAAACCGGCAGCCAGTACAAACGACCTTTCTGGGTAAACGCCAGCAGGGTATTGTGCATGGTTGCCGTGAACAGGTGCTCGGTGAAGTCCTCTTCCTTTGTTGCAACGGCCTTTGCTCCTACTCCTCCCCGCCCCTGCGACCGGTACTCAGTTGTTGGCGTTCGTTTAATATAGCCTTCATGCGAGATGGTGATGACCATGTCCTCATCGGCAATAAGCGACAGATCGCTGATATTACCGTCGCCCAATGGGTTGATTTCCGTTCGGCGTTCGTCGCCGTAACGGGCGCGGATGTCGGTCAGTTCTTCCCGGATAACATCCCGTTTGCGTTCTTCGCTGGCAAGGATTTCTTTCAGGTCAGTGATTTCTTTCATCAACTCGTCAAACTCAGCCTGCAGCTTATCCCGCTCCAGACCTGTCAGCCGCTGCAAACGCATTTCCAGAATGGCTTTGGCCTGAATATCGCTGAGGCTGAAGCGCTCCATAAGACCCGTACGGGCTACTTCCGGATCGCGCGATGACCGAATCAACTCAATGACCGCATCGATATTATCCAGCGCAATCAACAGACCTTCCAGAATATGGGCCCGCTTTTCAGCTTCGCGCAGTTCATACTGCGTACGACGGGTAATTACCTCGAATCGGTGCTCGACGTAATACTTCATCATATCTTTCAGATTCAACATCATCGGGCGTCCTTTTACCAGGGCGACGTTGTTGATACTGAAAGACGATTGCAGAGCTGTATGCTTATACAGGTTATTCAGGACCACGTTAGGAATGGCATCTTTCCGAAGATCATAAACTACCCGAAGGCCATCCCGGTCAGATTCATCCCGGAAGGCCATGATACCTTCGATTTTCTTATCGTTGATAAGATCAGCCGTTTTTTCGAGCATCACGGCTTTGTTGACCATGTACGGAACATCCGTTACGATGATCTGTGTTTTGCCCCGATTCTCTTCAATGGTAGCGTGTGCCCGCATTACCACTCGGCCACGACCGGTCATAAAGGCTGACTTAACACCCTCCATGCCGTAGATAGTAGCACCCGTAGGAAAATCTGGTGCCTTCACGTGCTGCATCAGTTCCTCAATCGTGATGTCGTAGTTATCCAGATAGGCCAGAATACCATTCACCACTTCGGTAAGGTTGTGGGGAGCCATGTTTGTGGCCATCCCTACGGCAATACCTGACGAACCATTCAATAATAAATTCGGCAACTTGGCCGGCATAACAGTAGGCTCCTGAAGGGAATCATCGAAATTACCCTGGAAGTCAACCGTTTCTTTATAAATGTCGGTGAGTATCTCATCGGCAATCCGCTTTAACCGGGCTTCGGTATACCGCATGGCTGCCGGTGAGTCACCGTCGATGGAACCAAAGTTTCCCTGACCATCAACGAGCGGGTAGCGCAATGACCAGTCCTGGGCCATCCGAACCATTGTATCATATACCGATGAATCGCCGTGTGGGTGATATTTACCAAGCACTTCACCAACAATACGGGCCGATTTCTTGTGGGGCTTATTGTAATTAACCCCTAATTCTGCCATTCCAAACAATACCCGACGGTGAACGGGTTTCAGGCCGTCACGAACATCGGGCAACGCACGAGAGATGATAACCGACATTGAGTAATCAATGTAGGCACCACGCATTTCGTCTTCAATGTTGATGGGAATGATATTACTGGGAGATTCGAGGTCGGGAGTTTCGTCCGCCATGTGACAAATGAGTTTCGCAGAAAATTACTATTCCGGCTTACACACTGCGCGTAAACCGCTCTATACACAAATATACAAAATTTTCAGGAGAAACCAGAAATAATCCCTTAAAATCGCGCGCAAAGGGCTTAAATGGGCGATAGAAAAACCCCTTAAAAAGGCTAAAAATGATAACACAGGCCAGTATCATCATCTAAATCAAATACAATTCTATTTCAACTAAAATATAGTCTGCCTTTATCCGGTTTCAGTCCCGTTAATCAAGTTAATTTAGTCGCTAGGATTTAATGCGCGGATCAAACGCAAAGGGTTCTGTCCGCACTAACCGCACCATCGAAAAATCGGGATGGGCAGGATTAAGCAGGTAATTCCATTCATTTGGAATTATGGCGGATGGTACCTGTAATACCGCCGAGCGGCTACGGTTCAGCCACTCCCCTCCTACCTGTTGACAGGTGTTGTATTGCTGATAATCAAACCAGTTGACGGGCAGCACGTCGGCCGCTATCGTTTCAACAAGCAGCGCATCCGGCACCTCGATCACCATGACCCGAAACGTATCCAGTAACCCTTCACCCCCCCGGTGAACAACATTCTCCAGACACGCCAGTGCGCGGGTAGCAGCGGTATAGATAACAAACTGCCCCCGGCTGTTCCAGCGAGCCGCCCCACCAGAAGCCACTAAGCGATCAGCATACACCGCCTTGGTAATTCGATAAACAATCATTGGGTAAACCAGCTCAGCAATGAGAGACTGGCGATTAAGTACTAGGCCAGATCGCCGTATTCGATGCGGGTAAGCTCATCCATCACTAAATCTATCCCACCCGACGTATGCAGGAGTTCGAAGGGAACCTGGTTTCCCAGGCCATAGGCGGGTTTATCCATCCACCGCCGAAACGAATCGGCCGTTCCAAATACCGATTCACCGGTTTGGAACAGGGCCATAATTTTGAGCACTTTCTCACTGTCCTGCGGATTCAGGCTTTTTTTCTCGCGCTCGTATCGCTGAAAGGTTTTGAGCGATGTGTCAAACACCTCCGCCAGATGTTCACGTTTATAGCCCGTCAGATCCGCAATTTCAAAGAAGCGCGTAGCCGGAACACCTTTTAGGGCCAAAAAAACGAGTGCTATACGGTCTGGAACAATCATAAAACAAACTTAAGACTTTTGTCTGGATAACTAAGAATTTTGTCTAATAATTTCCCGCTCCCTCGGTTCCCTAAAACCTATCTTGCTTAAAATCGTTTCTAGTAGAAGTTCATCAAACTGTAATTAATAACGTTATGAAAAAAGTAAGTTTGCTTCTGTTACTGGTTATCAGCACCCTGAGTTTTCAGGCTTGCAGTGAAAAGAAAAAAGAAGGTGATGACAGCGTTGAAAATGCGGAGAAATCCAACGACGCTAAAGAAGATGCCGGCACCGGCCAGACCGAAGACACCAACGAGTTTGCGGTGAAAGCGGCAAACGGTGGTATGCTGGAAGTGGAGCTAGGTCGCATGGCTCAGGAAAAAGGGGTAAGTAAAGATGTGAAGGAGTTCGGCGCTATGATGGTAAGCGATCACTCGAAAGCGAACGAAGAGTTAAAAACTATCGCGGCTACGCAAAATATCACCCTGCCGAGCACACTGGGTGAGGACGAACAAAAGCACGTGAACGACATGGCAAAACTGTCGGGAGCAGAGTTCGATAAAAAGTATGTTAGCATGATGGTCGATGATCACAAGGACGATATCGACGAATTCAAAAAGGCAGCCGAAGACGATAAGACAAACCCGGCGGTTAAAGATTTTGCTACAAAGACGCTCCCAACGCTGCAAAAGCACATGGATGCCATCAATGCGATTGATAAGAAAATGAAGTAAGAGACAAGGGAGACTGCCATTGCTGTCGAGATATTGTCGATACGACAAGTTCCTGATGGCAATGGCAGTCTGGCCTTTATCCATAAACAAACCCCACTCATGAAAACGACTTTTGCAATAGCCTCATTTTCCCTGTTAATCGGTTGCACATTATCTGTTCAGGCGCAATCGACAACGGGTGGGCGTAGTGGCGGGTCAACTGCCTCGACGGGTACAGGTTACCTGACCGAAGGGAAACGCGCAGCTGCCGGTAGCCCCGCAAGCATGACGATTGCCGACGAAGGGGCCTCCCGCGATTACATGTACGTTCCGCCAACCAATGTAAAAAACAGATCGGCGTCTCCCGATGGTTCGGGTAATTCAACACCTGCCAAGCCGACGTCATCGACCAGTACAAAGACAAAAAGCCAGACTGGTTTACCGAAAAAACAAACTGGCCAACCCAAAGGAACGGAGTAATCAATAACGCGGACGGATCATATAATGCCTACTTTTGGGGAGTAGACTTGCTTATCTCCATCTATGCGAAAATACCTTGCCTTTGGGTTGACTCTTGAAACAGACATTGATTTTACCGGTGTTTTGCCCCATTCAACAGCCGAAACAGATGTTTGTATAAGCGAGGGTAGTATTCAACAGAAAGCAAACCGTCCTACCAGGATTCAGCGCCGGGGGATTCGGGCTAAGCTAGGCATTACAGCGTCAGACATTGTATTGAATTGGGACGGGGTCGGGATCTTCAGGGTCTCGGACGGCAAAACAATCGTCTACCAAAATAATGGTGCCGATGAAGGGACAATAAGACTGTTTCTGCTGAGTGAAGTAATTGGTCTTGTTCTCTATCAGCGCGGTCTTTTGCTGTTGCATGGAAGTGCGGTTAAATTCGGCGATGATGCGGCTGTGTTTCTGGGAATACCGGGTGCAGGTAAATCGACAACGGCGGCCGCCTTCGGGAAAGCAGGCCATACGGTATTGACGGATGACTTAGTCGCTGTCCAGCTCATTGACGGTAGACCCTACGTGATTCCCGCTTTTGGTCAATACAAGATCTGGAAAAATACGGTAGACGGCCTTAACGTCGATGAATCAAAACTGGAACCGTCGTTTGAAGGATCAACTAAATTTTTAGTTAATCAATCAGTAACTGATTTCCCACAAACGCCTATTCCTCTGCGAATGATTACGCTCCTTTATCCGCCAAATTCGCGTAAACAAACTGAGCGAATCAAGCCCCTGCATGCCCCGGTGGAACTATTGAAACACTTTCCGTTACCTGTTCAACTATTGACCGGCCAATACCTGAAAACCCATTTTCAGGATGCGTTAACCATCACCAGGTTTGCAACGATCAACCAATTAAAAAGGCCCGACGGTTTTGACGCGCTGAGCCTTTTCGTACAGGAATTTAGCTTCGATTAAGTTGTTTTTGTCATGCTGACGAAGCCGGGTGGCCGTTGCCAAAGCATCATAAACCAAGCCAACCCTATTCCAAACGAGTGACTAATTCCCCAGCGGTTAACTTATGCTGTTCGCCGGTAAGCATATTTTTCAGCGTCAACACGCCAGTTTGCACTTCTTCGGAACCGATTAGTACGACAAACGGAATAGCCCGTGCATTGGCGTAATCGAGCATTTTCTTCACTTTCGTCAGGTCGGGATACATTTCGGCAGCAATATTGGCAACCCGAAGTTTACTCAACAAGGGCAACGCCACCGAACGGGCTTCGGAATCGAATGGGACAATGAGCACCTGCGTTCCCTGGCCCGCACTGGCAGGAAACAGGTTCAGCTCGTCCATCACATCATAGATACGATCTACCCCAAACGAGATACCCACCCCCGATAAGCCCGGCATGCCAAAGGCTCCGGTCAAATTATCGTAACGCCCTCCCCCGCTCACACTGCCAATCGAAACACCGTTGGCTTTCACTTCAAAAATAGCACCCGTGTAGTACGACAATCCCCGCGCTAGGGTCGGATCAAACTCAACACGTGCATTTGCCAGCCCGTATTGACGAACGAACAAAAGGGTTTCTTCGAGTTCAGCAATCCCTTTACTCGCCAAATCAGAAACCGAGAGCCATGTTTTTAACTGGTTGAGTGTCGTGGTGAGATCAAGTGTGCCAAACGAAAACAGAGGATCAAGTTTACTAAGCGTATCTTCAGTGAATCCACGTCCCCGAAGTTCATCCAGTACTTTTTCCTGGCCAATCTTATCCAGTTTATCAATGGCGACTGAAAGTGTTCCCTCCTGCCCCGGCACGCCAATGACCTCGGCAATACCCGCCAGAATTTTGCGGTTATTAATTTTCAGCGTAAAATCCTGAATGTTCAGATTGCGAAACACCTCGTGGATCATCAGCACAATTTCTGCTTCGCACAACAGTGAATCGGTTCCCACAACATCGGCATCGCACTGGTAGAACTCCCGATAACGTCCCCGTTGCGGGCGATCGGCCCGCCAGACGGGCTGCATCTGGTAGCGTTTAAAGGGCAGCGTCAGCGCGTTTCGGTTTATGACCACATAGCGGGCAAACGGTACCGTCAGGTCATACCGCAGACCTTTCTCCGAAATTTTAGGCGTTAATTTTTTAGATCCCGATGCCAGATCGAGTTCGGTTATGTTGGCCGAGAAATCGCCGGAGTTCAGAATTTTAAACAGGAGTTGATCGCCTTCGTCGCCATACTTTCCCGTCAGGGTCGACAGGTTTTCCATAGATGGCGTTTCGAGTGGCTGGAAGCCAAAGCGTTTGAAGGTTTCCCGAATGGTGTCGAAAATAAACAGCCGTTTGCTCATTTGCTCCGGGCCAAAGTCACGCGTGCCTTTTGGCAAAGTTGGTTTTTGCATTGGAATAAAATCCGGACTTTAGCCCGTTTTTGCAACTATATTAACTGCAAGCTGCTTTTTAGGGTGCAAAAATACGGACTTTAGTCGGTGGTGCTTTCAAAAATCAAGGAAAAACCTTACTTTTGCGCTCTGATTTTGAACTGACACGTTAAAAAGATACAATCATGGGAGTAACAGAACTAAAGCGTAAGGCTCGCCGGAACCGCGCTATTGCTAACAATAAAGTGAATGCAATCAAACAATTGCTGCGTAAGCCAACCATCAAGAATGTAGACGTTGAAGCCATCAAAGCTTCGTTTGCAGAAAAGAAGGCAGCCTAAGCATACACAAAGACTGACGATTATTTAGCCTCGCCCTTACTCGGTGAGGCTTTTCGTTTTGGGCGCAGGCGAGCCCATTCACGATCCCGCTTCTTGAGTTCACGACGCACAAACCGGCGATAGTCCAGCTGTGCCCGATACCGCACGGCCTGTCCAAAAAGCAGCAGGCCGCCATTGATCAAAATAAGGCTGTAGCTTCCCCACAAAAACCATTGCCGAAACGGAGCACCGCCGTGCTTTGACTCTGCCGCTTCACTAAGCACACACAAGCCTACACTTAACAGGAGTAATCCCAAAGGAGCCACAATCAGGCCCTTGGTTCGGGTACTCATGCGTTTCACTAATCGCTGGCCGGGTGGTTTAACAGGTTTTGGCATACGCTATTCGTAGGTGGGTTTAGGTAAACAACGTGTCAGGCTATCATTTCTTTGCTACTACCTGAGGTTTTTGTAACATAAATTTCCTTCAGGATGGATACTCAATACTGGCTCCTGTTTCGCGAAACCCGTTCGGTTCTCTCAGTCGTTTCCAGCCTTCGGTAAGAAAGCCGATACCATAGCCCGTTAGTTGCACGAATGCAGCCACGACACTCAATATACCAACTTTAAGGCTTTTTTCCTTGCGGGCGGCATCAACCAAAATAAGCAGCGAAAAAAGTGCCAACACACTTACAGCCAGACAGAATAAAACCGAGCTAATGACCACCCAGACAGGCACCGAAAAAACGAACAACGTAAACAAGGCCGGAAAAGCATGAACAAGCTTGAGTTCGGACGGAAAATACCGTGAAATGTTGATCCGGGCACGACCGAAAAAACGAAGCTGCCGAAAAAACTGCCCAAAATTTGTCCGGCGTTTGTGGTAAATAAAAGCCTCCGGTATAAGGCCGGTTTTGAATCCATTATCAATAATCCGAATAGCAAACTCAATATCCTCCCCCATCCGACTAAGTTTATACCCGCCAATGGTTTCCCACACCGTTCGGGATAGACCCATATTGAAACTTCTTGGATGGTACGTCCCCCCGAGGTTTTTCTTGCTTCCCCGAATGCCGCCAGTTGTAAAAGGCGACGTCATAGAGTAACTGATGGCTTTCTGAATATCGGTGAAATCAGGATGAGCTGCATCTGGCCCACCATAGGCATCGAATGCCGGGCGCGTAGAGCCAGGCTCAGGGGTAAGCCGCTGGTTTACGACGGAAAAATAATGCGGGGGGATAAGCGCATCGGAATCAAAGATCACGAAATAATCGCCCGTTGCCCGGTCGAAACCGTAATTACGGGTAAACCCCTGACCCGAATTTTCTTTGAAGAAATACCGGATGTCGAGCTGGGTTAAAAACTCTGTCGCTACCTCATCCGATTTATTGGTCGAGCCATCTTCAATGACCAGCACCTCAAAATTTTGGTACGTCTGTCTGGTCAGACTAACCAGCAGTTCGCGCAGTTCGTCGGGGCGGTTAAAAACGGGGATGATAATAGAGTAGCGCAACATAATTTATTGGAACGCTGATAACAAAGCACGTTCATAAACACGTTCTAGAAAACCGTACCCTACGGTATTATATACTTTGCAGAAGCAACTAATTACAAGATCAGTAGAGGTACGAAGGGGAATATCCATAAAATCAGTGTTAATCCGCTAAATCAGCGTTCCATCATTTCCAGTAAACTTTCTTCATTCGCCTGGATAACCTGATCGACCAGATCATCCGTGAGCGCAACGGATAGAAACAAGCTTTCGAATTGTGAGGGAGCAAGGTACACGCCCCGTTTCAGCATGGCGTGGAAATACCGGCCAAACATTGGAAGGTCACACGATTTGGCATCGGTAAAGTTGGACACCGATCGCTCGGTCATGAACAGAGTGAACATGGAGCCGATATGATTTATCGTGTAGTTCAACCCGGCTTTCACTAATCCAGCCCGGAAGCCATCGGTCAGTTTCTGCCCAATTTCTTCCAGCCGGGTATAAATTTCAGGATGGTCATTCAGTTGATGCAGCATGGCCAATCCCGCCGACATGGCAATCGGGTTTCCCGATAATGTGCCCGCCTGATAGACTGGACCCGCCGGTGCTACCATGTTCATAATATCGGCACGACCACCGTAGGCACCCACGGGCATACCGCCCCCAATGATTTTCCCCATCGTGGTTAAGTCGGGCGTAATACCAAACCGTTCCTGTGCCCCGCCTTTGGCAAGCCGGAAACCTGTCATTACCTCATCGAAAATAAAGACAACGCCGTGTTGATCGCACAGCGTGCGAAGGCCTTCCAGAAAACCGGGTTCAGGCAAAACACAGCCCATGTTGCCAACGACCGGCTCCAGAATGATAGCCGCTACCTGATTGTGATTATTAGCCAGTAACTTCTCAACGGCAGAAAGGTCATTATAAGGTGCCGTCAGGGTATCGGCGGCCGTTGCTTTGGTAACACCTGGACTATCGGGAATACCCATCGTCATGGCACCACTACCGGCGGCAATCAGGAATGAATCGGCGTGCCCGTGATAGCACCCTTCAAATTTGATGATCTTGTCCCGGCCGGTAAACCCACGTGCCACGCGGATAGCCGCCATAGTGGCTTCCGTACCCGAATTAACCATACGTACTTTCTCGACAGAAGGCACCATCGTCGTAATCAATTCGGCCATTTCGACTTCCTTCCGCGTCGGAGCGCCGAAAGAGAACGAATGCTGGATGGCATCACGAACTGCTTTTTCGACGGGTTCAAATGCGTGGCCCAGAATCATTGGTCCCCAGGAATTAATGAGTTCAATGTATTGCCGTCCATCCTCATCAAAAAGATAGGCACCTTTTGCCGACTTGATAAATACAGGTGTCCCACCCACAGACCGAAATGCCCGCACGGGAGAGTTAACGCCACCGGGTATCAGCGTTTTGGCTTTTTCAAACAGTTGTTCGCTCGTTGTCATAGAAGTGAAAGAGCGAAAGAGTGAAAGAGCGAAAGAGTGAATAGGTTGTGTATAATTCACTCTTGCGCTCTTTCGCTCTTTCACTCATTAATTTACTTTCACAAACCGCCCATCTTCGTATTTTACGATTGGAACGATTTGGTTGTCGTTGCTTTGTGTATAATCGAAACCAGATAACAGGTAATCATCCGTGTCGGAATGGAGATTCATCCGGTTACGGGGCATTAGACCGTTCTTGGCCAGTTGACGCCCAAAAAAGAGCATCATATCGTAGCCTTCACTGGCAAATACGGAAGGAATGGTATTGCGTTTGGCTATATACTCTTCCTGAAACGTATTGACCGGCTCCCTGGATGAATCGATAAAGTCCGGGTATAGTAAATACAAATCCCGGCGGGTAAACGTTGATATAGGATTCTTATAAAAGTCAAAAGCCGAGGCAGTCGCAATCAAAGGTCCTGTTACTTTTCGGCGACTTAGTGCATCAAGCATCCGAACACCATCGTCGGCGTTGCTACTGGCAAAAAAAACATGACCAATCGTACTGCCCGCTTGTTGTGCCGTTATACTAACTGGGCGCGTTGCAGTGGTTGTACCCGTAAACTGCATAGCATCGGCCATTGCCTGCGCGGTACCGCTCACTTTCCGAAAATCAATTACCTGATAATTTTGCCGCTTAAGTTCAGCCTGATAGGAAACGGCCAATAGAGAATCTTTACGCATGGGGCCAAAATAAATAGCTGCCCGACGCAGTCCGGTAAAATTTCTGGCTTGTTCAGCCACCTTTATAGCCTGCTGATTCATGGACGGCTGCGCCAGAAACGACATCGGCTGATTAGCAACCAGTTCGCTGCTGGTGGCAATGGGGTTTAGCAACAGGATGTTGTTTTTGTTGGCATAAGCCGAGGCAATCCGGTTCGGTTCTACATACAATGGACCAATAATTAAATCGGTCTGAGCAAAAGCAGGACTATTGACCAGTTCGAGGGTTTTATTGGCATCATTATCTACATCATAAGCAAACAGATTTACGGTAATGCCTTCTTCCTGTAACCTGGCTCTGGCTATTTTTATGCCATTGTACAAGTCGTAGATATATTGATTAGACCGCAGTCGTTTGTCGGAGCTAAAATCCTCTACCCGAAACGGAAACATAACGGCAACATTATAATACCCTTTCGGCCGTACTGTTCGAGTGGGCTGTGTACCTGATGTACCTGTCCGGCTAGCCGACGCTTGCGAAGTTGTTGCCGCCGGTGGTGTAGAGGCTGTCGCTATACCCGGTACCCCAAAGCGGTTTGTAAGCCGATCTGATAATTCGAGATCATCCTTATCTCCGGCGGTTCGCTGAATCAAGTCGATCAACAATAAGCCAACAACCCGATCGTTCGGGAACGACTTATTTAACTGTTTTAGTTGATCAAGATTCGTGATACGGGGCAGAAAATTCTGCTCAAGTTTAGTGATATCAGCTCGCAACGCTGGGGTGCGAATCGGTTGCAACGCGGTCAACGCGTCCTCATACTGCCCCAACTCCATGCAGTTGGCCGCAAGCAGGTAATTAGCGTCATCCATCTTGCGCCAATCTGGAAAAAACTCCATCAACTGCCTGAGCATCAAACGGGACTGATTATAATTTCGCTGCCGGAACGCAGCAAGAGCGTAATAATAGCTGGCATAAGGTGCCAGAACTCCACGTTTCTGAATAATTACGTTAAGGTCAGCTTTAGCACGCTCATAGTCGCCCGTCTGCACCAGTTTTACTGCTGCGGTATAGCGTTTCTGAACATCGGGAGCAATCTGCGCATTGGCAAGCGGCCAGCTTAGTAACCCAATACAAGCAACTGTTATCTGTTTTAACCAATAAAGCCTACCATTCATGTTCATTAGGGTTAATGCACAAAAGCAACGCTACTGCGTTGCTTTTGCTATTGATGACAATCGAATGAAACACCGTAACCATATAAAATTAGTGCGTCTCATGTATACTATGATGAAGCCATTGATGTAGGCAATCCAGCCTATTCTTCCGGCATCATCCCTTATTTTTTAGTCTTGGCTCTACGCGTTGCTTCATCAGCCAGCTTACGAGCCTCTTCGGCAGAGGCTAGCTGCTTCTGTAAAAGGGCCTGAAATCCACCGGGCTTTTTACCTTCACCAGCGGCATTTTTCCGGCGATTTTCGTCCAGTACAGCCTTGATCTTATCCTCATCGACAAACCGGCGAATCAGTAACTGCTGCGCAATGGTCACCACGTTCGACACGAAATAATAGAACGTCAACCCAGCAGGATACGAGTTCAGCACAAACATGAACATGAGCGGGAATACATAACTCATCGCTTTCATGTTCACCGGGCCCGGCTGAGTTGGGGTTGTCTGGTTGTTATAATACGCGTAGGCGATCGAAGAGATCGTCATCAGCACCGTAAACAGACTCAGGTGACTACCAATGAACGGTATAGTCGGGAAGGTAATAAAGGCGTCATAGGTCGACAGGTCACTAGCCCACAGGAACGATTTCTGGCGCAACTCGATCAGGTTCGGGAAGAGCATGAACAAGGCAAACAGAATCGGCATGGTTGCCAGTACAGGCACACAACCACTCAGCGGACTTACGCCCACCTCTTGATATAGCTTCATTTGCTCCGACTGCTGCTTGGCCATGTCATTCCCAACGCGCTCCTTCATCTCGTTCAGCTCCGGCTGAAGAACCCGCATTTTAGCCATACTGATGTATGACTTGTAGGTTAACGGTGTTAGAATCAGTTTTACAAACACAACAAGGGCAATAATAAGCAAGCCGTAATTTGTAATAAACTGGCCCATGAAGTTGAAGACCGGCACAAAGAAGTACTTGTTGATCGGTTTCAGAATTGAATAGCCCAGGTAAACGTTCTGGTCAAATTCAGGAGCCACTTTACCTAGCAGCTGAAAATCATTGGGGCCATAAAAGAATTTGTACTGTCCTTTACCAGCCTTCACATCGGCAATCGGCAACGTTACATCGGCAACAGCTGTTTTTACAACGCTGCTGTCAGCGGTATCAACCAGTGTTTTAAAGCTGGCTTTGCGGAGAGGACTATTTTTAGCAACAAAACCCGACAGGAAATACTTGTGCTTGATAGTAAACCATTGTACGGGTTCTTCAACGGTGACATCCTGGCTGCTTTCCCCTTCGGTTAGTTTCTCGAAACTCTCGTCGGAAGTCAGGTAGTTGACGGTGGCCGCTCTGCGGTTATTCGACAGGTCATTTTCATACTGCCGCATTTTATCTTCCCAGAAGAACCGTATATCACCAGTGCCGATGGTGTTATTGAGGCCATTTAGCTTCAGGTCATAATCCAGCACAAACCCTTCGGCAGGAATGGTATACACCTGCTCAATTGCTTGTCCCGGTGCCACCTCAGCCCGAAATACAATCTGCTGTGGCTGACCGCCAACAGTGCCACTTTGCGTAGTAGTTTGGTAATAGAGTTGGTGTAAATCGACCTTACCCCGGCTGGTTGGCAGTTCGAGCACGGTTTTGCTGCTCTGTTCGTCAATTAATACCAGTGGCTTTTGATCGTAGGTTTTGTAATTTTTCAGGACAACTTCTTTAACCCGGCCACCCTGTGTACTGAATGTGAGTTTGATGTCTTTGTTTTCAATAAAAATATCCCGTGCCTGTCCAGTGGCTACGGTCGAAAAATCGCCAAACTGTGCTTTAACGGCGGCAGAATCGATTCGTTGCGTAGCGGAATTGCCTTTACTGTCAGCAACTGAATCGGTCTCTCCACCCGATGCAGTTGTCGGTTTAATAGTCTGTGTTTTTTGAGCAACCGGTTTTTCGGGCGCAGGTTTTGGTACCAGTAGCTGGTAGCCGACCAGCATCGCCAGAATCAGGACAATGCCAATAAGTTGATTACGATCCATTTTATAAGTTAGTAAGTTGGCAAGTCGACGACTTACCAACTATTTCTGCAAAATTACGCCAATCCGTGCGCTTAATCAACCACCTCGGCAGTTTCTACACGGGCGGTAGACATATCGGATGTAGATTCTGCCTCGCGTTTCTTTTGGCTAAAGGTGAGCGCGGCTTTCACAAACTGCACAAACAGGGGATGCGGGTTCATGACGGTACTTTTTAGCTCCGGGTGAAACTGAACACCCACATACCAGGGATGCCCTTTTAATTCAACAATCTCTACCAGTCCGGTATCAGGATTAATACCCGTTGGTTTGAACCCAGCCTTTTCGAAGGCGTCCAGATAGTCATTATTAAACTCGTAGCGGTGCCGGTGCCGTTCGTTTATGGTAGTTTTACCATAAATATGGTGAGCCATCGAATCACGTTTGAGCTTGCAGGTATACGACCCAAGGCGCATGGTCCCCCCCTTATCGGTTACACTTTTCTGCGCTTCCATCATACTGATAACGGGGTTAGCCGTATGAGGCTCCATTTCGGTCGAGTGTGCATCCTGAATACCCATCACATTCCGGGCATATTCGATAACGGCCATCTGCATTCCCAGACAAATTCCCAGGAACGGAATGCCCCGCTCGCGAACGAAACGAACGGCATTTATTTTCCCTTCAATTCCACGCTCGCCAAAACCAGGCGCCACCAACACGCCGTCCAGCCCGCTCAGAACCTCAGCGCAATGATGTTCGTCAACCAGCGTTTCGGACTGAATCCACTCCAGTTGTACTTTACACTCATTGGCAGCACCCGCATGAATGAACGATTCGGCAATGGATTTGTAGGCATCGTGCAACTCGACATATTTACCCACCAGGCCAATTTTAACGGTATCGCCCGGATTCTTCAGACGACCCAGGAAAGCTTTCCAGGCATCCAGGTCGGCATCTTTATCGTTATACAGGTCGAGCATGTACAAGGCACGCTGGTCGAGCCGTTCCTTTTGCATCAACAGCGGCACGTCGTAGATCGTCTCGGCGTCAATCGCTTCGATAACCGAACTAACCTGAACATTACAGAACTGGGCAATTTTCCGGCGAATATCCTGTGGCAACGGATGCTCCGTGCGGCAGGCAATGATGTCGGGCTGAACGCCATTTTCCAGCAGCATCCGAACAGAGTGCTGCGTAGGTTTGGTTTTCAACTCCCCCGCCGATTGCAGGTAAGGCACCAGGGTGAGGTGAATAACGAGGGTGTCTTTTTCGCCGAGTTCGAACTTCAATTGTCGAACGGCTTCCACAAACGGCAGCGATTCGATGTCGCCAACGCATCCGCCAATTTCGGTGATGACGATATCATAATCGCCGGTTTCGCCCAGCAACTTAATATTACGTTTGATTTCGTCGGTGATGTGGGGAACTACCTGAACGGTTTTACCAAGGAAATCACCCCGACGTTCACGGGTGATGACATTGTTGTAGATGCGCCCGGTGGTGATGTTATTTGCCTGCGAGGTGGGTCGGTTCAGGAACCGCTCGTAGTGCCCAAGGTCTAGATCTGTTTCGGCGCCGTCGTCGGTCACATAGCATTCGCCATGTTCATACGGATTGAGGGTGCCTGGATCAATGTTAATATACGGATCGAATTTTTGGATCGTTACCGTAAGTCCCCGTGCCTGAAGTAATTTGGCCAATGAAGAGGCAATGATACCCTTGCCTAGTGATGAAGTTACTCCGCCGGTAACAAAAATATATTTCGCGGATTTTGGTCCCGTAGCTGCCATGATTGAAACCTAATTAGGTCGTTACGGGATGTAAAAGTACGAGAAAAAAGGCAGAATGGCAGAAAAATAAACGGGAAATGTTCGGGCCTGTTGAGTAATCTATTGGTGGTCAATGAACTGGTCTGCGATTTATTGATTTGTCACTGACTTTAGCGGTCAACAACATCGTCTGAACCTGATTGTCCGGTCTCGACACCTAGTGTAGACCCTTATTACCCTTGAACCGATCAGAATAGTTTAGGGCAACTGCGCATATAAAAACGGCCCTATCTGAGTCAGTAGGGCCATTTTTTTACACTATAGTTAAACTAAAACTTTACTTATTTATCCTGATTCAGCTCTCGCTCCTCATAAGCAAGCCCGTATTGCTTGAGCACATCAGCTGGAACGCCATCCCACTGATTGGGAACATTACCAACGTACCCTAAGTCTTTCACACCCATTTGACTGGTGTAGAATCCCGAAGCCGTCATGTTACGCATGAAACTGAAAAACGAAGCACCCTGCGTCATGTCGGGCTTGGCTTTCGACGGGTAGGCGATTTGCTCAACCATATCGATCTGCTGCGCTTTTGTACACAGCATGAATGCCTTACCGTAGCGTTTGGTACAGGTATTGTCCAGCCACCGAATACCACCGCGCATGGGCGTCTGGTTCTTGGGTTGGTCTTTCATCATGAACTCAATAAACGCCGGTACACCGGCCTGTGAGGCACTCCCCGACCGATCATCGGCAGGCAGAATAATATCTGACAATACCGTAACCGTTTGCAGTTCGTGGGGTGTAAAGAATTTTTCAGCGTTTAGTTTTGCATCCCGTTCGGCTTCGAACTTCTGTCGGCCACCGGGTATTTTCAGTGGTTTAACATCGGGTGGTGCGGGTACAGCGGCTTCGACAGGATTGACAGCCATGCCAAAACCCGCGAGCGAAAGGGCTTTTAAGGAATCTCTGCGTTTCATAAACGAAAGGTTTTTGGTTTTTTGTTTTCGGTTTACAGTGCCGGGTTCGGGAAGTTCTCTACCTGATAGTCGATCTCGGGCTCATCCACTTTATATCTCAACCCGCGAATAGGTGATTTTTTCAGGGACTGACCGATCTATCTTCGCCATTGCCCTGAAACTCCTACCGTATACCGAAAACCGAAAACATTATATATTTTTCTGTTTTACCTGATCGATCAAATACTCACTTGTGCGCATGGAACTGGCCAGAATTGTCCAGGTAACGTTTTTGTCACCCTGCGATGGAAATGGGGCCGCATCGACAACAAATAGGTTTTTCACGTCGTGGGCCTGCTGGTATTTATTCAGTACCGACGTTTTTGGATCATTACCCATACGGGCGGTTCCTACCTCGTGGATAATCTGACCCGGAGCGGCCAGACCGTAATTAGTTGACGCATTCGGTTTGTCGCCCAACGCAATGCCGCCCATCGAGTGAATGATTTCCTCGAAGGTATCCTGCATGTGCTTTGCCTGCTTTACCTCGTTCTCCGACCATTTGTAGTTGAATCGCAGCACTGGAATACCGTATTTGTCGACAACGCCAGGATCAATTTCGCAATAATTACTTTCCAGCGGGACGGGTTCGCCCCGACCAGCCATACCCACGTAGGCACCATAGAATCGGCGGTAGTCGTCTTTCAAACTAGCGCCATATCCACCACCCGGCTTCATCATGCCATTACGAGCGGCTATCATGCCGTTCATGGCTTCGATTCCCCAACCAAATCCGTAGGCAGGCATTCCCATGCCACCCCAGTATTCAATATGGTAACCACGCGGAAAATCCAGTTTTTTGTTGTCGAGCCACCAGGGGGTAAACACGTGCATACCGCCAACACCATCTTCATTATACCGTTTGCGATCCATCAGGGCCGGAATAAAGGCCGAGCGACTGGCACCCGTAGAGTCATTGATGTATTTACCGACAACGTTGCTTGAATTGGCAAGCCCCGTCGAAAAACGGCTTGATTTAGAGTTTAACAGCAAACGTGCCGTTTCACCCGCACTGGCAGCCAGAATGACTGACTTCGCTTTCACGGTAACTTCCTGCAACGTTAACGTATCGACGTAACTAACGCCTGTGGCTAATCCCGTTCCCGGATCGGTGAGGACTTCACGAACCATGGCCCCGTTAATCAGGGTAACATTGCCCGTTTTCATTGCGGGCTTCACCAGCACCGACGAGGAGGAAAAATCGGCATAGGCCTGACACCCCCGTCCGCACTGGCTGCAATAAAAACAGGACCCGCGTTCGTTATTCACAGGTTTGGTAAGAATCGACAGGCGAGACGGAATAACCGGAACACCGATACTGCGGGCTCCTTTCCGAATCATCAACTCGTGCAAGCGCGGCTTTGGCGCAGGCAGAAAAATACCATCCGGTTCGGATGCCATATTTTCAACCGAGCCAAAAACGCCGATCATCCGGTCGATTCGGTCGTAAAAAGGTTTGATATCGTCATAGCCAATAGGCCAGTCTTCACCAACACCCGTCATGCTTTTCCGGCGAAAATCGTCGGGGGCGAAACGTAACGAAATACGTCCCCAGTGATTGGTACGTCCACCTAACATACGGGACCGGAACCACTGAAAATCGGAGCCTTTTACATTCGTATACGGCTCACCTTCAATGTCCCAGCCACCCCAGGCGGCATCGAAATCCCCAAACGCCCGTGTCGTACCAGCTCCCCGCCGTGGCGATTCCCAGGGCCATTTCAGTTGCGTAATGTATTTCGGATCGGCAGGATCAAAATAACCGCCTGCTTCCAGCAAAACGACTTTAGCGCCCGCTTTTGCCAGTGTATAAGCCGCCATGCCGCCCCCGGCTCCTGAACCAACAATGGCAACGTCGTATTGAACCGGAGCTTTTTGAATCTGAAATGGATCCATGCAAAAAGTAAAGATTAATTATTTAAATGAAAAGAAACGCAATGGTACTTTTGTAAAGCAAAAGAGACAATTCGTTCCGTCATTGACGGAATAAGCAAAAAATGGCGGTCTCCTACCTGTTAACGCCAGAATCAGTCAAATAAATACCAGTCAACTCCGAATGAGAAGCCACGGCGCATTTGCAGGAAATCGGGCGCTACATAGTAACCGGGCGATAAAATGCCCTGATTTATGTGCGTAAGTTTAACAAATAAACGGGTACGGTTGATACGAAGATTGGCATATAAGTCGGCAAGAACATAGCCTTCCACCTGTTGTCTATTCTGAAGATGAAACTGCTGGGTTAAGGGCATGTACGCATCGGCATAGTACTTCGACTTATAGTGCAAATCGACCCCGGTCTGTATGTACAGCACTTTAGCATATAAAAACTCGTACTGAATGCGAGTGTTCACAAAAATTGATGGTATACGGATAACGTCGGGGCCTTCTTTCGCCGTATAATAGCCCTGCCCAGAGATCAGAAACTTGCCGATTTGAAAGTGGTAGCCAAGTCCCGGCCGAACAATACTAATGGGTGAATTTTCCTGCTGAACAACACCTTTTGTGTCGAAATAAACGAAATTTTTAATCAGGTAATAGTCCAGGCTCGGTTCCAGTCGGAGTTTATGATATCGTACAGTCAGCTTACCATAGGCCTGCAAATAGTCCCTCTTGGTCAGTGGATTAAGTCCGTTCGTTACATCCGGCCAGTTATATACCTTGCTTTGAAAACGTTCCTGAACGAGTGTAGGCTGGACATTTACATAGGAGCCGCCCGCTGTTAGAAACTTACTTTCGACCTGCCCCTGAATTCGTCGGCTACCATCGGCCCCAATTTCGGCTTCGGCCGTCAGCCGCGACAAGCTATCCGGGAAATAATAGCCTAGCCAGCCACCCACAAACGTTTCGGTTCGGGCAGTACTGTATTCATTATATTGAGTGCGTGATGTATTGTAGAGAGATGACTGTTTATAATTTCGTATCCGCAGGTACGCGCGGTAGTTGAACGACGCGCCTTTGTACTGCGCAACCCCTTTTATCCCAAACTGATTATCGAGCACTCGAAACCGGGCGTGCTGCTCCAGGCGGGATGTGTCGCCCAGAATAGCGGGATAGAATCGCCTGACTTTATTGTCAGCTGCCAGCAGCGTATCTGTCTGATTCAGCCGCAGGGTATCATCCTGATAAAAATTCTTTTGGGTCTGATAGTCAAATTTATGATACAGTTGAAATCCCTTGTCGAGCACATACTGGTGATAGACATGCCAGTTGTTCCGAATTTCCCAACCGTGTGGTCCCTGAGCGGTTGTACTGCCGCTGCGTAAACGCGAATCGCCGGTGTAATTGATGGCAATGGTGCTTCCATCTGCATTTTGCCCCGGCAATACTCCCCCCTGCTCATCGAGGCTGTGGTTCATGTTATTGAAGTGAGCCAGCAGGGTGTATTTTTCGTTTTTAGAGCGGTAATTCGTATGCAGTAACAACCCCCAGTTCTGCGCCAGTAACTTGTATGGGTCGTTATTACCACTCGTGCCAAACTGCTTCTGGGAGGTAAATCGCTGTACATCGAAACCCACATTCCAGCGGGAATTAATGTTTTGCGACATATCGAACCGAAGTATATTCTGATTATGCCCGCCCAGCGCAAGATACATATCAGTATAAGGCGACTTGGTATCGAAATACTTCACGTCCATTGGTTGAAAGGCATAGGGCAAAAAGACATAATAGCCCGATTGCGCACCCAATTGTTGGGGAACTTGCAGAAATACAGGCCGCATGGGCGTACCCAGTTCGCCTAAGTCCTGATACAGATTTTGATTTCGCTGCACATAGGTGAACCGATGCACCTCGTCCATGGTCGTATCGAGGGTGTAAAGTTTCCGGCGGTTATTCAAATTATCGTCCTCCAGTACATATCGGGTTGACTTTGGACCATAAATAACCTTCGTCGAATCGTCGATACCATTGCTGCCGGTTGTTGACGTAGGCATTGTCTGGCGACCGCCAAAACTATTGGGCGTTTGGGTATTACCCGGAAACTGCTGTGCCCAGGCTGTGAGCGAGAGGCAAGTACTAAAAAGTAAGGCAAGTAAACTCCGATTCATTAGGTCAAAAGTACGTCAAAACGTCGGACACTCGCTCGTCGACTTGGTTCAGTTAACGATTTTTAAGGCTTGATCGATCTAAAAACTGGTTAAAGCCCTGTTCATGTCCGGGCAGGAACTGCATGGCAACCGGCAGGTAATACAACGGAAGTGTAGTACGCTCGCCAGGCGAGAGCAACCCGTCGAGTTTTACCCAGTCTTTTTCAGTTGTAAGCAAAGCGGTTGCGGGCGGTAAGCCTGTCAGGATAGAATCAAGTTCATCGCGACTGTACGCGTAGTGATCGGCAAAGCGGTGATGCTTAACTAAGGTGTAGGCTTGATCAACATAGTATTCCAGCAGATCGGCATTTGCCAGGCCCGACACCAGCACGACTTTTTGCAGGTTCGTTACGGCTTGCCGACTTTCGAACGAAACAGGTTGACCGTACTGCAAGCCCGCAAAAAAAATGGGCGTTTCAGGCTTACAGTATGGGCGAATCTTTTCCGAAATACGCTGCTGTTCGGTCGTAAACAAATCAGTTGGACACTTCGTCACAACGATCACATCGGCCCTACGCGCACCCTTTCGCCGTTCGCGCAATCGACCAGCGGGGAACGGATAATCGTCATAAAAGGGCCGATTGTAATCCATTAATAAAATAGTCAGGTGTGGCTGAACAGCCCGGTGCTGGTAAGCATCGTCCAGCAAAACCTGCTTCGTTTCGGGATGATGGCTCACCAGTACCTGAATAGCCCCGGCTCTTCGTTCGCCAACACACACCCGAACGAGGGGTGCAAATTTTCGGTATAGCTGGAGGGGTTCGTCACCAATCGTCGAGGCTGTATCGGTATCAGTAGCTATCCGAAACCCAGTCGTTTGCCTGCCGTAGCCCCGACTTAACGTAGCCGTTACTCCTGGGGTTACTTCCTTTGATAACGCATACCGTTTAATCAAAAATTCGATCATAGGCGTTTTTCCGGTGCCGCCAACGGTCAAATTGCCTACGCATATTGTGTGAATAGAAGGCCAATAGGATCTCAATAAGTGGCTGTTAAATAGCCAATTACGTATGTCCATAACTACCCCATATACTAGACTGAAAGGCAATAGTAGCCACTTACTCCCTAAACGTTTCATTAATATTTTCGTAATATTGCCAGCTTGAGCAGTCAAAATTAGTACTTTTAGGACTGGGAACTCCCGTCCTCACCGTTTGGTACAATGAGTTTAAAAGCCGACTACCTGAAATACACGTTGCACTTTCGCTTCGAAGCGGGTACGTCACGCGGCACCCTTACGGAAAAAACGTCCTACGTTATTCGAATTTTTGATGATGAAAATCCGGCTGTTGTTGGTTATGGGGAATGTGGACCGCTGAAAGGACTAAGCTTCGATGACCGTCCCGATTTCGAGGATATTCTTTGTCAGTATTGCGATGAGTTTACAGAGATGGATCTGGAGTTGTTTAGCTGGAATATTCCCATCATCCTGAATCAACTTATCAGCCAGGCTTTCCCAAGTATTTTATTTGGCTTTGAAACAGCCATGCTTGATTTCCTCTCAGGCGGGCAACACATTATCAGGACGTCTGATTTCACTAACGGACAGCGCACACTGCCAATCAATGGCCTGATCTGGATGGGCAGCCAGTCGTTTATGCGGCAGCAGATCGAGGAAAAACTTGAAGCCGGCTACACTACGATAAAACTAAAAATAGGGGCTATTGATTTTGAACAGGAGTGCGATCTGCTGGCCATGATTCGGGAACGATTCCCGGCCGATAAGATCACCCTTCGGGTGGATGCCAACGGTGCGTTTACCCCTGCCGATGTAATAGCAAAGCTCGAACGGCTGGCCACGTTTAACCTGCATTCTATCGAACAACCCATTCGTGCCGGGCAACCGGAGCTAATGGCCGACCTGTGTAAGCATTCGCCTTTACCAATTGCGCTGGACGAAGAGCTGATCGGGCAAATGGAATACGTCCATAAATTTAAGCTCTTAAAAAAAATCCAGCCACAGTATATTATACTGAAACCTACCCTTTTGGGTGGGTTACGTCATTGCGACGAATGGATCGAACTGGCTGGCCGACTCAATATTGGCTGGTGGCTTACCTCGGCGCTGGAATCGAATATTGGCCTGAATGCTATTGCTCAGTATACAGCGCAATTTAAACACCTGTTGCCACAGGGCTTAGGCACTGGGCAATTATACCACAATAATGTCGATAGCCCGCTGGTTATCGACCATGGTCAACTGCAATACGATCCGGCCAGGTCCTGGAACCTGAGTCCGCTTTTAGTTGATGCGTCTCACTAATTAAGCTTCCATTCCTTGAACCTACCCGCAGATCATATCCGCCTGTTGTTTGGCTTGAAACTTCGCCAACTACGCCTTGATAAAGGATTGTCTGTCAGCGAATTAGCCCAAAGATCCAACTTATCAGTCTCCTACGTCACCGAAATTGAAAAAGGACGAAAATACCCCAAAGCCGATAAAATTTCGGCACTTGCCAATGCTATGCAAGTGGATTACGATACGCTTGTTTCGTTAAAATTAAGCAAGAAGCTGGAGCCCATTTCGGACTTGCTGCGCTCGAAATTCCTGACTGAAATCCCCCTCGAACTGTTCGGAATAGACCCCTCCGACCTGCTCGAACTACTGGCCGAAGCCCCCGCTAAAGTCAGTGCCATGATTCGTACATTCATGGATATTGCCCTTAGCTACAACATGAGCGTCGAGCGGTTGTATCTGACTATGCTGCGGTCCTATCAGGAAATGCACGATAATTACTTTCCCGATATCGAAGCCGATGCCGATCGCTTTCTGGCCGAATTTGCCCCAATGCCCGATCAGGCGGTTACCGAAGTTCTGTTAATTAATCTGCTTAAAACGCGGTATAACATTCGAATCGAGCACTTCGACCCGCTAACGCAACCCGAATTAGCCGCCTTGCGGTCAGTATATCGACCCGAACAGCACACACTTCACCTTAATGCGGGCCTTTCGACAGAACAACGGTCGTTTATTCTGTCGCGGGAAGTGGGCTTCCAGTTTATGAATCTTAAGAATCGTCCATTCAGCTATTCCTGGGTTGAAGCAGAATCGTTTGAGCAGATTCTCAATAATTATAAAGCCTCTTACTTTGCCGGTGCCATTTTAATTCGACGGGCTGCGCTCGTCGCTAAATTAAGTGAACTTTTTGCCCGGGATACCTGGAACAACGACGATTTCCTGCAACTCATCGACCATTTTGGGGCAACGCCTGAGCGCTTCTGTTATCGACTGAGTAATGTGTTGCCCAGTGCATTCGGTATAGATCAGTTGTTTTTTTATCGGTTCAATCATACACCCGGCCAAACGACCTTTAAACTGACAAAGGAAATGCACCTGTCGCGTTTGCAAGGACCACGCGGTATTATGGACGAGCATTTCTGTCGGCGGTGGATAGCCTGGACAATTTTGCAGGAACTACAGTTTCTACAACAGAATAAACAATTCGATGGCACGCTTTGCCGGGCACAACTTTCGGAGTATTACGATACCGGACACCAATACCTGATTATTTCAGTAGCTCACCCTTCGCGGGCCGCCGGTGATCAAAACATCAGTGTATCCATGTGTTTTGCCGTGAATGACGCCCTAAAAAGCAAGATGAATTTCCTGTCGACATCTCCGGAAAACAACCCTGCCAGCGAGGTATCTTTTCGTATCGTGAATGAGGCCTGTGAACGCTGTGGCATTTTTGATTGTCGCGAACGGGTTGCCGCTCCGGCTGTTTTACAAAAGAAACGGCAGTTTGCCGCTATGAAAAAAGCTATCGAGGGACTACGTTAATCGGTCATTCTATCCACTTGTATGAAGCCAGCCACTCGGTATCTAGTTATCATGGTTATAGCAATAGTTGCTATAGTGTTCGTCATTTTCTACCAGGAGTATATGGGCGAAGACGCTGCTACTGCCACAGACGTTACTACAAATTCCCTGATCAACAAACGACTGAACGCTGTCGTCACGGATACGTCAGTAAACAAGGCAAATGCTGCCAATTATTTGCTCAAAATTGGCTACACCGATATAGACACAAAAGCAGCAGCCAGCTTTTTCATGGACTACCGTGACCGTGCCAGCATAGCCATTGGCGATACCGTGACCAAAGAGAAAGGGGAAAAATTAATACTGATTTACAGGCAACAGGGTGCAGTTATCTCGGTTCCGATTGATTAAAATTCCCTGTTTCCACAAATGATATTCGTACGAATTGAGCAGGAACACCCCTATTTAGACACCATTCGAATCTGGTACGAGGAGTCATTCCCAGCGAACGAACGTCGTTCATTCACCAACTTACGTCGGATTCTTTCATGTCCTGACATGCACCTCTGCGGATTAGTCGAGCAGGGGCAGTTGGTTGGATTTATCGTTTACTGGCAATGGCCTGAGCTGGTATTTGTTGAGCATTTTGCCATTGACCCAAGTCAACGAGGCCAGCGATTTGGCCAGCGGGCACTCGACAAACTATTGGCTATAGACAGCCGTTATTTTATTCTGGAAGTCGAATTACCACAAGATGACATCAGCCGCCGACGGATTCAGTTTTATGAACGGCAAGGCTTTCATCTAAACCTATTCAACTATAATCAACCTCCTTATCAGCCCGGGATGCCTGAAATACCCATGCACTTGATGTCGATACCTGCCATTGAAAACCCGGAAGCATTTACCGAGCTAAGTGCGCTTATTGAAGCGCGGGTTTATAACCGATTTTATTGATCGTTGATGACGTAAGGCCGGGCCACGTTAACTGTGATATGATGGCGCAAGGCTCTGGCCTTGTGTCTGGTATTCTGGGGCCTCTGGCCGTTTTGTAAGCTTTCGTATTTATTCCGGCCGGAGGCCGCAGAATACCAGACACAAGGCCAGAGTCTTGCGCCATCGGTAATAACAAACAGACCGGGCCGATTGTCTTAACAATCGGCCCGGTCTGTTAACTAGTAATGAAACGTTTATCTTACGCGTTTTGCTTCATCCGAATAATGTTCAGTGCGGCACCCGCTTTGAACCACTCAATCTGGCCTTCGTTATAAGTATGATTGACAGGAAACTCATCCGTCGATCCATCGGCATGATGCAGAACGATTTCGAGCGGACGACCCGGAGCGAACTCCGTCAGTCCGTCAATGTCGATAACATCGTCTTCCTGAATCTTATCGTAGTCGGCAGGGTTGGCGAATGTTAGGGCCAGCATCCCCTGCTTTTTCAGGTTGGTTTCGTGAATCCGGGCAAATGAACGCACCAGGATTGCCCGCACACCAAGGAAACGAGGTTCCATAGCCGCGTGCTCACGTGATGAACCTTCACCGTAGTTCTCGTCACCAACTACGATCGAACCAATACCTGCGGCTTTGTAGGCCCGTTGTACAGCTGGCACTTCGCCGTATTCGCCGGTTAGCTGATTTTTAACGGTGTTGGTCTTCTCGTTGTAGAAGTTCACTGCGCCGATCAGCATGTTGTTGGAAATATTGTCAAGATGACCGCGGTATTTCAACCAGGGGCCAGCCATCGAAATATGGTCGGTCGTACACTTGCCTTTCGCTTTGATCAGCAATTTCAACCCTTTGATGTCTGTACCTTCCCAGGGAGCAAATGGAGCCAGCAATTGCAGACGGTCGGAGGTTGGGCTAACCAGTACCTGCACACCCGAACCGTCTTCGGCTGGCGCCTGATAACCGGCGTCATCAACGGCGTACCCGTTCAGGGGTTGCTCAATGCCTTGTGGTTCATCAAGTTTTACCTGCTCACCGGCTTCGTTTGTCAACGTATCGGTCATTGGGTTAAATGTCAGATCTCCGGCAATTGCCAAGGCTGTTACGATTTCCGGCGATGCCACAAACGCGTGGGTGCTGGCGTTACCGTCATTCCGTTTAGCAAAGTTCCGGTTAAACGACGTAATGATCGAATTTTTACGGGTTGGATCGTCCATATGACGCGCCCACTGACCGATACAAGGACCACAGGCATTAGCCAATACTACCCCACCAATTTCTTCAAATGTCGTTAGCAGACCGTCGCGCTCAGCGGTGAACCGAACCAGTTCAGAGCCCGGCGTTACGGTGAACTCCGCTTTTGTTTTCAGATTCTTGGCCGTTGCCTGAGCCGCTACAGAAGCCGAACGGGTCATGTCTTCGTAGCTGGAGTTGGTACACGAACCGATCAAACCAACATCAAGCTTGGCGGGCCAGTTATTTTCTTTTACGGCTTTGGCAAAATTCGACAAAGGCCAGGCCAGATCAGGCGTAAATGGACCGTTGATGTGTGGCTCCAGTTCCGACAGGTTGATTTCAATCAGTTGGTCATAATAGGAAGCCGGATCGGCGTAGACTTCTTCATCGGCACGAAGATCCGCTTTTACGGCGTTGGCCGCATCTGCAATATCGGCGCGGCTGGTTGCCCGCAGATAATCTGCCATTTTCTCGTCATAGGCGAAAATAGAGGTGGTCGCCCCAATTTCGGCACCCATATTACAGATCGTACCTTTGCCCGTTGCCGATAGACTTTCAGCTCCTTCGCCAAAGTATTCAACAATGCAACCCGTTCCACCTTTTACGGTCAGGATACCAGCCACACGCAGGATAACGTCTTTTGCCGATGCCCAGCCGCTCAGTTTGCCGGTCAGTTTGATACCGATCAGTTTCGGCATTTTGAGTTCCCAGGCGAGCCCCGCCATCACGTCGCAGGCATCAGCACCGCCCACACCAATAGCGATCATACCCAATCCACCCGCGTTAGGCGTGTGCGAATCGGTTCCGATCATCATGCCACCCGGAAACGCGTAGTTTTCAATTACGACCTGGTGAATAATACCTGCACCGGGTTTCCAGAAACCGATACCATATTTGTTGGAAATAGATGCCAGGAAGTCATATACTTCTTTGTTCTTATTTTTAGCGATGTCCAAATCCTCAACGGCCCCTACTTCAGCCTGAATCAGGTGGTCGCAGTGAACAGTGGATGGAACAGCAACTTGTGGCCGACCGGCCTGCATGAATTGCAAAAGGGCCATTTGGGCTGTTGCATCCTGCATAGCCACGCGGTCGGGTGCAAAATCAACATACGCTTTACCCCGCTCGAACGCCTGGGTTGTTTCACCGCCGAAAAGGTGACTGTACAAAATTTTCTCCGACAAGGTCAGCGGTTTGCCGACTGCCTGCCGGGCGGCTTCGACGCGTTTGCCGAGGTTAGCGTAAACGCGCTGAATCATGTCTAAATCAAAAGCCATAGCAAGTAGGAATAAAAAAACAGGTTACTGAAAGGGATATTCTCTTAGGAAGAACCAACGAATTCAGAAAATTGATTCGTTTTAGCGAGTCAAAATTATAAGATTCTGATTCGTTTTGGAAATATTCCGAAGAATGGATTCTAAACAGCCGTAAAGGTAGGGTACAATCCTGCAATTCGCTCAGTTTCTAAGTTCACAAATAGAACTGAATAGATAATAAACCTATCTTGGCAGTGAAAATCGGGTTAACTCAATTAACACCCAACTATTAATCAACCTATTTGACGCATAGACACTATCTATTATGAACAAGAAAAACGTTCTCCTTTCTGTGGCAACCCTGTTAAGTCTCGGACTTACTCTGTCGTCATGTAGCAATGACGAAAACCCAACCATTACCACCACGAAGACACGCCTGGCGGCAACATTAACCGGTTCCGGTGAAAAACCTGCGGCAACACCATCGACAGCAACGGGTACATTCGTGGGCGATTTGAACACAACGACTCGTGTATTGAGTTATACGGTTAACTATCAGGGGCTAACCCCAACGGGTGGCCATTTACACCGGATTACAAACGCCGATGGCACAGGCCCGGTAAACATTCCATTCCCTAGCTTAACGAATCCTATTATTGCCACGACAGCCGCACTGCGCCAAACACAGGTCGATAGTTTACTGGCGGGTCAATATTATGCAAACCTGCACACGGTAGCCTATCCAGGTGGCGAAATTCGGGGTGAAGTAAAAAAACAGTAAAGTGCCATCAACAGAAACAGAAAAGCCCATCCTGATTTCAGGAGGGGCTTTTTTAGTTAATCTAAGCCATCAGTTACGCTACCGAGATCGTTTGCGCAGGTTTGTTCGTTGCCGGATTTTTAGGCAGTGTCACTTTCAGAATTCCTTCGGCATACGTGGCCGAAATTTCTTCGGTGAGCACTTTATCGTTGAGTCGGAATGAACGCTCGAACGAACGGTTCGTAAATTCCTGATAGGTATAATTGCCCGTTGTCGCTTGTTCAGGGTTCCCCGATTGGTCGGTGCCGGGGTACGAGATTGTCAGTACATCGTCTTTAACCGACAGCTTCACGTTCTCTTTTACCAGACCAGCCGCAAACAGGGAGATAATGTAGCTTGTCTCATTTTCTTCAATGTTGACGGGTGTGTGCTGAAAGCCACCGCCATGACGACCGGCCATTGGCCCGCCCCAGAATCCGCCAAACTTACCGCGACCCCAGGGGCCACCAAATTTACCACGGCCCATTGAGCCACAACCTCCTTTATTACCTGTTTCGAATGCGTGTTGATTATACATGTTTGTGTGTTGTTTAGTTTTGTGTTTACTGATTGTATTCGTGTGTTTACTGCTCTTGATTAATTGATTGGGATAACCCGTTCAAACCTTCCCCGGCTCATGGGCGAATGATACGTTGGATCGTCGATGGATATGATCTGCGAAGACTGCCAGCCACCACGACCAAACCGACCAAACGCCCGCCCTCCGGCCAGCCGAGGCCCTACTACCCGAGCCAGCAAGGCGATGCCCAGGCCAACGACTAGTACTTTTACAATAAGTGATACCAGAAACAGTACCAATCCGGCAGCCAACGCCACCCCTGCTACTCGCCAAATGATGTTCATGTTGTTTATGATTTAATGGTTAAAAAAAGCCCTGTTTAGTAGGAAGTGAATGGTGAAATTCGATGTTTATCGTTTCGTGTGCTTCCTGGTATTGGCCTTTGGTAAGGATGACGCACAAGGCTTTACTTTTACTTTAAAAATTTTTAAATTATTTTTAAAATACTGCCGTCAAGAGCGGCTGTCCATATCTAGCCTATTCCTTAAAACTGACAATCAATAAAAAATGATCCTGATTAGTAACGACTTAACGTTCAAATCAGGATCATTTTGGCGACGCAAAAAAAAATAGAAGAGCAGACTGGTTCAGGGATTTTGGAGGTACACCGACGCATTAGCATTTACATACTGTAGTTGCCCTGCCAATTCAAAGCGAATACTACGGGCCGTTGCAGCGTTTGTCGTTACAGATACAACGTGTCCGGCACGTATCACGACATCATCGCATACACTGGGCACCCGCCCGCAATTCCAGGTACTGGCCGTGTGCCAACTACCCGACGAAATACTCTGGCAACCACCCCGGCGAATACTAATATTGTCGATTCGCAACTGGTCGCGAGCTCCCGAAGTACCCACACCGGTGTAGTAGTATTGCCATAACAGTTGTATATAAGGTTTATTGAGCAGAGCCGTTGGCAATGACACCGGCCCAATATCCTGGCTGTGTCCGGCCGTTGCATTTCGAACATATTCCACTGGATTATTTGCCCCATCTGTCAAGTCAGTAAAGGGCCCGGAATTACCAATCCGGTAGCGAAGCCGAATATTGTACTGGCGCGGATTGGGCGTAACTGTTCCACCTGTCCATTGCACTGTAGCTTCGGTCAAATTGGTGGTTCGCAGCCCAAGAACCACCCCGCCCAATGCACCAGCAATGTAGCCCGACGGCGCACTACCTGTATTTATCATCGCAATTCCGTCGCTCCCCAACCCATTAATGCGGGTAGCACTAGTGAGGTTATAAGCACCTTTTACCGTATCAGCCAGGGCGAACGTAGCTGATAGGGCTGGATCTGCTGCATTCATACTCACAAAATACATGTTGGGTGGGTAGGTTCCCGCCGGGGTTGTGGCCGGAAAAGCATCGAACCGATATTCGCACGTGCTCAGGTTATAGGCTGTTGGTTTTCCGGTCGATGAATTATCGAGGTCGAATTGGGCAATAAGGCTCCGATTGGTGGTAGGATCAAAACTATAAGCTGTATCGGTAGAAATAGTAGCACTGTTTTCCTGCCAGGAAACAAAGCGATAGCCAACACGCGCTTTGGCAACAACCCGTACAGCGTTCCCCTGAAAATAGGTACCAGTCCAAGGGTACGGATTAGTGGCCACCCCAACGGTGGAGGGCAAAATATCAATTGTATTAATTTTAACATATCCCTTGGCTGTATCAGACACAGACAGTGTAATGGTACGATTGGCAGTCAGGCTAAATCGGGAGCGAATATGGTCGCGTACATAAGCAGGACGCTGCTGTAGAAACGTTCGGACGATATTGACGTTACTGAGCCATTTAGTAAGCGAATTTCCTGTTTTCCATCGCGAGAAATGTTCGTCCATATACGGCTGATAACTCTGCTGGAAAGTATTGAGCAGGTCAATGTTTCGGCCCGGAATGAACGTAGTATTGAGCAGGTCGGCAAACCGGTTAATGAAGTATGTTTTATAGCTGCTTACCTCCAGCAGCCGACGAAGGAAGCGCGTGTATTCGGTAACTGAAACGTCGTAGCCCGTAGAGGTGGCCCGATCGAGTGAATTGGACGTATAGTCGTTACCCGCTCCCAGTGTCCAGTCCATATCGTTCATCATCCAGCGGAATCTGCCATCATGCCCTTTGGGTGCAGTAGGCACATACTGGCTGGTTCGTTTCCGCCAGAGTTGCTGATTGTTATAGGGCCAGTCAAAATTTCCGGCGTAGATTTCGGAAATCTGATAATCCGAAAACCCATCTACATCCATTAATGTGGAAACATACCCGTAGTCTATCGTAGGTGATCCCACAAAATAATCTTTTAGTGCATAGAATTTTACCAGATCGCCATTATCGGCTTGGTAAGCGCCATAATCGAACTTAATTATGTCAACACTGTCCGGGTCTACGCCGTAATTTCGATTCAGGTAGTATTGGTCATACCGCTCCATTAAGTTATGAACACCCCAATATTCACCGTTCAAAAACACAATACCGGGGCGATTCGACTGGGTATCGAATGGCAAATGCCGGACCATGGTTTGCATATAGGTATCAATAAGGGTCGTAAAGTTCCAGTCATTACCTCCACTACGCAGCAATAATCGATTGTAATACTGGTTGATTGGGCGATTGCTGAAAAATGGGTAATTAAAATCGGTATCACCATACAGTCGCAGACTTTTGCGCGGAGTGGATCGGGAGCAACCACCGTTGATGGCAATATCTGCATGCTGATTAAGCACGGAGCGGCCGTTGATAAAAAATTGTACGTGGGCCGATCGCTGCCAATTATCGTCTTTGTTTGTAAAGTTACCGGGCGAACAAAAAATACTTTCGGCTGTTGGATTACCGGCTCGCCAGCCATCAAATGTTGTACCGGCGGTATAAATGCCACTATTATAATCGAACAGGGATTTTTCATTCGTACTGATCGACACAACGGGAAGGTTTCCGTACCTGGTGGCAGGCGCAATAAAATACGTTTCCGAAACGACGTCGCTCATCAGCGCATTGGCCTTATAGACCACTGCCCGCACTACAGTTCCTTTAAAGACCGGTTCGGTTGGTATATAGTAGGGCGACGAGTTGAACGTCGACGATTTAGTCGATACTTTATTGGGTGAACTGGTTCGGTCACTAATCGACAACGGGCTGGAGTAGGTACGTGTCTGATAACTCTCTGTTAAAAATGATCCATTGCCCTGACCTGGCTGCTCGGCATAATTATTTTTATACTGAAAGGTATTGGGTCCCGGATTAACTGGATCTGGATCTGAACCATCCAACGTGTAGAAAATAGTCGCTGTTGGATCAGACGAGGTGATAGTCAGGCTAAAATCTGTGGAGTAAAAGCCACCCACCTGCGAGAAAATGGGGTCACTCATGATAGTTGCATAACCAGTTTTGGCATTGTTACTGGCCCCCGGACTCGTGTTGTTTATCGAATTGGTTCGCTGAAAATAAAGCCAGGTAGAGGATCCATTCGGTTGCCGCCCCCAGGAAACGTCGGTACGCTGGGCACCAAATAGTACCTGATCGACCACCGTACTGCCATCGGGCTGAACCAAACTAATCATCTCGCCATCTGCCGAGAGTTTAAAGCCAACGTGAAGGGGCCCACGACTGACAACATCACTTGCCCATAACAACAAATACCCATTGGCCGGTATAATGGTCTGTGACGAACCGACAGGCAGGTGATATTTTATTAAATTCGAATTATCAGATAGGTAATAGCCCGCTATATTGACCGGTGTGGGATTTGGGTTGTATATCTCAAACCAATCTTCATATGCCCCAGCACCGTCGGCAATTGTTTGAGAATTAGACGCCATGATTTCATTAATGTAAAGCTGCTGGGCTGTACAGGTGAAACTCATCATAACCCAGGGAACAAGTATAAGTAGTACGATATATGACCACCTGATACTAAAAGATATACTATTGTTCATATTTTGTATATTTATTTACAAAACTAGATCAAAAATCCATAAGAGAATAATTCCCACTTTTTATTTTTTTTACCCAGCGAAACTATGCCCATACAACTGACTATCAAATAGATAAATACATATGAGTTATAACACAAAGCGCTTTAGAAAAAAACGTTTTATTCGATCATCAGTGCAGGCTTGTTTAAACCGGTTTCACCGAATTTTTCGATTCCAATCGATACATCAAAGAATTACTTGATACATTTTTATGCGTATAGTCATACTGCATATAGAATACAGTATAAGGCCTTCATCTTTACTCTCGAATAGTCATACTGTTGTAGGAAACCGATTTACGTTCTTATAATAAATATAAACGGCGGGTTCTTTGCCCATTGCCGTGAACCACTGCTGACAATAGGGGGCCATCCAGATAGAATCTCCTTTATTCACCGGGTACCAATCCTGATCGAGCCTATATATACCCTGTCCCTGCAAATAAATCAGGCCGTGTTCCATAACGTGTGTCTCAACAAGCGGCAGGTGCCCACCCGGATCGTAGGTAAAAATGTTGACCGCCATATCGAACGAGAGATCATCTGGCAGCAACACTTGTAAACGAAGAGCCGGATCACCCATATAGGCAGGGCAATCTATAGTTGCAGCATCGCCATACAGACTTGAAGGCACATCGAAACCATCCAGTTTTTCGTAGACCTTATGAAACGACACTAATTTTGCTCCTTCTGTCGGCTTATCAACTACATAGTTGTATCCAATGGGGACATAAACAAATTGGCCTGCGGTTAGCACTTGTTTCTCTCCACGTATAGCAGCAGTGCATTGGCCTTCAATGACATAGAAAAACAATTGAGATGCGATTGTTTTGCCAACAAGTTGACCATTCGCATTCATTGTAATGAGCGTTTGACACAAGTTTGCCCCCATCTGCTCGTTGATGATAACATTGACGGTGCAATTGTCCCAGCCAGGCACGCGACTATTGATGTAACCGTCGGGACTGATTACGGCATGGGTACGCTTAACAACAGAACGGGTTAGTGCGGAAATTTCCATAGAGTTCATTAGTAAAACTATAAAACGGAATACCATTCCGCCCTACTTGAATTCGTCCGCTTCAACAAAATTTAGCAAACCGGTACTCGATTTCCAGGTGTAAAAAGAACCGCCGTGTTGGCAGAAAATAAGGTTTTGAGCTAAATTAAGGAAAACTGGTAACAAAAAATTGTGATGATAACAGCAAAATCAGTTATACTTGGTTTCGGATTAGAGAAATAAAAATAGATTTATATTCGGCAAATAGAATCTATCTTTGGACACATAAGAATATTTATTTAACTTAGCGTTATTGATATTTCTACATTCGTAACTAAAGCCTATTTGACAATGACTATTAACAAAAAATCCCTTGTACCTGGACCTTGGACGGTAGTATTTCTCATCTCTGGATTTCTGTTTTTAACAACAATTGAATGGGTGTGGAATCTGTTTTTTAACTAGTGCTTCCAACCTAATTTGTCCGCTTTCATCCACTAGTTGACGATAATCAGTCTCGCTGTGCCAATAAATGGGCTGGATGGCCATTGCCTGCGCATAAGCTTTTCAGTTTTCTTCTCGAGACAAATGATACGCTGGTACGAGACAATTCTGCCCAACAACAATCTCAACAAAGGGTCATGACCCTAAGAAAAGGTCATGCGTCAAACTCGACTTTATACCGATCAGTTTTTGTGTAAATCGTGAATTGACAGTTTATCAGAGTTTACGGTACATGATATAGGCGTTTATCAATCCATGTTGCCTGTGATTAAAGGCTTCTGGTACTTCGCCAATTATATTGAATCCCAATTTTTGCCATAATTGTACGGCTAGCTCATTCGTTTTGATTACTATATTGAACTGCATGGCTTTATAGCCCAGCCGTTTCGCTTCGTTTATCGAAAACGCGCCCATTGCCCTCCCTACCCCCTGGCCTGATGCCGATGCCAGCGTCATATAAGAGCCATTGGCAATATGTGAACCTAAGTCAGGTTGATTGTCTTTAAGCACAAACGTTCCCACTACCAGACCGTCCAGCACCGCCACGTAGGTGTGTTTGTCTGGACCGCACCAGTAAGCGAGCATTTTTTCTCTTGAAGAATCCGGGGCGAAAACGTACGTTTCACCGGCTGAAATTACCGGCTGAATTATTTCCCAAATTTGCTCATTATCAGCCGATGTAGCGTGTCTAATCTCTATCATGCTCCTTAGTCAATGGTCATTCAGCGGTAGTCCGCGAGCCTGAAATTCTTTCCAGTTTACGTATTCATCGCCTTTTCGCTGCTCTACCATTGAAATACAGCTATCGACGGGGCACACTAACTTACACAAATTGCACCGACACATTCATCCTCTTTGATCGAATAGGTGTTGAATGGGTCTCCATACGACAAAATAATCGACTGGTGAGAGGTATCTTCGCAGGCGATATGACACAGGCCGCAATGGATGCACTTGTTCTGATCGATGTTGACAACAATGTGATAATTGATATCCAGATCTTCCCAATGCGTAATGGTAAGGACCGATTTTCCAACGAGATCGGTTTGGGTTTTGAAACTCTTTTCGTCCATCCAGTTAGTCATTCCATCGCACATGTCCTCAACGATGCGAAAGCCGTGTTTCATAACAGCCGTACAAATATGAACGTTCGAGCCCCCCAGGAGCATAAACTATACAGCAGCTTTCCGGGTGCTAACCCCGCCAATACCCGAAATGGGCACACGGGAGGTTATCGGGTCCTGCGCGATGGCCGTTAGCATTTTCAAGGCAATGGGTTTCACCGCAGGCCCGCAATAACCGCCAAAAACCGATTTTCCGGCCACATAAGGGTTAGGCACAAACGTATCCAGATCTACACCCGTTATCGACTGTATTGTGTTAATGAGCGACAGTGCATTCGTGCCGCCTTCTACAGATGCACGACCCGTTGGCACTACGGAGTGAACGGTGGCTCTCAGCTTGGTAATGACCGGGATGGTCGCTTTCTCCATAACCCATTCCACCACCATTTTGGCAATTTCCGGGTCCTGCCCTGCAGCCGCCCCCATACCACGTTCGGTTATGCCGTGCGGACAACCGAAGTTTAATTCGAAACCGTGTACGCCAGTGTCTTCAACCTGGGCAATTAATTCATGCCATTTTTCACGTGAGTTATCAGCCATTAACAACACGATCATGGCCCGATCCGGGAATAATCGGACGCATTCGGCTATTTCTCACAGGTTGATTTCCAGCGGACGGTTGGAAATGAGCTCGATATTGTTGAACCTCATCTTTTGGTGCCGCCTTAATCAATCGCCGAATACCGGAACGACAAGTTTTTAACCTGACTTCCGAGCGTTTCCAGACGACACCACCCCAGCCAGCTTCGAAGGCCCGCAGTACAATGTATTGTTTATCCTTTGTTTTTGAAGAATGAAAGTCCAATAATCTGCCCTTTTACCTGCGCCTTCTGGCTGAAGGCAAAGCGCGTAAAATCAGGAATGTTGAGCGACAGGGTAGCCCAGAAACCAACCATGCCTGTTAGAGCCGGGAAGAAAAAGGCGAAGAGAGTAGCCGGTGAGGTGAATTTAGCGGGCTGCTCTAAAATTGGTCCCAGTCCATTTCCAGCCGAAATAGCCCACCAAAGTAACGCCAGTGCCGCGACAAGCAGAAAGAACGCCTTAAAAATCAGCAGTTTCTTGATACTGTTAACGCCAAGGTATACGACGTGAATATTCAGCAGCCAGAATAAGAAGAAACAGATAGCCGGGCCCGTTTGCAGACCAAATGAAGTTGTGAAGACCTGGGGCAATGTTTCCAGTGTCGGAATCCACAACCGAAACATCTGGTAAATAGAAAATCTACCAATCCATGTTTGGATGCCAATCCAGCCACAGGCCACATTGGCCCGCGACAAAGCCGGAATATTGGCCCCTTTAGTGCCAAAACTGGACCGCACCAACACCGGAAAGGGAATCCCGTATTTGGCACCGGCATGTCCATTCAAGACCATTGGAATCAACACAATTGTATTGCCCAGAAAGATGGTAAAATGGCCTGCCACCAGTTCATCCCCCTGAATCAGCGAACTGGCCATCATGTAGTAGGGAATACACAGGCTCATACTGATCCACAGAGCAGCAAAATTCCAGGTATTTCACGTTTGCTTCGACGCGGGAATGGGCGCTAAATCTTCGCTATACAGAGCGGATGATTCAACTACGGTTTCATCGGTTAGTGCCTGCATTAGTCTCTGGCCTACGGTAGTTGGTTTTGTTACCTTTTTACCTTACATACTCGTCAGCAATCGACAATGCCTCGCTGATGATTGCCAGTCCTTCATCTATTTGCTCTTTGGTAACACACAATGGGGGCGCCACGAATACGTAACTCCAGCGAACGAAGGTGTACATGCCCAACTCCTTTATTTTAGCGGCCACTTTCGCCATAACCGCCATTTCCTCCGGCTTTGCATTGAAGGGGGCCATTGGTTCTTTTGTCGTCCGGTTTTTGACTAATTCAAAACAACCGAGCAGGCCCGTATTTCGAAAATCGCCGATACACGGGTGCTTTTGCATTAGGAGTGCCGCCTGAGCATCCATGTATTTTCCCATCTCAACGGTGTTCTTAATCAGATGTTCATCCTCATAAATTTTCAGCGTTTCCAGCGCTGCGGCACAACCCACTGGATGGGCGGCATAGGTCATACCCGTTGCCAAGACGGTGTCATTGTAGCGGGCAGCGATTTTATCCGTTACCATCAAACATCCAAAAGGTATATACCCGCTCGTGATACCCTTAGCCATCGTGACCATGTCGGGCACAATACCGTGATTTTCAAAGCCGAACCATTTTCCCGTGCGGCCAAAACCACTCATCACCTCGTCGATAATAAGGAGAATACCGTACTTGTCGCAGATTTCCCGGACGGCAGCCAGATAGCCGACGGGGTATTGCAAACAACCCGACGTACCCGACTCCCCTTCCAGCATAATAGCCGCTATGTTGCCTGGTCCTTCGTAAGCGATGACGCGCTCTAAATGAGCAACCGAATCCGTTAACATGCTTTCTTCGTCGTGATTCCACCGATATCGATAGGGAATATCAATGTGTACGAAGTTTGGTGCCTGTTGTGAATCATCGGGTAGTTTGCGGGGGTCGCCCCCAACGGAAAGCGTTCCATAGGTAGCCCCATGATAGGACTGATACCGACTCAGGATCTTGTGCCGTCCTGTATATAATCGAGCCAGTTTGATGGCTGCCTCATTTGAGGTAGCACCGCACAGGGTGAAATATGCTTTGTTAAGATCGCCGGGGCATATTTCGGCCAGTTTCTTACCCAACTCCCCCCGAACTTTAGTTACACAATAGGGCGTCACGTAGCTCACCTCCTGCATTTGCCGGACAACAGCCTCCGTTATCCGCTGATTACCATGCCCGATATTGACATTCATCAGGCCCGATGAAAAGTCGATATACCGCTTGTCGTCATAATCGTATAGGTACACGCCTTTGGCATATTTTACCGCAATGGGCGAAATATTTTTCTGCTTGCTCCACGCAAACATGGTATAATCGAAATTATCCTGAAGGACTTCCTGCGTTTCGGAAAGCGTTGCTGTGTCAAGCATGTTTCTGTTGTTTGAAGTTGTCTAACTCATCCAGTTTATACCCGCTTCGGGGTTCCATTTCGTCGTACTTTTTTTGAATTTCGTCCAGAATTCGATGGAGCTTTTACCCGTAATGTCGCCCACACCAAATCGGCTTTCGTTCCAGCCGCCAAACGAGAAGGGTTCGCGCGGAACAGGCACGCCCACGTTCACACCCACCATGCCGGCACTGGCTTTGTCGATTACGTATCGGGCCATGCCGCCGTTTTGCGTAAAAACAGAGGCCGCGTTTCCATACGGACTGGCGTTTTCAATGTCCAGTGCTTCATCGACCGTATTCGTCCGCATAATGCTGATAACCGGACCAAAAACTTCTTCTTTGGCAATGGCCATATCCGGCGTTACGTAATCAATGACAGTTGGCCCAACATAGGTGCCGTTTACTTTCCCATCGACAGTTAGATTGCGGCCGTCTACCAGAATCTTAGCCCCCTGGCTTTCCGCTTCGGTGATGTATTGTTCAATGCGGTCTTTCGATGCCCGATTGATGACGG
Source organism: Spirosoma pollinicola (assembly GCF_002831565.1). Classification (NCBI taxonomy): domain Bacteria; kingdom Pseudomonadati; phylum Bacteroidota; class Cytophagia; order Cytophagales; family Cytophagaceae; genus Spirosoma; species Spirosoma pollinicola. The sequence goes on along the minus strand of NZ_CP025096.1, from coordinate 3,460,009 downwards.
CTCCCAGATTTTTGCCGGTCACAAGCTTTTGCGCTTCTTCGCAAAGTTTCTCAATAATGTGGTCGACCGACCCCACAGCCACCATAGCCGAAGCCGCCATGCAGCGCTGGCCTGCACAACCGGCCATCGACGCCGTTATATTTTGAGCCGTCATGGCTGGAATCGCGTCGGGCAATACAATCAGGTGGTTTTTAGCGCCACCCAATGCCAGGCAGCGTTTGTAGTTGCCGGTTGCCCGTTTATACACCGCTTTGGCAATTTTTGTAGAACCCACAAACGAGACCGCTTCGATGCCCGAATGATCGCAAATGGCTTCGACAACCTCTTTATCGCCGTGAACAATGTTAAAAACACCCGCTGGCAAACCCGCTTCCTGCAACAGTTGGGCCAATCGCCCTACGCTCAACGGCACCTTTTCTGACGGCTTGATAATCATGCAATTACCAAGTGCGATGGCATTTAAAATTGTCAAGTTGGGCACCATACTCGGAAAATTGAACGGCACAATGCTGGCAACCACACCCAGGGGCACATGTTCGGTTCGGCACTCTACGCCCCTACTCACTTCCAGCACTTCGCCAGTAACAATTTGCGGCAACGAACAGGCAAATTCGGCGAGCTCAGCCCCTTTCTCGATTTCGGCAACAGCTTCATCGTACGTTTTGCCATTCTCTTCCTGAACCAGTAGGGCCAGTTCGTTCAGATTTTTTTCTAGCAGCGTTTTGTACCGGAAAAATACCTGAACTCTTTCTTTAAGGGTAGTCCGACTCCAGGCCGTAAAAGCTGCTTTTGCTGCCAGTACCGCTATGTCTAAATCGACCGCAGTCGACAGGGGAACGGTCGATAACCGTGTGCCGTCAATCGGAGAAACGACATCCAATGACCGGTCGGTTATTGAATTGACAAATTGCCCATTTATATAATTCTGAATTGGGGTGTACTTCATGTGGGGCTACTTTATTCTGCATTTTTTACAGAAACAGCACATGCAAACTAAAAATTATTTAGCTAGTAATCAACATGGTTGCACCAGCAAAAACAGCGATGCGTTTTACCCTGTCCAGCATAAATAATCAAAAATTATTCCTGTCTGTTTTTCAGGGTTCATCAACCCCGTGTCAAGTTAAAATAACCAGCCACAATTTATAAGAAAACAGGCCATTTTAGCTCATTTATAAGGGTTTTGACGGTTTTATACGAACTGAGTCTGATTACCTGGTGTTATCAATACATAACCGCTCTGGCAACCCGCCAATCCTCCGCATTTGTTTCACCGTAAATAGCCTGTCTTGTACAAGTCAGTGCTTTTGCGTCTATATTTGGCTCGATTCGTGGGAAATGGTAGTGGAGACAGTTTCAATTTAAACATCGATTATGTCGAAAAACTTAGTCATAGTGGAGTCGCCGGCGAAGGCGAAAACCATTGAAGGCTATCTTGGAAAAGACTTTACGGTGAAGTCCAGTTTTGGTCACGTTCGCGATTTGCCTAAAGATGGGCTTGCCGTCGATGTGGCGAATGGCTTCCGACCGTCTTACGAAATTTCGCCCGATAAAAAGAAGTTAGTTAGTGAATTGAAGTCACTGGCCAAGTCGGCTGATGAAGTATGGCTGGCAACTGATGATGACCGCGAGGGAGAAGCTATTTCCTGGCACTTGAAAGAAGCCCTTGGTCTCCGCGATAACACCAAACGTATCGTTTTTCGGGAAATCACGAAAAATGCCATTCTGAACGCCATCAAGTCACCCCGCACTATCGATGTAGATCTTGTCAATGCCCAGCAGGCACGGCGAGTTCTAGACCGGTTGGTGGGTTATGAGCTTTCGCCTGTACTCTGGCGTAAAATTAAAGGCGGCAGCACCGGTTTATCGGCCGGCCGGGTGCAGTCGGTGGCGTTGCGGCTTGTTGTTGAGCGGGAACGCGAAATTGACAAACACGCGGCAAAATCATCCTTTAAAGTCACCGCGCAGTTCATCGTTGATGGCAGTAAAGTATTAAACGCCGAGTTGCCAAAGAATTTCGCTACGCCGGGTGAAGCCCGTGCGTTTCTGGAAGCCTGTGTTGGTGCATCGTTTTCGATCAAGAATCTGGAAGTCAAACCAGCAAAGAAATCACCCGCGCCACCCTTTACGACCTCGACACTCCAACAGGAGTCGGCCCGTAAATTGAGCTATTCGGTTGATCGCACCATGCGGATTGCCCAGAACCTGTATGAAGCCGGTAAAATTTCGTACATGCGTACCGACTCGACTAACCTCTCACAGGAAGCCATTGACAAGGCCGTAGCCGAAATCGGTTCGGAGTTTGGTGATAAATATATTCAAACCCGGCAATTCAAGACCAAGAACGAGTCGGCGCAGGAAGCTCACGAAGCCATCCGCCCGACAAACTTCAATGATCGGAATGCCGGTGGCGACCGCGACCAGAAACGGTTATATGAACTGATCTGGAAACGCGCCATTGCCTCGCAAATGGCCGATGCGCAACTCGAACGGACAACCGTTACGATTTCGATTCGCTTTGCCAATAGTACAACAACGACGTTTCAGTCGAATGTTGACGATAGTCCGTTTGTAGAGACACCCAAAAGTGAAGCCCGGAATTTTCCATCCGAACTGGTAGCTCAGGGTGAGGTGATCAAATTTGACGGTTTTCTTCGTGTTTATCTCGAATCAAAAGATGACGAGGATGATGAAGATGCCAAGGGAATGCTGCCTCCGCTCACCATTGGCCAGGGTCTGAACCTGGGCCAGATGAAAGCCACCGAGAAATTTACCCGGCCGCAACCACGCTATGCCGAAGCCTCTCTAGTGAAGAAACTGGAAGAAATGGGCATCGGCAGACCATCGACCTACGCACCAACCATTTCGACGATCATAAACCGGGGCTATGTTGTTAAACAAGACAAACCCGGTCTGGAACGTAAATACGTCGAGTACACCCTTCAGCAGAATCAGATCAGCGAAACCAGTGGTAAAGAGACGTTTGGCTCCGAAAAAGCCAAGCTATTCCCCACAAACACGGGTGTTGTTGTCAGCGATTTTCTAGTCGAATACTTCCCCGATATCGTCGATTACAAGTTTACCGCTACGGTAGAGAAAGAGTTTGATGAAATTGCCGACGGGAAGATGAACTGGCAAACCATGCTTCAGGGCTTCTATGGCGATTTTCATAAGAACATTGAAGATATACAGGGTTCGTCGGGCGTGTCGTTCAAAACCGGCGAGCGCGTATTGGGTGCCGACCCGGCCAGCGGTAAACCCGTTTCGGCGCGACTTGGCAAATATGGTGCCTACGTTCAGATTGGTGAAGCCAGCGACGACGAAAAACCCCGGTATGCTAACCTACGCGATGGTCAGTTGATCGACACCATTTTGCTGGAAGATGCCCTGAATCTGTTCACCCTACCCCGCGAAGTTGGTTTCTTTGAAGATAAACCAATGATTATCGGAATCGGCAAGTTTGGCCCCTACGTGAAACATGATGACAAATACGTTTCGCTAACCAGGGAAGATGACCCTTACACCATTGACGAAAGTAGGGCCGTAGCGCTGATCCAGCAAAAACGAGCCGAAGCCATCAGCGAAGCCCTGGGTGAGTTTGAAGGCAAGATGGTTAGTACTGGCAAAGGTCGGTTTGGTCCTTATGTCAAGTTCGAGGATAAATATGTATCCCTGCCCCGAAACGAATCCCTTGCAGGTTTAACGCTGGAGCGGGCCATTGAACTGATTCAGGCCAAGCGCATCGTTGAAGCAAACAAATACATTAAGGAGTTTCCGGAGAATCCGGCTGTTAAAGTCGTAAATGGTCAGTATGGACCTTATCTGGCCGTTGGCAAACGCAACGTCAAGATACCCAAAGACGTTGACCCGGCCACGCTGACCCTGGAAGACTGCCTGAAACTAGCGGGCGACGATCCCGCTGCGGCTAAGGCACCAGCTAAAAAAACGGCAGCGGCTAAAGCGACAACCAGCAAAGCTCCAGCCAAGGCAAAAACGACGGCAACAGCAACCAAGAAACCAGCCGCCCCCGCAAAGAAAGCGGTTACGAAAAAGTAAGCCGGTCGAATTCAGTCAAAAACAAAAAACCTTCCCATGCCGGAAGGTTTTTTGTTTTTGACATCCTTTCAGCAAAATCATTGCTATTTTGCCAGCTAAACAACCCAATCGCTGATTTTTCACCGCATGAAACACCTGCTTTTTCTTTTACTACTATCCAGCACCGTACTTGCTCAATCTGACAATCAATATAATCTTATACCGTTTCCGGCCCGATTTTCCGGTCAAGAGGGGCATTTTACAGCAACGGCTAACACGCGCATTGTCGTGTCGCCCGCAACCGATGCAACGGTAAAAGCCGTGGCTCAAACCTTTGCAGGTCAGGCCAAAACGACCAATGGATTAGCGCTTGCGGTGGTCCCGGCAAGTCCGGCTCTGGCAAAGGGAGCGAACATTTTTTTCACCCTCAACAAAAAGCTGAATCTGGGCGATGAAGGGTATAAATTGACCATTACACCCGCTCGGGTATTGGCCGAAGCCGCCACAGCAAAGGGGCTTTTTTATGCCGCCCAGACGATGCGTCAATTGTTGCCTGTCAGTGCAGCGGTCCCCGCCACTATGCCGGCCTGCGCCATCACGGACAAACCTCGCTTTGGCTATCGGGGATTAATGCTCGACGTGGGTCGCCATTTCATGCCTGTCACCTTCGTCAAAAAATTCATCGACCTGATGGCGATGTACAAGCAGAACACCTTTCATTGGCATTTGACTGAAGATCAGGGCTGGCGCATTGAGATAAAAAAATACCCAAAACTGACACAGATCGGCAGCAAACGAGCCGAGTCGATTGTTGGTCAGTATTACCAGAATTACCCGCAGCAGTTTGACGGAAAGCCTGTTACTGGTTTTTATACGCAGGAAGAAATCAAAGATGTAGTCCGATATGCGCAGAGTCGGTTTGTGACCATTATTCCTGAAATTGAAATGCCCGGTCACGCGCAGGCGGCTCTGGCGGCTTATCCCGAACTGGGCTGTGACCCCGCTAAGGGCTATCAGGTGTTCACAAAATGGGGTGTTTCGGATGATGTGTACTGCCCTTCCGAAAAGACGTTTACCTTCTTACAGGATGTATTGACCGAAGTGATTGCCCTGTTTCCCGGAAAATACATTCACATCGGGGGCGATGAATGCCCCAAAACGGCCTGGAAACAAAGCGCGTTTTGTCAGGAGTTGATGAAGAAAAATAACCTCAAAGATGAGCACGAACTTCAGAGTTATTTTATCCGGCGTATGGAGAAATTTCTCAACAGCAAAGGCCGCTCAATTATTGGCTGGGACGAAATTCTGGAGGGAGGTTTAGCGCCCAACGCGACTGTAATGAGCTGGCGGGGTACTGAGGGAGGCATAGCGGCTGCCAAACAAAAACATACGGTCGTTATGACACCCGGTGGTACCTGCTACCTCGACAGCTATCAGGGCAACCCTGCCACCGAGCCCCTCGCTATTGGTGGCTACCTCCCACTCGATAAGGTGTATGCCTATGAGCCCATGCCGACGGAGCTATCAGCCGCCGAACAGAAATACATATTAGGTGTACAGGGCAACATCTGGACTGAATACATGCCCACCCCCGAATCTGTTGAGTACATGGCCTTCCCGCGAGCGATTGCTTTAGCCGAAGTAGCCTGGATGCAGCCCGGTGTGCATAATTTCGAGGATTTTGCCCAACGGCTTAAAAATCACTTACCCAGGCTTACCGGCGTCAATTATGCCAAACGACTATTCGACATTTCGGCCAGTACGCAAGCCAACGATCAGGGGCAGATTCAGGTCCTGTTAAAAAAGCTGGACACCGATAGTCAGATTTTTTATACGCTGAATGGCAAAGAACCCAATGCACAAAGTACCGAATACATCGGCCCAATTACTCTGACTAAAACAACGACCCTGCGGGCTATTACACAGACTGGGGGGATGCCTACGGGTGGGCGGCTCACCCAGACGTTTACGCTGCACAAAGGAAAAAATAAACCCTATACCTACGCCCTGGCACCCGACCGGAACAGTGATCCCAAACCCGCGAAACTAACCGATGGCGTTCGGGGCGATACACCCCGCAGTCGGCGCGAATGGGTAAATTTCTACGGCTCCGACATGGACATGACCATTGACCTCGGCGACGTAACGAGCGTAACGAAAGTATCCCTTAATTTCCTGAAGATCATTTTGGAAAAAGGCTTTCCGCCAAGCTCGGTCGAAATTGCTTTATCGAAAGATGGCAAAGAGTATAAAGATGCCATTGCCCGACCCGTAAACTATGATTTGACGGGCCCCTGGGATATCTTACCTGTTGTTGCTGACTTTAAAACGGCGCGGGCGCGGTATGTCAGAATCCGGGCCAAAAACGCGGGCGTTTGTCCTGCGGGACACCCCAATGCAGGTGAAAAAACCTGGCTGTCAACAGATGAAATTGTGGTGGAATAAGTAAATTTAACTTCTCCTGATTTTATGGATACTCGCAAAAAAATCGTTGTTCTGTCTGGTGCCGGCATTAGTGCCGAGAGCGGTATTCCAACCTTTCGCGCATCGGACGGCCTTTGGGAAAATCACCGCATTGAGGACGTTGCCACCCCTGAAGCCTGGAAACGCAACCCGGCACTCGTACAGGATTTTTATAACCAGCGTCGCAAGCAGGCACTCACCGTTCAGCCGAATGCTGGTCATTATGCGCTCGTGAAGCTGGAAGATAAATTCGACGTGACCATCATTACCCAGAACGTCGATAACCTGCACGAAAAGGCGGGTTCGTCAACCGTTGTTCACCTGCACGGCGAATTATTCAAATCCCGTTCATCGGTTGACGAATCCCTTATTTATGACATCGAAGGCTGGGAAATAAAAGCAGGTGACCTCTGTGCAAAAGGGTCGCCGTTGCGCCCGCACATCGTCTGGTTCGGCGAAGCCGTTCCTATGATGGACCTTGCTCTAGAGATAGCTGACCAGGCCGATATTTTTATTGTTGTCGGCACGTCGCTCAACGTATATCCGGCGGCAGGACTCGTGTATGTGGTACAGGACGGGGTACCCATTTATGTCGTTGACCCGAACATTCCGGTCATGCACAAAAAAGATAACGTCACCTTCATTGCCGAACCAGCCACAGTGGGCTTAACTCAACTTGCCGACAAACTTCTGTCGGAAGTCGATTAGAGGTAAAAATCCCTCTCATTTTTTTGTTACAATATTTGCAATTATTGATACTTATATATTCCTTTACTAATAGCCGGACACCAATTACTCACAAAAAGGCTCGCGGAACTAGCAACGACTGATAATCTGAATGTTATAGTTCCGCAAGTTCGCGCCCATATATATGTTGGGTGAAGGTAAACAGCCAGTAACGTAGCGGTAGGTTGTGTGCGACAGGCAGCTCGGCTCGATAAGCAAATTTCGGTTGACATAAGAAACGCCCCGACAGGTCAGGTTTAGGTTTGCATGTCAGCGTTCGTACGACAAGGCAAACGCCCCAACAGATTTGGCTCGCAGGAGATAGAGTAACACAAAATAAGAAGTGCGTATTTTTTTGTTGAAAGTGCGGTAATTGGCGCGTTTTGTGATATTATAAACAGATAATCTAAATGAAATTTGTACAACGTAAAGAACCAGAGTATTTTAAAGATTTAGAACTAAGTATTGAAAACTACCAGAGGTATTTTAGACAAATTCGTCCGGATATCATAAAAGAATTTAATAACAAGTGTGGTTATTGTGAATGTGATTTGAATCTCACTAGCTTACCCAATATTGACAATTTTTACCCGAAAAGCATATATAGCAGAAAAGCTTTTGAATGGAAGAGCTTAATTCTCTGTTGTCAAGTGTGTAATATTAGTAAAGCAAACCACTTTCCACTTGACGACAATGGGAATGCATTATTGATTAATCCTTCAATTGAAGATCCCAATGAACACATAGAATTGGATGTGAATTCTGGATTATTGAATGGGCTCACTGACAAAGGAAAAGTTACAATCTCTATACTTGGTTTAAATAGGCAAGCTTTAGTTGAGTTAAGAAGAAGGTTCGAAAATTTACAACAAATTCAATCATTATTTCCAAGCTTAAATATTGAACAAGATAGAAAGACAGTTTATCAAACCTTTCTTGATAATATAAAAATGATTTCTGATGTAAATATTAAACTAGAATATAAATCTAGTGAGGATACACTTATCGCATATCTGCTATATGCGAACATTATCACATCACTTGAGACTTACTTATCAGATATTTTCATAAACACAATCTTTCAAAACACCCTTTATCTAAGGAAGTTTGTTGAAACGTATCCTAAATTCAAAGGGAATGAAAACGCTCATAAATTTACACTTTCTGAGATTTATAATAAATATGATAAAATTGAAGAAATAGTAACCGACGAAATACTCGGAATAATTTATCATAACCTGCAAACCATTAAACCCATGTTTAAGGACACGTTTGCAGTAGAATTTCCAAAAGATATGAAAAGTATTTTTGTTGCAATTCAAATTCGACATGACATAGTTCATCGAAATGGAAAAACAAAAATCGACAAAGAAACTAAGTCATTCAAGGAACATACAATAGGGAAAGGTGAAATTAAAAATCTTATAACTGCAACATCTGAATTTGTAGCTGAAGTCGATAAGCAAATGATGAAACTATAAATAATATCACATGACATGTGTTTTGCATCAGGCGGGCTGAAGTGCAAAACTCAAGTTTTGTACTTTTATTGAACTTTAGCAATAAATTCGGCTTTTTTGCTTTGTTGCCTGCCCGAACACAAAGCCCCAAAACGTTGATTGTGGGAGTGTTCGCTTCGTATAGAGAGGTCACGGGTGACAGGTGACTCCGTATGACATAGTAAACGCCCCATTTGGTCAGTAAAGGCTTGGATGGCGGCCCATGAGCGACAAAGTAATAATTTATGACAGAGAGAGAAAAAGTATTGGAACTTCTTAATGTTCAGCTAAAAGAGTTGGACAATATAACAACCCGTGATAATGGTAGAATATGGGAACATTTTACGGTAGAAGTTATAAAAAAATATTTAGGCGAAAAATCAACATTTCTCCAGCCTTTCAATAGTTCTTATAACTTCTTTCAAGATAAATATTCTTTATCTACAGATATAAGTCGTGCAAAGGAAGTGATAAGAAAATGCATTCAATATATTGAGTTAAACGGAGTTCAGGAATTGCCAAAAACTATCGAATTTGTACAGCCTGAGCCACCTCAGTCAAATTTTATAAATCGAATTAGTGATACTGCACTTTGGACAATTATAGGAGTTGGCATACCGGGACTTATTAGTATCGGCATCTTTTTCGGTAATATGTACTCAGACAAGCAAAACTTCGAGTTGCGACAAGAAAACAGAATGATGAAAGACAGCTTATCTTCATTTAAATCCTCTGTTATGTCTGCTCAAGAAAGGACCCGTGACACAACAAATACAGTACGCAAGAAGCTTAAAAATAAGGGTCAACCAAAATAAGTTATCTGTTTTGGTGGAGTCCGTTCATGATTGGCTTCTTGCTCTATCAAATTATGTAGTTTCGCTCTGCGTGGGGTAGCTTTCCGTCGACAGGCAGCGCGTCCCAACAGAAAGCTTGGCAGCCCAACATAACGGGTGTGTAAAGGTTCAAGTGGCTTGTGTTTAGGGGAGTGACTCGCTCACCATCAACACCCGTTGGCGTTGGGTGTTGGTACAAAAAATACTTGTATTTTCAGCTTCCGGGCGACAAACAGCGCGGCTCTAAGGGTAGGCTTTTTACTTGCTGTTCCAGTATTCGGTCGATAGACCGCACGTCCCGACAGGCCAGCTTTTAGTTTTCAATTTCTGGCTTTCGGTTGACAGGTCAAAAGCTCCGGTGGGCAGGTTATAGGTTCCATTTTGGAGTTGCAGTTGGCCTGTCAACGGACCTGAAAGACCTAGGTTATTTTACCTTGATTAGTAAAGACGACTAGACCATAACTTGCGAATATATATAAGAGACTTTACTAATGATGAATTAAGCTGAATGAATCTTAAAAATAGATAATCAAGAATTTTTAAAGATAAATCTTGCCGAATTAAATCTGTATTATGGAATTTGACAGAATAAAATCTATTCTATTGGCGCTTGTTCCTTATGTGGTACTGTGTAGTTATATTTATTTTATTTCCTTCTTTCAGACATTTAATCTTAATGGATTAGCGTTTATTAATTATAATGAAATACTACAGATAACGGCATATACTTTCTTAATAACCTTCGGATTTTCTATTCTAATAAATTTCATTTTGGCAGTTGTCATGGTCGATTTTTTAGGATACAGCAGTGGCCGAGGTAGCGAAACTCGAATTGGCAAAATTGTAAACTCAAAATTATTTATATTTGCGTCTTTAATAATCTGGGTTTTAATTATCTACGGCATTTACCCAAATCAAGAAGAGTCTATTTTTTCAGGTAGATGGTTTGTTTGGGGAATGGCTGCCTGTTTTTTACCATATTTATATTTGAACAGTAGCGATTTGCTCATCGAATTTAGGGATTCACTAAGAGCAAACATTATTCATCTTATAGTGGTTTTGCCTATATTATCATGGAGCTTGGGGAAATATGATAGTTATAGGATAAAGAATAATATTTCCTATAGCTTTATATTAGAGAACAAAATTCAAAAGAAAATTATTTTATTGAATTCTCACAGCTATATTTTTTGTACAATGAACAATGATAGTTTCTTTATAGAAAAACCAGAAAAGTATAATAGTGTAGCCATCATACAAAAAAAATGATTCAGTTCTATATTATTTCAGCTTTGCCTGAGTGGTTTCGAACGACATTTATCAATTGAGTTTTAATAAGACAGGTGTCTCGTCTTGAAGTAGGTTTACACGTTTAGTTAATAATGACACCTTGGTAACTTTTCGGCTATTTCTGGTAATTTTACCTCATGGGTAAACAAGCCAGCCAGTACGACAAAATATTCAAAGAAAACATTGAAGCCGTCATTCCGAGTTTGATGCAAAATGTACTTGGCATCACGGCTGTTGAGGCCGAGGAACTACCCGACGACATTCAGCATACTAAAGAGCGAAAGCCTGATGTATTAAAGAAAATCACCGATAGTCATGGTAATACGTATGTTTTGCAGATTGAGTTTCAGGTAGCTGACGAGCCCAAAATGGTTTATCGCATGGCTGAATACTACGTCATGCTGCAACGTAAGTATGAAATTCCTGTTGAGCAGTATGTTATCTACTTGGGAGCAGCCAAACCGCAAATGCCTACCCAACTAGATGGTTCTTGGATGAAGTTCAAATTTCGGCTAATTTCCTTTGCAGAACTTGACTATCATATCTTCCTCAAATCAGTCCGGCCTGAAGAAGTCGTTTTGGGCGTTCTGGCTAATTTCAAAGAAGATAGTCCCGAAAGGGCATTGGCTCAAATTATCCAACGTATTGAGGAAACGGCCAACGGTGATTTTCCGTTAAAGAAGTATTTCAAGCAATTGCGCGTGTTAGCGCAGTTGCGTAATTTAGAAAACAATCTGAAAGACATAGCTATGGATAGCATCAGCAAGTTTGTAAGTGTAGAGAAAGACGCAGCTTATTTGGTTGGCTTAGACAAAGGAAAAGAAATATTTGTCATTTACCTTTTGAAGGCAGGGAGTCTAACAGTTGAACAAATTGCAGACATCGCAGGAGTATCTGCTGAGTTTGTCAAAAATGTTCAGCAAAAGCAATCCAAAGACAAATAATTTACTTTAGAACCCGTTACGCCATCTCTCCGGCGACAGGGTGCAGGCCTCAAATTCAATGTTGACAGCCCAACCTGCCATGTGTGTAAAGGCTCCTGCGTCGCCATCACCACATGGAGGTGTTGGGTGAACCGGCCAAAAAGTGCTTATAGGGTGGGTTACCGGCGACAGGCTTCCCGGCTCGACAGGCCAACGGGTTGGCTCGTTAGTCAGTTTGTGTGCGACAAAGGGTAACGACTCCGTTCATGGAACTCGAAAAGCAAATTTCGGGTCTGCCGTGACAAAGGAATTGCTAAAAAAGTAGATACCAAAAATATGGCTACAGGTTATGTTTGAAAGTATCTCAGAGATGCTAGTGTGGATGATGCTTCTGATCTACTTTTCTACCCTCGCTTACATAAGAGGATGGAGGAGTGATTTTTTGGAGAGGATCAATAATCCCTCAAAGCACGATTGGTTCACTCGCTATATGCGTTGGCTACATCAAGATTATTTTTTGATTGCGGTAATTTTTATAGTTGTCTTTCTTTTGCTGGCTGGCAAGCGCTAAGTCAGGTCTCGTGTGACAGGCAGCACGTCCCGAAGGTGAGTTTTCAGCCCAACATGACGGGTGTGTAAAGGTGCAAGTGGTTTGTGTTCAGGTGAGTTGTGCGCTCACCATCAACACCCGTAGTCGTTGGGTGAACTGGCCATGAAATGTTTACAAGGCGGGTTACCGACGACAGTGGAGCAACGAGTTAGTTTAACTGTTGCTCATTGGTGGGTTACGTGTGACAAAGGAGATGAAACATTAAGTCGGTTCTGCCTTTCATTTCCGGGTCGTATTTGACAAGGTCAACGTATTCGACGTTTACGCTAACTTTGCTACATGGAGACAGGCGTTTACATTCCCATTATTTCAGATTACGGCTTCAAAGCTACTTTCGGTAACGAAGCTGACAGTTTGTTCCTTCGTACAGCGTTGCAGGCCCTTATCAAATCGGATACACCTATCCGAGAAGTACATTTCGATAAAAATGCTTTCGAGGCTCTGACTATTGACAGCCGGAGTGGCATTTTTGATTTAGCCTGTACCGACGAAAATGGTAGTCAGTTCATTGTCGAAATGCAATTAGGTTTAGCCCCACATTTTGTGCAACGCATGAAGTTTTACGCCCTGCACAATTCAATACCGTTGTGGAGCGGGGCGAATTCGATTATGCCAATCTGCCTAAGATTTACGCCATCGCCATTTTAGCCAAGAACATTTTGCCAATGACCCATTTTCACACCGTTGCCAACCTGCGAAGTGAGGAGGGTGAAATCATTGACAATCAGATGACGTTTATTACGGTAGAATTGGCTAAGTTTAACAAGCAAGTAGCTGATATAGAAAGTGATTTAGAAAAGTTGGTTTATACGATGAAGACGCTCCATACGACCGAACCCACGCAGTATCCAGCCTTTTGGAATGAGGAATGGCTCAAACGAGCTATTGACGAATTAGATACGCGCAAGATGACCCCGGAAGAACGGGCTTACTTTGCCCGTGTGACAGCAGCTAACGCCGAAGCAGTTAAAGCAGAGAAACAAAAAATTCGTGAGGCAGTAGAGAAGAAGGAAGTGGAATCCATAACTAAAGCACTCAAGGGCGGCAAACTCTCAGTTGAGGAAATTGCGGAGTACAATGGGACTTCTATCGACGTTGTACTTGAAATTCAGCGACGAATTGCTGGTGTTTAAAAAATATTCCATCTCTCTGGCGACAGGCTGCTTGCCGCAAGGTCAACGTCGGCAGCCCAACCGGCCATGTGTGTAAAGGCTCCTGCGTCGCCATCAGCACATGGTGGCGTTGGGTGAACCAGCCAAAATGGGAGTCATGGGCGGGTTACCTGTGACAGGATAAGCGTCTCGCAAGGAAATTTTAGACTCGTTTGGCGGGTTTGGGCTGACACGAGAGACGCCCCAATTAGGCCAGCTAAAAAGAGAGTTTCCCAAGTCTTCGGCGACAAGCCAACCGCCCCGACAGGTAAGCCTTTGAGTTTATATAGTAATCAGTTTAAAATGAAACAAAATTCAAAAAGACGGCTGCTGTTACCCTTAATATTGACTGCTGTGTTTGTGGCTTCTTCGTTTGCCCCAATCTTACAGATATACATCATGACTTTTGATGGTTATCTAGTTGCCTCAATCAATAAAGTCTTTTTATCAGATAAGCCAGGGCAAATATTTACTGCCAACTTATTAGCGAACTTGCCTCCTTCTTTAATCTTCTTGTTTCTAGTGTATAAAACCGAAATCAAAAGTATAAGGGTCACCGCAGCCATTTTTTTAATGGCGTTTATGAATGCTTTTATACTTTTTCTGATTGGGGACCTTAATGAAGATAGTGAACCATATTTTCTGATTTTTTTAATAGCGAGTTTAATCAGTAGTTCAGTATTGTTTTTCATTTCTATTTTTCGGCCTTCGGGCGACATTGAGCACGTCCCAAAGGAAGATTTGCAGCCCAACTAAAACAGGTATGTAAATATTGAAAGTACGTCCGTTTTTTTGAGTAGCTTGCTTACCATCAACACCTGTGGGTGTTTGGTGACGGACCCATGCATTGAGTTAAAGGCGGGCTACCTTCGACAAGCCGTACGTCTCAAAAGTGCAGATTTTGGCTCGTTAGCCGGGTTACGGCTGACATAGTAAACACACCGGTTAGGCAGGTCTGGGCTTGCATTTTCGGGTTGCGGTTGACAAGCCGAATTCTCCCCTAATTTTAGGATAGGACTACCAAAATATTCTTTCAAGACTCAATCGTAAATGAAATGACACAACCAATAATCAAACTCAATCCCCATCTTTTCTTTGGCGGCAATTGTCGGCAAGCAATGGAGTTCTATAAAAGTATTTTTGGTGGAGAGTTAGTGCTCACGCCCTACGGACAAGGACCACCAGACGCTCATAAAGACCCTAAAGCAAACAGTGAGGAGATGAAATCAAAGGTTATGTTCGCTAAACTGAGTGGCGTTATTACCCTTTTGGCCAGTGACAACCCTCATAATACTGAAACTAAAAATTCAGGCCAGTTCGGGTTATCGCTCGAAGGTTCTGACGAGTCTGCATTCACAGACTACTTTAACAAGCTGGCAGAAAAGGGGCAGGTAACGGCCCCGTTAATCAAGCAGTTTTGGGGGGATACGTTTGGGATGGTTACTGACTTGTATGGAGTAAACTGGATGGTTAATATCACCGCAGGTAGGGACTAACTCAGTGACAAGAAACTATTCTAACTGTCATAGTTTTCGTTCCACACAAGGTAACTTTCCATTGACAGGAAGCCCGTCCCAGAGGAGAATTTCCAGTCCAACATGATGAGTGTGTAAAGGTCTGTGTTTTATGCGTTTAGTGGAGTTTCGCGCCCACCATGAACACCCGTTGGTGGTGGGTGGCAGGGCAAGGATATGAGTAAAAGCCAGGTTTCGGGCGACAATGATGCCGCCCCAAAAGGCAATTGGTTTGGCTCATTGGCGAGTTTCGGTCGACAAGCTGACCACCTGAATTGGGTCAGTTTCGGTCTTCACAGTCCAGCCCTCCGCTGACAGGCTCCCTCTCCCATGAAGTTACCTTATTCTTATCCTAAATTAAACAAATGAAAAACCAGAAAATTCAGGAGATGAGCAACGAAGCCTTGCTCAAACGTAAGAAGACTACAGGATTTGTGACAGGCATATTGTCCGGGATGCTAATTGCAGGGGTAACTCTATCAATATTTTTATGGGTTAAGCAGGGTTCCAGCGTTGCCCTTCCTTTACTGGTAACCTTTCTTGCCTTATCCTCTATTGTGTGGATTAACATAAATGATTTACACTCTGTAAAGAAAGAATTACAAATTCGAAACGCAGAGCATTGACTACGCTCCGCGTGGTGTCGCTTCCCGATGACAGGCTAAACGCTCCCAAAGGATGCCCGGCAACCCAATCGAACGGGTATGAAAAAGGGCAAATGACTCGTATTCAGGCCAGTGAATCGCCCACCGTCAGCCCCTTGGGGAGTTGAGTGATGGGCCAATGGCGGGAGTTGAAGACGTGTTACTTGTAACAGGTTTCACGTCTTATTAGGTAGACGTTTAGCTCGTTGAGCAGGTTTAAGTTGACGGTGCGAAGCCACTGCAAAGCAAGTCTGCCATCCAATTTTGAGTTACTTGCGTCAACGTAAATGCCTTGACAGGGCAAAATCTTTTTGACAGATGAACACCTTAGAGGTGGACCAGTTGAGGAGCCAACTTTGCCGAAACCAAGCCGCCATTGTAAACAGTAGTTATTTTTTATGGGCAAGCCTAAGTTTACTGGTTTGGTTCGGGCCCATCCTGTTAGGTACTGCCTTTTATAATGTGCTATTCATAGTCAGGATAAATAATTAATCTTACACGTGTTTTATTTCAAAGTCAAAAATTAAGCTATGCTAGCCAGTAAAGACTACTCTAAATTGACACGTGACGAATTAGTGTTAGAAGAGAAAACATTGAAATCACAAAAAATCACAACTGCTGTGTTCATCGGTTTTTTAGTTGGCATTGCTGTTTGGTCAGCTACACATAAAGGTTTTGTCCTTCCTGTTATATTGCTACTTGGTGCTTTTCTACTTGGGTCTAGAAATCATCAAAATCTGAAGAGCGTTCAGGCAGAAATAAACCGCAAGGATACAATTCGCTAATTAGTCCCTAAGTAACACGCTAGGGCGGATAGGCTGGCTGGCCTGGCAAACGTTTCCGGTAAAACTGATTTATATGCTATATCCTGAAATTGCCAACGATTTGATCGAACGACGCGGGCACGATCTTGACGTTAAGTAACGGCTTGTTACAGAAGGTAAGCTATTTCGGGTCTATAACCCGGAAATAGAAGCGGTGCATCTCGATAATGCCCGGCGACTTCAGGAAATCATTGTCCACATTGGCTGGCCAGCTCAGGAACAAGTTGGAGAGGAAGCCAGTCAAGCCGCCTGGTTGCTGGTTCAACATGCGATCAGCCTGCCTTCATTCATGAAAAGTGCTCTTACTTTAATGCAGGAGCAGGAAAAGACAAGGACTATCAATCCCGTCAGTATGGTATTTCTGTCAGACCGGATTGCCATGTATGAGGATCGTCCCCAATCTTATGGAACTCAGTTTGTAAGCGACGAACAAGGTATACTTTTGCCTTATCGGCTTGATGATTCTGTCGACCAGGTGAATCAACGTCGGCTGAAGTTAGGGCTAAATAGCATTGAGGAGCGACTACTTGAATTGACAGCTCAAATGGAAGTTGAACAAGAAGAACAACCAGCAGAAAACGACAAACATTTGCAGTTGGAAGAGTATTATGCCTGGCGCAGAAAAGTTGGATGGATTTCGACTTAGGGTCTGTACTCGATGCGATTTGACAGAATGACGTAATCCAGCCCTGGCGCTCGATTACGTTTGTCCCTTCTTTACCCCGCCCGTGGAATAAAAGCACTGGCTTCAGGGTGCTCCCCTACCTTTGTCAGGCAGAACTAAACAGCTTTCAAAAGGATCTCCTACAATGGCCACTCTTTCAAGACGCACTTTTTTCGGGCAAATTGGCTGGGGGCTTGGCGCATCCATGATCTTGCCGTCCCTTTCGGCCATGACTCCGGAAGAGTATAACGGTTTTGACAACAAAAAATTAAACATTGCACTCTGCGGATTAGGCCGTTATGCCAACGTTCTCAAAGGAGCGATACCGGCGTCGCAATCCTGTCGTCTGGCCGGTATCGTCACGGGCACACCTGCAAAAGCGGCTCAGTGGCAGCATGAGTTCAGCATACCGACTAAGAACAGCTATACCTACCAGAATTTCGATCAAATCGCGAACAACCCGGATATAGACGTAGTATATATTACGCTTCCAAACGGATTACACAAAGAATTCACCCTCCGGGCTGCCAAAGCCGGTAAGCATGTTATCGTTGAAAAACCGATGGCGTTTACCGAAAAAGATTGTCAGGAAATGATTGATGCCTGCCAAAAAGCAGGTGTGCAATTAGCCGTTGGTTATCGCTTACACTACGACCCTCACCATATTGAACTGAAACGACTAGGCCAAAACAAGGTCTTCGGACAGGTACGACTAATTGAGGCTTCGTTAGGCTATCGGTTAGCCGGTATAAGTCCTGATGACTGGCATTTGAAAAAAGCCATAGCGGGCGGTGGGCCATTGATGAATCTGGGCGTTTATTGCGTTCAGAGCAGCCGATACGTGTTAGGCGAAGAACCAATAGCGGTTACGGCTCAATTTGGGCCTGTTACCATGCCTGATCTGTTCAAAGAGGTGGAAGAAAATATCACCTGGCAGCTTTACTTCCCCAGTGGAGCTATTTGCACGTCCTCCTGCACATCGAACTGTAATATCGATCGATTTTTTGCATCGGCAGATGAGGGCTACTTTGAACTGGAACCCGCTCTGAGCTATGGTCCGTTTAAAGGTCGTACCAGTGAGGCAGTGTTTAATTTCCCCGTTGTCAATCAGCAGGCAGCTATGGTAGATGATATTGCCAAACACATCCTGTCGGCTAAACCTTTACCAGCTCATATATCCGGAGAAGAAGGCAAAAAAGATATGAGAGTACTAGAAGGTATTTATCAGGCAGCAGCCAGTGGCCGGAAGGTGAATCTGGTGTACTAATTAAAATACACCCAGCCCCTACTTACCCCTCTTTTAAGGGTAAGTAGGGGCAATAATTTACAAAGCAATCAGTAGTAACAAGACAAAGGGTGTCTTTTCGTTTTACGTCTCAATTGCGCTAATACATAACCGGTTAAGCCGATTGTGTACAGTTGGTCGGATAAATAGGGCATTTATCGACCAACTGTTTTGTTGAGAAGTCTCTAGGTATTCCAGTACGATCACAAGTGCTGACGTTTACGCCTGTCCCAATGGCCCTGAATAAATCCATGCTACCAAATGAACCAATCATCAAACAAGATTGGCCAGATTCTTAACCAACAAAAACAATTTTACTTGTATGAAAATGAAGAAAATGAGTTCCCTATCACCCTATGTATTGGCTTATTTAACTGTTAGTGCGTTAACAGCCTGTGGTCAGAATGCTGCTAATCAGCAAACAGCATCGACCAGTGGGGCAACTGCACCAGTCGAAACCAATGCCCCTAACTCGACTTATAAACCAGCCTTTGCGGGGCAAACCCGCATTACCAGCGTCAAAACGACCACCCCATATGAGGGTAAAGTGATGACCGAAGCGCTCAAAAGTCCCTGGGGCATAACAAGTTTGCCCGATGGGCGGCTACTCATTACTGAACGGGAGGGTACTATGCGGCTGGTGACGCCAGCCGGTCAGGTTAGCATCCCAATTACGGGCCTGCCAACTGTTAATTCGTCGGGACAGGGCGGTTTGCTGGGCGTTCGGGTCGATCCGGATTTTGCGACCAACCGCCTGGTCTACTGGGTATTTTCGGAACCCCGGCCAGATGGGAATCTGACAGCCGTTGCCAAAGGAAAACTATCGGCCGATGAGACGAAAATAGAGAATCCAACGGTCATCTACCGCGCCACGCCCGCTTATAAGGGTACGCTGCACTACGGCGGTCGTGTGTTGGTTGGTCAGGACGGGAATCTGATTATCAGCACCGGCGAACGCTCCGATCTAGTGACTCGCCCGCAGGCTCAATCGCTTAACTCTGGACTGGGTAAAGTTATTCGAATCACAAAAGATGGTCAGCCCGCATCCGGGAATCCCTTTGCCAACCAGGCTGGTGCCCGCCCGGAGTTGTATTCATATGGCCACCGCAACGTGCAGGGTTTGGCGGTCAATCCAGTTACGGGCGATATTTGGGAGAGTGAGTTTGGCCCACGCGGGGGCGATGAAATCAACCGGATTCAACCCGGCAAAAACTATGGCTGGCCAACCATTACCTACGGCATTGAATACAGTGGACAAAAGGTAGGCCAGGCTATTCAGCAAAAGGAAGGATTAGAGCAGCCTGTGTATTATTGGGACCCGGTAGTATCGCCCAGCGGCATGACCTTTTACAACAGCGATGCCATGCCCGAATGGAAAAATAACCTGTTTGTTGGCGCATTGAGTGGTATGCACATTGTTCGACTCGTTATTGAGAATAACAAAGTAGTGGGCGAAGAACGGCTGATGTCGGGTGAGCAACAGCGTTTTCGGGATGTTACGCAGGGAAATGACGGGGCTTTATACGCCATCACCGATCAGGGCAGACTATATCGTATTGCCAAAAAGTGATCGTTGCACATACTTTTTCCCGATTAAGTAGCGTATATGACGGAAGAAACCTTGAACTAAATTCAGTTGGATTTTGTCAGAAATACCCGAAACCTCCCCTAAGGAATCAAAGCCAACTGCCCGACATATCAAAAAATTAAATTCTCCTCAAAGGCCAGCATTTTCCTGACGCTTTTTATACCAATAAACCCCTGGATCGACTGGTTCAGGGGTTTATTGGTATAAGTATCTAGTTGAAAGCTATCTTTTATACTAGCACACTAACCAGACACAGTTTATTTAATAGTCTATCAGATAGACCTATAGGGTCATATTTCCCCGTATTGCGAGTAAAATTACCCAACTATATATACTTACTAATTGTGTAAAAATACGTAAACTACTTAGTTTCAGTAACCTACTGAAATATGAGTAATGTGGTACGGTTTTTTCCATACCAGCCGAAACACGATCATAAATAAATCGTACTAAGTTTATTAAATCATACATACTATGAGATTCACAATACGAAAACAACCCCAGGATTATCTCACCGACCAGCGTTATTTATCAGGTCTGCTAACAGGTCTTGTTGCTGGTCTGGCAGCAGGCTTTCTGTTTGCCCCGCGTTCTGGCAAAGAAACCCGAAGCCAGATTGCAGGCGCAGTAACGGATCAAACCAAAGAGGTTAAGAACCAATGGGATAAAACGAAGGATCAGGCCAGAGAAGCTATTGAGCACATCAAGACCAATGTAGGAATCACTACCAGCAAAGCTGAGGACGAGCTGGAAACCTTGTCAAATAAAGCTCAGGACAAGGCAAAACAATTTGCCGAGGATGCTAAATCGGGAATCGATAAGGCAAAAAATGCACTGACATAGGCAAACCGCCTGAACGATAATTACTATTTACTCAACGTTAAGGAAAGAATCCCCGGTTCCTTGCGAGTCGGGGGTTCGCTTTTTCAAATCGATTAACATCGGCCGGACAATACCTGGTCAATCAATTTACAGAATTAGTCAACTAACATCCCAAATCGTATGCAATCTACTTACTCAACGAATCCAGCTCACTCAGTAAATCCAGGCAGCTTTATGAAACGCATTTCCTGGAGTGCCATATTCGCCGGCGTCCTTGTCACCATCGTAGCCCAAATGCTGTTCACCCTGTTGGGTTTGGGCATTGGCTTAAGTACTGTCGACCCCGTAGCGGAACAGAACCCGGCCGCTGGACTGGGAACGGGAAGCGCAGTCTGGTATATCATAAGCAGTCTGCTTTCTTTGCTAATGGGCGGATGGATAGCCGGTCGGCTGGCTAGTGCACCCCGGCTTTTTGATGGAATTATTCACGGTGTGTTGACCTGGTGTCTGGCCACGTTGGTCACTATATATTTTCTAACAACGACCCTGGGCAGTCTCATTGGTGGAGCAGGTCGTTTAGTAGGTAGTCTTGTAAGCACGGCAGGGTCTGCGGTTGCGGCCGCTGCGCCGGGCATCGGAAATGCCGTTCAAGGTCAGCTAAAAGAGAATGGAATTGATTTAGGGAACCTGGATTTGACTGACCTCAAAGAGGAAGCAAACAAACTTTTACGGCAAACGGGCGATCCAAAGTTAAACCCCAACACACTGGAACGCAAGGCCGATCAGGCAGGTCAGGAAAGCAAATTAGCCGTCAACCGGGCTGTAACAGATCCTCAGGCCACCGATGACCTGGTCAGTGGATTGTTCAAGCGCTTATTTAAACAGGGTCAGTCTACAGTTAATAGTGTGGATCGGGAGGATGCCGTGAATGTTGTTATGAAACGGACCGGGAAAAGCCAGGCTGAATCCGAGCAAATCGTCGACAACTGGATCAACACCTACAAACAGGCAGCTGTCAAATTCGAGCAGGCGAAAAAGGAAACCGAAATACAGGCCCGTCATACAGCTGATGCAGCCGCGTCGGCTGCGTCGAAGGCCGCTATCTTTGGCTTCTTCGGCCTCCTGATTGGCGTAGTGGCTGCTGGCTATGGTGCTAAACTGGGAACAGCGTCGAAAGACGAAGCAAATACGCTGGATCGTCCTATCCGGCACTAGATATACTTGTGCGGTTATAAATAAATTCAGGCTGTCTTGATTCATCCAGATAGTCTGAATTTCTCTTTTTAGAGGTTATTATCTTTTCTGCTGGCTCCTTTTCGCACCAAATGAAGGATGCAGACAGAAAAGTTTACAAAATAAATGCCTATGTATAATACTAGACTTTTCGTGGCAGTATTAAGACTTTACCAGTAAAAAATGAATAATATTTTATAAATACTCGATTTTATCCTACGAATATAAAGGACACTGCGGTAGTTATGAGTTAAGTACAAAAGATACCGTCTGAACCTAAAAGTACTTAAGCCGTTATTACATAAAGGCTTTTAATGTCTTTTTAATCTCAACATTACTCCATCATCATGTCGGTTATTTCGCAAGTGCAGCCTCCTCCGTCGTCTTTGCAGCGGTTAATGAGACTACTGGGCACCGAACGAAAAGATATAATTTATATACTCTTATTCGCTATCATCACAGGGTTGATTGGCCTGACATTACCGCTGGGAATCCAGGCGGTGTTTAATCTGGTAGCCAGCGGTATGCTTTTTAGCTCTATTTACGTAATGATCGGGCTGGTCATAGTTGGGGTACTGGTGGGAGGCATTCTCACCATTGTGCAGTACACACTGGTGGAGATTCTCCAGCAACGGCTATTTGCCAAAGCTGCTTTCGAAGTTACACATCGACTACCCCGCATTCAGCCGGAGGCCCTCAATGCCTATTACCCACCCGAGCTGATGAACCGCTTTTTCGACGTGGTCACGCTTCAGAAAGGTATGTCTAAAGTGCTGATCGACGTTCCGGCAGCTGGTATCCAGATTATCTTCGGCATCATACTGCTCTCGTTTTATCATCCTGTTTTTCTGGGTTTTGGTCTAATCACCTTGCTGGCTATTTATGGTATTATTCGCCTGTTCGGACCAGAAGGCACCCGAACCAGTATCAAAGAATCCAGTGATAAATACAAGGTGGTCGACTGGCTCGAAAACTATTCATTGGAGGTTACCGGGCAGCGCCCTCCGGATAGCAGCACGACCCCTATCCGCCAGATTGATCAACGGTTGGCCTACTACATCGACCATCGAAACGACCATTTCAAGGTCCTGAAGCGCTTTTTTTATAGCTCAGTTGCGTATAGAACGCTGGTTACGGGCGGCCTGCTCATTTTGGGCACCTCACTCGTCGTTAGCCGACAACTATCGCTGGGCCAGTTCGTTGCCTCAGAACTCGTTATCGTACTCATTACCGGAGCTGTTGAAAAGTTAACCTCAAGCATCGATACAGTCTTCGATATGCTGGCCGGGGTTGAAAAAATTGGTGCTATCACAGATTTGCCCTTAGAAACCGACACGCCCACTCATGCTTAATATATCCAACCAATCCATTGACGCTGAGAACGTGGCGGACCATCCGCTGAAAACGATTGAGAAACTGCCTCATCCCCGAAGCAGTCGCCGACTAGGCCGCTGGATGCTGTTTTTTCTGATCCTGACAATTATTGTAATGTTCCTGCCCTGGCGCCAAAATATTAGCGGTACCGGTAGTGTAACAGCACTGACACCACAGGATAGGCCTCAATCTCTTCAGAACGCCATTGCTGGTCGAATTGAAAAGTGGTCGGTTAGGGAAGGACAATTCGTCCGGAAAGGCGATACGCTGCTCATTATTTCCGAGATAAAAGACGAGTATTTCGACCCTAATCTTCCGCAACGGCTCAACGAACAATTAGAAGCCAAGCAAGGGACTAAACTGGCAACGGAAGCCAAGATCAAAGCATTGGATGGTCAGCTCCTGGCCATAGGCACAGGCGTCAGGGTAGACCTTGCCACTGCCAGAAACCGCGTTCGGCAAAGCCAGCTGGAGGTGCGTATTGACAGCGCCGATCTGATTGCCATTCGCCGGAACTACCAGATTGCAGTTTCCCGACTCGAACGATACGAGAAGGGGTTTCAGGACGGGCTGTTTTCGTTAACCGATCTGGAATCTCGGCGGCTTACCATCCAGTCAGAGTATGCAAAGGTTGTTACGCAGGAAAACAAGCTGGACGTAACCCGTCAGAAACTAGCCAATGCCCGGCTTGACTTGCAGATCATTCAGGCCAAATATGAGCAGGAAATAGCTAAAACAATGTCGGACCGAAGTTCGGCCGTGTCCAGCAAAGCCAGTGCCGCGAACGAGATCGCGATGATGCGCAACAAGATCAGCAATGTCGATGTCCGACGGGGTATGTATGTTATTCGGGCACCCCAACAGGGGTACATCGTCCGATCCCTCAAAGCCGGTATTGGCGAAACGATCAAGGAAGGAGAATCCATTGCCACCCTGCAACCCGCCAACCCGACAATTGCCATTGAATTATACGTTCGGGCTATGGATGTACCCCTGATTCAACAGGGGCGCATGGTTCGGCTGCAATTTGATGGCTGGCCCGCGATCCAGTTTTCGGGTTGGCCAGCGGTCGCGGTCGGGACCTTCGGCGGTCGGGTCGATGTTATAGATGTCGTTAACAGCACCAACGGTATGTATCGGTTATTGGTCAGACCCGCAACACTACCCGGCGATCAGCCCTGGCCCGCACAACTACGCATGGGATCGGGTGTGGTTGGCTGGGTTATGCTCGACGATGTACCCATCTGGTACGAACTGTGGCGACAGCTCAATGGATTTCCACCCACACTCAAAGAAGAACCTGAAAAGGCCAAACCCCTATGAAGCCATACGTTTTCCTCCTCGCCGGGCTTTGGGTCCTCTGGGTCGGGACAACACGAGCCGTAGGCCAGACACGTCCCATCCAGCCCCCTGTTGCTTATCCGGCACCTCTGCCCTCCGCCGTTTTATCGCGTACGGCCATAAATACGATGGAAACATCGACCGGAAAAGCACCGTCCGCAGCATTTGCCCTAACCCCGGTTGATTCGGAGAAGGTGTTTACCGCTGACGCCTTTTACCAGGTTATTTTACAGCATCACCCCCTTGTTAAACAGGCAGCCCTGTTGAGTCAGGAGGCCCAGGCCATGGTGCAGCTGGCGCGGGGTGCTTTCGACCCCAACTTGTTTTCGACCTACAATCGGAAGAACTTCGGAAATACGCTTTACTACGATAAATGGCAGTCGGGCCTTCTGGTGCCAATACTGCCAGGTGGTCTGGACGTAAAAATGACCTATGATCGCAATACCGGCGAGTACCTGAATCCCGAAAACAACGTCCCTCCTACCGGACTGGTAGCCGTGGGGCTGAGCGTACCCATCACCCAGGGGCTGCTTATCGATGCACGTCGTAATACATTACGGCAGGCTCAGCTAGCCATTAATCTGGCCGACGCCGACCGACTTTCGTTGATTAACAAAACGTTATATGAAGCCGCTCAGGGATATTGGAACTGGTATCTGGCTCATCAGCAATACCGCTGGACACAACGCGGGTACGAGCTGTCCCAGGCTCGTTTTCTGGCCATTCGCCAACGAGTGTTGATTGGCGACGAGGCCCCTATTGATACGACCGAAGCGCTGATTACCGTTCAGAATCGGCAGGTGCAGGTACAGCAGGCATTAGTCGACCTACAGAATACCCAACTAAATCTGACAACGTTCTTGTGGCGCAGTCAAAATGGATCGTCTCCTGAGCCAGTCGACTTACCCCCGATCGTTTTTCCACAAGCCGCTTATGTTAACCTGGTGAGCCCGGCACAGTACGACGAACTGCTCAGTCAGGCGTTCAAGCAACACCCCGATTTGGTCAAATTAGCATTCAAACAACAGCAGTTAACGCTGGAGGAACGGTACAGAAGGGCGTTGCTGTTACCCAAGGTAAAGGTGGAAGCCAGTTTACTCAGCCGGGGACCACTGGCATCTGCCGCTTATGATGCAACCAATACATACAGCTTTCAACCCGACAACCATAAGATTGGCATAGATCTGGCCTTCCCTTTGTTCTTACGGGCAGAGCGCGGAAAACTTCGTCAGATACAAATTCAGAACCAGCAGATAGGCCTTGAGCGTCAGCAAACTGGCCGTGATATTCTCACGACGGTCCAGCGTGCCTGGAATGAACTGGCCATGTTAGCGCAGCAGATCGTTACTCAACAGCAGACGACGGCCAACCAGCAAACCCTGGTGCGGGCCGAGGTGAATAAATTCCAGTTAGGAGAAAGTTCGCTTTTTCTGGTCAACAGCCGCGAAGCAACATTGATCGACTTCCAGATCAAGCTGGAAGACTTACGGTCAAAGCACCAGAAAGCACTTGCCCGTTTATGGTATGCCGCAGGTTCCAGTCTAAGCACCCGTCAATAATTACCCCACTTACGATCCACGGTCAAAGACCATTTCAACATACAACAGTCTTTTGTGACCTTTGATCGAAAAAGTTAGTACTGTACCTTACTAATGTCCATTCATTATTTCGGCGGCCAGCACATTAACTGTTTGCCACGAAAAAGGATACCATCGGTCGCGGTTGGCGTCGAATACTTCGGTAGCAGTTTCGCAGGCAAATAACTTGTAGTTGAATTTATCGTAGTTGCTGGCCAGATAGCCGGGGTAGTAGTAGGTTTTGTGTTGCTGTCGGGCGTAGCTAATTTTCTGGAGCATCAGGTACTTTCCCAGGCTATGTTTTCGGTAGGCCGGGTCGTAAAAATTCATGATACCGGCAATACTTTGAGCCCCGGAATCAAACACGCCCACCGCTATCAGGGTATTGTTGTCTCTCACTTCTACGGCATAGGTGTCGAACATGGTAAAAGTAGCCCCATCCAGTAAGCAGGATTCAACAGTCTCCGGTGCATCAAAATTTATTCCGGCCTTGTAGGTAGTATAAAGTACCTCAATTTCCGGCGTAATGACCAATGGTTTGACGTCTACCGAAAATTTTTCGTTGATACGAAAAAGCCGGGTTTGTTCTTTGCCGAAAATTACATTCGCCAGGTCGATACGTAACCAATGAACAGGGCAAACAGCATTCTCAAACAGCACAGCAAAACAGGTAAACACATCCTGCTGCATCCGAAAATACCCCTTGCTTAAATATAAATCCAGCTTACTTCCTCTCATTGTCCGGTACTTCTTTTTTGCAGCCGCAGTCAATATAAATAACCAATTCACGCCAGTCAATTTTATCAGAAACTTATTCGCCCCAATCGGGTGGATACTCTTTCCACTGTTCGAGCAAAAAATCAGCCAAATCAAGCCCTGCTGCCTTTTCGACTTCGGTTGCATTATCTTCCAGATAGGTGGACACGGTAATATTGAATCCTTGTGCGAGTAGTTCACCGGCAACCCGATTCCAGCGATCAAATGCACTGCCATCCTTCGACAGATCGGGGAATAGCTCAATTTTTCGCCCCCGCAGCGGAGCCAGCCGTTCGGCGTTTAGATACGACAGGGCACCCACTGCCAGCCAGATAAATCCCGGAAAATAAGGTGTGCCAATAACTGCCGTTTTGGGAGCCTCTACAATCGCTACCGGCTGGTCGGCGGGGGCGGTAAGGAGTTGGGGCAGTCCAAACAAACAGGGTGACTTTTGAACGTCGTTCCGCTCATCCAAATAGGCCGTTAACCAGTCTGGATAGGGTTGGTTTTGCCGATCACAACGCCAGGCGTAGGCCGAATGCACCCAGGTTGTCCGGGTTCGTTTTTCGCCATCTTTAACTACGTATTTGACTGTATGAAAGGTGTCGTCAAATAACTTGATCTGACCTCCGCGAATACGTTGGCGTTCATCAATATACCAGAAAACGCACGCTCCCGGCCATCGTCCGGATGTGCCAATATTGAATCGCTTCAGCAGATTATCGGCAACACCGGCCCCAAAATGACGACGCAGCAGCCAGGCAAACTGATTACGCTCATAATGTCCGAGCGACTGTTGAAGCACTTCGTCAGGAATGGTAAATACCTGGCTTTGCTGAGCTGATCCGGCCACAACCGGCCCAGTTTCGGGTTTGTCGAACAGGAACTGGGCCACCCGTTCGGCCTGTTCGAGTGTGGCATTTTCCTCACGTATCAGGTTGGAAATTATGCTTTGCTTCGTGTCGCCATTATACTTCTGGCGGGCGGCTATTGAAAACCATAGTTTAGGAATTGGCCCGATACTGGTACGCGCTTTCACTTCGTCGTAATATGACAACCCCGAAGGCCCTTTCTGATAAGGGTTCAGGTGATACCCGCAGTTGCTTTCGCGGTCGCAGCGCCCATATATATCGGGAAGTGGTTCGCCTGTTTGCGTGTCGATGTATCGACTGAGCGTTCTGCGGTGTTTGGGACCGCAATTCGGGCAATCCGTTTTAATTGCTTTTTTTGGTAGCTGATAACGAAAGGTTGAAGCGGCCATTCATCAAAAGTATACGTTTTACGTCTTACAATAGTAGTTCACACAACAGTAAAGTTGATTCGTTAGCTGGCCTGATTTAGCCATTTACTGCTATAATTAACTCATTTTAAAGGCGTCTGTTTGTCTAATTTTCTAATTATAGACTACAATTATTCATGCTGATACAATCCCCGGCCAATCTATACCAATCCTACTACCGATTACTAAATATCCTGACGTATAGAGACATAAGTTATCTACTGGACGCAATAGACTGTCGTTATTTAGTAATTTTCGATGGTTATTAGTTACTTATTGACTCCCCACTAATATGAAACGAGTTCTGTTACCTGTGTCTTCGTTTGTCACTCATCTGTCTGGTGAGGGCAACTATACTTTTTGCCATCTTATTGATGGTAAAAAGCTATTAATTTCAAAAACACTCGCCATTTGCCTGGACGTTTACCCTTCTTTCATTCGTATTCACAGAACCTATGCAATAAATCCAGACTTTTTGGATTCTTACCGCAGGCCCAGTTCCGATGTTGGGGAAGTTCATCTGGCTGGTGTCTGGCTTCCCGTTGGCCGAAGAAGGTTAAGTTCAGTGTTCAAGCACGTTAAACGGTTGAGCAGCCAACTGAATAACTAGGTAAGATAAAGGCCATTGCCGATATGTTTTCGCTTATCTTTCAAATAGTATAAGCTATAAGCATCATGGGTGAGAAAACGGCTTTACCAACTTTAACGGATTGTGCAATGAATCCACTTCCGGCTAACATACCCTTGCTAGTCAATATCGCTAAAGAAACGGGTCATACCTATGCTGACGCTTTCGCCGTCTGGCAGGTATGCAATCATCAAAAGGATGCTTATCTTATTGTGGATACTGTACTTTGGATCGCCAGGCGCCATAACATTGCCGTAATGGCAGCTTTTGACTTATATAAAGGCATCGAAGATCAATTTGGGCAGCTATAAATATTCCCAAAAAGAAACAATAAAGCCTGGCTTGTTTACTACAAACCAGGCTTTTTACATTAATGGGTTAGTTAGCTGATGAAAGCATGTGCTTGTGACTTACTCAACCCATGTTGGTAACGTTATTAGGAAATGCGAATATCCAGAATGGCGAACTACGGAGTTTTGTGCTCATTTTTTCTGTCGATAAAGTGCAATTTGGATACCCACCGCTATCGCTGTTATTACCCCCTGAGTGGCAAAGGAAATAATATGCAGTTTTGCCAAAGCAAAAGCACCCACCACAAGAACGGCAGTGGCGATGGCCAGCACAACTGGGCGTCGATAATAAGGGTCTTTCATAGTCAAGATGGTATAATGAGGCAATCCGAATTACTCTACTAACCGTATATACTTGTTTTTCCGCTCTCCACACGACAGGTCGCTTTACCCTTGAGGCAGGGTAGCGACCTGTTTTTTCAAGCTTTTAGGCTTAACCGGTCTGCGATCTGACGTAGAATCTCAGCAAGGTCAGCGGGGTTTTGCGCAAAATCCATTGTATCGACTTCTAGAATTAACAGCGGCCCAAGTTGATAAGAGCTGGCAAATTCTTCGTACAACCGATTTAAATTGCTCAGATAATCCTCACTTATAGACTGCTCAAACACCCTGCCGCGCTTCTGTATCTGCTGCCGAAGCTTCGGCAATCCAGCCCGCAGATAGATCATCAGATCGGGCGGGCGAACAAGACTTGTCATATTTGTAAACAACTCGCGGTAGGTCTCAAAATCACGCTCAACCATGTCGCCACTCTCGTAAAGATTGCGGGCAAAAATGGCGGCATCTTCATAGATCGTCCGATCCTGTACCACTGTATGCTGGTGACTTTGACTGGTCTGGTTGGCTCGTTGTATATCAACAATACGTTTAACCTGCGCAAATCGGCTATTCAAGAAATAAACCTGTAAATTGAACGCCCAACGGGGCATATCGTCGTAGAAATCAGCCAGATATGGATTCCCGTCTACGGCTTCATATAAAACTTCCCATCCATAGTGTCTGGCTAATTTTTCGGCCAGCGTTGTTTTACCAGCCCCAATGTTTCCTGTAATCGCAATGTGCATAAAAAGAGAGAAATCGAACCAATGAACTTTCGCAAATTGGGTTTAATTTTGTCATAGAAAACGATTGAGTACCATTTTTTCTCGTTTTGCTGTTTCGACAGCCTAATTTTTGCCTTGTTTCCGTAACCATGAAGCCCTACAAAGTCCTTCTATATTACTTTTATTCGCTCATCGACAATCCCGAACAATATCGGGAAGAACATCACTTATTGTGCCTGCAATTGAATTTGCTGGGGCGTGTGATTGTAGCACCTGAGGGGATAAACGGCACTATTTCCGGCCTCACCGCTGATTGTGAAGCCTATATGAATACGCTTAAGGCTGATCCTCGTTTTACGGGTATTGCGTTCAAGGTCGACGAAACCGACACTCATACATTTCAGAAACTGCACGTTCGCGTAAAAGCCGAGATCGTCCACTCCGATCTGCCCGTTGATCCGCTTCGGCAAACGGGTATTCACCTTGAACCAGAAGAGTTTCGGAAACTTAAGGACGATCCGGATGTGGTATTAGTCGACATGCGGTCGAACTACGAACATGAGGTAGGCAAATTCAAGGGGGCCATTACGTTTGACATGGAAAATCTGCGCGAACTCCCCGACCATGTTCACGAACTCGATCACCTTCGCGACAAAAAAATAATAACATACTGCACCGGCGGTATCAAATGCGAAAAGGCCTCGGCTTATCTGTTAGCGCAGGGTTTTGAGAATGTTTATCAGTTGCACGGCGGCATTATCCGATATGGACTGGAAACAGGTGGCGAAGATTTCGAAGGCGAATGTTACGTATTCGACAACCGGGTAACGGTGCCGGTCAACCACATAAACCCCGTTACGGTTTCTGTATGCTTTCGCTGCAACAAGCCCACCAGCCGCATGATTAACTGCGCCAGCCCTCTTTGCAACAACCACATTACGCTTTGCGAAGAGTGTGGTAACGAACATGGCGGCACCTGCACCAATGCCTGCAAACAAGACCCACACCTGCGTGCTTACGACGGTACGGGCTATTATGGAAAACAAACACAAAGCTACTCCCCTATTCAGGGCTACAAAAGTCGGCAGGGCCAGCGAACAGAGGTAAATCTAAGCGGTAGTCCGCTGGAGGCCTAATCATATCTGCGCCTACTTAGTTGAGTGATGTCGGTCACATGTGGCATCACTCAACTAAGTAGGTGCTCATCTAATCCCATTTATCCAGTCCAAGGAGTTTTTTGCCCAATGGCGAGAGTTCGGCCGTTTTACAACGCTCCTTCTCCCAGTTACGGGGATCGCCGGGGAACGCGTAACCTTTGGGAGCCTGCCGCTCGCGCCAGGACATAACTCGCCACTGCCGCAGGGCTTCGTTATCCTCCTCGGCAGGCATCATTGAAATATATTGAGCTATCCGTACTTTGTCGGTCGAGCGATTTGGCCGTATGCCGTGGGGCTGAGTGCTGTTGAAAATCAGCAGGTCACCCGCTTCCATTTTTACTTTCACGAAGTCGAAACCAGTGGTATCGGGTTTGAAATGGTCGCGATCGTCGGGCTGGGTCAGCTTCCAGGTATCGTAGGTGCGGTAGAGTTCGGGTAGGCACTGAAAACCACCCATATTCTCGTCGGTCTGATCGGCAAGAGCCAGAACACCCTGCACATTTTGCGGACGGGTTTCGGGATCATAATCCCAGTGAATAAATCCCTTGAAGTCGTAACCCGGCCGCACAGGTAAATTCAGGTTGGCCCGGTCGATGGTTACCCATAATTTCTCCGTGCCCCAGATATCAACGAAGGCGTCGTAAACCCGCGGGTACTGGCGGTTGTCCCATTCCAGTTGGTGATTATAAAGTTCCACCATTCCGCTGTTTGTCAGCTCTTTCATTTTCATTTCGGCGCGGGGCGGAGCATACCAGGTAGCCTGATCGGTCGGGTCTTTTTCTTCAAACTCCCAAATGAATTGGGCCAGTCGTTCGGCATTTTCTTTCGGCACTGCCTGTTTAATAACGATGTAGCCGTTTTCCTTCCAGAATTGCCAGTCCTCTTCCGATAAAATGCGCAGGGGTTTCCCGTTTGAGCGGTCACTCAAGTTGATTTTGCTACTTGTGGCTGTAGATGGATTTCCGGGAATGTCTACGTGGGCATTATCAGGAATCATAGTGGCAGTAGGACCAGTAGGTTGCATTGTTTCCATGAGACAATAAGATGTTTAGGGGAGTTTGTTGACTCAAAGTTAGTTGATTAACGGCCACTGCTGGTAGAACGATACTAGCCCCTTTTTGCACTATATTGCTCTTG
This sequence comes from Spirosoma pollinicola, assembly GCF_002831565.1. Taxonomy (NCBI): domain Bacteria; kingdom Pseudomonadati; phylum Bacteroidota; class Cytophagia; order Cytophagales; family Cytophagaceae; genus Spirosoma; species Spirosoma pollinicola. The sequence goes on along the minus strand of NZ_CP025096.1, from coordinate 3,427,263 downwards.
GTTTTACAATTAGGTCGCCATAATGTCATTAAGCGACAAAATAGATTAATTTATGAAGGTTGCCCTTGAACAAATCAGCCCTGATACCGACAGTTCGTTCCACTTATTACTGACACCCCAACTCAGCGACGTTTTCTTGTGGCATTACCACCCCGAATATGAAATCGTTTACATCGAAGGGGCCAATGGCACGCGGCATGTGGGTGACCATATCTCACGCTACGAAGGCAGTGACCTGGTTTTTATTGGTCCGAACATTCCTCACCTGAATTTCGATTATGGTGTAAAGACAGATCACCGAAAAGTGGTGGTGCAATTGAAAGAGAATTTTCTGGGTGATATGTTCTGGATGGCTCCCGAATTTGCCTCAATCTCTACACTGTTTGAACGCGCCCGCTCTGGCATCTCCTTTTTTGGGCGTACAAAAGAACTGGTTGGCGAACGGCTCAATCAATTGGCAACCCTCCCTCCTTTTGACCGGTTGATGCAGTTACTGAGCATTTTCCAGCTATTAGCAACCAGCACCGAATTTTCGCCCTTACAAGGCGAAGCCGTTACCAGTGCTTACAACCTCAACGAGCAACAACGCTTTAAACGTGTGAACCAGTTTATTGCCGAACACTACACGCGCCGACTCTCGATACCCGAAGTCGCAACAGTGGCCAATCTCACCGAGGCCGCCTTTTGCCGGTATTTCAAACGGATGACCCGATTAACATTTACGCAGTTTTTGAATCAATACCGGATTAATCAAGCGCAGAAATTGTTACTCCTGGATAACACTGTATCTGAGGCCTGTTATGCGTCGGGCTTTGAAAGCTTATCGTATTTTAACAAGATTTTCAGACGTGTAACCGGCGAAAACCCGCTTCAATTTAAAAAACGGCATGTATGAGCGACTCTGGCGCGGGTATTTACCCGTGCCTGCTATGAATGCCAGCATTCGCTGGCATACAAGTAAAAAATAGCCATGCCAGCGAATGCTGGCGTTTATAACAGACACGGGTAAATCCCGCGCCAGAATCAATACCCGCCTTACGCCGTATTTGCGTAGCTTAGCGGCAAGAAAAGTTGCTGGTTGATTACGTTGTTGTAACGCGGGTACGTAAGCCACTGAGCAGTACCATTTATCAACTATCGGCCCTTGACAACCTGATTTTATGTCCGAGCAAAAACCACTGATTTTAATTACGAACGACGACGGCATTACGGCTCATGGTATTCGTACGCTCGTTGAATTGATGAAACAACTCGGTTCGGTCGTTGTTGTTGCCCCAAACAGCCCACAATCGGGTATGGGTCACGCCATTACGATTTCGAATCCAATTCGACTCTATCCATCCGACATTTTCGACGATGTGCCAGCCTATGAATGTTCCGGTACTCCAGCCGACTGCGTAAAACTGGCTAAACACCACATCCTGAAAGACCGCGCTCCTGACCTGGTCGTTAGCGGCATCAATCACGGAAGCAATTCATCCATCAGTATTCTGTATTCGGGAACCATGTCGGCGGCCATCGAGGCAGCCATTGAGGGGATTCCGGCCATCGGCTTCTCCCTTGGCGATTTCACGCACAACCCCGATTTTTCGCATACACACGAACATATTCTAACCATTGCCCGCACTGTGCTTAAGCGGGGTATAGAGCGGGGAACAGCCCTTAACGTGAACTTCCCGGCCCGCACCGCCGAGCCTTTGAAGGGTATTCGTATCTGTCGGCAGGCAAATGCCAAATGGCAGGAAGTATTCGATGAACGCCGGGATCCACATGGCCGCCGATATTTCTGGCTGGCTGGCGACTTTGTGAACTTCGATACCCACGCCGAGGACACCGACGAGTACGCTTTATCACAAAATTACACGTCCATTGTGCCCTGTAAGTATGATTTAACGTCCTACAGTATGCTGGACACATTGAAAGACTGGGATATATAATAATGTATGACGTATAATATATGATGTATGGTATATGAAATAGGATCTGTATCCTACACCATGTAACGTTCATCATATATCCTATATCTTACATCCTACATCAATAAAACATGGCTTTATTAGGTAGTATGCTCAAAAACGGTATTCGGTTATCGAATGTCGTTCGTCTGCGGAAGTTCAATGCACTTCGTCAGCAACGCAAAGTATTCCGTAGGCTCATTCGAAAAGCACAGTTTACGAAGTTTGGAGAGACCTATAATTTCGATGATTTACTCCGTTCGGTCGAGTTCGGTACGGAACGGGAGTTTTATCAGAAATACAAACAGAATGTGCCCATCCACGATTACAATAAGATGTTTGATAGCTGGTGGAAGCAAACGCTGGCTGGCGAATCAAATGTAAGCTGGCCGGGTAAAGTGAAATACTTTGCGCTGAGTTCCGGCACCTCAGAAGCCGCTACAAAGTATATTCCGGTAACTAAGGCCATGTCGAAGGCTATTCAGCGTACCAGCATTCGCCAGATTTTGACACTTGGTAAATATCAAAATTTACCCTCTACCCTCTACGAAAAAGGTTGTCTGATGCTTGGGGGCAGTACCGACCTGAGTGCTCGGGAAGGCCATTTTGAGGGCGACCTTAGCGGTATCACGGCCAGTAAACTTCCCCTCTGGTTTGAACGGTTTTACAAACCCGGGCGTGATATTGCTCAGGAACGTGACTGGGCCCACAAACTGGACGAAATTACAGAACAGGCGGCTGGTTGGGATATTGGCTATGTGGTGGGGGTGCCCGCCTGGATTCAGTTGCTGATGGAGAAAATCATTGCCCGCTACAATGTTAAAACTATCCACGACATCTGGCCGAACCTGATGGTGTTTTGTCATGGGGGCGTTTCTTTCGAACCGTATCGGCAGGGATTCGAGAAGCTCCTCGCCCATCCCATTACATACATTGAAACCTATCTGGCCTCAGAAGGCTTCATCGCCTACCAGACCCACCCCGATGCCGAAGGCATGCAGTTAGTGCTGAATAATGGGTTGTTCTTTGAGTTTATCCCGTTCAATGAACAGAATTTTTCGGCGGATGGCGAACTGATCGAGAAGCCGGAAACGCTGATGATTGATGAAGTTGAGGAAGGAAAAGAATATGCGCTGCTGATTTCGACATGCTCCGGTGCCTGGCGTTACCTGATTGGCGACACGATCCGTTTTGTCAATAAAAAACGAGCCGAAATTGTTATTACAGGCCGAACAAAGCACTTTTTGAGCATGTGTGGCGAACACCTCTCCGTCGATAACATGAACAAGGCCATTGAGATGGTCTCCGACGAATTAGGCATTTCCATTCGCGAGTTCACGGTGGCGGGCGTAACACACGATACTCTGTTTGCCCACCATTGGTACATCGGCACAAACGATACGGTAGACGCCAATGAACTCCGGGACCGACTGGATGCCAAACTCAAGGAACTCAACGACGATTATGCCGTTGAACGCAAACATGCCTTAAAAGACATCAGCGTAACTGTTTTGCCCGCCAAAATCTTCTACAACTGGATGGAATCCAGAGGCAAAATGGGCGGCCAGAATAAATTTCCCAGAGTTTTAAAAAAAGGAATGATTGCAGAATGGGAAACCTTTTTGAAATAATTTTGACTAAGTGAATGATCGAATTGAACAAGATATAATTTTACATGAATGATTTACCTCTCCATTCACTGATTCTATCATTCACTCAGTCAAAATTACACCAATTACCAATTCATAGCTTTCGATAGCGGCTCCAGCAATCGGGAATAGGCAATGTTGGCCGCCCCGATCAGGAAAACGACGCCAGTGGTGCGGTTGAAAATCAGGACAACCCGGGGAGTGAACAAGCGTTTTAGTCGGTTGGCATAATAGGCCAGCGCCGATTCGGTAGCAAACACACCGACTAGCGCGGCTATCATAAAGCCATATTGCTGCGCATCGTTATAATGCAGGTGCGAACGAATATAGGCGACAATAGCCACCCATGACACAAAGTTGACCGGGTTTAGCGCATTTAGGAAAAAGCCTGTTGTGAAGTAATAAACGAAGTTACCAAAGCTGGTCTTGGGATAGGCCAGCCTGGGAGTTCCCTTCAGGATATTGACGAGCCCCATAGCTACCAGGAACAACACGCCCACAGCAGCCATTATATTCTCGAACCCCTGCACTTTAGGAATAAACGCAGTGCCTAATAAAGCTGCCAGCACAAACAATGTGTCGCCGGTAATGACGCCAAGTACGATTTTCATGCCGGAGCGGAAGCCATTGTCAACGCTGTTTTGAATTAAAGCGAAAAATACTGTCCCAAACGTCAGACAAAGGGCAACACCGACCAGGAAACCTAAAAGAATTGGTAAAAACACAAGCAAAAAATAGTTTAAGGTTGTAGGCTGTAGGTTTGAGGTTGTGGCGTCCGGGAACAGAGTTTGTTCCGGAAACCGTAACCCATAAACCGAAAACCGTAAACGGTGTTTAAATTCCCCGAAGCCGGGCCACGATTAGGAGGCCACTAACACTAAGCGCATCGGTAATTCGGCTGGTCATCGCCATGTCGACTGCTTCGGCGAGGGGTAGTTTCCAAAGGCGTAACTCTTCGGTTTCTTCGGGGGCATGTTCGCCTTCCGTCAACTCTTCGGCGATATATAAGAACCCTTCTTCGTCTGTAGCTGAATTTGACGTATGAATGCGGGCCACCATAGTCCAGACCTTGGCCTCCAAACCCGTTTCTTCTTTGAGTTCACGCCTGGCCGACTCTAACGGGTCGGTACCCAGTGGCGAACCGCCTTCGGGAATTTCCCAGGAATATTCATTCAACGGATAGCGGTACTGCCCAACAAGGTATGTATTACCGTCGGCATCAATCGGAATAACACCAACTGCTTTATTTTTGAAGCTGACAACGCCGTAAATTCCGGGTGTGCCTGCAGGTGTGATCACCTCTTCGTGCCGGATGGATAGCCAGGGGTTTTCGTAGCTGACAGACGAATTAAGGGTTTGCCAGGGGTTTTCAGTTGAATACATACCAGTGAAAATGGTCAAATTGAGAAGAAGCACAGATAACTATATCCTGTGCGCAGGCATGTAGCCAAAGTTTCTCCTAAAAGGTCGCAAAGTTATTACCTTTCAGTCATACCCGGCGCGTATAAATTTCTTTTCCGCCCGGCGGTATTTCGTTGATCGTAAACCAACAGATTAGCCATATCATTATGCAGGGAATTTATAGCCTCCAGGCGATAAGTCGGCTTCTAGTCACCATCACTTCCTGTAAAACGGTTATCTTCGGGCAGTAACCCAGCTAGGCCAAGTCTGTGCGTTTTGACACGTCGCTCGCCAACGCCTGACATGGACGCTAAACCTAAAGAATAACTTCATTTACATGAAATTCCTCGCCCTCTCTCTCCTTTCTTCTATTCTCATTCATTCAGTCGATGCTCAGGCAATTCGCTATGACGTATCTTTCCCTAATGCAGTTCACCACGAAGCCCAGATTAATCTGACGGTTGACAAACTCCCAAAAACTTCGGTTGTATTCCGTATGAGCCGTTCGTCGCCGGGGCGATATGCTACCCACGAATTCGGCAAGAATGTGTACAATGTGCGGGCATTTGATGGGCAGAATAAGCCGCTCGCTCTTACGCGTACAGATGGTGATGTTTATACTGTTCCCACCCATAACCGTACGGTACGGATTAGCTACACCTTGTACGGAAACTACCCTGATGGTACCTACATGGGCATTGATCCGCAAAGCATTCACCTGAATATGCCGGCTACGTTTATGTGGGTTAAAGGGTTCGACAAGCGACCTATTGAGTTAAAGTTTACGCTACCCGGTGAGAATATGGGTGTGATCGCTACACAGCTGGTACCCACGTCAGACCGCTTCACCTTTACAGCCCCCGGCCTTCAATATTTTATGGATTCGCCCACAAAAATCGGGAAGCTGGCCGTTCAGGAATGGAAACGAACCAATACTGATGGCAAACCGATCACCTTCCGGCTAGCCCTCGAAGCCGCCGTTGCCGATTCCACGGCGGAGGGATTCTCGAAAAAAGTTGCGCGTATTGTGGATCAGGCCAAAGCGGTCTATGGGGAATTTCCCACCTATGACTACGGTAACTATACGTTTCTGGCCAGCCTGAACCCCTACGTCCGGGGCGATGGCATGGAACACCGCAACTCCACCATGATTGCCGTTCCGCTCGCGTTTACCGGCCCTGAACCGGTTCTGGGGGTGTTTGCCCATGAGTTTTTTCATTGCTGGAACGTCGAACGCATCCGGCCAAAAACGCTGGAGCCGTTCAACTTCGAAAAAAGCAACATGAGTTATGAACTCTGGTTTGCTGAAGGGTTCACTCAATATTACGGCGAGTTACTTTTGGTTCGAGCGGGCTTTACCCCAATTGATGCCTACACCAATACGTTGTCTGGCCTTGTGTTCACCAAACAACAAACACCCGGCGCTATTGACTATTCGCCCATTGACGCAAGTTGCCACGCTGTTTTTGTTGATGCCGGGGTTTCTATAGATCGGACAAACTACCCTAACATGTTCACCTCCTACTACACCTACGGATCGGCAGTAGCTCTGGCGTTGGACATGGAACTTCGCCAGCGAAATCAGTCGCTCGACACATACATGCAGGCCGTCTGGCAACGATTTGGCAAACCGGAACAACCCTATACAGTAGATGGCCTGCAAAGTGTTTTGGCCAGCCTGATCACCCCTGATTTCGCCCGCTCTTTTTTCAGCAACTATATTTATGGTCACAACCCGATTGACTATGCGTCACTTCTGGCGAAAGCCGGACTCACGGTAAAAAAAGCCCAGGAAGGCAAGGCATGGCTTGGTTCTGTTCGGTATACCGAAAGCGATAAAGGGTTGGTTATTATGGCCAATACTATTCGGGAAACGCCCCTTTACAAAGCCGGTCTGGATGTTGATGATGTTATTACGGCGGTTGATGGTCAGGCGGTTTCGAAAAATGCCGACCTCCAAACGATACTGGGTCAGCACAAACCCGGCGACTTGATCCAACTAGCCTATACCCATCGGGGCGACTCGAAAGCATCTTCGGTAACGCTGGCAGAAAATCCAGCGATTATGGTTCAGTTAAACGAGAGCATCGGGCAACCGTTCACCCCCGAGATGAAGCAATTTCGCGACAATTGGCTCAACGCAAAAGTGGTTAAGTAAGGTGTGCCCTGGCTTCAAAGTCGGCCAGGCACCGTTTTAACAAGCATTCCCATATGATTCGTTACCTTTGTAGCCCTTAACATCTACTCCTAAAACTTCATGAGTGCCAGTCAACAAACGAAATATCGATGGATGGGCATCTCGCTTGGGCTGAGCATCACGCTGCTGGTACTCAAATTCACCGCTTATTTTTTGACGTATTCGACAGCCATTCTGAGTGATGCCGTTGAGTCTATCGTCAATGTTATTGCCAGTGGTTTTGCCTTTTACAGCATTTATCTAGCCGGTCAACCCCGCGATCAGAACCATCCCTACGGTCACGGCAAAATTGAGTTTCTGTCGTCGGGTTTCGAAGGAGCGATGATTCTTTCGGCTGGTTTGGTAATCATCTGGCAGGCCATTCTTAGTTTTTTTGAGCCCAAAACACTTACGAATCTGGACTGGGGTTTTGCCCTCATCGGGATTACCGCCCTTGCCAATGCCTTTGTAGGCTGGATGCTTATTCGCTCAGGTCGCCAAACAGATTCTGCGGCTATGACTGCCGATGGCAAACACCTGCTCACGGATACGTTCAGTAGTATTTTCGTTATGATTGGTGTGGCGCTGGTAAGCTGGACCGGCAAACACTGGATCGACAGTGCGCTCTCCGTATTCCTGTCTATTGTAATTATTTATAATGGCTTTCAAATTACGCGCCAGTCGGTAGCGCGACTAATGGACGAAGCCGATGTACCCACGCTGCACCGCGTCGTGAACCTGTTGAAAGTTCACAAAGACCGAAACTGGATTGATGTACATAATCTGCGGGTTCAGAAATACGGGGCCGATCTGCACATCGACTGCCACCTTACCCTACCCAATTACTGGACACTGACGCAGGTGCATGAAGAAGTTCATCGGTTTGAGGATACACTCAAAGATGGTTTTCGGGGCGAAGTCGAAATTTTTGTTCATACCGATCCCTGCGTAAACGAGTGCTGCCATTACTGCCGAGTTGCCAACTGTCCCGTTCGGGCATTTGTATTCATCAATGACGTTGACTGGACAGCAACTAACCTACCCCTCAACCAGAAACACTTTGTGCCTTTGATTGCTCCGGAAGCTACCTAAAATTCCCGGTTATCAACAACAGGTTATTTCTGAGATCAAAAGTTATATCCTTTTGATCTCAGTTTCCGTATGCCTGTCTGGCCGAAATCAATTCTTTTGACTGACTAAAGTCAGCTACAATTCTATCAGAATAGTTGTATTTATTCTTTTTATTTACCAATTTTGTTGCACTAGCTGCTACAGCAGCGCAAAAAATTGCTTTTTTCAATTCAGGTTGTATTCAAAATACAGCAAAAAACGCCTTCGCAATTGAGGGCGTTTTTTCTTTTTCAGCCATTTTATCTTACAGGGCTCAAATAGAGTTGTTTATAAATGGCTTTCCATCCAGATTTACCAAAACGAATTAACTCACTTTCTTCGATGCAATATACATCGTCATGATACCCGCAAAAATCGTTGGAACAGCATAAATGAGGAAGTTGGTGACCATCGATAGACCCATACCAATGAGTACACCACCAACAGCGGGACCAATGATACCACCTAAACGACCGATCCCGATTGACCAGCCAACGCCCGTTGTTCGGAATTCGGTTGGATACAGGCGGGCAGCCACAGCATACAGCCCTACAAAGCCGCCCTGAATACCAAAACCAAGCAATGCAAAGACCAGCAATAGCATCGAGGAGCCGATAAAAAGTTTGAATGCGGCCATGATCACGCCCGTAAAAATCAGAAAAACGCCAATCGTTTTTTTAAGACCAAATAAACTGGAGAAATATCCCTGCGTAGTAATGCCAAAAAAGGCCCCAACATTGAAAACGGTACCGGCATAAATGGCTAGCTCGACTGACAAACCGGCGCTTGTTGCAAGTTTCGGAATCCAGCTTGTCAAGAAATATAGCGTTGCAAATGCCAGAAAAAGGGAAATCCACAACTGAATGGTAGATAGTTTGTATTCCTCGTCCAGCAACGATTTTATAGGAAGCCCTACACTTTTCGTGGATTTTTGGGGTAAAGAAGCAAGGATTGGCTGACCCATTTTAGTCAGGATACCATTTGCCTTTTCAAGTGCCCGGAGCGGCTGCGATTTAAAGTAAAACTCAAGCGATTCGGTCAGGAATAATTGAATCAAGGGTAGCGACAGGAAAGTTACAATGCCCGCAAGCTGGAACATAGCCTGCCATCCAGAAACAGGGATTACTTTAGCCGCTACCAAACCAGACAATACGGCCCCGACAGGATAACCGGAAATCACAAAACTTACCCAAAAATCGCGGGTTTTATTTGGCGTGTATTCGGCTGCCAGAGCGGCAGTGCTTGCCAGCATACTGCCAATGCCGATCCCGCTGATAAATCGGAACACGATCAAGGGAATAATACCTACTGAAAGCGAGGTCAGGTAAATACTAACGCCCATAATGGCTGCACTAATGATAATCAATGCTTTACGCCCAATCAGATCGGCATAGGGGGCCAGGAACAGGGCCCCGAACGTCATACCCAACAACCCTCCACTGAAAACCAATCCCAGCGCTTCCGGGCTAATGCTCCAGCTTTTGGCAATGGTTGGGGCAGCATATGAAATGACCATTACATCCATGCCGTCGAGCATGTTCATCAGGAAACAGATCACGATGGTTGCATACTGCATCCGCGAAATGGGCTGTTGATCAATTACTGTTTTAGAACGTACTTCCATTTCAGATAGAGAGGGTTAAGGAATGCTTTGGGTAGCTGACGTATTATCTAACAGACTTCATCGTCTAAAATTGATCAAGCAAAAGCGAAGTCACTTTTACTTCCTCAGCCCCAACATTTTGATTGCGTTTTCTTTCAGAATCAACGGCTTGACCTCGTCCCGAAAGCCCGCATCATCAAAATCCTTCATCCATCGATCGGGTGTTATCAGCGGAAAATCTGTGCCAAACAACATTCGGTCTTTTAACAATGTATTCGCATATTGAACCAGTTGGGGCGGGAAATATTTCGGCGACCAGCCACTGAGGTCGATATAAACATTGGGTTTATGCATGGCCACCGACAGGGCTTCATCCTGCCACGGCCAGCTTGGATGGGCAATGATGATAGGGCTATCGGGGAAATCAATTGCCACGTCGTCGAGGTGCATGGGATTGGAGTATTCGAGCCGGAGGCCTCCGCCCCCTCGCACACCAGAGCCGAAGCCCGAATGACCCGAATGAAACAACATGGGCAATTTATACTCCGCAATGGCTTCGTAGAGCGGATAAGCCATCCGGTCGTTGGGGTAGAAACCCTGCACCGTCGGGTGAAACTTAAATCCCTTGACACCAAAATTCTCGATCAGATTGCGAGCCTCACGAGCACCCATCTTACCCTTATGCGGGTCAATACTGGCGAAGGCGATCATTACGTCGTCGTTTTTCAGAGCGCCCTCAGCTACTTCCTCGTTCGGAATCCGGTGCTTGCCTACGTTGTATTCCGAATCGACGGTAAACATGACCAGCGCCATGTTGCGCTCCCGGTAGTAGTCGGCCGTTTCCTGAATAGTCGGGCGTTTCGCTGATTTAAAATAGCGGGCAAACGCTTCATCCAGTTCTGGCCGAAAGTCGTCGTGCGGCTGTCGGCAGGAGGCTTCAGCATGCGTATGCACGTCGATAGCAATAATTTTGTCGAGGTCGATCATAGCGGTTAATTCAAAAATCCGGCGGTTGGTTTCGTACCTTTTTTGACCCAGTTTCGTAAGGCATCGAACGCTTGAGCCGTTTGCCGGGGTGTAAAATTGCAGTGTCCCTGCCCATCGGTATACTTGACGGTAAAATAGGCGTCTTTCCCTTGCTGATGAATCATATTCTCGATATTGACAACGCCATACGCCGGGGGAATAAGCTGATCATAAATCGTGTGCATCAACACCACGGGTTTATTGATATTGCCCGTTCGGTCATATTTTGCAAACAGCACATTAGGGTTAACCGTAGCGGCAAGACGTTCAGCTTTTTGATTGACATCCAGATCATTAGGGAAGCCGCTGTACACTGTGTTCCTATTATCGAACGGGTTCCCGCCAGCCTTTTGAGCGAGGTCCCGCAACACATTTTCGTTAAAGAATAGCGAAAATGGCAGGTCATCGAGCTTCAAATCGAACCGTTTGGCAAAAGCTTTGGCTAGCGTAGAATCTTTGTCAAATATTGCCTTTTTGATCGCTCTGGCTCGGGGCACCATCGACTGTTGCCCTTGTGCCTGATAAGGTTTCGACACATCAAAAATCTCTGTCAGCGATGTTACAACGCCCGGAAACAACCCATTGAAGGTAGCATACATATCGAACTCTTTTCGGCATTGCAGATACGGTCGGCTCGACAATGGGCAAAGGGGTAAGCCACCGTTGTAGTTAGCGCCAAAATTTTCGAGGGTAGCAAACGTAATACCACCACCCATCGAATGGCCAGCCATAAACGTGGTGTCCGGTTTGCCATATGTTTTCACGAAAAATTGCCGCAGTGCTTCCGTATCATCGACACCCTGCGCTAAGGCAAAGCCCTGAAACTGATAATCTGATGCAGCCACCGCAAAACCACGCTCCAGAAAAGGCGTCATGTTTTTCGCAAAACCGGGGTTTTGACTTTGCCGGGGTTTGGCCCCCATAAACTCATAGCCATGCGCATACATGACGAGTTTGCCTTTCCAATTTTCGGGAAACAGGATCACATACCGGGCTCCGTTCAGGTTTCCCGAGTCGATTTTGGCAGCGGGACTCTGAGCGAAAGATTGGGTGGTGAGGCCCAGGAGCAATAAAAAGCAAAGGCACTGTTTCATTTTTAAAACGATTGACTTACGACGCGATATAATTCCGTGGTGTCGGGTACTGGAACGCCAAAATACATTTCGGACAATACTGGCCTCTAAACACTAGGCAGTACCCCAAACCTTAATAGCCGTATTGACAACCAGTTCAATTTTCCGCCATTGATCGTCGTGGGTAAGGTCGTTGCCGTGGTGAGTTGACGAAAACCCACACTGCGGACTCACACACAGGTTATCAAGAGGCATATAGTGCGCAGCTTCATCAATTCGCTTACACAGGTCATCCATGTCTTCCAGTTCACGCACTTTCGAGGATACAATGCCTAACACCACCATTTTTTCCTTCGGAACAAACCGTAACGGAGCAAAATCACCCGAACGTTCATCGTCATACTCCAGAAAATACGCATCGACGTTAATCTCGTTGAAAAGCACTTCCGCTACCGGTTCATACCCGCCCTCCGCAAACCAGGTGCTGCGGTAATTTCCCCGGCACAGGTGAATACCCACCGTCAGGTCGTCGGGGCGGTTGTCGATTACCGAGTTAATCAACGCGGCATAGGTGCGAGGCAATTCGTTGGGGTCTTCGCCCCGGCCAATGGCGGCTGCCCGCATTTTAGGGTCGCAGAGATACGCCAGATTCGTATCATCCAGTTGCAGATAGCGCAGGCCAGCCTTGTATAAATGGTCAATTTCTTCGCGATAGGCCACGGCCAGGTCATAAAAGAACTCGTCCATATCCGGGTAAGAATTGATGTCGATGGACTTGCGCCCTCCCCGAAAGTGAATCATCGTGGGTGATGGAATCGACACTTTGGGTGTTTGCGTCACTACCGATTTGAGGAAGTTAAAATCCGCCACCTGAATGTCTTTCACATGCTGGAGCTTACCTGTCACACTCAACACAGGTGGTGTAAATCCGTCGGAGGCCGCTTTGGCGTTCGGGTTCGCGTCAATCCCGCCCGTGACAGTCACACCGGATAATTCTTTCAGAAAGTCGAGGTGGAAATAATCACGGCGAAACTCTCCATCGGTGATGGAGCGCATACCGGTCGATTCAAGTTTTTTAACGGTTTCGGCAATGGCGGCATCTTCGATGGCCCGCAGCTCTTCAGCCGAAATTTCATTTTTTTTCCACTTTAAACGGTTTTCTTTTACCGCCTGGGTTCTGAGCAAACTGCCAACATGGTCGGCACGAAATGGGGGAGTTTTCATTGGGCTGTTAGTCAATTTGTTAGTTAAAAAGGGCGTCGATCAACTGTGCCCTGTGTTTTAGAATAGCCCGCTGATTGAGCGAGCCTTTATCAGTGATTTCGCCCCGGTCAATTGACGGTGGGTCAAGAGCAATCAATACCCGTTCGACCCGGTCTGAGCTACCCCTTGCTGTTTGATTTAGTTGTACCAGCAGCTTATCGACATAGTCCGTGATTGTTGGATGGTCAAACACGCTGGCTGGGTGTATTTCGGGGGGCTGATCCGTCAGTTTACGACAGGCATCGGCGTTCAGAAATAGCAGAATACCCACATAATTACGGTCGAGCCCGGCAATAACCACATCCTGCACAACAGGCGATCCCTGACTGATGATTTTAGCTTTGAGGATGCCTACGTTCACCCAGGTTCCCGTTGAGAGTTTAAAGTCTTCGGCAATGCGACCATCAAAAACAAGGCCCTTGTCGGGGTCGTTTTCGTCAAGGAATTTTACGGCATCGCCCGTTCGATAATAGCCCTCGTCGTCAAACGTTTGCCGGGTCGCGGCTTCATTGCGCCAGTAGCCGGGTGTAACGTTCGGGGCTTTGTAGCGGGCTTCGAGCTTATCACCGTCGGGCACTAACTTCACGTCCATTCCCGCCACCGGCACGCCCAGCAAGCCCGAAAAACTCCCACCCCAGTTTGCAAACATGGCCGACGGCCCCGATTCGGTGCAACCCAAACCGGTAATGATGGGAATTCGTTTGCCAATAGTGGCAACGGCCAGCTCTTCCAGCCGATTCCAGACCGGCTGTGCTAAGGTGGCTCCCGCATAGAACAGGATATTCAACCGGGCAAAAAAAGTTTGTCGGAGGGTGGGCTCCCGTTCCAGAAAGGGAATGAGCATGTCAAAGCCCTTCGGCACATTAAAATAAGCCGTTGGTGAAATTTCGCGCAGATTCTGCACAGTTATGTCAATTCCGTCGGGTGTTGGCTTGCCATCGTCGATATATAAAGTTCCGCCGTTGTAGAGCGCCAGGCCGAGATTATGATTACCGCCAAACGTATGGTTCCAGGGTAACCAGTCGATGAAAACAGGCGGCTCGCTCGCCATAAATGGAAAGACCTGCGTGATCTGCTGCAAATTGGCGCACCACATTCGCTGGGTGTTGATGACCCCTTTTGGCGAGCCGGTCGACCCAGACGTAAACAGGACTTTGGCGACCGTATCGGCGGTTACCTTCGCAAAGGCCAGATCAACGGCTTCGGTGGCTTCCGTATTCAGTACGTCAGCAAAATTTGTCTCTTCACTCTCCTCGACGGTACAGATTATAGCCTCAGGGAATAACGACTTTGCCAGCGTTAGCGCCTTTAAATACACACGATTATTCTGAGCGAAAATGACGCTGGGTGTCATGCATTCCAGGCAATGTTGCAGGCGTCCTAAATCTTTCGACACCAGCGAGTAAGCCGATGATATGGGCGAGTAGGGTATGCCAATATAGGTAGCCGCCAGCGCCAGAAGGGCGTGCTCAAGGCTATTTTCCGACAAAATAACGACCGTTTCATCTGGCCCGAGTTGCTGATTCAGCAGGTATTGTGCAATGGCACGAACCGCCCGCAGCGTTTGTGCGTACGAATACGGAACCCAGTTTCCTGAAGCGTTTCGGCGGGCCAGAAACGTGCAGTCGGGTTGAGTTTCGGCCCAAAAGACCAGTTTCTCTGTCAGTTTTTCAGGATAGTCGCCCAGGGGTTGATCCAGTCGCAAATGGATTGTCCCGTCGGCATGCACCGTCTTGTGGGTTTTTGTCGGTCCGAACGCTACTTGCTTGAAGGACATTTGTTTACGGTTTACGGTACTTAGAGGTTCGTGACAAGTGTAGTGGGTCGATCTATTAGACTATGGACGTGTGTACCGAAAACCGGATACCAAAAACCCTATTTCACTCCCCTACTTTTTTGGCTCTTCCCTCCAGAAAGTCGCTGAGCCGTTGTTTGGCCTCGGGCGACGATTGGGCAATAGTGGCCATCAAACTTTCGAGCATTAACCCTTCCGACTGATTTGAGTCGGCAATACGGGGCAGAACATGCATCAGGGCATAATTGGTCATGGGCGAATTCTGTGCAATTTTCGTGGCCAGTTCAATCCCTTTGGGAAGTCCTTCACCAGTAGGCACGAGATACTGCGACAGGCCCATCCCTACCCCTTCATCAGCCGAAATAACCCGGCCCGTAAACATCATATCAGCCATGCGAGCCATACCAATCAGTTTCGGAAGCCGTACCGACGCTCCACCGCCCACGAAAATACCACGCTGGCCTTCGGGTAAGGCATAAAAGGTGCTTTGTTCGGCCACACGGATATGACAGGCCGCAGCAATTTCGAGTCCCCCGCCCACACAAGCGCCTGTCAATACGGCCACCACGGGCACGGTACCAAATTGAATACGATCCAGTACCCGGTGCCACATTCGCGAATGATGCAGTCCTGCGATCACATCCCGTTCCTGCAACTCTGACAGATCAAGGCCTGCACTGAAATGGGCACCATCAGCATAGAGCACCACGCACTTCACGTCATCTGGAATGGCCAGAAAAATAGCTTCCAGACTTAATAGCAGCGAATCATTAATGGCATTCCGTTTTTCGGGGCGGGTAAGTTGTATAAACAGGAGGTTGTCACGTTGCTCAACGTTCAGCCAGTTCGACGGTTCAGCCATAAAATGAAAAATTAAAGAGTAGACGGCGGCTTAAAGAAGTTTCCAGATTTGAATGACAACATTTTCCGGGTTTCGAAACGCTTTACAAACAAAAAGAGCGTTGTTCATCCAGGCGTATTTTCCTGCGGGTGCTTCAAATTGAGGTATAGTCCGAAAGTAATATTCCGATTGGCTTACCTGCTCCCCACGCGCAATGCGGGCGGCAACTTCGGGGGTGGCAACACGCAATCCAACATTTTTGATGTAAATAATTACGCCATCGTCGGTTTTAAACTGATAATGCGCTTCCAATTCAGCCACCCCATCTTTCCGAACGATTTGCCAGTCGGCACCTCCCGGCAGAATTTCGCCTTTCAGATCGGGGCCTTCTACGGTGCCACCCAAAATCGGGATAATTCGGCGCAGGCCGTGTGGCGTTTCCCCCACTACATAAGGAGCGCCGACCTTCACGTTGAGCTGACCAATGAACACCAGGCCGGGTGCTGCCGGGACTTCTGTTTTCTGCGCTATCGCCTGCAAGCTGACGAAAAGTGACAGGCTAAATAAGAATACAGGAATGATCCGTGGGTTCATACGTATAAAAGAGAGATGCAGGAATCGGAAACTCGTCCAGCCTACAATAATCTAAAAAAATACCCCTAAAGTCTAATTGTTTTTTGTAATCTTGTGATAAGAAAAACTTATCACAAAATTACAAAACGATGGAATTAAGGCGATTACGCTACTACGTTGCCGTTGCGGATGAGCTTCACTTTGGTCGGGCGGCTAAACGACTATCTGTCTCTCAACCAGCTCTCAGTCAGCAAATTAAATTATTGGAGGCAGAAGTGGGGGTTGACTTGTTTTTGCAGGAAAAATTAAAATTGCTTCATAAAGTTGAACTCACGGTTGCGGGTAAGTTCTTCCTGGAAGAAGCCCGAACGATTTTACTGTCGTCCGAAAAGGCCATCGAAGCTACCCGAAAAATTGGGTTGGCTCAAAAAGAAATAAAACTGGGTACTTACCGAATGATGATTCGGAGCCGGATTCTGGATATTCTGACAGTTTGTTCGCAGCAGTTTCCAACGCTGGACATTAAAATCGTTGAGTTTTCGACCCATCTCGCCGTACAGGATGCGTTAATGGCCGGCACCGTTGACCTGGGTGTTACGCTGCTTCCCGTCAAGTTTCATCAACTGAATGGTGTTGATTTCAAGACCGGCTATGTGAAGGTATTACTATCAGATAAACACCCCCTGGCCAACGAAAAATCGCTAAGGCTGGAACAGCTAATTAGTGAAAAATGGGTTGACATCAATCGGTCTATTCATACCGTATATGATGATCTTGAACGAATGTGCAATAAGGCGGGGTTCAGCCGCGAAGGAGCTATTGTGCAGGAGGTTTCGTCAATCGAGTTACTCAGTGGTCTGGTTAGTCTGGGCATTGGGATCGCTTTTGTCCCTACCTTTTTCGATACATCGGCCATTCGGGGGGTGGTGAGCAAAGAGCTGGTCAATGCCGACGGCTCTCTGCTTACCGACGTAGTTATCAAGGCAGCGATTTGCTATAAGCAATCGAGTCTGACGCCAACATTACAGGCGTTAACCAACGCATTTAATCTGTATTCCTGAGCGGTATCAACGCCCGCAGATACCCTTATAATCGCAATATTGGCAGGTTTCGAGCTTATCTGTTTTCTTAAACGGCACCTCAGAATCGAGTAACTGTTGAATAAGCTGCTGCAACAACTCTTCCGAATCCTGAATGTATTGCGCCGGGCTATCATCGTCGCCAAACCGAACCGGGTTCGACCTGAACCCTCCGCTAATGTCGCGAAATGAATAAAATCCGGCTTCTACAGGCAAGCCATCTGTTTGAAAAATATCCTTTTTAGCTCGGTCGCGGGGCAATCCACCATGCTCGCTAATATTTTTCAGAGCCAGATAGCGATACAGCCACAACTGCCGCATTTTTTCGGAGTCGCCATCATGCAATAGCTTTTCTACTAAATCTGGAGGTGTTTTTTCGGACAGGTGAACCTTACCGGTTTTATAATCGACGATACGAATTTTTCCGTCATATTGCTCAATTCGGTCAATCTTACCGGCAATCCGCACCCTGATTGGCGCACGTCCTTGTACGGGAACCGTCAGGAAGGTTTCGAGGGTTTGTTCCGTACCTATGACGGTTAAGCCCGACAATGCGTTTTGTTGCCGCTGGAAATCGAGCATGAGTTTTTGTGCCAGGTCATACAACAGTAAATTCATGCCCGACTCTATGACCCGCCCTTTGTTGGAAATAGCAAACTCTTCTTCCAGCAGGTTTTTTATGATTGCCTCGTCTATGGGTAGGGCCTTGAGTCGATACTCAAGATCCAGTCGCTCCATTACTTTATGCAGCCAGCTGCCAAATTCAGCCGCGCCCATTTTCTCTTCAATATCTTCTTCTTCGCTGATGTTCACAATACGGCTAAAGTAAAACCGCATGGAACAACTCACAAATTGATTCAGATACGACGGATATATGCCTTTGGTCGTTAGCAACGTAATCAAATCCTCCCGAATGCGTTCGGTTTTCTGAACCCGCAATTGGGTCAGATCCGCTTCTTTCGTATTTCCTTCCCGGCCAAAGCGAACCGTGGGGTGGCTTATCCGAACCAGTCCGTTTGACTGGGGCACCAGTTCATGTTCGAGCTGGCGGATAAACCGACTTGGCTCACCCTTACTACTGCCATACGCATCGGTTGACGTTGTGTATAACAGCACAACCTCGCTCGCCCGTTGTAAAAGCCGGTAAAAATGGTAAGCCATCACAGCTTCCTGTTCCCGATAGGTGGGAAGCATCAATTCGGAGGCTATATCGAAGGGAATCAACGAGTTTAGCTTGCGTGACTGTGGCAGGACACCCTCGTTTACCGACAGGATAATGACCCGTTCAAAATCTAAAGCCCGCGTTTCGAGCATCCCCATTATTTGCAACTGACTCTTCCCTTCGCTGGTAAACGGAATACTCGTTTGTCGTATCAGTTCGTAGAGAAACTGCCTGAAACTCCGCACCGTAACAGCAGCATGATCTTCGGGAGCAGCACTTTTTGGGTTTCGGGCTAGGGTCTCCGTCTGCCGATCGAGAGTGGCTTCGAGTTGCTTGAGCAGGGTAAAAAACAGGTATAGGTATTCAATTTCGATAGCATCCTGACTCGTGCGATAAACATCGCGCAGCAGGTCAATCAGCGCGTAAAACGTGCGGATGGCCTTCATGGGCTCCTCATTAGGCCAGCGGGTAAATAATACCTGCACGAGCGGGTCATCCTGCCCAAGTTCCCTGATTTCTTTTTCGGTCAGGTACACCCGCTGGTTCTTCACAATTTCTTTGGCAATCCACTGAAAGAGCGGCTCCGGCGGCAGGACTTCGCCCGTTGGCAATACCTCGCCCGGCCACATCAGCCCATGAATACGCTCGTATTGCTTCAAAAACGGGTGATTGAGCAGCTTGACTATGTGGCGGTGGTGGAATTTGGGAATCTTCAAATCACGACCATCCCGCGTTCTGAACTCATGCACGGTTCGCTGCATCTCAAACAACGTATCGACCAGCGTAAACATCAGCGATGACCGCAACGACAAGCCCATCGTCACGTTCAGGTCGGTCACGTTTTCGTCGAGTGCGTAAAGCACTGGCACCAACAGCGTTTCATCGGCCAGCACAATAGCCGTTTTAGGGCGTGGCGTTGTGGCTCCCCCCTGCCCCGCTGAAGCTTGCCATTCACTATAAATTTTACCGGCAACCTTCGTCTGCATACTGGCGTTGGGTACGCCAACGACCCGGATGTTTTTTTCCGAACCTAGCAAATTACTGGATTGCTGGGCCAGGTCTTCGTGGTTCTGCTTCGAAAAAAACCAGCCGTTCTCCTTGTATCGGCGCAGGAATTCGCCCGCTTCCTGCCGCCTGTCGTTCATGTAATACTGATCGGCATCCCAGATGAGTTCTGCTTTCTGCGCATCGACAAGTAGCTTAATGATGTGCTCTTCGGCCCTACTGAGCGCGTTAAAACCCACAAAATACACCCGTTCGTAGGCCAGATTATCCCGAATCAGCGATTCGACATTTTGCGCCAGCAACCGGTAGGCCATACCCCGATACGCCAGATGTTGCTCATTCAACCGTTTATGCAGCGCATGATAAGCGGTTTGC
Organism: Spirosoma pollinicola; assembly: GCF_002831565.1. Taxonomy (NCBI): domain Bacteria; kingdom Pseudomonadati; phylum Bacteroidota; class Cytophagia; order Cytophagales; family Cytophagaceae; genus Spirosoma; species Spirosoma pollinicola. The sequence goes on along the minus strand of NZ_CP025096.1, from coordinate 3,407,177 downwards.
AGGTTCTCAAACAGTTTGAAATAACGGGCTGTGCCGGGTGTTTCGGTAATGGGATTGGCATTGGGCGGCAACTCGACCTGCCAGCGTTCGAGGGCTTTAGCAGCCGTGAGGTAGCTGAACAGTTCGTGTGGATTGACGAGATACTGATCGATACGGTCAAAATCGGCCAGCAAGATAGACGCCCAGCCAATAAACTGTTCGAACTCGACCAGGGGGTCGATCTCCTTAAAAATATCATATAGCTCAAAGAGCAGGCTAACCGAGTCAATCAGTTGAACCCCTGCGGCCTGCGTAATGAAATCGTCGACAGCCAGGGCATGGGGCGCCAGAAATGGCCGATCGGAGAGAGCCGCTAATTCATCTAAGAACACGGATACCGCCCGGCGTGTGGGCAAAATCACCCATACATCGTTCAGGCTGGGGCCGTGGGCGTCGAAAATTCGTTGGGCTGTTTGTTGAAGGAAAGTCAAGATTCGATTGTTCGGCGAGTCGAAAAGTTAGTCAGCCGAACAGTAAATATAACCTACCTGACAGTCAATTTCGGTTAAATAGGTTGATAAATTCATCAATCTGTTTGAGATAAAGCGTATCTGTTTCCCCACATTTATGCGCTAAATCTTTGATAGCAAGCCATTGTTTAGCCTAAAATGCTGGCTCAAAAACAGGTTGTCGAAGCCGGTCAAATACCTCCGAAAAGTCAACTATTTGCGATGCATTCGCAACCAAATCAAGCCCAGTCAGCAATTGGCCATCAGGCTGTCGGGTATATACTTTAATCCAGGGCAACACATGCATGTCCATAATTCTGAGCATTTTTGATCCCTTTCAAAATGTAACGAAAAGAAAAATCAATGCATACGGTCACCGCGAACGGCCAGATTAGCAATGATGTCGGCCTCAACGGCAAGAAATTCTTTCCAGCGTTCCCGTACACGCTTGGCGGGTAAATACGTTTCAGCCAGTTCAATGAAGGTGCGATAATGACCTGCTTCTGAGATCATAAGCTCACGGTAAAATTTCCGTAGGCTTTCGTCGGCAATCTGTTCGGAGAGTAGTTTAAACCGTTCGCAGCTTCGGGCTTCGATGAGGGCATTCATAAGCAGATTGTCCAGCATCTGCTCTTTATAGTCATTGATAGACCGGCGCAGTCGGGTTCTTACCTGGTGTACATAGTCATCCTTTCGATGCCGCCCAAGTGGAATATTACGCTTACGCAGTTCTTTCAATACCCGCTGAAAATGGCCCCACTCTTCGGCCACAATGGGTGTCAGCACATCCACGATGACTGGCTGATCGAAATATTGAACAGTGAGCGAGATGCACGACGAAGCGGCTTTCTGTTCGCACCAGGCATGGTCTATCAAAATCTCACCGATGTTCATTTCGGCGATATTGACCCAGCGGGGGTCAGTGGGAAGTTCGAGTCCTAAGGTCGTAAGCGACATGAGGTACGGTAGGGTGGTTGTTCGGTGATGAAACGGGTTTATACCCGCAAAGATAACCATGGCTACATACACTATTGACGAACCCAGGCAAGCAGAGTTTCTTTTTGCATACGGACGGCACAGATTTTACGGATTCCCGCGGATAAAATCCGTAAAATCTGTACCATCCGTGTGCTTTATATTGTTAGGTGTTTATACTATTGTCAACGGTTGATATGACTCCCATGATGATCCGAAAACTAGTCCTGTTTCTGGCCGGGTGGCTTGTAGTGTGTACGCTTGGTGTGGTTGGCTGCGGCAAACAATCAGACACGCCGAAAACCGAAACAGTCATCGACATCAATCCCGCCAAATTACCAACGCTTAAGCCCGGCGAAGCCGTGGCAACGCTGGCAGGTGGGTGCTTCTGGGCCGTTCAGGAAGAAATGCAGTCGCTTAAAGGCGTTCGCAAAGCTGTTTCCGGTTATGCCGGGGGCGATCTGGAATACCCTACCTATGAGCAAGTCGGGACTGACCAGACGGGCCATGCCGAAGCGGTCCAGATATATTACGACCCGAAGGTTATTTCGTATGATATTCTTTTGAATGCGTTTTTTGCGGGCCACGACGCGACCCAACTCAACCGACAAGGACCGGATATTGGCAAGCATTATCGCTCGGCAGCTTTTTACAGATCACCCAGCGAGAAAGCTCGGATCGAGGCCGCTATCCAGCGCGAAAATACGTCTGGGCATCATCAGGGAAAGGTCGTTACGCAGGTCGTACCCTTTGCCGCTTTCTACCCGGCAGAAGTGTATCACCAGGATTATTATCGCACTAATCCCTACAACATGTATCTCCAACTGGTTTCTAAACCCAAAGTAGAAACATTCAGGGAGCGAATGGAGAAGTGGGTAAAGGAGTAATTCTAGTTTTTACGCGAGTTTCATTTTCTCAAAACTGACGTCACACGTTGCCGTAAGTCGAAAACCGTCATTCCCTGTAGCAATTTGTCAAGTCCCGCAACCGTTCGGCCAAATCTGATATTGTGTGATTGACAGGAACCTCGTAACATTGTCCAGTCCTTCACCACAGGGAAGCTCCCAACACAGGGCATCCCAACAAATGAGTGACCACGAAACGACAAATAAACATGCCAGAACCTGACAAATCAATTGGCCGTAAAATCCTGAGCTTCTTTGTTAAAGAAGATGAGCCAGGAACCGCAACAGGCACACCTCCGGCGGCAGCATCGGCTCCGGCCGCACCCCGGCCTTCGGTCCCATTGTCTAATCCGAGTTCACCTGGTCCAGTCCAGACTACTGCTCCGGTTGGATCGGCAGCTGACTCAACGGGAACGGTTGACTCGAAGTTTGCCGAACATTTAGCCAATGTACTGGCGCAAAATAATCCACCTGGCCCCGACTATTTCGAGTTTCGCGAAACGCTCCGTAGCCTCAGTAATCTCGGTCTACCCGAAGACAAACAGTTTCAGGCGGCCTGGGCAAGTTTCAAAGCGCTTGGCGGGGCCTCGGATGTAACTATTTTGACAAACACGGCGAATGGGTATATTGCAGCTCTGAACAAGGACCGGGACGGGTTTGGGAAGAGTGTGGATGCGGCTTTGACCGAACGTGTTGGTGGCTTGCAGAATGAACAAAAGCGGTTACAAGCCGAAAACGATACGCTGGCAAAACAGTTAATTGACATTCAGAAACAGATCGACGCCAACTCGACCCGATTAACCGCTATTACTGGCGAGATCACAGATCAAAGCGCGAAGATTTCGCAGAACCGGCAAAATTACGAATCGACTTTCGCACACTTTGCCGACCAGATCAAACGTGATATCGCCAAAATGGCTCAGTACCTTAAATGATTTACAATGCTTGAATTATGTGATTATGATCGCCTGATCTGCTAGTCAATAAGTCTAATTCAAGCATTTTATAAATCGTAAATAGTAATTCGTAAATCAAAAATCCTTACATGGCAACTCCCGATTTTTCAAAACTTGGCGGCAGTACAGACGTGGAGAAACGTTCGTTCTGGAGCCGCCCCGAAGGTGTTCTGGGTATGATTGTGATGGCCGGTGTAGCAGGACTGGGCCTGGTGTACTTTAACCGAATTCTTGAATTCCTGATTCGCGCCACGTCCAATATTCTCGAACTGTCGCTCCTGCTGGGAGCTCTGGGTGTCCTGATCTTTCTCTTTACGAGCAAAGACGTTCGAACCGCCGTGTTCTTCCTCTTTAAGTCACTCATGCGTAGTCTGACCGGCACCGTGATCCAGTTGAATCCGATTGCCATCATGAAAATCTACATTGATGATTTGAAGGAAAAGCGGGAGAAGATGCAGGGGCAGATCAATATTCTGGCGGGGCAGCTGGTAAAGCTAAACAAAAAGATCAACGAAAATAACGACTCGATCAAGCAGAAATTTGCCGAAGCAAACAAAGCTAATTCACTGATCGAGAAGCCCGGCATGCGTGAAACGGCTCAACTGGCGACCATTGAGGGTGCAGGCTTGCAGGAAATGAACGAGAAACTGCTGCCCCTTCAGCGGAACATGAAGAATGTACTGGCCTTCATGGAGAAAGTAAACCAGAGTGCCGACTACATCATCAAGGAAACGGAAATCAAAGTCCGGCTTAAAGAGACCGAGTATCAGATCGTTAAAGATAGCTCCAACGCGCTCAAAACGGCTGTCAGCATCTTTAAAGGTGACCCCGACAAGAAGTTTTACTTCGACCAGTCGATGGAATACATTCAGGACGATATGAGCATGAAACTTGGCGAAATGAAACGCGCGATGGACTTGTCGATGGACTTTATCAACGGTGTCGATATTCAGAACGGTATCCTCTCCGACAAAGGTGAAGCTTTACTCGATGCTTACAATAAAGGCGAATTTAAGATGGTTCAACTGGATGCTCCGGCCCAAACCATTAACCTCGGCCCTGCCCCTCAAAAGGATGCCGGGTATAAGAATCTGCTCGATTAAAAGCGAATGAGTGAAAGAGCGAATGAGTGAAATTTCTGAACGCCAATCCCTCATTCATGTTTTCACTCTTTCGCTCATTCATTCTTTCACTCTTTCACTCTTTACATTATGCAACGCTTAACCGTGGCCGGTCGGCTACTCATAACGGCCCTTATTCTGGCCGCTGCTTTCTTCGCTTTCCGTTATTTTGGCGGTAATGAAGCCCTGCGCAAACTAGCGCCCAAAGACAAAGAATATACCGAATCGGGAACTCTGCCCCGAGCTGACGACAAAACGGCTGAAGGAGCCGTAGAGGAAAGTAGCGCATCGTCATCTGGTTCCTCGGAAAGCACAGCGACCGACCAACCCGGTCAGGCCTTTACTTACACGGCACCAGAACCCCAAAATGGTAAACTAAAAGGCGTGGTTGAGTTGGGTGCCAGCGGGTTTAACTCATTCATTGTGCGCATTGACGACCAGAAACACTGGAAACTTGAAAAAGCGGAGTTCAATAACAGTCTTGTCATGGAGAACATGGCTACTGATGAGGATATCCGTACCGGCCTTAAAAGCTACATCGGCAAAATGCTCGATTTTGGTGTAGGTGGCCGTGATATTCAATTTGTGGTTAGTTCGGGCGCTGTGAAGGCCGAAGGGACGCCGAAAATCGTAAAAGTGCTTAAGTCACTGAACTACGTTGTTAACACAGTTACACCGGAACAGGAAGGTTCACTCGCCTTGAGAGCTGTGCTGCCTACTGATTTTTACGACAATTCATTCGTTGTCGATATTGGTTCCGGCAACACTAAAATCTCGTGGAAAGAAGGTGGCGCAACAAAAGCGCTGGAGACGTATGGAGCAAAATACTTTCAAAATAACACCAGCGACGAGGCCGTTGCTTCGGAAGTACAGGCTAAAGCGAAACAAGTGCCAACCGACCATCGCAAGACGTGTTTTATCATCGGTGGTGTTCCGTTTGAGTTAGCCAAGTCGGTTCGAAAAGGGAAAGAGCGCTATACTGTCCTGGATGCTCCATCGGCCTATAAATTGGAAAACGCTAAATCGAAAGCGGGCTTGAACATTTACAAATCCATTGCCGACGCAACGGGTTGCAATCAATTCGTTTTCGACTGGGATGCCAATTTTACAATTGGTTATCTGTTGACATTGAAATAGTTTTAAATAGTTACTTGTAAGTAGTAAGTTGTCAACATACTGCTTAACTCCCACCTTATGACGCTTCGTGATGTATTTGAGGCCCTGTCGGGCCAGCCTCTATTACTATTTTTGCTCCTGTCGGCCATACCGACAGGAGCTTTTTTAATAAATCTATGGTCGGGAGAAACCGCCGAAGACATTTGGAAGTGGCGGTACGTGTATGCAGTTCTGGTTTATCTAGCCTGCATACCCGGCATTTTCGCGTTTACGCTGAATATTTATTTGTTTCTATTTGAACGTCAAAGCATTTGGGATATGAACCTTGCCTTGCAGGTACTGCCCATCTTAACAATGATTGCAACCCTGATGCTGATTCGGCGCAAACTGCCCTTCAATTATATTCCGGGGTTTGGGAAACTGTCGAGCTTTCTTACCCTGATAGCGGCTATAATGGGGATTATGTGGTTTATTGACCGCACCCGAATTTACGCCATAACCTACGTCCCCTTCACCTATATTGTGGTAGGCTTTGTGGCACTACTCCTGGTTATTCGATTTGCCTGGAATCGTATTTTTTGAGAAAATGAGGATAAACGATAGGCAAGTGCTTGCTGGTTGTATTGTGCTTCTGGCTCTTTGCTCCGTTCTATCGGGCTGCCGCTTACCAAATGAATTGCCAGTAACGCCAGATCAGAACTATTTTCCACTGGAAACCGGCCGTTACATTATTTATGAGGTTCAGGAGAATTTATACGTCCTTCATACGGAGCCAGTTCAGCGATCGTATCAACTTAAAGAAGTAACTGGAGTTGCGTATACCGACGTAACCGGACAAACAGCTTTTCCACTACGGCGCTACCGCCGAGCCACTGCTGACCAACCCTGGCAGGCGGATTCTCTCTGGTCGGCCCGATTGGTCACAAATGAAGCCATACGTACCGAAAACAGTCAGGATGTCGTTAGTTTACTTATTCCGATAAGCAACGGGTTGCGCTGGAACGGCAACCGGCATAATTCATACGATGTGGAAATGTATGAAGCACGCAACGTAGACCAGCCTTTTCGCGTATTGACCAAGCTGTTCAACGAAACGGCTACGGTTGTTGCTCAGGACGATTCAACCCTTGTTTCGCAGGAGAAACGCCTGGCTGTTTATGCCAGAGAAGTCGGTTTAATTTATAAAGAACGAACTTCGCTGCAATTCTGTACTGCTTTACAGACTTGTGTTGGGAAGAACCAGATTGATTATGGCACTCGACAAATTTATCGCATAAAGACATATGGGAAGGAGTAAAGTGAGTTGGCTTTTTGTGTTGCTGGTAGTCTGTCAACTTCAAAGTTTTGGCCAGTCAACGCGCAAATATCTGGTTCTGCTGCGCGACAAAGCCAATTCGCCGTATAGCCTGAATCGCCCGGAGCAGTTTCTGTCGCAACGATCAATATTACGTCGGCAAAAGCAGGCAATCAGCATTCTGGAGCGCGATCTGCCTGTTAATCCAACTTATGTCGCTCAACTTAAACAGGCAGGTGCCAATGTGTGGTATACGTCGCGCTGGCTCAATGCGGTACTCGTTGACGCGACCGACGCCACCATCGCGGCCGTTCAAAAACTGCCCATCGTAAAAGGGCTTGAGTTTGGCAGATCGCTGTCAAACGCTCGCTTAGGCGCAGAATCGCAAAGTAAGACGATCAATAAATTTGCAACGGCAGGCACCACATCCGACGCACCCCTTGATTATGGCAGTTCGCAGGTTCAGGTTGCCCAACTCGGGGCCGATATCATGCACCAGCAGGGCTATCATGGCGAAGGGATGCTCATTGGCGTGCTGGATGCAGGGTTTCAGAACGCCGATAAGGTGAGTTTTCTGAAACCTGTCTTCGACGAGAAACGGGTTCTGGCAACCTATGATTTTGTCAAAAAAGAAGCGAGTGTTTACGAAGACGATTCGCATGGACTTTCCTGCTTGTCGGCCATCACTGCCACCGCCGACAAGCAGCTTTATGGAACGGCCTACAAAGCGTCGTTTATTCTTCTCCGTACCGAAGATGCCGGAACCGAAAAACAGATCGAAGAAGCCAACTGGCTTCTGGGTGCCGAATATGCCGATAGTGCCGGTGTCGACGTAATTAGTTCCTCGCTGGGCTACACCCAGTTCGATGATGCAACGACGAATTATACCTACCAAAATATGGACGGGAAAACGGCACTTTGTAGCCGGGCCGCGCAAATTGCGACAGAGACTGGCATGGTTGTGGTTGTGGCGGCTGGCAACGAAGGCAATGATGCGTGGCACTATCTATCAGCGCCTTCCGATGCCGCATCCGTGCTGGCCATTGGAGCCGTTACCCAAACCGGACAGCGGGCCTCATTCAGTTCATTTGGTCCTTCGGCCGATAGCCGCGTGAAACCCGATTTAGCGGCTCGCGGGCAGGGAACGATTGTCGGATCTCCGGGCGGTCAGGTGGTATCAGGCAACGGCACTTCATTCGCCACGCCTTTGGTGGCGGGTCTAGCAGCTGGTTTCTGGCAGGCTCACCCCCGACTCACAGCCGCCCAGGTCACCGAAGCGTTACGCCGGTCGGGTAGTCAGTTTGGTAGTCCGGATAGTGAGTTAGGCTATGGCATTCCAAATTTCGAGCGGGCATCTGTCCTGGCCGATTCGTTCGGGCAGTTACTCGTCTTTCCAAATCCATTTACGGATGCTCAGCAACTTGGCGTTCAATGGGGCGAAATTGACGCGAACGTGCCGCTTGATGCTACGCTCACCAATATGACCGGACGTGTTATCTGGCAAAATACATACACATCGGCGGGCCTGAGTGCCTTTACATTACCCAACCTGAATTTATCGGCCGGCATGTATTTTATGACCCTTGTATCAGGCGATAAAAAGCGAACGGTTAAGGTGGTAAAGCTCTAGCTATTTCCGTTTGTTTCAACGCCGGAAACCATCACTTGCCAGTCGATCAGAGCGTGCTTGTCTTAAAATCAAATAAGTCAGGACGGCTATAATGACCGATTACATCGAAATCGAGCTTGCTTTTCAGAACTTCGTCCAGATCCAGTTCAGCCATTAGAATCCCTTCCTCATCCCACAAAGGACCCGCCATAAATTCACCCTGTGGTGACACGATAGCACTACCACCCCGGCAAAGTATGGTATCATCATCGGTAAGAAATTCCTGATAGGCTTCGGGATAATCGCTCCGGGTAAAGAATTGATTGCAGCCGAGGACAAAGCAACGCCCCTCGCAGGCAATGTGTTGAAGTGTGGAGGGCCAACTGGCTCTGGCATCGGCCGTTGGCGCCAGGTAAATCTGGGGCGCCTGTTGGTAAATACGCATCCGGGCCAGCGGCATGTAGTTCTCCCAACAAATCAATCCCCCCAACCGGCCAATCGCCGTATCGAACACCCCTAACGAATGTTTCCCGGTTCCATCTGCCCAAACAAGCCGTTCAACGCCCGTCGGCTTAATTTTCTGATGTTTTCCTAAATACCCGTCTATAGGCGAAATATAGATCAGGGTGCAATACAGACTTCCGCTAAGGGTATCTCGTTCTGTGATGCCAATGGCCAGATAAACATTGTTATCCCGGGCAATATGCTCCAGCCGGGCTAACTCAGGGCTGGGCAGTTGAAGACTGTTTTGCCAGTACGTTTTGTAGAGTTCCCGTCCGGCATTTGTCCGTAAACCAATGGATGCTCCAAACGTAAACTTCCGGGGATAACCGGGAATAAATGACTCTGGAAAAAGCAGGAACTGGCACCCTTTACTGGCTCCATCGATGGCTAATGCCTCCAGTTTATCAATCGTTTTGGCACTATCAAAAAACACGGGCGTTGCCTGAACCACTCCTACTTTTACCTGCATAGATTAGTTAATCGTATATATGCGAAACACCTTATAAACTTGAGGCAGATTTAGGCGAAATAAAAATAGATAGCCAGACCCGCCGAGCCAGTCGAAAAAAGTAAGGTGTTAACAAGATTAAGGTAGGCACTAATCCGATCAGGTAATAATCAAGATCAATATCCAGCCATTTTACTACAACAGCAAAGGTGATCAGGGCATAAATTGTGTAGAATGCATAACTCACGAACATAGAGGCCCAATAAAAACCAGGCTCAGGCATGAAATTCTCCCCACAATGCGGACAGTGATCATGCATCTTGTCAAAATTGCGGCTGAAGGCACTATTTGAGACAAAGAAATCGCCCTGCTGACAACGGGGACATTTATTAAACAAAATACTGTGTAATCGACTATGACTTGACATGATTTACTTCATTTTACGGCCAATCTTCGGGTTTACCATCAATTTGGTGTTAACAAATTAACGGTACACCCGAAGATTAATCCTGTATAAGAGTAACATATTTGACTTTGTAAACATTCTTATTAATTACCAATTGTCTGATTGTCAGTCCGACGTTTCTTAACGATATAGTCTTCAGAAACCACTATTGGCGTAGGTTCACTGACGCGCTGAATTTTGTAATTCCGATCGGCCAGGCTACCCGAAGGCATATGATCGACGGTTACGCCCCCTACTGGCTGCCGGGTAGGCATCTGGTTTTTGTAGTTCGCTAATTGAGCATTGCCCGGCGTGGGTTGCTGAACGGTAATACCTGCCTTTGTCTCCTGCCGCCGTGCAGCCGCAGCCATAGTTGGATGCTTGTAGTTATGGCTTGAGTACATGGGATTATTCAGCGGTTTTTTCGCGCCGTCATCCTGAGAGAAAGCTTGCTCCGACAGCGCCGTTAAGCTGATGCCAGCGAGCAAAAATGCAACTAATTTCATGGCTATTTCTATGGTCTTGTTGTCTAACAAAGCTACTAAGCTTCTAGATTAGAAAACAATTAAAATAGCTACTACATTTCTAGTTATACGTATTTTTTCGGATCATTCTATCAATTGACTCGGAATCTATTAATTTTTCTGCCTGATTTAATGAAAACCATCGAATATTTGTAATTTCTTCAGAATCGCCGAACTCCTCAAAAGGGTCGGCTTCGAGCAAAAATCGAATATCATAATGCAGGTGTTCCGGAACATCTTTGCGAAGTGGAATTGTGTGTATGTCGACATCGAAAATCGCATCGCTCACCAACCTTAACGAGGTTAATCCTGTTTCTTCCCGGGCTTCACGCAGAGCAACCGCAGCTACATCTGGATCGCCATCGGCGTGCCCCCCCGGCTGTAACCAACGGTCGAGTTTTCGGTGGTGGATAAGCAACACCTGCTCACGATCAGGGCTAACAATCCAGGCAGAGCCGGTTATGTGCCCTATACCTAAAGATCGGTCGAAGCAATCGGGATGTTTTTTTACAAACTCAATCGTTTGGTGTATCATTACCTGTTCATTGGCGTCGGCAGCGTCATGTTGTTCAAGTAACGAGAGTAACGGTTTGCGATGCATAAGTTGGTTTTTCGGGGAAAATTGTCGCAATTTGGTGCAGATTTTTAAATAGTCTACAGACAATCATGCGCAAACTTTCGCTTACAGTAGCTTCCATTTGTTTAGCTGCTCAATTAACCACCGCACAAATTAAATTACCGTCACCCAGCCCCGGTGCTACTATTATGCAGACCGTCGGCACAACCGACATCACCGTTTCTTATTCACGCCCAAGTCTGAAAGGCCGCGAGCCTTTTACTGGTTCATTCGTTCCAGCGGGCAAAGTGTGGCGTACAGGTGCCAATAGTGCTACTATTTTCACCACCTCGACCGACCTGATGGTGAACGGCAAAACATTACCTGCAGGCAGTTACGCCATTATGTCGATTCCAGCCGCAGAAGCGTTCACACTGATTTTCAACAAAGACAAATCGGTAACAGAAGCCACTTATAAGCAGGATCAGGATGTTCTTCGCGTTGATCTGCAACCGATGGAAAACAGCGACAAAACTGAAACATTCACCATTGGCTTCAGCGATCTGACAGACAGTACAGCTAAAATGAATTTCCTATGGGCAAATTCAAAAGCAAGTGCTGACCTACGCGTTGATGTAAACGCCAATTCAGCCGCCAATGTCGACAAAGCCGTTGCCGAAAAACCAGACGATGCCGCCGTTTTACAGGCAGCTGCCAGCTATAATGTGTCGAAAGGGCGCAATCTGGATCAGGCTCTGGGCTGGATTGACAAGTCGATTGCCAAGCAGGAAAACTTCCGTAACCTCTACATCAAGTCGCAGATTCTGGCGAAGATGGGCAAGTTTACCGATGCTGTTCCACTAGCCGAAAAATCGCTTGCACTCGGTCAATCATCGAACGATCAGGTGTTCCCTTTCTTCAAAGAAGGCATTGAGAAGAGCCTCACCGACTATAAGGCAAAACTGCCTGCCATGCCAGCCATGAAAAGCGGCAAAGGCAAGAAAAAGGCTTGATAAATTTTAGTTTTCCCAAACAAAAAAGGCCTTACCGCTCATTCGGTAAGGCCTTTTTTGTTGAAATATGGTTTATGGAAACTTGGGAAACTTGCTGAAATCAGGTTTCCGTTTTTCCAGGAATGCATCCTTCCCTTCTTTCGCTTCTTCAGATAAATAATAAAGCAAGGTTGCGTCGCCCGCTAATTGCTGAATACCGGCTTGTCCATCCAATTCAGCATTGAAAGAGGATTTGAGCATTCGGAGAGCCAATGGACTTTTTTCCAGCATCTTGCGACACCAGGAGATTGTCACTTCTTCCAGTTCTTCGAGTGGTACAACTTTATTGACCAGACCCATGTCCAACGCTTCTTTGGCATCATACTGATCGCAGAGGAACCAGATTTCGCGGGCTTTTTTCTGACCCACGACCCGCGCCAGATACGACGCACCAAAACCGCCATCGAACGACCCGACTTTAGGACCGGTTTGCCCGAAGCGAGCGTTTTCGGCGGCAATGCTCAGGTCACAAACCACGTGCAGCACGTGGCCCCCACCAATGGCATAACCGGCAACCATGGCTACAACTGGCTTCGGTATACGACGGATTTGCATTTGTAGATCGAGCACATTCAGGCGGGGCACTTTATCCTGACCAATATAGCCGCCATGCCCACGAACAGACTGATCTCCTCCTGAACAAAAAGCTTCTCCACCTTCGCCGGTTAAAATAATGACACCCACACGCTCGTCCTCCCGTGCCAATTCCATCGCTTCCGACATTTCGGTGACGGTTAGTGGCGTAAAGGCATTGCGCTTGTGCGGCCGGTTGATACTGATTTTAGCTATGCCTTCGTAGTAGCTGAATAAGATTTCCTGGTACTCTTTTATCGGTTCCCAGGGGTAGTTGCTTTGCATAAGTAATGAGTGAAAGAGTGAAAGAATGAAAGAGCGAAAGAACGAAAACTAGCGTAAGCCATTTTCACTCTTTCGCTCTTTCATTCTTTCACTCATTAAATGAAACTTCGTGATAAAATACATCCCATGTATGGTCGGCCATCATCCGGACGGTGGCCAGACAGCGCTCAAACGGAAACTTACGTCCCCACTCGTTCGGTGCAACCATTGACAGAAGATCGGTGCCGTTTTTGCGCTGATAGAAGTGATACGTTTGCCCAACAACGGGTTCAAAACTCATTTGCGCCGAATAAATTCGTTCCGAAATTTCAACACGGTTTCGGATAGCCGTTGCCTGTTCGGCCAGCAGTTGCATCTGTTTGTACAACTGACTCAGCTGCATATCCGTTTGCTCCCGCATGGCAGACACTGCCCGGCCAGTAATTTTACCTTTGTCTTCGGGACGAATAACCGCTCCGCCTGCCGTGTGTGCATAAGCCAGTAGGCCTGGCGATTCGGCGACCTTATCCGGCGAAATAGGATTGATAAATACTTTCGCTTCTTCCATAGTTGTTGATTGGGTAACTGCCCTGCAAACGTCTTTGTTTGCTGTCGTTGAATGACAAAAAATAACGCATATTTACACCCTGATTAGGTATATAACCACAAAAGTACACTAAAACCGGTATGGAAACCACCTTGCATTCAATGGATAATGTCTTAATGCCCCGACAAGAATTTTTCCGCCTTGTGGGTACTGGTATTGGGGCCATTCTATTGTCGCGCTGTATGTCGGGCTGCGCTGGACAGGGTAACGCTGACCCAACACCCGACCCCAGTCTGAAAGTTGATTTCACGCTTCGTCTAGATGATAAGATCAACGCAAATCTCCTCATTAAAGGGGGTTATGTGATTGCTAACCACGTCATTATTGCCCAAACCAAAGCTGGAGCCTATGTAGCCGTTTCGGCAGACTGTACCCATCAGGGAACAGAATTGACTTACAAACCCACTGAAAATCAATTCTATTGTCCGCTTCATCTATCGCGTTTCGACACCAGTGGTAAAGTGATTGTTGGCCCGGCCACCCTTCCGCTCACACAGTACACTGTTGAAACAAATCTTAGTGCCGGTACGATAAGAGTGCATAATTGACGGATGAATACGATAACTAATTTGTTTCCAGTTCATCCTTACTACGATGCAGGAAGATGATGTTTCTTGACCCTACTAATCCTGATGCGTGGCCGACGCCTAAAACGCCTTACGAGGCAGAAACGTTAGCCTTTTGTCGCTCCTGGTTGACTATCCAAGAAACATACACGTTACATACGTCCGGGTCGACCGGAGCCCCCAAACCGATTCAGCTTACACGGGCGCAGATGCGGGCGAGTGCCCATTTAACCGGGCAAACGCTTGGCTTACAGGCGGGTGACAAAGCTCTCGTCTGTCTGAATATTCGTTACGTAGCCGGTATTATGATGCTCGTTCGGGGAATGGAACTTGGCTTACCCATGACGATTATTGAGCCATCAGGTAATCCGTTGATTGACTTCGACCCGGCTACCGACCAGTTTGCGTTCACGGCCCTTGTGCCGCTCCAACTCCAAACTATTTTAACATCTGATACTAAAAAGTTGCCCATTTTAAACAAGGCAAAGGCTGTTCTGGTAGGCGGTGCTGCCACGAGTTCTTCACTTGAGCAGGCATTACAAGTCATTACATCGCCCGTTTTCGCCACCTACGGCATGACTGAAACGGTTTCACACATTGCTCTCCGACGGTTGAACGGCTCCGAAGCGAGTGAATTTTTTACCGCTCTTCCGGGTGTTGACCTCGGAACAGATGAACTCAATTGTCTGCACATTACATCTGCCGCCACCAACTATACGCGCGTACAAACCAACGACGTCGTTGACCTGATTGCGGGCGCTACCCATGAAAATGCCCGCTTTCGGCTGCTGGGCCGGGCCGACCGGATCATAAACAGTGGGGGCGTTAAGGTGCAGCCCGAACAGATTGAACAAATGATTCAGACTATACTGGCAGCAGATAAGTCGTCGATTGAGGATAGACCCGGTAATCGTTTGTTCGTAACGGGATTGCCTGATGAGCGACTGGGCCAGCGAATTGTAGTTGTGAGAGAGAAGGAGCCGATAAATCCGCAGCAATGGAAACAGGCACAGGAAGCCATTCGCGCCACGTTAGGCCCGTTTTCCGTACCAAAAGAAGTTATAACAGTAGCCCAATTTCTAGAAACGCCCACCGGCAAGGTCGATCAAAAAGCGACGGTAGCGCAAATACGCTAACTTTGTGCACGTGCTAACCGACGTTTTATGTCTTTCAAAAGTCTCCAGATTCGCTACCAGACCGCACGGTCGCTACCCGCACCCTATTCCTACTTTTATACCCTGACGATTAATACCGTCGCAGCCAATGCTATACAGGTTGATCTCGCCATTACGTATCCAGGCCGCGACGACATCGACGACGATGAACTCATTGCCGAAGGGTACACGCGTGATGACGATTACGCCTGGTCTGGCCGTCTACCCAAAGCCTGGTGGGAATCGCTGGCCGCTCTGGTGCGTAAAACGCGTTTACAACCCGTCGTTGAAGACGAGATAGAAGAAGACGACGACTTCTGGGCTATTACGATCGAGGCTGAGAACGGCAATAAAACTACGGGCCAGCCAGCCAAAGCCGAAGATTGGCAATATTTGATGCAGGAGCTGATCCAGGCAACCTACGAAGCGATGGGCAGCGAGCGACCCTTCGAACTAATTTACCTTGATCTGAACAATCAGCAAGGTGAGCTAGAGCTACATTTAACAGCTTCTTTCGTAGAACGAACGGTTAAAATCACAACCCTTGAAAGCAGGCGGGAACAGTCGAAATTGATATCCTGGTCGTCATTGCAACATGTGATGAGCCAAGTATATAATTATGATTATGACCCCGATGATGCCATGCTCAAACGGCCTAAACGTGATGGACAATGGCTAAATATGGGAACCGAAGAATGGTATGAAATAAGCGATTACCGGGCGCTGGGCAAACTGTTTCGGGGTCTTTAACGAATTGACAGGCAAATTTCGGTGCGCTTAAAAGAACAGCTTATCGCGTCCAGACCTCCGCCGAAACCAT
The DNA here is from genome assembly GCF_002831565.1 of Spirosoma pollinicola. NCBI lineage: Bacteria > Pseudomonadati > Bacteroidota > Cytophagia > Cytophagales > Cytophagaceae > Spirosoma > Spirosoma pollinicola. The sequence continues at coordinate 3,391,200 of NZ_CP025096.1, read as the reverse complement.
ACCCCCTACCTGGCGTTGTCGTTCTTTTTGAACCAGACCAGCCAAACGAAGACCTTGTTGCCAGTTGACTAATGTTTTCGCTTCAATACCTGCTGTTAGGCGAAAAAAGCGAATCATGACCCATAGGAGCGCTTTTTGCCAACTGACTTTCGGCTGAACAAAGTCTGTTACAAGCCAAATTCCGGTTGGCTTAAGAACATTGAGCAAGGGGGGTAGAAAGCGGGTTTGTAAGGTGGTTTCGGTGAAGAGGTCCAGTACGAAAGAGGTAATGATTACGTCGAATTGTTCGTCGGGTACCAAAGCGGTATCATCCCCTACCCGAAAATCGACAAAACCCGTCAAGGATTTTCGAAGCATTCGTCCACCAGCGAGAGCCACCATCTGGCTTGATGTTTCGAGGTAAACGATTTTTTTGGGATGGCATTTCAGCAGCACCTGTTCCAGTATCCAACCCGCACCCCCACCCACGATCAACACAGAAGCATTAGCTGGAATACGATTCAGGAAGATGATTTGCGCTCGTCGCAACCGATGGCCGAATACCATAAATGCCAGGGCATCGTATACCGGAGCAATCCAATTAAAATTACTTCCAGTAGTCATAGTAAGGTTTTTACACAGAGATTCACGGAGAAGCCCAGAAACACACGGAGAAAAATAGTATAAAGTTTCTGTGAATCTCAGGGCTTCTCCGTGAATCTCTGTGTAAAAACCTTACTCTCCAAATGACAGAAAATCTTTATACATAGCGCACTCACGAATCATTTCCCGATTGAACAAACTACGCCTGTGGTTTTTAAAAAAGTCGTCGTAGGCACTGGCATATTTTGCTTTGCGCAGGGCCGTCATGTTCTTCACAAACGTAGAATCCTCCTCATAAACGTAGCCATTTCTGATTTGTTCGATGGACTGTTGCATCGAGAAAGCGTGAGCTTCACAGCGGGCCGCCATATAGGCAGAGCGGTCGGCAAGGGCAGACGTTGTAGCCGCTTTCGCCGATTGCTCGAAGTACCCTTTGGCGTGTGTGGTGGTATAATAATCGGTATTCATCAATACATCGAATTTCTTTTGTTTATCGACTGGTGAACCCGAAACGGCATAAACAGGCGGTTCACCCGCGCTCCAGTACGACTTTACCATCAGCCAGGCGTTTCCGTACCAGCTCAAATTCCAGGCTCCACACCCCAACTGGTAATATAACTCAGCGGCTTTGTCGCCCGATGCCACCTTAGCCTGTTTTTCCAGTTCGGCCATGCTCCGGGCAAATTCAACGGGCGTGTATGGATTATCGACTGATTCAGCAGGGAAGTTTACGCTGTTTTTACCCGCGTTCGATTTATCTGTTGACACCAACCGAGGCATTTTTATAGCAAAGGGATTGATTTGAAAGTAAACGGAAAAAGGCGCTGTTCGCCACAGTCTAGGATTTATGCTAGCGAAAGCCGTTGCTGCTTCGGCATACTGATGTTCCATCATCAATCGCCGTCCCAGTAGCAGGTTCAGGCTCTCGGGTTTTATCTGCGCTAGTTTTATCAATCGTTTATCGAAATCTGTCAAACCCGGTTGACTGGTGTAGGTAATTGTTTGTCGAATGGTAGCCGCCGAAACGGTGTCTTCAATAACCGTTGGGTCGGTTGTGCTGGCAAAATAAGTGCCTGCTCCGGGCTGTGTTGTCAGCACTGTCAGCAGATATGCTTTTGCCTGATCGACCCCATCCACTGGCTGCTTTGTCGACCGGCTACATCCTGATAGCCAGCCACGTTTAGGCTCCGTTTTATGCTGGTAGGCAACAGCAAACTGTTTACACACAGCCGTGAAAGCGTTATTCAGACGAAAGTTGCCTGTACTGTCGAACTCTTCCAGATAGCCAATCAGCTTAGCTTCAGTATCGGGGGTAATAGATTCTGTCTGAGCCGCTAACAGAAGCATACGCTGTACGGCAATCTGCGTTTTCAGCTCCCTATTGTCCGAAGGAGCCTGAGCCGCCTGGTCCAGATGCGTTTGGGCTGCTTTATAATCATGGCCGATATAATCGAGATACGCTGTTGCAGTGTACCAAAAGGCAGGGTTACTCAGGGCTTTATTTTCAGCAGATTCGAGTGCGAATGACCGGAGTTTATCGAAATAGGACGGGGCTTCACGATTGCGGTTAACAAAACCCGCCGAATCGGGGGAGTCGCTCAGGTTGTTGCGGAGGTATTCGTCATCCGTCATGAAATAATAGTATTCATTGCGGTTAATTTCCCGAGCCATAATCAGCTCGATCAACGGATTTTTGGGCGTTAACCGAACGATCTCCCCAAGCATGGCAAGCGCATCTTTCCCACCCATCGGAATGCCCGGCTGAATGGCACAAAGCGCGTACACCGCCGACCGCTCTCTATCATTTTTCGCATAACTAAGCGCCTTTTCCTGAAACCGAATGCCGTATTTACGCAAACTTGTTTCGGCGGCTTTCCGTCTTGACGGACAACGGTCAAATACCTGCGCGAACTCATAAACGGCGGTTGCCGTATCGCCCAAAGTCAAACTTGCCCCCGCCCGACGGCACAACGCCCAGTCGCTGATAAATGTCTTTTTTGGTAAAGGAGTAACCATCAGATCATAAAGCTGTTGCGCCTGTTTATGATCTCCCGATTCACTGGCAAGTTTTACCGCCTGGAACGCATATCGTTCTTTCAAAAAGACATCGCGCGACATCCTGTAGGCCTTTTTAGCCTTCTCCAGTTGTGCCGGGAGCTGTGTGCTATCGGTTTGTGACGCGTTCGGGTTCCAGGGATTCCCCTGCCCATTATCGGCATCCCAGGCAAAGTTTATATACTCCAGCGCAGCAGGTTTGCTTCGTTCTAATTTCGACGTTAGCACCCGAACGGCTTCGGCCTCTTCGCCATAAATTGCTTTGCTGATCAGACTATCCGGCAGCTCACCGCCCATGTAAACCGACCAAGCCTTTATATTTTCGTCTATAACTGGGGCCGGATTATCGTCGTACTGTTCGGCTATCTCCGCATCATTATAAAACTGGGGAGTAAAAAAATAGCGGCTATCATCGGTCAGGGTATTACCCGCTTCGGGCATAAAAAAACTCATAAACTCGTTTGGGTCGAATGAGGGGCCACAGGCAAATCCAATCAGAATAGCCAGCAATAACGCAGGCTTACGGAAGCGGATGGGGAACCAGAAGTGTTTTGAGCGTTTCACGAGAATAAGCAGAAAGTACAGTGGAGTCAAGGTGGTATAAGGCAAATGTAATCCGTTGGTTCCGAATCTGACGTGACAGTTTAGTTTTTTCGTTCACCAACGTTTTGGCCGTAACGCCTTCGGCACGAAACAGGTCGCCGGGTCGGATTGAAAGCCCCCATGCAGCCGTATCGCGCAGCGCAACAAACCGCATACTGTCGGGTTGAGCCGCCAGAAAGTTACTGCCCGCCAGTGCTGTTCGGTTCACATTGCTCAGAAACGTCAGAAATCGGTTGTTCCTATACACCACCGTCCATCGAAAAAGCGGCAGGACAACATCGAGCGGCAAGGGATAGGTTGGCACAAAAGACAGGTATTGACTGGCAATCTCAGCATCATAAATGGAATTGCGCGTGTCGGCCCGTTTCCAATCGGCCACATTATACAGCATCAACATTCCCCGCGATACGGGCGGAATGCCTGTTTGATCGGTGTATTTAATTTGGTGCAGGCGAATGGTTGCCGTAAGCGGACAGCGAAGCTGCTTAGCCAGCAGGGTTAACAGGCGAAAATAACGGTCGCGCGTGCTGACGCTCCAGTCGCAATCGAACTGCACTTCCTGAAACCGAATAGCATTTTGTTGACTGATGCGGCTAATAGATCGCGAAACATTTATGGCCAGTTCCGGTAATGCCGCAGGCGTCAGGTTCAGGAGGGTTCGGTTGGTAATGAAGACAACCGGGACGATGCTACCCGGTGCTTTTTGCCGAAATTTAACGAAGGCTTTGGGTATTGGCTTATGGGTTCGGCTATCCCAGTCAACGTCGAAGAAATGAATGTATAATTTCTGAACGTTCAGGTCTTTTAATTGCCGTATTTCTGAATGGGTTGGGGCAAAGGTCGATTTCCAATGGTAAAATGCGGGCGTTAGTTGCCGGGGAGCACTTTGCGTTCCGTGGTCCGACGATTGGCAGTTTACGAGTACTGCCCATAACCCCACGCCCGCAAAACATGCCTTAACCCAACTCGTTACGATTTTCATGCGGGGCGAAATTACAATTATGCCAACTATAATTTAGAACGGCAAGCACCACGCGGGCCATTCATCTGATTGCCGATCGATTCAGGCAGTCCCTAAAAGCAAAAGCTCGAATCATGGCTATAAACCACAATTCGAGGCTTTTATGTGTGCTGTAAGTTACAACCAACATTTACTTTATGCGATTGCCTTCACATTCACCGTTTTCTGACTCTCGCCTTTGACCGTCACGTCCTTGCCAAGCACGCTAATTGTAACGGGCTGCGCCGAATAATTTTGTACCGTTACGTCCTGTTGCGTAGTTGTTACCTGTAGCAACGCCCCCCGGAAACGAATCTTGAATGCCAGCGACTGCCAGTTATCCGGGCAATAGGGATTGAGAATTACCCGGTCGTTTTCAATACGGAAGCCCCCAAAACCTTTCACAACGGCCAGCCAGGTGCCTGCCATACTCGTAATGTGGCACCCGTCTTCGGTGTCGTTATTGTAGTCGTCGAGGTCGAGCCGGGCAGTGCGTAGATACATCTCGTAGGCCTTTTCTTTCATGCCTAATTTCGACGCCTGAATGGAGTGAACGCAGGGCGAAAGCGACGATTCGTGAACGGTCATGGGTTCATAAAAGTCGAAATTTCGCTTGAGCGTTTCTGTATCGAACTCGTCTTCAAAGAAATACAAGCCCTGCAATACGTCGGCCTGTTTGATAAAGCATGACCGCAGTATCCGATCCCACGACCAGTTCTGGTTGATAGGCCGCTGCCCTTTCGGAATATCAGAAACGGGCATCAGGTCTTTATCCAGAAAGCCTTCCTGTTGTAGGAAAACACCTTTTTCGGCATCGGCAGGCAGGTACATTTTCTCAACAATCTGCCGGGCGGTTGCCAGCTCTTTCTCTTCGCGGAAGTGAATCCGGTCAATCAGGTCGGCATATTTTTCGGGATCCAGCGCCTTCACTTTGGCTACGGCTTCGATGGTGTACCGAAGCGTCCAGGCAGCAATATAGTTGGTGTACCAGTTATTATTGACGTTGTTTTCGTACTCGTTAGGCCCTGTCACACCCAACATCACATACTGCTCTTTCGCCTTCGACCAGTTGACACGCTGGCTCCAGAAACGGCTGATGGCAATGAGTACTTCCAGTCCATACTCGACCAGATACTGCTCGTCGGCAGTATAGCGAACATAGTCGTAAATGGCATAGGCGATGGCGCCGTTCCGGTGAATTTCCTCAAAGGTGATCTCCCACTCGTTATGGCACTCTTCGCCATTCATGGTCACCATTGGATACAGGGCAGCACCAGCCCTGAAACCTAGCTTCTGCGCGTTTTCGATGGCTTTCCCGAGTTGTTTGTATCGGTAAACCAGCAGATTTTTTGCTACTTTCTGATCGGCGGTAGCGAGGTAGAACGGTAGGCAATAGGCTTCGGTATCCCAGTAGGTCGACCCGCCGTATTTCTCGCCCGTGAAGCCCTTTGGCCCGATATTCAATCGTTCATCTTCACCGGTATAGGTTTGGTTCATCTGAAAAATATTGAACCGGATGCCCTGCTGAGCCGCTATATCGCCCTCAATGATGATGTCGTTCGTTTTCCACTTATCGGCCCATGCCTGTTTCTGTTCAAACAGCATCTTCTCGTAGCCCTTTCGGGTGATCCGCTGGATGTACTGATGAGCATCTTTGATGATGGTATCCGGGTCGTAATTCAGCGACGACAGGTTTACGGCGTATTTATACACCACTGTTTCCTGATTTTTCCGACAGTCGAGCGATATGCGATTTGCTACATATTTTTCATACTTAATCGGCTGCGACTGGTAATCGACCTTTACGCCATCCTGCTCAATTTCAACGCACATCCCCGTAGCAACGTGAAAGCCGGTTTTGCGGGTACGAAGTTCGATGAAGGCTTCGCCGTAGCCCGTTTCCTTTCGTACCTCATCCCAGAACGTCTCGTCATAGTTCGCGTCGCGGTTCCGAATGTCGCCATTTATGTAAGGCGTTATGGTAATTTTAGCGTCAAAATTCAACGGTTTGATGGCGTAGCGAATAGCTCCCGCTTCATCATCGACGATGGAGCAAAACCGCCGGGAGTTTACCTGTATCTCTTTTCCCGTTTTGAGTATGGCCACGAAGGAGCGTTCGAGGTAGCCCTCCTGCATATTTAACACCCGCCGAAAGTCGCGTACTTCGCAATGGTTCAGGTCAAGCGATTCGTAATCAATATCAATGTCGATACCAATCCAGTTGGCAGCATTCAGCACTTTGGCGAAGTATTCGGGATACCCATTTTTCCACCAGCCCACGCGGGTTTTATCGGGATAATAAACCCCGGCAACGTAATTTCCCGGTAAGGATTTACCGGTAAACTTCTCTTCAAAATTACCTCGTTGTCCAAGTCGGCCATTGCCAATCGACATCACACTTTCGGTAATTTCATTAAAATCACGATGGAATCCTTCTTCAATAATATTCCAGGCGTCCTGAGTAATATAATTTTTCATTCAAATCAACTAGTGTATACGTATCCTATCTAACAAAGGTATCCATTTCAACTTTCACACGCATGGCCTGCTTCATGTGCCTTTCTGTGTGGGCCACCAGCATTCTGATGGCATCACCTACTCTTATTTTTAGCCAGTTACCAAACAACGACATGACTTTCTCCTGATTCCAGTCCAGATAAACGGCTTTGTCCAACAGCGTATGTAACAACGTTTGAAGATCAACAAACTGCGTCATGACATCAGCGGGCAACAGGTCGGAGGCTGAGCGGGGGCGTACCGTACCCGGTGCCGGCACTTTGATTTTTATCTGTGGGTCAACGACATATAAAAACGCTTTACCTATCCAATCGCTTTCGAGCGACTGATCAACTGGGGCAGTTTGTATAAACCCTAACGCATCAACTTTGTGCTGAATATTACGGATATAGAAGCGTTCGGCCAAATTCAAGTGCTGCAAACACTCGACAATACTCCATTTGTCGGGCGCGGGTTTCCAGCGAAGCTGCTCATCGGTAAGGGACGAAAACTCCCGATCAACCGTATCGAGAACAGCCCTGATACGCACCTGAAGGTCCTGAGATGTACCGAATTTTTGCATGATTCTTTAAACGCAAGGGTCGCAAATCTATAACTCCATACTCACCTGTTGAAATAATTCCAGGTCGCGTTTTGAGTCCAGATCAATAGCGCCGGCTTCAAAAGGAACTTCAGAGCAGTCATTTCTATGTTTGACAATTACCCATTTAACCCCTTTATCACCTTCCAGTTGTAGCAGTTCGGTGATATAGTCCCGGTGAAAAAGTGCAGGAACGCTGAGCTGGGTATCATATCGACAGGCAACGATCCCTTTACCCTGCTCCATTTGTACATCGAGCATGTGCAACAGCAAACCAAGCGACACAAGCGGCTGATCGACGTGCAGAACCAGGACAAATTCAATGTCTTTATGCGTCAGGTATAAAGCGGCCAGTCCCGTTTTCAATGAAGAAGCTTGCCCGGTTGGCCAGCGCGGATTATCGACCAGCGTTATAGGCAAATCGCTTAGCTCAGGAACAATCTCCATACGATTTGCCCCTAAAACCACAACAACCGGGCCGCGTTGTAACGCCAATGCGCTTTCTGTTACCCGACGCAAAAGCGACTGGCCTTTATAGTTTATTAACTGCTTGGGTTCACCACCCATACGGGATGAATCGCCAGCGGCTAAGATGATAGTTCCGATTTTCAAGGGAAGACTTTTTTGTTGGAAGATACTAGATAAAGTGCAAAAGACGGGTTTGGTTAGCAAAGAATATGCGAGCGGCCTAAAAACCTATCGTACTGGTTTACCACTCTCATTTAGCTAGTCCAGCATTGATGAGCCTCTTTTTGCACATAAAATACCTGCATGATGGCGAACTAGCGTTGTTTCCGTTGGGCAAAAACCTCCACCGGATAACTAACCTCAACCAATGATAGGCCTTCGGATGGAGCTGCCCGGCCTGCGCGCCTACGATCACGATCCAGAATAATCAGATTAAAGTCATCAACGCTTAAACGCCCTTGCCCTACTGCGAGCAAAGTACCAACAATGGCCCGCACCATACCATGCAAAAACCGGTTGGCTTTGATGTGAAAGACTAAATCGCCCGTTGGCTTTTGCTCCCAGTAGGCGTGTTCAATCTGGCAATTGAATGTCTTAACGTCGGTCTTTACTTTACTAAAACTCTCAAAATCAGTATGATGAAGTAGTTGATTAGCGGCTTCGTTCATCCGCTCAACCGATAGAGGCAGTGTAAATACATAGACCAGACCATCTCGAAATGGGTCTTTCTGCCTACTGATATGGTACTGATAATAGCGGGAAGTAGCCGTAAATCGGGCGTGGTCGTCGGCCCGAACGGGGAAACAATCATACACAGCAATATCCGCCGGAATCATGCTGTTTATCGACCGAAGTAAATTGTCGGGCAGTGGGGTGTCCAAGTCAAAATGAGCAAACTGCTCGCCCGCATGAACTCCTGCATCGGTACGTCCACTGCCAACAATGGCGATGGGTTGCCGCAGTACTGTTGACAGGGCAGTTTCGAGTACTTCCTGAACACTCAGGCCGTTAGGCTGTCGTTGCCAGCCATGATAAGCTGTGCCTTTGTATGCCAGTTGAAGAAAATAGCGCATAATAAGCGCAAAAGTAGGGTTTATCGCTCAGTCAAAAACGGTTAGGGGCTCTGGCTTCAGGAAAACACCTGCATCCAAAGCCCCCTTTTAAAAAGAGAAAGGAACGAAAACCTTTAAAAGAAATAAGTATAAACAGGAAATTTATCTGATCTTGTAGTCTACCTATCACCTGATCGTATCTGACCTAACTTTTTATAATTGAAAGAGTTTTCATATTCAGATAATTATCTGAAATCCTGATATAACGGCAGTCATATACTCTTGCAACGCAACGAATTACAATCGTTCAACTTCAAATCGAAGTTCATCGACCAATTGCTTGAGTCTATCTGTATTGGGTACTGGCGGAGGTAGTTGCTGGCTAACGAAGGCCGTCACCTCCCACACTTCCAGAACGTCTTTTAACGCAACTTCCCGGTTAGGAATATCGGCCCGGTCGGCGGTAAGCAGAAGCGTTCCCTTCACTTTTACCTGATTATAGACCCGGCGGCAACAGATTCCCGTTCCAGCGTCGGATCGCTGCGGCTGAATAAGCAGAACATATAGTTTACCATCAGCAATGTCGAACCAGTTTCTGATGAACTTTCCTACCAGCAAAGCCCCAGGAAAAACAAAATCAGCCCCGGCTTCAAACGACCGGTAATGCCCTTCGGGCAGGGTTGGCAAATGCATGGCCGGAAGTCGATGAATAAACTCCGCCTGTTGATACCGTTGATTATACTCGGCAAACTGCCGTTGCATCACCACCGGAATCGTTGGGGCAACAGGCTGGGCCATTGAGTTTTGCCGGGGCGATGTTGTCGCTCCTTCATATACATTGTTGAACGTCAATGTCTCTGCCAGATGACCCGTGGCGGATGGCGTTACTGGTGGAGCCAAACGAGGTTCGGGTTGCGAATTAAATAGCTCATCCAGCGACGATCGACCGCGATCGGGCGACTGATAGGCAGCTGGTTCCGTCTTAAAAGCCGTTGGCTGAGACCGTTCGTTCACGCCTTGGTTTGGCCGCACCGGGGGCGTAATGACCGGCGGAGCAGGCGCAGGCCGATTTTCATCCTGCGTTCGATAATACTTGTTCAGTACCGATGAAAGCGGTTGAGGTTCGGGAACGGGGGCCGAAGGCTGGGCAAATATGTCCGGGAAATCGGGATGCTGAAACGGATCGTCCTCATCTGGATCTACCTTGCCATCGGTTCGAATTGTTGGCGAATGTGACTCACCGGCTTTCGTTGGCTGACCCAGCGGGATGCTGAGATTTGGCGTTTCGCGAAGCTTACGGAGATCCTGTCGTGTCAGCAGTTCAACGGTTGTGTTGAACGCTTTCGCTATGGTTTGAATATTTTGCCCATTCGGATTAGCGCGACCTTCTTCATAAGCACCTAATAACGAACGCTTTATATTAATTTTTCGAGAAAATTGCTCCTGCGTCAGACCATTCAGTTTGCGCAGGTAGCGGATGTTGTCACTGACGAGCGTCATCCAGATTTAGGGTTTGCTAAAGTTTCAGCTAAGATAATCGTTTCGTTTTTTAAATGCCAATAACGGCCTTTCCTGCTACTTTTTTGTATTTTTAGCACATACTTTTGACTTGTTTACAGACGAATCGTTCTATCATGACTCCCCTACTCTCTGAAACTGACCTGCGCGACGATCTGCGGGAAACGTTTGATTCCCAACGCCGGTATGCTCCTCAGTTGGCATTGACCACGGCGGATCAGCGTATCGAGCGTATTCGCCGTATCCAGTCCTGGGTAAATGCGCACGAAGGTGATATTCAGCGAGCCATGTATGATGATTTCCGTAAGCCATCTGCAGAAGTGATGTTAGGTGAATTGATGGCCTTAAACGCCGAAATCAAGCACACCATCAAGCACTTGAAGGTCTGGATGACACCCCAGCAATTGCCAACACCGCTGTCGCTGATTGGTACAAAAAGCCGTTTGCTTCATGAGCCCAAAGGAAACGTGCTCATTATCTCGCCCTGGAATTATCCGTTTGTCCTGGCAATTCGTCCGTTGGTATCAGCCATTGCGGCTGGCAATGTGGCCATTTTAAAACCATCAGAAATGACTCCGCACACAGCCAGTCTGATAAAACGGATGATTACGGAATTGTTTCCAGCCAACGAGGTGGCCGTTTTTGAAGGCGATGCTGAGGTATCAAAAGCGTTGCTCGACCTCCCGTTCAATCATATATTCTTTACCGGAAGCCCCGGCGTGGGGCGAGTTGTTATGACGGCGGCCGCCAAACATCTGGCATCCGTAACGCTGGAATTAGGCGGTAAGTCGCCCGCTATCGTCGATGAATCGGTTGATATAAAACAAGCTGCCGGACAACTGGCCTGGGGCAAGTGCCTCAACAATGGACAAACCTGTATTGCTCCTGACTATCTACTTGTCCATCAATCTGTTAAACAACCGTTTATGCAGGCCTTTCGCGACACGATAGTGGCGATGTACAGCCCCGACGGCAAGCCGGTTGAAGCATCGGACAGTTATGCCCGTATCGTAAATAACCGCCATTTCAATCGGCTTCGGGAGTTAGTGGACGATGCGGTTAGCAAGGGGGCAACGATTACACATGGCGGCAAAATGAACGCCGAAACAAACTTCGTTGAGCCCACCGTTCTCGAAGATGTGACAGACGATATGCTGGTTATGCAGGAGGAGATTTTTGGCCCGGTGCTGCCGGTATTAACGTACGCCAATCTGGACGATGCGCTACGCATAATCAACCAACGCGAGAAGCCGCTGGCGCTCTATATTCACAGCCGCAATCGGAAAACAACGCAGTATATTCTGGATCGTACCTCCGCTGGTGATACGGTCATAAACGACACCCTATTACAATTCGGTAATGTCGAGCTACCTTTTGGTGGGGTTAACAATAGTGGATTGGGCAAATCAAATGGCTTCTTCAGTTTTCAGGAATTTTCCAACCAGCGGGGCGTAATGCAGCGCGATTTCGGCACCATGAAATTCATTTACCCACCTTACACAGATAAGGTAAAGAAGTTAATAAACTTTGTTGTGAAGTATTTGTAGCAAGTAGCGCGGTTTTCCAGCCGCGTAGTTTGCGTTACGCATGATTTGACATACCGACTTAAGCAAAATTTTTAACCACAGAGGCACAGAGAGCACAGAGCTTCAATGGCCTGATAATAAACCAATTGAAGCTCTGTGCTCTCTGTGCCTCTGTGGTTAAAATTTTGCTTAGGTACTTATACCTTAGGATAGATTCACGCGGCTTTACAGCCGCGCTACGTTAACGCCCTGCCTTAAACACGCGGGGCTTTTTTTCGTTAAAATCTCGTACATTGAAACCAGATGGTACGACGACTTCCCCTCCTGACAATTTTATTGGTATTGGCCGGTTTTAGAGCCCTTACACAAACCCTACCCGTACTCGACCAGAACCCAACCCGATTGCACTGGTATCGACTGAAAACGCCCCACTTTCAGGTCCTGTATCCCAACGGATTGGACTCCACAGCCCAGCAAACGGCGAACCGGCTCGAAAGCTTGTATGAACCAACCACTGCATCGCTTCAAGTACAGCCCCGACCTATTTCGGTTTTGCTTCAGAACCAGACAACAAATAGTAATGGGTTTGTTTCGCTTTTTCCACGACGGTCGGAGTTTTTTGCGGTTGCCCCGCAGGACCCCGGTTTGCTTGGCACCCTCGACTGGCTCGATCTGTTGTCTGTTCATGAATACCGGCACGTTGTTCAAAATGAAAAAGCCCTTCAGGGATATGGACGCACGCTTTATTCGATTCTTGGAAACACAGGTTTGGGACTGACTCTGGCAACCGTGCCCGACTGGTTTGCCGAAGGCGACGCCGTTAGTAACGAAACCCTCCTGAGCACAAGTGGTCGCGGGCGGATTCCTAATTTCGACCTCGGTATGCGGGCGAATCTCCTCGCCGGAAAACGGTTCGACTACCCAAAATCCGTTGGTGGATCTTACCGCGACAATGTACCAAATCACTATGTATTGGGCTATTTTCTAACAACTTACCTCAAACGAACTCATGGCTCTGATGTCTGGAGCCGGGTATTAAACCGGAACTATCATCGCTTCCCCTGGCCGTTTGCGTTCTCGGCCAGTATCAGGGATGAAACCGGGCTTAGTGTAGAAGACCTGTATCAAAAAACGATAAACGATCTGGTTAAAACGTGGCAAAAACAACAGGAGGGTTTAGTGTTGACACCGGCTGCGACGTTTCCGGTAATTGCAGAAAAACAGCTAGCAAAACGACCTGTATTCACGAATTACCGGTACCCGCAATTCCTGACCGACTCTACTGTTATTTGCGTTAAAAGCGGTCTTGGCGATACGCCCCGTCTTGTTATTCTGGATAAAAATGGACGAGAGAAAAAAGTATTTGTTCAGGGTTTCCCAAATGACCCTACCCTATTGTCGGCCACAGCGACTAAAGCGTGTTGGATTGAGTTTGGTTATGATCCACGCTGGGGACAGCGTATTTATTCCAACATCCGACTGCTCGATCTAAAATCCAGAAAACTCACGCGGCTAACCCACCGGGCCCGCTTTACGGCAGTTGCGCTCTCGCCCGATAACACGAAGCTGGTCGTGGTTGAAAATACCGACCGTTACAAAATTCATTTGCTGGTTCTCGACGCCAAAACGGGCCGCATTCAAAAAACAATTGTCAATCCAGAGAACGCCTTTTACCAGCATCCGCGCTGGAAAGACGACAACAAAACCATCATTACAGTAGCCCTTAAAGACGGAAAGAAGACCTTACAGTCTATTGATAGCGAATCAAATACGCACCTCGATTTACTACCAAGAACCAATGAAAATATCAGCCACCCACAGCCCTGGGGAAATTATGTGCTGTATAATTCTCCCCGCTCAGGCATCGACAATATTTATGCCGTAGACCTCCAGTCAAAAAAAGTGTTTCAGGTTACATCGCGACCGTTGGCGGCTTACCATGCAAGCATTTCGCCATCGGGATCACGGCTGGCCTTCGAGGATTTTTCGGCAACGGGCTACCGAATTTCAGACATGCCATTGACTGCTACCGACTGGAAACCTGTCTCTGAACCCGCCAGCCAATCGCCCGCTCGAAATTTCGACTCATTGGCTAATGTAGAACCGGGGGGGGCTCAGGGTCGTCTGATTTTAAGTCGGGCCTGGCTGACCGATTCAAGTGCAAAGGCTTACCCGCCCACCCGCTTTCGGCGCTTGGCTAATGCGGTGAATGTATATAGCTGGGGGCCGGTTCTTGGGAGCACAGGTCAGGCATTGTCGGTAGGAGTTAGTTCGCAGGACTTATTGAGCACCACTCAAATTGGTGTGGGCTATACCTACAATCAGGCCGAACAGGCCGGAAATGCCTACGCCATAGTAAGCTATCAGGGACTTTACCCGATTATCGACCTAAGCTTTCAGCACGGAAGCCGCCGAACCTCCCTGTACATCGACCGAATAGAACCCGTTGATAGTCTGCGTACCGATCGGTGGCAATATGACCAGCTAACGGCGGGGTTTCGTTTACCACTCGAACTAACCAATTCTAAATATAGTCAGGGAATTAACCTGTCGGCCTATTATAATTACCTGCACGTAACGGGCTACGACTTACCCTTCCGGTACGTTACTGAAGTAGGTTCTGCCGGATCGCTTAATGCGCTGACCTATGGGTTTAGTTATTCCCGATTGCTCCGTCAGAGTAAACGAGATGTGGCTCCACGTTGGGGACAAACCCTTTCGGCTAATTACCGAACAACGCCCTTTGGCGGAAAATTAACGGGTGAGCAATGGGGCGTTCAGGCGAACTTATTTTTCCCGGGTTTAGCCAAACACCATTCGCTACGGCTGCGTGCGGGCTACCAGGAACAGGCAAGGGGTACTTATCGCTTCAGCCCGATTGTCTTTTATCCGCGTGGGCAACTCTATATTAGCGACGATCAGATAAGAGCGGGCAGCATAGAATACCGGCTACCTATTGCCGACACCCATTGGACGTTGGGACGCTGGCTATATGTGCAACGGATCAAAGCCGGTGGCTTCTATGATGCGGCAAACGGACAATCACTGCTTGAAGTCCGTGATGTGTACAATCGATTACGCGGCTATGAAACCCAACACCGTACGTATCAGACAACCGGTCTCGATGTATCGTTTGTTTTCAACACTCTTCGCCTGCGGACTCCATTCGAGGCTGGTTTCCGAACCATCTATAATCTAACAACCGGCCAATGGCTGGTTCAACCCCTGGTAATCGATATAGGGTTTTAAAATAATGTAAAAATTATAATGAAGAATGAATAGTGAATAATAATACACAAATAGTCTATTATTCATTCTTCACTATTCATTCTTCATTACAAATTATCCCTTATAAAACACCCACTTTGACAGCTCTTTGAAAGATACCTTTTTGCCATACATCAGGATACCGACGCGGTAAATGCGGGCGGCTAGCCACGTGGTGCCAACGAATCCTAATACTAACAGAATCATCGACAGGGCTAACTCCCAAACAGGTACACCAAATGGAATTCTGACCATCATCACAACGGGTGATGTAAACGGGATAATTGATGTCCAGAATGCCAGAGGACCATCGGGGTCGCGAACGGCGATTTGAGCGAAGGCGATAGCAGCAATGATTGGCATCATGATCGGAAACATGAATTGCTGCGTCTCGGTCTCGTTGTCGACAGCCGCGCCCACAGCCCCAAAAAGGGCACTGTATAGCAAATAACCGCCTAAAAAATAGAATAGAAAACAGCTAACGATCAAGGGCAAATTGAGCGTCTCGATAGCTGCCATTACGTCGGCAACCGGGTTTTTAGCCGTGGCCATCTTGCTCTGCACTTCCTGACCTCCGGGCATACCATTCATGCGGGCTGCCATTTGTGATTGAGCCGTTTCTTTAGGCTGTCCGATAATTTTGGAGCCTATCGTCATAAGGCCAACTGTCAGTATAATCCAAAGCATGAACTGAGTCAGACCAACCAGCGCAACACCGATGATCTTACCAAGCATTAATTGAAAGGGTTTCACCGACGAGATAATTACCTCGACAATGCGATTGGTTTTTTCTTCCATTACGCCCCGCATCACCTGCGTGCCGTAAATGAGCACTGAGATGTAGATTAACAAAGCACAGAATCCACTGATAATGGTCGTTGCTATGCCGTTGTTGCTCTTTTCGCCATCGTCGCTCATGCTAATCGTTTGGGCATCGACATTCACTTTGGCATCCTGAATTACCTTCTGGGTAATACCCGCCTGCTCTAGCTTAATGGTTTCGATCTCTTTGGAAATAGCCCGCTCGATGTTGCTTTGCAGCGATAGGCTAACGCTTTTCTCCGAGAAAATCTGAACCGTTTTCGGCTCTTCGATCACATTTTGTGGAATGAACACCAGCGCATCATACCCCTGCTTGACAAATGCCTTTTTGGCTACAGCAAGCGACTGTTTCGGGTACGAAAAGACCGTTTCATCGTCGTTTTTAAACTGGTCAACAAACCGACCGCTCTGGTCGATAACCGCAATTTTCTTCTGGTTGATCGAGCTGACAGCCGCCCAACCAATAATGGCGTAAAAGCCAAAAATCAATAATGGTCCTAAAATCGTCATGATGATGAACGACTTCTTGCGCACCCGAACCATGTACTCGCGCTTGATGATGAGAAAAATTGTATGCATCTGTAGAACCGACCGTACCGGTCGGTGGAGTAAGCTGTAAAATGAATCGTAGGTAGACACACACGACCAAAAAGGTCGATGTTAGGTTGTTGGCACCTCGCCAACTGCCTGAATAAAAATGTCGTTCATGCTGGGTATATTCTCGCCAAATGACCGGACGTCGACCCGGTCGAGAAGGTATCGGATAAGGTCATTGACTGCGGCATCAGGTGGAATCCTGATGTCGGCCCGCAGGAAACCATCGTCGGTTGGGCGCGTATTGATCACGTCGAAGGCGGTTGGAAGTGTTTCGAGTTCGCCCTGGTATTCAACGTGATAGGTGTGTGTTTTAAACTGTTCTTTAATAGCCCGTTTTGGTCCGTCGAGCACTTTGTGCGCCCGGTTAATAAGGGCAATATTGTCGCACAATTCCTCAACGGACTCCATGCGGTGCGTTGAAAAGATAATCGTCTTGCCTTTATCGCGCAGCTCCAGAATCTCGTCTTTAATAAGATTGGCATTAATGGGATCAAAGCCAGAGAAGGGTTCGTCCAGAATAATCAGGTCGGGTTCGTGCATAACCGTTGCAACGAACTGCACCTTTTGCTGCATTCCTTTAGAAAGGTCTTCTACGTTTTTGTTCCACCAGGCTTTAATGTCGAACTTAATGAACCAGATCTTCAGCTTATCCATTGCCTGCTTTTCACTCAGTCCTTTAAGCTGAGCCAGGTAAAGCAATTGTTCGCCAACTTTCATTTTCTTATAAAGCCCCCGCTCTTCGGGCAAATAGCCGATCCGCTTAATGTGGCTTGGATTCAGCCGCTCGCCATCTAGGATCACCTCCCCGGAATCGGGTGCTGTAATCTGGTTGATAATCCTGATGAGGGAGGTTTTACCAGCCCCATTTGGGCCAAGAAGGCCAAAAATACACCCTTTCGGCACAGAAAGACTCACGTCGTCCAGGGCTCGATGTTCAGCATATTGTTTAACAATGTGGTGGGTTTCGAGGATGTTATTCATCAACGATATTCAGTTAGTTTAGGGAGTATATGTGTTTGTACCTGGGTTGATCGCACCAATCTACGGTTTTCGCTCAGGCAATGGCAATCAATATACGGATGAACTGTCAACAGGCCGTACAAACGGTTATAAAAAAGGCCACAACCTGAGCGGGTTGTGGCCTTTTTTATGATTTGTCAAGCTATATTTAGTTATAATATTCCCGAACTTGAAAAAGCAGCATCAGAAATAAGAGTGCCAGAATGATCCCAATCAGACTAAATGAAAAAATACTGACGACTACACTCAGAATTTGGGCGTAATAGGCAAATACCCAACCTTGTCGCTTCCGGTTGAATAAGCCGGGTAGTGCCATAATACCCAGCACCAATCGAGCAATGTTGATAACCATACCAATGGAATATGCAAAACCGAGGTTTGCTCCTTCCATGAATGAAACAGGCATAAACGCTACACCTATCCCTAAAAAGACTAGGATCGCCGGTATGGTTAACACCAATAGTACAAGCGATACGATAGGCCAGTACTTCACAAAACCTTCCCGGAAGTTGTAAGGAAACTGAAAAGGGGCTTTTGTAGTAAAATATGGAGCCAGTTCGGCTTCCAGCACGGCAGGTTGGGCCATTATCAGAAAAAGTTTAGGTAAAAGAGATGAATGGTTGATTTTCAACTGCCTGAATTTACACGTTCCTTCGAACAACCTACATAAAGCCCAACGATTTTTTAAACAGCAACCTCATCTGTTTCAATAGGCTGTGTCATAAACTCACCCTCCCATTTTGAAATAACACAGGTTGCCACTGCATTACCCGCCACACTCGTTGCCGAGCGGCCCATATCCAGAATCTGGTCAATACCCAACAATAAGGCAAGTCCTTCGATGGGTAAGTTGAACATCGACATGGTTCCGGCAATAACCACCAGCGACGCCCGAGGCACACCCGCAATCCCTTTAGAAGTGATCATTAACGTCAGCATCATGGCAATTTGCTGCTCAATGGACAAATGAATGCCGTAAGCCTGGGCAATAAATGCCGTTGCAAATGTCATGTATAACATCGAACCATCCAGGTTGAATGAATATCCCAGGGGCAGGACAAATGATATGATCCGCTCCGAACAGCCAAATTTCCGTAACGCTTCAATTGTTTGCGGAAACGAAGCCTCCGAACTTGCCGTACTGAATGATAACAGCGCTGGCGTTTTAATGACGGCTAATAATTTGAAATAGGGAATACCGGCAACTAGACAGATGACCCACAGGACCACGAATAAAAAGAAAAACAGGCCGACAAAGAAACACAAAATAAGGTAGGCGTAGCCCGCCAGGATACTTAAGCCCTGTTGCGCTACAACAGCCGCAATGGCGCCCAAAACACCGAAAGGCGCAAAGCCCATTACATAGCTAGTAACTTTAAACATGACATGCGAAAGAGCATCCAGCGCCGTAATCATAACTTTACCCTTGGGCCCTATAGACCCTACGGCAATACCAAAGAAGATACTAAATACCACAATTTGCAGGATCTCATTATTGGCCAGAGATTCGGCAAAACTGGTTGGGAAAATATGCGTGATAAAGGTCTCGAATGACAATTTTGTGGTCTCAATGCCCACATCAGTACCTTTAGCGGGTAATTTAAGCTGCATCACCTCGCCTGGTCTCATAATATTTACCACCAGTAAACCCACCAACAGCGACAGGATAGTAGCGAAGTAAAAGTAGCCCAGCGTTTTCAGGCCGATTCGGCCAACTACTTTAAAATCACCAAGTTTCGCTATACCTACAACCAGCGTCGCAAAAACCAGAGGCCCGATAATCATTTTGATCAGCCTCAGAAAAACCTTGGATAAGATATTAAGATCGGTACCCGAAAACCCTGAAGTAGTAGCCGGAAAAAAATAACCAATGGCAATACCGATTACCAGGCCCAGAAAAATACGCGTCGTTAGATTAGGTAGTTTCATGCAGTAAGATTAAAGAAGAACCCTCATAGACAAATGTAAAGGAATCTGAGCAGTTCAGAAAGTAGGTTTATGATGGGATTTTCTGAACAGACCTTCAGATTAACAACCTTTACAAGAAAACTTATGTGAAGAGTAACTATTATTTGTAAATTCGATAGCCGTAATTCATCATGCGACACAATTAACAAATTATGTTAACACATTACCTAAATTATGAACTCTGGAACATACGTCGATAGATGGGCTTTCTATAGGCAAACTGTATCCATAGAATAGGATATAGTAGGTAATCTGTCAATAAAAATGGTGTTTTGAACGTAATATCATCAATGACTATCGTTTTATCGGAAGAGTCGTCAAACGAACGTTGAAGCCGATGATGATGTTGCCAGTAGGTTAGGAAAAAAGGCAGCTTAATGCCTTTATCGACAAAGAAAATTTCTTCTACGCTGGTTTGCTGATCAATAATTCGACTGATCCAATCCTGACGAAAGAGGAGAAAATTTAATTGCAAGTGGACTATATCGCCTTGCAGGCAACCGTCAAAGCGTACAACCTTCACCGGTGGAAAAGGTGGACTAAGACGCTCAAAAAGAGTACGATTGAAACCAGCCCAAACGGCCGGGAGTGATTGATCGACTTTGGTTTCAAGAAAAATATGCATAACAGGCGAACATAGAAGAAATCTTAAAGTAAAAGAAACGAACAATGGTGGAAAAAACCCAAAGCTTTTACCAAAAGCGACGTACTAACACGGTTTTTTACACATAATAAAAGCGTAATCGGAAAATTGATAGATATACACATGTATCGCCTTAAAAGCTGGGCGATTTGCTGGTTTGTAACGTTGCTTTTCAGCTTCCCTTTACGAGCCGAAGATACGCCTGATCCGGAGTACCTTACTGTTCGAAATGGCCTCCCCCAGGGATTTGTCAAATCCCTGATACAGGACAACCGCGGGTTTATCTGGCTGGCAACACGTGATGGGCTTTGCCGGTATGACGGTGTTCATTTCCGTATTTACACTCACGATCCGCAACGAAGCAAAACCCTGTCGTTCAGTAGTATTTATGAGATAAAAGACGACAAACAGAATACCCTTTGGCTTCGTACAGAAAATAACAATATCGATTCCTTCGATCCGGTTACCGAGCAAGCTAAACACATTTCCTATTCCATACCATTTCAACGGGCGCTTGGACGCGATCAGCTTGTTGGTATTCAACCCGACCACTTAGGCAATGTTTGGGTGGCAACACAAACGAACGGCTTTTTCAGGCTGAATGCAAATGGTACAATTTCACACCGGCACTGGGCCATAAAAGGTGATACGGTTCAGCGTGTCCTGCATGCCCTGCTACTCGACCGTTTTAATCAACTTTGGCTGGCAGCACAGGATGGCCTTTTCAAATTTGATCCGGCATCCGGGCAGTTTGCCGGTTTTCGCCAGGCTCAGGGGTTACCGCAAAATGAAGTATATGGGTTGCATGAACGAGCCTCTGGTGATTTGATGCTTGGTTTTCCAGGACGTTTCGCGCTTTTTGACTCGCAAGATGGGCGTGTTCGGCAAGTTGTACAGTTGCCGGGTTCGCAAACAAATATACCCCTTTTCGCCAGGGACTTTCGGGGCGTTGACTATATAAACCAAAGTCGGTATACAGACCAAACCGGTCTAGTGTCCTTACTTTCTGAACCCAGTGACCGTGCAAGTCTCTCAACAGCAACATACCAACCCCCTAAACTAGGCCGCTTCTCTGCCGTATCGATCTTAGTTGACCGTACAAATGTGCTTTGGATTGGCCTGAATGGCGATGGGGTTATCAAATATGACCTCAACAAGCGTCCGTTTCAGACTATGCCTTACCAGCAAAACTTTCAGACAGACTGGCTGACCCAACAATATAGTGTACCGCTGGATGCTATTCCAGCAAGTATTCGGCAGGAGTCATCGGCAAACATGCGTTATCAGTTCGACCGGCGTAAAAACCTTTGGATCACAACCCCGCAAAAGGTTCCGTATCAGTATAGCACATCGAAGAAGACCTTTGCTCCGGTTAAGCCCAAAGGTATTGAATCCCGCTGGTTGCTGAATGGCGATTTTCGCCTGACGGCCATGTCGACCGGGGCACAGGGTGAACTTTGGGGACTATTAGGACCGCACAACCGAGCCGTTGTTCGGTATAATCCGGACCAGGAAAATTTTACTGCGTTTCCCTTAACGTTACCACCTAACCACCCCTATGAAATTATGGCCATGGTTGTTGATGGGGGCCGCGTTTACCTGGCCACAAAGAACCACGGCTTGCTGCGGGCCGACTTATCCATTAAACGACTCATTCACTGGCACAGTGGTGGTAATGATGCCCGAACGCTACCCGGCGACGCCCTCCTGTGTCTGGCTCAGGACCCTCTCCATTATAATTATTTGTGGATTGGCACCTTCGGTGAAGGCCTATGCCGGCTCGATAAAATGACGGGTAAGATTCAGCGATTTACCGTTGGTCAGGTCGTATCCAATAATGTAATTTATGCCATTCGAACAGATGGTAACGGTCATTTGTGGCTCAGTACCAACCGCGGTCTTTGCCGATTTGATACGCGCACCAATGAAGCCCGGAACTACATGGCCGATGATGGTTTGCCAGATGAAGAATTTAAACAATTTCATGATGTTGCTCTTCCCGATGGACGGCTCATTTTTGGCGGTACGGGAGGCTATACCACATTCGACCCGCGTAAGGTTAGGGAAGACTCCATTAAACCTACAGTAGCACTTACGGCCTTACGTATTAACAACCAACTGGTGAACGCCACCACGCCTGGTTCACCTATTCAAGAGGATATTAATGAAACCGTAGAAATTGATTTAGATCATCGGCAGAACTTCCTGTCTATTGATTTTGCTGCTCTTGAGTTTAACCAAAGCCATAAAAACCAGTACCGCTATAAACTGGTTGGCTTGGACAAAGACTGGGTTTATAGCGGTAATCAATCCACTGCAACTTATACGAATCTCCCACCCAACACGTATACCTTCGTTGTCAATGCATCTAATACGTCGAGCGTATGGAGTCCGCATACCCATTCATTACGCATCATCATTTCACCTCCCCTTTGGGCAACCTGGTGGGCTTATATGGGCTATGCTTTACTCCTGCTTGGTGCAATTGTCCTTTTTCTTAAAGTACGCATCAATCGTATTCGCTTAACCAGTCGGATGGAACTACGGGAGCAGGAATCCATTCAATTAAAGCATCTGGATGAGATTAAATCCAGATTTTTCGCGAACATAACCCATGAATTTCGCACGCCTTTAACCCTGATTCTCACCCCGCTGGAACAAGTGCTTAATGATTCGGCCGACTCACCTTATCATAACCGGCTATCCCTGATTTATCGAAATGCGAACCGACTTCTGCGATTGATAAACGAGCTACTCGATCTGGCAAAACTTGACGCGGGCAATCTAACGATAAACCCCACGGCCGCCGATTTATCGGATTTTATTAATCGAACTGTAACTGTGTTTATGGAAGAAGCTCAGCGTAAGCATATTAAGCTGGAGCAGTCCCACAATTTCATCCAACCTTTTTACTGGTTTGATCCGGATAAGATAGAAAAAATTCTAACGAATCTACTTTCAAACGCGCTGAAGTTTACGAATGAATACGGAACGATAACGGTGTCAACGTTTGTAGTGCCCTCCGACTCAACTCTATCAAACTCAACGAATACGGATTTCGTGCGAATAATGGTGTACAATACAGGGGCGGGTATTCCTGAACATCAGGTCGTACACATCTTTAATCGATTTTATCAGGCGGACCCAATGACAGAAAGGTCGGTTGGTGGTTCGGGAATTGGCTTGGCCCTGGTGAAAGAACTGGTTGAAATGATGCAGGGAACGATTTCGGTAGAAAGTAACCCTACGCTTGGAACAACGTTCACCGTTGAACTTCCCTTCCGACAGGCACGTCGCGACACGATCTCTACGTCTGTAGGCAATCTCCCCTTACCCATGCCGGGATATGAACTACTCCCTGCGAACCATAGCATCAAAGATGAAAAAGTGCCATTCGTGTTGCTGGTTGAGGACGATGATGACATTGCCGACTTCGTTGTTACGACCCTGAATACAGAGTGGCGGGTGCAACGAGTAAACAATGGCAAAGCGGGCGTTGAAACCGCTATAACTACCGGGCCGGATTTTATCATCAGCGATGTCCTTATGCCTGAGATGAACGGGTATGAACTTTGCCGCCAACTAAAAAGCAATCCGATTACCAGCCATATTCCAATCTTGCTATTAACAGCTAAAATTTCGGCCGAAAGTCGATTGGAAGGTTTATCGGCAGGTGCTGATGATTACCTGGCGAAACCTTTTCAAATGGAGGAGTTACGCGGACGCATTCGAAACCGGCTGGCGCATCAACAGCAAGTTCGTCATTATTACCGGACCCAGCTATTGGGCGAGGGCTATCTACCACTAACTAGCGAGGCTCCCGAAGATGATTTCATGAACCGGATTTATACGCTCCTCGAACATCATCTGGACGATTCAACGTTTGGGGTGGAGCCTTTGGCTAGCGCCATTGGCATGAGCCGAATGCACCTTAACAGAAAGGTAAAAGCGATGACCGGCCTGACACCAAATGAGCTGATTCGTGTAGTTCGTTTGAAACGAGCAGCCGAGTTACTATTAATTGGAGGGTCTATCTCTGAAGTTGCCGATCGGGTAGGCTTTGACACACCAGCCTATTTCTCAAAAGTCTTCAAGGAACACTACTTAATGACCCCGTCAGAGTATGTCGAACAGCATCGACAGGAGCTAATAAAATAGTTAACGTAAAATCATTGGATTTGCATTTTAGACTACTTAAATAAAAAATAAATACCTAATACCATAGACTTTAGCGACTTACAAGTAAACCATATGTATTTTAAATAATCTTATGCATGTGATGTTACAAATTTTATAGCGCTTGTTACGAAAGAGCAAGACTTACAATTGTACCGGCCATAGTATTGCATCAGTTACGTTTATTTCAACTGTATCTGAAAAGTTAATACTCGCACGTATGTCCATGTCTGCCTTTTCCTTT
Source organism: Spirosoma pollinicola (assembly GCF_002831565.1). Classification (NCBI taxonomy): domain Bacteria; kingdom Pseudomonadati; phylum Bacteroidota; class Cytophagia; order Cytophagales; family Cytophagaceae; genus Spirosoma; species Spirosoma pollinicola. The sequence continues at coordinate 3,366,562 of NZ_CP025096.1, read as the reverse complement.
TCCAACAGAACCACCCCAGTGGAGTGGCCTCCGCTTAAGCTTTATCTTCGCGAAACGGGCCGTCAGTTATTTTCAGTAACTGACTTAGTGTACCTTCAGGCTGTAGCTAATTATAGCTGGTTAAACTGGTCAGATGGTAAACGTATGCTTATGCCGCGTACGCTAAAGTACTACTCCCCACAATTGCCTACTGAGCTATTTATTCGTCTCCACCGCAATTGCGTTGTCAATCGGCGCTTTGTTGAACGGTTGGAACGCACTGATACTGGTGGTCTTGTTCATCTAACAACCGGTGAGGTTCTGCCAGTTTCCCGTCGTCGCTGGAGTTTGGTACGTCGTCAGTTAACTAACAACCGCCCGAATTTGAATTAACTTCTCCTTTTCGCTTTTTATCCATCTTGGTATTTTAAGCCAGTATATAAGTATCCTGGTTGGTGGTAGGCTGTGTAGTCACATACAGAAAACGATCTGATTAGCTCCTTACGTAGTGGAAGTTAATCAGATCGTTTTCTGCACATGACTGATTTCGAGAACCTACAAAACTCGACGGGGATCAACGCACTAAGTTTGGCAGAAACATTCTCGCCAGGACCGGGTTGAACAGGCATACATATGTTTGTTCAACCCGGTTTTTTTGTATGCAGTCCAGTCCAAGCTTAGCCACTAAAACGCTTGATGCCCACGAGCAACTGAATCAGTTATATGGCATTCAGGAAATAAAAGGGTACACGGATCCGATGCATGAACTGATTGGCACCATTCTATCGCACCGAACGACACATGCCAATGAGATGACCGCTTATGTCACAATGCGCAAGCGATTTCCAAACTGGGAGCAGGTTCGTGACGCACCTCTCCCCGATTTGATCGACGCCATACAGACAGCTAATTACCCCGAAATAAAAGCTCCTTATATCCAGAATCTGCTTACCCACCTCATCCGGGAAACAGGAGCGGCTAATATTGATTTTCTGGGTGACTTATCAACCGAAGAAGCTATGAATTGGCTGACGGCTTTGCCCGGTATCGGATTAAAGACGGCTACGATCCTGCTACTGTTCAAATTTAAAAAACCTGTACTTCCTATTGATACGCACGTTCACCGGGTTACACAGCGGTTAGGCCTCATTGGTCCAAAAGTGAGCGCAGAAAAGGCGCACTCCATCCTCTTAGCTTATCTACCAGAGGATGCCCTGCAACTGTTTAATTTTCACAAGCATTTCTACTGGCATGGTCAACGCGTATGCACCTGGTATTACCCAAAATGCAACGAATGTGTTTTACAGGATATGTGCGACTATTTTCAAACAGGCAGAACTATGGTATTAAGCAGTACGCCAATCCGGAAAAAGAAGTCTACAAATCCTTAATGGACATCAATACATACACGAAGGCCCGACTAGTACAAACTAGTCGGGCCTTCGTGTATTCTTACAACTGTTTAATTCTGTGTTCCGTACTTACGTTCGAAGAACATTTTCGATTGCTCGACCCAGTTATCTCGCTCAATTCGGCCTGGAAAGAACTCGATAAGCTCATTAACTTTATCTATGTCTTCTTTTGTAAAATTGGCAACCTGTCTGAATGTGTAAATACCCAGGCTGTGTAATTTACGCTCCAGAAATGGCCCTACGCCTACAATATCTTTCAAATCATCTGCTTCTGTTGCTGTGGCACGTCCAATCCGATCGAAGTTTACTTCACCGGAGCGGGCGGCAATGCGGTTCAGCACGGCCGCTTCCGAAGTATCGGTAGTACTCACTACCGGAAGTGCTACTGGCACTAAGGTCGGTTCAATGGGCGGCACTACAACAGCAGGTATATCGAGCGATGAACTGATGTTGGTTATCACTACATCCTCGTCAATCAATTCGGGGGTATCGTCATTTGAGAAAGCGGGTAACAGCGGGTCTGCATGAACGAAGGCTGGTGGCACCTGGACAATGGGGGCAGTGTACACTGGAGCAATTGGTGGAACAACAGAAAGACGAGCGACCGTTTTCGACTGAAGGCAATTTGCCAGCTCAGTTTCTTTTTCCGAAATCGCCATGCGAAGCGAACTAACCCGACCGGCAAGTATCAACCGCCCCAACAGCCAGCCAACTAAGGCAGCAAAAGCCATCAAAATCAATATTTCGGTGATGGCCACCGTTTCATTAAAAGGATCTAATCCAAACATAATAGGATTCTTGTTTAAGTTTTTTGTTATTTTCTGGCCAATTCAGCGGCTTGTCCGACCCAGTTGTCCCGAACAATACGGCCCGGGAAGAACTCGATCAGATCATTTATCTGGTCTATGTCTTCCTCATTAAAATTGGCTATCTGCCGGAATGTATAGATGCCAAGTGCATGCAGCTTTTTCTCCAGAAATGGGCCAACCCCAACAATGACTTTCAGATCGTCGGCACTGTCTGCCATTGCTACGCCAATCCGGGTGAAATTAATTTCGTTGGCACGGGCAGCTATCCGATTTAACACAACTGTTTCTTCATCGTTTGCACTGCTAACCGGTACTTTGGGTTTCCGATAGCAATCTTCCACATCACGTTCTGTACTGGCCAAATCGCCTTCAAGCTGGCTAATTGTTCGTTGCCGGGAGACATACCCAATTATAAAGCCCAAAATACCAGCCACAACCAGCATGAGTAGTTGCTGTAATTGGGCATCAGGTAAATTGAGGGGATTCATTTCAAACATAATTGTAAGAATTTATAGTGTTGGCGTATACTGTTTTGGGAAGAGCCCCAACTTAGTAAACTAAATACGTTTCGAAACCAGGATTACTCAACAACTACCGTGACCCGACGATTGGCTTTACGCCCAGATATAGTGCTGTTGTCGGCTTTCGGTTCTGTTTCTCCTTTGGCTTTAACGGCAATCTGGTCTGCTTCTATTCCCGATTTGCGAAGTTTTGATTTTACCTGATTGGCGCGATCAAGCGAGAGCCTCATGTTCACTTCGTCAGGACCAGAACTATCAGTATGACCTGTTAACAGGAGTTTTTTATCTTTATGCTCTGCCAGATATTTAGTTGCTTCCTCAAAAAACTTCTTCGTTTCATCAGTTTTGATGTAGTTAGCCACACTAAGTGGGAAATACAGGTCAATTGGCTTGAACACCGATGTAAATTTTTCACTCGCTGCCAGTTCTTTTTCAGTTGTTGGTTCTGCAATGGTAACAGGCGTTGGTGCTGTAACTGAATCTGTAGCAGGAGCGTCTGCTGTTCCTGTGAACACAAAGTCAAGCCCGCCCACAAGCGAATCACCTTTAGCGGTAAACGGGATATCACGCTCAACTCCGGTTGTAGTTAGAGACGTGGCCGAAATACCCTGTTGTATCAGATATTGCTTAATGCCTTCGGCACGAGCCAAGCCTAAATTGGGAAACGTGGTCGTATTAGCTTCTCCTTTAGAGTAATAACCGATAATTTCTAGCGTCCGGTTTGGGCTTACCTTTATATAGGTGATCATTGACCCAAGTGAACCACCCAGCGAATTCATATTAGCGTTAGCACCTGATTTGGCAAAGCTGAAATTGCCGGGAAAATTCAGGCGAAAGTAATCTTCATCTGCTATCGTAAATCCAGGCGTCTTTACCGGCGTTATGTCGAGTGTTGAGTCAGCAGAGACGGCTACTGGCTGAGCATCATTTCCGCATAGTTGCTTTATTTTGCAGACATGCCACCATGTGGAGCCCATCATCCATAGAATAAGCAGGATAACCCAGGGAGTTTTGTGTGTAAACATAAATAAGGCTGAAGGTTAGTACAGGTATTAAATTCTAAATTCCAATATGAGACGGAATTCATCGAAAAGGTTGCTCAAAAATAGCAGTATGTGGCGCAAAAGCAATATAAACGTAATTTATGGACACTTTTCTTACACATAATTTATACATACTGAGATGTAACTTCACAAAAGTTACTAAACCATACTTCCCGTAGCCGGGTATGTCCTTAACTTGCTCTTTTTATACAGCCTGATTTTTAAAGGAATGCTTATTGACCTTCGTAGCGACACCGTTACTCAACCCACGCCCGCTATGCGCGAGGCAATGTTTACTGCCAAACTTGGCGACGATGTTCTTGGCGATGATCCAACGGTTAACGCCCTTGAAACAAAGGCGGCCTCCATGTTTGGTATGGAAGCGGCTCTTTTTTGCGCGTCGGGTACCATGACTAACCAACTGGCGATTCGTACGCATACCCGCCCCGGCGATGATGTAATCTGTGATTATCTTTCACACGTTTACCAATACGAAGGCGGGGGAATATCGGTCAATGCCCTTGCGTCTGTAAGTCTGGCCCACGGCCAAAATGGCAAACTCACCCCCGATCTTATCCGGGAGTACATCTATAATCCTGCCGACTCGCACAAACCCCTCTCAAGGCTGGTGGTGCTGGAAAATACAGTCAACAAAGGTGGTGGCTGTTACTATACCCTACCCGAAATTGCAGCCATTCGGAAGCTATGCGATGAAAACGGCCTCATTCTACACCTAGATGGTGCCCGTTTGTTCAACGCGCTCGTTGAAACAGGAGAGCCAACCTTGGCGTACGGACAGCTATTCGATTCAATTAGTATCTGCTTATCTAAAGGGCTTGGTTGCCCGGTGGGTTCGCTCCTGCTCGGCAAAGCCGATTTTATTCGTCAGGCCCGGCGCTTTCGAAAATTGATGGGTGGCGGCTGGCGGCAGGCCGGGTTTCTGGCTGCAGCGGGTATTTACGCCCTTGACCATCATATTGACCGATTGAAACTGGACCACTCCCGCGCCCGAAAAATCGGGGCAATTCTCGAACGTTTGCCCGAAGTAGAAGAAATACTGTCCATCGACACGAATATTGTCATTTTCCGACTCCCCGAAACCATCCTGGCCGCAGATTATGTTAAAATGCTAGAAACAAAAGGTATTCGCGGTATTGCGTTTGGGAAACATTTGGTGCGCTTTGTAACGCATCTGGATTTTACGGACGTGATGCTGGCAGAAATGGAAACTCTACTTGACCGGGATTTTACTAAGATTTAACCGATTAAACAGGATTACCGCCAAAGAAATGCTACTCGAAAAGTAAAGGATTTCAGTGTGATTTGAAAATCTTATTTAATCCTATAAATCTTAGTAAAATCCCGGTTCTGACATTATGCATATACAAACGAGAACATTACAGAAAGAAGATTATCACGACCTTAAGGAGGCCATGATTGAGGTATATAGTGGTATTGGGGGTGATTATTGGGAGAAAAGTAAAATCAATAAATTACTTAATATCTTTCCTGAAGGTCAATTTTGCGTTGAAGTTGACGGAAAAGTCGTGGCCTGTGCGCTCTCGATCCGCGTTAATTACGAGAAGTTCGGAGACAACCATACGTACCATGAAATTACAGGTGGCTATACGTTTAAAACACATAGCGACGAAGGCGATTTCATGTATGGTATCGAGGTATTTGTGCATCCCGACTTCCGCGATTTACGGCTGGGTCGGCGGCTTTATGATGCCCGTAAGGAACTCTGCGAAACGCTGAATCTGAAGGGCATTCTGGCTGGTGGCCGTATTCCTAACTACAATAAGTTCTCGCATGAACTTTCGCCCCGCGAGTACATTGCCAAGGTAAAGCAGAAGGAGATATACGACCCGACGCTTACCTTCCAGATCTCCAATGATTTTCACGTACGGAAGGTGCTGCGGGGGTATCTGCCCGGCGATACAGAATCAAAGGAATACGCGACCTTACTGGAGTGGATCAACATTTATTATGTTGCCGAAAAAGACAAACGCCCGCACACTGACTCCATTATCCGGTTGGGCGTTATTCAGTGGCAAATGCGCTTGTTCAAAAATCTGAACGCGTTCCTGGAGCAGGTTGAGTTCTTCGCGAATGCCGTCAGCGACTATCGGGCCGACTTTATGGTGTTGCCGGAGTTTTTTAATACGCCCCTGATGGCCGATTTCAACGACCTTCCAGAGCCAGTGGCGATTCGCAGGCTAGCTGATTTTACAGAAGCTGTCCGCTTAAAACTTTGCGAATTTGCGATTTCCTACAACGTTAATATTGTGGGTGGCAGCATGCCACTTGTCGACGATGACGGGAAACTTTATAACGTTGCGTACCTCTGCCGACGCGATGGCACCTTTGAGGAATATCGCAAGATTCACATCACGCCTAATGAAGTGAAGCATTACGGCATGGTGGGTGGCTACGAAATCCGCGCGTTTGACACCGATTGCGGCAAAATTGGTATGCTGATTTGCTACGATGTTGAATTCCCAGAGTTGGGTCGGATTCTGGCTCAGCAGGGAATGCAGATTCTGTTCGTCCCTTTCCTGACCGATACCCAGAATGGTTACTCACGTGTACGTCACTGCGCCCAGGCAAGAGCTATTGAAAACGAATGTTATGTAGCTATTTCCGGCTGTGTAGGCAACCTGCCTCGGGTACAGAATATGGACATTAACTATGCCCAATCAGCGGTATTTACCCCCTCCGACTTCCAGTTTCCTACCAACGCTGTAAAAGCCGAAGCCACAACCAATACCGAAATGGTACTTATTGCCGATGTGGATTTGAGTTTATTAAAGGAACTTCATGAGCACGGTTCAGTGCAGGTATTAAAAGACCGTCGAACAGATTTATACGATGTGACACTGAAAAAGGCCGCCAAGAAAGCGCTGAAACAGAAAAAAGCATCGCCCGATAACGACCCCGAACAGGTTGCTCCCTTGATCGTTGTCTCAGACTTATAAATTAAAAAGGTTCTTTCTTAACGAAAGAACCTTTTTAATTTAGACTGTACCTGACTAAATTTTTCCAATTATGCCCGAATTGACTGTTTGTGGCCACCCTGCTTCGCAGCCCGGATTAAATATAAGTCAACTAATACCCCAATCAACACCCCCATACAATAACAAGGCAGGTCACTCCAGACGAACGAAAAACCCAGCATTAGGCCGCCCAGACGTGTAGCTCTCAGGCTGTCAATCCAAAAAGCATGATATAATTGGCTGATTTCAATACTAAAAGAGAATGCAATGGCCGTTAGCGCAATGACTTTAACTGGCCATTTATTGAACAATAGGGCAAAGCCAAAATAGACCATGAGTGCCCAAAGCACGTCTCCTATGTAATTCTTTATAATGGCTATCTCGCCAAAAAAGTACCTTGATCCTAATCCCAGTAGCAAGGTGATAGTCATCAATAATCCATAAACTAATCGATTACTCCTGAAAGGCACTGCCTTATACTGGTCTCTCTTCATCTTTTAAATTGACTCCACCCTATAAAACCCTTTTTTTGACTAGAACCACAAGGCTTTGTCAAAAATTTTAGATGCACCGGGAATTTTTTTCGGCGCTTATCTGTAACAATAAATATTACACAAATGAACGGACGTTTCGCCATATCGATGCATATCCTAACGCTACTGGCCAAAGCCAATGGCGAATGGCTGACGTCTGACTTTATTGCGGGTAGCATTAACATTAACCCGGTCCTTGTGCGCAAGGAAATCAGTAACCTGCGCACGAATGGACTGGTTATCAGTCGGGAGGGTAAGAATGGTGGGAGTTCATTAGCTAAATCGGCCAGGCAGATTCGCGTCTCAGATGTATTTCTGGCTACACGTCAGGGTGCTTTTTTGGGAACATCCCGCAATGATCCAAACCCAAACTGTCCCGTTGGAAAGCAGATCGACCAGCATCTAAATAGTTTATACCAGGAGGCAGAAGCAGCTCTCGTTCAGAAATTAGGTGCCAGTACGCTTGATGATTTCAGTCGAAAATTCGACTAAATTTTTTACCCAAAACTGTAACATATTTTATTACAATAAATCGTTCATTTTAACCGCATACCCCTATGAAACTTGCAATAATTGGAGCCTCAGGCTTTGTTGGAACAGCCCTTTTAGACGAAGCCTTGACGCGTGGTCATGAAGTGACGGCAATCGTTCGTCATCCCGAAAAAATTACACTCACCAACGCCAAACTGACCATAAAGCAGGGGGATGCACAGAATGCAGACGCCCTGGCTCAGCTTGTGGCCGGGCACGACGCCGTTTTGAATTCGTTCAACGCGGGCTGGACAAATCCAAATTTATACGATGACTTCCTGAAAGGATCGGAAGCTATCGAAAAAGGCACACAACAGGCTGGCGTTAAGCGGCTTTTGGTTATTGGCGGAGCGGGTAGTCTGGAAGCAGCACCGGGCGTTCAATTAGTAGATACCCCCCAATTTCCGGCCGAGTGGAAAGCGGGCGCTACTGCCGCTCGTGATTACCTGAACATTCTTCGAAAGAATACGGCACTGGATTGGACGTTCGTAAGCCCGGCCATCAATCTGGCTCCCGGTGAGCGCACGGGAACATTCCGTCTGGGCACTGAGCAACCTGTTTTTGACGAAAAGGGTGTGAGTGCCATTTCGGTGAACGATTTAGCGATAGCCGTTTTGGATGAAATCGAGCAGCCGCAGTTTATTCAGAAGCGATTTACGCTGGGGTATTAATTTTTAAAGCCAATTTACAAAAAATGAAAGGTTAACCACAGAGGCACAAAGTGCACAGAGGGCTCAATCCTCTGTGCACTTTGTGCCTCTGTGGTTAACCTCTATTTAGTCTCCTCTCTATTCACCTATTGGATCAGTCAATATAGCACCTTTGCCATTTCCAAAGGTCGATCTGTCGACATGATATCAGCTCCGTTTTCGGCGAATTTTTTATAGACCTGGTCCCCCTTCGCGGCTGCCTGTTTATCCAAGTTACCCAACGTGCCCAGGATACAGGCAATGCCTTTTTCGTGTAGAAATTTGTACAAATCGGCTTCGGGCTCTTTAACGCCCACAAAAGCGACCATCCGGTTATCGGGAACACCGAGTTCGCGTAATCGGTCGTATTCAGCGCGGTTACGGATGGTTACCGAAATCATCAGGTTCGGGTCTAATTTATTGAGTTTGGCAGCATCCTGCGCATTGTAGGTAATGACCGCCACATAGTCGCCTGCACCGGTTTTATGAATCATCTCCACAACGTTTGCAAAAGACACATTTCGCTTCACATCGAGCGTAAAGGTTGCTTTGTTTTTACCCCAGCGTAGCACCTCCTCCAGAGTTGGGATTTTATAAGGAGTTTTATTGCCCATATTATCTTCCAGCCTGTATTGTGCCAGTTCGGTGTAGTTCCGGTCAATTAGTTTGCCGGTTCCGGTGGTTGTACGGTCGAGGGTAGCGTCGTGCATCATAACCATAACACTGTCTTTGGTCAGGTCAATATCGCACTCAATAATAACCGGCATCTGTTTCGCCAGATATGTAAACGACTCGATGCAATTTTCCGGGTATCCTTTCAGATCGCCCCCACCCCGGTGCGCCGAAATTTTGGCAACCTGGTTGGGCTTATAACTGAAGAATTCATACGCTTTGCCTGCCGGTATTTTCGTGTACGTTTTGGGAGAACAGGTAATCAGCCCAATGCTAAGGCCAAGTAGAATGAGGTGTTTTGTGGTCATTTCGTATGCCAGAGAAGTGTTTTATAGATATTGGAAAGCCTGCTAGTCTGGAACCGTTCCAATAACCAGTATTGTTAATATAGAACCGCACCGAAGGTCCGGACGGATTTTTATGATCTATATGAGGTCAAAAAGATTCTATAAATCTTAATCATCCTAAAAATCTGTCCAGGTTGCTGGTGCGGGTCTATATAGCCACAAAAGTAAGGCAACATTTTAGCAACGTCGTATGATTCCCTTTTCAATTCTGGATTTATCGCCTATCGTTGAAGGTGACACCGCCACCCAGGCATTAAGAAATACATTAAATCTTGCCCAACATGCTGAACGGATGGGCTATAACCGCTATTGGCTGGCCGAGCACCACAACATGCCGGGCATTGCCAGTGCAGCAACATCGGTAGTTCTTGGCTACGTAGCCGGGGGCACCAACACCATTCGGGTAGGGTCTGGTGGGGTTATGCTCCCAAATCACTCCCCACTTGTCATTGCCGAACAATTTGGCACACTTGAATCGCTCTATCCCGGCCGGATCGACCTCGGACTGGGTCGAGCACCGGGTTCTGACCAAGCAACCGCACGGGCATTACGCCGTAACCTGACTGGACCGGACACCTTCCCGCAGGATGTAATTGAACTACAGCGTTATTTTCAACCCGACGACTCCAATCAGTTTGTTCAGGCTGTACCCGGCAATGGATTGAACATCCCAATCTGGATTTTAGGATCAAGTTTATTCGGAGCACAACTGGCCGCTATACTGGGATTACCCTATGCGTTTGCCTCCCACTTTGCCCCGGCTGAGTTGTTACGGGCGCTACAGGTCTATCGGACGCAGTTCAAACCGTCCGAACACTTAAAGGAGCCCTATGCAATGGTGGCGGTCAATGTTATTGCTGCCGATACAGATGAGGAAGCCCAGCGTCTCTTCACGTCGGTTCAACAGCAGTTTCTGTATATCCGGCGCGGAAAAGCCCGACAGATGCAGCCACCCGTTAATAATATTGAGGAGAACTGGCCCGATTATGAACTAGCCAATATTGACTCGATGCTTCGCTGCTCAGCAGTTGGATCGCCGGAAACGGTTCAGAGTGTATTGGCGAGTTTTATTTCGCAAACGAAAGCTGATGAGTTGATCATCACCGCTCCTATTTATGACCACGAGGCTCGTAAGCATTCGCTCACTCTAACCGCTCAAGTGCGGGAAGCACTGACGTCCCAGCAATTTGAGTCAGTTGCGGTATAAACGTAGTGTTGTAAGTAAAAGGGTCGGATTCATAATCCGACCCTTTTACTTACAACACTACGTTTACAATCCGTTTCGGTACGACCACCACTTTTTTGGGTGTTTTACCCTCCATCCATTTCTGCACGATTTCGTCGGCCAATACTTCGCGCTCAATCTCGTTGGGCGCCCGGTCGATGGCGAAACTAATCGTTGTGCGGACTTTGCCATTAATTTGAATGGGATACTCGAACGCATCCTCAACCAGATAGTTCGGGTTGAATATCGGAAATTCTGCTTTCGACAGCGTACCCGGCTCATGACCCAAAGCGGCCCAAAGTTCTTCGGCAATGTGGGGCGCATAAGGTGACACTAACAGAACCAGATCCTGCAATACGGCCCGCTTATGACAGTTTAGCGTAGCCAGTTCGTTTACACAGATCATGAATGAACTCACCGACGTATTGAACGAATAAAGCTCAATGTCCTCTTCCGTCTTTTTGATAGTCTTATGCAGGACTTTCAGTTCGGCAGGGGTTGGCTGCTCGTCCGTTACAATCCATTGACTCACACCTTCTGCGTTGTCTTTATAGAACAACCGCCAGAATTTGCGAATGAAGCGGTACACACCGTCGATACCGTTGGTATTCCAGGGCTTGGCCTGTTCGAGCGGCCCGAGGAACATTTCGTAAAGACGCAGCACATCAGCCCCGTATTTCTCTACGATGTCATCAGGGTTCTCAACGTTAGAGTAACGTTTTGACATTTTCTCAATTTCGTAGTTGCAGGTAAATTTATCTGCATCAATAAAATCAGCGTCTTTCGTTAAATCAGGTCGCAATTGTGATAAAATTTCAATATCAAGTACGTCATTTTTCACTGCTTGGATAGGAACACGTATACCTTCCGAAATTTTAATTATTTCCTTGCTAATATCAGGAGCTGTAAAATTTAGTTTATCTGCTACTTCTTGGCCTAACTGCGTAGCAACAATACTTCTAAGAGTATTAGGAGCATTATTGTCCACTACTAATTCTTTAACAAGATTGTAAGGGATGTATATCTGACGCAGCTTTATATAGTTTTCACCTTCATCATTCTGCCCAATCCCATTTACGTAACTTATGCGATAGACTAAGCTTGACCGCCCCTGAATCATCCCCTGATTGATAAGCTTTTTGAATGGCTCATCCTGTGGCACGTAGGCTCGATCATAGAGAAACTTATTCCAGAAACGGCTGTACAGTAAGTGCCCCGTGGCGTGTTCGGTGCCGCCAATGTAAAGGTCCACGTTCTGCCAGTAGTCGATTGCTTCTTTGCTGGCAAACTCACTGTTATTTTGCGGGTCCATGTACCGATACCAGTACCAGGACGAACCCGCCCAGCCAGGCATGGTGCTAAGCTCATACTCATATTTACCCTTGTATTTCCAACCTTCGGCGCGGCCCAGTGGTGGTTCTCCGGTTTCGGTTGGCAGGTATTTGTCAACAGCGGGTAACTCCAGCGGAAGGTCGCTTTCGTCGATCAGGTAGGGCAAAACCTGCCCGTCGCCCACTTCTTTAAAATAGACAGGAACCGGTTCGCCCCAATACCGCTGACGACTGAAGACGGCATCGCGCATCCGGAAATTGATTTTCCCTTTGCCCAAACCCCGTTCTTCCAGCCAGGCAGTTAGCGTAGCGATAGCCTCTTTATAGGTCATGCCATTAATCATACCCGAGTTGATGTAACGACCCTCTTTGGTATTATCAGCCTGATGCTCAATATCTTTCTGGCTATCCAGAATTGGCACAATGGGCAAATTGAAGTGTTTGGCAAAGTTCCAGTCGCGGTTATCGCCCGACGGAACGGCCATAACAGCACCCGTACCATAACCCGCCAGCACATAGTCGGCCAGGAATATGGGGACTTTCTCTTCGTTGAACGGATTAACGCAATAGCTGCCCGTAAACACACCCGAAACCGCTTTTGTATCGGCCATACGATCGCGCTCAGACCGTAATTTTGCCGCATTGATGTAGGTATCAACGGCCTCCTTTTGTTCAGGGGTAGTTAACTCGGCCACAAGTTCGTGCTCCGGCGCCAGCACCATAAACGTAACACCATAAATTGTGTCGACGCGAGTGGTAAATACCTCGATAAATTGTTGACTAGCGGAGGCAAGCGGGAATCGCACGCTCGCCCCTACCGATTTCCCAATCCAGTTACGCTGTTGTTCTTTCAGCGATTCTGTCCAGTCAATCGTGTCTAAGCCCGTCAGTAGGCGGTCGGCATAAGCAGTGATACGCATCATCCACTGCCGCATCAGTTTCTGCTCAACGGGGTAACCGCCCCGCTCAGAGACGCCATCTTTCACCTCGTCGTTGGCCAGAACTGTACCCAGGGCCGGGCACCAGTTCACTACCGCGTTGGCAAGGTAAGTCAGCCGATAGTGCAGGGAAATAGCATACTGTTCCGTTTCGGAGAGGGCATTCCATTCATCGGCGGTAAACGAAGAAACAGTATCGTCGCAAACTGCCTGAACACCCTTCGTGCCATTGACCGAAAATTTGGCCAGCAAGGTGTCGATCGGCTCAGCTTTGTCCGTCTCCTTATTGTACCAGGAGCGGAACAGCTCCATAAAAATCCATTGCGTCCATTTGTAGTAAGATGGGTCAGACGTGCGGACTTCGCGGCTCCAGTCATAGCTAAAGCCTATATTTTTTAGTTGCTCAATATACCGGGTCAGGTTGGCTTCGGTCGTTACGGCCGGGTGCTGCCCTGTCTGAATCGCGTATTGTTCGGCAGGCAGACCAAAGGAATCGAAACCCATCGGGTGCAGTACATTATAACCTTTAAGCCGTTTGTAACGCGATACAATATCCGAAGCGATATAACCTAGCGGGTGCCCTACATGCAGCCCGGCCCCAGATGGGTACGGAAACATATCAAGCACATAATACTTTGGTCGGTTGGTCTGTTCTGCGGGTTTGTTGGTGTGATTTTCATCCCAAAACCGTTGCCATTTCTGTTCGGTCTCACGGTGGTTATAGTCGGCCATAATAGTAGTGCGGCCAGGAAGCCGCATAATTCGCTTAATTAAAGTGCGGTCGAAAAGACACACCACTTAGTTTTCTTGCAAAAATAGCCGTTTAAGAAGACTTTTGCTTATCCTACCGAACGATGACTGCACAAACTCTCAAATGAATCAGGTTAGCCCTCCTACTCCCTCATCGGCCAGAAGTCTGCTTACCAGCCGTTCCTCCCAACCCTGTTGGCCCTGGACAGTTGTGCTGGGCACCCTCATAGCCGTTTTGACCTGTTGGGTCGTAGGCGATTTTAGCCATCCGCTCTCCGATGGAAATGATACAGATCAATATGAATATGTAGGGTATTTTTTTGGAAAGAATCTGCATTTTTTCCCCTTTCCCCACCTTAATCTCATCAATACACAAACATTTTACCCCTATGGCACCAATCAGGCTTTTTTAGACTGGGGCTTCGAGCGTGACTACTGGTATGCCTTTTGCAGTTGGCTGTTTGGCGGCCCAGGCCCCTATCTTCAATATTACTATGTATATAGTCTGGTCGTAACGGCCGTTGGAACGTTTCTGCTGTTACGGTCCCGTTTTGGTGCCGGAAAATCATTTGTAGCCGGGTTGATTGTCTCCATTTTCAACGTCTATGCACTCTGGAAATTTCCGGTTCACATGAACGTCTGTGTTGCTCACTGGACAGCTCTTTGCCTGATTGCGACATACAGCCTGTTGCTTGACGTACTTGATCGAAAACCGGTTTCTCTCCCCTTTTTCATTCTATGGGTATGGCTTCACGTTCAGGTACTCAGCCAGGAACTGGCCTACGTGGCTGGGTTCGCATTAACATTTACGACGCTTGTCCTGCCCGTTCTACTGGTAAGTTTCTTTCAGCAGTTTTCAACCATATCAGAATGGCCGGTGCTTGCAGCAAGCTATATGCGTACTGAATGGCGTCAGCATCGCTGGGCAATTATTGGGTTGACCGGATTGGTGGCACTTAGCCTTTGGCTTTACCTGCCGCTTACGCTTCAAATTGCTCTTACAGCCTGGCAGTTCGATTTTGGTCTGGTACCCGAACTACCCGCCTGGTCGCACCCGGCACGCCTGTTGCTTCCGCATTTGCGAGGTCTTGATAGTTTCTCTATTCCTTATCAGCAATGGTTTCATGATACCTTCGAAAGTTATGGGCAAGGCAGTCCTGGTTTATATTTAACGATAGCCGCAGGGGTTGGCTGGTGGCAGACCCGGCACAAGATAAGTCAGTGGTTACCAGTTGCTGGTATGCTGGTGCTGTGTCTTCTCTATCATCCGGTCCTTCTACCAACCCTGAAACTATTTCCCTGGTTTAGCTTTAACCGGCATGGCGGGCGAGCCAGTCTGATTTATCCTGTAATGCTGGTATTGCTGGCTCTTCCACTTCGGTGGCCTTCCCGTTTACCCGGTCAACTTAGTTGCGCCTTGCTGGTCGCCTTAATGGGCCTGGAATGGTACACGAGTTATTCATTACGCCTTTTTATTGGTACCAATGTAGCGTCGGATAGTTTACTTCGATACTGTGCTGTTGTAAAGCAACAACCCGGCGAAGCCGTACTCGACTGGCCTTTTTGCACCATTGGCGCCAATGGCGTCGGCGATAAAGAAGGGCTATGCCCCTATTATAAACAGCAGAACGCCGTATTCGCCTATCGACGCTTTTATGATAAAAGCACGGTGGGTCAATATTTCGGTCGGCTCCACCCCGATCAGATTAAACCTTTCCTTCGCGAGGGCTGGCCCCAATTGCTTACTCCCGATCGTGTTTTCACGAATCAGGATTGGCAGTTTATGGATTCGTTTCTTCGGAAGAATAAATTTGCGGGCATCAATTTGTATGTCGATTTACTCTTGCCGGAGCAGGTGGCTCAATTTTACAAGCGATACGGTCAACCGATTGCCGAAACCCGATTCCCGGAGGCTGGCCGCGTTGTTTTTCTTACACTTGACAGCAGAAAATAATCGTTATATACTAAAATACGCAACGGCCCGTCGCCTTCAGGCGTATACCCAATTAGAAACAATCCATTAATGACGCATGGCGTGACTCTTTACGATTGATAATTTCTTCATTTGTCTATTTCGTAGATACTCATGCGACGTTTTTTCTCGTTTTCGACATTAATCAATGTCGCTTTACTTGCCTGTATTTTACCTGGTTGCCAGACCGATAGCGCTGTTGAGCCAACCAGTATTTCGGCCGACTGTCTGGTAAAAGCCTCTTCCAAGAACGGAACGGCCATTACAGGTGCGTATATTGTTACATACAAACCATCACAAACGCTGCCGGTCGCTCCAAACGCCCGCATTACCGCCACCGAAACCCTCGCCCAACAGTTGCTGACCACCTATTCGATTGCAAACACACAGGTAGATGTACTGGCAACGGGTGAACAAACCAGTTTTCTGGCTACCCTAACCGAGGGTGAATCGGAGAAATTACGGCAGGACCCTTCTATACTATTAGTTGAGCCTGATCGGATTATGTCCATGTGCAATTTCGTCGATGTAACAACGGCCACGACGTTACCCTGGAATATTCAACAAACGGGCTACGGCCGGGGCGACTTGCAGACCACAAAAACGGCATGGATCATTGACACGGGTATTCAACTCAATCACCCCGATTTGAACGTGGACACCGAGCGCAGCCGCTCCTTCGTGAGTGGGCAAACTTCGGCCGATGACCAAAATGGGCACGGTACCCACGTGGCCGGTATCATAGGGGCCAAAAACAACAGCATCGGTGTAACAGGTGTTGCTTCGGGTGCCACGCTGGTATCACTCAGAGTTCTGGACGAAGACGGTGAGGGACGGCTGTCAGGAATTATTCAGGCGGTGAATTATGTGGGGCAAAACGGGAAGGCAGGCGACGTTGTTAATTTGAGCTTGGGGGGTGAGGGCACATCGGCAACGCTCGACCGAGCTATAACACAGGCAGCCAATGCAGGTATTTTCTTTGCCATTGCCTCCGGCAATGAGGGTAAGAACAGTGACAATTATTCTCCGGCGCGGGTAAATCATGCCAATGTGTTTACCGTCTCAGCGATGAATAGTGCTAACCAGTTTGCCTCGTTTTCAAACTTTGGCAGCAGTGTCGACGTCTGTGCGTATGGGGTTCGCATTACCTCCACCTACATTGGCGGCAAGTATGCAACCTTAAGTGGCACCTCGATGGCAGCTCCTCATGTGGCAGGTTTATTGCTGATCAGAGGGAGTAACTTGCCCACACACGGAACCGTTACGGGCGATCACGACGGAACACCCGACCCAATGGCGGGCGAGTGATCTGTTGGGAGCACCCGCACGATTTGTTTGACAAATGCTAAGCTAACTGAACGATGTTGTTAGGCACAATGAATTCCTGTCGTGGGTTGTACCACGACTTTAGCAAGTCCAAACCCAATCTTTCAGTCTGAAAGCTTGGTTGATTGTGCCACATATACAGGGGTTTGAGCTATAGCTATTCCCAAAATTTTGAGAATTAACTATAAGCCAATTAATAATTTTTGACTTTCGTATGAGCTAAATTTATACTAAATATTAATTTTCGCTTTAAATACTATTCTTATTTCACAAAGTACATCTTTAACCCTTTAATATTTTACAATACATACTTATAACCCAATCTTATTTTGTTAATTCCTATATTCGGCCGCTAATAGTGTGGGCAGTTCAAAGCTTTTCACATTACTCTTCATTTAAATATACAAACTTGCGTGGTTGACTCTATTTTCATTCTCTTTGTGCTTTGCCTCAATGTTGTTATTTGCGAATGGCTAACTCGTAAACCTGGCTTTCACCACATTGGAACAGCTTTATTGGTCATCATACTCACAGCCATTGAAGCCAACTTTCATTTAATTCCTACTACAGAAACACCCGTCTACGAAAGTATTTTCAGTTACCTGGCTCCCTTCTCATTATTCCTTCTTCTACTAAGTGTTAATCTGAAGGACTTACGGCAGGCAGGGTTGCCAATGGTCACCATGTTTCTGGTCGGCTCGGCGGGTACGGTCATTGGGGTTTTTGTAAGTGTATGGCTATTTTCGGCGCCAAACACGGTCGGGAACTTGTATTATGCACTAGCGGGTATGTTCACCGGGACGTATATTGGAGGGAGTGTTAATTTCCATGCGGTTGCCCTCCACTATGGCGTATCCAAGGCAGGAAACCTGTTTATTGCGGCTACTGCTGCCGACAATATTATGACGGCCCTCTGGATGGCTGCCACACTATCGTTACCCCGCATACTTCAAAAATATTTCCCTCGTAAGCAAATGAGCAGCGCATCATCAACGGAAACAGTTTTCCAGTTGGGCGATGAACAGAGTGATACCAATCCATTTACTGATGCAGAAACCATGAATCCCAGTGATCTTGCATTGTTGCTGGCCCTGGGTTTTGGCTCCATCTTTTTGTCTAAACAACTAGCGGCCATATTACCAATGATTCCATTCGTACTGATCCTAACCACTATAGCCCTTGTATTGGCTCAGTTTCGGGTTGTGAACAAGTTGCGTGGAAGCCGACTTTTGGGCTTGTTCGGCATTTACGTGTTCCTGGCTGTTATTGGTGCATACTGCGACATTGCTACACTTCTTCATGATGGGCAATTAGCGATCATACTTTTCGGCATGATATTGACGCTGGTACTCATTCACGCAGTTATCCTTTTCGGGATCGGCGCTTTTTTCAAGCAGGATTGGGACGTGTTGGGCATTGCGTCACAGGCCAATGTTGGCGGGGCAACGTCTGCGTTGGCGCTCGCCAAAAGTCTTAATCGCCCGGATTTACAACTTCCTGCCGTACTGGTCGGAACTCTGGGCAATGCTATTGGAAGTTATTTGGGCATTGTAGTGGCCGAAGTCCTTCGAGCTGCCTAGGCTGTTTCCTCTTCAATTTGCATCTGTGCTCATCATTTCTGTACCTTTGCAGCACTTTTTAAGCCCTTCTCAAGTTGTAAGGCTATTAAAAGTTGGCTCAGCTAGCGGCACTTCAACGTGCCGTTTTTCATAAGAAAAATAATCTATAAACTCGATAGGGTTTATTACCTATATTATTACCGATTGTCTTACAGACCGACATGGCTACCGACTCGCTCGTAACGGAAAAAGAGAATTTAAACCTTAATGGTCTGACGATCAGCATCCAGGGAGACAATGCAGCCACTCAGGCCGATGCGTTGCGGGCGGCATTTCCAGATGCCAATGTGCAAACAGGTTCGTCCAGCCCATTACTACGCCGACGTAATCGCACTGAAATTGCAATCTATGCTTTTTCAGCTCTCGCGTTAATGCTCGTTGGGCATCTCCTGTTCAGCTACTTTACCCTGAGTCGGCTAACGCTCCTGGCGAATAGCATTGATCTTACACCCCAAATTTTTTACTTTATCATGGCCGGGTTTGTGGCTCAGATGATTGACGGAGCTTTAGGCATGGCTTACGGTGTCACGGCAACTACCTTTCTGACAAGTGTAGGTATCAGCCCATTGTTCGCCACGGCAAGTGTACACAGTTCCGAGATTTTTACCAGTGGTGTATCAGGGTATATGCACCTTAAATTTGGTAACGTAAATAGTCGGTTATTTAAGATTATCCTGATTCCCGGAGTCATTGGCGCTGCGTTGGGTGCCTTTTTAATTACCAAACTGGCCGACATGGAAGTGGTCGCAAAATACTTAAGTCCGGCAATTTCTGTTTACACGGCGATATTGGGGATATTGATTCTCAAAAAAGCATTGACGAAAAACGCGAAGAAGAAACCCGTCCGGCAAATTGGCCTGTTAGCCTGGTTCGGCGGTTTTGTCGATGCCATTGGCGGGGGCGGCTGGGGACCAATAGTTAACTCAACTCTCATTGCTTCGGGGCGGCACCCACGTTATACCATTGGTTCGGTAAATCTGGCCGAGTTCTTTGTGTCGTTTGCTTCGTCTGTCGTGTTTGCATTGTATGCCGGACTGGACAACTACGGCATGGTGATACTCGGCCTTATTTTAGGGGGTATGATCGCGGCCCCGATTGCGGCCCGTTTGTCGCAGAAACTACCGATCAAAACCATGATGATATTGGTCGGAATTGTGGTTATCCTCGTAAGTTTGCGGAAAATTATTAAGTTCTTTTAGCCACTTGATGTGGTGTCGGTTTCTCAAAACCGACACCACAAATAATATGAAAAAACAAACCAAAGCCATTCGCATCCAGGCGGAGAAGTCTGGAAATCGTGAACATTCCGTTCCGTTATATCTAACGTCGAGTTTTGCTTTCGAAAGTGCCGAACAGGGCAAAGCCTTGTTTGATGAAACGGAAGATGGCAATATCTACTCACGCTTCTCAAACCCCAACGTGACGGAATTTGTCGATAAGGTTTGCATGCTGGAAAATGCCGAAGATGGTATTGCCACAGCTACCGGAATGGCGGCTGTTTTCGCGAGCATGGCTGGTTTGTTAAAATCGGGCGACCATTTGGTAGCTTGCAGGGCTTTGTTTGGATCGGCGCACCAGATCATCACCCAGATTCTGAGCAAGTGGGGTATTACGCATACCTATGTGGATGCCAGCGCCAGCGAAGCGGAGTGGGAAGCGGCCATTCAGGCGAATACCGGAAGACCAGCCGCTCGCATGGTGTATCTGGAAACGCCTTCTAACCCCGGTTTAGAACTCGTTGATCTGGAAATGCTGGGGCGTTTAAAGCAGAAGTACGGTTTTATTCTAAACGTAGACAACTGTTTTGCCACGCCAATTCTGCAAACTCCCATTGATTATGGTGCCGATTTATCGGTGCATTCGGCTACCAAATATATGGATGGTCAGGGCCGTGTTCTGGGCGGCATTGTCGTTGGCCATGCCGATCTGATTCAACCCATTCGCTTCTTTGCGCGCCATACAGGCCCTGCTCTGTCGCCGTTCAATGCCTGGGTTCTATCCAAGAGTTTGGAAACACTTGACCTTCGCATGGAACGCCATTGCCGCAACGCCCTGCAACTGGCCGAAGCCCTGGACACCCACACCGACGTGGAGCGGGTACTTTATCCATTCCTGCCTTCCCACCCGCAGTATGATCTGGCAAAACGCCAGATGAGCGCGGGCGGTGCCATTGTAACGATTGAACTGGAAGGTGGTTTCGACCGGGTGAAAGCCTTCTTCGACGCCTTGACAATTCCCACTCTGTCATCAAACCTCGGCGATTCGCGCACCATTGTCACGAACCCGAACACGACGACCCATGCCAAACTCAAACCTGATGAAAAAGCCGCTTTGGGTATTACACCGGGCCTGATTCGGATTTCGGTTGGATTGGAAGCTATTGAAGATTTGATCGACGATTTCACACAGGCAGTAGAAAAGTCGGCCGAAGCGGTTAAAGAAAAGGTATAACAAACCTAAATCAATCCGTCATGATTCGTCCAGTTGTCTACGTACTCTTGCTCCTGTTAGCCCAGGTCAGTTACAGCCAGTCACCTAAAAAACCTCTTCGGATAGGCATAGCTGGTATGGCACATGACCATGTTCATGGCATTCTGAATAAGGCATTCAGGCAAACGGGGCAGACCGACATCGAAATCGTAGGCATTGCCGAACCGAATCGGGAGCTAGCCGAAAAACTGGCAAAACAGCATGGGTTCAGCATGAGTCTGGTTTACCCAACGCTAACAGAAATGCTCGACAAAACCAAACCCGAAGCCGTAACCGATTTCGGGCCAGTTGTCGATCATAAGAAAACGGTAATCGTTTGCGCCCCTCGCGGTATTCATGTAATGGTTGAAAAACCGCTGGCCACCACGTTTGCCGATGCCAAACAGATGGCAGAACTGGTGAAGAAGCACAAAATTCAACTGCTCACGAACTATGAAACAACCTGGTATGGCAGCAATCATAAAGCGTACGCCATTGCCAATACCGACAAGTCGATTGGTGATTTGCGGAAGATTGTTGTTCACGACGGGCATCAGGGACCTAAGGAGATTGGGGTGAGCAACGAGTTTTTTGCCTGGTTGACCGACCCTGTTACCAACGGTGCCGGGGCATTGTTTGACTTTGGCTGTTATGGTGCGAATCTCTCGACCTGGCTCATGCATAACCAGCGGCCACTGTCAGTGATGGCGGTTACACAACAGATCAAACCCGATATTTACCCGAAAGTGGACGATGAAGGGACGATTATTCTGACGTACCCCAAAACGCAGACGATCATTCAGGGGTCGTGGAACTGGCCCTTTGGTCGAAAAGATATGGAAGTGTACGGGCAAACCGGTTATGTTTTTACTGTCGATGGCACCAAAATGCGTATTCGATTCAAAGACGATAAAAGCGAGCACACTGCCGAAGCTACATCAGCGGATGTTCCTGCTACTGACCCGTTTACATACTTCGCCCGATTGATTCACGGCGAAACTAAACCGGACGAATTAACGTCATTAGACAATAACATAATCGTCATGGAGATCCTGGATGCAGCCCGTCAATCGGCCAAAACCGGCAAGGCGGTGAAACTATAATTGTACAACGGAATGGTATTCCGTTGAGGCCGATAGGCCAATTTATTTTGACTATTAGCTAATAGCCTTACGGCTCAACGGAATACCATTCCGTTGTATTAAAAACATGATTGCAGAACCAACACACACCCTCGAAAGCCTGACCGAACAACTACATGGTCTGAGCAATATAGAAGCCCTGCGCACACTCGCTGAGTTATTTCCCGGCGAAGTCATTTTTTCGACCAGTCTGGGTTACGAAGATCAGGTAATTACCGACCTAATTCTGGCGAACAACATCCCGATCAAGATTTTTACACTCGATACGGGTCGAATGTTTGCTGAAACGTACTCCGTCTGGAAAAAGACGAATGACCGGTATGCCACCAAGATTGAAGCCTATTTCCCCGACCGGTCCGCCGAAGAAACACTGATGACCACCAAAGGGCCATATAGTTTTTATGACTCGGTCGAAAACCGGAAAGAATGTTGCGGCATCCGTAAAGTTGAACCGCTAAACCGGGCGTTGAAAGGTCAAAAGATCTGGATTACCGGTATTCGGGCCGAGCAGTCGGCCAACCGCCAGAGCATGCCACAGCTTGAATGGGACGCCAGCCATGACCTTTTCAAATTTCACCCGTTGATGGACTGGACATTTGAGGACGTAAAGCAGTACATTAAAGATAATAACGTGCCCTACAATCCCCTACACGATCGGGGTTTTGTAAGCATTGGTTGTCAGCCCTGCACCCGCGCCATTCAGCCGGGCGAAGATTTTCGCGCGGGTCGCTGGTGGTGGGAAGATAATTCCAAGAAAGAGTGTGGACTACATGTTCATGAAGAAACGTTTAAACCGTAAGTTGTTGCCAGTTAAATGGATGATTGGTTCAGTAAATGCTGCTCCCAGGTCCGGGATGTATTCACTCATTCGCTCATTCGCTAATTCACTCATTAAAAAATGAAGTTAGATTATTTAGACCAGCTCGAATCCGAAGCCATCCACATTATGCGGGAGGTAGCCGGTCAGTTTGAGCGACCTGCGTTGCTTTTTTCGGGCGGCAAGGATTCCATTACGTTGGTGCATCTGGCCCTGAAAGCGTTTCGGCCGGGGAAGTTCCCATTTCCGCTGGTGCATATCGACACGGGGCATAATTTCCAGGAAGCCCTCGACTACCGCGACAATCTGGCGGAACGAATCGGCGAAAAACTGATTGTTCGCTATGTTGAAGACACTATTCGGGAAAAGAAATTGAAAGAACCAACGGGCCGCAACGCGACACGTAATGGGCTTCAAACGTTTACGTTGCTGGATACCATTGAAGAGTTTGAGTTCGATGCCTGCATTGGTGGTGCCCGTCGGGATGAAGAAAAAGCGCGGGCGAAAGAACGTGTGTTCTCGGTGCGTGACGAGTTTGGTTCCTGGGACCCAAAACGGCAGCGGCCTGAACTTTGGAATATGTATAATGGCCGGATTCATAAAGGCGAAAACGTGCGCGTATTCCCGATCTCGAACTGGACCGAACTCGACGTCTGGAATTACATCCGTCGTGAGAAAATCCAGTTGCCGAGCATTTATTTCGCCCATGATCGAGAGTTACTGATTCGCGATGGCAAATTAATGGCCACCGCCGGGGGCGTTATCAAACCCGAAGCCGACGATCAACTGGTGACACGCCGGGTACGTTTCCGCACGGTGGGCGATATTTCCTGCACAGCGGCATCGGAATCAACCGCCGAAACGCTCGATGCGGTTATTGACGAAATTCAGGCTACCCGCATATCCGAACGGGGCGAAACCCGAATGGACGACCAGCTTTCCGAAGCGGCAATGGAAGACCGAAAAAAGGGCGGGTATTTTTGATGTAGCTTCTGTTGACATTAACCACCAGGATTATGCCGGTAAACGACTTTCAATCTTTACAATCCTACTTACGTGAGAGTCAGGTTTTCGACCGATTTGGCTTAACCCGTATTGGCGTCTTTGGCTCCTTTGTGCGGGGAGAATCTTACCGGGATATTGACTAACTGATTGACGAAGAGATTCCCTATAAACAACTTATCGCCCTGCGGGAAACATTGCAGACTGACCTGAATATACCCATAGATTTAATGCTGAAAGACTATGCGGAGCCAATCATTTTGCACCGTGCTTTAGCTGATGTTCGCTATGCAACCCAGTCTTAAAACAGATTTAGTCTATTGTTTGCGAATTCAGGAAGGAATTGGAAAAATCAATTTGTACGCTGTTGGCTACAATGACCCCTTTGTTTTCTTCGATGCCAACGATCAGAAAGATTTCAATGCCTGTCTGCTATAATTATTACATATTGGTGAACAGGTCAATCGAATCAGCGATGACACAAAACAACGTTACCCCCATATTCCCTGGCAAACTATCAAAGCACTTCGCAACGTGGTGGCCCACGATTATGTAGGAATTGATAAGCTGATCGTCTTCGTAACTATTTCATAGCATATTCCGATGGTCAAACTGGAAATGGAACTTGTCATACAAACTGAACTGAAACAGGGAAATTTCAATCAAAAAGAGTACGATTTGTCGAAACAAAGCAATTTCTTTCGGCATATCGACTTCACGAACATTCACTAAATGGATCTTTTACGATTTATAACAGCCGGGTCTGTTGACGACGGCAAAAGCACGCTTATAGGGCGGCTTCTTTACGATTCAAAATCCATCCTGGCCGATCAGTTGGAAGCCATTGAACGCGCCAGCAAAAGCCGCGACGATGGAGAGATTGACT
This sequence comes from Spirosoma pollinicola, assembly GCF_002831565.1. Lineage (NCBI taxonomy): Bacteria > Pseudomonadati > Bacteroidota > Cytophagia > Cytophagales > Cytophagaceae > Spirosoma > Spirosoma pollinicola. The sequence goes on along the minus strand of NZ_CP025096.1, from coordinate 3,341,553 downwards.
TGGCTTTACTGACAGATGGTCTTCGTTCCGAACGCGAACAGGGTATCACGATTGATGTAGCCTATCGCTATTTCCAGACACCGGCCCGCAAGTTTATTATCGTGGATGCCCCTGGGCACACGCAATATACCCGCAACATGGTAACGGGCGCATCGAACTGTCAGTTGGCCATTGTCCTGGTCGATGCCCGGCACGGCGTAGCTGAACAAACACGTCGGCACTCGCTGATTGCTTCCCTTCTGGGTATCCCGCACATTGTGGTGGCGGTCAACAAAATGGACCTTGTCGATTACTCGCAGGACGTGTTTTCTGACATTTGCATTCATTATGCCGAGCTTGCCCAAAAGCTGAATGTTAAGCAGGTTACTTATATTCCGATGAGTGCGCTCGATGGCGATAACGTCGTTGACCGGTCTACGACCATGCCCTGGTATGAGGGACAAACGCTGCTTGAGCATTTAGAAACAGTTGAGATTGACGACAACGCCAACCAGATACAGGGACGTTTCCCGGTGCAGTATGTTATTCGGCCACAAACCGCCGAGTTACACGACTATCGGGGCTATGCGGGTAAAATCACGAGTGGCCAATTCCGCAAGGGTGATTCAATAACGGTGTTCCCTTCGGGCGAAACCTCGACCATCGATGCCATCGAAATCGCCGAAACGCATCTGGAAGAAGCCACTACGCCGATGTCGGTCGTATTGCATCTGGCTACCGATGTCGACATTAGCCGGGGTGATCTGATTGTTCGTTCGGATAACCAGCCCATCAGCAGCCAAACCGTTGACGGTATGTTGTGCTGGATGGATTCAAAGGAGCTTAAAGCAGGTAATAAATATGTGTTACAGGTGGGCACCTTCCGTACCCGTTGTTCGATCCGTGAAATTGCCTACCAATTGAACGTGAACACTTACGAACAGATTGAAGGTGTAGACCAATTAAGGCTGAACGATCTGGCCAAAGTAGTTATACGCACAGCCCAACCCATCAGTTTCGACCCTTATGCTACAAACCGTGCATCGGGGGGCGCTATCCTGATCGACGAAACCTCGAACGTAACGGTAGGTGCGTTAATGCTGATCGGCGAAGCGTAAACCTTCATATATGCCTAACAGAAAAGCCCCTTATAGCATTCTAAGGGGCTTTTCTGTTAGGCATGTAGTCGATTTTGCCTCTTTTTCAGAACGCGATATTTAGACATATCCTGACTTTTGACGAATTAAAACCCGCTAATTAGAAATCGAGGCAAAATCATTTCAAATCAGCTACATACGCCCCCATTTGACGAACTGAATAACAGGTAATTCCGAGACCTTTAGCTTCTGCCAGTAACTTGTCTGTCAATGGCGTTTTATTTGAATCATCGAAAATAATATGCCGAGCCACTACTCTACCGTTCAATTGACCCCATTCGCGTAACGCATTCCGACGAATAATCAGGTAGTCTACCACAGCGGGTAATCGCCAGTGATTCGGTCCTGTTAGTTTATTCACCACCAACAACGTCTTGCCCTGCCATACCCCTAAAGCATAGTCACGGGTTTGATAAAAAACAGGGAGTTGTTTCATAGAATTGGACGTGCCGCTGTTTGTCGTTGCGTTGATCGTCGCTAAATCTGAAACGCCCCATAAGCCGAAGGTATTTTTCAGGTAGAAGTCATAGGAGCGTGTATCGGCACTATCAAGGTCGGTAAACAACAGACTTCGATGCCCGTTGGTAAGACTAACCGCCGTCCGGTGGGGTAAGAAATGAACGGCCAGTCGTTGTTGATGCGCTTGTTGATAGTCACTCCAGATAATTTCTCCTGCCAGCAACAAGGCTGCCACGCAGGTGGCCCAGATGTAAACCCGTTGCCGGGTTAGCAATAGTGTAATTCCACAAAAAATAATAGCGTAGATCAGGCCCATTGCTGATTGGGAAACCCACAGGCCATCCCAGGCTGCACCAGGAAGCTGCCCCGTTTGCGTAACGGCATAGTTTAGCATCCAGGCTGCTTTGTGCAATAGCCAGCCAAGACTATCATTCAGAAATGGCACCCAACTAAAGGCCAGTGTAGCCATAGCCAAGGGCAGTAACAACTCCGACATGACAATTACAATAGGGTTTGCCAGAAAGAAGTAAGTTGGAAACTGGTGAAAATAAAATACACCTAGTGGAAACGTAATCAATTGAGCGACAATAGCCACTGCGGTTAACTCCCAGAGTTTATTCGTCCATCTGTAACGAAATGTCAACGATTGATAAAGCGATGACTGCCAGGCACCAATGCCTGCTACTGCCAGATAAGACAATTGAAAGCCTGCCGAAAACAACGCATACGGGTCAAAACAAAGAATGAAAAAAGCGGACGCGCCCAGGGTATTTGTTAACTGCTGCTGACGCCCCGACGCATTAGCGATAATAAGTATCGAGAACATAGCCGCCGACCGAAGTACCGGTGGCGAAAAGCCCGTAACAAGGGCGTAGAACCACAGAATCGCTAGTTGTATAACCGCCATCAGGATTTTACCCTTCGGCCGCTTGATGAGAAAACTTAGTAGATAGGTCAATACCGCGAACAGTATACCAACGTGAAGGCCGGATACCGACAGAATATGCACAGCTCCTGCTGTCGAATAGGCCCGGTACAACTCGGTATCCAGATCATCGCGCACACCCAAAATCATGGCGTTCACAATGCCATATTCGGCACGACTGCCAACCTGATGGGTAAAGACACTATCGGCCCAGCGGTTAACCTGTGTGGCAAGGTTGGTAATCCGGCTGGGAGGGTCAACACCAAGCACCGTTCGATTAAATGGCCGCAGGTATTGCTGATGGTAGATACTCCGATAGCTCAGGTAACGTTTGTAATTGAACTCGCCGGGGTTCAGGGGTGGGTCAATGGTTCGGGGGGAGCCGGAAACCAGCCAGACTTCACCATAACGTGGCATGGATTGACCCGCTTTATCCAGATAGACAATAACCCGTCCACTTAGTGATTGCCAGTCTTTTACTTGGTTTCCCCATTTTCCCCGCAGAATGGCTACTTCAACGCGAAAAGTTTTGGCTCGCTCTTCGGGCTGTGTTACCACAACGCCCTCATAGGCGCGAAGAGTATCTGAAAGATGAACGATAGAAGCGGGCTGGTTTAGCGCCGTATGTTGATAGGTTATGGCCCAGCCGAGTGCTACCAGTATAAACAATCCACCTATTCCCGACGATACCTGAATTGGCTTGATTTGTTCACCAAGTCGCTTGTATATACCCCAGGTGAATAAAGCAACCCCTCCCACCAATACAACTAGTGGGAGTTCTGCCCTATCGGGTTGCCACACATATAAACAAATGCCCGCGATTAGGGCAGCAGCATACCGAACAAAAGGGTTCCCTTTCATTCCTTCGAATACGCAGAGCCGGGCAACACCATTTTATAATGCTGAATACCAGCCTCTTCAAACATCGGGCCAACCGGTATGAACCCAAACCCGGCATAGAGCGGCATGGCTGTTACCTGCGCATGAAGATAAATTCGTTCAATGGGTTCAGGTTGCTGACTGAATACATCGTCAAGGACCGCCTTCACAAGTGCCTTGCCAACGCCTTGTCCCCGAAAATCGGCCAATACAGCAAAGCGTTCTAACTTAACACCGTTAGATGTTCGTCGCCAGCGGGCAGTACCGCAGGGCGTGCCGTCTGCACGAGCCAGAAAATGGGTACTTGTTTCTTCAAATTCATCGTATTCTTCGCGGGCATCCACGTGCTGTTCATCGACAAATACATTTTGGCGGATGGCAAAGGCCGCTTCAAGGTCGGCAGGGTTTGAAATGGGTAAAACGTCAATCATAAAGTAGGGCGGGTGAAAACCCGTCAATTTACATCCAAAGCTGGATTTTATCGGCTTTATTTATTGCACCAGCAAGCGCTTGCTCGCGACTTCGCTACCGGTCTTAACCCGAACAATATAAACTCCTGATGCTAATCCGGTTACAGATAAATTGACATGTGTACTTGGGGCATCGGTATACGAATAAGTTCTCAACTGACGCCCGGCAGCATCAAAAAGGTCGATACTGAAGGATTGAAAACCCTTCAGCTGTACATCAACCGAAGGGTCAGTTGAGGCTGGATTCGGATACACATTCACTGTCAGTGCCTCTGTTTCGGCCAGGGGCGAGGCAACCGATTTAAGTAACTGAGCCCGCCGGGGGCTCAGGGTCATCACCAATCGCATCCGGGAAACCTGTCCAGCAGTAAATAGATTCATGCAGGCATCGGGCCAGTAGTTCATGTAATCTTCGATAAGATCGCGCGTTTGCACACCATTGACACAAGTCGAATAAGTTTGCTTACAGGTAAGCAACTGCGAAACATCCGACCGATCTGCGGTTGGAGGTGTATCGGCCACATAATCGTCATTACAGCCATTACCATCACCCCAGGTATGAAGTAGCCCCAGCCAGTGGCCAATTTCATGAGTAGCCGTCCGGCCCAGCGCATATAATGACGACTTATTTACCGTCCCGACTTGGCGACCAAAATACCGATAATCAATAATTGTACCATCGGTAAACTCATTCGATGAGACGGGTAATCCCTTAAGGGTATCGGCCATTGTCGGAAACTGCGTATAGCCAATGTAAGTATCAATTCTTGTGACCCAGATATTCAGATACCGGTTGCTGGGCCAATAAGCAATTTGAGAGAGTAGAACATCGTCATTAAACACGTTGAACGATGTTTTCTGAGCATAATAATTCCGCGTGATACCTGTTGTCACCTTCCCGTCGGGATCGGCTGTGGCCAGGTAGAATTCAATACGGGCATCGGTACCAATCGGGCTCGTATTAAATCCATTTGTGCCAGCCTTACGACGGTAATCTTCGTTTAGAACCTGAATCTGCGATATGATCTGCTCATCCGAGATGTTGACATTATTTGTTCCGCCAATCGTATTGGACGCATTGCTATGAACCACGTGAACCACAACCGGGATTCGGTAAACTGTAGAATCAACGGCCAGCCGAAGCGACTTTTGGTTGGTTTCGGCCTGCTGAACCAACCTGTTTAATTCGTTCAGTTGCCGCAGACGATTGGGGTTACGCTGCTGTAGAATCCGCTCATGATCTACTACACCACAGCGATTAACAAGGCTCTCATTAGACGTCTGCGCCCAGCCAACAAGGGTTAGTAAAGATAAAAACGAACCGGCCAGCCAACGCCAGCCGGTTCGTTTATTTAGGATCAGGTTATTATTGACCTGCTTTATCATATGCAGTAATAATTTCGCGAACAAGTCGGTGACGAACTACATCGCGGCCATCCAATTCAACGAATGAAATACCCTTGATGTTTTTCAAAATTTCCACCGACTCAATCAACCCGGATTTTTGCCGATTTGGTAAGTCAATCTGCGAACGGTCACCGGTAATAATTGCCTTCGATGTTGGCCCCATCCGCGTCAGAAACATCTTCATCTGCATAGGGGTCGTATTTTGCGCTTCATCCAACAGGATAAAGGCGTTGTTCAGGGTGCGCCCCCGCATATAGGCCAGGGGTGCGATTTCGATAATTCGATTTTCCTGATAAAACTTCAGTTTTTCAGCCGGAATCATATCATCGAGCGCATCGTAAATTGGTCGTAGATACGGGTCGATCTTCTCTTTTAAATCCCCTGGCAAAAAGCCCAGGTTTTCACCCGCTTCAACCGCCGGACGCGTAATAATGATCTTTTTAACTTCTTTGTTTTTCAACGCCCTAACCGCAATAGCTACTGCGGTATAGGTTTTTCCGGTTCCCGCCGGGCCAATGGCAAACACTAGATCGTGTTTCTCAGCGGCCTCAACCAGGCGTTTCTGATTATCAGTTTTCGCCCGCACCACAACACCCCGCGTACCATACACCAGTACCTCATCATCATCTGGCGGAACAGGCGGCACACTACCCGTGCCACTCACCGGAATACCGCTATTAAGGAGGTAATTCTGGATGTTCTCGTGGGTAATTTTCCCGTATTTCTGATAGTGTTCCATCAGTGAGTCCAGAATATCACTAATGCGGCTAATTTCAGGCGTTGTGCCTTTAATACGAATCTCGTTGCCACGCGAGATAATCTTGCTCATTGGAAACGCAGCAGCCACTTCTTTAATATTGTGGTTCTCTACGCCCAGAAAGTCGATGAGCGATACATTATCGAGGGTAATGACTTTTTCGACCAAACGATGAATTACGTTAAAGTGTGATTCCGAAAAGTAAGCGATTTCTTTTCTTCTACAACGCGTTTCGTGGAAAATTTATTCACCCTGTTCAGATTCTTATTTACCGATATTTTTTTGCATCATACTGATATTTTGTGGCAAACAATCTATATATTGCTGACATACAGGCTTATACTCAGCTTCTGTACTATGTACGCAATTCTATACGTTGGCCGTTGCTTAAATAATCGAATTTTTTTTCTCAGCGATAGCATCAACATTACCAGAATGTTACGAACGTTTTGGAAGGCCTCAGGGGTATACGTCAGGCAAGGGGGGCTTGCCTTATGGGCTATAGATTGCGTAAACTTGCACTAACAGATGGAGAATAACGCACGCCCCAACCAACACCTTCGTAAACCTTCGGCCTTTGCCGGAGGTCGTCAACAAGCCGGAAACCATTGGCTCGACACGGGTCTTGGCAAATTACCCCCTCAGGCCCTTGACCTTGAAGAAGCTGTATTAGGAGCGTTAATGATTGAAAAGGATGCCCTTTCCTCGGTTGTTGACATCCTTAAACCCGAGACATTTTATAAAGAAGCCCACCAGCGCATTTACCAGGCGATTCTGACGCTTTTTGGCAATTCCGACCCAATTGACTTATTGACAGTTACGCAGCAGCTCCGTAAAACGGGTGAGATCGAACTGGTAGGTGGGGGCGGCTTCGTTTCCGAACTTACTTTCCGGGTAAATTCGGCGGCCAACATCGAATATCACGCTCGTATTGTGTCGGAGCAGGCTCTTAAACGGGCACTCATCTCGATGTCGTCAACAATTCTGCGCGACGCTTACGAAGATACTACCGACGTTTTTGAACTGCTTGACCGAACAGAACAATCACTCTTCAAGATTTCGGAATCGAATATCAAGAAGAACTACGCCGACATGAGTACCATCGTCAGGATGGCACTTAATGAACTCGAAACCAAGAAAAATCAGGAAGGGTTGACTGGCGTTCCATCAGGATTTACCAATCTGGACCGCGTTACATCGGGCTGGCAACCCACCGAATTGATCATTCTGGCGGCTAGGCCAGCTATGGGAAAAACCGCTTTTGTCGTTAGTGCCCTGCGAAATGCGGCTGTCGACCACGGAAAACCGGTTGCTATTTTCTCCCTTGAGATGTCGGCGGTGCAGCTTGTCAATCGTCTAATCTCTGCCGAAGCCGAAATTGATGCAGAGAAAATCAGAAAAGGGACGCTGGCACCGCATGAGTGGACGCAGTTGCACCACAAAATTCAGCGATTGACCGAAGCACCTATTTTTATTGACGATACCCCTGCCCTATCCATCCTGGAATTGCGGGCCAAGTGTCGTCGCTTAAAAGCCCAGCACGATATCCAGATGGTCGTCATTGACTACCTCCAGTTAATGTCGGGCGACACGTCGGGCGGGCGGGGTGGTAACCGTGAGCAGGAAATTGCGTCGATTTCGCGGGCGTTGAAAAACCTGGCAAAAGAATTGAACGTGCCGGTAATTGCCCTGTCGCAGTTAAGCCGGGCGGTTGAAACCCGTGGTGGTGATAAAAAACCACAGCTTTCCGACCTTCGTGAATCGGGATCTATTGAGCAGGATGCCGATATGGTGTGTTTCCTCTATCGTCCTGAATACTATAACATTACTGCCGACGAAAATGGCAACTCGACAGCCGGAATCGGTGAGGTGATTATCGCAAAAAACCGGAGTGGTTCGCTTGATACGATCCAACTCCGGTTCATCAATAAATTCACTAAATTCTGCGATCTCGACACCTATTACGAGCCCGTGCCAACACAGGGCTTTGCCCCTGATGTGAATGGATTGGGTAGCTTCGAAACGCCCCCATCGGCAGGTAGTGTTTTCAAAAGTAAGGCCAATACCATGTCGAACTTCGGCAACGCTGACCCTAGCCAGGAAACACCGTTTTAAGTAAGGCGGACATCCTGTCCGTATATGTACAGGCTACGAGGCAATTTTAACCTACGGCTGCACGGACAGGATGTCCGCGTTACTTAAAAATTAGGCTTCAACAAATATTTGTTGTAGAACTCATCTATAACCTTGACGGCCTCAGTTGGCGTTTCTACGATACTGATGAGCTTCATGTCTTCGGGGTTGATATTGTGTTCCTGCCCCAGCATGACGTCTGTAATCCAGTCAATTAGTCCTTGCCAATAGCTTTTCCCAACAAGTACGATTGGAAAACGGGCAATCTTACGAGTTTGAATCAGGGTCATAGCCTCAAACAATTCGTCGAGGGTGCCCATGCCTCCGGGCATAACCACAAATCCCTGCGCATATTTGACAAACATTACCTTCCGAACAAAGAAGAAATCGAAGTTGATATTTTTGTCGGGGTCGATATAAATGTTGCTATGTTGTTCAAACGGTAGCTGGATATTCAGGCCAACCGATTTGCCCCCTTGCTCGAAGGCCCCTTTATTACCCGCTTCCATTATACCCGGTCCACCACCCGTAATGACACCGTAACCATGCCGTACTAATTTGGCGGCAATTTCCTCGGTCATTTTGTAATATGGATTGTCGGGCGTTGTCCGGGCTGAGCCGAATATAGATACGCAAGGGCCTATCTTGGCTAATTTATCGAAGCCTTCTACAAACTCAGCCATCACCTTGAAGATGACCCAGGAGTCGGCTGTTTTTATTTCATTCCAATCGTGATCCTGAAAAGCGTCTTTAATACGTTGTTCGTCGGGTGTCAGAAGTAACTCGTCGCGCTTGGGTAAATCATTGGTAATGCGTTCTGTACTCTGCGTTTCAGAGCGATGAACATTTTCTTTCGTTTCTTCCATTTATGTACTTAAAAAAAGGCAGTGGGCGCGAATCGTACTCACTATGTCTTATGAATAATGGCTTCTCTAAACTACTCAAAAACTTCGCTGTCAGCCATGCCAACGAAATTTATTACGGAGAAGGATTAAGTTAACGACTAATCCCGTAAAAATGTTTCATAGTACTATGAATACTCTACAGCCTGCTTACGACCCTCTTTATACGTTATTTTTACGTAAGTCACCAAGTCCCATTGTACGCAAAATGCCCCGATTTCTCAGGGCATTTTGCATGGAATAATACACGAATCTTTTTCTAGATCCGTCGACTTTCCAGAAAGGCTTCTATCCGGTCCAGAGCCACCGTCAACTCATCGACGGTAGGCAGGCATACGATTCTGAAGTGGTCATTGTGAATGTAGTTAAAGCCATTTCCGGCCACCACCAGCACCTTCTGTTCGATCAACAGATTCAGAACAAAATCATCATCGTCGGCAAGTCGGAATTGGGACAAATCAAGTTTAGGAAAGATGTATAAAGCACCTTTGGGCTTCACGCATGTTACACCCGGAATGGCCGTCATACGATCATAAGCCAGCATCATCTGTTTGTGAAGCCGACCGGCAGGAAGTACCAGATCATTGATACTTTGGTAGCCGCCAAGCGCCGTTTGAATGGCATACTGGGTTGGCACATTGGCGCACAACCGCATACTGGCCAGGAGCGTCAAGCCTTCAATATAGGACTTCGCCCGTTGGCGGGCACCGCTCAAAATCATCCATCCCCCACGAAAGCCGGCGGCCCTGTAATTTTTCGATAAACCGCCCATTGTAATGCAGAGCGTATCGTTGATCATTTTGGAAATTGGGTAATGAACGGCCTCATCATATAAAATCCGATCATAAATCTCATCTGAAAAAACAATTAACTTATGCCGTTCAGCAATACGGGCAATACCTTCCAGCACCGATTTTTCGTAAACAGCACCCGTTGGGTTATTGGGGTTTATGACAACAATAGCCCGTGTACGGGGGGTGATTTTACTCTCCAGATCCGCCAGATCGGGGTTCCAGTCAGCGGCTTCGTCGCAGATGTAATGCACTGGATTACCGCCACAAAACGCCACAGAAGCTGTCCAAAGCGGATAATCCGGCGATGGCACCAGCACTTCGTCACCTTCGTTCAGGAGCGCCTGCATGGACAGCATGATCAACTCACTTACACCGTTGCCAATATAAATGTCATTAATTGCAATGCCGGGCAAGCCGATATTCTGGGTATAATGCATAACGGCTTTGCGGGCCGAGAACAAACCACGCGAGTCAGAATATCCCTGCGCGTTGCGAATATTCAGGATGATATCGTGAACAATTTCATCAGGGGCGTCGAAGCCGAAAGTGGCCGGATTGCCAATGTTCAGACTAATGATTTTATACCCCTGCCCTTCCAGTTCGAGCGATTTCTCGTAAATCGGCCCCCGAATGTCGTATTTAAGATGTGTAAGCCTGTCGCTTTTTAATATATCCATACCCGGTAATTCCATGCCGCAAAAGTACGGAAAGTAAACTGAAGTGGTTTAAAGTTTACGGTATTCGGTTTACCGTATTCGGTTGGCTGGCGCAAGACTCACGTATGCGCCAGCCAACCGAATACGGTAAACCGAATACCGTAAACCCAAAACCCAATACCGAAAATCATTTATCTATGGGACTGAGGCTGGTCTCTGCCGAATTGCTGATAAAAGCGACCCGCTTACTATCCGGCGACCAGGAAGGCGTATTGATCGTACCCTGTCCGCCATAGATGTAAGCAAGCACTTTAGGCTGTCCAACACCCGATATAGGCAGCATTCGCAGGTAGACGTGCTTGTAAAAAGGGTGATCGTCGGGTTTAACTTCCTCCTTTAGAAAAGAAATAAACAGAAGCCATTTTCCATCGGGCGATATATGCGGAAACCAGTCATGAAACTCTCCATTTGTGACAGCCTCCGGCTCACTGCCATCTGGTTTCATCCGCCATATCTGCATGGTTCCGGTGCGGGCCGAGTTGAAATAAATGTATTTGCCATCGGGCGTATATTCCGGCCCATCATCAAGCGCTTTGGCATCGGTCAGGCGAACTTCCGGGCCACCGTCGGCAGGTACGCTGTAAATATCGAACTCGTTGTTTCGGGAGCCCGTAAAAATTAGCGTCTTCTTATCCGGCGACCAGCCGTGCAGATACGAAGGCCCTTTTGGTGTAATCTGTTTGGGTTCTCCACCCTTTGTAGGAACGGTGTAAACAATTGACCCGCCCAGTTCTTTTACACCAGAACTTAGGCCAAGCATCTTCCCATCGAACGACAGCACATGGTCGTTGTTGTTATTTTTAACGGCGCCTGTATTCAGAACCGAAGGTTTCCCCTTGGCTAAATTGAACGTGTACATCAGTCCCTCGCTATTATACAGCAGGGTTTTGCCATCAGGTGTCCAGTTGGGTGCCTGCAATGACTTGGGTGAATTGAAAATTACCTGTCGATCTCCGGTCGTGACATCCAGTATTTCCAGATTACTACCCAGATAATCGCGATACGGCACAAGCTTATCGAAGGCGGGCACACTGATACGCACATCGCGGAAGACGCCCCGCTCAAGCACATCTTTATTGTGTGACCCAATAAACAACCCAACATACACTTCGTCGCCCAGAGGCAGATCGGCGACCTGTTCGGTAACGAAGGGTTCGCCGAATTTAGCGACCCGCATGGTGTAGGTATTGCCTTTCCTTTCCAGTTGAATGATGTCGGCACCCGTTAGTTTTGAGCGAATTTCTTCGGTATTAGCGCCTTCTGTCCGCCTGAATTGTAGAGACGTAAGTCCATCACCATGCTCCACAGCGTTGATATGAGCCGATTTAGGGTCCAGGCTTGTCCGAACCATCCAGCCTACTTTTCGGTGTGGATCGACGCCCTTACCTACAAGCGCAGCTCGCGTATAGAGTATAAAATCGCCTTTCATACGCTTCCACATAAAATGAAACTCGTCGTGATCAAACCAGACATTGTAACCCGAACCGGTGAGTTCGTAGGTTCGCGTTTTGGGGTTGTAACTAGCTGATCCGGGCTTTAGAACAGCTCCAATGTCACCCTGGCCGTCGAAAATTCCAAGGTTCGGTTTCTGGGCCAGAACAGGGATACTCATCACCAGACAACTAACTGATAGACAAGCGAATAAGGTTATTTTTTTAATTTTCATTGATGTAGTTAAATTTCTCACGTTCAGGCTACTGGTTGCAGGTTGTCAACTTATATATGAAAGAATCTTTGTAGCTATTCTACTGATTAAATTACTCGTAAAATGTAGGTAGTTAAGCAGAATTTTTAACCACAGAGGCACAAAGAGCACAGAGACTTAATCAACTTATTGTCAATGCATTGCACCTCTGTATTCTCTGTGCCTCTGTGGTTAAAAATTCTGCTTAACTTCTTACCAGTAAACGTCTTATATTAATTCGTTGGCATTAACATAAAAAGTCCTTTATAGGTAGTAGACGCTCATTTTTTACCTTTACCCTTTTTCCCTGAATCTCTTCCTAAATTAGTCATCCCCAATGAACCAGTTATCCCGTAAGCTTCGATTTGTTCTGATGGTAAGCTTTTTATGTGCGGCCGCATATGAATTACAAGCGCAGTCAAAAAGTCCGCAGAAAACCTATATGTACCTCATTTACCATAAACTGAATCCCGGCCTTACTATTCAGGATGCCTTGCCGGTAGAGCGTGAATGGAAAAAAGTAAATCAGGCAGCCGTTGATGAAGGAAAACTCGAAGGCTGGTATATGACCGTCAAACAGTTTACATCGAACCTTAACCAATCAGAATATGACTATGTAACGCGCATTGTTACCCATGAGATGGCCATAAAAGGAGCATCGCCCGAGGCAATGGCGCGTATCTACGGCGATAGTGTACAGGCGAAAATGGCCGATCTTCAAAAGCGGGATCGCAATACCGCCCCCGTCGTTAAAATCGAAATCTGGGAAATAACTGATGGTACGTTTGCCCCGAAATTCGCTCCCGACGGTACTCAGTTTATGATTGTTGATCGAATCCGTCGCCGAACGCCAGGCGCCAATTATGATGGTGCTGTGGGTCAGTTAAAGAAGCTAAGCGAAGAGCGAATCAAACGAGGTAATCTTCTCGGCTGGGATTTCTCAACCCTTGTCATTCCGAACGGTAGCGAAAAGGGGTATGAGTTCAGTATTGCACATTACGTGACCAGTTTAGGTGCTGTTGCAAACCCGGTTATGGCCGATACACCTACACCTGTTATGTCGGCGCCTGCTTATAAACAACTACAAAGCCAGACAGCTCAGGTATTTGATGTAACCCGGCAGGAAGTGTATCGTTTTATGGAATACACCACAAAACCTGCTAATTAATTCAACACGAACTAGTCAATTCAGGCAGGCTTGTGTCCATCCAAATTTGTTGCTTGTTGATTAGTTTTGCCCCAACTCGATTAACTACTTACTTATTCTCAATTGCAACTTACCCAATCATCAATGAAACAGCTCTGTCTGTCATTACTAGTTTTTGTGCTGATGTCAGCAACGACAAAGGCCGCACCGGGCGACACCCATATTACGGTTGAAACCCGGCAAACGGCTCTTGTCATTCGGGTTGATAAAGACCAGATACCAACTCTTGTCCACCTCGGGCCGAAGCTTCGCAACGCGACTGAATATGGCGCAATACCGGTTAGAGGAAAACGAGGTGAAGACTATACCGACATCTATAATTCGGCCTATACACCCGCCGGAAGCCGCAATTTGCTGGAACCCGCCATCCAGGTTACTCATGCTGATGGCAACCCATCCCTCGACCTGAAGTATGTTCGGCATGAAAGCCAGCCAATGGGCGAGGGTGTGGTGCTGACGAAAGTCTACCTGAAAGATCCGCAATACCCATTTGAGGTAACGCTGTATTACAAAGCCTATCAGAATGAGGATGTTATCGAGCAATGGAGTTCGATTCGCCATACCGAAAAGAAGGCGGTCATGCTCCATAAATACGCATCAGCAAACCTCTATATTCCGGCTCAAAACTATTACCTGACGCATTTCCACGGCGACTGGGCCAATGAAATGAACCCAAGCGAAGTACCGCTTACAGAAGGCATCAAGATTCTTGATTCCAAGCTCGGCACACGCGCCGATTTGTTCCAACCTCCTTCGTTTCTGGTATCGCTCAATCACCCCGCCGAAGAAGAGCAGGGCGAGGTCATTGCGGGTACATTATCCTGGTCGGGGAATTACCAACTGGCGTTTGAGGTTGATCCACTGCATAATCTGCGCATCATTCCGGGCATAAATCCGTATGCATCGGCCTATTCACTGGCTCCCGGCACTGAGTTCACAACCCCCGCATTCCTGTTCACTTACTCCGACAAGGGCAAAGGTGGAGCCAGCCGCAGCCTGCACCGGTGGGCGCGTAAACACCGGATTCCGCAGGGAGAAGGCAACCGCCTGACGCTCCTCAACAACTGGGAAGCCACTTATTTCGATTTTAACGAAGAGAAGCTGAGTGTTCTTTTCAAAGACGCCAAAAAACTCGGCGTCGATTTGTTCCTGCTGGACGATGGTTGGTTCGGAAATAAATACCCGCGCAATAACGACCGGGCAGGTCTGGGCGACTGGCAGGAAAATGCTAAGAAATTGCCACATGGCTTAGGCTATCTGGTTAAAGACGCCGAAAACGCAGGCGTTAAATTCGGTATCTGGATGGAACCTGAAATGGTAAGCCCGAAAAGCGAGTTGTACGAAAAACACCCGGATTGGGTCATCAAGCTGCCTAACCGGTCGGAATATTATTTCCGAAATCAATTGGTGCTTGACCTCTCCAATCCGAAAGTGCAGGACTTTGTCTATGAACTGGTGAACGGATTACTAACCAAAAACCCTACTCTGGGGTATATCAAATGGGATTGTAATGCGGTCATCTACAATGCTTTCTCGGCCACGATTCAAAACCAGTCGAACTTATACGTCGACTATGTGCAGGGGCTGTATAAAGTGCTGGAGCGGCTGCGTGTAAAATATCCGACTCTACCCATGATGCTGTGCTCAGGTGGCGGTGGCCGTGTAGACTATGGTGCCCTGAAGTACTTCACCGAATATTGGCCCAGCGACAATACCGATGCAATGGAGCGAATTTTCATACAGTGGAATAACTCGTATTTCTTCCCCGCAATTGCCAGTTGCAACCACGTAACGGACTGGGGCAAACAGCCAATTAAGTTCCGGACAGACGTTGCCATGATGGGCAAAATTGGGTACGATATTGTGGTAAGTAAGTTGACTGAACCAGAGTTAGCCTTTAGCCAGCAGGCGCTAAAAACGTATGATAACATCAAGAACGTTATCTGGAAAGGCGACTTATTCCGACTGGCATCTCCATACACCAGTGATGTGGCCTCCTCGCTGTTTGTGAGCGAAGCCAAAGACCGGGCCGTTTGGTTCACTTATTTAGTGAAGGAACGTTACAAAGCGGGCAGTCTGGCACCCATTAAGTTAAACGGTCTCGATCCTGCCAAAAACTACCGGATTCAGGAGCTGAACATTTATCCGGGCACGACATCCCGCATTAACAACAACACCGATTCGTATTCTGGCAATTACCTGATGACCATCGGCTTTAACCCGCAAGTCGACACCCGCCGAACCAGTGTCGTATTGGAGGTGAATGAGGTGAAGTAATAGTTCAGTAAAGCTTTAACCAAGATACAGTAACCACAGAGGCCACGGAGAACTCAATCCTCCGTGGCCTCTGTGGTTACTGTATTTTCTTATTTACCCTGAATTGAGCTTTGGCTTACAGTGGCTTATATGAATAAACCATAACTCACATTATTTACCTGAAGAAGCCGTTGCTTTCCGGCCAGTAGCCTGATAGCTGATCTTAAACAGCGTTCCGTTCAAATCGTCGGTTACGTACAACGACCCGTCCGGACCTTGTGCCAACCCGCAGGGGCGATGCTGTACCGGACCTGTTGGTTTAACCAAATCCGTTCCGGCAAAATTGTCGGCGAAGATTTCCCAGGGACCCGATGCCTTACCGTTTTTGAAGGGTACAAAGCCAATCAGAAAGCCCTTGTGCAACTCCTGCGACTGAGCATGGAAAGCGATAAAGGCCCCATTCCGATACCGTTCCGGAAAGGCGGTTCCTGTATAGAACAAAAGTCCGTTGGGGCCCATGTGCGCCGGGAAAGCCGCCACCGGGTTTATCGTTTTAGCCGTACCCGTTTTTTTGCCATCGCCACCGTATTCGGGTGCCAGGATTTTCTTTTTCTGAATATGGTCGTAATACACGTACGGCCAGCCAGCGTCATCGCCCTGATGTACTTCATACATTGTTTCGGCGGGTAACTCCGCGCTTTGCTTGGGCGTATAATACTGCGGATAGAAATCATCGAATTTCCCCCGGCCATGCTGCACCACGAAAAGAGAGTTGGTTTTGCCGTTCCAATCCAGTCCAACCACGTTTTTCAGGCCGGTAGCGTACCGAACACCACTGTCAAACGGTTGATCGAGCACGTTTGCTTTGAACCGCCAGATGCCCGCTGCCGAATCCAGCAGTGGGCAGGGCATCATCCCTTTACCTGTGCCAGCTACCCGACAGGCGTCGTTATCCGACGCTATGTTGACATAAATATTTCCCTGATTGTCGACCGCGATCGACTTCGACTTGTCACGATCTTTCTCCCGTAAACCCGACACCAGTTTTTCAGGCTGATCCGGGTTGATGACTTCCTGATTTTCATTCAGTTTGTACCGGTATATGCTGTTATTGGATGACGTATACATATACCCATCCCGAATAAAAATTCCGGTACCGGGGTAATCGCCGAAGCCAACCCGCTCATCCACAACGCCATCCTTGTTTGTGTCTCGTAGGCGGTAAATACCTTTGCCGTCTTTCAACTTCGCAAGTTTAACATAAATGTCGCCCGTTTTGCTGACGACGATATGCCGGGCAGACCCCAGGTCCTCAGCGACGATGGTGGCGGCAAAACCCGTTGGCAGTTTTACGTCTGCCGGGTTGATAGCCGATTTTGCAGACCGATTCGGTTTGACAGGCGGAACAGTTGTTGAGTGGCCAAACACGCTGGTAGCAGCAAATAGGCAGGTTACTACTAAAATAGATTTGTTCATGGATTGGGGTTAATCGTTCTTAAATGCGTCCTACTTTTACTTTCCGGATTGTTTATTACTTTGATTTACAGCCATTTCTTTCCCTTGAAACAACAAGTAATCGAGGGAAAACAAATTTTTTCCAGTGCCGTCCGCTTTGTCAAATACGAAGTATAAATCGTGCTTACCTCCCGGATTATTAATAGCGGCACTCACATCCGAAAAATTCTTCCATTCGCCTGTCGCCGTATAGACAACGGTACTGATAACGGGACCAGTTGGCGAATCGGTATGTACGTTGATTGTGGCAGTCTGATCCTTCGACGCATAGCGATAGGTGAGCCGATCAATACCGGTCAAATCAATTCCTTTCAACATGAAAAATGATTGATTATGAATGCTACCCAGGCGTTTGCCCTGTTTCGAGATGTTGTGTAACGAGTCGGCCTCGATGCCCGGCACTTTTGTGGGCCGTAGTACCAGTACATCGCTTTTGCTCAACGCCAATTTCGGCTGTGGTGTACCCATACTGCCTTTATCGGTGTAGGATGCAGTCAGGATATATCGGCTTGGCGCGTCATTTCCGACATGTTCTTTCAACACGATATTGCCCTCTGGCGGAATCCGGTTGTCGGTGGGTTGGTTGACCAGGGAGAAAATGTACTTCACCATTTCGGTTGTTTCTTCGCGCGACAATTGCGGGTGTGCCGCCATGGCATGTTCTCCCCAAACGCCCCCACCCCCAATGATTATTTTGTTGGCGAGTTTGGCCGTTGCCGTTTTGTCATCATGGTATTTTTTTGCCACTTCCGTAAACGATGGACCGACGGATTTGGCAGCAATCTGGTGACAGGCCTTACAATCACTCCCGGCAATCAACGACTTACCTAAATTATAGGATGCCGAAATTTGCTGGTGACCTATCTGTTGATCATTGCCCGCTACTTTAGGAATGTACGTCAGGGCCACGTTCACTTTTTTCCTGTCGATGGCTTTATCCTCCTTATCCGTCACCGCTACCGAATACCGAAACGGCGTTTGGTTGGGAAAGAAGAACGTACTATTGTCGGGCGTGGAAATGGCGACTTCGGGCATTGTATTCCCAACTTTAATCATTTGCTTCGACGTACTGGTCTTTCCCGATGGGTCTGTCACGGTCAGCGAAGCCGTATAGATGCCGTTTTTACGAAATGTATAGGTAGGCTTCACTTCGGTCGATGCTAGTTTATTTCCCTCAAACCGCCACTGGTAGGTTAACTTATCCGACTTATCGTAATCGTAACTTTTATTGCCGAAAGCGACCGTTAACGGAGCCAGACCAATGGTATCCTTCGCTGTAATTTTAGCGACTGGAGTGCGGTTTCCAGGGTTGAAATCAATACGAACCAGCCGGGCATCTTCGTTGTCGATACCGTATACAGAACCATACTCAAGCATGTAGAATGAACCTTCCGGCCCAATTTCCATATCGACTGGACGCCGAAAATCGCCGGTTTCGGGCATAAACCGCTCCATTGACTGGTAGTTCTGCTGATCGTCTAACCGAACGGCGAAGACCCAGTTGCGCATCCAGTCATACATAAACAGGGCTTTGTCGTAATAAGCCGGAATTTTCGTTTTGGATTGAAGCGCGGCATTATAATGGTAAACGGGACCGCCCATTGCGCATCGGCCGCCAACACCCAATTCCGGGAATTCGTCCGACTTATTATAGGGGTACCAAACCATTGCCTTGGTTGTTGGCGGCAGTTGCTTGGCACCTGTATTATTTGGCGAATTATTAACCGGTGCAGCCGGATCAAACAGCGAACTCACCGCTTTGGTCGAAAAATCGTATTGATGATAGGCTTTGCTATCACCCACGAAATAGGGCCAGCCGTAGTTTCCAGCTTTTTTTGCCTGGTTAAACTCATCGTAGCCTCGTGGTCCCTGCGGCCCATCGGTACCGGAATCCGGCCCAATTTCACCCCAATACACAATTGACGTTGCCGGATCGACCGAAATGCGATACGGATTCCGACATCCCATCACATAAATTTCGGGTCGTGTGCCAGAGTTTCCTTTTGGAAACAGGTTGCCATCCGGAATGGTGTACGAGCCGTCGGGCTCGACGTGAATACGCAGAATTTTACCCCGCAAATCATTTGGATTTCCTGCCGACCGTTGTGCATCGAAGGTGTGTCGTCCAGCCCGTTCGTCGATGGGTGCAAACCCGTTCGACTCAAAGGGAACGGTGTTATCTCCCGTTGAAATGAACAGGTTACCGTGTGTATCCCAGGTCATTGAACCGCCCGTATGCGCACTCACTTCCAGGTCGATATGGAACTCGATAATGGACTTTTCGCTGGCTAGATCGAGCGTGTTGTCATTATTAATTACGAAACGAGCTATACGTTGCCGTGTATCGTCTTTATCCTGAATCGTGTAGAAAAAATAGAGGTAATGATTCTTCGAGAAATTTGGATCGATAGTCATACCCAACAACCCATTCAGGTATTTATCGACGGCCTTCACCGGGAAGTCATACAGCAGACGGGTTTTCTTCTGCACCGGATCATACACATAAAATTTACCCGCCCGTTCCACAAAAAATACCCGCCCATCGGGCGCAACGGCCAATTCCATAGGCTCGTTGAGGTCGTTGGACAGTACTGTTTTCGTAAACCGGTTCTCGGCTGGGCGGTTGGTCGTATCAACCTGCACAGTAGCTGGCGTTGGCGAATGCTGACCTTGATTACCCAGTCCACTACCCAGCAGGCCAAGCAATCCGAGCAACGCGCCACCGAACGGTAACTGGTTAAATAGAGGAATCATGAGTAAGGGAGAGATTTATTCACTTGCTGTAAAGAGATCATTTTAGTGGCCGAAGCCCCTACCTTACTCAAAGCAATTAGCCGTTCCAGTCTAATCGTTAGCCCCAAAAAAGCATCACCGAATCACCTGAATAATACCTCGCCTGACCATCGGGACCGGTATGGCTACGCTTTGCATTTCCAGTCTGTAATTGTATATACCACCTTCAACGGGTTTGTCATTATAGGTTCCATCCCAGGTTTTCCATCCCGACGGTTTTGGGGAGACTTCCATTCCTGAATAGATAACTTCACCCCAGCGATTATAAATGAACAAGCGTAACTGATCAATACCTGAAGCGAAAATCACCAGTGTTTCATTCATACCATCTCCATTTGGCGTAAAGGCATCAGGTATGCTCATCAGGGGTGGTAGTGGAGGACAAGTTGATACGACACGTACCGAATCATTGGCCGAACAGCCGGCCGGTGTGCGAACTGACACGGTAAAAATCCCAAACTCACGAACCTCCTGCCGCTGACTGGTTCCAATTACACTCCCTTCTTTTGTCCAGGTGAAACGCCCGTTCATAACGGTTCCGGCATCCAGATCAACATAGCCTATAGACGCATTAGCAAAACAGGTATCTATTTGGTGGAAAGCCAATTGCAAAACGGGAATTGGATTCAGAGCTACCGTTACACTCGTTTCGCTTCTACAGCCAGAAGCTGTACTCTGTGCCGTAAGTTTATAGACACCGCTTTGCCGTGCGGTAATACTCTTACCGGTTACCTTACTTCCATCAGGCAATAGCCATTGGAACGTATTCCAGTCGGGCGTAGGCGTTGCAGTTATCAGAAGCGAGTCGCCACAACTGGATCGGCTCGATGGGTTGAGTTGAAAAGCCGGTGGCACTGTGAACGCAAAAGACACCTCTTTTTGAAACGAGCAGGTTGAATCGCCAGGATCACTAACGCGTACCTGATAAGTTCGGTTGCCGTTAACTCCCGCAATAATCATCGAATCCAGATGGCTGTTGGCTGGATTAATACCCGGCCCTCTCCAGACGATGTTTCCTCCATTCGCATGAGCCGCCAGTCGAAACGTACCACAGGAATCGGGTGTTGCGGTAACCGTGGGGTTTACCTCCACAAGGGTAACCGGCATCTCGTTGGAAAACTGTTGAATATCCCGACACTTTGTTTCCCGAACTTTCAGTGTGTACGTTCCCGATTTCGCGGGTTGAAGGGTCGGCCCATTCCCACCCGCTACGGCAACACCATTCACATACCACTGATAAATCAGGTACGCAGGGTCCAGATTCACCGGTTGCGAGTCAAGAACATACTTATTACAACCGGCCTGTTTTGTGAGTGTAATGGTAAGACCCGGTGGTAATAAGGGAATCTCGTCCAGCACAAAAGGTAACCCTGCTTCGGCGATCCTGCCACCCAGATAGATCGCCTTCGACACGAGCCCGCATCCGGCACCAACCTGATTGGGTTGATTGATGGCCAGCAGGTAACCTTCGCCGGGTATGGCCCCGTATAATTTACCATCGGGACCAAGTTGCAGGGCACCTACCCCTAACGAGGTGCCCTGTTGGGATTTTACTGAGAGCGCAGTTTGTATAGCCAGACCATCTACAGTAAACTGATAGATTGTTTTACTGGACGTTGTTGAGAGATAAAGCAGTTTATTATCGGGCGAAAACTCAACTCCATAAGCACCCCTGCTTTCCGGAATCTCCAGTTTTACCGGCTTAGATATGGCTCCAGTTTTGTTATCAAAATCAAACACCTCCAAAAATCCACCCTGTTCGCCACCCGACACCGCTACGGCCAGCTTTCGTCCATCGTGCGATGGCTTCATATAACCCTTACCAGACGAATGCGTACTTCCAACGCGATACATCGTAGCCGTTGGAATCAGGCCATTATCGTTGAGTAGGTTGACCCTGAAAACGTTATTGCCTCTCTCGTGCGTAATTATCCAGTGATTGAGGTTATTACAATGATTAATGGCCGTAATTTTTTCAGTTGCCGGAGCCACAACGGGCTTATTTTTCATTTCTAACCCACCGCGTCCATCATCCAGCGTCATATTGACAATAGCATACTGAACACCTGTCTGGTCGGCTTCAGCAGCTACTGAAAACACATAAAATTGTGCTGTACTGTTCTGATACGGCACTATCAGGGCCGATTGTGTACTTGAGTTACTGCCGCCCAGACCTGTAGCACCGGGCATAACGTCGTGGTTTCGATTCCAGATTGTTTGCCCATCTGTATAGAAAAGCAACTGGCCATTCGCGTCGGAAATCGACGCACATCCCTCCTTCGAATGGAGTTTACCCGTTGTCAGTGCCTGCACGGTGCCACTACCAAAGGTTACCCCCGCCCCATCGCCAAAGTACCAGTTTGTATAGTTATTTGTCGATTGGGCATTGCCGGAACCCCCTATACAACTAAAAGCCAAAAGAAATAGTAAAACCCGTATTGACGATCGACTCGTTATCAGTCGTTTCCGTTTGGCGTAGATGTAGTCCATGAAGCGTTGAGTCGATTTTACCGAAAATATACAATCGAATTAGCATTTCTTCATAGACCCTTTAGTCAATCAACAGGTTGTATTTTTTCATTTATATATAGCATATTTTAATGTCAATCTATTTTTACACATATAGTCTGGCCTCACACCTGAATTTTAATTGATCTTATATAAATCCAGGTTGGTTGTGCGTAATTACTTATTATATCTCTATGCCTTTGTGTTTAATCAAGTTGATTACCTGCTTAA
This sequence comes from Spirosoma pollinicola, assembly GCF_002831565.1. Lineage (NCBI taxonomy): Bacteria > Pseudomonadati > Bacteroidota > Cytophagia > Cytophagales > Cytophagaceae > Spirosoma > Spirosoma pollinicola. Next base: position 3,318,781 of record NZ_CP025096.1, on the reverse strand, counting down.
GTAAAAAATAAAAGTCAAATGGCGATACGTATTGAATAGATCTGGATGAGATAGTAGTAAGACGTAATTTTATTTAGAATTATTAAAAATAACTTTCATCTCATTACATTCTGTTGTTCATTTGCATCTCTTTAGAATATATCTAAATAGTACAATGTAAATGAATACAACTAAAACTCTACTTAGTCTCTTATTTTTATTGGGCACGCTTCCTGCATTGGCTCAACAAACAGCAAGCATCCGAGGGCACGTTCAAACGTCAGATGGAAATCCGGCAGAGGCCGTGACTGTCAGCCTGAAAGGCAAAGGTCAGGGAGCTATCACCAACGCCACCGGTGACTTTATGATTAGTCATATCAAATTAGGCACCTATCTGGTTCAGGTATCGGCTATTGGTCTGAAAACAACCGAACAAACAGTTACTGTAACCGATGCCCAATCAATAACGGTCGATTTTACGCTACAGGAGAACGCAGCCCAGTTAAATGAAGTAACCGTCAACGGTAGCCGCACGAACCGGTTTTCGCGTTCATCCAGTGAGTATGTCTCCAAGATGCCCTTGAAAAATCTGGAAAATCCACAGGTATACAACACAATTGGCAAGGAGTTACTGACCGAACAAGTCATTTTCACGGTCGATGATGCGATGCGGAATGCTCCCGGTATTCAGAAAATGTGGAATGCCACGGGTCGCTCCGGCGATGGTGGTGCTTACTACAACACCCGTGGTTTCTATGTGCAGAGCCAGCTCCGAAATGGGTTGGCGGGAAATGTTACGAGCACTATTGATGCCGTAAATCTGGAGAAACTGGAGGTGATCAAAGGGCCTTCGGCAACCCTGTTTGGCAGTGCCCTCACCTCCTATGGCGGGTTGGTTAACCGGGTGACGAAGAAACCCTACGAAACATTCGGTGGAGAAGTAGCTGTGTCGGGCGGAAACTACAATTTTCAGCGGGTGAGTGTCGATGTCAATGCGCCCCTGAACAAAAGTCGCAACATACTCTTACGGCTCAACTCAGCCTACAATCACGATGGTACGTTTCAAACCGAAGGCTTCAACAAGAGTTTTGCGCTGGCTCCCAGCCTGTTAATTAAGCCTACCGAACGCTTATCAATTTTACTCGACGCCGAGATTTACCGGACAGAGAACGTAGTAGAGCAGAACTTCTTTTTCTACGTGCCGGGCTATACACTTGGGGCCACTCGTGCCGATCAGTTGAACGTGGATTACCGCAACTCATATATGGGCAGTGGCCTGTCGCAGAAGTCACGTAGCACAAATCTGTTTGGTCAGGTGAATTATCGCCTGTCAGATAAGTTCACCTCCTCAACCAACATCAGTTCGAGTCGTAGCTATTCAAACGGTATTGGCCCCTACTTCTATATTATTCCGGATGGGAAGACGCTGGGGTCAAATCTGCTCGTACGCGCAGACCAATCGACTCGTAACAGTACCAACGATGTGGTTGAAGTTCAGCAGTTGATCAACGGCGACTTTCGACTAGGCAACCTGCGCAACCGCCTTGTTGTGGGTCTTGACTACCTGCATGTTAACGCAAAACAACTATTTTTTGGCAGTACGTTTGACACCGTTCCTCTTACAACGGACTACGACTACAGCCAATTCAATGGGGCAGCTCTTACGGCTTTATATGCTAGCAAAGCCCCTGATTTTACGTATCCCCTTACCGGAATTCGGGATACCTACAGCGCTTTTGTTTCCGATGTCCTGAACCTGACCGACCAGTTAAGCCTACTGGCCGCTTTACGGGTCGATGATTTTCATAACAAAGGGGGTCTTGTTGGCGCTGAGGTCGCTGGCTACAACCAAACCGCCTTTTCGCCCAAAGTGGGTCTGGTCTATCAGCCTATCAAAGACAAGGTGTCGCTCTTTGCAAACTACCAGAACAGTTTCAATAACAAGGGCATTTACAATGCATACGATGTTACGGCTACCGACAGCCTGACGCAGCGATTCGCCAAACTTGAGCAGGCCAACCAGTTTGAAGCCGGTGTCAAGCTCAATGCCTTCGGTGGGCGGTTAACCACGACGGTTAGTTATTATGACATTCAGGTAAAAAATCTGCTTCGCACCGACCCGAATCCGCTGGCAGCTGCTCGTTTTGCCCAAACCCAGGATGGAACGCAACTAAGTCGTGGGGTTGAACTGGATGTTATTGCCAACCCCTTAACCGGTTTCAATGTTGTGGCTGGATTTTCCTACAACGACTCTAAATTGACTAATGCGGATGCAGACGTTAATGGTCGCCGACCAACCACCGCTTCCTCGCCTGTACGGGCAAACCTGTGGCTCAGCTACCGACTGCCCGATTATCTGATTAAAGGTCTCGGGTTTGGTATTGGAGGTAATTACGCCAGCGACAACAAGATTCAGAACAGCATTAGTTTAGGCGAATTCACGCTGCCTGCTTATACTGTCCTAAATGCATCGGCTTTTTACGACCGTCGGAAATTCCGGCTGGCAGCCAAAGTAGATAATCTAACCAATCAACACTACTGGATTGGCTATACAACCATGAATGCGCAGAAACTGCGGAGTTTCGTGGGTAGCATTGCTTACAAATTCTAGAAAAATAGCCCCCGGTTATCACCAACCGGGGGCTTTATACGTTAGTCTACTCCTTATTGCTTCTTAGTATGAGCACCGCCAAACAAGTCAAAACCTGGTTTCAAATCCATAAGTGGACAAGTCTGATCTGCACGGCGTTTCTGCTTATGCTCTGCCTGACGGGCTTGCCGCTCATCTTTACTGAAGAGATTGAGGCACTGGAAGGCAAACCCCCATTAGCCCCCACGATGCCCGCCGGTACGCCAACGGTACCGCTGGAGAGACTCGTGCAAACCGTTCGCCAGCAGTTCCCGGCCAATGTCATTCGCTTTGTTTACTGGGACGAACACGAGCCAAATACCACCACGTTTACGCTGTCCGATTCATTGACGGCACCGGCAGACAACTACAAACTGGTGATTCTTGATAACCGTACAGCCCATGTGCTGGAAGAGCCCAAGTTGCAGGAAGGCTTTATGTATGTTATGCTGCAACTGCACATCGATATGTTTATGGGGCTGGGCGGGAAGCTGTTTCTGGGTCTGATGGGGCTCTTGTTTGTCGTTGCCATTGGTTCAGGACTCATGCTGTACAGCCCGATCATGCGTCGGTTTGATTTTGGTATGATCCGCACCGAAAAGTCAACCCGACTGAAGTGGCTCGATTTACATAACCTGCTGGGTGTGGTAACGGTCGTGTGGGCCACGGTGGTTGGTTTTACGGGTGTCCTGAACACCCTTGCCGAAGTGGTGCAGGGTGTTTGGCAGCAGGGTCAACTGGCCGAGATGGTCGCCCCTTACAAAGGAGCCGCTCCATTGGTGGGAAAGCTTAGCCCACTCGATCAGGCTTTAACCGTAGCCAAACAGGCCGCACCCGACATGGAACCCTCGTTTGTGGCCTATCCGGGCACGCTGTATTCCAGTCAGCATCACTACGCCGTGTTTATGAAAGGCAACACGCCCTTAACGGAGCGTCTGGCTAAACCAGCCCTGATTGATGCCAAAACGGGTAAACTAACCGATATGAGAAGCATGCCCTGGTATGTCAATGCTGTTTTCATTTCGCAGCCTCTGCACTTTGGCGATTACGGCGGACTTCCCCTGAAAATCATCTGGGCCTTTTTCGATATTATAACGATTGTTGTCCTCGTCAGTGGTTTATACCTGTGGTTTGCCCGGAATAAAGCGACAAAAGCCCATTTGAACCGAATGAGCAAAAGCAAATCAACTTCGTCTACTAGTGATCAGCTCAATCGGCAGGCAGAAGACGATGAAATTCTGACCCTTACTTTACTGAAACAAGATGAACACAAAGCCTGATTTCTGGCATATCTGGACAATACCGCTGATACTGGCCGTTGTCAGTCTGTGGGGGCTCCTGTCGGCACTGGTTGGTGACGGTCTGCTGGACTTTTTTTCCTGGCTCACCCTGTCGATACCCCTCCTCGTCATTGCCCGGTTTGTTATGAAACCTACTGCTGGCAAGAAAAAGGTAATCAGAAAATAAACGGACTATTGAATCCAGATTCCGTAGTCTTCTGCGTTCTGAATTCTCATTGACCAGTATCAAAAATGCCGACGCGCTCACACGCGTCGGCATTTTTGATACCAGCAAACGAATGTAGTTCTGGCGGTTTACCAGGGGCTAATCCCTGTTTCCGGCGCGTTGTCATCACTAAAGAATTGACCTGTTGGCCCATCGGGGCCTAATGTGGCAGCTTTCACCACTCTGGCAGCGGCATCGGGTACGGTGCCTGGTCCGGAATGATGATTAAAATCGGTGGCGGTATAACCCGGATCGACAGCATTTACTTTAAACGGTGTATCCTGGAGGTTATGAGCCAGTACAATGGTATAGGCATTGAGAGCCGCTTTTGAGGCAACATACGCTGTTGGTTTAACAGCAAAATATTTCCAGGCAGGATCACTGTGCAGGGTGAGCGACCCCAGTCCCGAGGTAACGTTCACGATTCTTGGTTCCGTCGACTGCCTCAGCAGGTCTATAAACGCCTGTGTTACTTCGATGACGCCAAAAAAGTTGGTTTCTAACACCTGTCTGAATGCGCCGATCTCCGTTTCCAGTGCCGTTTGCGGCAGGCTACCGCTAATACCCGCATTATTGATCAGTACATCCAGCACGCTGGTTTTCTGCCCAAGTACTTCGCGGGCTGCTTTTATGGAGTCTGGATTGTCGACGTCAATCACTATAGATTCCACCTGAGTTAAGCCCTCTGCCTGAAGCAAGCTAACCGCCTGCTGCCCTTTCTGCATATCCCGGCTGCCCAGATATACATAATAGCCTTGCTGTAGTAATTGCCGGGCTGTTTCAAAGCCAATGCTTTTGTTTGCTCCTGTTATCAGTACTGTTTTCATAGTTGATTAGTTAACAGGACAAAGGTACCACACGCTAGGCGCCCGACTGGAACACATTCTGCGGTATTACTGGTACATTTCGCGGATGCTGGCCCGATACTCGGCTGGGGTTACGCCGGTTTCGCGTTTGACGAACCGACTGAAGTAGGAAGCATCCGAAAAACCAAGTTCAAAGGCGATTTCCTTCAACGAATGGTGGGTATGAAAAAGCAGACGCCGGGCTTCCATCACCAGTCGATCATGAATATGCTTGATGGCCGGTTTGCCGCTTTGTGTTTTCACTACCTCGCTTAGATGTCCGGCAGAAATATGAAGCAGGGACGCGTAATCCCCTACCTCGTGCAGTTCCCGGAAGCACTCGTCGATCTTTGCCTGGAAATCCTTAAGCAGTAGTTTATCGATAGATGTATCGTTCTCGGTAAACTGCTCTGTATACAGGCGGCTTAAATACGTAAGCAGAACAGTCAGATAGGCCGTTAGCATGCGTTGCTGCCACTCACTGGAATGTTGGTATTCAATTGTGATCTTGTCCAGTATATCCTCCACAAAATTTACATCTGCCTCCGTAAGCAGCAATTCATGACCGTTATGAGGATTTTGAATGAGCGGCAACTTGCTGAGGGAAGCGTTTTCCTGCAAGGAAAGGAACTCGTTTGTAAACGCAATTCCTGTGCTCCACAATTGGGTAAACTCTTCTTTTACAATAATGTGATTGGGGCCTGTAAAGTAAACCGTGTTGTCTTTCAGCACATAGGGCGTCATGTCTATCCATTGACGGCTGCCCGCTCGCCTGATGAATACAATCAGGTAATGATCTTTTCTGTGCGGTACAAGAAGCTCGGACTGGTTGGGAAAAGTGCCATCAAAGGTATACACTCTAAAATTTCTGTTTCCGGCTATTTCGTCTGGTTCCAGATGATAAACCGGTATCTGTTGATTGTCATTATGTACCAGCATCGCTTAAAATTACGAAAACCTTTTTAGCTATACAGTTTTTTAAAAAAGGATTCTGTTGGCCGTCTTCTTCTGTTCGTTCACCTCATGTCGAAAGTTATAAAACCAGTCTTTCGGATGCGGTAGACCTGCTCGGTGACCAGCAAAACAGGCATCATCAGAGATAGACGAGCTACAGACAGCTATTACAAAGACCATAAAAGACATTGTGGAAGGGGGAGACGAAGTGGGAGGAGCGATCACAAAGATGATGAGGATAAAGTAATCGCTAAACTGGCTAAAGTGCCGGCAATTACCGACTCAGGTATGGCTCCCAATGTAGATTTTGCGGTACACGCCATACAAGCTGGTAGAGAGGGAATGGCCAAAGCCAGTGAAGCAGCACAAATGCTCACTTTCATCAGCAAGTGGTTTTTGTCATTCTGACGAAGAAAGAATCTTAACGTATCCATGTTCGGACGTAAAGATGCATTAAGATTCCTCCTTCATCGGGATGACAAAAACTCGTTCGGAAATAAAATTCTAAACAGTTTAAGTATCTAATAATGAGCTAATTGAACATCTGTGATCTCTGTGCCGCAACGGCGGACCGTTTCTGTGACCATTTTTTCTCCTCAGGCACTTATTACCAATTCTGCGTTCGAATGATCTTATTGATTTACAAATCAGATTCGTTCGGCTAAAAACGCGGCAACTTCGGCCAGCCGATTCGAAAACCCCCACTCGTTATCGTACCAGGCCGCTACAGATAACAGGTTGCCTTCCTTGGCTGTAAGCGGTAAATCAATGATGGACGAATGCGGATCGGCTACAATTCGCGACGAAGCCCATTGGTCTTCCAACACATCCATGACACCGTTGAGTGGCCCTTCAGCTGCTGCTTTGCGGAATGCATCATTGACTTCCTGCACGGTACAGTCTTTCTCGGTGATCAGGTTCAGCTCGGCTATACTGCCGGTGCGGGTAGGAACGCGATAGGCTTTGCCCGTAATTTTTAGGTCTTTCCAGATGAACTGCAACGCCCGGGCTGCTCCCGACGAAGAAGGAATGATGTTCTCCGCAGCCGCCCAGGAATCCCGACGATCCTTCATTGGCTGATCGGTTAATGACTGTGTGTTGGTGTATGAATGTACCGTCGAGAAAAGACCATACTGGATACCAAAATTCTCCCGAATTACTTTAACGACCGCGGCCAGCGCATTGGTCGTGCAGCTACCCATACTGATAATGTGGTGGCTGTTAGGGTCGAAGGTGTCCAGGTTTATGCCTTTGAGCAGAACGGCGTCGCAATCCTCAAGCGATTTGCTGGGCGCACTGATGAGCACATATTTAGCCCCCCGGTCAAGATGGACCTGCGCCCCGGCACGGGTCGATGCCCGGCCTGTACAGTCAACGACCAGATCAACGCCAAGCGCCCCCCAATCAGGTACTTCTTTCGACGAGTTGATGTACGGAATTGTCCGTTCGCCAATTGTTAGTTTGCCTTCGCTGCCTGTAACCGGCTCATCCCATCGACCGTAGTTTGTATCGACCGCAAACAGAGCCGCCAACGTTGGCTCGTCCCGAATGTCGGCTACGGCTGTAGGAACGAACAGGTTATTTTTTAATCCGATGCGAAGGAACTGCCGCCCAATACGGCCAAATCCATACAGAGCAATTGTTGCCATATGAAGGAATCGTTAGTGAGGTTGATATAATTGCGGGTGATGGTTAAACGGAGTCACTATCAGCAGGAACACGAGCCGAGTCATCAATCCTGTAAAGGCTTCGTTTATATGATGAAAACCGTGGGTAGCTCTGTTTTGTTTACCGCTGTATCGTTGACCAACCAGATCGTTGGGTTAGATAACAACAACCGATACCGTCATTGACGTCTGCTCACCCAGGCTGGGGACAGCATATCGGCTTGTCGATAATAAATCGCCGGGTTTGGCTGGCTCACTTCCGTCCAGACTAATATGCACCCTAAGAGCAAGGCTTCTGTTTGGAGCCACTTCCGGTGCCTGTAGGTGAAAGTGAATATGCCCACCGGGCTGAAGAGAAATGCCCGTAAGTCGTTGTTGGGCAACGACTACCGACGGCGCGTCTACCTCAGAAACATCCCGAACCTCGATGAGCACATAGGACGCCGTACTTGCAGGACTAGTTGGCGGCAGTAGAATATCACCCGCGACTGATCTCATGGACGAGTTGGTTCGGCACGACAGACCGATCAATAGCAACCAGGTAATCGGCCATAGCCTGACTGATTGGCAAACCGGTGTATTGTTCCACAAATAACCATTGACCTGCCGGGTTAACTTCCAGAAAATAGTAGTCGCCTGCCGCTGTCCGACGCATATCGATCGCTCCATAATCTATCCCAAGCGTACGTTGTAATGCCAGTAACTGCTGGCGTACCCTCATTGGCAAGTCGACTGGCTTAACAACCGACTCACCGACAACCATGCGCATATCGACTGGGTACGATGTATGGCGAGCGTCAATTTCAGCCGCAAAAACCTGATTGCCGATGATGGTAATTCGCAGATCGACCCCCTCAATGTATTCCTGAAAAATAACCGGAGCAAAGCGAACCAGATCGAGTCGGTCCATATCCTCTTTTTCGATTAATCTTGTTTCGCGCCAATCCTCAAAACTGGCCAGGAATGCTTTGAAGATGGTTTTCCCGACACCAATAGACTCAATAAACGCCTGAGCTGCTTCTGGCTGATTGGTTACCAATGTGCGGGGCAGTTTAAGCCCTACCCGACTGGCAACAGACCACTGATAGGGTTTGTGATGGGCAGCATCATCAGCCCTACGCGGGTTTACCCAGCGACAGTCCATTGCATCCATCATCCCATTAACGGCCTGCCCAGTTTCGCTCAGCACAAACGGACGCATCGTGGCATTAACGGCCTCATCGACCGCAAAGGGCCTGACCCGGCGCCACCAGGCAACCTGTATCCGGCTCAGGTCAACGGGCCCGGTGGCGGTTTCGATCAGGTAAGCCGGGTCCTGATCCGATGACCAGGTTAGGGCAACTCCTTTTTTAGCCGGAAAGTCGGACAGATCAATAGACACGCACTCACAGCCCTGCTGTTCAAGGCGTTGAACAACATCGGCGGTGTGTTCCTCACCGGGATAAGATATGACTAAAATCATCGAATAAGCAGGGTTTTAGGCGTAAGGGCCTGGCCATCAGGTACGGTGTACTTGGTTTACATAGTACCAGATTCTGCCTGACTAATAGCCTGAACCGTTGCATCGTATGCGGAAACCAGTTGGGCATGCTGCTCTTCGATCTGCGCAATGGCAGCTGCCAATTCCTGGGCCTGAGCTGCCAGTTGTGTAGCCATGTTGGCCGGGGCATCATTGGTGTTGACCCGGCTGGGACCAGCCAGTATAAATGGCGAAGCTGCCGAATTACCTGCCATGCCTGTGAACTGGCCCGGCAATGTAACCGTTGTGCCGGGTTGAGTGACCTGCTCGACCAGCGTAGTAAGAAGTGGATCGCGACCCACTTCCTTAATTGTAATTGGGTCCTGTATCAGGTCTTTGCGGACTTCCTTGATGGTCGAAACGTCAACAATCGGATCTTTCCTGATTTCTTTAATTGTGCGGGGAGTATCGGCAATCGGATCTTTCCTGACTTCTTTAATCGTAAGTATAGGCTGTGGATACATCAAATGTACCCCATTGATATCACCAGCTGACAGGCCATTCCGCTGGCCCATGACAACACCCGGCGGAATCGTGACAAGCGGAATAATTGTTGCCTGCCCGTTAATTGAAAATGCGGTGGCTGGATAGTGCATGATCGAGCCGAAATCATAAGCTCCCAGATCGTCCCCATCGGCAATCTGCTGATCAAAATTATGCTGCATAGCAGGGTCAATATTCGCCCATACAATTTGCACAAAGTGGTTACGATCTTCACGGCTCTGCTCATGCCATAGACCAACGGTGTGCCCCGTTTCGTGGATCGCATTGCCGGTGCCGCACCCATCGCCCAAGGTAATCACCTGCATCCCGCCCCGGCGTCCAATTTGCGACGAGCACCCCCCGCCAGACTGATACCGTACATAATCGGGAAACTGAGCAGCATTGGCCGCGGTTCGGAGTACAAATCGAATACGGGTATTTGCCTGCCAGTGAGCAATAGCGTCGGTAACCCGTTGCTGGTTGGGCATACCAGCGGCAATTTCGTATGGAATAGTGGCATTGGGCCAACGAAATTGCTGCCCGGTAATGCCGATGGATTCCAGGACCGGGCCAGGGTCTGCCAGACCACGTATCTGGTCAATTGTACCGAGGATGATATCTCCCTCAAAAATGGCCAGCCCATCTACCTCAGCGTATTGTACTGCTTTGTTTGAAAAGGTTGCTCCATCAATTATAGCAGTGCCTGCGATGGGGCCTGACCGTTGCTCGCCATTGGGAGGAGTTGATTGCGTTTTCATAGTTATAAACGATTTAGGAGATGGATAATAAGCATGAGCCTGAGCAATAGATTGTGCTAAGCAGCCCTTAAATCACATTGACTACTAAGCACTTATGCGCTTGCTGAGATAATATTACGCGAAAGGAGAGAGTGAAAACTTTTCCTTTTATTAAACGGTAATCTTTATCTGGCACCTACCTCTTTGCCAAAACCTAAATCAACGGCGGTAGCTACTTACTGCAGTGCTTTCACCGTGTAGCCTTTCTTTCTGAGGAGATTCACAACGCCTTTATCGTTGCCCAAATGGCCGGCCCCAAAGGCAAAAAAGGTTGGCTTCTCTTTGGCCGCCTTCTCGATAACCGGAATCCAGTTGGTATTGCGCTCGCCGAGTAAACTATCTTCAAACTCAGCCATATCACCAAACTTACTGGTTTTCATCAGGGCATTCAGCTTGGTCATATCATTGGCTTTGTAAGCCGCCAACAGGTCGGCAAATTCTTTTTTGGCTTCGTCGGGCATCTTCGCCATGTCGACCAAACCCTTCAGTTGCTCCTTCATCGGAATCTTGTCCAGAGCCGCTAGCTGTGCCTCGACGGTTTCCAGACCGAGCACTTCTTTTTTGTCTTTAGCGGCCATTTCGGCAAACGTCATGTCGTACGAAGCAGGCTGACAGGGCATCAACGTCATGTACATCAGCGACATCAGGCCAATGGGTTTCAACATACCCACCTGTGCCAGTCCCATATTCATTTTCTGCTTTAGGTAGGTATCCAGCAAGGTATAGTCCTCGGCTGAGAGCAGATCTTTTACGGTTTTTCCACCGGTCATCATCATAGCTTTTTGCATACTACCCATCATGGCCGGATCATCCAGGTCAAGTTCCAGATACACCTGACTGGCATCGCCAATGGCTTTTTTTATGGCATCGCTGATGGTCAGATCAGCGGGGCAAACGAGGTGAAACGTTCCGTAGAGATACGACGGTTTTGTTAATCCGGGTCCGGTTACTTCATAAAGCAACGCGTTGTCCTGGGCCTGTGCGGTGCTGGTCAGTGACCCCAGCAATAAACCAGCAATTGCGTAGGGATAGGCAAGCCATTTTTTCATATCAACTTTTCGTGTTTAATCCATGTAATAAGGCAAAGCTACCGAATCCAGCGTACCAATGTCGTCCCAAAGGCAGGTATTCGCGAACGGTATATGCACTATTCTATTCTATACATATATATGAAAACCGCCCTAACTCACGCTTAACAATTCACGTCCAGGATCAGATAAACCAGATTATACTATTGATAAGCTACCACTCCTTGTTGATTTGGTGATTCTGTTAGCGAATAGCACAGATAAACAGTACCGCAAATGAACCCAAGTGCCCCGCAAGTCAACTACGAATAGCCTTCTCTGATTATTTACACCATCTTTAACAGTCGACCTGAGTAGACAGACCAGCCCATCTATATTGAACCACCTATCCTACCTGATTTCTTATCCTGTGCACCAGACAACCTCCTCTATGATTCCATTAAAATGGCTACCCTTACCGCTAATGGTCCTTAGCTTTTCGCTATCACTGCAAGCTCAATCGGTACCAATTCCAGAAAATATGACCAGCGCATCCGTTTTGAAACGAGATACCGCCAAAGCCGTTCATCATCTATTCCGTGCCAGACGTATAGGGGGCACAGTAAACATTTTCCTGGGCCTTAATATGATTTCTACCGGGGCGCTGTTTGGCAGTGCATCGTCCTCAACCAGTATCTTGTCGACTCTGCCAGGCGACCTTATTGTGGGTATGGGTATTTCTAAATTGATACGATTCAAGAAGGAAAGAGAAATTGACCTGCTTGCCGCCTATGAACGTGGCGTACCGTTACCAGAAAAAATTCAGCGTCGGCTCAATAGCACACATCTTATGCCATCTATGCTAGCTAAGCCTGCAAGCTTGCCAGATACATTAAATAATCTGTCGGCGGGTGTTGCAGATGCAACAATAGGTACAACTGAGGGGGTTATAGATACATTGACAAACGCTCTTGTGAGAATGCCGGCACTAATGACTGTTGCATCTGTTATGCATGGCGATACGGTGCGGGCAATTCATCACTTATTTAGTACCAAACGTGGTGGTGGAACTATTTTCCTGGGAATTATCTCAATTGGCTTAGGCCTTGGCATTGCTGCAGGAGTTCGTGCTTTATCCAATGACGTCACAAATGCCTATACAACTACAATTTTAAAATCCTCTACCCAAGCGCACGCTAAATCCCCGTCTTTTCTAACGTACAGTTTACCCGGACTCATTATAACTGGTATTGGTTTCGCAAAATCAGCACGTTTTAGTAAGGAAGCAGAGAATTTACTTATCGAAGCCTATGAAAATGGGATACCATTACCGATTGAGATTAAACAAAAGTTGCAAACCAATTTTTAATAATTAAAAGTAGATATTTTCCCGTTACCACATGCGAACCAAATCCCTCTTTTTCAGTGCCTTCCAATAATATCCCACCTTTTTTATGAAACCAATTTACCTGCTAATTCTTCTGCTTGCCGGGCAACTATGTTCACCCACATTTGGCCAGCAGCGTCTATCTCAAGCTAACCAGCCAAAATCCACCGGTGCTGTTCTGGACATTGGCGTTCGGCTTCAGAAGTCAATTAATCTGTATGCCGAAAATGGTATTACGGCCCAGTACACTCATCCAAAACTGGCTTCGAGTCGACTGTATATCGGGCTTAGCTACGTTAGTTCACCGCTGGGAAGTGCCTTACACTCAAATGCCATCAAACAGAATAATTATCTGGTTTCGGCTTCATATTATTTCCGACCGAAGTGGTTGATACAACCGGTAGTCAAAGCCAATGTGGGGTACTTTGCCGCTCACTATGGAAGCCCTATTTTCGACGCATTACCCCGAACATCCCTGCTGGCATCTCCTGAGTTCGGCTTGTGTTATTGCCCCAATTTCCCGCTCAAGATCAACGCGTCTATCGGCTACAACCTGATTACAGGCAATGGCCTTTCGGGGCCGGGCACGCTGTATCCTGTTTTTGTCCAGACCAGTATCACCTGGAACATCCTAAAACATGCCAAAAACTAACATGAAAACGATCATTAGTTTATTGGTTCTGGTCGTCATTGGCCTGGCCTGTTCATTAGAACCCACGATTACAAAAGAGATGCTGGATAGTGGCACTCTATTCGATCCGTCACTATACAATCCGGAGAAATATCTGGTATCAAAGTCAATTCCAAACCCAACACCTGAGCAGGCAAAGAAACCGGTTATTATTGCCTGTCACGGCTATTCGGCCAGTACGTTTGAGTGGGATGAATTTCGGAACTGGTCAACGGGGCGGACGGATTTTTACCTGTCGCAGGTGCTGCTGGGCGGCCACGGTCGAAGTTACGACGAGTTTAAGGCCTCAATCTGGCACGACTGGCAGGCAGCTATCATAAATGAATACAACCAGTTGGAGAAAGCAGGTTATCAGAATATCAGCTTACTCACCTCCTCCACGAGTGGTGCTTTATTGCTGGAGCTGGTTTCTTCGGGCTATTTTACCAACCATATCAACCCCCGTAACCTGCTGCTGGTTGATCCCATCGTGATTCCCTCCGACAAATCGCTGTCGCTCATTGGAGCAGTGGGGCCGATGCTGGGCTATATTGAAACGAAACAGTCGGTTGCTGAGGATAAAGTGTATTATCACTTTCGGCCTCAGGAAACCCTGCAACAACTCCAGAGTTTGCTAACCGTTGTTCGTCAGGATCTGGAGAGAGGCATAACGCTGCCTATGGGCTGTAGGCTGTAGGTCTACAAGTCGAAAAAAGACCCAACCGCCGATCCGGTCAGCGCAGTACTGATTTATCAGGGCGCCCAAACCGCCGACGGAAAGCCGGTGAACGTTGAACTGATCGACTCCGATATGCACGTGTATACTCGATTGAATCTTCGGGATTCGGTAACGGACAAAGACCGGCAAAATCAGACAGCTACATTTACAGATATTATGACGCAGATTAAACGCTGAGGAGTTAAGTAGGCAACAAATGCATAGGGGGCTGGGTCAGCTATCCAGCCCCATCTTTTTCAGGAACTCAGGTTTTACCCGCCGGGCTACATCCACTTCGCTACCGTCTGTCATTATCAGGGTGCCACCATCGCCCCGCCTATATTTCGTGATGTAATTCAGGTTAACCAGGTGCGATTTATGTACCTTAAAGAAATGGTCGTGGTCAATCAGTACCAGTTCAAATTCGGCTATTGAGCGCGAAGCCACCAACTCCTTTCGATTAATAAAGTGAACGGTCGTGTAACTACCCAGGGCCTCAATCCTGACGATGTCGCCAGGGAAGAACAGCAATACACTTTCCATCGTTGGAATCGGTATTTTTTTAACCCGTTCTCGCTCCTCCTTAATTACTCGGAGCACCTGCTGTAGTTCAATGCTGGCAGTTGGCTGGGTCTGCTGTAACTGATTTTCCAGTGCCAGGTTATATTGTTCTATTAACTGCTGGTTTTCGTCAAGTCGTTTAAGGGCCAACTCCTGCGACTGGCTGTTGCTGTCGCGCAGAATGTTGATTCGATCAATCAACGCAAACGTGAGGAGCGTAGCCTGACAAACGGCCCCAATCTGATAACCATAGTAGGTGAACGTGTGATCGAAGGAAATAACATTGAACAGGGTAAGCATCAGCAACAATATTTCAATAATATAGATACCCCACCCCAATAGGTAGAACCGGGCCGCCCGAAAGCCACGGCGATACAGCCAAAAGCCCGTGGCCAGAAATGACAGAAAAGTTACCAGTACGATCACATTAAAAACCATTTCGGCCGATTGAATACCTACCAGTTTAGCTAAAACGACGCCAATAGCCAGTATACCAACACCCTTATAGGCTCGGTTGATGCGGGGGTGAGTGGTGCTAATGTTCAGGAAAGAAACAGAAAAGGCAATACTGGTTAGCAGGGTAAAGAGTCGGATAAGGCTGGAGTTAATGCCATTGTTCATATAGGGCATTTCCCGCCAGAGAAGGTCGAAAAGATACCCTTCAAATGTTAAAAGTGTGAGTGCCGAGAAAAGTATATGCAGCGCATACAGGAGATACGTTCGGTCACGCAGAGAGACGAACATAAAAAAACTAAACAGAGAAATCAGCGTCATGACCCCAACCACAAAGGCGTTGATCATCGTTTCGCGGTATACTTTCTGGACTACCGGCCGAATAGCTCCCAGTTTTATGGGCAACACCAGCCCGTTCATATCCTTGAGGGCAATATATAGCAGCCTGGGGTGTTGGCCCAGGTATAATGTAATACTGTTGATGCCGAAGTGTCGATTTGAAAAAGGACGCAATACCCCCGTCTCCAGAAAATAGGTCGTATCCTCACTGACAACGTAGGCATCAACAAAATCAACGTCCTGCGCTTCCAGAATAGCGTAGATCGGTTCGTTGGTTTGGTTCCGGATATCCCACTTGAGCCAGATCCTGGAGGGAGTGAACCCTAGATTAATAACTTTATCGGGGCTGTTGGTATACTGGCGTTCAGGGAGTTGACTAATCTGAACGTGTGAGAGTTGATTGGTTTTATCGTCAAAATACCGGGCGTAAAAGCCCATTTCAAGTAGTTCTCTTGGTTGGTTATACCGTATAATTTGTTGGGCCTGTGAATAAGCTGAGGTAACCAGAAAAACAAAAAACAGTATAAGTATACGATTTATCATTATTAGGTATTGTTTAGTATCCTAGATACCATGTGTTTATTTATTTAAGCAATATAGAGTTAATTATCAGGAACTGATTTTCTTTCGTCAGTATAGAGTAAAATGGGGCTATTGTGCTAAAACGCCTATTTCTTACTTATCCATTCTAGCTGCTATGAGGTGATGTCTGGTGGATTTGCGATGAAACGTCATTCCTGTTTGCTTCGTATCTTTGGCAACAGGAAGCGGTTACGTAAGAGGCCAATAAAATTGCCAGATTTCCCCCTTACTTCCCTCCATATTATCCCCTACCCTATGACTGCCCAGACGACGAAACCCACAACCCCGAAAACCCAAGCGTTCACCCATAAAATCCGCATCGTTACGGCGGCTTCGCTGTTCGACGGGCACGATGCGGCCATTAACCTGATGCGTCGGCTGATGCAGTCGTCGGGAGCCGAAGTGATTCACCTCGGCCACAATCGCTCGGTGGCCGAAATCGTGGATTGCGCGATTCAGGAAGATGTGCAGGGCATTGCCGTGACGAGTTATCAGGGGGGCCATCTGGAGTTTTTCAAGTATATGTACGACTTGCTGAACGAACGGGGAGCTGGTCATATCAAGATTTTTGGCGGAGGGGGCGGCACCATTCTACCGACCGAAATTGACGAGTTGCACGAGTACGGCATCGCTCGAATTTATTCGCCGGATGATGGGCGGGCAATGGGTTTACAAGTTATGATCGATGATTTACTCCGTCAGTGCGATTTCGATTTAACCCCAAATTCAGACTCCATCGCCCGTTTAATTACCACTGCCGAAAACCATCCCGATCAATTCTCTCATTCACCCATTCAGGCATTTACTCATTCACCGAAAGTTCTCGGCATTACGGGTACGGGTGGTGCCGGAAAATCGTCGCTGGTCGATGAGCTGGTGTTGCGGTTTCTGCGGACATATCCCGAAAAAACGCTGGCCATTATTTCGGTCGACCCGTCTAAACGAAAAACGGGTGGTGCCTTACTCGGCGACCGTATTCGGATGAATGCCATCGACTCCCCACGGGTATACATGCGTTCGCTGGCCACGCGCCAATCGAACCTGGCCCTGAGCCGCCATGTGCAGGATGCTATCGACGTGTGTAAATCGGCACAGTTCGACCTGATTATCGTTGAAACGTCGGGAATTGGGCAGTCGGATACGGAAATTACCGACCATGCCGACAAAACGCTGTATGTGATGACAGCCGAGTATGGGGCGGCTACCCAGTTGGAAAAAATTGACATGCTCGACTTTGCCGATGTCATTGCCATCAACAAATTCGACAAACGCGGTTCGCTGGACGCCCTGCGCGACGTTCGGAAACAATATCGGCGCAATCACAATTCGTGGGATATACCCGACGATGAGCTGCCTATTCTGGGCACGATTGCCTCGCAGTTCAACGACGCAGGCATGAATACGCTTTTCGATAAATTAATGGTGGTTCTCGGTGTAGAGGGTACGATTGCAGATACACCAGACCCCACCAGTTTACACGCTGGAGGCCGGAAAACGAAACCAGAAAACCAGAATCCCCAGTCCATTATCCCCTCCGACCGGGTGCGGTATCTGGCCGAGATTGTTGAAGAAAGCCGTCGATACGATGCATTTGTCAACGAGCAGACCACCCTGGCGAGTCAGTTATACCAACTTAATGGCGCAATTCTGTTAATACCTGAAGGTGCTGGAAAAGACGAGTTAACGCAACTCTATACCGACCGGGAGGGACGCCTTTTGACGGATTGCCGGGCGTTGCTACGACAGTGGCCCGCTATGCAGCAACGCTACACGGCAGATTTTTATGAGTTTACCGTTCGGGACAAAGTCATCCGGCAACCTTTATATTCCGAAACTCTTTCGCATCTAAAAATCCCGAAAGTCAGTCTCCCTAAATACCATGACTGGGGCGATGTTCTACGCTGGTTACTGACAGAGAACGTACCGGGCGATTTTCCCTACACGGCGGGTGTGTTTCCGCTCAAGCGCGAAGGCGAAGACCCGACACGCATGTTTGCGGGCGAAGGTGGCCCCGAACGAACGAACCGACGTTTTCACTATGTGTCGAAAGGCATACCCGCTAAACGGCTTTCTACCGCCTTCGATTCAGTTACACTTTATGGCGAAGACCCGGCTCTTCGACCCGACATATTCGGTAAAGTCGGTAACTCAGGCGTAAGCATCTGTACCCTCGACGACGCCAAGAAACTCTACTCCGGCTTCGACCTGTGCAACCCTGCAACGTCCGTTTCAATGACCATTAATGGCCCTGCGCCTATGTTGCTGGGCTTTTTCCTGAATGCGGCCATTGACCAACAATGTGAGAAATACATAGTAAAAACGGGTACTCCGGTCGATCAGGGGAGCGCGGGTTTCCACCCTGGTTACGCTGGTCCCCTACCCGACGGTAACGACGGCCTGGGTTTGATGCTGCTCGGCACAACGGGCGACAAGGTGCTGCCCCGCGAGGTGTACGAACAAATTAAGGCAGATACGCTTCGAAAAGTGCGCGGGACGGTTCAGGCCGATATTTTGAAGGAAGATCAGGCGCAGAACACCTGCATTTTCTCGACCGAATTTGCACTCAAAATGATGGGCGACATTCAGCAATACTTTACTGACAATCGGGTACAAAATTTTTACTCAGTGTCTATATCGGGCTATCACATTGCCGAAGCCGGGGCCAACCCCATTTCTCAACTGGCGTTTACCCTGTCGAATGGCTTTACGTTTGTAGAGTACTACCTGAGCCGGGGCATGAACATCGACGACTTTGCGCCGAACCTATCGTTCTTTTTCTCGAATGGCATGGACCCCGAATACACCGTGCTGGGTCGGGTGGCGCGACGAATCTGGGCGAAGGCGATGCGCAACAAATACAAAGCCAACGACCGCTCGCAAAAACTAAAATACCACATCCAGACATCGGGCCGGAGTTTGCACGCGCAGGAGATTGGCTTCAATGATATTCGTACCACTTTACAGGCCCTGCTGGCTGTTTACGACAACTGTAATTCCCTGCACACCAACGCTTACGATGAGGCCATCACGACCCCAACGGAAGAATCTGTCCGGCGGGCTATGGCCATTCAATTGATTATCAATCGGGAATTTGGCCTGACTAAAAATGAGAATCCGTTACAGGGTGCGTTTGTTGTCGAAGAGCTGACCGCACTGGTTGAAGAAGCAGTGTACCAGGAATTTCTGGCGATCAACGAGCGTGGCGGTGTGCTGGGCGCTATGGAGCGCATGTATCAGCGGAGTAAAATTCAGGAAGAGTCGATGTATTATGAGACGCTGAAGCACAACGGCGAACTACCCATTGTTGGCGTTAATACCTTTCTGGACCCGGCAGGTTCCCCAACGGTTGTGCCATCAGAAGTAATCCGCTCCACCGACGATGAGAAACGGTATGCCGTTGACTCCTGCCAGTTATTTCAGGAGAAAAATCACGCCGAAGCAGACCTCGCGCTGGCCAATCTGCAAGCGGCTGCACTGAATAATGATAATGTTTTCGAGAGTTTACTGGAAGCGACAAAAGTGTGTTCACTGAGACAATTGTCGAATGCGTTGTATGCCGTGGGCGGAAAATACCGACGGAATATGTAGCGGCTTCAACAGGGTCACTTCACAGCAACGACCTCTATCTCTACTAACACATCATCCCGTACATTTTTGGAAACGCTTTTTATTTCTACGATGTCGGGAAGTTTCGCGAAATAGCTCGTTGCCTGCGAGGATAACGCCTGGGCACTACCGGTAGGAACGCTTGTGGAGTCTCCTCTAACAAAATAGGTCACCTGCGATACGTTAAGCATCGTCATGTTTATCGTTTTCAGCGATGCTTTCACATTCTCAAGCACCTGCTGGGTTTGTAATCCCAAGTTACCGGGCCCAACCAACTCACCAGCAGCATTGAATGGCCGTTGTCCACATATGTAGACCTCCTTGCCAGGAATTGCAGGTTCAACCTTGTACAGATAACCATGTTGAACCTGAGGTGTATCTGTAGGCTGAGCCTGACTACAGGCTGTTAACAGGATGCCGATGAGGGCGTTAAAAAAGAGCTTTATCATTGGGGTAGACGACTATTAAGTTTGTGACAAGGGTTCATAGACTGTGTAATCATCCTGCTGTTCGCAAGAGTATTGTAGCTTGATCATCTTCGCCATTACTATATCCATTACCCGGTGTTGAGTCAGAATCAGGCTGATCGGAACTCATAATTTGAGCCTGATTGGTATAGACGCCAGCGCTGATTACGCGGGCTATAAATTTTAAGCTAACGGACTGACCAACAGCTATCTGAATAATACTACCACTAACGACTGCCCCATTAACGCTCATCCCAGAGCCAGACTCAATAAACTCCATATTGGCCGGAATCAAATTACGGACAACAACATTGGTAGCCGCTAACCCGCCCAAATTCTTTACGGTTAAGGTAATAACGATAGGGTTGTTTACCGTAACTACCTGTTGATTTACCTCCATACTAAGGCTAAGATCCGCTTTTGTTGCAGAAGGCGTTGGTTGATTCGACTGAACTACGGGCAATTGCGCCTGATTTGGATTTGGCGATTCATATAGGTCTGCCCCATACGTCATTGTCCTTATATCAGTAACCGCTTCATCATCTTCGCCATTTCCGGTACCGTTATTAGGTTTTGAGTTAAAATCAGAATTTGTTGATGCGGTTATTTCAGCGGCCGTTCTATAATACCCGACAGCCCCAGGCTGAACTATAAATTGTCGATTTATGATAGCGCCAGCCGGTATTGTCAATATATTACTGGTTATCAGTCCGCTACTTACTGTTGTACTGGCGTCGGCTGACACGACGCCCAGATTTGCAGGAAGGCGGCTTTTAATTGTTACAGGCCCTGCGTCACAGTCACTTTTATTCTGTAAAAACAGGCGGAAACTTACGGTATCATTCACGGCAACAACCCGTTTAGATGCCTGCATCTGCAGGTTCAGATTTACAGTAGCCAAACTAACTGTTTGCGAAACAATACCTGATAAACAGCCATATACCGGGTGTTTTGTCTGGACGCTATAAACTCCAGGAGTAGTCGTTATTATTGACATGGATGTTGCACCAGTACTCCAGGTATTCAACTCTGCAAACGAGGAGATGAGTTTTAGCCCCGTGGTACGACAGATAGCCCAGGTTCCATTATCAGTCGTTATTGTTGGTGAACTGGGTTGAACATTCGCTGGTACGACAATAGCGGGCGGAAAAAAAATTCGTTTCTGGGTATTCCTGATACGGGCCGTATAAGCGCCGGTACCAACTGTCACACTTCCGGCGGTACTACCTGTGCTCCAATTGTACTCATAACCAACTGGTTGACTGATAGTAAGCTGATTTGCAGGGGCACAGATCAAGCTAGCCATTGGTTGTATTTCGGCAGCGTAAGGCGTAATAGCTGACCAAACGTTATTGATGGCGATTGCCCACAAATCACCCGCTTTGACCTGCCCGGTTGGAGAATAATGGATACCGTCAGGTCTGTCGGTCGTTGTTGTGATAACATCCAGATCGGGGCCCAGGTAGGCGTTGTAATTTGGTCGGCCAATAACCTGCGATTGCGCCAGTCTGACATTATCGTTTTGCCCTCCAACAAATGAAGACAAAGCAACAATACAGCCTAGACCAGGCTTATTGAACTCGGTTCGCATCTTATCTATGACCTTACTGTAATACTTATACGTAGAGTCTGTGGGGTTAAAACGGTCGTTCTCGCCATGCAGAATAAGTACGGCTCGTATTCCCGTTGTTGGCACGTACAGGTTCATTATGTTTCGCAAATTGACGAATGGCATTCGAATGCTGTACCGAATGAACGAGTGTACAAAAGGGATATCATATGCCGACCAGTACGTATTCTGGATCGATGTACCGCCAAATCCGGCGTTATACAACAGAATAGGAACATTAAGACGCGCCACCAGTTCATCACCCATGTGGCCCCACAACCAGGCCTCCTGCGCAAACGGGGACGTACCACTTAACTTCAATAACTGACTAAAGGCAAGACCAGGCAAATAATCGTTATTCGCGGTAGTTAAATACTGCTGTAGATAAACTGGACTGTTCAGGTCAATGGCTATCACATTTACCCGTTCATCGCTGGCTCCGTTGATCGTTTCGCACTGATTCACGCCGTTGATAAAGCAACTTGACCCCTGGGCATTGGAGTGTCCGACAATAGCAAACACCTCACCCACTCCAAACCGCTCCACGGAATCCGACACAACAACGCTACCATTTTTCAGGCCACGTACCTGAATTTTATACCAACCTCCCGTTACATTGATACTTCCATTAAACTGACCATTGGTGGGGTTATTCTGTAGTGTAGTCCAGGGCGTAGTTGTCCCTTGCCCGGTTACACGCACAACAGCTCTGGCTTCGATAACATCCAGAACCTGACTATAGCTACCGGCTACCTGAACTGCAGCCTGATTGGCTGCATTGCGCTGCAGCACCATTCGGTTAATAGGAAACGTAACCCTGAACTGAGCAAATAGGCCGGTAGAATGGCCAAGAAGATATAAAAGCAGTAAGTAAAGTGTTGCAATCTTCCGTATAGGTCTTATCATCTAATTTATGCTATGCTGTGTCTACTAGTATTGTTGTGCGCTATTTTTTGCGATGACCAGTCTTGAGTTATCATTAAATAGCCTCCAAATTAATATATAATATACAAAATAAAAACTACATATAAATAAATAATAATATTCCTATAGTATTAAAAATAGCTACACGTTGCTAAGGGCATCTGTATCAATGCGAATAGTCAGTCACTATGCATTTTCCTCCTAAGTGCGATCAACCAGAAGCACTACACTCAATACTTACCTAATTGGCTACATAGTCCGATAAAACGAAACGGATGTAATGTCAGTTACTAATTTGTATGGTAAAAACATCTCTAAGCGTCTTGCTGGCCCGTGTGGGGCTGGACTGGTTTATTCTGGCTCTGCTGGGTATGATTGGCCTGGCCAGGCTATTTCCCGGTCCCGGCATACAGGACGGACCGTTTTCTCTGTCAACATTAACGAACGTCGGGGTTTCGTTAATTTTCTTCTTTTATGGACTCCGCTTAAACTTCGAGCAATTAAAGGCTGGCCTGCGTAATTATCGGCTTCATTTAGTTATTCATATAACCACGTTCATCGTTTTTCCTGCGGTGGTGTTGCTGGCCCGTTCGTTTCTGATGACGCCTGATACTGAGCTGCTTTGGTTAGGAATTTTTTACGTTGCTGCCCTACCCTCCACCGTTTCGTCATCAGTGGTAATGGTTTCCATTGCGGGGGGCAACATACCGGCGGCTATTTTCAACGCCAGTATATCCAGTCTGATCGGTGTATTTATCACCCCGCTCTGGATGAGTTTTTTGTTGACGAGCACCAACGGGCAATATGATCTAGGCAGCGTTATTGGTAAACTTACGCTACAGGTTATTGCACCGGTTGTTCTGGGAATTTTGCTGAATCGCCGGTTGGGCTGGTTTTCTGAACGGTATAAATCATATCTGCGCTACTTCGACCAGTTCACGATTTTGCTGATCGTATACACGGCCTTTTGCGAGTCGTTCTCGCTCAATTTGTTCGCCAGATACTCGGTAGCCGATCTTGTGGGGCTGGCCGCCATGATGCTGGCTTTGTTTTTCCTGATCTTTGGCTTCGTGCATCTACTTAGCCGGTTATTTAATTTCAATCGGGAAGATCGCATCACGGCTTTATTCTGCGGCTCCAAAAAATCGCTGGTGCAGGGCAGTGTCATGGCAAATGTTCTGTTTCCGGGGACTATTGCGGGAGTTGTTCTGCTGCCCATTATGATCTATCATGCCCTTCAGCTCATTGTAGCCAGTATTATTGCGCAGTCGATGGCGCATAGGGTGCAGGAAAAGAAAAGCGCCATTCAGACGTAGTTTGAGCCGATTCGGCAACCACAAACGGGCACTTAGCCAGAAGGCAGTATTACCCCGTTAAACGCAGCTAGTCGATTTGTCTCTAACGATCAAGTAACACATAAAAACAAAACAACTGATCATGAAAAAGACAATCGCAGCCGCCCTTACATTATTCACCCTTGCTTCTGGTGTAACCTTCGCTCAGGGTGTTTATTCAAGGCCTTTCGACAATCGCGCTCCACAGGCACAAGGCCCCCGTTACAACAACGACCAGCTGCAGGACGAACTGAAAATTGATCGCATCGACGCCCTTGTCGGCTTAACACGCCGTCAGGAAAAGCAGCTTCGCAAGATTGAAAACAACTACGACAATTTGATGGCTCGCACCCGGATGACTCCCGATGGCCTGCGTCAGATGCAGCTTCGCAAACGTCAGGATATACTGGCCGTATTAACTTCAGCACAACGGGATCGCTTGTTTGCCGCTCAACAACCCAGCCGATACAACAACCGTCCCACACCATACGGCCGCAGAGGTTAATTAGCGGAGTACTTAACTAGTGAAGTGGCGGAGTGGTAAGCAGATGATAATCGTCTACTTGCCACTCCGCCACTTCACTAGTTAAGCACACGACCGAAACCAATCAGTGTGCTGATACAACCTCCAGGCTCCGCCAGACCAGATCGCCCATAGTACGGCAGTCGTCAAAGCTTTTTGTGCGGTAATGTCGGTTCAGGGACGCCCCCAACTGGGTTACATTGCCCGGTGGGGCGATGCTGTCGCTGCGCATTGGGCCCATTAAATCCAGAATCCGAATCTGTTCGACCCGCAACCGCCCGGCCACTAACGACCGTTCTTCAATCTGGTATTGCCGCACACTTTCGGGGGTTAAACAAACCGTTCCCAGGTCGATAATGGATTGGTTCTGGCGATAATACTGTGGCATGTAGACCGACTTGCGTCCTTCATACGACTGTTGGTCGAAATCAATGGCCCGAATACGGTAATAAACCTCATCGAAATCAGGGGTAATATCGACCACGAAATTGCTGGAATGCATGTCGCCCAGAAGCCGAATGAAACAGCGCTCGTTGAATTTTACAAACTCTTTACAGAGTCGAACGGCGTTTCTATCGGCATCCAGCATCTGCTGTTCAAAAAACATATCGCCGGGTATACCCGCAATATGCTCCTCAATCAGGGTATTCCCACTGGTCAGGTAACTAATTCGATTCGGAGACAGAATATGCTCTAACTCAAGGCCATAGATACGTGAGGCATCGGCATTTTTGATATAGAAATAATCAAAGTTATCGTTCACCAGGTTACGAACCCGCACCCGAAATGGCATGGTGTTTCCATAGGAGCACAAATCAACCCGGTCAATCGTCAAATGCCCTGTTACCGACATATCACCATCGGCTTTTAAAATGGCGTAGATCGTTTTCAGCGCCAACAGTATATCATCAACCTCCGAAGCCGGGTAAAAGACAGTTTCCCAAAGCGTATCCCGGTCGCGTTTGTCGAAGAGCGATACCGAATTATCGTACCGTAACAGATCTGTATATTGAATCGGCAAGGCGTGTTCACGATTGTACTGGGCCAGATACTCACGCAGTGGACGTCCGATTGAATAAATTTGCTTTTTCCGGGTAATGATGGGCATGACCGATAAGGGCATTAGTTTTGCCTTAAATGTAAGGGTTACCCTGAACATTCGCCAAAGTGAGCGGGTTACACGGGAATCCAACCGCCTATTTAAAGCGTTCAATTGCTGGATCAGGACTGATTTTACTACATGAAACACGAATTCGGGCCAGATTTTGTCTGGGGAACTGCTACTGCTGCCTACCAGATTGAAGGTGCCGTTGACCGTGACGGGCGTGGGCCATCCATCTGGGATACGTTCAGCCACCAAAAAGGGAAAATCAAAACCGGAGAACATGCCGATGTTGCCTGCGAATTTTACGACCGATATGAATCTGACCTACAACTCCACAAGGAGTTAGGTTTTGATGCCTTTCGATTTTCAATAGCCTGGTCACGTATTTTACCTGATGGAATCGGACGTATCAATGAACCAGGTTTACAGTTTTACGATCGGCTGATTGACCACTGCCTTTCGCTCGGTATTACTCCCTGGATCACGCTTTATCACTGGGACTTACCACAGGCACTTGAAAACAAAGGAGGCTGGACAAATCGACTGATAGTCAACTGGTTTTCCGAGTTTGTAAACGTGTGTACAAAAGCATTTGGGCACAAGGTCAAGCATTGGATTATTCTCAACGAGCCGCTGGCTTCGTCAATTCTGGGCTATTTCACGGGGCAGCATGCACCCGGCCGACGGAGTTTCAGTAATTTGCTTCCTGTTATTCATCATACAGCCCTGGTGCAGGCAGAAGGCGGGCGGGTTGTTCGGCAGAATATACCTGATGCACAGGTAGGTACCACTTTTTCCTGCTCGCCCATCGACCCATTTACCCTTCGCGACCAGGCTGCGGCTATCCGGGTGGATGCTCTTTTGAACCGTCTTTTTATTGAACCGACCTTAGGAATGGGTTATCCCACCCGAGAACTGCCCTTTCTAGCTGGTATTGCCAAAAAGGTAGCCAAACCCGGTGATATGGAGCGACTGGCGTTTGACTTTGATTTCATCGGTTTGCAACATTACTTTCGGGCCGTTGTCGAGCAA
The DNA here is from genome assembly GCF_002831565.1 of Spirosoma pollinicola. Classification (NCBI taxonomy): domain Bacteria; kingdom Pseudomonadati; phylum Bacteroidota; class Cytophagia; order Cytophagales; family Cytophagaceae; genus Spirosoma; species Spirosoma pollinicola. The sequence goes on along the minus strand of NZ_CP025096.1, from coordinate 3,292,085 downwards.
TCCTATCTAATGCCTTATCTCTGGGCTAAGGACGTGTCTCCCCTACGGCGAAATGTGCAGACAATTACCGAAATGGGTTGGGAAGTGTATCCCGAAAGTATGTACCGGATTATCAAGCAATTCGCTCAATATGAAGGAGTCAAAAAAATATACATCACCGAAAGCGGTGCCGCTTTTTATGATACCATCGATCAGGGCAAAGTCAATGATTTAGCCCGGATTGACTACCATCAGAATTACCTAAGAAATGTACTTCGGGCAAAACAGGAAGGAATGCCCGTTGAGGGTTACTTTGCCTGGACGTTTCTGGATAATTTTGAATGGGCGGAAGGATACCGTCCCCGCTTCGGACTAGTTTACGTCGACTTCCGAACGCAGCAACGCATTGTTAAAGCGTCGGGCCGCTGGTTCCAGCAGATGCTATCTAAAGAAGTACTTCCAGATGTTCTAAATTACCGGGCATAAAACCCCGGCCTTAATTCATGCGTTATGCAGAAATTAAGGAAAAAGCCTTCTAAGCTGTCATGCCAGTTATACTCCCTCTTACAACACCCGAACAGGCCGTTTCGGCCATTCAGTCAGGTAATCGCGTTTTTATTCACAGTGTTGCGCAAACACCGCATGTGCTCATCAACGCTATGGTAGCGCGTGCCTCCGAGTTAAAAAATGTGGAAGTTTGCCACATGCACACCGAAGGACCACTTCCCTATCTGGACATAAAATACCAGGAATCATTTCGCCCCAATTCTTTTTTTATCGGGGCAAACATGCGGAAACAACTTAACCAGGGTATCGGCGATTATGTCCCTATTTTCCTGAGCGAGATCCCGCTGTTGTTCCGCCGAAATATTCTACCCATCGATGTAGCCCTCATTCAGGTATCGCCCCCCGATGCCCACGGGTATTGTTCGCTGGGTCCATCCGTCGACATTTCGCTGGCAGCCATTCATTCGGCCAAATACGTTATTGCCCAGGTTAACCCGCGCGTCCCCCGTACGCATGGCGATGGCCTGATTCCGGTTTCGATGCTGCATGCGGCTATTGAGGTGGATGAACCAATCTATGAAGTGCTGCCGGGCGAAATCAGCGCACAGGATCGAAAGATTGGCCAGCATGTGGCCAGTTTGGTAGAAGACGGCGCCACATTACAACTCGGCATTGGCGGGATTCCCAATGCAACTCTGGCCGAGTTGATTCACCACAAAGGACTTGGTATTCACACCGAAATGTTTTCGGATGGCGTGATTGATCTGGTTGAGCGGGGGGTCATTACCGGCGAACACAAAACGGTACTCCCTTACCGTATTGTATCGGCGTTTGTTATGGGTAGCCAGCGGGTATATGATTTTATCGACGATAACCCCGGTGTAGCCATGAAACAAGCCAGCTTTACCAACGACACGGCCATTATCCGCCGGAATCCGAAGGTGACGGCAATTAATTCGGCTATAGAAATTGACATTACCGGCCAGGTTTGTGCCGATACCATTGGCACGTATCAATATTCGGGAGTTGGCGGTCAAATGGATTTTGTGCGGGGTGCTTCCCTTTCCGAAGGTGGTAAACCCATTATCGCTCTCCCATCAATGACCAGCAAAGGACTCAGTAAAATTGTCCCGTTTTTGAAGGAAGGAGCCGGGGTAACGACCACCCGCGCCCACGTTCACTATATCGTTACCGAATTTGGTATTGCTGATCTGTACGGCCAAAACTTACGCCAACGTGCACGTGCACTCATAAAAATTGCGCACCCTGATCATCAGGAAGAATTGGAACGGCAGGCTTTTGCCCGCTTTGGCTCGATCTAGATGCTCAGCGGTGTGCTGGAACGGCGCAACTAACAACTAAACAGCGTTACGATAGACGGCTGGAAACCAGTTTATTCAGCCGATTAAGTACGGGTTTCTCCAGCTTGTAATGAATGAGTATACTAACCTGAGAAACGATAACAAGTAAGGCTATGGCGGCACAAGCGAAAGCCCAGAATGGCAAAGAGGGGTGCTTTTCAAAAAACTTGTATAAAAACACCAGTGCGGATGGATGGATTAAATAAATGATATACGACGCATCTCCCAGTTTCGTGAAAGCCCCTCCTACGATGATGTGTCGACTAGTTTCCAAACCAGTCAATGCCAGCAGTACCCCTATTGACGACACGCCGAACAGGACTAATCGAACAGCTGGATTTCCGGGATCAACGGCAGGCCCAATAAACAGCCAGACGATACTCATCAGCAGAAGTGCCCAGTAAACTGTCTTTGGAAAAGAGTTGATCCGACTCAGCAAAGCAACACCCACACCGCCCAAAAATTCAAGATTATACGGACTGAACACAAACCAAATTAGCGGCTTGATCGATGGTGTACTAAACAGTTGATACACAGTTCCAGCCACGACCAAACCTAAAACAACCCATAAATTATGGGAGTAAAGTACGAGGCCAATTAAGAAATAGAAGAAAAGTTCATGGCTAAGGCTCCAGCTAACCGGAATAATAGGCAAGTGTGTAGGTATCAGAAAAAATGCCGTCAACCAATCAGCAATCGGCCTATCTGCCTGAGGTACAGCCCCATAAGTTAGTTTACAAGCAATCCAGAATACGAGAACCATTGCCCAGTAAATGGGAAATATCCTTATTAAGCGTTTACTGGTGTATTTAAGTAACCCAGGAGGTTTCCTGTTTTTTGAAAATGTCGAATAAGTAATAACAAATCCACTAATCACGAAAAACAGGTCTACACCTGCATAACCATAGCCAAACAATTGGCTGACAAGTTTAACCTGTTTGTAGTGTTCTCCTGAAAATAGTGAAAGGTGATAGGCAACTACCAAAATCGCAGCCACTCCGCGAAGTAATTGAATACTGTTCAATTGATGCACCGGCGCATTAGATTGCTCGCTTACTGTTGAACGCGCGGATAATTTTTCATTAGAATATAGGTACTCCATACGTCTGCTTGTGGTGATTTATCGTCTGTTCGTTCTTTTGACTCTGGATAAACCAGCCAGTTCTTTACCTTATATTGAGGTGGAACCTGATAGTCCTACAAATCACTTCAGTTGACAAGCAGTAATCTGGTAAATCAATGAAGCTGTTTAAACTTTTACAATCAAGGTAGCATCGGTTTTTTTGTCATCCCGACGAAAGGAGGGATCTTCGGTAAATCGGAGAACTTCTTACTACCGAAGATCCCTCCTTTCGTCGGGATGACCAAAAAACCTGAATTTCACCTAAAGAGAAAGTTTAAACACCTTCAATCTCATAAAACTCCTAATAGTGGTTTAACTCAACAATTACGCAGAAAAAGCATATTTGTTGACTTGAACTAACTTTTTGATGTAGACGTGGTCATATGAAAGAGTCATCTTCACAATAGCTCAAACACGAAAAAAAGGCTACATCATTAGTATATCTTTTTTAACCGGTGATTCAAGGTCATTAAACCCGCAACTTCTCTATATTTTTATAACTAATGGCAATTGACTCCAGGGGTGGAAGTTTACAAACATCCTGCTCGACAAAATAGTGAGTCATGCCCGCTGTTTTCTTGGCATCGAAAATACGTTGAAAGTCAATAGACCCAGTACCCACTGGAGCAAACGCCTTTTCGGCAGTTTTTTCCATGTCTTTCACGTGCCAGAGCGGGAAACGACCGGGGTGCTTTTTGAACAGGGCAACCGGGTCCTGACCAGCCATAGTAGCCCAATACAAATCCAGTTCGAGTTTCACCAGGTTCTTATCTGTGCCGCTCAGCAGTACATCGTAAGGTAATTTGCCATCAGTTTGCTTGAACTCAAAATCGTGGTTGTGGTAGCAAAATTGAATACCTGCCGACTTACATACTTCAGCCGATTTGTTAAACAGGTCGGCAAATTGTTTGTAATCATCCAGTTTAGTCCGTTCAGCTGGAAACAGGTACGCACAAACCATGTACTTCTGCCCAATAGCAGCGGCATCATCGACTGCCCGTTTCCAATCATTGGTCAGCGTTCCCTTCATGGCAGGCATGGTTTTGCCCGTTGTGTAATGACCACTGGGAGCCGTCATACCTAATTCTTTTAACAGAGCCGCATACTCCTTGGGCGTTTTACCAAAGAATTTACCATCTGAATAACCGAACGCTTCAACTTCTTTATAGCCAATTGAGGCCACTTTTTTCAATGTTTCTACTGGCTCTTTAGCCATCAGGTCGCGTAATGTATACAGTTGCAGGCCAACCTTTTTAGGCGATGCAGCAAACGCATCCAGTTTAGACAGCAAAGCTGCCGATGTAGCTAATGCGCCTATTTTCAGAAACTGCTGGCGGGTAATGTTAGAGGACTGATTCATGAGTCAAATAAATCGGTTAATGGACAACGGGCAATGCACCCGCATGTTTAGTGCCTAAAGATACGGAAGCACAGGTTTTATGTCATAAAAAATCCATTAAATACACAAGGCCACTCACGCTTATAAATGGCCTTGTGTATTTAATGGAAACGGTTTGCTTATACCAACCCCTGTTTCATTGCTTTCACCGCGTAATCGGCGGCACGGGCCGTCAGGGCCATGTATGTTAACGACGGATTTTGGGTCGACGTTGAGGTCATGCAGGCGCCATCGGTCACAAACACGTTTTTAACTGCGTGCAGCTGGCTCCATTTATTCAGCATGGACGTTTTCGGGTCTTTACCCATCCGTACACCACCCATCTCGTGAATATCCAGGCCAGGACTGGCGTGACTGTCGCGGACACGGATATTTTTAAATCCAGCTTCCGTGAACATCTCCGTTAGTTGCTCCTGATAATCTTTCACCATTTTGTCGTCATTGTCATCGTAGGCAATGGAGATCTTCAGTTGCGGAATACCGAATGGGTCTTTCTGTGTTGCATCGAGGGCCAGATAATTGCTTTCTTTCGGAATTGTTTCGCCCATCATGTGCGAGCCTACATACCAGCCACCGAGTTTCGGATTCAGCAGACTTTCTTTTAAATCAGCTCCAACACTACTCTGGTCGGAATGAGAACTACGACCCGCCGAAAAACCAGCGGCATAGCCTCTCAGGAAACCCATTTCCTGCTTGTGTACATTCCGGAAACGAGGAATATAGGGGCTATTCGGACGTCGACCGTCGGTGGTGGAATCAAGATTGCCATCGTACTCGGCGGAAACACCTGCCCGATAGTTATGGAAGGCAGCATATTTACCCAGCACACCACTATCATTACCCAACCCATTCGGGAAACGATGCGAAGTCGAATTCAGCAAAACCAGATTTGAGTTCAGAGCGGCTGCATTCAGGAAGATAATGCGGGCATAATACTCTGTCATTTGTTTTGTATTGGAATCAACAACCCGCACACCGGTAGCCCTGCCTTTCTTTTCATCATAAATGATGGAATGCACCACCGAGTTGGGCCGCAGGGTCATCTTCCCCGTTTTGGCCGCCCACGGAATCGTAGACGAGTTACTGCTGAAATAACCGCCAAATGGGCAGCCGCGCTCACAGATCGTCCGGTGCTGGCACTGCGCCCGGCCCTGTTGAAAATGGATTGGCTGCGGTTTTGTAATGTGTGCCGCCCGACCCATAATAACGTGCCGGTCTTTGTATTTTCCCGCTACTTTTTGTTGAAAATGTTTCTCTACGCAGTTCCATTCGTGCGGGGGCAGAAATTCGCCATCGGGCAAGGTCGACAAGCCATCTTTATTCCCCGAGATACCGGCGAATTTCTCTACATAGCTGTACCAGGGGGCAATGTCGGCATAGCGAATTGGCCAGTCAACGGCAAAGCCATCGCGAGCCGGACCATCGAAATCGAAGTCGCTCCAGCGTTGTGTTTGCCGGGCCCACATCAGCGATTTACCACCAACCTGATAGCCCCGAATCCAGTCGAAGGGTTTTTCCTGAATGTAGGGATGCTCGGCATCTTTCACAAAAAACTGCTCGGTACCTTCATAGAAAGCGTAACACTTGCTAATAATTGGGTTGGCATCCCGAACCTCTTTTTTAAGTTGGTTCCGGTGCTCAAACTCCCAGGGCTGCGTGTTTGTTGTGGGGTAATCGGTCACGTGCCGAACATCCCTGCCCCGTTCGAGAACGAGCGTACGCAATCCTTTACCGGTTAATTCCTTGGCGGCCCAGCCTCCGCTAATGCCGGAGCCAACAACGATGGCGTCGTATGTATTGAGCGCCTGAGCGTCTATATTGAAATTTGACATATTTTGAGTTCGTATTTTGGGGCGGTTTACGGTTTTTGGTTTACAGAGTCCTTCCGCTGCTACAGGTATCTACCGAATACAGCAAACCGAAAACCAAAAACGTTACTTGGGTTGAGAAGTGGCTTTAGCCTGAACAGGTACGCAGCCGTAATAATGGCCGGGAATAAACTGGTAATGGGTCAGATTTGTCATTACATATTCCGAACTCATATACCCCCGAATAGTCAGATTTTTTACGAGGGAATAAAAGTCTTTCTGCGCCGTATCGGTCGATTTTGCCAGTTGTGTAAGCAGGGCCGTACGTTGTGCCGTATCGCCTGCCGCGAAGGATTTACTATAGGATTTCTGAGCCAGACCGTCGAGCGAGTCGAGCCCTTTCTGTAGGTTCTCCTGTGTCGATTTATCATAGCAGTCGGCCACCATTTTCTGCACGAATTTATGCACATTGAGTGCTTTGGCACCCGGCGTGTCGGTCACCGGAATTATTGTTTCAACCAGTTCGGCCAAAAGCTCGGCCTGGCCACTTGACAGGAGTTGCTGACTCGAACGAACCGTTTCGGTTGTCCAGCCATTCGCCCAGGCGGGCAGGCTTATAAGCCCGCCAACGGCACCCGCCATCGTTTTTAACGCATTACGTCTTTCCACAGGAATTGTTAATTCGATTGAGTTCAGTCTATCAAAGATACAAGATTAACTAAAACGATTTATACCCTTATTGCCGGAGGGCCTACAAGATTAACTGCTTTTTAAACGTCATCGTCTTGTCCGGTAAATCCATTAGCGCCATATAGTTTGGCTTCGATTGCTTGCCTGTTGCAACCGTAAGGATATACGTCAGCACTCCCCATTAAATGCTGATTAAATACGTCAATCATTGAATGCGGTTGCAACATTCAGCGTTTTATTAACGTAAGATAGTGTAGGTAAGCCACTCTTCATTTACCTGCTTTCTCTATAGAACAACTTATTATGAACAACGCCTTACGGGCTTCTATGAATCAGTCTTTTATGAAAAAATCAACATTGAATTGGTTATTGATAGCCGGATTTGTTGTCACGTTTTCTTCCTGCAAGAAGACGACAGACGATGTTACTCCTAAAACGGGTACAACAACCAGCGAAAACCAGACGGTCGATAGCTGGATTTTAAGCAACATGCGGGAGGTGTATTACTGGAACGACAAGATTCCCGCCAATCCAGACACGACGCTGGCCCCCGACGTTTTCTTTGATTCTATCCTGAATAAATACGACGCCACCACCAACCCAACCGGTGACCGTTTTTCATGGATCGAAAATGATGGAGATGCGCTGCAGGCAGAGCTTAGCGGGCAAACCACCACAACGGGTATGGAGTATAATCTATACTTACGTGCGTCTGGCTCCACAGGGGTTATTGCTCAGGTGCTGTATGTATTACCCGGTTCACCAGCCGAGAAAGCAGGTATAAAGCGGGGTGACATTATCTCAAAAGTCAACGGCACTTTGTTAAGTACAACTAATTTTTCTGATCTTTTATCCACCGGAACCACCTATACCTTTGGGCTGGCCACGGTGAGCGGTTCGACACTTGTCGATTCAGATCAGACGCGTACCGTAACGGCAACGGTATTTCAGGAGAATCCGAACTTCCTCGATTCGGTATACACGGTTGGCAGCAAAAAAGTAGGCTATTTTGTGTATAATCAATTTGTGCCAGGGGCCAATGGAAGCACTGCCAATGAATATGATGCACAGATGGATGCCGTTTTCAGCAAATTCAAAGCGCAGGGCGTTAACGAGCTGGTGCTGGATTTACGCTATAATCCGGGCGGCTATACCTCTTCGTCGGCCAACCTCGCCAGTCTGATTGGGAAAGGCATCAGTTCCGGCAAACTCTATTTTCGCGAAGAATGGAACACTACCATTACGCCCCTGCTGCAACAGGAATACGGGAGCAGTTTCTTCATCCAGAATTTCCTCGACAAGTCGCAGAATATTGGTAGCAGCCTCTCGCGGGTATTCGTTCTCACCACCGACCATACGGCCTCGGCGAGTGAACTTATCATCAACGGGCTACGACCTTATATGACCGTTACGACGATTGGGTCAACAACCTATGGTAAAAACGTTGGCTCGATTACCATTACCGACGACACCGGCAAGATCAAATGGGGTATGCAGCCCATCGTCTTTAAATCGTACAACAGTGCAGGCCAATCAGATTACTCGACCGGCTTTACGCCCAATGTTGAAGTCGACGAACCTATAAGCCTGTTGCCGTTGGGCGATATCAACGAACCCATGTTGAATGAAGCGCTTTATCAGATTTCGGGAAACAGTGCCAATGGCCGTCGGGCTGCCGTTCGAAATTCATTCTTACAGATGGGCTCGTCTATTCAGCGCAAAGCGGGTGGTAATTCTATGATTCGGGTAATTAAGAACCTGAAATTATAAGTCGTTTTTTTTCAATTCCATTCCAACGACTACGACACAAAGAGGGTCTTTGTATCGTAGTCGTTTCAATTTGTTAAGTACCAATTCCTTTTAATGTCAACAATTAAGAATTTTTATGAATGGGGCACGTTGGTATGTAACATTGGTTTGACGTAATTTTGCGTGACGATTTGATTACCCAATCACCAGGTGCCAGCTACTAAGCCAGCCCCCGTGTGACTCCCAAAGGCTTCTTTCTGGGTCGACTCATTCCAATCGGGATGGCAAAACCGTCGTTCTTAACTCAAATTGGTATAACTTTACGTTTTAGTTCGTTCGTTTACGCTCTTGTTCATGATTCATTTACCATTTCGATTTCTTTCGGCAACTGACTCTCAGCCGCAATCTGTAACACCAGAGACTTCGCTCTCTCCCGTAACTAAGAAAACTAAGAACCGTCAGCGCATGAACTGGGTACTGGGTGCTCTTTCTATTGGCTGGGCTGGTTTGCTCATCGGCTGTAACGGCAACACGACCGTAGCTGTTCTGGGCGACTGGACAAAAAAATCTGCCTTTGAAGGCGTAAGCCGTTCAGGTGCTTCCAGCTTCGTCATTAACAACATCGCTTACATGGGTACCGGCCGCGACGTCAGCAACCAGCGGCTTCAGGATTTCTGGGCCTACGACCCTGCCAAAAACGCCTGGTCGCAAAAAGCTAATTATGGTGGCGTTGCCCGGTATTCAGGTATTGGCTTCTCGGTTGGTAACAAAGGCTATATCGGCACGGGAATCAACGTCAACAGCGATAAGCTGAAAGACTTCTGGGCTTACGATCCAACGCAGAACACCTGGACCAAAGTAGCTGATTTTGGTGGCACTGCCCGCTATGGTGCGTTATCCTTTTCAATTGGTAGTAAAGGCTATGTTGGCACGGGTAATGATGGCAACTATTTGAAAGACATGTGGGCTTTTGATCCAACGGCAAACGCCTGGACAAAAGTAGCCAGCTACGGTGGCGAGAAACGCGTGAGTGCCGTAGCCTTCGTGGTAGGCGGCAAAGCCTATGCCGGTACAGGAAATAACAACGGAACAGCCCAACGCGACTGGTACGTATATGACCCTGCAACGGATGTATGGACCCAAAAACTCGATTTCTTAACAGATCAGGCCGTTCAGCGTAGTAATGCCGTTGCATTTGCCATTGGCAACTACGGTTACATTACCGTTGGTGATGCGAACACGGTTGTTTGGCAGTATGATCCAAACACCGACTTGTGGACAACACTAGGTTCGTTTGAAGGTGCCAACCGTAGTTATGCTGTTGGGTTTGCTATTGGCAACAAAGGGTATGTAACAACAGGTTTGAACGGAACAACCCCTTTTGATGATCTGTGGGATTTCGATCCAACGATAGAACAGGTATTGTAAGGTGCAGAATACCCCATCAAACACCGATCAACCGTCAAGAACGAATCTGATTCGCAAGGTATTGCTTTTCGTTTTGCTGGTACTTGCCATCCTGACAGGCTGGACCATTTACCAGCGGCAAAATCACTACAAGGTTCAGGTTTTTGCGACAAAAGGTGGCTGGGGTTATTCAATACTAAACAACGGAAAGCCATTTATTTATCAACCAACGATTCCGGGTCAACCCGGAATCGTTGGCTTTACTTCCGAAGCCGAAGCCCGGCGGGTTGGTGAACGGGTTGTTGAGAAAATAGAACAGGACAAGGCACTGCCTACCCTGACGAATGATGAACTACGCCAGTTGGGCGTAAAAATTCCCTGAATTATTTGCTTATGCGTACTCTCTGGTACGCCGGTTTGCTTTGGCTGGCCGGTATAGTGCTATTTGCTTGCCAATCGGGCGACCTTAACGTGGGCCAGTCAATCATTAATCCGCAGCAGTTGCAGGTTCAATCGGTTGACTCGATCACGGTGAAAACATCGACGGTGATGCGGACGGATTCGTTCGTGACATCGGGGGTGAACGATATGGTTGTGGGTCAATGGAAAGACGCCAACACCGGGCTTCAAACGGCGCAGGCTTTTGCAGCCATCGACTACCCATCGAATTCGTTAGTCTCCCAGACTAACTTTCGGCTGGATTCTCTGGTGCTGGAACTAGGGTACTCGTTTACCTATGGTGACACAACGTCAACGTTCGATTTAGAGGCTTACCAGCTTAACAGACCCGTTCTGGCGCAGTTATTTTACAATACCAGCACCCTGGCCTATGCTGCAAAGCCATTGGTGAAGCAGACATTTGTACCGAACCAGAATAGCGGTACACGGTTGGTAAAGATTCGTTTACCGTCTGAACTTGCACAGACGTTATACGACAAAATTATCAGCGGTGCAATCACTGATAATATCACCCTGAACGATTACTTACCGGGTTTCTCACTTGTATGTAAATCAACGTCGAATACCTTTCTTGGCTTTACCACGAATCCTTCGGTAAGTGGCCTTCGCATGTATTACCACGATACGGATATCAACAGAACGCAGGCAACGCTCTTATTTTCGATTTCGTCGCTGCACTTTACAAATCTGAAAAACGATCGGACTGGTGCAACCTTGAGTGCATTGAAAAACCGGTCGGACGTGGTAGCCAGTGACTTGACGGACAAAACCACATTTGTAACCCTTGGGGCCGGTCTTCAGACTCGTGTCGAGTTCCCGTATCTGAATGACTTCTTCCGGCCAGAGACTTTTGCTGATATTAACCGGGCACTTTTGATCATTAGCCCAGTTCGTCGCGATTTACGCGACAATATGAATCCTCCTCCGGGTCTACAGCTTTATCAAACCAACAATCAGAATGAGCTTATTGCGACAGTCCCAGGAGGAACAATAGGAAGCGACGTAGCTGGTGCCAATTACTCTTCAGATCGTGCTGCAATTTTACTGACGGATAGTTACACCATTGATTTGACGTATTATATCAGCCAAATCATCAAGAAAAAAGGGCTTAGTCAACCGTTGATATTAACAGTGCCAACATCCTCCGGTTTTAATACCCTTCTTCCTTATATTCAGCGGGTAACACTAGGCGACCGGCTCCGCCCGAATGACCAGCTTCAACTAAAGCTGTTCATGACATCTGGTTCATAAGCGATTTTATCAAATTTATATCAATAGCAATACGGGGACAGACTTTTAGAAGCTGTCCCCGTATTGCTATTAGGTTTTTAATGATCTCTGGCGCGGGTATTTATCGCACGGGCGCCCCCGCCGTGTCTCTGCATATTGCCAGTATTTACTGGCGCAAGCGAATGCTTGCTAAAGTATAGGCACGGCGGGGGCGCCCGTGCGATAAATACCCGCGCCAGATCAAGTTTCCACCCGCGCTACTTCCGTCTCCCTACAAACCAGTAATCAGATAAACACTCCCTTTTTTTGTTGGGAAAGTCGTTACATAACCCAGCTCAGTTGTTTTCGTTGTTACGGTTGCCCCCTTTACCCGAATCGGGCGGCTGGTTCTGAGTTTGCACAGCTCACCATTTGCCGACTTTACCGTTGCTGTCACTAATCGGTGGTTTTTCCACTGAATGCCCACCTCAAAACCACCTCTTGCTTTCAGGCCTTTAACAGTACCTTCTTTCCAGGCATCAGGCAAGGCTGCGAGCAGTTGAATATCATCCAGGTGGCTTTGAATCAACATTTCTGCCATGCCCGCTGTGCCGCCGAAATTCCCGTCAATCTGAAATGGCGGGTGTGCATCGAAGAAGTTGGGGTATGTTCCTCCCCCACCTTTATTGGAATAACTCGTTGTCGTTTGGCCCGTATATTTCAGCAATTCCCGCAAGAGTACATACGCGTGATTGCCGTCCAGCAAACGAGCCCAGAAGTTAATTTTCCAGGCCCGGCTCCAGCCCGTTCCGGCATCACCCCGAAGTTCGAGCGTTTTTTTGGCGGCAGCTGCAAAAGCTGGTGTTGTGACCGGTGAAATTTGCCGACCGGGGTGTAGTCCAAACAGATGGGAAACGTGCCGGTGCTGCGGGTCTACATCCTCCCAGTCTTTATTCCATTCCTGAAGATTTCCTTTCCGACCGATGTGCAGCGGGTAAAATTTCGCCCGCTTCTCGGTGAGCAGTTTACGAAAGTCAGCATCGGTGTTGAGGGCCGACGATGCGTCGATCAGGTTCGTGAATAGATCCCACATGATCGACATATCCATCGTAGTGGCTATTGAAATGGATGCGGGCTGGCCTTTCGAATCAATAAAATCATTCTCCGGCGATACAGAAGGGGCCACGACCAGATAGCCCTCTTTGTTTTCTACCAGCCAGTTCAAATAAAACTGGGCCGCGCCCTTCATGATCGGGTAAGCCGTTTCGCTCAGGAATTTTTTATCGCCTGTAAACCGGTAATGTTCGTATAGGTGCTGACTTAACCAACCGGCTCCCTGGTTCCAGTTCGCCCATTTTGGGTCGCCCTGCCCCTTATCGCCAACTGGATTGGAGAGGGCCCAGATGTCGGTGTTGTGGTGCGCCACCCAACCATTCATGTCGTAAAACTCCTTCGCCGTTGCTGCGCCCGTTTTCGCAAGTTCACTTATAAGTCCAAACAACGGCTGGTGCAGTTCGGAAAGGTTGGTGACCTCGACCGGCCAGTAATTCATCTGGGTATTGATATTGATCGTGTAGTTCGAACTCCAGGGTGCCCGCAGTTCTTTGTTCCAGATACCCTGAAGGTTGGCCGGCACATTGGGCACACGCGAACTGGAAATCAGCAGATACCGTCCATACTGGCAATAAAGCGTTTCAACACCCGGATCATAGGCACCTTCGCTATAACCCAACAGGCGCTGGTCGGAGGGTAGACCGGCGTTGGCATTGGTGGCGGTCGTATCCGTCAACTGAAACGAGAACCGATTAAAATACGACTGATAATCAGCCATATGGCGACCCAGCAGGGTTGCATAATCTTTGCCGGTTGCCTGACGAATAATTTCTTCGGCCAGCTTGTTTTCGTCTTTCCCGTCTTTATCCGGACATTTATCGTAGCCGTTAAAACTGGTAGTAGCAGCTACGAGCAATAGCACTTCTGTTGCATTTCGGACATGGATTCCCGCCGTATCGGATTGCACGCTGCCGCCCTTGTTAACTGCCTTTAGCCGAAGTTGGAACCGCATACCATTGCAGCCGGCAGCGTCTTCATAGACGATTGGCGGGCGATCTTTTGGGTTGTAGTAATTTGGATTAACCTGAACGGGCGCTTTCCCTTTCAGAACCAGTTCGTCCTTAGCGCTGCTGGCATGCTGATACCGCAACTGGCTATTCGTTGATGCATCGAAACTGATTTGGCCGGGCTTACTAGCCGTCAAGCGAATAACCATGAGTTGATCGGGTGATGAAGCAAATATTTCCCGTTTATAGGCGACGCCATTTACCGTAAATCGGGTTGTGGCAACAGCTTTCTGTATATCTAAATCCCGGTAATAGTTGGTCGATTTCCCCCCTTTGACATCCTGCTTCAGCGACAGGTCACCCAGGGGCATATACGATTGCGTATACAACCCCTGCATGTGTTTGACCAGATCCACAGCTCCATTATAATCTTCCTGCTCCAATGCCTGACGCACTTTGGGGAGATAACTTGGCGACTCGGGATTCACATTTCCTTTCACCGGCCCACCCGACCAGAGCGTGCTTTCATTGAGTTGAATGAGTTCTTCATCAACTTTACCGAAAACCATCCCGCCAATACGGCCATTGCCAACGGGTAAGGCCTCCGTCCAGACAGACGCCGGTTGATTGTACCAGAGTTTAAGATTCGATTGGGCAAGCGACGGGGTCGCGAGTGTAAGAAACAGAACTAAGCAGCGATGTTGATTCATATATGGTAAGGGAGTTGTCGGCAAAAGTACACCAGCAAAAAAAATAACCAGCTATTTCCACAAAGCAGAAATAGCTGGCTTTATCCTGAAATCAAGCCCGGTTTTTCGAGCAATGTAAACTCAGCCTTCCTGTATTACGTCAAACCTCCTGAAGGATTGGCTTTGTGAGGGAGTATCAGACAGCATCCTTGCTGTCTGGCCGTCAGGCGAATTTTAACTACTCATCTCATTCCGACTTAGCTAGTTATGGCAATCTGTTGCCTACGGCCAGACAGCAAGGATGCTGTCTGATACAATTACCGCCCCTAAAAAATCAGCTTTCAAGCTGGGAGGATTGACTAGCCATTGCCCTGAGGTAAAATACCATAAAAATAAACCTATACTTACTTTGGCAACACCTGCACAATCACCCGTTTATAACGACTTAGAGCTGGCGAGCCTTTATCCGTAACGCGCAGGATAAAATGAATGGTTTGGGGTTTATCGACCGTGGGAGCTGTCACAGGCAAATCATATAAGTTCGACGCGTAGGGCCGAAAACTCACCAGTCCCGGATAGGTGCCTGCTTCAGGATACTGAAACCACAAATAACTCATCGAATCGCCGTCGGGGTCAGTCGTTCCGGCAGCGTTCAAATGAAATACCTCGCCCGATTTCACCGTCAGTTTATCCGAATGGGCCAGAGCGGGAACTGGGGGATGGTTGGCCTCCAAATACGGCTTGGTAGACCAGTCCATTCTAGCGGCAAAGTCATGCTGAAAATCCTCGCGCCAACGCCAGATTGTGGCCCATATACTTCGGGGAGCCTCCACTACAGCAGGTTGTGCGTACGCCTTTGTGGGTAAGGCGCTGGCATAAAGCGAATCGACGGCATTGGTCCAGATGGGGCGGGTTTCGAGTTCGTCGGCCGGAAAATCGGGTCGTGCAAACCGGCCCCTTGGCGGTAACGTGGTCGGTTGATAAAGGGTGTATCGACCGCCCCAACCGCCATAATCCGGGCGCTCTGGCTCATTGAGGCCATTTGAAATGAGCCCCAAAAAAGTAGGCGTATCGCCTTCCATGCCATAGGCAACATCAGGATACAAAGCCCCCATGGGGCCGTGTCCCTGCTGGATGTGCTGTGCCAGCCAGTCGTTGCTGATTAAGGTCGGATTCGTGCCTTTATCGGTTGTATTGATCCCGCGCCAGGTTGCCTGATCGTAGCTATATCCGGGACTACAGATAAAGAAAATGCCCGGAAATGTTTTCCGAATCCAGGGCCCTGAATCATCCTGGTCAGAGACCGTGTAGACCCGAAGTTTGCGGTAAAGCTTTTCGGCCTGTTCGGGAGTATGGGTCTTTTTGATTTTCCAGAGCGCTTGCGCCAGCGTATTGGGACCACCCCAGACCGGAACCCAGAGGGGCCGTTCATCCGGCTTTTCGAGTGTTTTTATGATCCACTCCGACCCTTCTGAATCGTGCCCCTCACCAACACCCAACATGCCATATACGGCCAGCCCCTTTTTTACACTGGCCTTTAAGGCACTGGCGGCCGGGTAACCGCGCTCATGCTTGAGCATATTGGGCTGAACTTTGGCGTAGGCATCCAGCAGTTGATGAATGGTTTCTGGAGCCACCCGGTTTTTCTGGTGAATAGATGTCGTGGCGATAAGCCCTTCGGTATCCCATTGGTTGGAATAGGTCAGAAACCGGATGAGCGACTGCGAGTCATCCGGGTCGGCTTCTATATCGGTCAAAACCAGCACGCGCAATTTGGGCTGCGTTTGGGCAATAAGTGTGTTTGTCGCCATAGCTAGCCCAACCAGCAAGCTGCACACAATTCTGAAGATGTTTTGAGTCATAAGTACTTAAGCATTTTTTTTAACCACAGAGACACAGAGAACACAGAGCCCCAATTAGCTTACAATCAGAATATTGTACTCCTAAATTCTCTGTACCGCAACGGCGGTCCGTCTCTATGATTAAAGATAAATTTTTTTTGTGTGACTAATTAAGCGTTAGGGTTTATTTACGACAACAGCGGATAACCAACCTGCATAAGCTTCGTTCACGTATGCCGTGTCAGCACTCGGCTGTATGCACGAGTTAGCGGCACTTAGCCGTGTCAGTTGATCTAAGTCTTTATAGATACCCGCTTTCAGGCCCGCCAGGTAAGCAGCTCCCTGCGCCGATATATCCGGCATCCGTTTATTGACGACGGATTTCCCCAGCAAATCGGCCAGAAATTGCAGAACGAAGCCGTTCGAGGTGAGTCCACCGTTGACCATCAACTCAGCTAACGATATTCCGGTATCCTCTTCCATAGCCAGAATGACGTCTTTAATCTGGTATGGGATGGATTCCAAGGCGGCACGTACCAGGTGATTTTTTGTCGAGCTAAACGTCAATCCCGAAATTGACGCCTTACGTTCCATCTGCCAATAGGGTGCTCCCAGCCCGCTAAACGCCGGAATGACATACACGCCCCCATTGTCGGGTACGGCAGTAGCCATCGCTTCGGTTTCCCGGCTTTCGGCAAACAAACCCAGGCTGTTTTTCAGCCATTCGATGGTGGCTCCGCAGGTCACAATAACGCCTTCCAGCGCGTAATCCACACGATCTTCGGTGCTCCAGCAAATGGTGGAAACCATGCCGTGATCGGATGTTTTCAGGACAGAGCCAATGTTCATGATAATCGAACAACCCGTTCCGAGGGTTGCTTTAGCGGTGCCGGGCGTAAAGCAACCTTCGCCAAAGGCAGCCGCGTGTGAGTCGCCAATCATGGCCGTTAGCTGAACAGCATGATCGAATAAGCCGTTGAAGGTTGATTCGCCAAAGGACGCAGCCGAGGGTTTGGGTATTGGGAGGTTCAAACCCGTCAGCCCAAACGCGGCCAGTAATTCCTGATCCCACGACAGCGTTTGCAGGTTAAAAAACAGGGTACGGGACGCATTGGTGTAATCTGTAAAATAGCTGGCCCCGCCTGGATTGGCCCCATTGGTCAATTTATAGAGTAACCAGGTATCTACTGTGCCAAAATAAGCTTCTCCAGCCTCCACCGCCTGCCGAATTGAGTCAACGTTTTCATACAGCCAGATCAGCTTGGTGCCGGAAAAATAAGGGTCAATAAACAAGCCGGTTTTTTCCCGGATCATGGGTTCCAGGCCCTGCGCTTTGAGTCGCTCGCACACGGCAATCGAGCGTTTGCATTGCCAGACAACGGCATTATGTAGCGGCTCTCCCGACCGGTTCCAGATAACAAAGGTTTCGCGCTGGTTCGAAATGCCGCACACGGTAATATCGTGCAGACTACCTCCTTCGGCGGCAAAACCACCAATGCATTTCCCTACCGATGTGAGGACATTCCGATAAATTTCGTCGGGTTCCTGTTCCACAAATCCATCCCCGTAGTAATGCGTTTTCAGGGGTTCGGATGCGCGGGCAACGACTTGTCCAGCCGCATCGAACAGAAGGGTTTTAGTACTGCTGGTGCCCTGGTCTATGGCCAGAATATAGGAATTCATGGTAATGTAAAATGGATGATGAATAATGGGTAATGCAACACAACTGAGTTTAATTCTGGCTTCTCATTTTACATTATTCATTATTCATTTTTCATTATCCGCTCGCTTGTCAATAATAACAGCCAGCAAAATCACCAGGCCTTTAACCACCTGCTGCCAGAACGGCGAGACGTTAAGCAACACCAGCCCGTTGTTGAGTACACCGATAATAATGGCTCCCTGAACGGTGCCCAGTATACTCCCACGCCCACCCGAAAGTGAGGTGCCGCCAATTACCACGGCGGCAATTGAGTCCAGTTCGTAGCTGGTTCCAGCGTTCGGCTGGGCCGAATCCAGTCGGGCGGTTACTAATAAACCACCCACGGCAGCCAATGCCCCGGCAATGCTGTACACGGCGATTTTTATCCGGTTGATGTTCACCCCCGACAGTCGGGCTGCACTTTCACTGCCCCCAATGGCGTATATATAGCGGCCTAACCGGGTTTTATTCGTAACCAGAACGGCCACGGCTACCAATATACTCGACACCCAGACCGGTACCGGAATACCCAGCAGCCAGCCTGTACCCAGAAAGGCAAACGAATCACCAAGGCCGGTAATCGGGAATCCTTCTGTCCAGAGCATGGTAAGACCCCGCGCGATGGTCAGCATCGCCAGCGTGGCGACAAAAGGGGGCAGTTTGAACCGTGTAATGGCCCAGCCGTTAAACCAGCCCAGGCCGGTGCCCGTTACCATACCCGCCAGCATGGCCCCCATGAGGGTGAAACCAATGTATAAATTCAGACTGGGTAACTGAATTCCGTTTCGGAGCAAGCCCGCTGTGATCGCCCCCGAAAGGGCCAGTATCGAGCCAACGGATAGATCAATGCCCGCTGTCAGCACAACGAGTGTCATGCCGGTAGAGATGCAAACGTTGACGGAAATCTGCCGCAGCACGTTCCAGAAATTGGCAACGGTCAGAAATTTATCGGACATTAGACTAATGCCCAGACAAAGAATAAACAAGGCAATTAAGGACTGAAACCTGGTTAAAACGGGACGGTAGGAATTTAGGGTTGCTTGCATAGAGATAAGCATTAAAGAGTAAACGAGCTAGATGGCGATGGAGTAAAAACAGTTAGCAACAGCTATTCGCTCGTTCACTCATTCGCGCTTTCACTCACTGTTACAGAAATTGCGGCTTTGAGGATGGAGTCTTCCGACGCGTCCTGTACAGCCATTTCGGCGGTTAACACGCCATCGCACAGGACGAGGATACGGTCAGAAATCGCCAGAATTTCGGGCAATTCAGACGAGACGACCAGAATACCCATACCCTCATCGGCCAATTGCAGAATGAGTTTGTAGATTTCGTTTTTAGCGTTGACATCAATACCCCGCGTGGGTTCATCGAGCATCAACAGTTTCGGATGCGTGGCCAGCCATTTCGAGAGGACAATTTTCTGCTGATTGCCGCCACTCAGGTTTTTAGCCGTTTGTTTTTCAGAAGGTGTTTTAATTCGTAGGTCGGCGATATATTTTTTCGCCAGCGTCGTCTCTTTTTGCTGACTCAGAAAACCAGCTCGTTCAATAGCCGAAAGCGCCGTCAGACTGATATTCGTTTGCACATCCATCCCCAGCACCAACCCATCTTTTTTACGATCTTCCGGCACCAGAGCCAGACCAGCACGTATGGCATCAGCTGGTTCACTAAACTTAACAGTCTGATTGTCAATAGACACGCTACCACTAGCCCGTTTTGGGTGCAGTCCGAAAAGGGTCTCCAACAACTCGGTTCTACCCGCGCCCATGAGTCCGAACATGCCAACGACTTCGCCCCGGCCAACAATGAATGAAAGATCGTTTAGCTGGTTCTCATTAGTACGAACCGGGTGTTTGAGACACAGCTTTTCGACAGTAAGAAGCGGTTCGTAGACCTGTTCTGTCAATTGCCGCCGGATACCGGTAAGATCCCGGCCAACCATTTTACGGATAAGTGTGTCGTGGTCGATACCAGTCATAATGCCCGACTCTATGGACTTTCCGTCGCGCAGCACAACATAGCGGTCGGCAATCGTGAACAGCTCGTCCAGCTTGTGAGAGATATAAACGATTGCCTTATTCTCGGCACGCAAATCGTTGATGATCCCGAACAAAACCGCTACTTCGCTCTCGCTGATCGCCGAGGTTGGTTCGTCCATAATGATCACCGCAGACTCAACAAGCAGTGCTTTGGCTATCTCAACAACCTGCTGCTGACCAACTTTCAGGTCAACAATCAGGGTATTGGGGTCGATGTCCAGCTTGAGTTTTTCGAGAAGTTCCTGGCTTTTGAGCCGCATGGCTTTCTGGTCGAGGGTCCCCCATCGGGTCGTGATTTCGCGTCCCAGAAAAATGTTTTCCTGAATGCTGAGGTACGGAATCAGGTTGAGTTCCTGGTGAATGATGGCAATACCACAGGCCTGTGCATCCCGGATGGAATCAAACCGAACGGGTTGCCCCTTAAACCGAATTTGCCCTTCATAGTCGGAATACACCCCCGACAGGATCTTCATTAATGTCGATTTCCCCGCTCCATTTTCGCCAATCACAGCCGTCACCTGTCCAGCCGGAAACTCAAGGCAGACGTTGTCCAAGGCCGTTACGCCCGTAAATCGTTTGGTGATATTTTCGGCTACTAGCATGGTTGGGGGTATGTTTTTTTGTCATCCCGACGATAGGACCGGGCCGCCGGAGCGGGGATCTTAAAGTCGTGTATTAGTCAAGCCTAACATCTCCGCTCCGGCGGCCCGGTCCTATCGTCGGGATGACAAAAAACCACTATTTCAGAGTTACCGAAATCGGAACTACTTCCAGATTTTCCAGGTGCAGGTGTTCCTTATTGAGTTCAATAGCGCCAGTAAACTTCACAGCCTCTCCAATTTTTGAACTGGCTCTGAAGGGTGGCACTACCTTTTCCCGGATAATGGCGTCGATAGCGGCCGAAACGTTGTTCAGATCATCTGTATTCTCAAACTCGGTGATTTTGATCAGACCGGAGGCATCGCGGGCGGCATTGCCGAAAATGTATTCGGTAGCCAGTCGCACGACTTCACCGGTTGGCAACGTGACCGTTACATCGTTTGGACCAATAGCAGTAATCACACCCTCCCCTTTCACCAGAAAGTAGCGAATATTCCCAATGCCCAGTGCATGCGAATACGCACCAAATGCCGTTTCAGAATCCGTTTTCAACTGAGACAGAAGCAAACTAAAGTCGGGAGCTTTGGGTGCCTCAGGCAGGAGTTTCGACGTCCAGAACGTTTGGGCATACGTGGTAGCACTGAATTTTTGAGTCGTATTGGGGCCAGTGACGGCTTTTACTTCGTCCAGCTTTTTAAAATAAACGGAGTTGTAGGCAACGAGTCCCAGCAATACCAATAGTCCGGCGTATTTCAGGCTTTTTTTGGGCATGGCCTAGCGTTTTTTGGGGGTTGCGTAATCCTTGATCGTTTCCTGGTCGACTAACTCAACGGCCACCGGGACTTTCTGGGCGAAGTCGCTCTTACCTTTAAAATAGTCATCGGCAAATTGAGCAGCTGCTTTGGCCATCATCTGGGGTGCCTGCAACCCGGTCGCCTTGATTTTACCGTCCCGAATGGAATTCATCACATCATCGGCACCATCGAAACCATATACACCAACGTCTTTGGCCTTGCCAGCGGCTACCAACGCCTGATAGGCCCCCATTGCCATAGCATCATTCCCGCAAAAGACCGCGCTGATGTTCGGGTGAGCCTGTAGAATGGATTCCAGTACGTCCAATGCTTTGTTCCGGTCGAAATCTGCGCTTTGTTGCGCCACCATTTTCAAACCCGGATAGTGGTCCACGACACTATGAAACCCCTTCGAGCGGTTCCAGGTATTGTTATCGCCCACTAAACCGAGAATTTCAACGTAGTCTCCTTTTTTGTTTAAATCCTGAACGAACTCCTTCCCGATCGCCACACAGCCCGAATAGTTGTCAGACAGTATCTGCGAGGTAGCCGCCTTGGTCGAGTTCACCTCGCGGTCCATACAGAACACGGGAATACCAGCCTCTTTAGCCTTCATGACATTGACGATAGACCCGTCGGAATCGGTTGGGTTGAGCAAGATGGCATCGAAGCCCGACACGATGGCGTTCTCAAAATGGTCCGCTTCAAGGGCTGTATTGTTCTGGGAATCAAACAGCTTGGTTTCATACCCCAGTGCCTTTGCCTGTGCCGCAGCCGTTTCGCCAAGCACTACAAACCAGGGATTGTTAAGCGTCGATATAATTACCGCTACTTTTTTGGGCTGGTTTGTCGTGTTTTTAGGGCCGCAGCTTCCTACCAGAAGCATCAGAACCGGTACCCAGAAATAGCGTCTTTTCATGGTAAAATCAGTAATGACAGCGTGACTATTTATCAAGTAAGCTTAACGCCTTCGCCATGATGCCACTCTCCGACAAGCCGTAGTGATTAAATATCTCCACCTGCGAGCCCGTTACGGTATATTCATCAGGAATGGCCATGATACTGAACCGGTTACGAAAGCCATTCTGCATCAGAAACGACGCACAAGCTTCTCCCAATCCGCCAAACACGCTGTGTTCTTCGACGGTCAGGATTGGGCAACCTTTTCCGGCCACCGTTGCCAGCAACGCATAATCAAGGGGTTTGATGGTATGCATACTGATGACCGTTGCCCGAATGCCCTGTACAGCTTCCAGTTGGCGAGCCGCCTGTAAGGCTGGATACACCGTTTCGCCAGTTGCAATGAGTACCAGATCGTCGCCCTCATTCACAACACGGCCTTTGCCAAATTCAAATTGTTTGTTGTCTTCCGACAAAAGGGGCATTGGTTTTTTACCAAATCGTAGATAAATCGGGTGCTCCAGTTCAGCCGCCAGCCGGATGGCCTGTTCGGTCTCGAAATTATCAGCTGGAGCAATGATGATCAGGTTATGCACCGCTCGTAAAGCCGCAAAATCGTGCAGACTATGGTGCGTTGAACCCAACGCGCCATAACTCACTCCCGCGCTGATGCCCACGAGCTTGACCGGATTATTGGAATAGGCCACGTCCGTTTTGATCTGCTCAAATGAGCGAGCTGTCAGAAAACAGGCGGGTGACACAGCAAAAACTTTCTTGCCCGTTGAGGCCAGACCAGCCGCCACACCCACCAGATTTTGTTCGGCAATACCAATTTCTACGATCTGTTTCGGAAATTTTTGCCCAAACGGCACCAGCTTCCCCGACCCCCGCGAATCGCTGGTTACGGCCAGAATATGCCTGTCGGTAGCCGCTAATTCCTGTAGCGTACTGGAAAAAACATCCAGATTGGCCAGAGACGTGTTCGGTAGGGCTTTTTTATCGACGACTGTACTTACATCTCCCATGGTTGTCTTGATTGGGTGAATTCCTTACGGATTCATCAGTTCCAGTTTGGCGAAAAAATCAGCAAACATCAGATTCGTATCCAGTTGGGTATACACCCGAATCGGCCGTCCAGCGTGGTTGTGAATATACGTCCCGGCTTGATTGATACGGGGCGCCTGCCGAATTACATAGTAGCTCGACGAAGGGTCCGGCTCAAACGACGACTGAAGGGCCGTTAGCAATACCAGCGGGCTATCACCAAGAATATAGGTTTCGCCAATATTGATAAATCGTTGAATCCGTGCCATTAACGTCTCCAGTGTACCGCTTAAATAAGCCCCAACCTTACCCCGTGGTTTCACTTTTGTCAGCAGTTGGGCATAGGAAAGCAGGCATTGCCGGTACACGTTTCGGGGTATTTGCCACAAAGGCAGGGAAGACCGGTTGAAAACCGCCCGAGCAGCCGCCTGGTCAATGTTCAGGTTGTATTCAACCTCCGAAAAACCCGGTGGCGGAAGGGCCAAATCACTGTATTCTGGGCCACCAATCCAAATGATTGTCAGTTTATTAGCAATCATGGGGTTAGTTAGTGCAGCCGAAGCAATTTCGGTAAGTCCGGCACCACAAACCACATAAAGAGGTGTCTTCGTGTCAGTACGCAATGCTTCCTGGATAATGAAGTTGACGGCTTCGTTTTTTACGGGCGTACTGTCATTCACCATCGCAGTATTTGAACCGGCAAAGACGGGAATGTTTTTGGTCACATTCATCGCCTGTAGTACTTCCCGCGCTTTTTTGGCAGCATTATCGGCCTGTGTTTTCGAGGGATCGAATCCATCACGCTCATTTAAGTGGGAGCCAATAATTGCCCGGATGTCTACCGATGGCGACATTAGTAAATGAGCCAGTTGGAACAAGCCGTCTGGATCGCCACTGAAATCGTTATCCACGATAACGCGCATTCGAGGCTCCACAGCCGCCAATCCCTTCGATTGTGCCAGAGCAGCGAACGACGTGCCTAAAATAAGGATAAGACTCATCCCAAATTTCCTTAGGTGCAAAACCATAATCTCTAATTTTTTCATTGATTTTTCAATTACCGCATGGCGGCCCGCTCTTTCACTCTTTCCCTGCTATGGTCAATTCCGCTAGTGCCTGTTCATACTGTTCTTTGTCGGGTACGCCGTGGTGCCATTTCAATTGATTTTCCATGTAGCTTATCCCCTTGCCTTTTATGGTATTGGCAATGATCAAACTGGGCTTTCCCGGCTCAAAAGGCAGCGCATCGAAGGCTTCGGTCAGGGCTTGAAAATCATGCCCGTCAACCTGCCGGACAGCCCAGCCAAAGGCTTCAAATTTCTTGTCGAGGGGATCGGTACTACACACATCGGCGGTGGGTCCCGAAATTTGTAAGGTATTCTTATCGACAATGGCGCAGAGGTTATCGAGCTTATAATGCGACGCTAATAAAGCAGCCTCCCAATTCGAACCTTCGGGTAATTCACCATCACCCATGAGTGTAAAGACCCGAAACGGCAGCTCATCCAGTTTGGCCGAGATAGCCGTACCCACACTGAGCGGAAGCCCATGCCCCAGCGAGCCGGTATTCTGTTCAACTCCTGCTACTTTTTTGGTTGGATGCCCAATGTAATGCGACTTGTACTGGCAAAGCGTTTCCAGATCAGATTCCGGAAAAAAGCCTTTGTCGGCCAGCACGACATAGAGCGCTTCGACCGTGTGACCTTTGCTCTGAATGTAACGGTCCCGAGTGGCCGATTTAGCCGTTTCAGGGCTAATGTTCAACACATTGTTGTAAAGTACATTCAGGATGTCGATACAGGACAGGCTCCCTCCTGTATGGCCAGCCTTAGCGCCCATGATGTACTTGAGAATATTCCGTCGGTATTGTACCGACTTATTAGCTAATTCATTGACTGTCATAATTTTGTGGTTGAACCGTACAGCAGCGACCGATTGTCAAAAATCTTAATGATCATATCCATCATAAAAAACTGTGACTCATTAAGTTAAGACTGATGCACATGCACTTCCCAGCCCATATAATTTTCCATGGCTTCCTTGAGGATACCGGTGGTTTTGGAGGCATTCATTACTACGTGGTGCTCAAAGCCGTTCTTGCAGACGTATTGCATCAATCCCTGGAGGTTACCAATCTGAGCTACCGCACGGTTTCCGAACGTATTCAGAGCGTCATCTGTCAAGGCACCCTCACCGATATACGCCTTCATAATGCCTTTTGGGTCATCGGTACTGATACGCCCAAACGTTAGTGGAGACGCGGGTGTACGGCCTGACAAAGCTCCGTAGGTATTTTCTTCCCCAACGGTGGTTCCCAGAATGGGCGCGGTACTAATTTCGATATCCGGTAAAAATGATTTCGCCCAGTTGCCGCAGTGGAACAATACGCACTTGTTCTCATCGTCGGCGTAGTTGTTGTTCCAGTCGACCAGGGCACTTGGTGAACCCGAGGCCAGTTGCATGGCATACATGCTCAATGTACCTGTAACATCAACTTCGCAGGCACTGGGCAGCATGTTCTCGCTCATGATGCTCATGCTCGTACATACGTTACAGCCATAATTCTGCTGAAGCGACGTCCAGCATTGGATGGCCGTTGCATCGAGTGCATGTTCCAGCATGAAGTCATTCAGCACTACATCCAGTTTGGCGATTTGAACCAACTTATCATCGGGGGTGCGGCCTGTAGGGGTATAGGCCTTGATGGCTTCGAGTCGTTGCTTCACCGATGCATCACTGGCCGTTAGCTTGTTGGCGTTGCCCAGAATCTGTGACAGATCGACGGTAACGACTGAAATGCCGTTTCGCTGAAGGATTTTTTCGCTATACCGAACCGTATTAAATCCGCCGGGACGCGCACCAATAGCGCCAATCCGAACATTACGCAAGCCTTTTACGACCCGGCATACGCCCATGAAATTCACCAGATCCGTATGGAAACTCGGATCGGACGGATGTACGACGTGTTTGGTGGTCAGTGTGTATTTAATCCCGAACTGATAGAAATTATTGCAAACCGAGATTTTACCACACCATGCATCCCGCCGACGGGCAACGTCGAGCCGATTTAAATCGTCGGGGTAAGCCTGCACTAATACAGGAACGTCCAGACGAGCCAGTTTCAATGTTTCGGCAATTCCTTTCTCATCGCCGAAGTTGGGCAGCACGACCAGTACGCCCATAATTTCATCGGCATGTTTCCTAAACAACTCCGCGCACTTCTGGGCTTCCTGAAACGTCTCGACACCGCCTAGTTTCGTTGTCGACTCATCCAGCATAATGGGATTTATCCCTGCTTTCTGGAAGGCTGTCAGTAAATCGGCCCGGCACTCACCAACGAGTTTGTCCGGAAAAAAATCACGGTTACCAATAATGACGCCTAACGTGATAGGGCCAGTCGCTTTTACATTCATACCTTATTAGCTCGCTATAATCAATTCAATTTCATTGTCGTGAAATACCTGTTTGTGCTTTTCTTCAATGCCCGCATCGGTAATGATGTAATCAATGAGCGACAGGGCACCCAGACTGGCAAAAGCACTCTTGCCGATTTTAGTGGAATCGGCGACCAGATACGTCGTATCGGCCGCGTCGATCATGGCTTTTTTGACCACGATATCGCTGATACTTGGGTACGTCAGGCCCGATTTGAGCGATATACCGGCTGTAGCCAGAAAGAGCTTTTGTACGTTCAACCCTTTAAAAAAATCGGCGGCTTTCTGGCCTGTCAGCGATAAGGTTGGCGGTTTGAATTCGCCCCCGGTCATAATGACTTCAATTCCCGGTTCGGCTCCCAGAATCAGGGCGATATTCAAGGCATTGGTAATCACTGTCAGGTTTTTATACCCCCGCAACTTCTTGGCGATTTCGGTCGTCGTGGAGCCGGAATCTAAGATAATGCTGTCGCCACTCTCGATAAATTCCAGGCACTTAGCTGCGATCAGTGCTTTTTTTTCCAGATTCTCCTGATTGGCGACCGAAAAAGTCCGCACCTGATCTTCCACGTTTTTCAGGTAGGCACCACCGTGTTCTTTTATAACCAGTCCATCTTTCTCCAATTTATCAAGATCCTGACGAATGGTGACTTCGGTTACTTTGAAAAGCTTTGCCAGATTGATGACTTTGGCAGAGCCATCCTCCTTTAAAAGTTCGAGTATTTTATCCCTGCGTTGATTCGGCAACATAGCAAACCAGTCTATTTTAGTTGTGATTGATTAGCTAAAGTACAATAAAACAAAAATAAAGCGCGGATATAGATACCATTGGAGTACTTTATCGCAAATGAAAAGCAATAATAGGAATATAAACGAAAATAAACGAAAGTTTTTATTGTAATATTTTTACTTCTTTATGTTTTATTCATAAATCTGGGCACATTTATGGTTTTTAAGTAATTAAGCAGGTGGATGAGGAAAAATCAATCTTGGGTCCATGCATTTATAGGCTGGGTTATTGGGTTAATGGCCGGAACCCTCGAAAACCGGTCGGATTAGTCGCGCCAATCAGGCTCTTTCTCTAACACATATGAAAACATCCGCAACGAATCAGGGGGATCTGACGTAACTATAGTAACAAACCCAAAGTGCGTTTAAGAGCCTGATTAGGCCATTTTAACCGTTGATATACAATATCAGCGCACATAGGCAGCTAGTTGACTTGGCTACCTCTTTCGTTAAAAGAACTTAAAATAGGCCACGATTCACCCGTTTGCGTCAACCCTCGATACGCCCGATGCCCGACCTGTACGTTACCTTTTTAACCCGTGAGACAGCGGACAATCTGAATACTACAACCCATGGAACGTACACTCATGCAAACCGAAATCAGCCAAAAAAACCATAACCCGGCTTCCTCATTACAGGTATTACTCTCGAAATCAGAAGACGATTTTTATGGAAGCCTGCAACGCATTTGGAACAACGTTGTAAAACTTGAAGATATGGGGATCATTCAACAGGAGAACGACAAGTTCATGTATGCCTACCGATTTGCCGAAGCCGAGTTACAGCGGGCCTTCTCCGGCAAAGCAGACTTGGTCATTACACCACATGTTCAGTAACCCTTGCCCTTACTGAATCTCATGAAAACATATCAAAATGAGCACGTTATGGTCAATGTTGAGTGTGGTATTCATCTATTACAACAAACATGGACGGGAATACCAACCTCCGAAAACTTCAGGGATGGCTCACTAGCCATTATGGCCCTCGCCAAGCGGCATCTAATCAAACGATGGTCAATTAATTTGCAACAGTTAAGGATGTTTAATCCGGTCGATATCCATTGGTTCATTCAGCAATGGCTGCCACAATCTAACCCGGGTTTACCACAGCAAGTTAGAGTGGCTGTTATTTTAACAGACTTGAACCAGTTTTCCAAACTGGGAGCCGACATGGTTATTCGGGCATCCACCAGTCTGAATGAACAATGCTCGTCGCGCTATTTTATTGACGATAACGAGTCAAGACAATGGCTTTTACGAAATACGTAGACTGAGTATTTCCCGTTTGGCATGATACTAGCCTTTCATCTTCTTAAAACGAACGCACCATGCTGAAAATTTACAAAACCTGAACCACCGTTTTGTATCAGTTTCAGATTAATAGGGTGATTTATTTGTCAATCAATTCTTGTTTTTCACACTAAGGCAACGGTCAATACGTTATTTTCGTATTCCTGTTGGGACTGCAGTTCGGATAATCGCTCTCTAATTTTTACAGATTTAGTTTGCCACGTTTTAGTATACGCTGACGTATTGTCAATAAAATGAATACAATCATATAGCCGCAGCAATTACCTATGACACGTTTCGAATTTCTTAAGTCAATGGGCTTCACCGGAGCAGCCCTGATGGCGGCATTAACTTCCTGCGTTCGGGAGGAAGATACCGTTGTGAATGCGTTGACACTGGCCGGAACGCAAAGCACAACGGTAACGACTCCAACAACAACGACTACTACGTCGGGCACGACTACAACACCAACAACGACAACCACAACAACAAGTGGTGTGGATCTGAGCAAGATCACGAGTCGACTGCTCACTATTGATTTAACCAGCTCGGCGGCAACGGCTCTCAAAACGGTTGGTGGCTATCTGGCGCAGAGTGGCATTGTTGTCGCTCAGGTAAGCACAGGCGTATATGTTGCCGTGACTCAGACATGCAGTCATGAGCCCAAAAAAGCGATCATATTCAACAAAACAGAATTTTATTGCACCCAGCACGGTGCCCGATTTGACCTGACGGGTAAAGGAAAAAATAGCTTTGGCAGTCGGGGCATTGCCGTTTATAAAACTGCTACCGACGGTAAAACGCTGGTCGTATATAGTTAATCGCTAATCACTCAATTATTAACAAAACAGACCTGACATGAAACTTGCGCTAATTTCATTCGTATTCTGCCTATTTACCGCTGCCCCAGCCTGGCAACTTAATTTCGAGCAGGCTAAAACGGAAGCAGCCCAATCCCACAAGTTAATCTTACTTAACTTTTCGGGTTCCGACTGGTGCGGGCCATGTATAAAACTCAAAAAAAACATATTCGAATCGGCTGAGTTCGGCCAGTTTGCCAACGACAATCTGATACTGGTTCGGGCAGATTTCCCGCGTTTATCTAAAAATCAGTTAGACAGTAAACAAACTGCCCATAATGAAGCATTGGCCGAAAAATATAACAGGCAGGGCAAGTTTCCTTTTACAGTATTGCTCGATGCTAATGGCACGGTATTAAAAGAGTGGGATGGCTATAACCAATCCTTAACGGTATCGTCATTCGTTGAGACCATCCAGCCTTTTAGCCCAACCACAAAATGACCGTCCCTCCCCTCATTCATAAACGGGTACAACGGCTCATGGGCAACCGTTTTGAGTTGAGCGTCGTTAGCCCCGATGCAGGTTGGGCCAACGAACGGCTCGATGAAGCCGTTGCCGAAATCAGCCGTATTGAACGGCTACTAACGACGTATAGTAATGACAGTCAGACCAATCAGATCAACGCAAACGCCGGTATCCAGCCCATTCAGGTCGACCCCGAAGTGTTTGCCCTCATTGAGCGATCACTCCGATTGTCGACCCTGACGCAAGGCGCTTTCGATATTACATTCGGTTCGATTGATAAACGGCTCTGGAATTTTGATACTACCATGACCGCCCTACCCGATCCAAAAACCGCCCGAAATATGATCAAGCTCATCAATTACAAAAATGTGGTACTTAACAACGAGCAGCATACGGTCTTTCTGAAAGAGAAAGGAATGCGAATCGGGTTTGGCGGTATTGGTAAAGGGTATGCCGCCGAACAGGCAAAACGGGTTTTACGCGAACACGGGGTCGAAAGTGGTATTGTCAACGCGGCTGGCGACCTGAACACTTGGGGTACTCAACCCACTGGCAAACCCTGGACAATTGGTATTGCTGATCCCAATCTATCGACGCATGAGGCATTTTCATATCTGGCGATCAGCGACATGGCCATTGCCACATCCGGCAACTACGAAAAATATGCGATTATTAACGGCAGACGCTACTCGCATACCATCGACCCGAAGACCGGCTATCCGGTATCGGGAATAAAAAGCGTTACCATCATTGCGCCCAATGCCGAACTGGCCGATGCCCTGGCTACACCGGTTATGGTTATGGGCGTTCGGGTGGGATTGAATCTGATTAACCAGATGCGGAACATTGCCTGCATCATAATTGACGACAAGAATAGCCTGTTTACCTCCGCCAACATTAATGTTAAGTCCCCGGCTTTAGCCTGCTAACGTGTACAGCCACTTGATACAAATGACAATGCAATTCACTAAAACGGCCTCGTTGATAGGCCTCATTTTGCTCAGCCTGTCAGGTTGTGTAACGGTTAAAGAGTATCAGAAAAACCGGATCAACGACGCCGAAATGGAATTATCGGCGCGAAAATCTGAGAAGTTCGAGCAAAATTTTTACCTATATCGCGAAGGCGCTGCGGGTGCAAACGGAGGAAAGAGCGGTGGCGGTTGTGGCTGTAACTAAGCAAAAAGAACAATGAAAAAAATCTGTATTTCGGTTGGATTACTGCTTAGTTTATGGAAAGGTGGTTATACTCAGTCGCTTGACAAGCCAGCCTACGCGGATCGTAAGCTAAAAATTGAAGAAGTGAATTTCGTATCAAGTTATTACCAGCAGGACGGTAACAACTCAGCCGTAACAGGCGGAATCGGTACTGAACACCTGACCGACTATGCACAGTCGCTCGATCTTGTCCTAAAAACTACCGACCGTCGAAATCGTCAGCATACATTTGTCTTCGATTTCAATATTGACCACTACACATCGGCGTCTTCGGATAATATTGACCCGCTAACGGTTTCGTCAGCCTCTAAAAGTGATACGCACGTTTACCCGTCCATCGCCTGGAGCGTACATAACGACGATTCACGGACGACAAAGGGTGTTGCCCTCTCCTACTCAACCGAATATGATTACAAGTCGTACGGTATAAATTTCAGTTTTGCCAAAGCATCGGCCGATAACAACCGGGAAATAAGCCTGAAAGGGGGCGCTTTTTTCGATACGTGGAAAGCAATTCTCCCGCCCGAACTCCGTCCCGAAGGCTATGGTTCCGGGGCGCATGGCGATAGAGACCCGGTAGATTACAAACCAAGAAACTCCTACAATGTCAGCCTGTCGCTGTCGCAGATTATCAACAAGCGATTACAGGTTTTGCTTACCGTAGAACCGGCTTATCAGCAGGGGCTTCTGAGCACACCTTTCCATCGAATTTATTTTCAGGACGGGGCCGAAACGGTGGAACGATTACCCGGTAGTCGCCTGAAGTTGCCCATTGGCCTTCGGCTGCATTACTTCATGGGCGACCGGGTTGTGATCCGAACGTTCTACCGCTATTACATCGACGATTGGGGTATGCAGGCGCACACCATCAACCTCGAAACGCCCATAAAGCTCACGTCATTCATGTCAATCAGTCCATTCTATCGGTTCAGTCACCAGACGGCCGTTCGATATTTTGCCCCCTATGGTCAGCATAGTACAACGGATAAATACTACACCAGCGATTATGACATTTCGGGTTTCAATAGTCAGTTTATTGGCACTGGCGTTCGTATGGCACCACCGGGTGGATTGTTTGGCATCGGTCATTGGCAAAGTGTCGAGTTGCGCTACGGTCATTATGTACGAACAACCGGCATGGTCGCCAATAGCCTTACCCTGCTGGCAAAGTTGAAATAACGATTCTATAAAGGCGAATCTGCTCCAATGCGTATATTGTGAGCAGATTCGCCTTTATAGAATAGGTAGGCTCTGCTGGCCTAAAACGTCCTGATATTCATTAATTTAGTTGCCTTTTCGTGTAACGATCCACCACCAAACACAGCCGGAATGACCAAATAATCAGTAGATGTAGAACCACTTGTTTATGAGGCTATTTACTTTTCTGTGCATCATCTGGCTTCTTGTAGTAGGCACATCGCTTCCGTCTCTGGCCACTCACCAGGTTGGTGGCCAGTTGGAAATGCATGCGGTTGGTGATGTGCCGGGTCATTACCGGATAACGGTTACGAATTACCTGGAAAACGGAACGCAGGGCATAAATAGACAGGCAAGTTCAGGGCTGGTTGGTATTTTCCGCAAAAGCGACAACGCCCAGATGATGGTCTTCACCGTCAGGCAAACAGGCACAAAAGCACCCGTCGTTTATGCAAATGCCTATTGCGCTTCTCAGCGAAATCTAAATTTTGTGGTCTGGACCTACGAAGCGGACATTCAACTCGACCCGGCCAACTATGGAGATGCGCAGGGATACTACATGTCGTATCAGACGCGCAATCGAAATGCGGGTATTAATAATATTGCCACGCCCGATCAAACGGGCTTTACGTTTTATCTGGAATTTCCGGCTCTCCAGCAGAACGGGCAAGCTTTCACCAATTCTTCCCCTCATTTTGGCACCATAAACGGTGAATACATTTGCCTCGGCTCTCCCTTTACCTTTGGATTTGATGGCTCCGATACTGACGGCGACGAACTTCGCTATTCCATGATTACCCCCCTTAACCAGAAGGGGAATTCCCAAAATACAGTCTCGGCGGGTCCATACCCGGATGTAAATTGGTTATCGGAATATGATGCCAATAATTCGATGCCCGGTAACCCAAGTCTGACTGTTGATGCCCGTACGGGTAAGCTCTCGGTAACAGCTACCCAGTTAGGTCTTTTTGTGTTTGCGGTTAAAGTCGAAGAATATCGAAACGGTGTGAAAATTGGCGAAGTCCGGCGCGATTTTCAATTTTTAGTCATTGACTGTCCCTCTCAAACCACCCCTGATCCGGCCGTTCAGATCACAGATCGGCCTGCGTTGCTTTCGTCAACCATCTGTCAGGGTGAGTCTAGTGTTCTTCAGGCAGCTGTCAACGCAAACTGGAATTATCAGTGGCGTCAGAACGGCGTTAATATAGCAGGCGCTACCAACTCATCCATAACAGTAAGTGAACCGGGCATTTATATGGTCGTTGTATCGCAAAAAGCAGTTTGTAGTAAAGTGGGAAATTCTGAGAACGTAACCGTAACGGTCATTAACAGCAAAGCGAAACTGTATGAAAGGGGTCATTTGTGCGCTACAACGGGTACGGTACACTTATTGGCAACAGCCCCAACCAAGGTTACGTACCAATGGTATCGGGATAATCAGGCGCTGGCCGGACAAACGACCGATTCGGTATCAACCACACAACCAGGCAACTATTGGGTCATGACAAGAAATACGGCCTATGGCTGTAAGATCAACAGCGATACAGCTGTAGTGGATCGGTCAGCTGCGGTTCAGGCGGTTATCCAGTCGGAATCTGGACAGAATCGCATCTGTCCGGGTGCTTCGCTGGCCCTTGAGGGCAGCGGGGGCATTAGCTATAACTGGCAAAAAGATGGGGTAACGGTAGACAGTACCAGTTCTCGGTACTCGACCAACACGCCGGGTTCATTTGTACTGACGGCTACGGACAGTTTCGGTTGCGAAGGCAAATCTTCACCCGCAGTGATTACTCAACTCGCAGCATTGACGGTTACGTTTGACTCGATTCCGGGAGTTTGCGGACCGGATCAGCCACTACACACCTTAACCGGCAGCCCGGCAGGGGGCGAATTTAGTGGCACCGGTGTTACCGATTCGTTGTTCAGTCCACAGCTGGCAGGTATTGGTAATCACCCGTTGACATATACGGTGAAAGCGGCTCCTGAATGTGCCGGAACCGTTGCAACCCGTATCGCCGTTGTAGCGCCCACCCCAACTATTCAGTTATTGGATTCTCTGACAACCTACAAAGGCAATACATTTACACTGAATCCGGTTTATACGGGAAATCCAAACCAGTTTCAATGGGCTGGATCAACTTACCTGGACAATCCGAGTACCGCTAACCCGACAATCACCGATATTCAAAACGACATTACTTATACTGTCGATGTTAAAAACAGCACAGGTTGCGAGGTTAAAGACACTATTCATATCACGGTTTTTGCCCAGGTGTTGATACCTGATGCCTTCACCCCAAATGGTGATGGGCAAAATGATGTGTGGGACTTGATGGGTATCGAAGCCTTTCCCAACGCCATTGTACGGATTTTCAACCGATGGGGCGAAATCATTTACTCGTCGGGGGTGGGCTACACGAACCCGTTTGATGGAACGCTGAACGGAACCTCCCTGCCAACGGGGGTTTACGCCTATACGCTGTATACTGTGCCGGAAAAACCGATCATCCGCGGCAGGTTAGTGTTAATTCGCTAAGACCATCTTCCGCTGGGGCATGCGGCTCGTTCGGCCCGGTCCCCAGATGGCCCGCCCGGGCAATACACCCGTATGTTCGCCATCTTTCAACACCAGTTTGCCATTTATCAGCACATGCTGGACTCCTACGGAATATTGAAAAGGGTCGGCAAAGGTCGCTCTATCGGCAATAGTTGCCGGGTCGAAGATGACAACATCAGCAAAATAACCAGGCATAAGCAAGCCCCGTTTGGCTAGTTTATGATTTGCCGCCGGTAAACTCGTTAACCGTCGAATGCCCTCCTCCAGTGACATAACCTGCTCATCCCGAACATATTTACCCAGCAAGCGGGCAAAATTCCCAAATGTACGGGGGTGTACAACGCCAATATCTTTCCGGTTGTCGGAAATAGAGGCCGCATCGGAACCAAACGATACCCACGGCTGGCTGATGCCCTTTTTCACGTTCTCCTCCGACATAAGAAAATACGTTGTCTCGACCCGGCTTTTATCGGCAACGATCAGATCCATGACCGTTTCTACAGGGTCTTTATGCCAGATGGCCGCTATTTGTCCGAGCGTTTTGCCGTTATATTTTTTCAGGGAATCGACCTCAAAAGCAGTCAGCAAAATATTATCGGTCGAACCTGCCAGTTGAAACATGTTCTCCCAATCGTTGCTGCTTTGCCGAACTTCAGCGGCCAGTTTCTGGCGGGTAGCCGGGTCCTGCAATCGCTTCCAGCCCGCCATAAAACCGCCGTTGAATAGGTAGGGCGGCAAACAGGATGTCAGGCCGGTTGCTCCGGCGGTATAGGTGTACATATTTGCCGTTACGTCCTGCCCCTGCTGGCGAGCGGTGTTGATGAGTTCAATGGCCGCCTGCATTCTGGGCCAGTTACGCTGCCCCGATGCCTTAAAATGGTACAGTTCAACCGGCACGTTGGCTTCGCGTCCAATCTTGATCAGTTCGTTCACGCCCTCTTCGAGCCGGTCACCTTCACTGCGAATATGGGCAATGTAACGACCACCGTAGCGGCTGGCTTCCTGGCAAAGCGCAACCAGTTCGTCGGTGCTGGCAAAGGTATTCGGCGGATAAATGAGGGCCGTTGTAATACCCAAGGCCCCTTCTTCCATCGCCTTCCTGACAATGCTTCGCATTTGGGTCAACTGGGCGGCAGTGGGTTTTACGTTGGCCTCGCCCAGCACACTCTCCCGAACCTGACCGGCACCGAGGTACGATGCGATGTTGGGGGTAATGCCCCGTTGCTGTAACTTGACCATAAAATCGGCCAGTGTTGTCCAGTTGCAGGTTAGGTTATACGGTTTCAGATTCATATTGATTTGTTGCCGCATGGCATCGGTGTTAACGGGTCCCCAGGAGATTTCACCGAACACTTCAGTTGTAATACCCTGTTTCGTGTCGCTCATGGCATGGCCATCGTGCATCAGTTCAAGCCCCGTATGCGAGAGCACGTTGATGAACCCCGGCGCTACGGCTTTACCCTGCGCATCAATAACCGTGGTGGCTTTGGCATTTGTAAGTTTTCCGATGGCAACCACACGGTCGCCCCGAATGCCTACATCACCCGGCTGCGGTGGTTTCCCCGATCCATCGTAGATCAGGCCATTACGAATGAGAACATCATAACTATTGTTTGTAGGTTTTACAGATTGGGCAGCAAGGCGGCTCAGACTGGCCGCAATGACAATGACGAGTAGTGTTAGGCGCATGGTAGGTCGTTTAGTTGCCCAATATAGTAATTGGCTAAAAACTACTGACTATCTGCTACTTATTCATTCTCTTTATTATGAAGAATCACTAATTCATGCAAAAACCCGCCCCTGGCCGAAAAATTCGGACGGGGCGGGTTTTGCGTTACCTATGAGATTAGCGTAACTGCGGTTACGCCTGCTTTGTCAATTGAATATTCAATACCAGTTTAACGTCGTCACTTACTACAACGCCACCCGCTTCGGTTACACCATCCCAGGTCAGGCCAAATTCTTTGCGTTTGATGGTTCCGGCTGCTTCAAACCCAGCTTTGGTTTGACCGTAAAAATCAACCATTTGACCGCCATGTTCAACTTTCAGGGTAACAGATTTTGTTACGCCGTGCATAGTTAAATCACCAACAAGTGAATACACATCATCGCCTGTTTTTGTCATCGAGGTCGATACGAACGACAGTTTCGGGAACTGCTCGGCATCAAAGAAGTCAGCCGATTTCAGGTGACCATCGCGTTGCTCCTGCCCGGTACTGATGCTGCTGATGTCGGCTGAGAACGAAACTTTTGCATCGGCAAAATCATTGCCTACCGATTCGACTTCTCCTTCGTATTGCGAAAACGAGCCCGTTACAGTTGAAATAACGAGGTGTTTCACTTTGAACTGAATTTCAGAGTGTGTTGGGTCAATGGCCCATTTAGTAACGGTTGCGGGTTGTGCTTCCATGATTTTGAGTTTTTGATTACGTGTTGTAGTATTTGATGTATATACATTTAATTTAAACAAATTGTTTCAACTACTGTACATATAATTAAAATTTCTTTGAAAAGTTAGCCATCCCGCTTGAAATGGCCGTTTCAGTCAGGTTATTTTATGAGCATAATAGCCGATAGTATCTCTATTCCTTCCCACAGATACTGCACTTTTACATTCTCATTCTCAGCATGTTGATTATTATCATAATTGACCACCGGCACCGATACGACATTGGCCTTTAACACTTTCTCGAATAGATAGAGCGGTAAGCTACCACCCGATGACGGCGACAACACAATTTGTTCTGTGCTGGCTGACTGCACGGCGGCAATAACCTCCTGGGCAATGGGCAAGTCCATTGGTGTCCGCTGTGCGTTGTAGCCAACGCCCGTCTGTATCTTGATGAGTTTAGGATACTGCTGGCGTTCGGCATCGGTTGGCTCGTGGTCAAGAACCTGATATCCCTGCGCACGAATATGATCGACTACCCGCCCCATCTGGCGCGTTACATCGTTTCCGCGCACGAGCCGTAAATCAAGTACAGCCTCCGCTTTAGTTGGAATAATGTTACCCGCCATAGCGCCGACATTAGCACTTTGTATGCCGTTAATGTTCAGCGTTGGGCGCATGAGCAGGTCAACAAATGGTGCGCCGTTACCATCGGGTTTAGCAATGCCCAGTTCTTTTTTGAGGGCCGCTTCCATATTTGGTACATTAGCCATTGCCTGTTTCTCGCTGACGGTTAAGGGCACAACGTCATCATAAAAACCCTTGATGATAACCTGGTCGTTATCATCTTTCATGCTGGCGAGGAGTTTCACCAGCCGCATGGCCGGGTTGGGTGCCCAGTTGCCGTAATTGCCACTATGAAGCGGTCGCTTGGCTCCATATACGGTCAGATACATATTCACATCGCCCCGAACGCCAAACTGCACGATGGGTTTACCCGATACATGGCGCGGTCCGTCGGCAATGATCCAGAGATCGCTGGCCAGTTTGTCGCGGTGTTTATCAAAAATGGCACCCAGGTGTGTTGAACCAACTTCCTCTTCGCCTTCAAAGAGAAATTTCAGGTTGGCGGTAAGTGGAATTTTACTCTTCACCAGCGCATCATAGGCGTTCAGGATGGTCATGACACCCGCCTTATCATCGGCACTTCCCCGACCGGCAAGCCGCCATGTTGGGTCGATTGGGTCGCCCGATTTATAGGTTGTCACAATCGTTCCGCCCTGTTCAATGGGGGCTGTGATAAAAACAGGAACGAAAGGCTGTAACCCTCCGGCCCATTGCTTTGGATTCACTGGCTGCCCATCATAATGCGCATAAAAAACGATTGTCTTTTTGGCACCCGGCACCCGTACTTCGCCGAATACGGCAGGTGTTGTGCCTGGGGTAGGCCCATCGAGCAACATACCCGAAATACCGCGTTTCTTCATCATTTGCAGAATGAAGGACGCGTTTTTACGAATGTTTACCGAATCGGCTGAGACATTGGGAATGGACAGAAACTCCCGGTACTCATCTAGTAAGGCTGTTTCATTTGCCTGCCGGTATTGCCGAACGCGTTGCTGTGCTGTTTGCGCATTGGCAGAAAACGTAATGAGAAAGGTAACTAAGAGGACGAATTTTTGAGGCATATTTTTATAACACTGATGATCAACTGCTTAGCATTGTACATTATACTTTACCAATTACTCATTATCCATTTGCTTACTTCCGGGCACTTTAATCAGGTCAAGCCCCGAGCTGCTTAGTTTGGCAACCTTACCGCTGGCATCAAGCACAAAGCTCAATGGGTCTCTGCCATTCCAGAATTGGTCGTAAACTAGTCGAAAGGTGTCGTAATGCCAATGCTCAAGATAGCCTGTCATGACATTGTTTAGCGAAAAATAGAGCCTGCCGTCTTTCAGCGTCACATCGGCTTTACCGGAAAGCGGGTCGGTATAGGAACCTACATAAGCCGTTAGCGGCAAGGAGGGTTTGGTGTTTAACACCCGCGTGCTATCGGCTTTCCGCTCGCTTAGTCTGGCTTTTTGCTTCAACCCACCGTATAACTTCTGAAACTCTGCACTCCAGTCGTGGTCAACGCCAAGCGCGAACTCATCGAACGCCCTGAACATCAGCGCATGGCGTAATTCAGCATGATCGAGATTACCCTGCACATAGACAGCTACTTTCTGATCAGGCAGTTGACCATGAATGGCAACCATCCCGGTCAGGCTACCCGTATGAAAATTCATGCGATGCCCCCGATAATCCTGCTGAAACCAGCCAAGTCCGTATGTTTTCCAGACAGGTTTGGTAAGAAGTTGAGTCGGATAAAATTCGCTGTCAGTTACTAACGTCTGGGGTTTGAATAGTTCAGCCCAGGTTGCGGGTTTCAGTAAAACTTTGCCCTGGTATCGACCAGAATCGAGCATACACTGCATCCAGGCAGTTACATCATCAGGACACGTCCAGACTGATCCGGCCGGCCCAACGGCATCAACCAGCCCTTCTTCTTTCAAACTATTTATCGGCCGAACGGAGTCGTTTACGGCAACATGCGGCTTTGCCCGATTCGGATCAGTGATTTGCCCGAACAGGGCCTTCGTCCGGCTCATACCCAGCGGCTCGAAAATTCGGGTGCGTATAAATGTTTCCCAAGTCATGCCGCTAACCTTTTCGAGTACTTTACCTGCCGCCAGATACATAATATTCTGATAGATAAAGCCCGCCCGAAAGGAATAGGACGGTTTAACGAGCCGCATCCGGTGTATAATCTCATCGGACGGAATCTGCATGGCGGCCCAAAGCACATCGGCATTTCCTACGCCCGTATTGTGGATCAACAAATCGCGTACCCGGACCTCCCGAGTTACAGCCGGGTCGTATAGTTGAAAGTCGGGCAGGTAATTGGTAACGGGGTCATCCCAGCGAAGCTTTCCTTCATCGACCATCATACCGAGACAAGCTGCTGTCATGGCTTTTGTCGTCGATGCCATCGCAAAGAGCGTTTGAGTAGTAACAGGTTCTGTTTTAGCGGCTTGCGGCCCCGTCAACTCCCGAACGCCGTAGCCTTTTTTCAGGAGAACCTTTCCATCTTTTATGACAGTAACGGTCAGGCCGGGCACCTTCCATTCACGAACGGCCTGCTGTATATAGGCATCATAACGGGCGATGGGATCGCTGGCTGGTTTCTTCGGTTGGGCTAAAAGAGAATTTGAGCAATAAAAGATGGCAAATAGTACAATAGCTAAAAGATTATTTTTCATGGCAGGTCATTTATAGCCCGAATATAGGATTTTAAGGACTATAGACGAAATAACTTACCTATCGCCAATACGATTTAGTGTGATGACACAGCCATTCAGTTGCCAAGCACACATTATACTGCTAAATTGATGGTCACGAGTACCCTACAGACAGGCGACCTGGCTAGATTGTAGGGATATATAAAGGTGTTTTACCAGTGAGAAGACGTGATTATTTTACTCTTCGTTCTTGCCACAGTGACGTTGCAACGCTGGTCAATTCTGACAAAGCAGGCTCCACCTGTTCCTTGATTGATAGCAGACTGACGGCAGAATTAATCTTTACTTTTAGGCGGGAAAATGCATGCGAATATTCACGAATCGCGGCCGTTGCCTGATAAAGAAGCATAGCTCTCAGGTCTTTCTCGCCATAGTCGACAAGCATATTCCAGGCCTTGATAAACGTAGGATTCCTGGGATCAATCTGTTTAAGTTTCCAGACCAGTTTTGTAACACGTTCGTGTGCGGCTGTCAACTCATCGGGTCCGCCTTTGGCATCCAAAAGCTGTATGGCACTATTTTCAAGCAAAATGTAACCTAATAAAGATTCCATAGGTAAACGTAAGGTACGAGTAGTTAAGGTTATTGGTTAAGTATACCCTTAACTGACTTACTCAATTGTAATTGCGACATGTTGAGCCGAAACTATGTCAATTACCATTTAGACAGTACAATGAGTAAACGGTAACAAGAAACAGGAAAATTAATAGTAGAGACAAATTCTTAATTTTATCAATAAGTTAATAAAGAAGTAATAAGTTTCACTTCTGAATCTATATTTTCAATCATTTGGTTTACTTCATCTGAACTAAGGTCTGTTAGATATTCAAACTCATGAGCCAGTCTAGCCAATATGGGCATACCCGCACTTATCGCCGTACCATACAGCTTATGCCCGGCGGCATTCAACCCCGTTAAGCTTCCCTGCCGGGCCTGTAGTTTTAGTGTGGCAAGCGAATTTTCAAGCTCATGTTCGGCAACTTTCATCAATTCTATAACAAAAGCCTGATTATGACCAGCTATTTCCTGAAGTTGTTTTAAATCGAGGTGGATATCAAGTTCGTTAACGTTATGGTTCGTCTCGGTTGCAGGCGGATCTATTTTCTGCCATTTAGTAAAAAATGGAATAATCGTCTCTTCAGTAATTGGCTTGGTGATATAATCATCCATTCCGGCCGCCAGACAACGCTCACGCTCCCCTTTTACATTCCCGGCCGTTAGGGCAAGAATAGTTGCGTGTTTTGGGCCATTCTGCTCCATTTCCCGAATCCGTTGTGTGCTTTCGTAGCCATTCATTTCCGGCATCTGGATATCCATCAGTATTAAATCAGGTTGCTCCCGTTCATAGGCCTGAACGGCTTCCAGCCCATTATTGGCTAAAATTATTTGCGCATTTTGGGCTATTCTGGAAACGATGGTTTCTGCTAATAACTGGTTGACCTGATTATCCTCAACAATTAACACCTTCAAGATCCTGTTTTCAACAGAGACCTCCGGCTCGATAAACCTTTGCGAAGCACTATCATCCTGCTGGTCCAGACGCGATAAAGCGTGATACAAAGCGTCCAGCTTAACTGGCTTCATCAGCCGGTGATTGATATCCAGAACCTGACTAGCCTTTACAATCCGTTCATCATCCGACGAGCTATGCAGGAGAATGATAGCCTGTTTATCAAACGGGTGCGAAAAATTAGTACGTATCTTCTGGATGGTTTCCAGCCCATCCATGTAAGGCATATGGTAATCCATCAAAATGACATCATACAGATTGCCCTGCGCAATGAACTGAAGTGCCTCAAAGCCATTACTTGCCTCATCGACAACAATCTGCTTTAACAAAAACAGTTGACGTAAAATAAGGCGATTGTGTTCATTATCATCCACAATTAACACCCTTCTGATCTGGTCAAGGTCCCGCCATTCAATTGGTTCGCCCGGTTCGGCTTTCAGCGTTAGTTCGAAGAAAAAACAACTTCCTTCTCCCAGTTTACTGGTTAGTTGAAGGTGGCTTCCCATTAACCCCAGTAATTTATTGGAGATGGTGAGCCCCAGACCGGTTCCGCCGTATTTTTTGGTGGTAGAGGGGTCTTCCTGCGAGAAGGCATCAAATATCTTCGCCTGCATGTCTTCTTTTATACCAATGCCGGTATCCCTCACCTCAAACCGAATAGTAACCTGCTCTTGCTCAGGATTACTCAGTGCAGAAATTTTTAATTCAATTTCTCCCTTCTTAGTGAATTTGAGCGCATTCCCCAGCAGATTGACCAAAATCTGTTTTAAGCGTACAGAATCGACATACACAAATCGGGGTAAATCAGATGATATGTTAAGCAGCATCTCAATCTCATTGCCCTGTACCTGATACGTGGTGATATCGGCAGCCTGACTACCAATTTCATAGAGGTCTGCTTTTTCAATGGCCAGTTCCAGTTTACCCGCTTCAATTTTTGAAAAATCCAGGATATCATTAATAATGCTCAATAAGGCATTTGCCGATTGATTGACAATGGACAGGTATTGGTGCTGTGTGGCGTTGAGCGATGTTTTCAATACCAGATCTGTGAAACCGATGACCCCGTTTAACGGTGTCCTGATTTCGTGGCTCATGTTGGCCAGAAATTCCGATTTAGCCTGACTGGCCTGTTCGGCCAGTAATTTAGCTTTCGTCAGCTCCTCCCGCTGTAAATAGGCTTCGGTTATATCCTGCGTAAACAGCATAATTCCCCCTACCGTGCCGTCAAATTGATACCAGGGCCTTACCTCCCACTTTGCATGCTGATCGTGATCCCAGCCTTCCGGTCGCCATACATCGCCCTCCTTTTTAGACACGATTCCGGCAACGCCCCTGGCATGAATAGCTTTCCATTCAGCGGATTGATTTGGAAATACGGCATAGTGCGATAAACCAATGACGCTTTCAGTTAAATGATAGTCTTCCATCCAGCGATTACTGACCGCTATGTAATTGATATCGCGGTCGAACATGGCCACCGCAGCCGGAGCATGCTCAACAAAGGCCGAGAGTCGTAATTTCTCGTTCAGAAGTGCCTGTTCGGCTTTTTTCTTCTCATCAATATCCTGA
This sequence comes from Spirosoma pollinicola, assembly GCF_002831565.1. Classification (NCBI taxonomy): domain Bacteria; kingdom Pseudomonadati; phylum Bacteroidota; class Cytophagia; order Cytophagales; family Cytophagaceae; genus Spirosoma; species Spirosoma pollinicola. The sequence continues at coordinate 3,248,100 of NZ_CP025096.1, read as the reverse complement.
AAGGTACCGAATAGCCGCTTGCACTTACCGTTCTCAAATTCAGGCGTTCCCAGCGCACGCACCCAAACGTTTCGTCCGGTAGCAGTTATGATCTGAAGTTCGAGGTCATAGGATACGCCTTCGGCAATAGACCGATTCATTGCGTCTGTAATAAGTTCCAGGTCTTTCCCGGCTAAAAACGATAGCGCCGACTCGAAAGTGGGTATAAAGTCCTCCCCTACTTCATGGATGGCTCGGGTAACAGCCGACCAAATAATGATGTTATGGATAACATCGACCTCCCAGGTACCTATACGGGCCACCTCATTGGTCTGTTTCAGCATTTGAGTCGTTTGCTTCAGCTCAACTTCTAACTGGTGTCGGCGGCTGATATCAATCGCATTTCCGATTACATAGCTATGCCCATCCGATTCTGTTTCCAGAATATTGTTGAATAACCACATAAGTAAGGAGCCATTTTTATGCAGCGTCTGCATGAGCCCGGTAGCCTTACCAGTTTTCCGTATAGTCTCTAAATAGGCATCTAGTCCCTCCTGTTGATTCACCGGAACAATGTCAGCTAGCCGTTGACCTATTAGCTCGTCAGGATGGTAGCCCAAGGCGTGCGCACCGGCGGTATTCACGGTCAGAAACCTGCCTTCCAGGTCATGGATGCACATTAAACCCTGAGAATTCTCAAAAAACGAGCGGAATTTATTTTCTGAATGGAATAGCCGGAGTTCTTTCTGTTTTTCCTCGGTTATATCCCGGCCAATTGCAAAGAAATTACCTGTGGCCGGTTCCGGCGTGGTCACCCATTGCAGATCCCGAAACATTCCGTCTTTGCATTGAAATCGTTGAACAAAATTCACGGCTCGCTGGTCCGCCGATGTCAGTTTGGCTATAATTTGTTTTGTAGCCGCCTGGTCTTCAGGATGAACCAGTTTTTGAATCGGGGTAGTCAACAAATACGATTCGTCCCACCCTAATACTTGCTGAAAAGCAGGATTGATTTTTTTCAGATAGCCATCGTGACCAACTACGCAGATTAAGTCGTTTGAGAGCGAGAATAGACTTTTTATGTAGGTAAGTTCCTGTTTTTCCCGGTGTTCGATAATTAATTCTATGGCGGATTCACTCAATAGTTTCAGCGCTTTTTGCTGGGCTTTCGTGAGCTTTCGGGGGCTAAAATCCAGCACGCAAAATGCGCCTATCGAATGACCCTCCGGATCTGTTAGCGGATAACCCGCATAATACCGTATGTGGGGGTCGGAGGTTACCAGCGGATTGTCTTTGAATCGAGGATCCTGGGTCGCATCTTCTACCTCCAGCAGGCTATCGTTCAGTATTGTATACTGGCAAAAAGAAGTATCCCGCTCTGTCGCTTTGAGATCTAAACCCGTTCTGGCTTTGACCCATTGCCGTTTATCATCCACAAGCGTTACCAGCGAAATTGGCATCTCACAAATGAGAGATGCCAATTCAGTCAGCCTGTCAAATTCCTTCTCGGGCAGCGTATCCAGAACATGGTAAGCGTGTAAAGCTTTTACTCTTGACTGCTCATTTTCGGGAAATAACATAGACTGGGGTTCACACACTTAATATATATACTAAATAAAAAATAAATAAACTTTAAAGATATTTATATATAAAATAATAAAATTAAATTTGTAATGACAAATAAAATAGGTTTTATTTATACAAACACCGTAACCTACAGTCTTCGTATAGATGCATATATAATTGATTTTATATTATTTAACTTATTTTTGGTAACTCAACTCTCGTCGTTATTATTTCTTTCACCCTTATCTTCCATCTATTTACGAACAGCTACGCATGAAACTCAGACAGTCCGTCTTTGACGCTGACAACTGGACTATTATAACTGAAACCACCGGTTTTTCTGGTCACAAAGCACAGTTAATACTTGCTTTTGGTGAACGCGCTCTACTTGATAAGCCTGGTTTGTACCAACAGCTCCGGGAGTTATACCCAGCTGCTGCAATCGTTATAAATTCAACTGCGGGAGAAATTTTTGACGACAAAGTGTGCGACGACAGTATTGTTGTTACGGCTATAGAGTTCGAGAAAACAACCATCCGGTCGGTACAGATCGATATTTCGGATCGCAGTGAGAGTTATGCTGCCGGCAGGCAGCTGGCGCAGACACTGGATGATGAAACGCTGGCAGCTGTATTTGTCATCTCCGACGGGGGTCTGGTCAATGGTACTCAGCTAATCGACGCCCTGAACCATGGCCTCGACCGCATCGTCCCGATCACGGGTGGGCTGGCCGGTGATGCAGCCCGTTTTGAGCGCACCCTGGTCGGTCTAAACCAACCACCGGCTGTTGGCAAAATCGTTGGCATTGGTTTTTACGGTTCGGAGCTTACAGTGGGCACCAGTTCGATGGGTGGCTGGGACGTATTTGGGCCCGAACGCGAAGTGACCCGCTCAGAATACAATGTGCTCTATCAGATTGGGGATAAACAGGCCCTTGATCTCTATAAGGAGTATCTTGGAAAATATGCCAGCGGCTTACCCTCAGCAGCTTTATTTTTCCCATTATCGATGCGCGCAACGCCCGATTCACACCCGCTGGTGCGTACTATTTTGACTATTGACGAGGCAACCCGAAGTATGACATTTGCGGGCGATATGCCCGAAAAGAGTCTCGTGCGCTTTATGACAGCAAATCTGGATCGGCTGATCGAAGCGGCAGCCGTGGCAGCCCATACTGCCAGGAAACATCTGGCAGTAGAACCCGAGTTGGCTATTCTGGTGAGTTGTGTTGGGCGGAAACTGGTGCTGGGGCAGCGGGTAGACGAAGAAGTAGAGGCCGTGCGTGAGGTGTTCGGTTCCCCTTCAGTACTAACGGGATTTTATTCCTATGGCGAGATATCGCCCATTGCACCTGACGCTCGCTGCGAACTACACAATCAAACCATGACGATTACGGTCTTCTCTGAGAAATAAACGCAATGGAGTCTACACCGATACATAAAGTACTTGCCCGACAGCTTAAAAAGTACCTGCCAAACGAGGAATTTCAATACCCGCGCTTTCAGTCGTTTGTTAAAGCGGTGAATGAGTCGTATCACAATTTCGAGCGCGACAAAGAGTTGTTTGAACACTCGTCGGCCATGAACGAACTGGAGTACGCCGTGATTAATCGGAAACTCAAAGGAGAGATTGATCAGCGGGGGCAGTCGGTCGAGAAATTGATCGAAGCCATTCGAACGCTTGAGATGCCGGACGAGGATGGTGTACCGGATGTAAATACAGACAACCTGATTGGGCTGGTCGATTTCCTACAAAGACAGATTGAACGCCGGAAAAAGATAGAATCGGAATTGAGGCAGGCCAAAGAACTGGCCGAGCAGGCAACCCTGGCCAAATCTGATTTTCTGTCGATGATGAGTCATGAGATCCGCACGCCCCTCAACGGTGTGATCGGATTTACGGACTTACTCCTGAAAACCAATACCGATGCCACTCAGCAACATTATTTATCGCTGGTGAATCAATCGGCCAATTCGCTGCTGGACATCATCAATGATATTCTCGACTTCTCTAAAATTGAAGCGGGGAAACTGGAACTGGCCATCGAAAAAACCGACCTGCTCACCGTTGGCAGTCAGGTTGCCGACATGATTAAGCTGCATGCCCACCAAAAGAAACTGGAGATGCTGCTCAATATTGCCCCCGATGTTCCTCGCTTTATCTGGGTCGACCCAATCCGGCTTCGGCAAATTTTAATCAACCTGCTCAGCAATGCCGTTAAGTTTACCCAACAAGGCGAAATCGAATTAAAAGTAGAACGGATTGGTCCATCGGACAGCTCTTCTACGGACTTTCGTTTTTCGGTGAGAGACACCGGTATAGGCATTGCTCAGCCAAATCAGTCTAAAATATTCGATGCCTTTGCTCAGGAAGATACCTCGACCACCCGTCGATTTGGCGGTACAGGCCTGGGGTTGGCCATTTCCAATAAACTACTGAGTTTAATGGGCAGTAAACTCCAGCTGAACAGCAATGTGGGTGAAGGCAGCACGTTCTACTTCGACATTCAATTTAAAGCCATGTCAGGTGAAGCGCTGCCCTTACCGAATATGGATTTGATCAGGCATGTATTGATTGTCGATGACAACGCTACCAATCGGCAGATTCTACAGGCGATGTTGCTGTTAAAAGGCATAAAAACTGAACTGGCAGCCAGTGGACTTGAAGCCCTGGACCGGCTGAGGGCCAAAGAACAATACGACGCCGTTCTGATGGATTACCACATGCCTTATGTGGATGGATTGGCGACGATTCGATTTATTCGACAGGAGCTTAAGATAGCTGCCGATCAGTTACCGGTTTTGCTCCTGCACAGCTCGTCTGAAGACGATATTGTACTGTCCGCGTGCAGGGAATTAAATGTGTCTCAGCGGTTGATAAAGCCGGTTAAAGCCGAGCAACTCTATGAAGCACTCGCCCATGTCAAAATTCACAAAGAAGACCGCGACGAGATTAAAAAACCACCAATGAACCAGACACAACCAAGTCTTTCACTTAAGCAAGTTACAATCCTGATCGCCGAAGATAACATGGTGAATATGCTGCTGGCGACAACGCTGATTAGTCAACGGTTACCAAATGCCAAATTGCTGAAAGCTGTAGATGGTCTACAGGCCCTCGACACGTTTCAGACCAGCCAGCCCGACCTTGTTTTCATGGACATCCAGATGCCCCAAATGAATGGGTACGAAGCCACGAAAGCCATTCGTAAACTGGAAAATGGGAGACGGATTCCCATCATTGCCCTCACGGCGGGCACGGTACAGGGCGAACGGGAAAAATGCCTTCAAATTGGCATGGATGATTACCTGAGCAAACCCATCCTGCCAAACTTACTGGAGCAAATAATTGACAAGTGGCTCGATCCCGACCCAGGCTCTGCGGCAGAAAAGGCAGTTATTGCCGCTAAAGACCATTTTGATGCAGACGGGCTACTGGCCAACATGAACAACGATCAACAATTGGTTGACCTGTTAATCAGTGCCGCCAAAGGCTATCTGGCCGCTTTTCCAGAGCGACTCCACCAGGCCCGGAAAAATGATAATGTACACGCGATCAAAGAGTTGGCGCATCAGCTCAAGGGGACGGCTTTAACGGTCAATTTCACGCAACTGGCCGACCTTGCTAACCAACTGGAGCATGTTTCTGAAACAAACCCTAAAGTTATTTCAGACTTGTGTATCAGTCTGGAAGCCGAAATTGACTGTCTAAGCGACTTGCTTAACGCATAATCGACAGATCTGTGCCTGTATTTTGTTTAGATCTCTTCCAGTTGGTGGCGAAAAAAAAGGCAATCGACCGGTAGAGAACAGCCTCTGGTAAGCTTATGCTACTCGAAGAAAAACGAAATACATTATGGGAGAATTTAGTGGACAGGTTGCGCTGATTACCGGAGCCGCTTCGGGAATTGGCTTGTCCATCGCACACAAATTACTGGCCGAAGGAGCCCGGGTTGGTTTACTCGATTTTAACGAGGCAGCCTTACAAAACGCGTTCGCATCTTACGGCTCAAGCGCCCTGTTGATTGGTATCGACGTCACCGACGAAGAGCTGGTTTTAGAGGCTGTTACCAGGGTGCATGATCAATTCGGGCAGATCGACTGCCTGATCAACTGTGTTGGCATTACCGGCATCACGAACGTTCAGAGCCATGAAGTCAGCAGCGAAAATCTGCACAAGGTTTTTGAGGTGAACTTCATGAGTAGCTTCTATACTTCGAAGGCCGTGTTGCCGTTCATGCTTGCCCGGAACTATGGCCGTATCCTGCATATTGCGTCCATCGCCGGTAAAGAAGGGAATGCGGGTATGCTGGCTTACTCGACCTCTAAAGCAGCCGTTATCTGCATGGCGAAAGTGCAGGGGAAAGAATATGCCGAACGAGGCATAACGGTGAATGCGCTGGCACCTGCCGTTATTCAAACGCCCCTGGTCGATGCCATGCCCGAGGTACAGGTGAAGTACATGACCGATAAAATTCCGATGAAACGCTGCGGCACGCTGGAAGAAGCTGCGAACCTGGCTACCTATATTGTCTCGCCAAAAAATAGTTTTACAACCGGCTTCACCTTCGATTTATCGGGTGGACGAGCCACATATTAACTTCGGCTGTCCATGAAGCTTACCCTACCTAACCGAAGAGCATTTTTAAAAACTACTGCGCAAGGCTGCACGGCCCTTCTGCTAACACCCCATATGCTCACGGCAAAACAGCTACGTCAACCGGCGAAGCGTGTTGGTATAATTGGTTTGGACACCTCGCATAGCACCGCCTTTACCAAAGCGCTCAACGCCCCCGATGCCAACGCTGCCTTTCTGGGTTATAAAGTCGTGGCGGTCTATCCGCAAGGGAGTCGAGATATTGAGAGCAGCACCAGTCGCGTCCCGGCTTACACGGAAGAAGTAAAAAAACTGAATGTCGAAATTGTCGATTCCATCAGCGAACTACTTAAAAAAGTCGACGTAGTATTGCTGGAAACCAACGACGGGCGGCTCCATCTCGAACAGGCCTTGCAGGTACTCAAGGCGGGCAAGCGTGTGTTTATCGACAAACCCATTGCGGCTTCGCTGTCCGACACGATCGCCATTTTCGAGGCTTCCAAAAAATACAACATCCCGCTGTTTTCGGCCTCTTCGCTTCGGCACATAAAGGGAATCGAAAAAGTGGCTAAAAACCAGGTGCTGGGTGCGGACACCTTCAGCCCCGCCGTACTCGAAAAGACACATCCCGACTTTTATTGGTACGGTATTCATGGCGTTGAAACACTCTACACAGTTATGGGAACGGGCTGCAAACAGGTGGTACGCGTGCATACCGATGGCACCGATATCATCATAGGCAAATGGGCCGACGGGCGCGTTGGCACCGTTCGCGGAACCCGCACGGGAAAACACGATTACGGCGGCACCGTTTTTACCCAGTCGGGAAATATCGTGTTGGGGCCCTATGGCGGTTACGAACCACTCCTGCTGGACATTATCAACTATTACGAAACCGGTAACGTGCCGGTAACACCCGACGAAACCATTGAAATTTTTGCGTTCATGGAAGCCGCTGACGAAAGTAAACGGCATGGAGGTGCCGCCGTTACCCTCGACAGTGTGATGGCCAGTGCGAAGAAAAAATAACGCGGACACAGTCACCTGCCGGTTAAAAAACAGACTTATTGCGCTTATCTGCTTTCTTGGACTCAAGTATTGATCTCTTACCCTTACTGCTTTTGGTATAAACACCAATGAAACCTATCAGGGAGAAAACTCCCGTCGTGATTTTGTCAAAAAATCAATTATTGGTACCGCAGCCCTGTCTGTGGGTGGCATTCTGCCGGGATTTAGTGCCAAAAGCTACGGTCGTATTCTGGGTGCCAATGAGAAAGTGAAGGTGGGGGTCATGGGCGTCAATAGCCGTGGCCTGGCCCTGTCGAGCAATTTCGCCTTACAACCAAATTGCGAAGTAGTTACGATCTGCGATGTGGACTCCAGAGCAGCCGAAAAATGCATTACCACCGTAACCGGCATCCAGCAGTCGAAGCCTGCTAATCAGCCCGATTTCAGAAAGGCACTGGAAGACAAAGACATGGACGCCCTCGTCATTGCGGCTCCCGATCATTGGCACGCACCGGCCGCTATTCTGGCCTCAAAAGCGGGCAAGCATGTCTATCTTGAAAAGCCATGCAGCCACAATCCGCACGAAGGCGAGTTACTGGTTGCGGTGGCAGCAAAACACAAAAATGTTATCCAGATGGGTAACCAGCGCCGGTCGTGGCCCAATGTAAAACTGGCTATTCAGGACATTAAAAACGGCGCCATCGGTCGACCTTATTTTGCCAAAGGCTGGTATACCAACAACCGCGCAACCATTGGCGTCGGCAAAACAGTGGCCGTTCCGGCCTGGCTAAACTATGACTTATGGCAGGGGCCCGCACCCCGACGCGCCTATAAAGACAACGTCATTCACTACAACTGGCACTGGTTCTGGCATTGGGGAACAGGCGAAGCGCTCAATAACGGCACCCATATGCTCGACCTGATGCGCTGGGGACTGGATGTTACCTACCCAAACAAAGTAACCTCACTGGGGGGGCGCTACCGATATAAAGACGATTGGGAAGCGCCCGACACACAGGTGATCAACCTGACATTCAACAACAATACGGCCATGACCTGGGAAGGCCGCAGCTGCAATGGACGAACCGTAGAAGGCAGCGATGTAGGGGTCACATTTTACGGTGAAACGGGTTCCCTGCAATACGGTGGCGGCAATGCCTACAAAATTTTCGACCTCGACAATAAGCTGGTGAAAGAGGTTAAAAACGACTTGCCGATTGACCCGCGAAACAAAATGAATCCCTCTCAGGTGCTGGATGCCACACACCTTCAAAATTTTGTCGAAGCCATCAAGAAAGATACTCCCCTGGCTTCGGGCATTGTGGGCGGGCATCAGAGTACGCTGCTTTGCCAGTTGGGCAACATCGCCCTGCGTTCGGGCGACGCGCTGGATATTGACCCAACCAACGGGCACATTCTTAATAATAAAGCGGCTGCCAGATTTTGGCAGCGTGAGTACGAAAAAGGCTGGGAACCTACCTTATGAGCACGCTCGCCATCGACGTTAACAGCCTCAGTAAACGGGAAACCACGATTTCTATTTTTTTGATCGGGCTGATGTTTTTCATCTTCGGCTTTATCTCGTGGGTAAACTCCATCCTGATTCCTTATTTCAAGATAGCCTGCGAACTGACCATCTTTCAGGCGTATCTGGTTGCCTTTGCTTTTTATATTGCCTACTTCATCATGTCGGTGCCGGCGTCTTATTTATTAAAGGCCGTTGGGTTCAAGAAAGGTATGATGGTTGGCTTTTGGGTTATGGCTCTGGGCGCGTTTGTTTTCATTCCGGCCGCCATGACCCGAACCTACGCGGTTTTCCTGATGGGCTTGTTCATGATCGGGATCGGTCTGGCAATTCTGCAAACGGCAACGAATCCGTACATAACCATTTTGGGTCCTAAAGAGCGAGCCGCCCAACGCATTAGCATCATGGGCATTTGCAACAAAGCTGCGGGTATTCTCTCTCCGCTGGTATTTGCCGCCGTCATTCTGCGCCCTACCGACACCGATTTGTTTGCCCAGCTTGGCACGATGACCACTGAGCAACGGGGAGTGGCGCTTGACGAACTGGTTCGGCGGGTTATTCCGCCTTATGCCGTGTTGGGCACGTTTCTGTTTGTATTGGGGTATCTGGTCTACCGCTCCCCCCTACCCGAAATAGACACCGAGCACGAAACCGCCGATGTGGCAACCGCCAATGCGGGCAAGACAAGTATCTTTCAATTCCCACACCTGATTTTGGGTGCTTTTGCCATTTTTATGCACGTGGGCACGCAGGTCATCGCCATCGACACAATTATTGGCTATGCCAATTCGATGGGTATCGATCTGCTCAAAGCAAAGACTTTTCCATCTTATACCTTGATTTGCACCATTTGCGGCTACGTCATTGGTATCATCTGCATTCCACGGTTCATCAGCCAGGTAAATGCGTTACGCATCTGCACCCTGCTGGGAACGGCCTTTACTTTACTCATCATTTTCACGCATGGATCGGTAACATTTCTGGGCCATACAGCCGATATTTCGATCTGGTTTGTGGTATTACTCGGTCTGGCAAACTCGCTGGTTTGGGCTGGGCTCTGGCCATTGGCGCTTGACGGGCTGGGCCGTTTCACGAAGATTGGCGCGTCTATCCTCATCATGGGATTGTGCGGTAATGCCATAATGCCGCTTTTTTATGGCTACTTCGCCGATTTGTTTACAGTCCACAAAGCCTATTGGGTACTTTTTCCCTGCTACTTATACCTGGTCTATTATGCTGCATACGGCCACAAAGTCAAACGCTGGTTTTAGTTTATGACCACAGAGGCACAAAGAGCACAGAGACTTAAATACGAATTCCTCTGTGTTCTTTGTGCCTCTGTGGTCATAAATCCTTTTTTTACGTCTCTACCGAACGAGCAGGATGAAACTAAAAATTAGCAATGGCACCATTCTAACCCCTTTTCGTACTATCAAAAACGGAACGGTGGTGATTGATGGAAACCAGATTCTGGACATACAGGAAGGTCCGGTCGATGTTCCAGATGCTGTTAACATCGACGCGAAGGGCCAGTTTGTGGCTCCCGGCTTCATCGACATCCATGTACATGGCGGGGGTGGATTCGACTTTATGGATGGCACCGAAGAAGCCTTCCTGCGAATCGCCGAACTTCATGCACGTTATGGCACAACGGCGCTTGTTCCAACGACGCTAACAGCCGAAAAAGAAGACCTCTTGAAAACGCTGGACGTCTATGAGCGCGCCAAACGAAACAATAATCAGGGAGCGGCTTTTCTGGGCATGCATCTGGAAGGGCCCTACTTTGCGCTAAGCCAGCGGGGTGCTCAGGACCCTCGCTATATTCGCAATCCTGACCCGCAGGAATACGAAGAAATTCTGAGTCACTCACCGTCAATTGTCCGGTGGAGTGCCGCACCAGAGCTGGAAGGCGCTATTGCCTTCGGGCAGCGGCTCCGGCAAAAAGGTATACTGGCCGCCATTGCCCATACCGACGCGTTGTATGATGATGTGCTGACAGCCTACGAAAATGGCTATTCGCTGGTTACGCATCTGTACTCAGCCATGTCGGGGGTTACCCGTCGAAATGCGTTTCGGTATGCGGGTGTGATTGAGAGTGCGTTTCTGCTGGATCTGGATGTTGAGATCATTGGCGATGGTATTCATCTGCCGCCCCCATTGCTCAAACTGGTCTATAAAATTAAGGGGGCCGACCGTATTGCGCTTATTACGGATGCCATGCGGGACGCCGGTATGCCCGAAGGCGAAAGCATATTGGGTTCCCTGTCAAACGGGCTGAAAGTGATCGTTGAAGATGGCGTCGCCAAACTCCCCGACCGAACGGCCTTTGCGGGAAGCGTTGCCACGACCAGCCAACTCGTCAGAAACATGGTAAAACTCGCAGACGTTTCTTTATTGGAAGCCGTCCGAATGGCCAGCACAACACCCGCCCGCATCATGGGCGTCGATCAGCAAAAAGGCTCCCTCGCCAAAGGCAAAGACGCTGATATTGTAATTTTCGATCAGACTATTACCGTGTCCATGACGATGGTTCAGGGTACCGTTATTTACCAAAAGGACAGCCAGACGCAGGATTAATGTTCGACAGGGCGTTGGTTCCAACAAACCGGCCTTACTTATTAAACGTATCAATAACCTCACTCTATGAACCCTGACTTTTCTCCATTGCGCGAATTCAACATCGATCACCTTACGGTTAATCTGTTCCAAAACCGACAAAGTCTGGGCGAAAACGCGGCCTTTCAAGCCGCCGAAGCCATTCGGAATTTACTTACCAAACAGCCGGTCATCAATATCGTCTTTGCTGCGGCTCCCTCGCAAAATGAGTTTCTGGATGCCCTGGCCAGACAGTCCGATATAGACTGGACGCGAATCAACGCCTTCCATATGGATGAATACATTGGCTTGCCCGACGATGCTCCCCAACGGTTCGGCAATTTCCTGAAAGAGGCCCTATTTAGTAAAGTACCCCTGCTGGCAATTTATTACATTGATGGCAACAACGCCCCCGACGAGGAGTGCAAACGCTACGCAGCTTTATTAACAGACTACCCCGCCGACATTGTGTGCATGGGTATCGGCGAGAACTGCCATATTGCCTTTAACGACCCGCATGTAGCTCGTTTTGATGACCCTACTCTCGTCAAAAAAGTCGGTCTGGACTTAACAAGTCGCTGGCAGCAAGTTCACGACGGTTGTTTTGCCAGTCTGGATCAAGTGCCCGAATATGCCCTCACGCTCACGATTCCGGCACTGGTCAACGCCCCAACGATCTTTTGTATGGTGCCGGCTGCGCACAAAGCCGAAGCCATCCACCATACATTGACCGATCCTGTTTCAGAAAACTATCCGTCGACCTGTTTACGGCAGCACCCGAATGCCACCCTCTTTATTGATCAGGACAGCGCCCGCTTACTTTAATTACCAGAGTTTTCTTATAAAAATAAGGGGAACGCGGATGACACAGATTGAACGGATTTTCGCTGTAAAAACTGACACTTCCCGGTTTAATCTGTGTAAATCCGTTCAATCTGTGTCATCCGCGTTCCCCTTATTTTTATAACCCTGCTCTAGTTACTGAACAGACGAAAACAAGGTATAGGTACCGGCCAGCCAATCAGGAATAGTCTGAACGTGGGTCTTGCCAACACTCGTAAATAGCTGCACTGTTTTACCTGCTCCCCTGGCTTGCATAGCGTCATAGGCATTCTTCGAATTCAGGTAATACACCTGTGGATCGGCGTCGCCGTGGTACATATGCAACGTCGTTAGCGGCTTCCAGTCGTAGATATTATTATCAGCTACGGCGTTTAAGAAGGCAGTGTCTGTTCCCGACAAAATACCGGCCTTGAACGAATCGGTCAATATCTGATCGAAACTTACGGCCACGGTAGCCAATTGCCGGTTCTTCTGAATATCTGTCAGATATGGCTCTTTGAAATAAAACGAGAGCGGCCGGTTGAGCTTGTAAATCTGGTCGTAGGTAAGCAATACCCACAAAAACGCCCGGTTCCACTGCGCCACCCCAGCCGATGGCTGCGTCAGTAACGCTTTCATAAAATTAGTCTTGTCATAGGCCCCGGCCCCGCACGAAACCGCCCGCAGATTAAACTCAGTGGGTACTTCTTCCTGCATCTTTTTGTAGAGTGCCATAGTCGCAAAACCACCTTCTGAGTAGCCCGCCAAATAGAGCCGCGAGTCCCATTTAATAGCAGAATGGGCCTTTATGTACTCTCTAGCAGCTCGCAGCATATCCAGACTGGCCTGCGCCTGACTGGCCCGGTGTTCATACGTATGAGGTAAGTTTTTAGAAGCCCCAAAACCAATATAGTCCGGGCAGGCAATGATGTAGCCTATAGACGAAAAGATGGTGGCGTACTGATAAGCCTCACTGCCGGGACCGAAGTTAGACGGTGCATCGACATCATCGAAAATAGTACCATGCTGTTCGCTGATCATAGGAACAGCCTCAGTAGTCGCTGGAATGATCAACAGCCCCGATGCCTGAATGCTGCTGCCATCCCAGTTCGTTGTTTTGTAGACGAGTTTAACCGCCGACACTCCCTGACGCAACAGAAGAGCATAGAGTGGACTAACAGCCGATGCCTGCGTGACAAGTTGCTCTTTTGTCAGCGTGGCAACGTCAGTGCTACTCACCAGATATTGATCGGCAGTGGGCTGGGGATCGGTCGTTGCGGATGAACAACCCGTTATATAAACAACAACAAAAAGCGCGACGCTAACCGATCGCCAGGTCTTGAGTACTGTCAACAGTTTCATTGTCTGATTTTAAGTAAAGAGGTATGCAAATATGGCAATAGTCATTGGTGTAAGCTATCACTTCGGTTACCATTCCTGTCACTTTTGAGTTGTCGAGGGGATGCCTTCAAGCCGCTACCCCTCTCCGGTTTACGACGGCCAGAACGTACGCTACTGACAACAATCATATGGTTACCTTATGCTAATCAACCTCCTCCCAAAAAGCACCGATTATCTTTAGTGCATAAATTAAGGGCATATATTCCCACTATTCTTTACCAGTATAAACATGACACAGATAGCCGATGAGTCATCTGTGTCATGCAAAAAAGTACCCCACTAATTCTCTATGAACAACCCCGTTCACAGCTTTCACATCCCGGTCATGGGTCTGGCCTATACTATAGACTCGCCATTTAAAGTGGCGCGTTTCGGTATCAATTCGGTTCTGTCGATTGTCGAAGACCGGCTGGTAGAGTCTATGCGTAATTATTATTACCAACAGGCAAATGAGCCCTATATACCAATTACATCTCAGGAAGATGACTACCGGGTCCGTCGGATAACGGACTACCTCGACCTGATGAACAGAACCGTTCAGGGTCAGATTGACACACTAAAAAATGCCGCCTTCGAAACTGGTTCAGAGCTTGTTAAATACTTCGAGATGCTGCCCGATAGCAGTAAGCTGAAGAGTTTATACAACAAAATGGCGCAGTCGGATGACCAAACCGAAAAAGCCCGTTTAGAACACGTGTTGAGAAGCCAGATTCAGCCGGGAAGTATTGATGTCAACATCATGACGAAAGTTGACAAAAATAACCTCGATAAAGATGGCGTTGTGGTTGATAATGGCTCCGATGCGATCAGGGCTTTAGAAGGTTACGCAAAAAGTACCCTGACCAACTCATCGATTATTTTCTCGGCGGGACTGAATCCACGCCTATTCAATTACCTGGAAAACTGCCCTGGGTTCGATGCCAAAGGCCCTGGCGAGTTCGACAAGAAAGTCGTTATCAAGGTAAGTGACTATCGGTCGGCGCTGATTCAGGGGAAATACCTGGCCAAGAAAGGCGTTTGGGTCAGCGAATTCCGGGTCGAATCGGGCCTGAACTGTGGCGGTCATGCTTTTGCTACCGATGGGTTTCTGATGGGGCCGATTCTTGACGAATTCAAGAACAAAAAAGACGAGTTGGTCAATGCACTTTTCCCGCTCTATACCAACGCCCTGCAACTAAAAGGCAAGCCCGTTTTTGATGAGCCTCACCCCATTATCCTGACGGTTCAGGGGGGCATTGGTACCCATGAAGAAGACCAGTTTTTACGTCAATATTATGGCGCTGCCAGTACCGGGTGGGGAACGCCCTTCCTGCTGGTCCCTGAAGCAACCACCGTCGATAACGATACGTTGGGGAAACTCCAGAACGCTCGTCAGGCCGACGTGGTCTTGAGTAAGGCCTCTCCACTAGGCGTGCGGTTTTATTACCTGAAAGGCACCACTGCCGAAGTGGAAAAACTGAATCGCATTCATCACGGAAGAGCGGGAAGCCCCTGTACCGAGAAGCACCTCGTTACGAATACCGAATTTACCACAGAGCCTATCTGTACGGCTTCGCTGCAGTATCAGAAACTGAAGCTGGCCCAACTTAAATCACTCAACCTCCCTGCCCATGAGCACCACCGGCTGACAGCCGAGGTAGTTGAAAAAGAATGCTTGTGTGTTGGGCTAAGCAATGCGGTTTCGCACGTATATGGCGTTCCGTTTCTTAAAAAATTACACGCCGTAACGATTTGTCCCGGCCCAAACATCGCTTATTTTTCCAAGGTTGCATCCCTGGCCGAAATGACCGACCACATATACGGACGGACAAACTTACTCACCGGCCCCGAACGGCCTCACATGTTCGTGAACGAGCTAACCCAATACCTGAATTACCTGAAGGAGCAGCTAGTTGACCTTGATCTTTTGGATAAAAAACGAGTTACGTACGTCAAGAATTTCTGCCGGAATCTAGCTGATGGCATTACTTATTACCAGCAGTTGACACCGAACGTTGACGAGTCCCCAGCCGCACAGGAAGCGTTTTCCAGAGGATTAGCCGAGGCTGAAAACCGGCTACGTATGCTCATGCAGGAGTTTCTTCCGATGCTGGTTGCCGAGGCCGTGTAAGCTCCCATTACCACAGGAAATTACATACAAGAAAACAAAAAGAGCAGGCCGCAAACAGCCTGCTCTTTTTGTTTGACGTAAAGTAAAGAGTGTCAACCAACCCTATGCCTGAACCTCAACCTGTATGGTTGGCTGCATACTCACTTTGGAACGAATTGAGTTGGAAATCAGGCAGACTTTTTCTGACTTCAGCAATACCCGATTTGCTTTGTCCATATCACTTTCCTGAACGATAACCACTTCCGGGAAAAGCGTGATCTCGGCAACCATCAGCACATTATCGATCTTCTCAAGCTTGCCTACCGCCCGACAGGTAAACGTTTCAAATGCCAGTTGGGAGTTTTCGGAAATTGCCAGAAAAGATGTCATAAAACAACTCGAAACGGCAGCTACCATCAAATGCTCAGGCGACCAGATTCCAGCCATGCCTTTAGGGAAATCGGGCGGGGTGGCTACCTCGATTGTTGTCGTTAAAGCAGGCGAACTCAGTTGACCCATGCGGTCGTGTTGCCAGCCAAGATTGACTTCGTAATAGATAGGTTCCATACACTAGTTTTTGAATTTAATACCCCAAAGTTGGCCGTTAGTCGAGTACTGTTCCGTGATAAATGTTACAGATGGCGACCTGATTGTTGTCAGCTTTACAGCCCTTCTCCATCAGTAAATAAGGACTGCCTTTTCTACGCTTCTAACAGATTGAAACTCATTTCGTAGTTTTTTTAAGGCGACTAGTACGAATGCCAAAGGGTAAATAAAGAGGGCATGAACTCATCAGGCTGGTTAGCACAAACACGCCAGCTACAACGAGGGCCACAATACCCCACACGCCCGCAATAATATCCTTGTAAAACAGGATAGCCAGAACAATCGCAATGACAACCCGAAAAAGCCGGTCAACAGACCCCATGTTCTTTATCATGATAGTGTAGTTTTTGGAACGAAGTACGGCGCTATCCATCACGACTTCCGTGACATTTGTTACACAGATCAGAAATCAGCCAACAATGCCCGCTCACCAAATCAGCAACATAGCGGGTCTCTGCTTATATTTGCTTTGCTTCATTTAATAGCCCCTTACATACAACCATGAATAACTTCAACAAACGTAAAATTCGACAGCTATTGACGGCGGCTTTCGTTTTGCCGCTTCTACTCTCCTCATTTACGGGCTTCGGTCAGTCGAAAGCCAGTAGCGGCAACGCCGTTTCGGCAATTAAAGAAAGTGACATCAAACGCGACTTGTTTGCCCTGGCGGGCGATCATTTTCGGGGTCGGGAAGGCGGTTCCCTCGATGAACTAAAAGCGTCGGTCTGGATTGCCGACCAGCTACGGGCAATGGGCTTGCAACCCGCCGGTGATGATGGCACGTTTTTTCAGTTTTTCCATATTCAGCGCACCCGCATCACCGAAACCAGCCGACTGGCTATCGGCTCCCACCAGCTTGTTCATGGTCAAGATGCGTTTATTCTGGCTCCTGCCATTGCTTCTGTTGACGCACCGCTCGTATTTGTGGGCAAAGGAACACCCGAGGATATGGCTAAAGTCGACATCAAAGGCAAAGCCGTAGCCCTGGAGTTTTCAGGGACAGGTCCTGCCGAAATCAGCTACCGTCGGCATTTATTCGGGACCATGACCCGTCGGGCTGCAGAACTGGTAAAGGCCGGTGCGCTGGCCGTTGTCTGGGTTTCTGACACACCCGCCCAGTCGTATTTTGAACGCTGGACAACGGGTCTGGAGCGCGGCCGATATGACTTGCCCGGCGGGGCCAACACCCGTGTTTTTTCGCAGGCGCCTACGGTCTGGCTACCGGCCAGTGCGCTGGACTGGGTTAAGCAACCGGGACAGCAGTTTACCAATGTTGTAAACGTCGAAAGTTTCAGTTATCCGTCCGTTAACATTGTTGCCAAAGTGCCGGGCACAGACCCAAAGCTCAAAAATGAATATGTCCTGTTCAGCACCCACCAGGACCATGATGGCGTTCGACGGGCGGTAGCGGGGGACTCGATCTGGAATGGGGCCGACGATAACGCGAGCGGCTGTGTGGCAACGATGGCCATAGGGCGTGCTTTTGCCCAGAAACCCGGCAAGCGGTCGGCTCTGATCGTTTTTCACGGTGCCGAAGAACGTGGATTATTGGGTTCCCGCTATTATGTGGAGCATCCCACCGTACCAAAAGGGTCAATTGTGGCGGTACTAAACGCCGAAATGATAGGCCGGAATGCGCCCGACAGTGCTGCTATTCTAGGCCAGCAATCTCCGCACCGTAACTCAACCGACCTTGTCGATGCGGCTTTGGCAGTGAACAAAACCGAGGCACATTTTAAACTCGATACCCTGTGGGATAAGCCCGAACACCCGGAAGGCTGGTATTTCCGCTCAGACCACCTCCCCTACGCCCGCGCCAATGTGCCCGCTATCGCGTTTACGACCCTGCTCCACGCCGATTACCACACGCCAAAAGATGAACCCGACCGCATCAACACCGACAAAGTGACCCGTATTGCAAAGTGGATTTACCTGACTGGCTGGAACGTGGCTAACCGCCCTGACCGGGTTCGGGTCGATCCCGGGTTTAAGCTGGAACGGTAGATTTTGCTATAAAGCATTGTCAAAACCTGAACCTGTTCAAACGTCTACTTTTGATGAGATTTAGGGTGTTTTTTGTCATCCCGACGATAGGAGGGATCTTCGGTAGAAAGAAGTTCTCCGGTTTACCGAAGATCCCTCCTATCGTCGGGATGACAAAAAACATCCTAAATTTCACTAAAAGTAAATGTTTACGTTTCAAGTTGGAATGATAGAAAAAAAATTAGTCCATACCCGTTTGAAAAGTTTAAACAGGGTTTATTCACCACAGAGACGGTCCGCCGTTGCGGCACAATTGTCACAGAGAACTTTTTCCTCCGTGACCTTTGTGCCGCAACGGCGGACCGTCTCTGTGGTGAATAAACCCTGTTTGATTAATTAAATCATTTTCCTTTATCGACGTCCGCCACCGCCGTGGAAACCACCGCCACCACCGTGAAAGCCGCCACCGAAACCACCACCGCCACCGAAGGAGCGCGTACCGCCCCCGCCCCAACTCTGTGAACGGGAACCGCCAAAATTTGTGGATGGTGCCGCTACCCGGCCACCGCTAAAACCACCGTTCGACGGATTAAACTGCCGACCACTCGTTACCCAGTTGCCACGAGAAGACGAAATTCCCCTCGACAAGCCAAACGCACGGTTGGCGGCAGACATAAAGCCCGCATTGGCTGGATTGTATCCGCGATTTATACCCGAGTAGTGGGAATAGTACCGATTGTATTGGCCATACAGGTGCGGATAGGCATAATGCCCACCACTAAAGAACCAGTTGGAAAAACCATAAGAAGGCAAACCAAACACCATCATATTACCGCCTAATCCATAATAGAAACCAGTGCCATACCACCAGGCCGATGGATACCACATGGCTGAGGTGTACCAGTATGGATAGCCAAACCAGAATGGATACGGGTTCTGATAATAGTTGGACGTGTTTGTCCAGGCAGGGTTTGGATTGATGCCATTCGTATTATACCCATTGGCCCGTGCGTAGGCCTGACCAGCCTGCTGCAACTCCTGTTTTGCCTGCGGGTCGTTGTTCAACTGATTCTGATAATCAGCCAATTCCTGCTTATTCTGAGCGTCCAGACGATCATGTAAGGACGCTAAATCCTGCGTCACCTGGTCGGGATTGTTCCGGTAAGCGTCAGCCAACTGAGCCGTCTTGTCGGGCTGATCGGTGAGCGTCGTCATAACGTCGGGCATCTCGATCAACTGACGGAACGCCTGTTGCGTCTGATTATCCAGGGGTGCGATTAACCGCTCGAATCCCTGCTGCGCCTGTTGATTCAGGTTATCGACCTGCACCAGGTCGTCGTGATGGTGACGATACAATTTCCAGGTCGACTCCTGCGAATCGGTTGGCAAGCTTTTGGCCAGCGTTTTTATCTCCGACTCACTGGCATTTGTCGGCATAGTAGCCAGCGTGTGCAGCAGGTCGGGGTAGCGGGCAATGTCGTAAAACCAGCCTTGCTTCGTTTGTCCGTAACCCTGAATGATAGTACTAAATCCCTGTTCACTGGCAGCGCGTTGCTGAGCCAGCCCGCTTAATACCTGCGGCTGCTGGCTAGCCAGTAGAACAGACTGACGAACATCATCCCGGTAAGGGGCAATAGTCGAAAATAAACTTTGGTCGGTATTGTTAACCGGTTGCTGCTGACCGAATTGTGCATTTTGGGCAAGGGTGGGTTGCCATCCTGCGGCCAACAGACCTAATGAAAGCAGCAAAGCTTTAGCCGTGATACTCTGGATGAACGTTTTCATAATCTACTCCCTTTATTCGAGAAAAATGTAGTTGTATTACCCATCAAAAACAGGCCCGCCAGATCGATAATAGACACGCTATTGTCTAAAATTTAAGCCCTATTCCTGACTATACAAAGAACAAAAATCACCCTGAACTAGGTATAAAGTGCAGGTTAATGTTTGGTTAAATAATCATCGGTTACATTTAAATAGCCAACCACATAGAAAACAGTGGGTTCTGGCGCTTTAATAGCTGGTCTCCGTGTGGCCATTCGCTAGGTAATTCGACTCATTTAAAACAAAGTAGGCACGAACGTTACTTCTTGGTAATATCATTTACTTACCATAAAGTTAGTGTTATGAAGGTCAATTACAGTCGCTTACTCATTACCTGTACACTGGTTACCAACGTGCTAGCCTGCCAGACCACATCCAACAAGAAACAGAATCCGGAGTCCGGCCCGACAGAAACGCCCCCGGCTATCCCCGTTGTCGTGAGCCGGATTCAGAATGCACAGGAAGGTGGTCAACTTGTACTAAGCGGTTCTACCGAAGCTGAAACCACCGTTAACCTGGGATTTATGGTTGGCGGCAAGCTGAATCGGGTCGTTATTCAGGAAGGCCAGACGATTCGGGCAGGGCAATTGATTGCCTCCATCGAACCAACTGATTACCAATTGGGCGTGACGATTGCCAACGCCAATGTTGCTCGTGTTCAGGATGAATATAACCGGCTTACGATTCTGAAAGAACGGGGCAGCCTCACCCCCAGCGACTACGAAAAAGCCGTAACCGGTCTGGAAGAAGTGAAGGCCCGCCAGCAACTAGCCGCTAAAAACCTGCGGGAAACGAAGTTGTACTCACCCATTTCCGGTATCGTGGCCCGCAAGGGAGCCAATGCGGGCGAGATTATTCCGCAGGGGCAACCTCTGTTCCAAATTGCGGATATTCAACCCATCAAAGTGAGAGTGTCGGTACCCGAGTCGGAAGTGGGTCAGTTGCGACTCGGTCAGTCTGCTCAGATCACGATTCCGGCAATGAACAAGTCCTATACGGGCCAAATATCCCTGATAGGGGCCGTTGCCGATCCTGCATCCCGCGCCTATTCGGTTAAGATTGACTTACCAAATCCAACGCTACAGATTCGGCCCGGCATGATCGCCGATGCGCGATTGGTTGCTACGAATACAAAAAAGGCACTGGTGTTACCCGGCAATGTCGTGCTGCGTGATGATGACGGCTCGACCTATGTGTTTGTGGCCGATGTACAGAAAAAGCAGGCCTTTAAACGAAAAGTAACGGTAGGCCAAGTGTTTGCCAGCGACATTGAGATCACCTCCGGTCTCAACGCAACCGATCTGATCGTTACTGGTGGTCAGCAGAAATTGCAGGATGGGGTGTCGATTCAATTTAACCAGCCTGCAAAATGAATCCCATCAAAGCCTCTTTAAAATACCCACAAGTAACACTGAGTGTTGTGTTTCTGGCTGTGGCGCTGGGCATCTACTCGCTGTTGACCATGCCCCGGCGGGAAGACCCGAAGATCACCATTCGGACGGGTCTGGTCGTTGCCTTCTTTCCCGGTGCCAACTCGGCGCAGGTCGAAGATCAGGTAACGCGTAAAATTGAACAATACCTTTTTGGCTACGCCGAAGTACGAAAGGAAAAGACGTACTCGACCACCCGCGATGGGGCCGTTGTGATCAATGTCGAACTGGAAGAAAACGTTAAGAACCCGGACGTTTTCTGGTCGAAACTGCGTCACGATCTGAATCAGGCTAAAGTGCTTGACTTACCGCAGGGCGTTCAGGGACCCATTCTCAACACCGATTTTGGTGATACGGTCGCCCTGTTGATTGGAGTCGAGTCCGACCAGTTGTCATATACCGAACTAAGCGATTACCTCAAACGCATTGAAGATGGCCTGCGCACCAATAAAGCCGTGTCGAAAATCCGGCGATACGGCGAGCAGAAAGAACAGATCACCATTACGGCCAGTTCGCAACAACTTGCTCAATATGGCATTAAATGGACGCAGGTTGTGCAGGTGTTACAGGCACAAAATGCAATAAAAGCCACTGGCAACGTCAAAACCGACGAGTCGCAGGTGCCGCTCTATGCGCAGGGATTTTACAATACCGAACATGAAGTGGCCAATCAGGTGATTGGCACAACCCCAACCGGGGCAGTCATTCGGCTTGGCGAGGTGGCTACCATCAAACGCGAATATACCGACCCCACGTCCACCATCTCGGTAGACGGACACCCGGCCCTGATGCTGTCTGTAGAGATGCAGGAAGGCAATAACATTGTTCAGTTTGGCGATCAGGTGGCGGCTAAACTCGCCGAGATTCAGCAGAATCTGCCCAGTTCGATCAAGCTAACAACGGTCGTCAATCAGCCTCAGGTCGTACAGCGAAGTGTCAGCGACTTTATCCGGGAGTTTTTCCTGGCTATCGTATCAGTTGTCATCGTGACCATCATCCTGCTGCCTTTCCGCATTGCGGCCGTGGCGGCTATGGCTATTCCGGTAACGGTGGCGGTTACCTTTGCCCTCCTCCACACCTTCGGAATTGAATTACATCAGGTGTCACTCGCGGCTCTTATTGTGGTGTTGGGCATGGTGGTCGACGATGCCATTGTCATTGCCGATAATTACGTTGAGTTGCTGGACGAGGGAGTCGAACGCTGGACAGCCGCCTGGCGAAGTGCCACCGATCTGGTCGTTCCGGTGTTAACGGCCACGGCCACGATTATCGCGTCGTTTCTGCCGATGGTGATCCTGACGGGGTCAGTCGGGGAGTTCATTTTCTCGTTGCCCGTTACCGTATCCATTGCACTGGCCTCGTCATTCATAGTGGCCATGTTGCTCACTCCCTTTTTGTGCTACACGTTCATTAAAAAAGGGCTTCATCAGGCCATCGACGCAGTAGACAAGCCTACCAAACCGAAGAAAAAGTCGCTGCTGGACTATATGCAGGATGGCTATGACAAGGCTATTGGCTGGTGTATTGACCACCGCACGGCTACGCTCATTGTGGCCGTAGTTTCCATTGCCGCATCAGGCCTTTTGTTTAAAGGAATACGCCAGAAATTCTTTCCGGCGGCCGAGCGTAACCAGTTTGTGGTGGAGGTCTGGATGCCAACCGGCACCAAAGTAGAGAAGACAAATCAGGCGGTTGCCAGGTTGGAAAACCTGATTAAAAAAGACAAAAAGGTTGAAAACTATGCCTCGTTTGTGGGCACCAGTGCCCCCCGTTTTTACTACAACTTCTCGCCCGAACCACCCGTTACTAACTACGGTCAATTATTGATCAACACCCATACGGATGCAGAAACTGAAGCCCTGGCGGAGGAGTTGACCGAAAAAGTAGCGGCTGCCGTTCCCGATGGAAGCCCGCGTGTTCGCCTGATGCAACAGGGTGCACTGACCATCGCACCGGTCGAAGTACGCATTGTTGGCAATGACCTCCGGGAGTTGAAACGCCTTGGCACCCAGATTCAGGCCATCGTTCGAAAAGCGCCCGGCAGCGCACTCGTTCGCACTGATTTTAAGGAAGATTATTACGGTGTCGGGATTGCCTTGAAAGATGAAGCCAACCGGCTGGGCTTTACGACATCGGGTGTAGCGACCAGCATTTACACTGGCTTTTCGGGAGCACCCATCTCGGTACTTTATGAAGGCGACCAACCCGTCAATCTGGTGTTGCGACTTGATGAAGAAAGCCGCCGGAATTTCACGGATCTGGAAAACACCTACATCAACTCGCCGGTAACGGGCAACAGTGTGCCTCTCCGGCAGATTGCTACTCTCCGCCCCGAATGGCAAACCGGCCGCATCATGCATCGAAACGGGGTTCGAACGCTGACTGTGCAGGCCGAAACCCACCAAAACACCTTACCATCTGAAGTTTTGAAAGCTATTCAGCCGCAGATCGCTAACATCCGGCTACCCGTTGGCTACAGCATACAGTACGGTGGAGAAGATGAAAACCGCAAAGCGACGTTTAGCCAGATGGTTGGCGCATTGGGCATCAGTCTGGTCCTTATTTTCCTGATTCTGCTGTTTCAGTTCCGTAACCTCAAGGAGTCGCTGGTGGTGATGGCATCCATACCGTTGAGTCTGTTTGGGGCTCTGCTGGGGCTGCTGATTACTGGCAATCCGTTTGGATTCACCGCGTTTATGGGCCTCATCAGCCTGTCAGGAATTGTTGTTCGCAACGCCATCATCCTTGTCGATTACGCCAATGAACTAATTCGCAAAGGAATGGACATTCGCACTGCCGCTATGGAAGCCGGCAAGCGTCGGCTACGGCCCATCTTCCTCACCACAATGGCCGCAGCTATTGGCGTGGTGCCCATGATTCTGTCGGGCTCGCCCATGTGGAGCCCGCTGGCGAGTGTACTGGCGGTGGGCGTCATTTTTTCGATGGTAACGGCCCTGCTTGTCATTCCCGTCCTGTTTGTAATGACCGTCAAAACCAAAGAAGAAGCCATTGCCTACCAGGCCTCTTAACGAACTCAACCATGACCAATTTCATAAAAATCAACCTGTTGCTGGCGTTATCCGGTCAGGCAGTATGTGCCCAAACAAGCCAGTCGATTTCCCTTGCTCAGGCACAACAACAAGCTATAGAACAGAACCGGCGGCTCAAAATAGCCCGCTATAAAGTGGATGAATCCGGCTACAAAATCACCGAAGCACGCAGTCGGCTTTATCCATTGATCGTGGCCAATGGCATGTATGCCTACAACGGCGTTACCCGCGACCTGACCCTGCCCCGTGGGTCAATTGGTGTGCTGCCCGGCACAACACCCATCCCGCTTCCGCAACAGGATTTGACCTTGTTTAAAGCTAAGCACAACCTGTTTTTGGGTAATGTACTGGCCTATCAGCCAATTAGTCAGCTGGGTAAAATAAAGGATGGGGTCAAGGTGGCCGAAGCCGATGTTGAACTGGCCCGCACGCAGGTAAGTGAGGCTGAACTGGCGATTCGGCAAGGGGTTGAAAAACTGTATTATGGGCTGCTGATTGCCCAAAAGCAACAACAGCAGACACAAACTACCATCGACCTTACGCAAGCTAAATTATATGATGTAGAGAGTGCCCTTCTGGCTGGCAAAACCGACCCCGTCAACAAAGTGGGCCTGCAGGCCGATCTGGCCAACCAACAGCAGCAACTGTTGCAGCTAAGCAACCAAATCGAAGACTACACCGCCGACCTGAACGAGTTGCTGGGGCAATCATCAGGCACTCCGCTGATGATCAACCCGGTCAGCGATTCACTCCCCACGTTAAACCCGCTGACCACTTATCTTGAAGGGGCGAAAACGGGGAATCTGGAACTGCGTCAGGCCGATCAAACCAGTCAGAAAGCGACCCTGGGCGTACAGGCCGCCCGCAAGGACTACATTCCAACGGTGGGGGCACTGGGGGGCTATCTGTTCCAGAATGTCATCTCCGACCTACCCCAAAGTAATTACTTTCTGGGGCTACAGATGAGCTACAACATTGTCGATTTCGGTCGTCGCCGGTCGACGTTAAACCAACGCCTTTCGCAGCAGAAGCAGGCCGATGAAAACCGCCAGTACACCAGCGAACACGTTCGGGCCGACGTGGAGAAAGCTTACCGGAAAGCACGACAGGCCCAGTCGTTATTACCCATTGCCGGGCAGGCCGCTCAGTATCGACGGGACGAGTTGAAAATCAAAAATGACCGGCTGGTGGCTGGTCTGGTGTTGAAGCGGGACGTACTGGAAACGCAGGCCACCCTGACTAAAGCTGAAGTTGATTTATATGCTGCCCAAATGGCGTATCGGCTCGCCTTAACGGAGCTGGAACAAAAAAGTGGGATTTCCCATTTATCAGCCCAACACTAGGGAAAAAAGCTCCGTAAAGGGCCACATCGAGCGGGAAAAGTTTTATGGCGTAACCAATGGTTTCAGACAACCTGCTCCGGTTCGACAGAAAACTGCCTGGCCATCTGCTGCTTTTTCTCAGCCACTTTTATGGGGCTACCAAAGACATAAAACCATTTTTCGCGAAGCCCTTTTGCCTTCCTGACATCACGGATAATATCGGTCAGCTCATGAAAATTGATGTGGATGGGGTTAGCCTTCTGCTCGATATTAGTCGTTATACCATAAATGGGCCGTTCATCCTCAGGCTCGTATGTATCGAAAATTCGGTCCCAGAAAATAAACGTAGCCCCAAAATTCTTGTCGATATACTTTTCCTGCGAACCATGGTGAACGCGATGGTTAGAAGGCGTAGCGAAGATAAACTCGATCCATCGAGGGAGTTTTTTGATGTATTCTGTATGCACCCAGAACTGAAAAAGAACAGCCAGTTGACTAACCGTAAAGAAAACAATGGGGTGAAATCCCATTAACGCGACGGGTACAAAAAAGATGATTTTCAAGTTCTGAATCCAACTTAGCCGGAACGAAACACTCAGGTTGTAATACTCGCCCGAATGGTGAACAATGTGGGTTGCCCACCAGAAACGCTGCTCATGTGACACCCGATGTGCCCAATAACTGAAGAAATCGAAGATCAGGTAACAGGGAACCAGCGTCCACCACTGAAGTGCCATTCGCCACGGCAGCAGGTTATATAGCCACACAACGCCATACAGCAACCCCAGTTTAACCCCCGCTCCTACCACCAGTGAGCCAAGGCCAACCAATACCGACCCGAGGGTTTCCCACTTGTCATAATACGGTTTTTCCTGAATGTAGGTAACAACCATTTCGATGGCAGTCAGCAGGATCATGATCGGAACGGCCCAAAGAATTAGATTTGGAGCCCCCTGCTCTACGGTCCAAAGTTTGTCGATTGGAATTTCCGGTGCACCAAATAAGGGGTCAAACATAGGAAAGATCGTTTTCAGGTTGTTGAGTAACTGGATAATTCAGAAGGATTGTAATTGCTTACTATGGCAAGTCAAAAAACATGCATTCACCTTAAAATGAACTTAAAAAAATCTTAAAGATTACTTAGAAATCTACCCGCTCTTCCGGTAGACCAGTATTGAGGACAAGCTCAGTTATCCACCGAATGCCGAGAGTTTATCAACCACACCTAACATAACAGGTCATGGATACGTTTACTAGTGGCGTGATACACGCCGTTGGCAATGGTGGATGCTGGCCCCTAAGTAGTCGGGGCCAGCATCCGATCCGATTCCGTTATGAATATTTTTTTAAACAATCGTGGTTAGGCTACTCATTTTCCAATGCCCGGCAATACCGAAAGCAGGCTGCGTCCCTTGGTCGCTACGGCTTCGCGGAACTGATTGCCAACAATATTTTTGATAATATCTCCGCTATCCCGCTCACCCCGAACCAATGCTTTTGTCAGCTCGATAGCCTGATCGGTAGTGATTTTTCCGGGCATGGGCGGCTCGTTCTGGTCCACGATGGCATCGACAATAACCGGCCCGTCGTGCGCCAATGCCTGTCGGATGATCTCGTCGGCATTTTTGGGATCGTCGATGGTGAAGCCGGTTGCGCCACAGGCTTTAGCATAGGCGGCAAAGTCAATTGACTGAATATCAACCCCAAATTCAGGATTACCTTCCAGCACGATCTGCTCCCACTTGATCTGCCCATACGAATTATTATGGAAGATGAAGACTTTAATGGGTAACTTGTACTTGACCGCCGTAGCCATCTCGCCCATCAGCATTGTAAAGCCGCCATCGCCCACCAGCGCAACCACCTGCCGACCAGGATAGGCCACCGAAGCTGCAATGGCATACGGTAAACCCGACCCCATAGTGGCCAACAAACCCGAGGTTGAGAACTGCATTGTACCCCGCATCTGAATATGTCGGGCCGCCCAGGTCGTGTTGTTGCCACAGTCGCAGGTAACGATGGCGTCGTCGTTCAGCAGCGGGCTCACAATGTACGGAATCACCTGTGGTTTCATGGGTATGTCGGTCTGGGTTCCTCGCTCGGTCATCAGCTCGCGCCAGAATTCCATCCGCTCCTGTGCTTTTTCCAGAAATCCCCGATCTGCTTTCCGGGTAATCAGCGGTAGTAACGCCTGAAGGATGGTTTTACTGTCGCCCACCAACCCAACATCGACCGGCGTTCGCAGGCCGATACGCGCAGCGTCAAGGTCAATTTGTATGGTTATAACCTGTTCGGGTTTTGGGTAATACTCAAGGTACGGGAAGTGGGTACCGATCATCACCAGCGTGTCGCACTCTTCCATAGCATCCTGCGACGGGGCTGTACCCAACAGCCCCAGGCCACCCGTTGTATATGGGCTATCGTCGGGCAGAACGCCTTTCCCCAGCAACGCTTTAATGACCGGCCCGCCTACAGCTTCAGCAAGTTGAATGACTTCCTCACGAGCATGAAGCGCCCCCCGACCAACAAAAATAGCTACTTTTTCGCCCGCGTTAATGAGGTCGGCGGCACGCTGAAGCTGGGCGAGAACGGGCGTTGTCTCCGTACTTACTTTCAATATACCCGTGTGTTTCGGAATATTGGGCATTGAGCGCGTATCATCGCCCACTGTCCATTCCTGAAAATCCTTGGGAAAAGAGATGTGCGACACCGTGCGCTGGCCGAGTGCCGTACGAATGGCCTGATCGACCGCATTCACTACATGGTCCGGCCCCATGATCCGCTCATTGTAAGGTGCCAGATCCATGAATACTTTCACCAGATCAGCATCCTGCTGATAGAGTGAACCACTTATATCATGATAGGTATGCCCCGTTATGGCCAGCACCGGCTGGCCATCATATTTGGCATCATAGAGACCGTTGAGCAGATGAAAGCCGCCACAACCCGAGGTCGCCATGCAAACGCCCAGCTTACCAGTAAACTTGGCGTATCCGGCCGCCATGAATGCGGCTGCCTCCTCGTGACGAACCTGTATAAAACGAATCTGATCCTGATGGGTACGCAGTGACTCAAAGAGACCATTTATACCATCACCGGGTAGTCCAAAAATAGTATCGACTCCCCACTCAATTAAGCGTTCAATTAAAAGATCTCCTCCTGTTTTTGCCATAAGTCAAACAGGCAAATCGGGTTAGTAGCGTATTTGATTACCTGCTGTTATCTATAATCGTCTGCCCGTTCATATTGTTAGATAACGTATATAGGTCAACTAAAAAATAAGCGCGAATACATCGTAAAAACACAGATTATATACGCAAACGGCCTTTTTGACGCTGTCTTCTATCTAGTAGAAAGCCAAATGGTAAGAAAGGGAGTCGTCAACGCTTTAAGGGTTGATGGATGGCGCGAACGTCTTCGTTCGTGCCAGGTATTCGGCGGCCTCTGGCCGCGTTCTATTCAGTTACATCGGCCAGAGGCCGGAAAATAGTGGGTACGAACGAAGACGTTCGCACCATCAATTCTCATCAATTACGTCGAACAATGAAAAATTTCTCACTTCTGCTTTTTCTGCTAACGGCACTCGCGGCCCAGGCACAACCTGCTTTATGGCGTCCTCAACCCTGGCCTGTGCTGAAGCGCTACGATCAGCAGCACCTTACGCGCATTGCCCTCCCGCTTGGTGGCATTGGTACGGGTACAGTTTCGCTGGGCGGACGCGGGCAATTGCAGGATTGGGAAATTATGAACCGCCCGGCCAAAGGCTACAGCACGGTGCTAACGGGCAACACGGCTCCGTTCTTCGCCATTAACGTGCTGGAAGTGAAGAAAACGAAAGCCCTGTTGGGTCCGCTCGAAGCCCATGAATACCAGCATATGGAAGGACGACCCGTTGACCATCATGGCTTACCCCGCTTTGCCAACGCCACGTTCGAGACAGCTTATCCCTTCGGACAAGTTAGTTTGAGCGATGCAACAATGCCCGTTTCGGTGCGGATAAAAGGGTTCAACCCTCTCATTCCAGCCGATGCCGAGTCCAGTGGCTTACCCATTGCCGCGCTGACTTACGAAGTGACCAACACCAGCAATAAGCCACTGACTATTTCCGTTTGCGGGTCGATGCACAACTTCATCGGTCGGGATGGAAGCAAGAACAACAAATCCTGGAAAGGTGAACTCGAACCGCAGGGGGCTAAACAGAATCGTAATCAGTTTCGGCAGGAAAACGGCCTGAGCGGTATCTATATGTACTCCGATGGGGTTAACAAAGCCGATCCGGCCTGGGGCACGGTTGCCCTTATCACCGCCGAGCCACAGGGCGTTAGTTACCGCACGTCGTCTGTCACGAACGCCTGGGAAAATGCGCTGCTCGATTTCTGGGATGACTTTAGCGACGATGGACAACTAACCGAGAAGGCCCAATCGGCTGATGAAGACCCGATGGCGTCTTTATCGGTACAAAAGATAATCGAACCCAATCAAACGCAGGCGTTCACTTTTTTCCTGACCTGGCACTTCCCGAACCGCTTCGCCTGGTCGAATGAGCGTGTAGGTAATTATTACACGACACAGTATACCGATGCCTGGGCCGTTGCCGTCAAAACCGTTCCGCAGTTGCCGAAACTGGAACAGAAAACCCTGCAATTCGTCAACGCCATCATGCAAAGCAGCTACCCCGCCGAAGTAAAAGAAGCAGCTTTGTTTAACACTAGCACCCTGCGCTCACAAACCGTTTTCAGAACAGATGACGGGCGGTTATTTGGCTGGGAAGGCGTAATGGACGATGTAGGCTCCTGTCAGGGGTCGTGTACCCACGTGTGGAATTATGAGCAGGCCACTCCGTTCCTGTTCGGTAAACTGGCGAAAACCATGCGGGATGTTGAGTTCAACTACGCCATGGATACAACGGGGCTGATGAGCTTTCGGGTGGGGCTACCCCTGAAAAAAGGGTTCGGTGGTGGTGTTGCAGCCGCCGATGGACAAATGGGTACGATTATGAAGTTCTACCGTGACTGGCAGTTATCTGGCGATACCGATTTTTTACGCAAAAACTGGCTCCATGTAAAACAGGCACTGGCGTTCGCCTGGATACCGGGTGGCTGGGATGCCGACCGCGATGGGGTAATGGAAGGTGCCCAGCATAATACTATGGATGTAGAATATTTCGGGCCAAATCCACAAATGCAACTCTGGTATCTGGGCGCATTAAAAGCGGCTTCGGCGATGGCAACGGCGATGAATGATCGGTCTTTTGCCCAAACCTGCGATCAGGTTTTTCAGAAGGGCAGCGCCTGGACGGATGCCAATCTGTTCAATGGGGAGTATTACGAACAACAGGTCATTTCTCCGGCAGGCCATTTGATTGCCAAAGGGACGTTTTCGGGTTTTAATAAGGTGGAGCAGAATGACCCGGCCTACCAGTTAGCCAAAGGTTGTCTGGTCGATCAGCTTGTGGGTCAGTTTATGGCGCACGTTTGCGGGCTGGGTTATCTGGTTAATCCGCAGCATGTCAAAACGACGTTACAGTCCATCCTGAAATATAATTACCGGGCTTCGATGGCCGACCACTTTAACAACATGCGGTCGTACGCGTTGGGCGATGAAGCGTCTCTCCTCATGGCAAGCTGGCCCAAAGGACGCCCCAAAGTACCCTTCCCATACTTTTCGGAAGTGATGACCGGCTTTGAATATACCGCTGCCATTGGCATGCTGTACGAAAACCAGACTGAGCCGGGACTATTGTGTATTCGCAACATACGCAATCGTTTCGACGGCAGTAAGCGAAATCCTTTCGATGAAGCCGAGTGCGGTCATCATTACGCCCGTGCAATGGTGAGCTGGGCGACAACGCTCGCCCTGAGCGGATTCCAGTATTCGGGCGTGACACAGACAATGCAGTTCAACAATCAGGAAGGCACATTCTTCTGGTCAAACGGTTATGCCTGGGGAACGTGTACCAAGAAAAAACAAGCCAATAAACTACAGATCATGCTCACGGTTCTACACGGACAGTTACCCCTAAAAAATCTGGAAATTGACGGGAAGCGACTAAACGCCCGAAGCCTTACCGAAGGAGAAAGCTTTGCGGGGAACATTTAACGATCCATAGTACCTTTACGTCTATCCGTCAAAGACCTCCCAAAAAACTCGCAATCCCAATGCCCGTAACATACCATAAATACGTCGGATTGTTCCGAAATTCGGCGGTTCGGCAGGAGCTGCAAACACTTGATCCTATCCGCGATCACCAGCGTATGGTTCATTTGCTTACTGCCTACGAATTTCCGTTCGATATTACCCGTGCACTGGAGCTGGCGTTGTTTCATACCTACGCCAGTCCGAGGGTGTCGGGCCTGCTGGCGCGGACCGGCGAGTTTGAACGGCACGGTCAGAAACGCTACGACGATACGAGCCGCCTGATTTCGGAATTTATGGAATCGGGTTACGACAGCGAGAAAGGTCAGCGGGCAATAAGCCACATGAACCACATTCACAGCCATTACAAAATCGACAACTCCGACTACCTGTTTGTACTGGCCACCTTCGTTTTTTACCCCATTGACTGGATACGTCAATACGGGTGGCGTCAACTGATGGCGTCGGAAGAATTGGCACTCTTCTACTTTTTTCGGGAAGTAGGTCGACGCATGAACTTACAGGATTTACCGGATACAATGGCCGATTTACGCACAATGACGGATGCTTACGAAGATCGTTATTTTCGGTTTACAGACAGTAATCGCACTATTGCCAATGCTACCGTGAAGATTGTGCAGGGCTGGTTCCCCCGTTTTTTGCACCCCCTCGTACAGCCAGCCTTTGCCGCACTGATCAACGATAAATTACGGATGGCCTTTGGTTATGAAAAACCACCAGCCTGGTTCATAGCCCTGACAACTGGCGCGTTGTGGCTCCGAAAATGGCCCCTCCGCTGGATTACGTTCAAGCCCTACCCCACGTTGATTGCCAAAACAACATTCAGATATTATCCCGATGGCGCCCCGAGATAGAAGCCGTTGGACCAGCTGGGCTCACGGTTTCCCAACCGACCCCACCGGAAAAAACACAGTAACAGCCGGATGCATGGAATATAGCCGGTATTGCGTACCGTCGTTCACCAAAATACTACTTGATTTATCGTCGCCGAGGATTGGATTCCCTGCATATTTCGTCCAGTGAATCAGATCTGTCGATACCGCCACATTAGTTGACCATTCGTGCCAATCGGCAAAGGCTGATGCATGATAATAGGCATAATAGGCGCCTTTGTAGCGGATTATCTGGTTCATGGCTACTGCATAGCGGTCGTAAGCCGACGGTCCCTTTTCTAAGACCGGCTTGTCCTGCACATTAGTCCACACGTTTAGGTCTTTGGATGTTGCCAGCCACACAGCCTCATCGTTCCGCTCATAAAACAGATACCAGGTATCCTTTTCTTTCCAGATGGTGGGCGTTCCGTATGACCCTTTATTGAGCGGCTGGTGATTGGTATAACGAATGTCGAGCGGGCCACGCTCCTTCCAGTTGATCCGATCCGTTGAGGTAAGCAGATGCGCCACATCGTTTGCTCCCTCGGCAAACATATAATAGGTGTTTCCCGATTTAACCACACTCATATCTTCAACCCAGGTAGAGGCATGAATTGGGTTGCCTTTGTTGCGGGTCCATTTTAGGCCATCTTTTGATGTGGCATAGCCAAGTGAGCGAGTTTGGTTCTTTCCTTCCCGATAGCCAGTGTACCAAAGGTGATAAATGCCATTTTCACGAAGAATGTAGCCCCTTTCCCGAATGTTCTGATCCCAGGTATCCGAGCCCGTGCCCGTGAAAACCGGGTTTGCCGAATAGGATTGAAAAGCCGTAACCTCCGCCGGGAATTTAGGACCCAACGGTATAGTTGAGCCATTCGGGTCGGATGTTTCAATCACACCGCCAGACAGTAACCCAAAAATCAATAGGCTTAAGAGACCAGCCGTAAGCGTCGTGTTCAACATCCGACTAAATAATTGTAAATAGCTAAGCAAAAATTTTAAACACAGAGGCACAGAGATATAATAAACTGCTAATGAATTAATTAAAACTCTGTGTTCTTTGCGGTTTGCCGTTGCGGGGCCTCTGTGTTTAAAAATGTTTTTCGATTTTGCGTGATTACTTAAGCAAGCGTTTTTTGTCATGCTGACGAAGGAAGCATCTTAAAGCTCAATCATTTAGATGCTTCCTTCGTTAGCATGACAAAAAAAATAACCTAATGTGTTTTTCAGACCTACTTATGACTCCTTATTTAAACACATATGTCCCTACGGCACCGCCCGATAAAATGGCGCTGGTATGCTTGTCCTGGCTGTCAATTGTGAACCGTAATCGGGATGGACTGTCGTTCAGAACGATCAAGACAATACTGCCCTGGGGTGTTTTAAACGCGACATTCGGTAGGGATTTTGGCATATCTGATTCGATACGAACAGAACCCGGCCTTACAAACTTCGATGCAACTGCTACATTATAGTAACCCGGATTACGCTTTACGCTGCTGCCGTTAATAGTCAATGCGCCTAAACACTGATCGCAGCCACCGGGCGTATGGGGCTTCTGCTGCGGATCAGCGGCAAGGTTCCATTGCAAAACGGTGCGGCTCCAGTTTCGGGTAGCCCCAATAATAAGCTCTCGAACGTGCCAGGGTAAATCGCCTTTCAAATTACCGGGGGCACCAATCCACTGTTCGGTAAAATACAGGTTCTTATCTGGATAGGCTTTGTGTACGTCCGAGAGCGCACTGATCGAACCACCGTACAGATGAAAAGCCGATCCATCAACATAGGCTCGGGCTTCGGGGTCATTCAGGACCGATATCGGATAATCGGGGCGATCGGCGTTGTGGTCGTAGAGAATAATCTTTGTTTTAATCCCGGCCGATTTAAACGCCGGCCCAAGATTCTGTTTAATAAAGAGCGCTTGTTCGGCAGGTAACATCAACAAGCTGGGATTATTGCCCGGATGAAGCGGCTCATTCTGAATGGTAACGGCATCGATTCGAATGCCCAATTTCTGCATTCCCTGAATGTACTTGACAAAATAACGGGCATAGGTGTCGTAAAATTCGAGTTTCAGACTCCCCCCTTTCGAGTTACCGTTAGACTTCATCCAAACCGGGGGCGACCAGGGCGACCCCAAAATTTTGATGACCGGATTAATGGCCAGAATCTGTTTGAGCAGCGGAATCAACTGTTCCTGATCGGGTGCCAGGCTAAATTTGGCGAGCTTTGGGTCTGCTTCTCCCGCTGGCAGATCGTCGTACGAAAATACCCGTTCGTCGAGGTCCGATGCCCCAATGCTCAGCCGCAAATAGCTAACGCCTATCCCTTTTCCTTCAGTCGAAAATAATTCCCTGATAAGCGCAGACCGGGCGGGTGCATCCATTTTATTGATAAGCGTGGCACTACCGCCCGTCAGCGTATAGCCAAAGCCATCAATCGTCTGGTACGTTTGCGACGGGTCGACATGAATGGTTTGGGTAGAACCCGAAGCTGGTGCCTCGGTAAACTGAAGAGGGGATTGCTTCGTAAATAAAATGGACGCGCTCGGATCTGTTAGCCAAAACTCGACTTCATTTGGGCGAGTTGGTTTTTTTTCTGAAAGCCGCTGGCTGTAGCTGCCTATCGAAACCGAAGTGACTACTGCGCTTATCAAAAAACTGGTCTGCCAAAATCGTTTCATGAGGGAATTTGAATGTTAAGCGTACAAGGCAGCATTTACCCATTCTTACCCCTGCGCTAGCCTCATATTCCCTTTTCGCCGATTCAATACTACATTTTTTAACTCATAATCAATCCCCTGCACTTTCGCTATATCGCTATAATCATGCAGTATATTAAAAATATCATGGTCGATAAAAGGCGCTTTTGTACCATCAATTAAGACGGTATCGCCCGGCTGCAGCGAACCAAGGGCTTCCTTCAGCTGGGGTTTACTCAAAAAATACAGGTCTTTTTCAAATTCAATCGTCACCTTATGCCCATCGCGGGTCATTTTGAACGTGGATTGAAAGTTGGTTATCAGCACATAAACGATACCAACAACAGAACCCAGAGCAATGCCAATCAGCAAATCGGTGAAGACAATACCGGCTACTGTCACGATGAATGGTACAAACTGGCTCCATCCATCTCGATAGGTCTTTTTGAAGATGGCAGGTTTCGCTAACTTATACCCAACCATAATTAACACAGCTGCCAAACACGAAAGCGGAATATAATTTAACAGTGGTCCACCCAGAAAGACCGCTACCATCAGAAAAAAGCCGTGCAATACAGTCGAAATCCGGGTACGCGCTCCCCCATATACGTTTGCCGAGGTGCGCACAACGACCGACGTAACGGGTAATCCACCAATCAGGCCCGACAGCATGTTACCAACACCCTGCGCCACCAACTCCTGGCTTGTTGATGATATCCGTTTGCCCGAGTCGAGCCGGTCAGAAGCTTCCAGATTCAGCAGGGTTTCAAGACTGGCCACAATGGCAATTGTGGCGGCTATTCCATATACTTTAAGATTACCCAAAACACTGAAATCAGGAAAATCGAAAATCGAAAACAAACTCTTTCCTACAGCGATAGTCGGAATTTGAACCATGTGCTGGTGGGCAGTGTCGCCCAGATACCAGGATGGAACTGCCACCCGGAAAAACTCATTGAGACCAACACCTATAATCACGACAACCAGCGCAGCCGGAAAATTTTTAAAGAAAGCCCGTGTACTTCGTCCGGCAGTGCGCTCCCAGGCTATCAAAAAGACAATGGAGACGAAACTGATGATCACCGCACCAGTACTGGCCGTTTCAATGGCCCGATAAATTTCCGAAATCGTATTTTCACCATCAGCCAGTTGCTGAAACTCAAATTCGCCCTCGTAGTCATTATCGCGGCCCAACGCGTGTGGAATCTGCTTGAGAATGATAACAATACCAATGGCAACCAGCATGCCTTTGATGACGCTGTCGGGAAAGAAACTACTGAAACGCCCCGCTTTTATCAATCCAAGAATAAGCTGAATAAGGCCCGCCAATACCACCGCAACCAGAAATGCCTCGTAAGAGCCTATTTTTGTAATGGCGTCGGCAACAATTACGGCCAGTCCAGCGGCTGGCCCGCTTACACTGATTTCAGATCCCGACAATAGCCCAACCACAATGCCCCCAATCATACCGGCTACCAGTCCCGAGAACAACGGAGCACCGGAAGCCAGAGCGATACCCAGGCAGAGTGGCATGGCCACTAAAAAAACGGATAAACTTGCCGGGAAATCCTGCTTGAAGTAGCTCGATTTATACTGCGTAAGTGTTTGGAATGGACTAACTTGTTTCATAAGGAATGGTTTATTGCCAACAGTACCCTGCTCTAACGCCTGCTTACGGGTTAGCGTTGCATAAAATTAAAAAGAGATTAAAAACATAATAATACCCATCCCTTGATAACAATTTCTTTAGTCGAACGGGAGTTCATCCGTACCCACATCAGCGATGATGTTCGGTCGCTGTTGCTGCGGGCTCAGCCACACGATCTGGATATCAGGAAAGTGGCGGCACAGATTGTTGCCCGGCAAAAAGCGCAGGAAAAACTGCTGACCTGGTTTGCCAATGACG
Organism: Spirosoma pollinicola; assembly: GCF_002831565.1. Taxonomy (NCBI): domain Bacteria; kingdom Pseudomonadati; phylum Bacteroidota; class Cytophagia; order Cytophagales; family Cytophagaceae; genus Spirosoma; species Spirosoma pollinicola. The sequence goes on along the minus strand of NZ_CP025096.1, from coordinate 3,210,669 downwards.
AGCTTATTTTTCCACCTGCCCTATCTGTAGAACAGGCATCGTCTGAACAAACAGCACACTACAAAGCCTCGCTGGTAAGCGGCAGACGCCTGTTTGACCTTACGGGTGGCATGGGTGTCGATACGTGGGCATTTGCCAAACGGGTGGAGCAGGTGGTGTACGTTGAGCGAAATGAAGAACTTGCTCAACTAGCCGCACACAATCTCCCGCTGTTGGGAACAAACAATGTATCGGTTAAAACCGGTGATGGGTTGGCTCTGCTTATGGCGCAGGAACCAACGGCCGATCTGGCCGACTGGATTTACCTAGACCCTCACCGGCGCGATTCCACAGGGGGGAAAGTGGTTCGATTGGAAGACTGCGAACCCGACGTGTCGCAACACGGTACACTAAAAGCGCTGTTTAGCAAAGCAAATAGAGTTTTGTTAAAGGCATCTCCGCTACTGGACATTCAGTTGGCTATCAGGCAGTTGATGGGCTTTGTTGCTTCAGTGCATGTTGTTGCCGTTCAGGGCGAGGTAAAGGAAGTTCTATTTGTTCTTGGAAACCAGGTCATTAACAAAGATGACGTACAATTTAACACTGTTAACCTAGTGAATAACATGGCTACAAGTTTAAATTTTTGTTGGGATGAAGAAGCGGCAGCAAACGTTAATGTGGGTGATCCACAGACCTATATTTACGAACCCAATGCAGCCGTCCTGAAAGCAGGGGCCTTTCGGTTGGCAGGTGCCCGGTTCGGGTTGAAAAAGTTAGCACCTCACAGCCACCTGTATACAAATGACGATATTCAGTGGGATTTTCCAGGCCGTATTTTTTCGGTTTTGCAGGTGATTAAGCCCGATGCCAAAATACTTAAAACAATAATCCCAGACCTAAAAGCGAATCTCACTGTTCGCAACTTCCCCCAAACAGTAGCGGAGTTGCGGAAAAAATTATCTTTACGTGAAGGTGGCGATATTTATATCCTGGCAACTACCTTACAAAACGGCGACAAACGCCTGTTAATCACAAAGAAAGTTAATCGGATCCATTCATAACCAAGCTGCCAGATGTTGGCAACTAAGCAAACTTGTATAAAAACATGATAACTATTTTACGTATATGTCTGGTTTATTGCTTATTATCACTCACTACGTCAACTTTTGCTCAAACAGTTTATGCTGGAGAAAGCACGATCGATAAAGCGAAATTATCCGGACTTTACTTAACGATTCAGGGAGATGGGAAGCAGATTGAAAAAGACTGGGAAACTCAACTTCAAACGTATGGCCGGTCAACTTCGTCTCGAGGTACTTACCGCGTGACGAATGCAAACATTCCGGCCATTTCGTCGGAACCAATCAATTTGGTCAGTACCGTAAAATCGTCGCGTACGTCGGCCACAATTTTTACCTCCTTCGATCTGGGTAATGGCACCTTTGTTACGCCCGGTGGCACGGGCTATGCAGCGGCCGAGGACCTTTTTAAAAGTTTTGCCAACAAAACCTTGTACGGGCAGGAAGTCAAAACGGCCGAAAGTGGTTTTGACGACGCTCAAAAGAACCACCAGAAAATGGTTCGAAATGGCGAACGACTCCAACGGGAAATAGAGCAGAACGCGAAGGAAAAAGAGAGACTTCTCAAGCGTATCGATGAGAACGCGAAAGAACTGGAGCAATTGAATAAAGATATTGCCACCAATAAGACCGACCAGGAAAAAGCCCTGATTGAACTGGATAGTCGCAAAAGCAATGTAGAAGCAGTGAAGCTTAAGAAAAGTAACTGAAAGCGAACATATGAATCTTTTGGAGTGTAAAAAATACACTCAACGCATGACTAGGAAACTTAATATTAAAAGAAATACTGAAAATTTAATACTCATTAAAAATTAAGCTTAGTTTCTACTAATCAGTTAGAAAAGAATTTCTCTGGGCAGAACCGGTGTCTTTCTTTTTCGGGGCTAGCATAACAATATGCTCAATTAGCGCGTTTGGCTACTTTAGAGGGCAGTTTACTGCGCTCGTAGGGGTTGCTCCTTATATATTCGAGTAACTCCTAGGTGTGGATAGAAAGCGGAAAGCCTGGCTACATTGTGGCCGGGCTTTTTTGTTTTGACAGTTTCAGCTACGAAAAATCATGTATATTCGTTTAGTAGAAACAGTACTAGCTGGCCCCATTTGTCTATCAATACCAATGAAACTAATTAGCGTAACTCTATCTCTTTTACTCGGCTTATCGACCCTGGTTTTTTCGCAGACCAAATCGGTGGAAAATGAAAAATTCGTTTTCCTGAATAATGGTGCCACCGTTGGCATGATCGTTAAGTCGGTTATAAAAGCGGACAAGCAACGTCTCAAACTAACTGACCAGCAACTACCGAAAGCCAAAGAAATCATCGTCAATGCCACCGTAAGCTTTAATGAGGGTGTCAAAAAACTGAAGAAAGCGGGCTTCACGAATCAAAAACTAAGAGCTCTGGCTGCGGTGGTCGAAACCGATAAAGTACTCGCTTATAAGGCCATCTTAACTCCCGAACAATACGCGGTTCTGGTTGCCAATCACAAAAAGATTTATCCAGAAAGTAAAGTCTAGCGTTAATGCACCGACTCTATGAACACCATCGCCTTACTCATCGCATCTTTATCGACACTAGTCTGGTATATCATTGACAGCCGCAAAAAGTTGACGAAATCGCCGGGCTTTTCTGAGAAGAAATTTACGTATACGGTCAATTTCATCAACGCTAAAAGCGATAAATACACCTATGATGACGTCGAAAATGAGAAATCCGCCGGGCACTCGAAAAGCCCTGTTGGCCGTCTTTACTACAGTATACCCGGCCAGACATACAGGGGTTTTATCTGGAAAGGGCGCATTTTGAAAACGGGCATACGGTGATCGATTTACCTAATTCCCCTCTTTGAAAAACACCCGCTTCACGCGCTCACTAACACCCGTTAGTATTTCGTAGGGAATGGTTCCGATTCGCTGAGCCAGTTCGGTAATTGGAAGCTCCGGGCCGAAGATAATTACCTCGTCGCCCTCGTTTGCCGATGCGTTAGTTACGTCGACCATAGTCATATCCATACACACGTTCCCCACCGTTGGGCAGCGCGTCCCGTTTACCCATACCTCGCCAACACCGTTCCCTAACCGGCGATCGTAGCCATCGGCATAACCTATAGCCAGGGTAGCGATTCGGGCATCGTGGTCGAGTACACCCCGGCGGCTGTAGCCCACCGATTCGCCCGCCTGTACAGTTTTTATCTGGCTGATAACCGTTCGTAAAGTGCCTACCGTTTGCAATGCTGCCTGATCAATCTGGCTGGCTTCAACGCCATACAGTCCAATACCCAGACGAACCATATCGAGTTTGTAATCCGGAAACCGCACAATACCCGCCGAGTTGAGCAAATGCCGAAGCGGCCGGTAGCCCAGCGCCTTTTCAAGACTAGTCGTACTTCGTATAAAAGATGCATACTGCTCTTCAGTAAACGAATTGAACTGTGCATCATCGGCACCGACCAAATGACTGAACACCGTCACTACTTTTAACGTCGGGTGCTGTTGCAAATAATCGGTAAGGGCGGGTAATTCGCTTTCCAGAAACCCCAGCCGATGCATACCCGTATCAATTTTCAGATGGAAGGCGTTCTCCGAACTGCCCCCTCCCCGCTCTTCGCTCCCTAAAAAACGGCCCCATTCGAGTAGCAGACGCATGCTGTAGATTTCGGGTTCGAGTTTATATTCCAGTAAGGTCGCAAAGGTTTCGGGGGCGGGATTCATGACCATGATGGGCAAGTCGACGCCATTCTGCCGCAACGACACGCCCTCATCGGCATAGGCTACCGCGAGGTAATCGACCCGGTGAAACTGAAGCAGTTGTGCCACTTCGGCGCTTCCGCTGCCATAGGCAAATGCTTTCACCATCACCATCAACCGGGTATCGGAAGGCTCACTGCGGGCAATACGTTCCCGGTAGTAGTTCAGGTTGTGGGTCAGGGCATCGAGGTTAATGTCAAGTACAGTACCATGAACTTTTCGCTCCAGCCGATGCACAATCCGCTCGAATGAAAACGGCCTTGCCCCTTTTACCAAAACTACGCTGTCGCGAAGGTCACCGAACGAAAAGCGGGCCAGAAACTCATCGGTAGTCGCGAAGAACAGGCTATTTGTAGTGAAGAAATGAGCGTTTCGGCTCACGACCGGGCCAATGCCAACAAACTGCTCTACCTCATTCGACCGCATTAATTCGCCAACCTGCTTATATAAATCAGCTTCGGGTTGGCCCGATTGCAATACATCGGAGAGAATTACGACCCGGCGGCTGCGAGTTCCCTGCTGGTTGAGGTAACGTAACGCCAGTTGGAGCCCGACAACATCGTTATTGTATGAATCGTCGATCAGAACACAGTTGTTGATTCCCTCTTTTTGTTCCAGCCGCATCGAAACCGGCCGCAGTCGATTCAGCCGATTTTGCAGTTCGGCTTCATCCCAGGCGCGTAACGTCAGCATCGTGACCAGGCAATGCATCAGATTCTCGACCGATGCCGGATCAGTGAAGGGAAGTATCAATGTCAGGTTAACCGCCCCGTTTTTACCCGTGAGGCTCAACTGATTTTTCTGTAATGTACCTTGATAAATCGCTTTATGACCCGTCAACGACCAGGTAATAAACCGCATATCGGGGTTTACAGCCTTGAGCAGCATGTTGACTTCTTCGTCAATATCAGTATAATCGGAGCAGTATATGAGTACACTGGCATGGATAAACAGCCTGAGCTTTTCGGCTACTTTCTGCTTACGTGTCCTGAATCCTTCGTCGTGTGCGGTGCCAATATTAGTGAAAATGCCGATGGTTGGCCGGATGATGGCCTCCAGCGACTGCATTTCCTGCGCCTTTGAAATGCCAGCCTCAAAAATACCCAGCGTATGGCTTTCTGCCAATTCATGCACCGAAAGCGGCACACCCAGTTGCGAATTATAGCTTTTGGGGCTCTTGGCCACCACAAAGCCATCGCTGGCCGAACCGCCATCAAGCAGTTGCGCCAGCCATTCTTTCACAATCGTTTTTCCATTGCTGCCGGTAATGCCAATGACTGGAATACGGAACTGCCGACGGTGTTCGGCGGCCAGCGTTTGGAGCGTTTTCAGGCTGCTGTTTACTTCGATAAACCGGGCATCGGTATAGGTTGCCAGTTCGTCGCGTCGTTCCAGCGTTAAAGCCGACCGCTCGACAACAAACTGACGTATGCCTTTGTGGTACAAGTCACCGATGAATGCATGTCCATCGTGGTGTTCACCCTGTATGGCAAAAAAAACGGCATCGGCCGAGCGGGCATCCGAAACAGTGGTCATAACCTGTCTTGAATCGGTAAACCACTGACGACCTGTCAATTGAAAATCCTTCGTTAACATAGTCTTGCTAGTCAAGCAAACGCAGGAAGCGATTACATCCAACCGCTTCGTTTAAAATAAATAATTTCACCTGTAGCAATAGCCGCCATGACAAACAGCGTCCAAAAATAGCCGGTTGGCGAACGTAATTCAGGCATATTACTAAAGTTCATGCCGTAAATACCGGCAATGAACGTGAGCGGAATAAAAATAGCCGACACAATCGTCAGCGTTTTCATTACCGAGTTCATTCGATTATTAACAATCGAATAATAGACTTCCATCAGGCCGGAAATGAGTTCCCGATAGGAATCGAGGGTTTCAATTACCTGATTGACATGGTCGGCAAGATCGTGCAGATAAGGTACTGTGCTGTGCTGGATCAGGTCTGATTCCCCGCGAAGCAATTCGCTCAGAATGTCCCGTAATGGGTAAACCGTCCGGCGAATAACTGACAGTTCGCGTTTCAGGGTATAGAGAGTTGCCAGGGTCTGTTGAGTGGCCTGTTCCTGCACAATGGACTCTTCCAGTTCGTCCATTTTTTCACCGATACGCTCCGTTATCAGGAAATAATGATCCACAACAACATCCATTAAGGCATACAGCAGATAGTCGGACCCATTACGCCGGGTTTTACCCGATGAGGCTTTTATACGGTCAATAACGGGTTCGAAAATATCTTTGGTTCGCTCTTCCTGAAACGAGATCAGGTAGTTTTTACCCAACACCAGGCTGATATGTTCAATATCAATTTCCTGCCGCTGGCGGCTGTGGTGCAACATTTTGAGGGTTACAAACACAACCGTGTCATCATACAGGTCGATTTTCGGTTTTTGCTCCGTATTCAGCACATCTTCGAGCAAAAGCGGGTGTAAATGATATTGCTGCCCCAGGGCTGCTACCACTTTTGGCTCATGGATGCCATCAACATCAACCCAATTGACATCCGACGATTCGGTTGCGGGAAGCGTGCAGGCGCTTAGTTTGCTGGTATCGTCAATATGGTAATCGGTCGGATTATAGGAAATGCGTTTAATTTTTATGGCATGCTCGATTTCCTCCCCCACATAGGTGAGTGTACCGGGCGAGGTGCCAAGCAGTTTCTCGGCCGATCGATGGTGTCGTCGTTTCGACATAATGAACGAAATGGATGCGCCGGCAGGCGGCTTACACGTTTGGGGTCAAAGATAACCTAACTACCGTTTATGGTATCGAATGTTCAAAAAATCGTGTCCTGCGACTGTCTTTGTCTGCCGTAAATAAAATCGATATTACCCGGCAAAACGGTTAAAAAGGGCGAAATACGCCTATAAATTTGATACGCTGAGAAGCCCTTCCGTGTATCTTTGCTTTGCAACCCGCTCTCCTGATAGTACTCACCCCTATAAAACCCAATCTTTTGCTCCTTATTTTTTTGTAGTTGCCTTTTTGGACAAAACGTACTGGCTCAACCGTCGACAAAACCTCATCCCTGCGTCATAATCGGCTATATAACCGGTAATGGCTGGACGAAAGAACAGATTGAAGCCCAGAAATTAACCCACATTAATTACGCTATCGGTGTTCCTGATAAGGGGGGAAATATAGCCCCCTGACGGCCAAAGATGCCGAAAATCTGTCGGCTCTTGCTTCCCTTAAATCGACCAACTAGGCTCTTAAAGTGCTGTTGTCTATTGGTGGCTGGGGTGGTTGTGAATACTTTTCTGATGCTGCCCTTACACAAACCGCTCGACGTAAATTCACCACCAGCGCAATTGAGCTGCTAAAAAAACACTGGCTCGATGGCATCGACATCGACTGGGAATACCCGGATCAGATTGGCGATGGCAATATATTCCGGCCCGGAGTCTTTTATACACAATGTAGCCTATGTAAAGTCGAAGAAACTGGCGGGTGTTATGTTCTGGGAGTACATCTATGATTTGAAACAGAAGAGTGTGCTGTTGAATACGCTGGTTACCGAGTTGAAAAAGTAATTGCTGATTTTAGAACTGGATTGAGTGTTCTATTTAAAAGTAAGTTTAACAGCTTCATTTTATAAAGATTTATTTAACCACAGAGGCACAGAGGTCTTAATAGGGAAAACGTAACCCGTTGGACCTCTGTGCTCTTTGTGCCGCAACGGCGGACCGTCTCTGTGGTTAAATAAATCTTTATAAAATGAAGCTATACATACAGGCGCCGATTTAGTTTATTAGCCAAGTCAAATCGCATTATGCTGCAAACCACCGCCCTCTACCATCTTTCTCAGGATCCGACAATGGCCCGCATCATTGCGGAAACGCCAGCGCCTAAACTATTCAACGACTATGCCGATGATCTTTACCTCGCCTTACTGGAAAGTATTGTCTCTCAGCAGATTTCGGTGAAAGCCGCCGATGCGATCTTCGGTCGTTTTCGGGCACTTTTCCCCGATAAGTACCCCGAAGCCAAAGCCCTGCTGCTCAAAACAACCGACGAACTTCGCAGCGCGGGCCTGTCGTTTCAAAAAATTAAGTACCTGCAAAGTGTAGCCGTATTCTCGCTCGAAAAGTCGCTCAGACGAGCCGATGTCGATACCATGACCGATGAAGAAATTGTGCAGTATATGATTCCCATCAAAGGCGTTGGCCGCTGGACGGTGGAGATGCTGCTGATGTTCGTACTCGACCGACCCGATATACTTCCAATTGATGATTTGGTGATCCGGCAGCGGATGATAAGAGCCTATCCCGAACAGACCGAGGGGTTAACGGGCAAAGCGCTGTATACCGAGTTGCTCAACATTGCGGAGCCCTGGCGCCCCTACCGCACCACGGCCAGTCGGTATTTATGGCGATGGCAGGCAAACGTAACAGGTCTATAACCGTTTCACTTTCACCGCTACTTTCGATTGCACTTTTATCAATACCTGAATACCATCCGGCCGAACAACAATTCGCTGAGGAATTAACCGAAAGGTGTCAATATTAAGCGCTGTTTTCTGACCCACTTTGGCGTTTGCAAAAGCCGTTTCGATTTTTGTGGGAATTGACGTTATCTGCTGACGCAATGGGATAACCATCGCTGCCTGAATCGTGTCGCGGAGGTGGTCGTGCAGGAGCCAGTCGGCGGTGGCCAGCAGGCGTTCTTTGGTGTCTACATCAAAGTCTACATCCTTCATACCCAGCGTATTCGTGAGGGTATCATAAACTGGGCTACCATGAAAGAACAACGTTCCTTTCACACGACCGCCCACATCGGCCTTAAGTATGAGTTTCCGCCCGCTTCCATATATTGACGCACTTTTAATCGTCAAATTACCGCCAACCAGATCCAGTTTCTGTTTCGCCAGTGTTCGTGCCAATACCTGATTTACTTCAGCATAGGGAATAAACGCCAGCACCTCCAGGCGGGTAGAATCCGGCAATTCGTTCCGCCGTAATAATTTGGGCAAATACTCCAGGCTATCGACCATTGGCTTCGGGCCAATGCGTGTTTTCACCCGAAATGCGATTTGAAGCGGCACTGTAATCTGGCGGGCGTTTCCGTAAACAGGGGCAGCGGCAATACTGAACGGTTTAGGCATTAGCCAGATATTTTCAGGTACTTTGGCAATACGAATCGGATTCTGCATATCCCGCCAGACCTTGCTGACTTCGCGGTTGAGGTGCAGACCATCATGTACGGCTTTATCAATGGCTGCTTCAATATCAGCCTTACGCTTGTCCAGAATTTTTTCGGCAAGTCCCTTCACATTGATCTTAATCCCCAGCATCTGCACCTTGGGTTCCTGCGTCCACTCGTAATTTTCAAAACGGGACTTGGTTGCCAGCCGCCAGCTGGAGCCTACGCCAACGGGACTATTGAACGTTACAGAGAGGGCACAGAGTGGACGGCTTTTGCGCTTATCGGCTTTACGCAGACCAATGGGATTTGAATACCAGACTTGGAGAGGGGCCGAGAAATATACCTTACGATCGGCATACCGAATTCGCACCGGACCTGTGCGTTCGACCCGTAATCGCCAGGCTTCTCCCTTACGTCCTTCGAAGGTTTCTTCGGGAACGAGTGTGATGGAGAGGGACTTATTTATTTTCGCTTCTAAGTCGCGGATATTAAAGGTGAGATTGCCGGCCATGAACGACACCGGGTCTGGGATTGGGGCTTCAAACTCTTCCTGAACGGGCGTGTCGGGGCGCACGCGTTTGCACCCGTCCAGAGTAAAAATAAAAACGAGTAATAGTAAAAATCCGGTGATTTGTTGAGCACTCATTGCATCAACAAACAACCGGATTCAAAAAATGTTAGTGACAGATGTTTATATTCATTTTTCGGTAGGTCGAACCGAGAGTTTTGCGTCAGTAGCACAGCCGCATCCTTTACCACAGCCGGCCTTTTTTGCCGTAAAACTTTGGTAAGCGCGGTTGCCCAAATAGCCCAGCGCAACGGCAAAAATCAGAAAGATGATGAGTTCCTGCATGGGAGTAGATGTTGTATGTATGGTATTGACTTGCCTACGGTAAGCTTATATCATACCTCCTATTTCATATAGCATACATTTTTTCACGCCCATCCGTTCCGTTTGGCCAGTCTATAGGCGTGTTGAAAGTGGTGTTCGCTGTGCCAAGCATACATAGCAATAACTTCCCGCAGTTCGAAAATACGCTGGCTACCGGGATGGAAATATGTTCGTGACAATTCGGCCTCGGTCAGCGTGGCGAGAACCGTAACCCAACGCAGGTGCATATTTTTGAGAATCACCAGCGATGGCGCTATATCAAGCGTAGAATCGGGTAACTTCGCCCACTCCCCTTCTTCATAGGGCGAGATGGTCGGATTCGTTTCAGTAAGCGCGAGTTTTGTCCGGACATAGGCATTAATGTGGCTATCGGCTACGTGATGCACCAATTGCCGCACCGTCCACCCTTCCGGCCGATAAGGCGTATCAAGTCGATCATCAGCCCACTTTTCAACCAGTTCGGTTAGTTTAACAGGCAATTCATCGATTAGTATAATATGCTTTTTTGTATCCTCTGCCGTGTAGGTCTGGCCATAGACAAAATCACCAATGGGGTATTTAAGGTCGTGTAGATCGCTCATGGTCTAGTGGCTGGTGGTTTGTTCAGCGCTACAAATATCAGCTACTAATGGACTATTGAAATCGTCCGGTTTTCACAATTGAGATAGTCCGGTTTTACCACCCCCAACCCCCTCCTAAAACAGGAGGGGGCTTTGTAACGGGTTACCCTTTTGCAAAGCCCCCTCCTGTTTTAGGAGGGGGTTGGGGGTGGTTTATTTCCAATACTCCTTCACCACCTTCATCAACTCAGGATGTACGCCACTACCGGCCACTACGTCACCCCGGAACAGAAACGCATCGCCACCGTCGAAGTCGGTCACAGTGCCACCCGCTTCGCGAACCAGTAATACGCCTGCGGCCATGTCCCAGGAATTAAGGTTGTATTCATAGAACGCATCGAACCGACCGCAAGCCACATAAGCCAGGTCAATAGCCGCCGACCCCATCCGGCGAAGGCCATGTGTTTGCTGCATGAGCGACTCCAGAATGTGGAGATACGACTGCATTTTATCGAAGCTATAATATGGAAAACCTGTAGCAATCAGGCTCTCGCCCAACTGAGTTGCGGGCGATACTGAAATCGATTTCCCGTTGCAATAAGCCCCTCCACCCTGCCAGGCCGAGAAGCATTCGTTCCGGTTTGGATCATAGATAACACCGGCAATAGGCGTGTTGCCCTGCGCCAAGCCTATACTTACCGAAAAGACGTGTAGGTCATGAATGAAATTAGCTGTACCGTCGAGGGGGTCGATGATCCAGTTTAGAGCCGACTGATCGGCTTCCTGCCCTGTGGTGCCCTCTTCGGTAATGAATCCGGCTTCGGGAAGCAGTTCGCTCAGCTTGGCGACAATCTGTTTTTCGGTCTCTTTATCGACGTAAGAAACCAGGTTATTTAATCCTTTGTATTCGATAGCGTCGCGGTCGAAGCGGCTACGTTCCTGAAGTAAAAACGCACCGGCATCCGTGGCGATGGTACAGATTTCGCGGGTAATCGCGGCTAGGTCAATGGCCATATAAAGATTATGATCTAAGTAATGTATACTGGCGCGGGTATTTACCCGTGCCGTTAATTGAGTCAGTATTCACTGACGCAAGCGAACCGGGGCGCCGGACCGGCTTGCTATATATAACAGCACGGGTAAATACCCGCGCCAGTATGAGAATCAACCTATAACTTACGCCATTATATTACCCAACGAATTGTCGTAGAGGATCTTCGCTTCGGCGAGGGTCATCACCTGCGTGTTGTCGACAACGAAGGCGGGCGACGAATCCATAACGGTTCCCAGAAACATAAACGGCATGATGGTATCGTGCAGATAGCCTTCAATCGTTTGCTTATGCTCCGCTGGTACCGTGACCACAACGCGGCTCTGGCTCTCGCCAAACAGGAACGAATCCAGGCGGTGCCGGTCGTCCGAAACGATTTGGAAGCCTTTGTTCCCCGCCATTGCCGACTCGGCCAGCGTGACGAACAAACCACCGTCCGACACGTCGTGTGCCGACAGTAGCCAGCCGTTGCGAATCATGGTTTTAATGCCTTCCTGTACATGCCACTCGTCGTCGAATTCGAAATACGGTGCGGGTGAGGCTTTGATGTCCAGGAACGAATATAAATACTCCGACGACGCAATGTCGTTTGTAGACTGGCCGATCAGGTAAATCAGATCGCCTTCGTTTTTGAAGTCGAGGGTCATCTGGTGAGCCGGGTTTTCCATCAGCCCCAGCATACCGATGGTTGGCGTCGGGAATACCGGGCCGTCATCGGAGCTTTGGTTGTAGAAACTCACGTTGCCGCCCGTTACGGGTGTGCTGAACCGCAGACAAGCCTCGCCCATACCCTGTACGGCTTCCACGAAATGCCAGTACACTTCCGGCACATAGGGATTTCCGAAGTTCAGGTTGTTGGTTACGGCCAGCGGTTCACCCCCGCTGCAAACGATGTTGCGGCAGGCTTCAGCAACCGCGATTTTTGCACCGATACGGGGATTGGCGTTCACGTAACGGCTGTTGCAATCGACCGTAATTACGATGGATTTTTCGGTTTCCGGAATGCCGGGGCCTTTTACCCGTACGACTGCTGCGTCTGACGGTGCATTGGTACTGCGGTTGCCCGTACCCACCATCGAATCGTATTGCTCATATACCCACTTGCGCGAGCAGATGTTTGGGTGCGACAACAGGTGTTCGGCAATTTCTTTAATGTCTTCGTGTTCGATATCGTCCACGTCGTCAATGTTGAACTTGGCGTACTCCTTTATATAAGCCGGTTCTTTATACTCCCGATGGTAAACGGGCGCACCGCCACCCAACACCAGATCATAGGCAGGTACATCGGCAACGAGTTCGCCGTTACGATAGAAATGCAGGCGACCGAGATCATGTTCGCCCTTTGGTGTCACTTCACCAATTTGCGCACAATTCAAATCCCACTTATCAAAAATACCCTGAATGATGTGTTCTTTACCTTTTTCGATCACGACCAGCATCCGCTCCTGCGATTCTGACAGCAGAATTTCGAAGGGTGCCATGTTGGGCTGACGCGTTGGCACTTTGTCGAGGTCGATGATCATGCCGTGTTCGCCCTTCGCACTCATTTCGGAGGTCGAGCAGATGATACCGGCGGCACCCATATCCTGAATACCAATCACGTAACCTGTGGCAATGATTTCGAGGGATGCTTCGAGCAGGAGTTTCTCCATGAAGGGATCACCCACCTGAACCGCCGGGAGTTTATCGGTCGATGCCGCTGAAATATCTTCAGAAGCGAACGTGGCTCCGTGAATACCGTCTTTACCCGTTGCCGAGCCAACGATGAACACCGGGTTGCCCACACCGTAGCTTGTCGCTTTTGCCGATTTACCCACCTCAACAATACCCGCCGAGAACGCATTAACGAGCGGGTTGGTATTGTAACAATCGTCGAAGAACAGCTCACCGCCCACGGTTGGAATCCCGAAGGCGTTGCCATAATCGCCGATACCTTTCACGACACCGCGCAGCAGGCGTTTGGTTTTGGGCAGACTCAGATCGCCAAACCGAAGGGAGTTCAACTGGGCAATGGGCCGGGCTCCCATCGTAAAAATATCGCGGTTGATACCGCCAACACCCGTAGCAGCTCCCTGATAGGGTTCCAGCGCCGAGGGGTGGTTGTGCGATTCGATCTTGAACGAACAGGCCAGGCCATCACCAATGTCTACCAGACCAGCGTTTTCCTCTCCGGCTTTAGCCAGCATCCGGTCCGAATCGCGGGGCAGCGTTTTAAGCCAGACAATGGAATTCTTATAGGAACAGTGTTCCGACCACATCACCGAGAAGATACTCAGTTCAGTAAAATTTGGCCGACGCCCTAAAATTTCGGCGATGCGATCAAATTCTTCGGGTAGCAGGCCCAGTTTTCGGGCGGTTTCAAGCGAGGGTAGCGATTCGAGGGTATCCATTATAGAGAGCGAAAGAGTGAAAGAGTGAAAGAGCTGACAGTGAAGGCATTTACGTTCGCCCGTTCACTTTTTGGCTCTATCGCTCTTTAAATCATTCCTCAAAATTACGGTTTTTGGCCGAAAGCGGGCGTGAAAGGTTGACAAATCTCGAAACGTTCGTATATTTGCACCCAAGAAAGAGAGATGGCAGAGTGGTCGATTGCGGTGGTCTTGAAAACCACTGACTGTAACAGGTCCGGGGGTTCGAATCCCTCTCTCTCTGCAAAAAAAAGATAAAGCACTCAAAATCAATAATTTGAGTGCTTTATCTTTTTTTATGCCATTCTGTTTATTTAAATGATGGATCAATTCCAAAAGTTGTGGAGAGCGTTGTATTTTTCTAGGTTTGTGTTCTTAATGGATCAATTCCAAAAGTTGTGGAGAGCGTTGTATTTTTCTAGGTTTGTGTTCTTAATCAAACCTACTTGCTTTGGAGAGTTTCTTACCCATCATCCAGTTCCTGTTGCCTGAGTTTATTCTGGAAAATTTCGAATTGACATCCATTGACCGGCTCCAGGGCGTCTTTCACGTTCATATCGAAGAGAAAAATGCCGATCAGCGGGATCCGGAACGTAAAAACCTACTCTCCAAAGGTTTCTTCTAGCTAGCTAGGTCGTTGGCTTCTCGGCATAGGCCGTGAGGCTGACGATACCCGTACCTGACTGCCGATAAGCGGCTATTTCGTCTATAGTCAGGTAGTTTGCCAGTAGTTCATCAGGGAGGAAAATGGCTTTCTGTTTTTTTGATTCTGGGTAATACCCCCATTCACCAGTCGTGCATAAGCGGGCTGAATCAACTCGCCCGCTGGCAGTGCCACACCATCCTGACCTACATTGAAAACGCCCCCGAAGCCGGAGATGATGACCCGGTTGCCATCGGGGTCGGTGGCCGTGACGGGCTGGTTGATCAGGGTGCCGGCTTCCACGCACAAATCGGGGATGGGCTGAATGAGTGGCCGTTTATTAGGACTGTCGACGACGACAATCTGCATGTCTCGGGTAATCTCGCCGATAAGCACGCCATTACGCCACTCCTCGATGATGAAGGCAAAGTTGAACTGACCCGCTTGTCCGGGGGCATCCCAGCAGAGATCGCCGGTAATGGGGTTGATCGAGAAGGTCGATGCGCCCCCCGTCTCGCTGGCACTCCCGAAACGAGTTGGGTCCTGATAGACCGTTATATTGCGCCCCTGACACCCATTATCGGTTGGTGAGGTTTTGGGTACGCTCAATCGGTACGCCAGACTGTCGCCATCGGCATCGAAAGCGGCCGGGTTATGGCAGAACTTCTGGCCCACGCGGCCCGAGTCCAGGGGCGGGTTGAGCATCACCGGGGTGGAGTTGGTCAGTAAGGCTGCATTGACATAAATCGTCGTTGAAACGAAGAAGGGAATATTTTGCGACTCTCCCGGTGGAGGTAGATTAACGGTGCCTCGATTCCGGTTCACGACCGTGATGCCAATGGTATAAGTACCGGGGCCGGAATAGGTATGAATGGTCTTATAAATATTTATTGACGATGTATTGCCGTTTATGTAGCTTATTTTGCTTCGTTTTACAACTTCCGTTGTTCCATCGCCAAAGCACATCGTGTATTCTTCGGCCAAATCAGCCGCCTGTTTCCCGCCTGTCGGTCCGGATGTATAATCATAATAGGCGGTAAAGGTAATCTCGTAAGTAAGTGACGTTTTGGAAATAAGCTTGGTGGTAATCTCACCCGCCCGCACGTGTGTGGCCCTGCTAATATTGGGCAAAAAAACAGCACTTAAAAAAATACCAGTAACGCTGAGTATATAGAGGAATCGCATATTATTTCCCATTTTCATCTAAAACGATTTCAGATGGGAAAAATGTATCCGTATTTGGCTCGTGTTAATTATGCGGTTAAACTTTGTAGAAACCCGGTCTGTTAAACAAGGTTTTCCAGAAAAATTGGAGGAATATAGTTACTTGTTTTGTGAACGCCCGCTGATTTTTCAGCTCCCCAAAGAGTGGATGACCGTTACGAAGATTAATCGCGATTTTTCCGGCATAGACAATCGGAACCATCAGTATATAGTGTAGGATAAGCACCAGATAAGCGCCAATTCCATATTGTTTCCGTACCCACAGCAGTTGCGATACCTGTATCTGGGGTTTAAAGCGGTTGATGTGTGTAACAAGGTGTTGTTGATTGTCTTCGCTACTGCCATATTCCAGATGAATGAAATGGGTATCCCTCAACAACAATAGTCGCCCTTGTTTTCCCAGCCGATAGCCCCATTCTACATCTTCGCCGTACATAAAAAAGCTTTCGTCCATCAGCCCCGCTCTGGCAACAACGGTTTTTCGCGTCATCAGGAAAGCGCCGGAAAGCCATTCGACCTGATTTGGGTCGGTGTAGTGAGGGTCGGGCAGGAGTCGAAGCAGGAAGCGTTCGGATGCCTCACCGCTGGGTAAAATGTAAAAAGCCCGACGCATCTGCCCAAATGTGGTGTATAGATTTGGGCGTGGTTGCCGATCGGCTTTTAACTGCATCGCACTTACCGCAGCGACATCGGGCTGGTCATGAAGCACCCGAACACTGTTGGCCAATGCATTGTCGATCAGTAACGTATCTGAATTGAGTAAAAGGAATAGCGGGGCTTCAGCCTTACGGATGCCGTAATTATTTGCTCGGGCGAAGCCGGAATTGTAGCCCATTTGAAACCAGCGTACATCAGAATAAGCTGTCTGGATGATGCGCTGGCTATCATCTGCCGATTGATTGTCGACGATAATTACCTCGAACGTAATGCCCTGCGTAAAGGTGTGTACCGACGCCAGACAGTTAAGAATAAGTTGAGGAGTTTTATAATTAACAATGATAATGGAAAGATCTGGAACAGGCATGGGGCAAAGATAGGCGTAAAAAGGGAGGAAGGGGAAGAGGGGGAGTAAAGGGAGTAAAGGGAGGAAGGGGACGAAAGGGAAATAAAGGTTTTTGGATTGAAATCCTTTCCTTTAGCCCTTTCGTCCCCTTCCTCCCTTTACTCCCCTTCTTCCTTTATTTCCTTAATACAATACCCAGGTATCTTTGCCGCCACCGCCCTGTGAGGAGTTGACAACCAGAGAGCCTTTGCGTAGGGCCACCCGCGTGAGGCCGCCGGGAATAACGTTTACGCCATCGCCATACAAAATGTAAGGGCGCAGGTCTACATGGCGACCTTCGGCATGGTCGCCCACGATACAAGGCACCCGCGAAAGCGAAATAGTGGGCTGTGCGATGTAGTTGCGCGGGTTTTCCTTGATTTTTTTTCGGAACAAATCATGTTCTTTCTGGGTAGCTTTCGGACCAATAAGCATGCCGTAACCCCCCGCTTCGTTGGCTTCCTTAACAACCAGCTTTTCGATGTTCGCCATCACATACTCGCAATCTTCCTCTTCCCGGCATATGTAGGTCTGCACATTTGGAATGATCGCTTCTTCGCCCAGATAATACTTGATGATGCGAGGCACATACGCATAAATCACTTTGTCGTCGGCAACGCCCGTGCCGGGAGCGTTTGCCAGGGCTACACGTCCTTTTTTGTACACCTCAAAGATGCCCGGTACGCCAATCATCGAATCGGGATTAAACGCCTGAGGGTCAAGGAATGTATCGTCTATACGACGGTAAATCACGTCGACAATCTGGAAGCCTTTGGTAGTGCGCATTTTTACGTAACCGCCGGATACAACCAGATCACGTGCTTCGACCAGTTCCACGCCCATTTGCTGAGCCAGATAGGAGTGCTCAAAATAAGCCGAATTGTAGATGCCCGGTGTTAGAACGACGACCGTTGGGTTTGGGCGGTCGGCAATAAACTGGAGCATCTGAAGCAGGCGGGTCGGATAATCGGACACGGGCCGCACACCCGTTTGGGCCAGCACTTCGGGGAACGTCTGTTTATTAAGCTCCCGGTTCTCCAGCATATACGACACGCCCGACGGACAGCGAAGGTTATCTTCAAGCACCATCATAGTGCCGTCGGCCCCCCGGATGAGATCCGTTCCGGTAATGTGGCACCAGATGCCCTTGGGCGGTTTTACCCCCAAACAGGCGGGTAGAAATGATTTGCTGGATTCGATCAGGTCGCGCGGCACCACGCCATCGTTCAGGATACGCTGTTCGTTATACACATCGTCCAGAAACATATTGATGGCTTTTATGCGCTGAATCAGGCCCTCTTCCAGGCGATCCCATTCCGCCGATTCAATGATGCGCGGAATGATATCAATGGGCATAATCCGTTCGGTGCCTTCACCTTCCGAATAGACATTGAACGTAATGCCCATACTCATCAGCGCCCGTTCGGCTGCGTGCTGTCGACCAATAATATCTTCGCGGGAAAGCTGCTCAACCCGGTTCTGGAAAGGAGCGTAGCCCGCTCTTACCTGTGTTTCACTGACGAACATCTCGTCAAAAAAATCTTCAGTCTGGTAATCGCTAAACGAAAAATTACCATTGGTCTGACCTTGTGACTGGGTCTTTCCATTCGATGTCTGCGATTGTGATTGGCGGGCGCTCTGTTTTTTCATGGAATAATATATTGCAACATAGATGGATTGCCAAATAGAAACAGGTTTGACAATAGAATTTACAAAGAAAGCACGGCAAATGTAAAGAATGGTAGTAGTCTATTTTTTTATTGCTGATTTTATGACCACGTGTTCAGGCAATCTGATCTATTTTTTTGCGGTTGCAACGGTATTTGTACTTAGGACGTACAGTGAACAGAAACGGGAAACGAGTCTGATTACCGTTTAGTTTCCCCTTATATTTTTTTAACAAAACCAACTTAGTAACCTTATGAAAGCACTGCTTGTGTTCAGTTGCGTGGCTGCCTTAGTGGTAAGCCTGAATGCCTGTAACAATAACCCGGTCGATCCTTCTGCTGCCGATGCTTCTGCCCGTTCGGCTGGCGTAACGAGCACATCAGCTACCGGACCGCGTAACCTGACAGCGGTTGATGCCGCAACGTTACCGACCGCCATTACTACGTACATCAGTACAAATTATGCTGGTGCAACCATCAAAGAAGCCCTGAAAGATGCGCAGGGGAATTATGTAATTGCTATCACGGTGAGCAGTGTTGTAAAAGTACTTGCATTTAAGGCAGATGGCACCTTTGTGAAAGTACTTGACGGGAAGCGTGGTCCCGGCCATTTCCCCGGCGACTCGACCAAGCATGCTCCGGGCGATAGCCTGCGCCAACATTTCCCTGGTGACTCTACTCACCACGCCCCTGGTGATACGTTGCATCAGCATTTCCCTGGTGACTCAACACACCACGCCCCCGGCGACACGCTCCGTCGTCGCAGAGGTCATCACTGATTTAGTTTAGTATCTGTCAAGCAAAAGACCCGACTTAGGCCGGGTCTTTTGCTTGACAGAGTACGGCAATTACCACAAATAATGAACGGGATTTTTGATGTGCTCGTCGTAAATTTTCTTCACGGCGGCCATCTGTTCAACCGCTGGTGCCGGGCGATCAATGGCTTGTAAATTTGAGGTTAGGTGTTCCGGTTTCGACGCGCCGGGAATGATGCAGCTTACCGCATCGAAGGTTAAAATCCAGCGCAGGGCGTCAGGGGCCAGGTTTGTATCATCGGGGAAAACGTTTCGAAGTTCCTCAACGGCAGCCAGCCCGGTTTCGTAATCTACCCCGGAGAATGTTTCGCCCTTATCGAAAGCCGCGCCCTGCCGGTTGAAATTCCGGTGATCGTCTTTCGAAAACGTTGAATCAGCACTGAATTTTCCCGTGAGTAAACCGCTCGCCAGCGGCACACGAACAATAACGCCCACGTTGCGCCGAAGTGCCTCAGTAAAGAACAGTTCGGCGGGGCGTTGCCGGAACATATTGAAGATGATCTGCACCGTCGTTACGTTCGGAAATTCAATAGCTTTCAAGCCTTCTTCCACTTTTTCAACGCTTACACCGAGGTTTTGCACCTTCCCTTCATCTTTCAGTCTGTCGAATAGTTCGAAGATTTCGGGTCGATAAAAAACGTCGGTTGGCGGGCAGTGGAGTTGAACAAGGTCGAGGGTTTCCAGGCCCATATTCCGCAGGCTGTCGTCGACAAACTGGCGGAGTACGCTAGGCTGATAAGCTTCATTCGTGTGCGGTTGGAGCCGACGACCGCACTTGGTTGCCACATAAATCCGTTCAGACCGCGACCTCACGAGTCGGCCTACGGCTTTTTCACTTTCGCCATCACCATATACATCGGCGGTGTCGATAAAATTAATCCCCGCATCGACGGCCGCATTCAAAATTTGGTCGGCATTTTCGTGGCTGAAAGGGTCGCCCCATTTGCCGCCCACCTGCCAGGTGCCTAAGCTGATTTCGGATATAGAAAAACCTGTTTTACCGAGTGTTCTGTAATTCATACGGGTTAAATTTATGTAGCGCGGTCGGGCTGGCGTTCCAGCATCTGGTTCGCAAGCCGACGGCCAAGTTGGATTAATTAGTTTAGGTAATATAAACGCGGACAGGATGTCCGCGCTACTCCTACAATTTCACGCCGAAGCGCTCGCTGAGTTCCTCCAGACTTTTTATAACTGGCTCCACTACGGGAATACCGTTTTGGAGTCGATCGGCTTCCATTTCCCGCTCGGGATCACCGGGAATCAGTACGCGTTTACCATCAATTGCTTTGGCTTGCCGAAACCGTTGAATCCAGGTATCCATGTGGGTTTTAAACTCGTCGGCGGGGCGGAAAGCATCAATGCGCATGGCACCAAAAAAGTGACCTGTTCCACTGCCAACGCCTTCGTTTGCCTGCATGAATCCTGCCGTAGCGAAGGGCGGAACCCAGGGGCCATAGTTCGCACCCGACAATACGCCCGAAAAAATATCGACAATGGCTCCCAGTCCGTACCCTTTGTGAGAACCGTGTTCGCGGTCGGTGCCGAGGGGAAGTAAGGCCCCCCCGTTTCTAATGGCGTTGGCATCGGTTGTAGGTTGGCCTTCGGCATTTTGTGCCCATCCCTCCGGAATATCCTGGCCCTTGCGTTGCAGGATTTCGAGTTTACCGTAAGCTACTGCCGTTGAGGCAAAATCGGCCAGAAAAGTGGGTTCTGTTGCGGCCGGAATAGCTACGGCAATCGGGTTGGTTCCCAGGAGTTTATCCAGCGAAAAGGTGGGGGCTACGAGCGGGGCCGCGTGGGTCATGGCCTGACCAATCATATCGTGTTCGGCCGCCAGCAAAGCATGGTATCCGGCAATACCAAAGTGGTTGGAGTTACGCACCGCCACCCACCCAGTTCCGGCAATACGCGCTTTCTCAATAGCCACTTTCATGGCCCAGGGCCCAACAACAAGACCCAGCCCCCGGTCGCCGTCGACTACAGCCGTAGAGGGTGTTTCATGAACGACGCGAATGTGCGGCTGTGGATTAATACGCCCATTGTCGTAGAGCCGTACATAACCTGGCAGGCGGGCTACTCCATGCGAATCGACGCCCCGAAGGTCGGCACTAACGAGGACATCGGCGGCTAGCTGCGCATCCGTTTCGGAACAGCCAATGGCTAAAAAAATTTGTTCGGTAAATGTTCGAAGTTGGTTTGCGGTAATCATGGCCGCAAATTAGCTAACAGGTGGCGAATGGGTTAAATTTTTATGAAAAATGGGGCCATCTACCTAAAATTTCATGTTATTGACAATAGATTCACTTACGCAGTCCATGAAGTCATTATTCAGAAGTTTATTTGTTCTATTCTTTATTGCTATTGGCCAGTATGCCATTGCTCAGCCACAGGACACACTCACGACCGAGCAACTCCTGCAGCGCAAAGGCACGGCCTATGCGGCTTTACTTCGCCCATCCCGTTACCTTGCCCTTGACGTAAACCATTTAATAGGCGGATTTCATAGGTATCGTTTTTTCGTAGGCGACGAATTGCATTTTAAAGCGGGTGGCGAGAAGTACCGCGAGGAATTATATGAAGTAACTGATAGTACGTTCAGTGTCCTGATGGCGAATCAAGTAATGAACCGCGATGAGCCCGTAACGTTCCGGTTTGATGACATTCAGAAAGTCTATCTTCACCGTAGAATTCCGTTTATCACGGCGGCTGGAACCCTTTTCCCTATTGCCGGGGGTGTTTATTTGCTGGCTGATATAGTCAATAACAGAGGCTTTTACAGCAATACGCTACCCGTTGTGGGTACGTTGGTGCTGAGTGGCGCGTTGTTTCATGTTATCAGCAATCCCCACATCCGTATCAATAAAAATCACCGATTGAAGGTATTACGGACCTATTAATGTGGTGGAGCAGGAGAAAACTTTGCCTGTTCTTAGGTTGACTAAAAATAGGAAACCCTTACGAAAGTGGGGTTGTCATTTGGGGAGAAGCCTTCCCTCAAATTATACTTCCTGTGTCTGAATGACACAAAGGTGGCGTGTTTGGTTTTATAAAAACCGGTTTACATTTGTCCTATGCCAACCACCTTCGACACGCTGCAAGCCGATTGGTATCAGCAGTACACCACCCATATAGAAGCCTACCAGTCGGGCCGTTTGTCGTATATTCCTAACTTACTACCTCAAACGGCTGTGCAGTTTTCAGTGTATCAAACGCTGGAAATTCTTCACAAACGACTTGGTAATGAGCTGCTTCGCCAGGCCTTGGATCCCGCCGAAACGGTCAACAGCCCCGCTCGAATCTACACTGATGGCTCGTGGTTGAAAACCAGCAACATGGTTGGTATAAATGTGCGTACTATTGGCTCCTTCTGGAAAATTATCAGTTATGTGATGACGCTGCCAGCCAGTCACGATAGTATTCATTTGTTACCCATCTGGGAGCCGGGCGTGGTGGGTAGTTTATACGGTATGGTAAGCTGGCAAATCAATCCTGAGTTTTTTGATGTAGAGCTGGCCCGCTTTGTACCCGCACTCGACTCGGTCGAAAAACAGCTTAAAGTTGTCACGAATCTACTTCATGCGCTGGGACGTACGGTGGGTATGGATGTTATTCCGCATACAGACCGTTTTTCGGAGATGGTGCTGACTTACCCTTCGTTGTTTGAATGGGTGCAGCGTGACGAAAAAGGGGGGAATCCAGCTACGCTATTTGATCACTCCGATCTGGTGTACCGCTACGTAGAAGAAGCCATCTGGCAATTTCTTAAATTTCGGGGAGCTGCCGATGGAACGCCGTTAACCTTTGCAAAAGAGGTATTCTTTGCCCAGAATCCAACGGTAGGTGGTGGCGCGTCTGCTTTGTCTGACGAGCAACGGCAGCGTATCCTGTTTGGCTTGCCGCATGACTATAACGGCCGTTTAAACCGGCGACTGGGCCTCATCAGGCACCTGATTGGGCAGGGACTGGAAACACTACCCATGACGATGGCTCCGCCCTATCGGGGTCTGCACATTGACGCCAATGATTTCGTAACAGACGATTACGGTCAAATCTGGTATCAATATGCATTCGATAAACCACAGGCTATGTCGCGGGTATTTGGGCCGCTGGCACGCTACCGATTCTATGAATCGAAAGATAATAACCAGAACTGGGAGCTTGATTTCGACCGGCCCAACCTGCCTGCCTGGAATTACATCTGTCGGAAAGTAAAAGACTGTCAGCAGAAATATAATTTCGATTTCATGCGGGGCGATATGGCACATGTGCAGCTACGTCCTGAAGGGGTTCCGGCCTCACCTGATGTGTTTTACGATCCTTTGCAGGCCATAAAAAAATACGTGCAGGCCAGTGGGGTTCCTTATTATGCATTCTTCGCCGAAACCTTCCTGGCTCCGCCCGATACAATGGGTTACGGCAATGAACCTGACCATCTGGAAGCTATCGAAGCCGATTCGACGCTTGGCGATTTACAGTCTATCGTTGTTGGGTCGACGGAGTTCCGGCGGCAGTTTGCGGCTTACGACAGCTACCTGAAAACGCGTCGGTTTGCGCCGAATTTTACGGTGATGACCGCTGATAAGGACGACCCCCGATTCGATGAATTTTACCGCACAGGGAATTTGTTTCGCTACTTCACCGCTCTCTTTCTGACCGATATGCCCAGCTATGTAGGTCTAGGATTTGAGGTACGGAACCTGCACGAGCAACGAGGTGCCAACGAAGAGTACACTAAACTATACGTTTTCCAGATCGAAGACGACCGCCAGCCGGATAAAGTAACCCATGGGCCGTTTGTTTGGGGACAAAACGGCGAACAGTTTGTCGCCATTGGCCGGATGCGGGCTTTTGCTGAAAGCATATGGCCTGAGATTGTTGGTAAAGAAACGAAGTGGCTGATAGGTCCGGCCGATGGTGAGCGGTACATTAGCTGGACGCATGTTGACCGGCCTGGCTACGCGTTTGCCGCCAGCATGGGGGGTGATTTGCCCGTAAAAATTGCTGGTATTGATAATGGCGAAGTAGTTTTTGAGGAAGAGGGTTGCCGAGTTTATAAGCTGTTGTAGATTGTCTTCATGGTTACTTTTTGGTATACTTCAAGAAATTAAATCAGTCAACGAAATGGAAGCAATTGTTGATCAGCCCGCCCTGACGGATTACGAAATCGAGAGAGGTAAACCCATGCTCAGTTTTAATCACGGATTACTAGAAGCCAGAATAATATTTGAGGTAATGGATCATTATCGCGATACATTTGATATCGTTAGCGAGGTAACATTACAAAGCCCGAATCCGTCAACTGTACCTGATTTAAGTATTTTTCCTTCACAACCTTCTAACTGGACGAAAGACGAAATTAAAGTTGCTCGTGTGCCTTTTACAGTGGTTGAAATTCTATCTCCTTCACAATCGGTTACAGAATTAATTGATAAATCATTAACTTATTTTTCGGCTGGCGTAAAATCATACTGGCTTGTACAGCCGATGCTTCGGGTCATCTTCGTGCTGTTGCCCGGCGACGAAGAACTGGTTTTTCACAACGAAGTGCTGACCGACCCAACCACGGGAATTTCCATTGATCTGAAAAAAGTATTCCGGTAAACGGTTGAATCGTACCTTTATCGTATGAATCGCAACCTACTCGACGGCCTTAACTTCGCTTCCAAACTAACGCCTAAACGCATTGCCAATGCGCTGAAAGTGGTGTATAGTTATTATGAGTCACGACGAACGGGAAAGGCCCTGGCACGTGGCCTGCCTATGTCGGTATCGTTTGAACCCACTACTTCCTGCAATTTACGTTGCCCCGAATGCCCCAGCGGACTCCGGTCGTTTACCCGTCCAACCGGAATGCTGGGCGAAGACCTATATAAACGGACTATCGACGAACTGCACGAAACGCTCCTTTATCTAATCTTCTATTTTCAGGGAGAGCCCTACCTGCACCCGCAGTTTCTGGAGCTGGTCCGCTACGCCACCGACCGAAATATATATACGGCCACCAGTACCAACGCCCACTACCTGACGGATGCCAACGCCCGCAAAACAGTTGAATCGGGTCTGGATCGGCTCATTATTTCCATTGACGGAACCACGCAGGAAGTCTATGAACAGTATCGGGTAGGGGGAAAGCTTGAAAAGGTACTGGAAGGAACGAAGAACATTATTCGCTGGAAGAAAGAACTGAAATCAAGGACGCCACATGTGGTGTTTCAGTTTCTGGTTGTGAAACCCAACGAACACCAGATTGCCGAGGTGAACAAACTGGCACGTGAACTGGGCGTTGACGAAGTTGGCTTGAAAACAGCCCAGATTTATGACTATGAACACGGCTCGGACCTAATGCCAACGCTGGATCAATATAGTCGCTATGCCCCCCAAACAGACGGTACCTACCGCATCAAAAACGGCTTTGGGGACCACTGCTGGAAAATGTGGCACTCCTGCGTCATCACCTGGGACGGGCTCGTAGTGCCCTGTTGCTTTGATAAAGATGCGCATCATCGGCTCGGCGACCTTCAAACGCAATCCTTCGCCGATCTATGGCAAGGTCACGCTTATACAGACTTCCGGCAAACACTCCTCCGTTCCCGTTCCGAAATCGAGATGTGCCGCAACTGCACAGAGGGTACGAAAGTCTGGGCGTGAGTGAAAGAGCAAAAGAGTGAAAAGGCCATGTAAGTCACTCTTTCGCTCTTTCACTCTTTCACTCTTTGTGAAACATTCCGTGAAACAGTTCTTGCATTCGTGGAAACAATCCGGCATCTTTGGACCTGCATCGCATAGATCCATGGGTAAAGTCATTGCTATCGCCAACCAAAAAGGTGGCGTCGGTAAAACCACAACAACAATCAACCTGGCCGCCAGTTTGGCCGCCCTCGAATTTCAGACGCTCATTGTTGATGCTGATCCTCAGGCGAATTCCACGTCAGGGCTCGGCTACAATCCGAAAGAAATCGAGAACAGCATTTACGAGTGTATGGTGGAGGGCGTTCGCCCTCAGGACGCTATTATTCAGACGGATTTTCCGAACCTGGATTTGCTACCATCGCATATTGACCTCGTTGGGGCCGAAATTGAGATGATTAACCTCCAGAATCGGGAGGATAAAATGAAAACGACGCTCGATAGCATTCGCGACGACTACGATTTCATTATCATCGACTGTTCGCCCTCACTTGGCCTGATAACGATCAACAGCCTGACCGCTGCTGATTCGGTTATTATTCCGGTCCAGTGCGAATATTTTGCGCTCGAAGGATTAGGTAAATTGCTGAATACGATCAAGATTATTCAGTCGAGGCTAAACACAAATCTGGCCATCGAAGGCATTTTGCTAACGATGTACGACTTGCGTGTTCGGCTGTCGAATCAGGTAGTGGGTGAGGTAACGAGCCATTTTCAGCAAATGGTTTTCAGTACGATTATTCCGCGCAATATCCGGCTGAGCGAATCGCCCAGCTTTGGCGTACCTGCCCTCGCGCAGGATGCCGACAGTAAAGGGGCCGTCAGTTACCTGAATCTGGCCCGCGAAATTCTGATTAAGAATGGCATGATGCCGCAGGAAGCTTAAATCAAGTATGTATGATGTATGATGTATGATATAGGATGTTCTGGTTAAGACACTTTCGTTCTATATCATACATCATACATCATACATTATACATACTTGTCTTATGGACAACACCAAAGCACCGAGTAAAAAGATGATAGGATTGGGCCGTGGCTTGGGTGCATTGCTGCACGATAGCGAATCGGTTAGTCGTCAGTCGAAACCATCACCGTTTGAAATCATCGGTACGATGACTGAAATCAGCGTGATGCTGATTGAAACAAATCCATTTCAGCCCCGTACACGTTTCGACGAAGAAGCGCTGCAGGACCTTGCCGACTCGATTCGGACACAGGGAATCATTCAGCCTATTACGGTTCGACAATTAGGGAAAGAGCGGTATCAGCTCATTGCCGGCGAACGTCGTTTGCAGGCATCCAAGATCGTTGGTCTGACGCATATTCCGGCTTATATTCGCACAGCCAATGACCAGCAAATGCTGGAAATGGCGCTGATCGAGAACATTCAGCGCGAAAACCTGAATGCGATAGA
Organism: Spirosoma pollinicola; assembly: GCF_002831565.1. Classification (NCBI taxonomy): domain Bacteria; kingdom Pseudomonadati; phylum Bacteroidota; class Cytophagia; order Cytophagales; family Cytophagaceae; genus Spirosoma; species Spirosoma pollinicola. The sequence goes on along the minus strand of NZ_CP025096.1, from coordinate 3,183,296 downwards.
AATTGCCCTAAGCTACCAGCGGCTCATTACCGAGTGTAGTCTGAAACAGGAAGAATTGGGCGAACGCGTTGGGAAGAACCGCACAACGGTCAATAACTACATTCGATTGCTGAAACTGCCGCCCGTCATTCAGGCGTCACTGCGCGATAACAAGATTTCGATGGGCCATGCCCGCGCCATCATTAATATCGAAAATCCGGATACACAAATCCGGCTCTTTACGAAGGCTGTGGACGAAGAATGGTCAGTTCGAAAAGTGGAGGAGGCCGTTCGGAATCTGGCCGACGACGCTCAGGACCTTATGCCTTCCCGCAGTGTTACATTGCCAAAACAAGAGATGCGTAGCCTGCAATTCAAATTATCATCACTGTTTGGTACACGTGTATCAATCAAGGCCGATGAGAAGCATAAGGGTGAAATCAAGATTCCGTTTACTTCTCAGGAAGAGCTGACTAAAATCCTGGAAGTGCTGAACTCGCAAACGTAACTGTGTTAAATTACCTTAAAAGGGTGAACGAGTGGTCCGGAAAAAGGGCCTTGAGCCGTTGTGTGGGCATGAAGCATTCGTTTTTATTACTTCTGGTGGTTCTATTGCTGAGCCTGCCTTTCAATACCTCGTTTGCGCAACGTCCGGCTAGTAAACCCGCTCCAACGCCAGTTGCCATTGATTCGACTCGAAATAGGCGATCGGCCAATGATTCCATTCCTAAAACGATACGACGAAATGGTATCCCGATTCGGGTTGGGCAATCCATACTGACCGACGATGACTCTACATCGCTGGACAGACCGGATACGGTACAGGTAACTGCCCGGCAGGAGGCCCAAATCCATAAGATCATCCCCAAAAAAGCCACGATTCGGTCATTGATGCTACCCGGATTAGGACAGGCCTACAACCGTCAATACTATAAAATACCATTCATATACGTGGGTTTTGGCGTAATGGGCTACCTGTTTGTCAAATACAGACGGATGGCTAAAGAAGCCGAAACAGGGTATGGTCGACTGCTGTATGGAGACTTGGTAGAAAAGTCTTATGATGTAGGTCTTGACCCAACGGCTTATCCAAATATTACGGGTGGCCAAGTCAAAATTCCTGACCAATATGTAAAAGTAGAAGAGGTGAAGATTACCGTAGATCCGTTTACGGGTAAACAGGTCGTCTTTCGCACGACGGCCAATGCTAAAAACGCCTATGACACCTTCCGGCGGTATCGGGATTTGAACTTACTTTTGTCGGGCGTTTTGTGGGCAGTCAATATTGTCGAAGCCAATGTAGCAGCCCATTTAAAAACCTTTGATTTGACCGACGACATTTCGATGCGCGTCGAACCTAATGTGCTGCCCGCGCCCGGCATGGGGTTTATTCCGGCCGTGCGGGTGGCATTTACCTTTAAATAATTTACGAATTACGATTTACGAGTTACGATATAAATAGACCGCCGGGATGAAGCGCTAGTCATGAAATCGTACTTCGTACATTGTACATCCCAAATCAATACGTGAATATTCTCCTTCTAGGCTACGGCAAAATGGGTAAGACGATCGAGCAGATTGCGCTCGAACGGGGTCACCAGATTGCGGGCCGTATCGACCGTGGAGACGGCCCCGGCCATAACCACACCGAATTAGCCAATCTCGAATCCGACGCGGTTGATGTTGTTATTGAATTCAGTTCACCCGAAGCAGCAGCCGACAATATAACCTATTGCCTGGAGCGAGGCTGGCCGGTTGTTTGCGGTACAACGGGCTGGCTAAATCGTCGGGCTGATATTGAGGCTATATGCGAGCGTAGGAAAGGTGCGTTTTTCTATGCTTCCAATTACAGTATCGGTGTTAATCTGTTTTTTCGGTTGAATAAGGTGTTGGCGCAGTTCATGCACAACTATCCGTCATACCACGTTTCAATGACCGAAATTCACCATACCGAAAAGAAAGACGCCCCCAGTGGAACAGCCATCACGCTGGCCGAAGGTGTTATGGAGCACCTGCCTGCCAAACGTCGTTGGGTAAGCAATGAAGCGGGTCAGGCGCCATTACCTGTGGGTGAAGATGCCATCGAAATCGAGTCATTGCGGGAAGGAACGGTACCGGGTACTCATACAGTCCGGTATGATTCTGACGTTGATCAAATTGAAATCACACATACCGCCCACAGCCGCCAGGGGTTTGCCGTTGGCGCTGTTGTAGCCGCCGAATGGCTCATTGGCCGTGAAGGACTATTCGGGATGGACGATCTGTTAGGGAATTATAAATGATGAATGATGAACGGTTAAATAAAACCAGTTCATCTTCGTAATTTCGTAATTAAATTATCGAATACCGATACACAGGTTTTTAAGTCATCACCGCACTAGCGTTGGATGGCTGATGCCACTCCATCATAATTTATTAGTAGGATACATGTCAATAACTCAAACGAAGGCCGAAACAAGACCGGCTAAAGCCAGGAAGTCGCCCATTCGGGAATGGTTCGATTCTGTTCTGTTCGCCGTTGTGGCGGCCACGCTCATTCGCTGGTTGTTCATGGAAGCGTTTACGATTCCAACGCCTTCGATGGAAAACAGCCTGATGGTTGGTGACTTTCTGTTTGTGAGTAAGCTGCATTACGGCACCCGGACTCCCCGAACTCCGTTGCAGGTACCCCTCACTCATCAGAAAATCTGGGGAACAGATATCCCATCCTACAGCACCGCCATTCAGTTGCCATCCTATCGACTGCCAGGTTTCACGCACGTTAAAAACGGCGATGTAGTTGTGTTCAACGTGCCGCCCAAGTACCTGAATGACAACATTGACTACCCGGTTGACCTGAAAACGAATTACATCAAACGGTGTATCGGTATTCCGGGCGACATACTGGAAGTTCGCCAACGGGAGGTAATCATAAACGGAAAGCTGTTTCCAACACCTGTTCGTGCAGAACAGAAGTATTTTATAAAGACTACAGAAGTCCTGGACGCGACGTTCTTCCGCAAGTACGATATCGTCAATGACTATCGCGACCCTAGCCAGCCAACCGAAAACTGGAAACCACTGGAGCAATACAATGATTCGACGAAAACGTCGACAATGGTTGGCTACAGCATCAATACGACGGAGGATGTTATTGCTAAATTTAAAGGGTTTGACTTTGTAAAGGGTATCGAACCGATGTCGGAGAAACCGGGTGAGATGGCACCGATGATCTACGGAACGCCAACCTTCAAGTGGAATCACGATAACTTTGGTCCCATCACGATTCCAAAGAAAGGAGCAACTATTCAGATAAACGCTCAAACCATCGCTCTTTATGGCCCGGTTATCGAGTTATATGAAGGGAATGAAAAAGTGGAAGTTGCGCCCGAAGCTATTAAAATAGGTGGTCAACCCATTAAGTCGTACACCTTCAAACAGGATTACTACTTCATGATGGGCGACAACCGCGACAATTCCCTCGACTCCCGTTTCTGGGGCTTTGTTCCCGAAGATCACATTGTAGGTAAAGCGGTATTTGTCTGGATGTCACTCGACCCGAACCCTGCCAATATCTGGAATAAAATCCGCTGGAATCGGTTGTTTAGAACGATCGATTAATAAAAAGGGAGTAAGGAGGAAAGGGACGAGAGGGAGGAAAGGGTTTCAATTGCGCTCCTTTCCTCCCTCTCGTCCCTTTCCTCCTTACTCCCTTTTTATTTACCACTCCACTGGTAGCAATCCCTTGCTTTCCAGATACTCATTTGCCTGGCTAAAATGCTTGTTGCCAAACCAGCCGCCGTAGTTAGCGGCCATGGGCGAGGGGTGTTTTGCTTTCAGGATTAAATGCTTTTTGCCATCAATGACAGCTCCTTTCTTTTGAGCGTAGGCACCCCAAAGCATAAAAACGACGTGCTGCTTTTCCGTTGAAATCAACTTGATAACAGCATCTGTAAACGTTTCCCAGCCTTTGCCCTGGTGCGAACCCGCCTGTCCGGCACGAACCGTAAGTGTAGCGTTGAGGAGCATAACGCCCTGACTGGCCCAACGCTCCAGGTTACCCGATTTGGGAATAGGTTTGCCTAAGTCATCCTGAATTTCTTTGAAAATGTTGACCAGAGATGGCGGCTTTGTGATTCCGTCGGCAACAGAAAATGCCAGGCCATTTGCCTGCCCTTCGCCGTGATACGGGTCCTGACCCAGAATAACAACGCGGGCGTCATCGAAACTACAGTTGTTGAAGGCATTGAATATCAGCTTTCCCGGTGGAAACACACGTTGGGTGCTGTATTCCTGTCTAAGAAACTCAGCAAGCTCTCCAAAATAAGGTTTATCGAATTCGGGTTGTAGATGATTTCGCCAGGATTCGTCAATGGATACGTTCATGAAAGGAACTGATAAGGGTGATTCGGCATTATAGGCCTACAAACGCCAGAAGCCGCCCTTCGAAAATATTTTGGGAGCGGTTCTTGCGTAACAAAACTAATCAACTTAATTTTCGTTCTAAGGTTGCAAAACGACACTAATTTATGGTTTCGTCAGTCACAGAAGGCGTAAAAGTTAGCGTAAAGACAGAGTATCAGGCTGATTACTCCAGTCCGCTCCAGGCGCATTACGTGTTTACTTACCGGATTACCATCGAAAACGCCAGCGACTATACTATTCAGTTGCTCCGGCGTCATTGGTTGATTTTTGATTCTAACGGCACTGTTCGCGAAGTTGAAGGGGAAGGTGTGGTTGGTTTACAACCCGTTTTGGAGCCCGGCGAAGTCCACGAATATGTATCGGGCTGCAATCTGCGCTCAAGCATTGGCAAAATGGCCGGTACGTACCTTGTTGAACGCATTATCGATGGCAAGCAACTTCGGGTGAGCATTCCCGAATTTACGATGGTTGTGCCGTATAAACTGAACTGATTTTTGTTACTTGCTTACCTTCGTTATCTAAGTCGCGCCCGCGACGAACACGCGCTTCATTCTCCATTTCTTTTTTCGTTATACACGCAGGTTATTCGGGCCAAAACTGGCTCTAAAGAACTGCTTGCACCTATACGGGCGGTACGTAAAGAACTTCGAAGAAGTCACCAACTTATTACCATTGCCGATTATGGCGCGGGTTCTAAAGTGAACGCATCCCGGCAACGCACCATTAGCGATATTGCCCGCAACTCTCAAAAAACGGCTCGCTTCGGGCGGCTCTTGTTTCGACTCATTCGGCGGTTTGAGGCAAAAAATATAGTCGATATGGGCACCTCACTGGGCATGACAACGGCTTATCTGGGTGAAGCTACCAAAACTTATAAAGGTCAAGTGCTTACGTTTGAAGGTTGCCCTGAAACGGCTGCCGTAGCCCGTCAGAATTTCAGTCGGCTGAATCTACACAACATAACGGTAGTCGTGGGTAATTTAGATGAAACGCTGGTTCCGGCAATTACAGCCTTGCCGCCAGTTGACCTTGCCTTTTTCGACGCTAATCACCGCTATGAACCAACAGTCCGCTACTTCGAGACTTGTTTAGCCAATATTCATAATGATACGGTATTCGTCTTTGACGACATTCACTGGTCGGAGGAGATGGAGCAGGCCTGGGCCTATATTAAACAGCACACGGCCGTTACATTAACCGTAGACCTGTTCTGGGTAGGGCTTGTTTTCTTTCGAAAAGAACAGCCGAAACAGGATTTTGTCTTACGTTTTTGACAGAATAAAAGGTAAATTACGTTACCTTTCAAAGGCTTCCTAGCTTGTCGATCACCTATGAACTTCCTGACATATACCCGGTTAAGCCTGACGCTTGGCGTGTCGGCCCTATTGCTGAATATGGTGTCCTGCAAAAAAGACAGTACAGATTCGACTACACCCGTAGCACAGTCTTCTTTCGATCTGATCCAGCAAAAAATCCTTACACCAACCTGTGCGACATCGGGTTGCCATTTGTCGGCAAACGATGGCACGTTTTCTCAACATGGTCTCGTTTTGGCCGACGGTGTAGCGTATCAAAATCTGGTGGGGGTCGATCCTAAAAACAGTGATGCCAAAGCCGACGGCCTTAAGCGTGTAAAAGCCTTTGCCTCGCTGGAAAGTTTACTTTATCATAAACTCACAACAACGGCCAGTCATCATAGCGGGAAGCAATACGGGAACCCAATGCCTTTAGGCGGATTGCCGCTATCTGATGGACAAGTTGAGTATGTTAGACGGTGGATTGATGCCGGTGCGCCCAAAACGGGTACAATAGCCGATGCTACGCTATTAGATGACAAGACCGTTGCACTAGATGCTTATGTGCCGTTGCCTGTTCCTGCAACGGGAATCGGGTTTCAGATGGCCGTGCCCGCTTTTGATATTCAGCCAAATTTTGAACGGGAATTATTTACCCGCCGGCTGGTTGGCAATACGCAGGACATTTACGTGAATCGGTACGAAACCAAAATGCGGAGCGGAAGCCACCATTTTGTCGCCTACGATTTTCGTAATAAATCGTTATTACCAAATTTGAATGACATTCGTGATCTACGCAATCCCGACAATTCACTGAATATTCTAACTGCCCTCACGATGTCGAATCACGTGTATCTGGCCGGGTCTCAGGCGCAGTATCAGGACTATGTTTTTCCGGCAGGGGCAGCTTTGCTTATTCCGGCAGGTGCTTCGCTGGATTTGAATTCACACTTTGTCAATAAAACGACCACAGTAATGAAAGGGGAGGCCCAGATCAATCTGTTTACGGTCGATAAAGCGACGGTACAGTATGTGGTTCAAACCCTGGATTTGAGCAATACGAATCTGAATCTTTCTGCTAATACACGTGTGACATTAACGAAGTCGTTCACGTTTACGAAACCGCGTAAAATACTGACGCTTACATCGCACATGCACAAGTTGGGGGAGAAATTCGTGATCAAAATATCGGGTGGAGCCCGCAATGGTGAAGTTGTGTACACATCTACCGACTGGGCGCACCCTGATATTGTTACCTTCAAAACCCCCATCGACCTACAAAAAGGGGAGGGGCTTACCTCTGAAATTACCTATAATAATACGACTGGTAAAGCGGTCAGCTTTGGCCTGACCAGCGAAGACGAAATGGGGATAATTTTCGGGTATTATTATGAGGAATAGTCAGTAAGTAAAAAAAGGGGCCGCATATGCGGCCCCTTTTTTTACTTACTGACTATGTCTTACCGTGCTACCTCAATATTAACCCGGCGACCTTTGATGGTGTTACCTTCCATAGCGTCTACAACGCGGTTGGCTACATCTTTCGGTACGTCAACATAGGTGAACTTGTCGAAGATATCAATGCTACCGATGCTGTTGCCTGGAATGTCGGCTTCACCAGCAATGGCACCAACGATGTCACCAGGGCGAACGAAATCTTTCCGGCCGATGCTCACCATCAGGCGAGTCATGTTCGCATCACGTTCACGGGGAGCGCGTTGGTCGTCACGGTCGAAATAAGGCTTCCGCTCAGCGCCTTCTGCACGGTCGTTGAAACGAGGACGGTCTGATGAAGCAGCGCGGTCACGACCGAAGGCAGGGCCTTCATTACGACGGTCACTGCCAAAGCGGGACGATCCTTCATTACGGCCGCCACGGTCATCACTCCGGCGATCACTACCAAAGCGTGAGCCACCATCACGATCACCAAAGCGGGACGAACTGTCGCTACGGCCACCACGACGATCCTCAAAGCGTCCGGCGCCATCACCCCGGCCACGGTCCGCATACTTGTCGCGGCCATTCCGGCGATCATCTTCCAGGTTAAGATTCTGATCGGCAAATTCGTTCTTTTCCAGACCCATGCTGCGTTTCACGAGGGCAGCAACAATCTGCTCGGTCGAGAAACCGGCATGATTGAGTTGTACCAGTAAATCGTCATACAGGTTCAGGTCTTTACTTTCTTTGATCGTCACTTGCAATTGCTCGATGAAACGAGCCTTGCGAACACCAACGATATCTTCAAAGGATGGAATGACACCTTTGTCGACCTTAACTTTCGTATAGGTCTGGATTTCGCGGAAACGATATTTTTCATCACGACCAACAAACGAGAACGCCCGGCCTGATTTACCGGCACGGCCTGTCCGGCCAATACGGTGTACGTAATATTCTTCGTCGAGGGGAATATCGAAGTTGATAACCGCATCCACATCGTCAACGTCGATACCGCGGGCAGCTACGTCGGTAGCAACCAGAATGCTGGTTGTTCCCGCACGGAACTTGCTCATTACGTTATTCCGCTGCGCCTGGCGCAGATCGCCGTGCAAGCCTTCGGCCTGATAGCCCCGGATTTGCAGGTCTTCAACGATTTCGTCGACTTTACGCTTCGTGTTACAGAATACCAGCAGCAGTTTCAGATCGTACATGTCGATTAACCGACACATCACTTCCACTTTCGCTTTTGGTTTTACTTCAAAATAGACCTGTTCGATGTTGACGTTTGTCAGTTCTTTTTTAACGACTTTCACCAAGACCGGATCTTTCTGGAATTTCTGGGTGATCTGCATGATCGGCTTCGACATCGTAGCCGAGAACAGGATCGTCTGCCGCTCTTCGGGCATTTCTTCCAGAATACTTTCGATATCTTCGCGGAAGCCCATGTCCAGCATCTCATCAGCTTCGTCAAGAATCATCATCTTAACGTTGTTGAGTTTGAGTGTGTTACGTTCCATATGGTCCATAACGCGGCCAGGCGTACCAATTACGATATGCACACCGCTTTTGAGCGACCGAATCTGCCGCTCAATGGAGTCGCCACCATAAATGGCTTCTATACGAACACCGCGCTTGTATTTTGCCAGTTTCTTGATCTCTTCGGCTACCTGTAGCGCTAATTCACGCGTTGGGCAAAGAATAAGCGTTTGTACCGAACGATCCTGAATGTCGATCAGGTCAAGAGCAGGAATACCAAAAGCAGCCGTTTTACCGGTACCGGTTTGTGCCTGCCCGATTACATCACGACCTGCCAGAATTGGCGGAATCGCTTCGGCCTGGATTGGCGACGGGCTAACAAAGCCCATATCCGTTACCGCATGCAGTAACTCAGCTGAAATGGCTAAGCTGGAAAATAAAATCTGGTTTGGATCAACTTTAGGGGCTGCTGCTTCGACAACAGCAGGCGTATTTACGGCCGTAGTTTCTTCGGCGGTTGCCATAGGCTCATCGGCGATGATCACGACTTTCTCGGCAATACCTTCGGCAATGATTTCCGATGCGGTATCGTCGAATGATGCTTCTGGAGTTGATTCAGTTGCTGGTTTTGCAACTTTCTTTTTGGGAACCTTGGCCGTCTTAGGTTCACTCGTTGCAACATCAGCTGGAGCGCCCGCGCTAGCGGCCATTTCCAGGGCTATTTTTTCGATGTCCATAAGGGCATCCTGATCTGCTGATTTGTTTGTTTTCGTTTTCATTAACTTGGGAATGATTAAATAAAAGAATCATCCAAGCGAAGACGAGTGTGTGCCAGTGAATGGCGCGATAATGCGAGAATTAATTGCCCAACGAACCAAGCTGCCCAACGACCCAACAGGACCACCACCCCAAACCTCTTCAAGGGGGAATTAAAGACAACGACCGGATTCTTCCGATACGACTGATTGACGATTAGCCCACGCGCTAGTTTCCTGCTCACGGCAGGACATCCACACAGAAACCCATCTTGTACATCCGTACATAAGCTCTGTCAGACCTAACTCAACACGTAAAAAAGGAGAGAAACAGAGACGCGAACGGATGTCGCTTGTAAAATCTGGTGCAAAAGTAAGTATATGTTATTAAAAATGCAAGTAAATGCCGATATTTATTGTATTTATTTGGGAGACGGCCCTATTAAAGGGCTTGTTTCGATAGTATATATGGCTTTATTCCAAGTTGACGTATCCTTATGACACCCACATTCGGCAAATCCATCATTTTTATTGGGATACTACTTGTGTTGGTTGGCCTTGTTATTTATTTCTTTGGCGATAAATTCAGCTGGCTGGGTCGTTTACCCGGCGATATTCGGATAAAGGGTAAAGACGGGGGCGGGTTTTACTTCCCAATCGTAACCTGCATTGTCGTCAGCGTATTTCTGAACCTGCTTATCGTCTTGATCCGTCGTTTTTTCGGCTCGTAGTCTTGCCGGATTCAGTAGCGGGGCTGGTTTCACTATAGGTCAGTTTGTTCAGGTAGAATACTTCCCGTTGAGAAGCAACCGCTGTGTTTCTGGAGGGCGCTATTTTCTGAAAGCCATAGGCGAGAAAATGTTGACCATACCAGGCCATGAGGTTGTCCTGCGCCGAAAACGTCACTTTCTCATTTTCGGCGTTGGTTTGGAGTTTAAACTTCTCGGTTTCCTTTAAAATTTTGCTTCCCTGAATAACTTCTGTCATAATTTCGCCATCGCTCGGATAGGCAAGTACAGCCCGATCGCCCTGTTGTGAAACCTGAACCATCTCGGTCAGGTCAGTGCTCAACAGCTCTTTAATTGGAAAGCAGTTGTCCCACAGGAGTTTCCCCTGTTTATCGAACCCGCAAATAAAGGCGTGTGTGTACCGGAATCCCTCGTAGCGGTCGGTTCCGCGCAGGTAACCACCATAGCCAAGGGCGCTGCCCCGATATTGCGGATAATAGACCTCTGCAACGAGCGTAAGTCCATTTGGCGTTGGCTTCAGGTCGTGTACCAATAGCCTGTAGCGAAATTTGTAATCTTTACCTTCTTCTTTTTTCTTCTGAGCCCGCGCCAGCAGCTTTTGCTGACGATGTGGTTTAAGGTAGTTAAAGAAGTTCTGAAGTTGTGAAAATTCAATGTACTGAATATCGCTGATGGGTTCACTGCCGGCATCGCCGTGGTGGATACGTGTAACATATATGCCCTGAGAATAGGGCGTACAATCGGTTGAGTAATTGCCAACCAGTAACGATTCTTGTTGGTTGATAGGCAATAATTTCCCCGAGATTAAGCTGTTTTGTGCGCCGTCGAAATCCAGTGTTCGAACAAGTTTACTATCATAATTGTAGGTACGCATTGAAAACTTACAATGGCGTCTGAGCGAATGGACCAGCACATTAACTTCCTGCCGCGCTTCATCCACTTCCAGACTGCTGATCTCCATACGGTTAACATACATGCCGGGCAGCACTTTTACGGTACGATCAAAAAGGGAAAAGGCCATGACAACCGGTCGGCCATGATGATACCCACTAATGTATGCCTGGCTTCCCATGACCTTAAACTGCTTTACGTCCAGCTGATCAATCAGGTTGCCCTCAAATGTGTCAACAACGCCATCGTCGAGGTGTACCCGCAGAAACTGATACTTATCTGTATCGTATTCACGAAAGAGGTGATACACATATTGATCTGTATCGTAGGTTGACACCTGTTTGTACTTAATGTCCTGTTTAAATTCTGTTTGCCAAAGCAATTTAAGATTAACGTCGTACTTTTTGAAACTGAGCTTAACGGGTGTATTATCGACAAAACTACCGGTACGAATCGTCATGAGCACGCCTTGTTCGGCCAGTGGAGTAACGTCAAATGCTTCGGCTTCGTTGGGATCGGACGGAATTTCAAGGCGCAATGACTGCGCCAGCTGAGCACATGCCGGTCGAAATCCGATAGCCAAAAACAACGAGCAGACTATGTGAAAAATACGAAGCATGAAAATAGATTTACGACTGATTGGCCTATTATAAAGTACGCTTTACGAAATTACTGATAATGAATAACAAAAATCATACCCTGTACCTGTTCAGAATTTATGTCGGGCTGAATTTAAAACTTATACCTGCCAGCGTTTTTTTAAGTAATCTTTCATGAACACATTTACATCCCATTGGCTAGCCACGGGTTGCTGCGTAAATGGTAACGTAGGCAAATAACCCGCCGGACCAAATTCGCAGGTAATAGTTAGGGTAGGGGCATTGGCTTTTTGCAGCCGGTCACGAATGCTGTCCCACCACTTGGCATGACTTTCAAGGGCGTCTTTCCACTCTGGTGCGCGGGGGTCGTTGACCTGTGGACCTTGGGTATGACCTACCCGGCAATGGATGTGATCGCTGACTTTTATTGCCCGGTTAACGTTCTCCATTTGGTCGGTTAGATACGACTCGGCTACGTTTACCCAGTGCGAATAGTCGGCGGTGAGCCGCATTTCAGGGACTTTCAGGAGGTAATACTGAATGGCGGGTGCACTATAGGAAAACCGGCCCCGGTGCGTTTCATGCAGGATCCGGACGCCCGTTTGTTTCTCCACAGCAATGGCTACCTGAATGAGTTCTACATTTTGCTCGAACGTAAAGTAATCATGACCGGTATGGGCGTTGATAAACAGGGGCTTATACGACGCAATGTTCAGGAGGTCGTCTTGATATTTCTTCTTGTGCTCGGTAAAGTTGCTGCCCGCACCAAAGGCCATAAGAATTAAGTCGAGGCCATTATCGTGGGTGACCTGTACCGCTTCGTTTCGCTTGTCGGGCCCGGCCGCGATTTCCATACCATCGTAACCTGCGGCTTTCACACGTTTGGCGGCATCTGTATAGGAGAGGTTTTCCAAGCCCCAGTATGGGCAGAAGAATTGGGTTTTCACAAGTTTAAGGGCTTAGTTTACTAGTTCAAAGTTGGGTAAAAATGAATAGATTACTGAAATTAAATTAACTATTTGTCAAGGAAGCTTTTCCGTAAGATTAGTATTTTTTTTACAATATCCCCAACTTTACCAATTAAACTCAAATAGGTTAACCGTCCTCCTTTTCGGTAAACTATTTCTTGAACGAATCCAAAATAATCCTAATTATGAGTGAAGTAGCCACCCGTTTTGCCCCCGGCGTTGTGACCGGCGAAGGCGTTACCCAACTTTTCCGTCACGCCAACGAAAATGATTACGCCCTTCCTGCCGTCAACGTCGTTGGTACGGACTCCGTGAATGCCGTACTGGAAACAGCGAAGGCTGTCAACTCGCCGGTAATCGTTCAGTTCTCGAACGGTGGCGGTATTTTTTATGCTGGTAAGGCACTGCCAAACGACAAACAACAGGCGGCCATTGCCGGATCAATCTCGGGCGCTCTGCACGTGCATCACGTTGCCGAACTATATGGTGTTCCGGTCATTCTGCATACCGACCACTGCGCCAAAAAACTGCTGCCCTGGATTGATGGCCTGCTGGCTGCTGGTGAAAAGCATTTTGATCAAACAGGCAAGCCTCTGTATTCGTCGCACATGCTCGATTTGTCTGAAGAGCCAATCGAAGAGAATATTGAAATCTGCTCGAAATACTTCGAGCGGATGGCCAAAATCGGCATGACGCTCGAAATTGAACTTGGCGTAACGGGTGGTGAAGAAGACGGCGTCGACAATACAGACGTTGACGATTCGAAACTATATACCCAGCCATCCGAAGTAGCGTATGCGTATGAAGAGTTGAGAAAAATCTCGCCAAACTTCACCATCGCAGCGGCTTTCGGAAACGTTCACGGCGTGTATAAGCCGGGCAACGTGAAACTGTCGCCAGTCATTCTGGATAATTCGCAGAAATACATTCAGGAAAAATACGCTACAGGCTCGCTGCCTGTGAACTTCGTATTCCACGGTGGATCGGGCTCAAGCCGCGAAGAAATCCGCGAAGCTATCCGCTACGGTGCCGTGAAAATGAACCTCGACACCGACATGCAATGGGCAATGTGGGAAGGTATCCTGAAATATTACAAATCAAAAGAAGGCTATCTGCAATCGCAGTTGGGCAGTCCGGAAGGTGCCGATTCGCCAAACAAAAAATATTACGACCCACGTGTTTGGCTCCGTAAAGGCGAAGAAAGCATGGTACAACGCCTGAAAATCGCCTTCGAAGATTTGAATTGTATCAATCGGCTGGCGTAATTTTTAAAGAAGTAGCTCAAGTAATTGGGGTAATTGATTGGCTTTACTGGCTAATCAATTACCCCACTTTTTTTGTAACAGGCATCAGGAGATTTCTAGTCCGTTCGATTTGGGTAGTTACCATTGAGAAACAAAAAAAATATTAATACTAAAAGTCGGGTCGACATGAATATAAATATCTCTGATTGTCAGGCTTTTAGTGTATTAATTGCTGCCAGATTATTAATAGGTGTTTATACTCAAAGGTAAAATCTCCTGTAAGCATAGGCGAAAATAAAGGTGTGAATAATAAGCACAGAAGCTTTGCCGGTCGTGTGTTTCACACCGTACGATTGACATACAAATTCGTTAACTTTCAAGTAGATATGTCAGCAGATATGATGTATTGTGGAAAAAATTGGGTTTTGCTTGTCTCATCTTTTCCGCGAAGAAAAACGGCACCTACCAGCCCATTACACTGCAACGTTGAGTGGACAATTTAACAGCACTTTAATTCAACATGAATTTAATCCGATCCGCGTTACGTAAGCCCATTACGATTCTAGTTGTCGTAGCCAGCTTATTCTTCTTCGGTATTAACGCCGTTCGAACGATCAAGATTGACATATTCCCCAACCTGAATCTGCCGGTTATTTATATTTCTCAGCCGTTTGGCGGGTATACGCCCAACCAGATGGAGGCATTTTTTGGAAAGCAGTACGTAAACCTGCTTTTATATGTAGCAGGGGTAAAAAGTATCGAGACCAAAAATATTCAGGGTATCACGTTACTGAAGCTGTCGTTCTACGAAGGGACGAACATGGCGCAGGCGGCTGCCGAGGTATCTGCCTACTCAAACCGGGCACAGGCGAGCTTCCCGCCTGGTTCGCAGCCTCCGTTTATTCTGCGTTTTGATGCCTCTACGTTGCCGGTTGGGCAATTAGTGTTAAGTAGTCCAATCCGCAGTAACAATGAGTTGCAGGATTTGGCCAACGTTTATATTCGTTCTGGCTTTACGTCCATTCCGGGGCTAGTGTCTCCGGCTCCGTTTGGGGGCAATTCCCGCTCTATCGTTATTCGCGCTGACCCCGATCTGATGCGTTCGCACAACCTCACGCCCGACCAGCTGGTGGCTGCGTTGCGGATCAATAACCAGGCAACCCCCGCCGGAAACGTGCGTATTGGCGATTTCAATTATTTTACCCCGGCCAATACGACTATTCTGAATATCAAGGACTTTGGTAGTATTCCGCTTTTTACCGGAACTGTTCAAAACCTGATGTTGAAGGACGTTGCAACCATTGAAGATGGGGCCGATATTACGCAGGGCTATGTGTTGGTGAACGGGAAACGCTCGGTCTATCTGCCCATTACCAAATCATCGGATGCATCGACCTGGGAGGTGGTTCAAAACCTGAAAGCCGCCTTGCCGCGCTTTCAGGCCCTGTTGCCGGAAGACGTAAAGCTGACTTATACCTTCGACCAATCGGTTTATGTGATTAACGCCGTAGAAAGCCTGATGACAGAAGGCGGCATTGGGGCCATTCTGACGGGCCTTATGGTGCTGCTGTTTCTGGGCGATGCCCGTGGTGCGTTGATCGTGATCATCACCATTCCTACCTGTATCATTTCGGGTGTTCTGTTCCTGTCGTTATTCGGACAAACGATCAATATCATGACGTTGAGCGGGCTATCGCTGGCCATCGGGATTCTGGTTGATGAGAGTACGGTAACGATAGAAAACATTCACCAGCATATGGATATGGGCAAACTAAAGGCGGTAGCTATTTGGGATGCCTGTAAGGAAATCGCTTTCTCCAAACTCCTGATCCTGTTCTGTATCCTGGCCGTATTTGCCCCTGCATTCACGATGACGGGTATACCGGGCGCCTTGTTTTTGCCGCTTGCGCTGGCCATCGGCTTTTCCATGATCACATCCTACCTGATGGCGCAGACGCTGGTGCCGGTGCTGGCCAACTGGATGATGAAAGACCATCCACACGTTAATAATGGCAAAGTGACTGCTCACACAGCCGTAAACGGGCATCTACTTAAGCCCAATGGGAAATTAAACGGCAATGGTAAAAGCGATCACGAGGATATTCTACAGGAAAAACAAAAACTGGCTCATCGGCTGGATCTCAACAATGATGGAAAGATCAGCTTTTTTGAGCGTGTCCGGGGGCGTTTTGTTCGATTTATCGGCCGAACGCTGCCCTTCCGTCGGCCCATTGTACTGGCTTATATAATTGGATCATTGGGGTTGGCGGCCCTATTGATTACACTAATTGGCCGGGATGTCTTGCCCCGAGGCAACGCTGGCCAGTTTCAGGTTCGTTTGCGGAATCCCGACGGCACCCGGCTCGAAAAGACCGAAGCCACTATGCTGAAAACCATCGACGTGCTGAACGGGTTGGTTGGCAAAGAGAACGTCGAAATCACGTCGGCGATGGTGGGAATGCACGGTTCGCAGTTTTCAACAAGCCCAATTTATCTCTTCATGGCCGGACCACAGGAGGGCGTTTTGCAAGTGAGTCTGAAAGAAGACTACGACGTTGATCTGGATAAGCTGAAAGATGATTTCAGGGCTAGTATGAACAAAACGCTGCCCGGCGTAAAGCTCTCCTTTGAGCCCATCGAATTAACGGATAAGATTCTGAGCCAGGGGTCGCCAACGCCCATTGAGGTGAAGCTGATTGGCAAAAACAAAAAACAGAATGAAGAGTACGCCAACAAGGTCATCGAAAAGCTGAATCACATTGCCTATCTGCGTGATGTTCAGATTGGGCAGGCCACGAAATACCCAGCCATCAATGTCACGATTGACCGGGCGCGGGCGGCTCAATTAGGTACAGATATATCGTCTATTTCGCGCTCTCTTGTGGCCGCTACCTCGTCGTCGCGCTATACCGAGAAAAGTGTCTGGATCGACCCTAAATCGAGCCAGAGCTACAGCGTTCAGGTGCAGATTCCTGAGAACACCATGAGTAGCATAAACGATTTGGGTGAAATACCCATTTCGTCAAATGCGAACCGCCCGGTTCTGAGCGATGTGGCCACGCTGCAAAAAGGAACGACCTATGGCGAAAACGACAACGTTGGGGCAATTCCGGTGCTATCGGTAACGGCTAACCTGAACGACATGGACCTGGGCACAGCCGCCACCGATGTCCAGAAAGCCATCGACTCGCTGGGCGAACTGCCGCGTGGATTGACGATAAAAATGCAGGGTTTGACCCAGGTACTGATCGACACGCTCGATAGCCTGCAAACGGGTCTGATAACGGCTATCGTGGTTATTTTCCTGATGCTGGCTGCTAACTTCCAGTCGTTTAAGGTATCACTGGTGGTTTTGTGTACCGTGCCTGCCGTGCTGGTTGGTTCACTGGCGTTGCTCATGCTGATGGGTTCCACACTTAACCTGCAATCATACATGGGTATGATTATGTCGGTTGGTGTATCCATTTCCAATGCGGTGTTAATGGTAACCAATGCCGAAGAGTTGCGCATGCGTAACGGTGGTAATGCGTTGCTGGCGGCACGGGAAGCCGCGTCGGTACGTATGCGCCCTATCCTGATGACCAGCGTAGCCATGGTTGTGGGTATGATTCCAATGGCATCGGGTCTTGGCGAAGGTGGTTCGCAGGCGGCTCCGCTGGGGCGTGCCGTTATTGGTGGCCTGATTGCCTCGACCTTTGCCGCCCTGTTTATTTTGCCGCTGGTGTTTGCCTGGGTACAGGGCAACACATCGACCCAATCGGTATCGCTTGATCCTGAAGATAAAGACAGTAAATTTTATAGTCCAACCCCGTATGAAACGGTTAATTAATAAGTCATTCCCGGCTGTAGCAACTGTATTTGGTAGTTTTCTGCTGCTCAGTTCGTTGAGCGGTTGTCATTCGTCTGAAGGCAAAGAGGAAAAAAAAGAAGACGCCAAGGCCGTTGAGGCACCGGCAACTGTCGAGGTGTTTTCGTTACAGCGCGGCAAATTATCTTCTTCATTAAAAGTACCCGGCGAACTGGTTGCGTTTCGGGATGTCGATATTTATGCAAAAGTGAGTGGGTTCATCAAATCCCTGAATGTCGATGTGGGTTCTGAAGTAAAACAGGGCCAACTTCTGGCGCTGGCCGAAGCACCTGAGTTAAGCGCTCAACTGTCGTCTGCCGACTCGAAACTGAAAGGGCAGGAGGCCGTTTCCATTGGTAGCAAAGCCAATTACGAGCGGATTCTGGAAGCCAGCAAGTTCTCCGGTGCCGTGTCGAAAAACGATGTTGACCAGGCCCTTGCCAGACGCAACGCCGATCTGGCCCAACTGGAAGCGGCTAAATCGGCTTATCGCGAGGTGTCTGATCTGAAAAAGTACCTCGAAATTCGTGCGCCATTCAACGGAATTATCAGTGTCCGGAACGCCAGCACAGGTGCTTACATTGGGCCATCGGGCAAAGGCTCGGAGTTTCCTTTGTTCGTTTTGACGGAGCAGAAGAGACTGCGTCTGGTTATTTCGATACCCGAAGCCTACACGGGTTATGTCGATCTGAACGATCAGGTGAGTTTCAACGTCAAAGCGTTTCCTGATACAAAATTTACCGGACAGGTAAAACGTCAGGCGGGGGCTTTGGATAAGCGGCTTCGGTCGGAGCGGGTCGAAGTCGATGTGATCAACAATGATAAAAAGCTTTTGCCCGGCATGATTGCCGAAGTGACCGTGCCACTGCCGACGAAAAATAATACACTTATTGTCCCTAAATCGGCCATTGTCAGCGCGACAACCGGCGTTTTTGTGATCAAGGTTGTTGATCGAAAAGCTGAATGGGTTCCTATAAAGCGAGGCCTTGAAGCCGACGAAAAAGTAGAAATATTCGGTCCGCTCACCGAAGGCGATCAGTTAATTAAGGCGGCTAACGAAGAAATTCGAGACGGTTCGTCGGTAAATGTAAAATAGAGCAGGGCGGTAGATTACCAAAAATGTAGGGCTTCAGAGCCAATATGTATTTCCCAAAGGGGTGTTTCGGCTAGAATGTGCAAAATTCGTCATTTGAGGATGAGGATCAATTTCCCGATTTTAGGGAAGGAGCATTTTGTTAAATTAGATACCCGTATATGGCTATTGCCGTTGAGTAAGTGTGAGATACGAACATTGAGCGGCCTTGAAAAGACCCGGAATCTTAGTGCAGCAAAAAGTAATATTACTTGTTTTTAATTGTATTTTTAGGGGATAGTTAACATAATGGCACTTATACAACAACTTTTTATATTCACGCGTTATTGAGCAGCATCCCCTTTGTATTTAACTATAAATCAAGCCAATAGTAATGAAAAAGCTAAACTTAATAATAGTTGTTGCTTCTATCAGCGGATTATTCTCTTGTAGCCCTACAATGCTCCAAGAAAAGAGTGAGGGTATTAAGCCTAATCTATCATTAGTTTCTCCAAACGGAGTTCGGTTAGCCAATTCGATGAGTGAACTGATGCTCAAGACTAGACCAACAGTCGAACGCATGTATGGCCCTAGTGTGAATTACACTGTAACAAAAATATCTTACGACGGAGTGGCTTCTTTTGAGGATGAAGCGATAAAAGGAAAGACTGCTGTGGCTAAAGTAGATTTCAAAACATCAGTAGGTCAGACAGGCAACTTTATCTATGTAAACACTCAAAAGAGTGTTCAGAATTGATACCAAAAGCAACTGTGTCTTTTAACATTTTAGGGTATGTCTTTCAAAGGAAATACCCTTTTTCTTTGTTTATTCCCTTAACATATTCTTAGTTATAGAAAGAGTCTGGAAAAAGTACAACTCACTGCCCCACAGTAGGTTGGTACTATTCCCAGACCCGTTCTATAACTACAATTATGTTATTCGACTATTCAGAGAAATGCCGAAACGGTAAACGATACCCAATTATCAAGTAATTACTATTTTCTAGTCATTTCTATTTTGTTCACCCCTCGGTTCAAACCGCGCCAGATCATCTTCTTCGGATTAGTGGAGAGCTCTAAAGAAAACGTATCATTCATCAAGCCTATATCTTCTAAAAATCTCTCTTCGGCTTCCGGAATACGAGTGCCTACTGGGAATTTGTAACTGAAGGAAAAGAACGCTTGAGGACCCTTTTCGCTATAAATCCACTCGGCATTAGACCGTAGATCAAACTGAATAGGATACGTCTTGGTACCAAATTGAATCGTACCATCGTATTCACCCCTACGCAAATCTACGGGAGAACTACGTGGTTCATTGGTCGGAATGATGGACAATGTAGCAAAGTCAACAAAAGAAGTATCCTTCGTAATCTTGAGTTGTTTTTGAGAATAGTTGAAGTCTTGATATTTTACATTCACTTGACGGAGTGTCCATTGCCCTACAATCTTGGGCTGTATCTCCTGCATCAATTCAATACTGGCCTGATCGTAATTTATCTTAGGAGAAAGACTTTCATTGGGTGAACATCGACTAAAAAGGAAGGTGATTGATACCAAAAGAGCGAGATTGACTTTCATAACTGAGAAGGTTTGATACTGAAACTCAAACGTATTTGAAAAGTTGTATAAGTGCCAATATGTTAGGTACTACAGAATGTAAGACAAAAACAAGCGTTGTCTTACACCTGTAAGGCAGAAGGCGAGATCAGTAAGTTGAAGTTTGCTAGGCAATCGGCTCTACTTCACATACCCCAGTTTTCTTGGAATGGTATAAATCTCCGTTTGCCGGCCATCAATGTAGCGGAACGTTTTACCATCGAAAAAACCATCTTCTTCAAGCATGATGCGCACTATTTTTTTCCATTCGGGAATTTCGACAGCTGCGTTGAGCTCAATGGAATAGGCGGTGTTGGCCAGTAACGGATAATCGCCGGGACCGGGAACGCCTTTCTGTTGGTCCCAAAGGCCAATTGTTGGCCCGGCGGCATGGCCATGAACACCAATCGGGTGCGAGTAAATTGTACCGTTGATTCCTTCTTTTTTAGACTGCTCCAAAGCCGCCAGCAGCATTTGATTGCCTGTTTTACCGGCACTAAACTGTTCGGTCAGGATTTCCTGTAGTCGATTACCTTGCTTAAAAGCGGTTTTGATGGCTTCGGGAACGTCCGATTCGCCGGGGCGCAAAACGTAAGCGTGTTGCTGCTGGTCGGTGTTCAGGCGCAGGTAGGTGATGCCAAAATCAACATGCAGTAAATCGCCGGGCATGATTACCTGTTTGTCAGGACGCTTGGAAAAGGTGCGGAGGTGATTGAAATCCTCCTTGTCTGATCGTTGAACATCAACCGTTGGATGAAACCAGGTACTTAAGCCTAAGTCAGTAATGCGCTGACGAAACCACCAGACTACATCGTCGGTTGTGGTTACGCCCGGCTGAATAACCTGCTCCGAGAAACCTTCCTGAATGATCTGGTGCGACAGTCGACAAATGAGCGGGTAAATCGCCATCTCTTTTTCTGTGCGGGTTTCTAGCCAGCCAACGGCTAGTTTCTCGGCTGAGACAATCCGTTTCTGGTAATCGGCGGGGAGTTTTTTCAGGAACTCTTCGTGTTCTGAGAAAGAAAGTCCATCGGCGTGGCCGTAGTTGGTGGACATGTTCAAGCCAATTTTCTTCGGCTTTCGGTCTTCAATAATCTTCGCCAGCGCTTCCCACTGGTTTGGCCGAACGTCGATGTCCCAGGCACCTTTGAGCAGGTTGCCTACGTCGTAACGGGCAATGGCTAGTTTTTCAACACCTTTATCGCCACCCTGATCAAAGAATACGATAATCGTTCGACGGCGGGCCGAGAGCCACGTGCTGGGCAGCATCGTCCGCAAAACGGGGTCTTCGTTGTATTCACGCGAGATAATGACCCACATATCAATTCCCTCCCGACGCATAAGCTGAGGAAGGAAATTTGTGAAACGATCATCCAGAATTTCATCGACTACCCGCGACCGATCACGTTCGAATAAAACGGCTGATGGAGACGATACCTGTGCGCCGGCGGTTGACAGGAAGGCTAGAAATGTAAATAATTTAATGAAGAAGTGTACGGGTTTGTGCATAGGATTCAGGTTGTGAGCAGTTTGCAGCAAGATACACAAAGACATTATAGATTTTTAACAATAAAGCAGACAACGTTTTCATTCAGAGGTGCATCTTACCTTTAGTGGAGAGCCTGTTCCGTCTGCCGATGAAAATACATTCTTTGGCGAAAATATGTAGGCTACCCTTCGTTTAACGAGTACATTCGCATGATTCACAACCTAGCTGTTTGCATGAAGTCCATTCTACTACTATTTATCTCCCTGTATTCATTTACCACCACCGCACAAACGGGCAATACGGGTTTGCGTGGAACGGTCAAAAACGCACAGGGGGAAGCCTTACCGTTTGCCGCTGTAATTGTAAAAGGAACCGCTAAAGGTACCATTACGAATGCCGAGGGGCGGTATGAAATTCCGCTGGCACCGGGTAAATATGACATTGTTTTCCAATACCTGGGCTTTCAGACAATACAGAAACCTGTTGACATAAACTCGGACTTTGCCACGCTGGATGCCACGTTGGAAGAGCAGGCGCTGCGTCTGGCCGAAGTGCAAACGAAAGCTGGTAACGAAGACCCTGCCTATACGATTATGCGCCGGGCCATCGCCAAGAGTCGCTTTCATCAGTTGCAGGTGCAGCGATTTAAAGCCAGGGTGTATACCAAGTCTTCGTTTACCGTGATTGACCTACCCAATTTGGCCGAAATGGCCTTTCGGAAGCAACTGAAAGAAGCCGAAAAAGAAGCTAATTTTAAAGTGGGCGTTCCCTTGCTCAACGAAACGGTTGCCGAAGTGTCATTCAGCCAACCGAATACCTATCGGCAGCGAATCATCGCCAATCGGAATTCACAGGGGGATTTTTTGAGCCCAAACCAGTTTTACAACGCCAGTTTTTACAACCCAACCATTGCTGGAGCGGTATCGCCTTTATCACCGAAAGCCTTCGCCTATTACAAATTCGAGTACAAGGGCACTTTTAGAGAGCCGGGTGGGGTAGAGGTGAGTAAAATTCTGGTTACTCCCCGGCAGTATGGCGAAGGCGTTTTCCGGGGAACAATTTACATACTGGAAAATACCTGGGCCATTCACAGTTTACAGTTAGAGACAGTCAATAATATTGGCGTTTCTATTTCAGTGCGTCACATTTGCAGCCCCGTGCAAGGGGTCTGGATGCCAACAAACCAGCGGTACGAAGGGAAGGGGTCGTATCTGGGCGTGAAAGCCACTGGCTATTATATCCGGAATTTGACCTTCACCGAGTTCGTGGTGAATCCTGCCTTTGTTGAAGACATTGAAGTCGCCGATGAAAAGAAAGCGCCCCCAACGCAGACGCTGGCCAAAAGCGATATAAAGGGTAAGAACTTCGACGAGTTAGTTAAGAAGCAAAAGGAGTTCTCGACAAAAAACCTTCGTCAGATGGTTAAGGAGTACGAAAAGCAGGAGAAACAGGCGCGTAAAAGTCGGAAGGAAGACGTAACCGTTGTGCGCGACGATTCGCTGGTTGTTGACTCACTGGCGCGCAAACGTTCGAATGTTTACTGGGATTCGCTCCGATCTGTGCCGCTTACAACCGCCGAAGTCAAGAGCTATCAAAAGGCGGATAGCCTGGGCCTGGTAAAAGAAATAAAAGCGCCTGTCAAAGCGGATAGTACGAAGCGTGACAGCACAAACAAGAAAAACGCATCGAAAAAATTCTCGGCTGGTCAACTTCTGTCCGGGCACACGTGGCGGTTGTCGAAGCGGGGTTCACTGATTTATACAAGCCCGTTAACACGAATAGAATACAATACGGTTGAAGGTTACACGGTGGAGGGAGCACTGAACTATCGCTTCAGGGCGAAGGTAGATTCGGTCAACCGGTTCCGGCAAATTCCACTTGGCGAGTGGAATCTGGGTGGTACCGGACGGTATCAATTTGGCCGAAAGGGTTTTGTGGGATATGGCCAGGCCAGCTATCAGTACAAAACCACAAAAATTAGTGCGACGGGTGGCAGGTACCTTTACCAATACAATCCCGACAATCCAATCAGCCCGTTTTTGAATACGTTAACAACGCTTCTGTTCGAGCAAAATTTCGCGAAATTGTATCAGAAGGATTTCCTGAATTTAACCATTACGGCATCCCCATTTAAGGAACGGGTATCGTTGACGGGTAGCCTGGAATATGCCCGGCGTACCGAATTAGCGAACTACAGAGAAGACCTTAAGCCCTGGATTAACTGGCGTGATCGAACGTTTACACCTAATCGTCCGGTAAACGACGAAGTTGCCACAACGGCTTTCCCGATACACAATGCTCTGGTGTTGAACCTGACCGCTTCGGCGCGACTCGGTAGTACGCAATACACCATTCGCAACGGTCGGCGGATTGCCCGGCGCGATAACGATGCCCCTTTATTGACACTCAATTACCGGAAAGGAATGGCTGATGTCGACTATGATTTTCTACAGGCAAGTATCAGCCATTCGTTTGAGACGGGTATCCGGAGTAAGCTGAATTACAAACTCAGCGCCGGGGCATTTCTAAACGACCGTCAGGTATATTTCCCCGACTTTAAGCATTTTGAGGGCAATCAGTTTTTCTTTCAGCAGGGCGATGTTGTATCGACTTACCGATTACTTCCTTATTACCAGTACAGCACTGCAAAGCGTTTTGCCGAAGCCCATGTGCTTGCTGAGTTTCGTAAGTTTTTTGTTACGCAGTTAACCTTAGTCCGGCTGCTTGGTCTGAAAGAGAATCTGTTTGTACATTACCTCTACACACCGGCCTCGAAGAATTATACCGAAGTCGGTTATGGGCTGGATGGGCTTATCCCGCAGGTCCTTCCTTTCTTCCGGGTAGAGGTTATTTCGCAGTGGCAGGATGCGAAATATCAGGGATTAGGTTTCAGAATTGGCACGACGTTGAAGTTTGGGCGGTAATCTGAACCGGGATTCTTGGGATTTAAAGGATTTTTAAGATTGTAGCAGCCCATTCGCCCGAATTCTCAAAAAGATGAAAACCGTCTGATACTTGTTCGATTGATTGTTTACTGAAAGATTTAAACTACCTAAAGATTGTATGTGTTACTCTATCTAATCGTTACGTAGTTTGGCTGCGATAATCTTGTTTAATCTTTTAAATCTCATTAAAATCCCGGTTTTGGACAATATCAAAGACTTATTCGACGTATTTCCCCGGTCTGGCCGGGTGGAGTGGATTGGTATTCGGCCCGAACGGCGCGTGGCTGTAGAGGCTGTTGATTCGATTGACGTATCAGAAAAAAAAGGCATTCTCGGTGATCACTATAGCGGGCAAAGTGGTAATCGCCATGTCACGCTCATTCAGGCAGAACACCTGCCCGTAGTGGCGGCTTTAACAGGACGCGATGTGCTCGATCCGGCGGTAGTACGCCGGAATATTGTTGTGTCAGGGCTGAACCTGCTGGCCCTTAAAGATCACAAAATCCAGATTGGTGATGTCGTGCTGCAAATCACAGGGCAGTGTCACCCCTGTTCTAAAATGGAAACTGCACTTGGGCCGGGCGGCTATAACGCTATGCGCGGACATGGGGGGATGACCGCGAAAGTAATTCAGGGGGGGAGTCTGAGGGTAGGGGATGAGGTGATGCCAGTCCGCCAGAATTTATAAACTCGTCAGGTCTATAGTCGGCCAGCGGTCGAAGGAAATAACTAGTCATTTGGGACATTGATTGAAGAGGGGTGGACGTAGGCGGAAAGCCTTATGTGAACCTTTAATTAACTATTAAATGTAATTGGGTTCATGTTTACAAATAACCCTGTTTTTGTCACTCTTTGCAACGACGGTTGTACCAATAGACGGTTTTTTCTTGCCAAATAACTGTTTTTTCTTGTGAGTAAATTCCTTGTAGTAACCCAGTTCCTTTTAGTAAATTTGACGCGGTATAAATTTTCATATAAACAACTTGTACTGCCACTTGATGCGCTGTTCGTCTCTGTACGTCAACTACTTACTGGTTATGTGGGTACTCACGTCAGGCGTGTCCAAAGCGCAGGAAATACCCTATCTGAAAGTACAGCCCGACAGGCTGCATACAGCTAAAGAAGCTGAGCAGGAAGCCAAGAAGAAGAACGATCCACTCTTGTTGGCAGAAGCCTTTTATCTATACGGAAAAACGTATGTGTTCACTGGTGATTACCGAACGGCCCAGGCATACTATCTAAAATCGTTACGCATACAAGAGCCCAGGGGCGACTCCTTCGAGCTAAGCCGACTGTATGTGCGGCTATGCGAAAGTGAAGAGCGAATGGGTCATTTTTCTAAAGCCCTTCAGTACGCTAGGCTTTCGCTGGCAGTTGCACAGCGTCTTCGGGTTGATAAGGACAAAGCATTAGTACGGTCTTACGGTGCTTTAGCGCATATCTACGAAACAATGTGG
This sequence comes from Spirosoma pollinicola, assembly GCF_002831565.1. Taxonomy (NCBI): domain Bacteria; kingdom Pseudomonadati; phylum Bacteroidota; class Cytophagia; order Cytophagales; family Cytophagaceae; genus Spirosoma; species Spirosoma pollinicola. The sequence continues at coordinate 3,157,090 of NZ_CP025096.1, read as the reverse complement.
AGCACACAAGCGCAGCCCAGGCAGTCGGATTTTGATCGGATTCTTTCCTATTACAGGAAGCGAGAATTGCTTTGCTATAAACTAAAGGATACACTTGGGGTAGCCGAAGTGAATCTTGAACTGGGAACCCTTTTCGCCAAAGTTAAAGACCCAGGCGCTATTGCCTATCTCGAAGAAGCTCTGAATCTATTTACCCACAACCACAAATATGGTATTCAGGTAAATACAATGATGCACCTGGCATTGGCTTATCTAAGCTTCGGCAAACCTCAACAGGCCTTCCCAATACTTAATAAAGCAGAACAAATTTATGCCGATAAGAAGCTCAATGAATATGAAATCCGGCTTGGATTAGAAACGCAGTTTGTTCGGTACTATGAGGCTTCGGGCAAGTGGCAACAGGCGTTTGCCCGATTGAGAAAGTTGAATGAACTGGAAAAGATCAAACTCCTGGCCGACCAAAATGGAGCAATTACCCGCCTGAATGTCGAGTATGAAACCGAAAAAAGAGAAGCTCTATTAAACGCACAGAAAAAGGCGATTGACCTGAATACACAAAATCTTCATTTACATCGGCAGGTTGCCATTGCTACTTCTGCCTTGTTTATAATTGCTGCTGGCATGAGCCTGGTTTTCTTTCGGCTTTACCGTAAAAATCAGCGCATCAGCCGACGAAATGAGGATTTGGTTAAAGAACAGAACCACCGGGTGAAAAACAATTTGCAGGTCGTATCGAGCTTGCTAAGTTTACAATCTAAACGGCTAACGGACGAATCGGCTAAGAGAGCGATCGAAGAAAGTAGGCTACGCGTGCAGTCGATGGCTATTCTGCATCAGCGATTGTATGATGGCGATAAACTGGCCGAAGCCAACCTCGATGAATTCATTCGGGAGGTAGTTACCAGTGTGTTGAAAGCGTATGGGTACCCAACGTTGAAAACACAGTTTTCTATTGATGATATAACCCTTACTGCCGACAAAGCTGTGCCGCTTGGGTTGATTTTGAACGAACTGACAACCAACGCCTGTAAATATGCTTTCCCTGATACCGTCAACCCTACTTTTAGTATTAATTGCTACCGAAAAAACGGTAAGATACAGTTGAAAGTAGCTGATAATGGGCCGGGTTTCGGGGCTGACCAGACCAATACAGGCTGGTATGAATCTGATGTTGCCATCGTGCCTGTATCGTTTGGCATGCAGTTGATTCAGGCACAGGTAGCGCAATTAGCCGGAACCTGTACATTCAGCAACGACACCGATGGGGTGGGCAGGGGAATTGTGTTTTCATTAGAATTTAAAGGCTGACTCAACGGATGGACTCATTGAAAATTCTTATTGTTGAAGACGAAACCATTACGGCAATGGATCTGCGCGAAACACTACAGGAAGCGGGGCACAGTGTTACGGCTATTGCCCGTAATTATGAGCAAGCCTTAAAAGCCGCTAAAAATAACCCGCCAGATTTAGCCCTTGTCGATATTCATCTGGAAGCAGGCTCTACGGAGAATGGTATTACAACAGCCAGAGAGCTTGTGGCTCAGCACAGGATGCCGATCATTTACCTGACGGCAAATTCAGACTTTCAGACATTCCAACTGGCCAAAGAAACCCTGCCAGCGGCCTATTTATTGAAACCTTTCCGGCACGACGAATTAAAATTACAGATCGATCTGGCTTACCATTATTTCAAGTATAACCAGGCGCAAACGAGCGGCTATCCCGTATCTGGAGCCTTGTATTTACCGATTGATAAAGGCCACGAAAAAATAGAACTGAAAGATGTGCTCTATTTACAGGCCGATGGCTCGTATGTGAAGATTTTTATGCTCAAACGGGAAATACCTCATCATATCAGCACGAACCTGAGCCATCTGGCCCAGTATTTCATATCGCCCAATTTTTATCGCCTGTCGCGGTCTTTACTTATTAATCTGGAGCATCTGGAGCGGTTGGAACGTAATCACCTATTCCTGATTAATCATAAGACGCCTATTCAAATCCCCGCTGCCAGCCGTAAAGAGTTAATGAAAAAACTCACGGTTGTCCGGACGAAATAGCTGATTTCAGAACTTAATAGAGCCAAGAGTTACGGCTGTTTAGGTGCCTGACTCGTAGGGTCGGCAGAAATCTTGCTGGGTCGGTTAAACCCATTTCGATAGCGGTTGCGCAACTGCTGAATCGTATTGATCAGGTCGTAATCCTCTGCTTTAAGTAAGTACTCATCATCCAGATCGCAGAAATCAAAGAAACGGTCTACCTCGTCAGGCTTCAGCGTTGTTGACTGTTCTACCAACAGCCGGAATCGCTCCAGAGCCAGTGCATGCCGCCGATCCTGCTGCATAATGTAATAGGCTTTTCGATCTGTTTTGGGTCGCTTTGCGAACATTTCATAGAGCAGAGTTACGCCTGCGCCATCGGCCAGTCGATCAAAAGCCTGCTCGCCCGTCACTTTTTTTGACGCTGTTGGCTCATCAAGTATTTGCTGAATTTCGCGCTTTACTTCTTCGTATCGTTTGGCCGTTACTGTCACTTCGGCGAGGTCAACAACGCGATAGGGCATAGGTGGGAGGGCCTGGGCAATGATCGTTGGATTATCCTGGCCATCATACAATATGCCCGTTCGATTATACACCTGACTAGTCAGAATCAGGGAATCACCCGGCATCAGCGTCATAAAAAAACGTCCCGTTGTATTTGTCCGCGCGCGTTGTCGGCTCCGTTTGTTAACGACCGTAGCGCGATCAACACCCTGTTTCGTTGTCTGGTCAACAACCGTTCCGATCACGTACTTACCCTGCGCCCATGCACTTCCCGACCAACCCAGAAGGCTGGCAAGGCAAACAAATACAAAGCGTGCATAGGGCATAGCTGTTTGGGCGAGTAGCTTGGCTTATTGGCTGAATATACAAAAGTACGGTTTGAACGCATTTAATCCTGTTAAAAAACCTTAACCAGTTTTTCCAGGCGGTCGAGCGTCATGTTGGTGAAGTCAACGGCAACGTCGTCAACAAAAGGATAAAGTTCGTCAGCCGATTGTGTCGTGGCCATACCAACAACCAGAGCACCCGATGCCTTGGCGGCCTGAATACCCGTCATAGAATCCTCAAAGATGATACTATCGGCTGGTTCAACACCAAGCATGGTCATCGCTTGCTGATAAATTTCGGGGTCGGGCTTCGGATGGCTCACCATGCTTTCGTTGAGCAGCGCATCGAAATACTGGCGAATGTTAAGGGCATCCATCACAAAATCAAGGTTTTCGACGGGTGCCGAGGTCGCCACTGCCGTTAAAATATTAGCGGCTTTTAGGGCTTGCAAAAAAGGGATCAACCCCGCTATAGGTGTGATAGCAGAGCGGTATAAGTCCCGAAACAACGCTTCTTTTTCGTGAGCCAGCCGTGCGGACTCATCGGCGGTCAGGGCTTTTCCAGAAAAAAGGTGGCCCAGAATATCATTGTTGTGCTTACCCGAAACATACTGGACAAAGTCAGCGTCGCTCAGCGTTTTGCCGTAGCGTTCGTAATATTCCCGCCAGGCAATGCGATGATGTGGGTTTGTGTCGACAATAACCCCGTCCATATCAAAAATTACAGCTTTCATAGTTTATCGTTTACAGTATTCGGTTTATGGTAGGCTGTAGCACGTGACCCTACAGATGAAAGGACATATGCCTGTCAGCTCACCGTAAACCATAAACCGAATACCAACTACCTTATTTCATTTTTATAATCGTTACGCCCGCACCACCCCGGTCGGCGTGTTCGTCTTCCATTTTGCCTACTTGTTTGTAGCCCCGCAGGTGGTTACGCACGAGGGTTCGCAAAATGCCGTCGCCTTTTCCGTGAACGATGCGGAGTTCAGGGTAGCCGAGCATCAGGGCATCGTCGAAGAACCGATCTACCTCTCCAATAGCCTCCTCGCCCCGTTTACCCCGAATGTCGAGGTTGAAACTGAAGTTCTGCATCTTCTCGTTCATATCGACTCCCTGACTACGAGGGCGGTCGTCTCGTACGTCGGTCGCATCTTTGAACGTTTTCTTGCTGACTTTTTCAAGCCGACTCAGCTTTACGTTCGATTTAAGGTCGCCAATACGAATCTCGGCATCTTTCCCGCGCAGGGATAGTACCTCACCAATTGTATTCTGACCGATAACCCGAACATAGCTACCCGCCGAAATTATGCCGTTATCCTTTTCAAACTCGTCTTCGACTGGTTTTGGTTTTTCGATGATTACGGGTTCGGGTTTCAGCTCTTTTTGCTCAAATCGTTCCAGCTCCTGCCGAATTTGCTTTGTCGGTTCGCGCTCGGCCTTACTCTCCTTAATCTCCCGAATCGTACTCTCGATCCGTTGATTGGCTTCCTGCACCAATGCTTTGGCCTTCTGCTTGGCGTCGTTTACGATCTGCTTCTGCTCATTATCCAGACGGGTTTTAAGCGCCGTATACTCAGCAAGTTGTTGGGCGAGTTTGCGCTGGTTGATCCCGATCTCAATGTTCTTTTCCGAAAAAACGCGCTTCTCGATATCAAGCTCTTTCAGTAACTTCTCAAAATTCACCTGCTGGTTGCCAAGCTTCTCTTTTGCTTTGTCAATTACGCCTTTGGGCAAGCCAATTTTCTGCGCTATCTCAAACGCAAATGAAGAACCAGGTCGACCAATTTCCAGTTGGTAGAGCGGTTCAAGGTGTTCGCCGTCGAAACGCATAGCCCCATTGATCAGCCCCGGCGTTTTGTCAGCTACTACTTTCAGGTTGGTATAGTGTGTATTGACCACGCCATAGGCCCCCGATTTATTGAGGTCTTCCAGAATCGACTCGGCAATAGCCCCGCCAAGTCCCGGCTCCGTTCCCGTACCAAATTCATCAATCAGGAATAAGGTTCGCTTGTTGGCACCGATCAGGAATTGCTTCATGGCCGTTAAGTGCGAGGAATACGTACTCAGGTCATTTTCCAGCGATTGCTCATCGCCAATGTCGATAAACAGATTCTGAAAAACGCCCATTTCGGCAAAGTCGGCCATAGGCACCAGCAAACCACATTGCAGCATGTACTGAATGAGGCCAATGGTTTTCAACGCCACCGATTTACCCCCGGCATTTGGGCCGGAAATAATCAGGATGCGGGCTTTCTCGTCCAGCCGGACACTTAACGGAACGACTGTTTTTCCCAGTTTTGAAAACGACAAATACAGTAACGGATGGCGGGCGTTGGTCCAGTTAATGAACGGGCGCTCATGCAGCTTGGGCATGATGGCATCCAGCTGAATCGCCAGCTTTGCCTTGGCACGGATAAAGTCGATCTGTGCCAGAAAATTAACGGCGCGTTTCAACTCTTCCAGATGGGGCCGAATCTGGTCGGTGAGGGCAAGAAGAATACGGTAAATCTCGCGCCGTTCTTCATACTCCAACTCCCGTATCTCGTTGTTGGCATCGAACACTTCGGCTGGTTCAAGATACACCGTCTGACCCGTTTGTGATTCATCGTGAACAAACCCCTTGATCTTCCGTTTGTGTTCAGCCGCAACAGGAATTACGAGCCGTCCACCGCGCACGGTGAGGGAAAGATCATCCGGCATCCATCCGTTTTGTCGGGCATTTCGGATAATGCTGTCGAGCCGTTTGCGAAGGTTGGCCTGTTCGCCAATAATTCGCCGACGAATGCTGCCTAACTCTGGGGAGGCTGAATCGCGGATATGTCCGCGGTCGTCGATGACCCGTTCGAGGGAATCGGTCAGTTTTTTGTCAACCGCTACGGGGCCGGCCAGTTCACGCAGAAAAGGAAAGTTATTCTCTTCTTCCCGTTTCGACAGGAAGCGCAAACAGTCCTGAATGGTTCGCAAGGCCAGCTTTACGTCGAAAAACTCAGTTTCAGTCAGCGCAAGTCCCTCCACGCGGGCGCGGCCCAGATGGGGTCTGATATCAATGTAATTACTGGTTGGGAAGTCGGGTTCGTATTGAACAATCTGCTTGAATTCCGTTGTTTGGCGAAGCAGTTTGTCAATTAACTGAACATTATCTGTGAAGCGAATTTTTTCGACATAATCCTGACCCAGTGGACTGACGCAGGCCTCTTTTAGTCGTTCACGGATGGTATTGAATCCTAATTTATTTTCTAAGGTATTGGGATAAAGCATTATGTAGAGCCATCGTCGTCAAGTAGGCCGATGGAAAAGAATAGGCTAAAGTTATGATACCTGCCAACCCAACCGGGAGGGCGCTGTATGAATAACAGCAAGGGAGGGGAGTGGGTTCTTTTTACACGCCGTATTCAAGCAATTGGCTCGTTGAGATGAAATGATCATATCCTACCTTCTTGAGGCCATCCATCATTTGGCGATCACCTGTCCAGAGAGGGGCATCGAGATGGATTGCTAATGCTAGATACGGTATGTCATTTGGGTCTATTTTTTCCAGTAACTTGTTGGCTTGTTGTCAGCACGCGAAGGGAATATAGGCTTCATTGATAAATTCAATGTGGCTCGAAAATTCGTATAGTAAGTCAATTAACACGTCGTCATCAAGACCGCTCAGCTGCTTGATACGTTCTTTGTGTTTAAATAATTCGATTTGAATAAAGTGGCAACTGACAAATCGCACGTTTACTGGTGGATTTATCAGAACAGATGCCGCCTTGTTTCCTGCTGAGATAAGCGCACTAAATACGATGTTGGCATCTACAACTACTGAAGTCATTGTAGAAACCGTTGTTTATTTTTAGACCACCAATCAGAATTGACATCCTGAGCTAGTGCTGCTGCCTGTTCATCTGTTCCCTTCCGGCTAGCCAGCAGATTCTGTAAACGAATCTGCTTAAGGAGCTTTTCGAGAACCCTGGCATCAACATCAGCTACCGGGATTTTTATAATGTATTGATCGTCTTGCTGAAGTATTTCCATATGGAAAAATACATAATTGTTCGATTAATTGCAATGAAGAACCAGGCGTTGACAATACTTCGACGTCTTAGTGCAGATGCTCCAGTCGTTCCAGCATTTCGAGACAGGAGCGGCTATTGTGATAAGGGCACTTCCACATACTGATTTTGTCAGTACCTAAAATGGTATGCTCGGCGGTGACGCCCAGATACCATTCGCCGTTTTTGAGGTCGAGCAAATACTTTTTGATGAACTCCCAGCTTTTGACAGACTTATCTAAAAATGCTTTTTCGTGCGTGAGTTGATAGGCGTTCATAAAACCAACCATAGCCTCTGCCATAACCCACCACGACCGTTCTTTGTTGAGGTGGCCATCGGGTTCCAACTCATAGTTCATGCCGTTATCGACCGGGTCAAAGCCGGTAGATGCAGCGCGTGCCATATTTACCCCAATATGCCGAATTGCTTTCTGTAGCGGCTTATCTGATGAATTTTTTGCTGCCAATAGATCGGCGGCTTCGGGCAACAGCCAGGATGCCTCAATGTCGTGCCCATAGGAAATTGCTGTTCGTCTGATTTTCCAGTTTGTATCCATGAACAGATTCATGCGGTAGGTTTTCGGGTCAATGATATGAATTTGAAACATGTGCAACATGCCCCGCATTTGTTCGGCAACGGACTTGTCGGACCACACTCGATACAAACAGGTAAAAGCCTCCAGAATGTGGAGGTGCGTGTTCATCGTCTTTATTTCCTGATTATCGTATTTGCTGATGATGTAATCCTTTGCCGGTGACCAGTCGCGGGCGAGTGCTTCGACAAAGCCGCCTTTTTTTTCGTCGTAGGCATGCTTCACCATTTGTTGAAACACGTCTTTGGCTAATGCAAGGGCAGGAGCGGAGTGGGTGGCATGGACATACTCACTCAGCCCATAGAGCGTAAATGCTTGCCCATACAAATGCTTGAGGGTATTTTTCGGCTGGCCGCTGGCATTGACAGACCAGTAAACGCCCCCGTGTTGCGGGTCAATAAAATGCTGGCTTATGTATTGAAACGCCTGATCGGCAATGGGGCGGTAATCTTCGTGCTGTGTATGCCGAAGGGCCGCCGAGAACGACCAAAGTATCCGGGCGTTCAGGACGATACCTTTTTCGGCACTTGGGTCAGGTTGGTTCTGGTAATTAACCCGGCCATAGAAACCGCCATGCTCAGGATCGGGGGCGTAGCGTTGCCAGTAGGCCAGAATATCTTTGTGTTCCTGCCGGAGTTCAGCGCGAAGTTGGTTCAGATCCATGAGTTATGGATAATTTTTAATGGATAATGCAGAATGGATAATGAGTAATGAAGTTCACAGTTCTAAAACATTACTCATTATCCATTCTGCATTATCCATTAAAAATTACTTACGGCTGTCGCTGTGCCTGGAATGACCGTGTCCACCACGTTCATCGGCGAGTTCCTATTTGCTTTTAAAATCATCAGAATCTGGTTGATCTGTGGTTTTGTGATCTGCCATGACTTTATCTGATTTTTGAGTAGGGTATAAATATGGCCACAGAAGCAAATGATTTTCAACAAAAACGCCCATACTGCAAAGCAGTACGGGCGTTTTATAATTTTGATACGTAAAGCAAATCGCTTAGTATCCAGGGTTCTGCGTTAACACGCTTTTGCCCTGCGAGTCAATTTGCGTCTGTGGAATCGGCAGGTATTCATCTTTACCTGTGGTGAATTTGGCCCCCGTGTAACCAACGGGCAGCAGCTTGCTTTCATAAGCAATAAAGTTATTCAACACGGTAGCAGCCGTGCCCCAACGAACCAGGTCATAGAACCGGTGACCTTCGCCAGACAGTTCCAACTTGCGCTCGAATTGAACTGCAGTCCGGGCCGCTTCTTTGCTAGCAAAAGAGGTATACGTACCGATCTGGTAGTTGGCAGCAGGAGCACCGGCAGCCGTTTTTACATAAGCACCAGTTTTGGCACGTGTGCGAATCTGGTTTACATACGATAAAGCGGTAGTCAGGCTACCCACTTCTACTTCACATTCAGCCGCCATTAGCAACACATCAGCGTACCGAATGATGTTGTAGTTGATAGCCGAGTAACCATCTGTCCATGAGCTACCATCAGTCAGGGATTTGTCTTGTGATTTATAGAAGACAAACTTGATCGGTGAATAAGGACCTGCGAAGGTTTGGTCACGAATCCAGTCAAGACCTGGGTGAGCCTGCCAATCCAGATAAGGAATGCCACGGCGACCTAAAGACCAATCCAAACGAGGATCAACCGGACCTGCGTCTGGTGTGAAAGGAGCACTGGAGGCAATACCCTGGTCGGTTTTTAACTGATTGGCAGCCGAGTTGTATGAACCGTCCAATAATGGAAGACCATTGGCATCTACCCGGAACGAGTTAGCCAGTTCGAAGCTAGGTGCAAAGAATCCGCAGCAACCAGCCGGACCGTTCGATCCCGTGTTGTAAGGGAAGTTCAAAACCAGGTCAGGGTTGGCGTTGTCTGAATTACCCGTGTTAGCAGCTGCCTGAATGGCGAAAACCGACTCCGAACTGTTATCCTTAGCCGCATTGAAATTATCCTGGAAGTTAGCTACCAGTGCATATTTCTTGCCATCCGAGGTTACGCCACTGGCAATAACCTGATCGAAGAGGGCTTTGGCAGCCGCGTATTTCTTCTGATACAGCAATACTTTGGCCATATAAGCCGTAGCGGCCCATTTGTTGGCCCGACCTACAGCTCCCTGGCTTACTGGCAGGTTGGTTTGGGCATAAGTCAAATCGGCTTCGATGTTCGACCAGATGTCAGCACTGTTTGGTACAGCTTCGATCCCTGTTCCATAGTCTTTGGTTTCATCAACATAAGGAACCATGTTGAAAGCTCGTTTCAACTCGAAGTAGTAGTGAGCACGCAGGAAACGAGCTTCGCCCGAAATCCGTGCTTTGTCGGCTGCGGTTACATCTGAACCAGCCGAAGCCAATGAGCGAAGCGTCGAATTACAACGAGAAATGCCTTCATACATGGCATTCCACTTTGCGTTCACCTCACCACTGGTTGGCTGAATGCCAAATGTCTGGAAAGGGGTCAGGGCGTTAAAGTCACCCGAGTTAGAGCCTTTGTTGGCATCGCCACCCGAAACGCTACCCCGCACCCAGTTGAAGGAACTGGCCGATTGCGAAAAGCCACGGGCGTTAAGCTGGGCATAAGCGCCAATCAGCAGCCCGTCGAGACCAGCTTTTGACGTTAACTGAGCACCGGACAATTGGCCGGTGGCAGGCACGTCGAGGAATTTATCTTTACAGGCAAACGTAGCCAGCATCAGCATGGCGGTAGCTACGGTCCCCTTTGTAATCGGATTTTTCATAGTGCAATTTGCCTAAGAAATGAGATGAGTTTGAGTTTTGGACGAGAGGGTGTTGGGCTTGTGTTAGACTCGACACCCTCTCGTGACTAAATATTTTAGAAACCGAAGCTTAAACCAACGTTATAGCCGCGTTGAACAGGGTAGTTACCCACGTCGATACCAAAGTTGGTATCAGCCGATCCACCTACACCTGGATCTAAGCCCGAGTATTTGGTGATGGTGAACAGGTTGGTAGCCGATGCCGAGATACGCAGACGGCTCAGGTTCACTTTGCTCAACATAGCTGCTGGGAAGGTGTACCCTAAGTTCAGATACTGCATCCGACCATACGAACCGTTTTCTACGTAGTAAGAGTTAGCCTGGGTGTTGGTGCTGAAGTTCGACGCACTTTCGAAAATAGGGACGGTTGTGTTGGTATGCGTAGGCAACCACGAATCTTTTACACGACCACCCATTGCAGCACCCGTAAATGATGGGTAGAAATCCGTGAACCAACGTTGGTTGTTAAAGATTTTGTTACCCAGCGATGCATAGAGGTTTGTGTTCAAATCGAAGCCTTTATACTTCAGCGTCAGCGTGATGCTACCCGTGAATTTCGGGATTGGATTGCCCAGGAACGTACGGTCATCCGCATCGATTTTGCCATCGCCGTTGAGGTCCTGGTACCGGAAACGACCTGGACCAGCTCCATCCTGCGTTGGCGCAGCAGCTACTTCCTCTTTGCTGTTAAACAGACCAATTACGTTGTAGCCATAGAAAGACGACATTGAATAACCAGGCTGGTTACGAACAGCAGCAGTGCTCAGGCGAGTACCACCTCCTGTGAAATAAGGAACCGATGGGTCAATAGCGGTGATTTTGTTATTCAGGAAACTGGCAATGCCCGTTACTTCATACGTCAGATCACCCGAGAGAGTACCACGGTTTGTTATTAAGAGGTCGATACCTTTGTTCGACATACTCGCCACGTTTTTGAAAGGAGCAGCAGAACGCACACCAACCACACCCGGTAGCGATAATTGATAAAGCAAGTCTTTGGTATCTTTCTGCCAGAAATCAAGTACTACTTCTAACTTGTTGTTAAAGAATGCGCCATCAATACCAATGTTTGAAGTAATACTGGATTCCCATTTAGCCGCCGGGTTGCCAATCTGACTCCGGTTGAAACCAGAGTTGATCGAACCGTTGGTACCCGCAATGTCATAGCCTTGTCCGGCACCACCACCGTAGAGGTTATACTGGTTAGTAGCACTTAGCCCGTTTGAGTTACCCATGATACCATAACCACCCCGAACTTTCAAATCCGATACCCAGGGAAGGTTCTTCATGAATTCTTCAGACGATAGACGCCAGGCAGCCGATACAGCCGGGAATACCCCATAGCGGTTAGCAGCAGCAAACTGAGACGAACCGTCGCGACGGATAACACCGGTCAGGATGTACTTGTCATTGTAGGTATAACGAGCCTGTGCAAACAACGAATAAAACTTGTTGCCTAAGCCATAGCCGCTGTTTACCTGACGAGTTGCGCCTGGTGTTGTTGTGCCAATGGTTACATAGTTAGGGTCGGTCGAGAACGGATTCTGACCTGAACCATTGATGTTACGACCTGCTCCTGTATTCAGGGCTTCGATACCACCTAAAGCAAATACGTCATGACGACCAAACTTCTGTTTGAAAGCAGCCGTGTTGGTAAACGTCCAGGCTAAACCATAGCCCGAACCTTCGCTGTATGTATAAGTCGTATTGTTCTCCGAGTTTTCGTACTGTACCCGACCGTAGCTGTTGAAGTAGTTACTGAAATACGTACCACCAATGCTGCTGCGCAGGGTTAACGATGGGATCACATCATACTCCAGGTAGGCATTACCGAACCCAAAGATGTTGAAGTTGCCATTGTTGGCGTTTGCCTGACGGTCAGCAACCGGGTTACGTGGGTTGTTGAAGCCCGGAGCAGCCGTACCCGCATAACCACCGAAGGAGTTATAGATCGGGATGATTGGGGGCATCCGGAAGGCAGACAATACTTCGTTTTCATCTGACGATGAGCTGGAGTTATTATTTGTACTGTTACCAAGTTGGTTACCTACTCCACCCAAAACACCTTTGTTAGAGATATAGGCAAGCTGGAAGTTTTCGCCAAAACGCAATTTCTTGGTAATGTCGAATTCGGTGTTCGTGCGGAGCGTATAGCGAGAAAAATCATTGTTTGTAATGATACCCGCTTGTTTCTGCATGGCGAGACTCACATAGAATCGGCTGGATTCAGTGCCGCCTGAGAAGCCAATAGAATGGCGCATCATTGGAGCCACACGAGTGATAGCACCGTACCAGTCAGTACCCGCTTTGTTCGACGGGATAACGTTATAAATGGCACCGTTAGCTGAGTTAATATTGTACTTAGCGGCTTCAGCGGTTAAATCAACGGCCGATGCAGCTAAACCTGAACGGCTCCCTACCAGAAGATAGTCTGGTAAAACAGGTGTTAAGCCCGATCCATACTGACCACCGGCAATACCTGCAAAGCTGCTGGCGTCTGGTGTTTTACCAGCCTGAAACAGGTCGTTCTTACGCGCCTGCCAGGACCAGTCAGCCTGCTCCTGTGGATTCAGGATAGGAAGGCTTTTGCCTGGATCAGTAGCACCGAACAAGCCATCATAGCTAACGCTCAACTTTTGTGCCCGGCGCTGACCTTTCTTGGTAGTCAATACGATCACACCCGAAGCAGCACGCGCACCATAAATCGAAGCTGAAGCGGCATCTTTCAGAACGGTCGTACTCTCGATGTCATCCGGCGATAAAAACGCGATGTTCTGAGTTGGCACACCATCCACTACATATAGCGGCTGGTTACCATTGAATGAACCAAAACCACGTACACGAACTTGGCTTGACGTACCAGGCTGTCCGTTGGTGATTACCGTTACCCCGGCCACACGGCCCTGTAACTGCTGTTCAACGTTGGCCGAAGGAACAACTTTCAATTGAGCTGGTTTTACTGTCGAAACAGCGCCAGTTACGTCCCGGCGATTTTCAGTGGAGTACCCCGTTACAACAACTTCACTTAGGGCAGTGGCGTCGTCTTCGAGCGTTACGTTTGCGGTGGTACGATTACCGACCGTAATTTCCTGGGTTTTGAAGCCAATTGCAGAAATAACTAACACCGGATTCGCACCCCGGATGTTTAAGGTATAGTTACCTTCAGCGTCAGTTGCAGTACCCGTCTGGGTGCCTTTTAGCACAACGTTGGCGCCTGGAACAGGGCCATCAGCGCCGGTAATTTTACCCGTCAAACGACGGTCCTGGGCAGAAGCCGTAAGGCTCCACAGTAATAGGACTGTACCCAGAAAAGCGGTCTGCAGAAACCTGTAGAGCGATGCTTTCATGAAGATTAGGTTGGTTTTATAATGAATTAAACAGAACAATATTATGTCGATTAAATTATATTTCAAAGGCAAATCGTAATAAATACGTTAAACTAACATTATTAAAAGCGTACTAATTGTATGAATAGTTATATGTTTAATATGATTAATTGACTGACTTTCAGTTATTTATGATGACGTATATACCCTTGATATTAAATTACTCATAATGTTTATGAGTAATATTTATTTTCAACTTAAAAAATATTAAAAAGTCTCCTCAACCTTCCTAGGTGTACTTTTGGATTATTATGCATACAAATTATTACTTCCTTCGGCAGCTTGCTTCAGTTCTTGAATTGCACTTATTGAGTAGTTCTACGGGAACCTTAAATGATACCACTAGATATACGTCTGGCTTGCGTTTTATGGAGTGTTTTAGTCAGGATCGTGACGAAGTAGTGCTGGTATTTGCACAGGCGAGGGGAAAGCTCAATTATTATAAACCTTTTCACATCAAAGCGATGCTTCGACCTGATTTCTCCGGGTTGATGTTTCCTGATGCTGTACAACGGGCGCGAACGAACAGTGTCGATCTATTTAGCTCAGTTGTTGGAGAACCCGGTAAGGAGCGGTCGGTTTTAGGTGTTCGCTCCTTCCTGAATGAGCGTTGTCTGGCTATATTATTAGAAGATAATTTTGCCCTGGTGTTCAAGTTTTTTGGTAACCGGCCTAATCTATTAGCCTTTCATGGCAATCAGGTTGTTGATTTATTTAACCGTCAGTTGGCAACCGACGAACAACTCATATTCAATGCATTTGATCGGCCCATCGATCAATCGTATGAAGCCTTTGAACAAGCTCATTTCGACCGACGAAAATTATTCCCAACTTTTGGTAAGGTAGTAAATAGATGGATTGACGAACAATCCGAAAAACAGGGCATTGAGAGCGGAGGGAAAGAACAATGGGCAGTTATTCAGGAGGCATTACGGCAGATGGATCAACGTCAATACCATCTGATTCGGCTAGACCATAAACCAACGCTTAGTTTACTGCCTTTTGCTGAACAGGCGGGCGATCCACCACCACGAACGTTTACTGACCCGATTGAAGCGGCTAATCGGTTCTTTATTGCTTTTAATGGCCTATCGACCTTTGAGCTTGAAAAGGCTAACCTGCTGCGATTAATTGAGAAGCGCAGAAAACGGGCTGAAGCCCAAATCGAGATATCGATGCAGCGGCTCATGCAGAGAGAGGAAGGAGCAAGCCACGAAGAAATCGGGCATATCCTCATGGCGAATCTGCACGACATACCGTCCACACCCAACGTCAAGTCTCCGGAACGGCTGACCTTGTTTGATTTTTACCGCGATCGGCCGATTGAGATTAAACTCAAGCCGGACTTGACGCCACAAAAAAATGCTGAGAATTTCTATAGAAAGGCTAAAAACGAAAAGATAGAGGAACAGCACTTAAGTACACAAGTGGTGGGTCGCGAGGCAGAGTTAGCGCGCATTGCTCAACAGAAATCCGATATAGAGGCAATACAAACGTTAAAGGAACTGCGTCGTTATATAAAACAGCACAATTTGCTGAGTGAAACCGTACTGCCCAGTACTGGTGAAGTGGCTCCTTTGTTTAAAGAGGTGATGTATGGAGGCTTTCGTATTCTAATTGGCCGAAATGCGAAGAACAATGATTTGCTCACTCAACGGTATACCTATAAAGACGACCTCTGGCTCCATGCCCGTGATGTTACGGGCTCCCATGTAGTCGTGAAATATAAAGCAGGCAAAACGTTTCCTAAAAGTGTGATTGAGCGGGCGGCTGAGTTGGCGGCTTGGCATTCCAAACGACGGACAGATAGTCTTTGCCCTGTCATTGTAACACCTAAAAAGTACGTTCGCAAGCCAAAAGGGTTGGCTGAAGGCCAGGTACTGGTCGAGAAAGAAGACGTCGTGCTGGTCGTCCCAAAGGGGGAGTAAGTTGGTACGTAAAATAAGTCAGTAAGTGGCTGTCACGAAAGCAACACTCGTGCGGCAGCCACTTGCTGACTTATTTCAGTTATTAACTTATTGATCTACAACAACGCTCATCTGCGCCTTCATCAGTCGGTTCATTTCGTTCCATGTGTGATCCCATGAACTTTCATTAAGGAAAGCATCGATAGCCGACCATCCACCCGAGTTGCCTGAATTCCGAGCCGCAAGCGCCTGATCGATTGCTACCTCAAATGTTTGGGCTGAATCGGCAATCTGAACATAGTCTTTTGCACCATACATACGTATTACATCCCGAATGGGTGTCGAGACCACGGGCAAACCAGCCGCCAGATACTCAGGTGTTTTTGTTGGACTAATGAAGCGAGTCGACTCGTTTAGTGCAAAAGGCAGGATAGCTACGTCCCAGTTACTGAAGTAAACAGGTAAATCCTTATAGTTTTTCATGCCCAGGTAATGCACATTCGGACTATTCGGAAGTAGAGCCCGGTCGATTTTTACGATAGGGCCAAGCAAAATGAATTGCCATTCCGGGCGACGTTGGGCAAGTTCACCCAACAGTTTATAATCGAACCGCTCGTCGATAACACCGCTGAAGCCAATTCTTGGATTCGACAACATGCGTTGATCAACGGGATCAGGTTGAGGTTTTCGCGCCAGTGCAAAATGGGAAAAGTCAATACTGCTTGGAAACGCAAACACATTTGGATGTCGGTTTTGCTTCGCTTCATATAAGCTGTAACCACCCGTAAAGAGAACCCCGGCTTTTTGAATCAATCGTTTTTCCTGATTCAGCAATTGTGGTGGAGCTCCCCAAAACGCCGACAGTTCGTCCATGCAGTCATAAACCGTCAATTTAGGCTGCAGATGGTCGCTAAACAACAGCGCCATTGGTGTATAATACCAGGCAACAAATGAATTAATGCGTTCTTTAGCGATGAACTCATCGAGAAGCTGCCGTTGAAGGCGAATGACTTCGTCGGGTTGGGTTCCATGCGGCAGATGGGGCACAAGAACGGTTAGCCGCTCGCCTTGCTGACAACTGCTCATATAGAGCCTATCGCTCCAGATAGGCTCTTCGATAAACCAAACTTTATAGTTTTTGGCGGCCCGAGTAAGCAGATGTTGTGGACGTTGATAAACGAAATTCCAGCGTAAATGCGAGAAGCAGATTAAATCAGAAACATCGTTGGCTGGGGAGTCGAAAACAGACTTATTGGAATAGGAAGAGGCAGTTGATGAGATAGATAAAGTGTCGTCATTGCCTGAACCATGCGTTGAATTTGGTACTTTCATAAATATAGCTGGGAATTATATGTAAATAGTCTGCTCATCAGTTGACCAGACTATTTATTCTAATTTGACAACTCAAACTAATTAGGAAATGTTAATTGGTAACGACTTTATTTGAGGAAGTGGGGTCGTTACGTACACACATATATGTAAGTTTAATATACATACTGTAAGGCCATTAGCGCACCAGTATTACCCGGCTCTGCTGCCCATCAGGGGTTTCGATCGTTACCGTATAGCGCCCGGTAGCCAACCCCCGCAGCGTCATTGTCCGGGTGTAATTGCCCGCCGGAAGGGTTGACTCCTGAAGGGTCTGTAGTCGCCTGCCTAATAGATCTGTTAGCGAAATTCTTGCCGACCCGCTTACCGACAGCGTAAAGTCGATCAGTACCGATTCTGTTGTTGGGTTGGGGTATATACGAAAGCCGGTCGGAGCGGGTTCGTTAATAGTGGTTACCAGGCCCGGCGTAGATAAGGTAACGGATTCCACGGTTTTTAAAATCCAGTTGTTGGGATCAATAAGTAGCCCGGTAACGGTGCCTCGAGTGGGTAGTGTAAAGGTTTGATCGGTCTGGTTATTGAGGACGGTTACTGTTGTATCGCCCAACGCCGATTGCACCCGCATCTGGATAGGCATCGTAAACGAGCCTGGGTTGGTGGAAATACTATTCCGTTGTTCCAGTCGGACGGTTACTGTATTAGCGGCACTCCCCGCCGATACGGTTGCCTTGTAGGTTGGATAACCTTCGCCATAAATCCACTGCTTGAAGAAATAGTCCAGAGGCCTGTTGGAAACCTGCTGGGCTACTGCCTGAAAATCTTCTGTAACGGCTGTGTTATAGGCCAGCGTTGGCGTAGCAACATACGTACGCAAGGTGCGAAAAAACGTGCTATCACCTACAACACCCCGCAACATGTGCAATACACTTGCCCCTTTGGCATAGGTACGGGCACTGTTGAAGATGTTATTTATGTTGCTGATGTCTTGTACGTAAATGGAACCTCTGGCACTGCGGGCACTACTCATAAAACTATTCATAGTAGCCTGGTAGCCCGTAACGCCACCAACCGATTCTGCATAGACAGCTTCACCGTAGGAAGCAAAGCCTTCATTTAACCAGATGTTCTGCCAGTCGCGACAGGTAATTTTATCGCCGAACCACTGGTGAGCCAGTTCATGAGCAATAACGTTCGGAGTTAAGGACGAGATGCCCATAGAGCTTATGGTCTGATGCTCCATACCTCCGTTATTCCTCGCGAATTGCGCATGTCCGTATTTCTCCCGCAGGAATGGATAGGGGCCGAACCGATTGGTGAACAGCTGAATCATGGCGGGCGTAAGTGCCAGATTGGCCTGAACCTGGGCTAGATTTTCAGGATAAATGTAGTGCGTAACCGGCATCGTCTGATTCCCGTAAGTGAACGGCGTATCGTATTGCGAGTAGTTCGATACGGCAATGGAGATCAAATACTGGGCAATAGGGTAGCTGTTGCGCCAGAGATACGTTTTGGTGCCATCGGCGTTGGTTGTTGTGCTGATGAGCTTCCCGTTAGAAACCGATACCAGCTGTGCCGGAGCGGTAATGCGAACCGACGAAGAGTCCGCTTTGTCGGCGGGGGTGTCCCGACACGGGAACCAGTCCGATGCACCATAAGGCTCACTTAAACTCCAGATGACCGGGTCGGCTGTGGTTTCGTGCTTACCAAACGCAAAGCTGCCGTTTGCGCTGCCATTGGGTACGCCCTGGTAAAACACGGTTAAAGTCAAAGCCTGCCCATTCGTTAGCGGTTGAGCGGGTGTGATGATCAGTTGATTTTGCGCATGTTGAAAGGTTAGCTTTTGGCTCCCGGCCTTTACTGAATCGACTCGTAAACCCAGACCCGACGTTGTGGTTGTTGAGTTCAGATCCAGAAAGAAGCTGCTGAGTGTGGCCACGGTGCTCTTAAGCGTAATCGTAGCAGCACCGCGCAGGTTGGCGGGTGTTGTGGTCAGGCGAAGGTCAAGACCGTAGTAGGTAACATCGATAGATGCGTCGCCGGGATAAGCCAGCCTTGCTTTGGAATTTGCCGACAGGCTCTCTACATAACGAACCTTACCCATCTGGCAAAATTGACCGCCGGTTGTCATTTCCTGGGCAGTGGCAAAAAGCGGCAACAAAAGCAGAAGCAGGTAACCGATTCGCATGGCAGACTGATGTTTTTTGACTAACGATTTACCCGGCAGGAAGTTATTTTTAATTGCCTGAATTCAGCAGTTTGGCTGACTGCGCTTTTTCTTCTGCCTGTGCTTTCAACGCGTCCAAACGTTTCTGATCTGCCTCGGGCAATTGAAGATGCCAGCCCATCGAACTGGCCAGTTGATACATCATGTACTGAATCTGATTGTTGGCAATTTTAGGGAGATCGCTTTGCATAGCCCGTTCATTCATGGCCTGTTTAGCTTCGTCCAGAATGTGCGTATAGTCGTCGCCACTAAAATGATTCAAGAAGCCTGCCTGGATATCGTAAAATTGATAATCGGTGTCAATAGACAAGACTTCGGGTTCTGGAAATGACTCGATAATTAGCTTTTTCTCTCCATTATCCGACGCCCGAAAACGAACTTTGGCGAAGTCGAAGCCAACCAGTACCTTCGATTTGGCAATGACCATTGCTTTCTTGGGGTCGTTTAACACGTATAGAATTTTCTTCTGGTCCTGGTAATTATAAATCTCCGAAAAATACCCCTCGGCCATAACTACCTTAAACACTTTCTCGATGCGCTCTAACAGGATAACGGAATCGTGCCGAACGTTGGTCAGCCCTGTCCGTTTGCGTAATGTGTTTGCCAGCACAACGCCCCCGCCCGCGCCAACGAGTAATAGTAAAAGTGTGGTCAGGAAATCCATTTGGTTTAGGTTAAAATAATGGAAACGCGGATCGAACGGATTTAACAGATTAAAACGGATAAATAACCAGTAAAAATCCGTGTTGATCTGTTAAATCCGTTCGATCCGCGTTCCTGTCTACTTCTTACTTCGCGTAGGCTACTGCCCGCATTTCCCGAATGACCGTCACTTTGATCTGTCCGGGATACTGCATTTCTTTCTCAATCTTCTGGGAGATTTCATACGATAGAGTACCTGCCCGCTCGTCGGAAACATGATCGGCATCGACCATGATGCGGAGTTCGCGCCCGGCCTGAATGGCATAACACTTCAGCACACCAGGGAAGTTACCTGCCAGTTCTTCCAGTTCTTTGAGTCGTTTGATATATGACTCCATCATTTCACGACGAGCACCCGGGCGCGAACCAGACACAGCATCGCACACCTGAACGATAGGTGAAATCATACTTGTCATCTCTATTTCGTCGTGGTGAGCGCCAATAGCGTTGATGACTTCGGGATTCTCTTTATACTTTTTCGCCAACTCCATGCCCAGAATGGCGTGGGGTAGCTCGGCTTCTTCAGGCCAAACCTTGCCAATATCATGAAGCAGGCCAGCCCGTTTCGCTAACTTGGCGTTCAGGCCTAACTCAGCTGCCATGGTAGCGCAAAGTTTCGCGACCTCGCGAGAGTGTTGAAGCAGATTCTGACCGTAGCTGGAGCGGAAACGCATCCGTCCTACCATTTTGATAAGCTCAGGGTGGAGGCCATGAATACCCAGGTCAATCACCGTCCGTTCGCCAATCTCCACAATTTCGTCTTCAATATTTTTGCGGGTCTTGGCAACAATCTCTTCAATGCGTGCGGGGTGGATACGGCCATCCTGTACGAGCCGGTGCAGCGACAGACGGGCAATTTCGCGCCGAACGGGATCAAAGCCTGAAATGATGATAGCTTCGGGGGTATCGTCTACAATGATTTCGACGCCAGTAGCTGCTTCGAGGGCGCGGATGTTGCGGCCTTCACGACCAATGACTTTGCCCTTTACATCATCCGATTCAATGTTGAAAACCGATACACAGTTCTCGATGGCATGTTCGGTAGCCGTCCGTTGAATGGTTTCAATAACAACCTTTTTAGCCTCTTTCGTAGCGGTCAGTTTAGCTTCTTCAACAATGTTTTTGATGTAAGAAGATGCCCTTGATTCGGCTTCGGCTTTCAGGTTTTCGATCAGTTGATCACGAGCCTGCTCAGCAGAGAGACCTGCAATTTTTTCGAGTTGAGCTACCTGGTCGGCCAGCATCCGGTCGGCTTCCTGCTGCCGTTTATCAACATCTTCGCGACGCTTGTTAAGGGCTTCAGTTTGTTGCGCCAGCGTGTTTTTCTGATGACCAAGTTCGTTGCGTTGCTGATTCAGCTCACTTTCACGATTGCGCTGCTGGTCGGCCTGTTGGGCTAGTTGTTGTTCGCGTTGCTTAAGTTTTGTTTCGTTCTGGAGAAGTATATTTCGTTTCTGATTCGTGTTTTCTTCAAATTCGGTTTTCAGTTTTAAATACTTCTCTTTCGCTTCCAGTATTCGATCTTTCTTGATCGTTTCGGCTTGTAACTCAGCATTTTTCAAAATGGATGCTGCCTTTTCTTCTGCTTCTTTCTCGTGCTTTGCGCGAACGCCCGCCATACTTTGGCGGCCTATTAATATGCCAATACCAGCCCCTGCAAGGGCGGCAAGAATCGTTAACCAAACTGGAATGTCCATCGGACTATATCGTTAGGGTTGAAAAAATAAACCATCAACCTGCTGCAATACGAGTGCTCTGAACGCCAACCCGGAGTATAGTTGGGTGGTAGTCCGCCGTTGTTTATGTTGTAATGACCGGCGTGACGACCTGGTCTAACTGAGTTATTTTGTCAAACACCATTTGTTGTAATCGTTGCATCTGTCGTTCTCCTCTGAGCTTGGTGACCAGGCAGTCGAAGGCTATCATTGCCAGGGCTTCCTGCGTATCAGTAAGCCCTTTATCCCTATATTTCTTCAGTTCATCCTGAATCAATTTGGCGGCTTCGCGTACAATAGCCTCTGATTCCGGTTCTACAGCTAATTTGTAGAATCGGTCGGCTATTTTTACGCGAATTGGCAATTCTTCCATCGCTGCAGTCGACTCATATGGGGATACCCCCTGGAGCCAATTTGGGTTTATGACAAACTACTCAAATGAGCTATGCACCGTTCCAATTCCCGGATATACTCGTCGAGTTGTTGTTTTAATTCAGCATTCGTATCTGTCTCAGACAGATTGTCTTTTACAATTATACCAACATCTTTCGACTTTGGTGTAATTTTTTCTGGAATAACAGGTTTTTTCCGAAGTTGTCGAACAGTTTCCTGCTCTTTTCTCAGACTTTCCTGTAACGCTGAATTTTCTAGTTCCAGCTGTTCAACCTGTTTTTGCGCATCTGCATATACCCTCGTCAGCAATTTAAGCTTATGCTCAAATCGCTCCACAAGCGCAATAATCTGATGTTCGCTAATCACAGTATTAATGAGTGAAAGAGTGAAACGACAATGCGATAAAAGGACGATAGGCTGAGATAGCCTTTCACTCTTTTATTCTTTCACTCTTTATTTTCTAATCACGGCACTTAATTCCTGCTCGAAAGCTGTCATAAGTCGTTGCATCGTTTTATCAATTGTTACCTCGGTGAGGGTCTGAGCCGTGTCTTGCAACATAAAGCTGACCGAATAGGCTTTCTTACCACTACCCAGGTTTTCACCTTCATACACATCAAACACATTTATTGAGCGTAATAATTTCCGCTCCGTCTGACGAGCCAGTTTACTGATTTGTTCAAAGGTAACCGCCTTATCAAGTACGAGTGACAGATCGCGTCGAACTTCCGGAAACTTAGCCACCTCTTCATAACGGATTTTGCTGGTCGCCAGTTTAAGTAGGGCCTGCCAATCGAAGTCCGCGTAGAATACCGGCTGTTTCAGATCAACTAATTTCGTCAGTTTCGGTTGAACCAGACCTAAGCTCACCAATGGTTTTTTATTGACAATATACGTCAGACCATACTGAAAAAGCGTAGGATCGGCGGGTTGTGTATCGAACGATTTGATACGGAACAAGTTAAATACCCGCTGTACGGCCGTTGCCAGATCATGGTAAGCCAGAGGATGCCCCTTTTGAAGCCAGCCCTCGGGAGTCTGATTGCCAATAATGGCGAGACTCAACCGCATCCGCTCAACGTATTTGCTGGCTCCATCTTCAAGTTTTACTTTATGATAAATCTTGCCGAATTCGAATAGTTTCAGGTCTTTTTGCCGCCGGTTTATATTATACACCAGCGTTTCAAGAGCCGAAAACAACATCGTTTGCCGCATCACAGACAGATCATCGCTGAGTGGGTTAAGTAAGGTAACATCATCACCAACCAACGATGAACGGATGGCATCGTTATAAACCGGACGTGTTAACGAGAGGGCCAGGATTTCGTAGAAACCATTAGCCGCCATCAACTGACCTACCCGACCCTGCCATTGATCGGGGTCTGTTTTAGGGAATTCCGACAACGAGTCGGCCTGCAGGTTAGCCGAAAGAGGAATGTTATCCAGGCCGTAGATGCGGAGAATCTCCTCAATCACATCGGCCTCGCGGGTTACATCGACCCGGTAAGGAGGAACAATGGCGATGAAACTACCTTCCTGCATCAACTCCGCCTGAATGTCCAGCGCTTCCAGAATTCGATGGATTTCTACATGATCAATTCGAATCCCAATCAACCGATCGATATTCCGATAGCGAACCAGCACCCGGAAGGGTTCGATTGGGTTTGGGTAGATGTCGGTGATAGTAGAACTGACTGTTCCTCCCGCCACTTCCTGAATCAGCAGCGCGGCCCGTTTCAGGGCAAAGATTGTTATGTTCGGGTCGATACCCCGCTCGAAGCGGAATGATGCATCGGTTTTCAGGCCGTGATGCTGCGCCGTTTTACGAATCGAGGTAGGGGAGAAGTAAGCTGATTCCAGAAAGATGCTGGTCGTTTGCGCCGATACACCCGAATACTGTCCGCCGAATACACCTGCTATACACATTGGTTTTTCGGCATCGCAAATCATCAGGTCGGTAGCGGTGAGTTTACGCTCTACGCCATCGAGTGTCACAAAGGGTGTGCCTTCGGGCAGAGTTTTCACGATGACCTGATTTTGGGCAATCTTTGCCGCATCGAACGCGTGAAGTGGCTGTCCCAGATCGTAGCAAACAAAGTTCGTTACGTCTACAATGTTATTGATCGGTTTCAGCCCAATACTCACCAAGCGTCGTTTCAGCCAGTCTGGTGATTCGCCAACGGTGAGGCCACTTAACGTAATACCCGCATAACGGGGGCAGGCATCCAGGTCGTCGACCTGAACGTCGAGGGTTAAATCTGTATTGGCTACCTCAAACGCTTCGACAGATGGTAACGTAAGTGGCCGGTTCAATACGGCTTTCAAATCGCGGGCTGTGCCGTAGTGCGATGCGGCATCAATACGGTTGGGCGTCAAACCAATGGCAATCTGATAATCGGATTCGAGCTTGAAATAGCGGGCCGCTGGTGTACCATTCGGTAGCTGGGTATCAAGGACCATAATACCAGCATGCGATGTACCAAGGCCAATTTCGTCCTCAGCACAAATCATTCCTTCGGAAGCCATTCCGCGAATTTTGGCTTTTTTGATCTGGAATGGTTCTCCCGACGTCGGATGCAGTGTCGTGCCAACAAGCGCTACTACTACTTTTTGTCCAGCCGCTACATTCGGGGCGCCACAAACGATGGGCAGCGGTTGGTCGGTGCCAACATCCACGGTGGTCAGACTTAATTTGTCTGCATCGGGGTGTTTAGTACAGGTCAATACCTGACCAATAACTACACCTTCCAGCCCACCGGGCACGGCGTCAATTTTTTCAATTCCTTCAACTTCAAGCCCCGTTGCCGTCAGTAATTTACCAACTTCTTCGGGTGACTCAGGCAATTCAATGAACTCTTGTAACCATTTATAGGAAACTTCCATACAGAGGCAAAGCAGATAATTAGAACAAAGTTAGCCAATTGGTTGATTGGCTAACGACTCGATGAGTGAATTGATCTCAAAAAAGCGACACAAAGCGTACGTTTTTTCACTCGTGAGTTATGTATTTTTCACCGGCTTTTACTGCAATTGATAACTTGTTTTCGGCAGGAGGCAATGGGCAGGCATAGGTAGGGTTGTAGGCACAATAGGGATTGTAGGCTGTGTTGAAGTCGATAATAGCATGGTTGTCTGATAATTGCGCTGGATCGAGTTCAATGTACCGACCACCACCATACGTGTCTTTTCCTGATGTGCCGTCCCGGAATAGAATAGAGTATGTGCTCCCAAGTTTCACAACCAGCAGCCGACAGGCTTCGCCGTTCAGACTAAATACGGCATGGGCAAATTTTTCATACACGTCTTCGCTGCCGTCGCTCATGCTGACGACCAGTTTTTGGGTCTTATCCGCGAAGGGCTCCAGTCGGGCTACAACGCGGTAGGCAGGATCGGGCAAAAAGTAAGTAAGTCCCTTAAACCCGGCTTTGTCTGGAATGGGCGATTCGGTATTTGTTCGTAAAAACTGGTCTTTCTCCGTGCGTTTTTCGTCTATCTGCTGGCGATAGGTTTCGGGGTTGACTGATACTTCCAGCCCATCTACTGCAGATGAACTCCCTCCGTCGAAGGCGGTATAATAGAGCACGATTGCGATAAGTAAAAATAACCCTGTTAGAAAAAACTTGTTTTTCAGCATATTTTTATGTCCTGAACTGGCTATAGAGGAATTAATCTTAAATTGGTAGCTTATTTTGTAGCTAATTGTTAAGCAATTTTACTTAAGTCAATTTGCTGCATACTATTTTTGTTTACCAGGCTTTAATAACTTTAGGGTTCTAAGAACCACCTCCTTTTTACTTTCCAAAAGTACACTTCCGAATGGCTAAACTCTACGAATTAAAAACATTTGAATCTGAAAAAGGAAACTTAACTGTTTTTGAAGGCATTATTCCCGGCGTCATTCAACGCGTCTTTTATATTTACCAGGCTGGTCATACTGTTCGTGCAGGTCATCGTCATCATCGTGCCTGGAATGCGCTTATTTGTTTGAGTGGCAGCTGCCGGGTGTATAATCATAACGGACTGAAAGAAGAGAGATTTTTATTGACAAATCCACGTCAGTGTCTGGTACTTCATCCTGAAGACTGGCATACGATGGACGAGTTTTCCGATGATGCCATCCTGCTGGTTGTTTCGAATGAACTGTACGACAAAGATGATTATATCTACGAACCGTATCCGGTTAGTGAGGGCGTAGTTTATACTGTTTTGGCTGATTCGGAATGATTCCGTTTTTGGACCTGAAACAGCTCAATGAGCCACATCAACCGGCCATTAAGCAGTCAATTGAGCGGGTTCTGGCGTCAGGCTGGTACATTCTAGGCCGAGAGGTTGAAACATTTGAACGTCAGTTTGCTGCTTATTGCCAAACGCGCCATTGTATTGGAGTTGCCAACGGGCTTGATGCGTTAACGCTCGTGCTGAAAGCCTGGGATTTTCCAGCCAACAGTGAAGCAATTGTTGCATCGAACGCCTATATCGCATCGGTGTTAAGTATCACGCATGCTGGTTTGATACCTATTTTTGTTGAGCCTGACCCACAGACCTATTTACTCGATCCTGCCCGTATCGAAGCAGTCATTACGTCCCGCACAAAAGCAATCCTGCCTGTTCATTTATACGGGCGCTGTTGCGCTATGGAGCCAATCAACACACTGGCAAAACGATATCATTTGAAAGTGCTTGAAGATGCGGCTCAGGCCCACGGCGCTATTTATTCGAGTAAAGAATATGGACATCGGCGGGCGGGTAATCTTGCCGATGCAGCAGGCTGGAGTTTTTATCCCAGTAAAAATCTTGGTGCATTGGGCGATGCCGGTGCAATCACAACAAACGACGATGCGCTGGCTGAGAAACTACGGGCACTCAGAAATTACGGTTCTACTCACAAATATGTTAATGAGTACATAGGGCAGAATAGCCGACTGGACGAACTGCAGGCTGCTGTGCTATCGGCTAAATTGCCGTTGCTCGACAAAGAAAATGCCCGACGGCGTGAGCTGGCAAAGCGATATTTGACAGGTATTCAACATCCGGATATAACGCTTCCATTGGCCGATCAGCCTGACCATGATGCCTGGCATTTGTTCGTTATTCAGCATCCACAGCGCGACGATTTTCGAAATTATTTACGTGAACGGGGTATTGGCACCGACATACATTACCCCATTCCGCCCCATCACCAACACGCTTACGCGGAGTTTGCTCATTTATCGCTGCCGATTGCTGAGCAATTGCAGCAGACTGTTATCAGCCTGCCGCTAAATCCGACGCTGACGGATGCAGAGGTGACGTATATTATTGAGACGATCAATTTAAAGCGTGAAAGAGCGAAAGAGTGAAAGAGCGGTTCCGGGCCACTCATTCACTCTTTTGTTCTTTCACTAGTTCACTCTTTGAAAAATGCAGCTATCCATAGTCATTCCCGTTTATAATAGCGAACGGACGATTTTACCTTTAACCGAACGATTACAAGCGTGTTTGGCCGGGCTGTTGTTCGAGATCATACTGGTCAACGACGGGAGTAATGATCGGTCGGAGATGGTTTGCCAGCAGCTTGAGGAACGTTACGACAATGTGCAGTTTATTTCATTGCGCCGAAATTTTGGGGAGTTCAATGCTGTATTATGCGGGCTGAATCATGCTCATGGGGACTATGCTGTCATGATCGACGACGACTTTCAAAACCCGCCCGAAGCCATTTTAACACTTGTAGAAACAGCTGAAATGGGAAACTATGATGTTGTCTACAGCCGATATGCGCAAAAGCAGCACCACTGGTTCCGGAATCTGGGCAGTTGGATCGTTAATACACTCACAACTTACTCAATTGATAAACCAAGAGATCTATATCTGTCAAGTTTCAAACTGATTCGGCGCGAGGTAGTGGATGAAATTGTTCGGAATCATGGGCCTTATCCGTATATAGACGGGCTTATTTTTCGGGTGACCCGCAACGTGGGTAGTGTTGAGGTACCACATAATGCCCGTGCTGAAGGTCGCTCCAGTTATACCTTACGAAAGCTCGTTTCTTTATTTCTAAACGTATTTATTGGGTACTCACTTTGGCCAATTCGCGTGTTTACCCTTTTGGGGGCCGCTTTGCTGAGTGTCGGTATCCTGAGCGGTGTACTCTTGTTGGTGGGCTGGTTAAGCCATATTGTTGTTATAAAAGGCTGGGGAATTGTTGTCTGGGCTATCCTGACAGGGCTTGGCCTCCAACTACTTTTTTTAGGTGTGTTGGGCGAATATCTCGGTAAGTTGTTCATGGCTCACAGTGGTTTACCCGCTTATGTTATTAAAAAGAAGGTTAGCAGTTCAATAACTGAAAAGTAACAACGGCAAGTACTGTAATGAATAAATTGCTGATATTCAGTAAGCTTGTTATTTTTACGTTATGGGATTGGCCTTGCCGGGTTTCCCTATACTTATCGTATTCGGCCCCTTTGGGGCAAGTGGGACAAATCGACACGTCCTGAGCTTCCATGCCATCAGGGTCCACAAACCGAAGCGGGTTGTCATAGCCAAACACATACGGACTCCACCGCCGACTGCCCTCCGCCAACGGGTCTACTACGCCCCAACGGCCAATGGTCGCATCGTACAAACGAGCCCCAAAGTCCTGCATGCCCACCCCAATCTCGGGCAGGCTCTCCTGCCCATTGAACTTGAGCCGGTTGGTGCTGGTACCACTGCTGAGGGCGGGTAGCTCCCAGCCCCAGGGATCATAATCATTCCATTGGGTGACCCCACTCTGGCCCAGCACCACCCGCGTGTTGCCCAGGTGATCCTTGAGAAAATACTCGTAGCCACCCGCCGGGGTGTAGCGCCCCTCCTCGTGGGCCACCTCAGCCAACGCCCGGCTGCCCCCCGCTGGGGTCAGGTACTGGTACACACCCGCCACATAGTCCCGCTGGGTGGTGGCTCCGCCCACGGTGCTGCTCAGGCTGAGCTTGGTGCCCAGCGCATCGTAGCGGATACTGACCACCTTGCCACTGCTGAAGCTGATCTGGCTGGGCAGCTTCAAGAGGTTGTACTGAATCTGGCTGATGCCCCGGTTGAGGTCGCTCCTCAAACTGCCATCGGGCCAGTAGGCGTAGTCGTTGCCGGTTTTGTTGCCATCCGAGAAACCCGCTGTGTTGGCACTCGCATCGGTTACGCTCAACAGGCTGTTGCCTGAGTTGTAGCTGTAACTCAACTGGTCGATGCCCCCGCTGGCGCCCCGTTTGAGGGTGAGCAGGTTGCCGTTTTTGTCGTAGGTGAGGTTGCTGACTTTGTAGTCCTCGCCGGTGTTGCCTGTGTACTCGGTGCCGCTCAGCCGCCCGGCTAGTTTGAGAGATTTTTTTTTGAGTGGATTATTCCGAAAAAATAGCTGATGTTGATATCACAAAATACTAAATCAGGTTTATTCCCTATACCTGAAGGCAAGAATATGACTTTAATATTCTCTTCACTAAACTTTGAAAGATTTTTTACAACTGTTTCAAGCTCAATCTTTGTCCGTCCTTCACGAGAAATGTTCGTTAGTCTTCGTTTATAAATTCCAAAAACGTGGCGTAATGAGGCTGAATAGTATTCTACCTCAGTCTGATATAACGATGGAGACACGATTCCATTTGTTTTTAATAAATCGACTAATAAATCTTTCTCTTCGTTTGTTAACGATCCACTTTCTGGTTCCAGTAATTCCATACATAATTAGTGTAAAACTTGTACTTTGGCACCTGTAACAATACCGAGTACAAGATATTCCAGTTCATCATCAAACCATGCTCCCGATTGAGGTATTACCCCTTCTTTGGTAATATAAAATTTCCTTTCTAAAACTACACCTCCAGAACCAGCACTGGTAGCATTTTTTAGGGCTTCAAACTTTGTTAAACTCCATGATGTAAATATACTCTTGTTATTACCACCAGAGTGTTGCTCTGGACTCTGGTGGCCTCCATTAATTCCATAAGGAACTGCTTTGCCCTTTAACGCATTAGCATAGTCTGGATGCCCCACATGCACTCCTCGATATAAAATTACTGGCTTCTCCTCGTCATTAGGGCTTGTGACATCTCCTACTAAAGTAATCGGCAAAGTAGCTACCAAACCTGCTCCTGAAGCGAAAAAACGGCCAACACCTGTTAATATTCGACCCAGTATAGATGTACCTGCCGCTCGGCCTAGGCTGACGGCTCCTCCCGCAACCGAAGCCGCAGCTTGATTGGGCGCGTCTGTCTGTATATTCTTGCCTGGCCCATCATCGCTCTGAGTTTGTCCGTTATTGTTGCTACCACCTCCACGCTCGATAAACGCCCCTAGTCCGCTATAACCAATGGATGCCGATGAATTCCGAGAACTCTGGGTCGAATAGCCATCCGAATAGGTATACTCCATGCTTGTCTTAGTGTCCGTGGCCTCCATGCCATCGGGGTCCACGAACCGCATGGGGTTGTCATAGCTAAATACGAACGGACTCCACCGTCGGCTGATCTCCGCTAGCGGGTCTACTACGCCCCAACGGCCAATGGTGGCATCATACAAACGGGCCCCAAAGTCCTGTATGCCCACCCCAATCTCAGGCAGACTCTCCTGCCCATTGAACTTGAGCCGGTTGGTGCTGGTGCCACTGCTCAGGGCCGGTAACTCCCAACCCCAGGGATCATAATCCGACCATTGGGTGACCCCACTCTGGCCCAGCACCACCCGCGTGTTGCCCAGGTGATCCTTGAGAAAATACTCGTAGCCACTGGCCGGGGTGTAGCGCCCCTCCTCGTGGGCCACCTCAGCCAACGCCCGGCTGCCCCCCGCTGGGGTCAGGTACTGGTACACACCCGCTACGTAGTCCCGCAGGGTGGTGGCTCCGCCCACGGTGCTGCTCAGGCTGAGCTTGGTGCCCAGCGCATCATACCGAATACTGACCACCTTGCCACTGCTGAAGCTGATCTGGCTGGGCAGCTTCAGGAGGTTGTACTGAATCTGGCTGATGCCCCGGTTGAGGTCACTCTTCAGGCTGCCATCGGGCCAGTAGGCGTAGTCGTTGCCGGTTTTGTTGCCATCCGAGAAACCCGCTGTGTTGGCACTCGCATCGGTTACGCTCAACAGGCTGTTGCCTGAGTTGTAGCTGTAACTCAACTGGTCGATGCCCCCGCTGGCGCCCCGTTTGAGGGTGAGCAGGTTGCCGTTCCGGTCATAGGTGAGGTTACTCACTTTGTAGTCCTCGCCGGTGTTGCCCGTGTACTCGGTGCCACTCAGCCGCCCGGCTCCGTCGTAGCCGTAGGCATAAACCCGCCCGAAGAAGTAGTCCCGGTTGGCTCCCCAGCGCATGCGGCCAATGCTGCCATCATAGCGATTGAAGGTGCCGTTGATCTGGTTGTAGTCCAGGGCCAGGTAAAACACATCGCCCCGACCATTGGCATACGGGTTGATGGTGTCGGCGGCATTGATGCCCCGAAGCCAGCCCCGCACTGTGTAGCTGTAATCCAGCACCTGCAAAGCCCCGGCGGTGGCCGCCAGCCGGGCTTCGTAGCCACTCACGGTTTGGCTGGGTGAGCTTAGGTCGAGGTAGGCCGCCCCCGGTTTCAGGTCAATAAAGGCCGGGGCCACATCCTGCACCGGCAGGGCCGATAAGGCGGGGGTCAGACTCCCCACCCGGCTAATGCTCAGGCTGGTAGCCCCCAGCCGGGCACCGCCCCCGGTGGAGGGGGGCTGCAACTGTTTCTGAATCAGTCGCCCAATGCCGTCGTAGGCATAGGAGGCCAGCACCACCGGACTGTTGGTGCCCAGCGTGTGGGTAATGGAGCGGGGCCGCCCCCAGTGGTCGTAGGTAAAGCTTTTGGTAATGGGCGAGAGGGGCACCCCGCTGCCCAGGCTGTGGGTGAGCACCGTTTTGAGCAGCTCGCCGTTGAAGCGGAACTGGTTATCGGTCCGGTCGGTGCCGCCCAGGTGGTTCTGGCTGCGGCTCTGCACAATACGGCCTTTGTCGTCATACCAGTAGGCCGAAGCATAGGTGCTGGCGGTGGGTAACAAATCGCGCCGATAGCTGTAGGTCAGCAGGCCTTTGGCATTGGGGGCCGTGGCCGAGGGAAAGGGCGTAGCCAGGGGCACGGGATTGGTGGTGAGGTAAGGCAGGGGATTGCCCGTATAAGTGTCGTAGACGTTCTGGGTGAGCACATCGGCGGCATTGTTGGGCACCAGTGCCGGATAGGTATTGGCCGTCAGGGCGTCGAAGGCCGTTTGCAGGGTAGCCGCATCGGTGGCCAGTAGGGTGCGTCCCGTGCTGAGCACGCGGTGCTGGCTGTCGTAGTTGGTATAGCGCCAGAAGGTGCTGTTCTGGGGGTTACCCTAGGGTCGGTCCTGCTCGTCCTGGCTCATCACCAGCCGGTCCTGTTTGTCGTAGACCAGGTAGGTCCAGCCTGCCGAAGCCACATGCTTGCGGATAAGCCGCCCCCTGGCGTCGTACTGGTAGGCGTAGCCGTTCTCTTTAAACACCGGGTTGGGCAGGGTAAAGCCCGCATCGGTAAAGAGCAGAAAATCCGTTGTCAGGTTATTGCTCAGTAAATAGTCATAGAGCTTGGGCGGAATCACGGCGGCCAGTCGCTCATAGCTGTCATAGACGTAGGCGGTGGTGAGGGTCTGGTTTAGAGGGGCACCCGTCAGCACATCGCGCCGGATAAGCCGCCCCTGCAGGTCGGTGTACTCGACGCTGACATTATACTGTTCATCGGTCAGTACCCGCCGGGCAATGTCGTTGGCCCGGTAGTACTCCACCGAGCCGCTGCCCGAAGCCGGGTGAGCGTAGAGTTTATTGGCTACCAGGTCGGCCTTGAAGCGGATCACCGAATTGGCCACGGCCACCCCGTAGCTGGTTTTTACTGCATTGTCGCCCAATCGCCAGGCTACCCCTGCCCCAATCACTTTACTGGGTCGATCCAGTGGCGAGTTGTCGTAATAGGTCTGATCAAACGGATGGGTGTCTTTGTAAAAACCCGTTGCTGACCCGTAAGGGTCATACTGGTAGGCCCCCAGACACTGCCGCCCTGGTTGAGGCCGGGCATAGGTTTATAGGCCTGCATAGGTCGGCCAAAGGAGTCATACTCGATAAAGGACGTGGCCACATCAAGCCCGGCATTGCCCGCGCCCAGCACCTGAATGGTTTGACGGGGACGACCCAGGCCATCGGTGTACTGAATGGTAGCTGGCACATCGGTATAGGGGGATGTGCGGCTTACGGCCGTTTGTGGCGTGCGGGGCGTTTGCTCCAGCACATAGGGGTAGGTCGCTGTGGGTGTTAGTTGCGCCTGGGCATTGGGGGCTAGCAGCCCGCCCAGGAGCAGGGCCAGTGCAGCGTAATAGTAGCGGAGCCTGTTGGCCTGTGGCCTATGGAATACGGATAGCGGTTGCGACATTATTGGCCGGTGGGGTAGTGGTAGGAATAGTTTTTAAGGATGTAGCCATCCTTGTCTTTGATTGTCAGCAACCTGCCGAATGTATCATACTGGTAGCTGGTAGTAACGCCCCTGGGGTCGGTCAGGCTGGCGGGTCCCAGCAGAGGTTGCCGGTAGGTGTAGGTGGTTGTCTGGGTCGTGGGCAGGGCATCGTTGGTGGTCTGGCTGCTCACCACCGAAAAGGGCACCCCACCGGTGGGGGTATAGGTATTATAGAGAAAGGAGGTGCTGGCACCACCAACCAGGGTATAGCGGGTCAGGTAGCCCGTGGCGGAGTAAGTGTCCATCAGGAGTCGAATAGTGGACTTTTGGGTGTAGGGAAACGAGTTTCCTCCGCCCGCAGCCGTATAACGGGAGGGGGAGGAGACATAAGGGGCATTGGTGAATGTTCCCGGCACCGATTCCATTACATAGATTTGTTTGAGCAGAGCCGTTGGCTGACTATTGAGGGTAAAGGGGGCGTAGGTCATCAGTTGCCCCGTTTTATAATCTTTGGCTGCCGTTAGGGTTTCGCGCCGAAAATGGACCGTTTCAATAGGTTTGTAGCTATTTCGATCCTGCAGAGTCCGCATTCCCAGCAGTTCTGTTGTAGTGACCGAGGTGGCAATGGTTTTATAATCCTGAGGGTAGTAGTATTCGGTTCCCAGTACAATACCCCCCTCGGCCAGCGTCCGGCGTTCGCGGGGTTGATACAGCGTAGGGTCATAATCGGTCTGCTCGGTGCTTTGGGTAAACCTACCCGAATTGTCGTCATCGTACTGCACGTTGATGGCGCTGGTGGGCACCGTCAGGCCATACTGATACGGATAGGTCATGTAACGATACTGGTTGCTGGGCGCCAGGCAGTTACCTATGCCCCCCGTCACATTTAGTTGCTGAAGGGTACGCACCACCAGTAATCCAGCCATTTGAGTACTGGTGCCGCTGGCCAGACCAGCGTACCCATTGGTTATTCGACTTCTAAGGTTACCGGCCACGTCCTGTACCGTAGTCGTTAGGGGTTGCCCCCGGTCCCAGCTTTTGCTGGTGTAAAAGCTACGCCCATTGCCAAGTTGAAGCCCGGCATCCGAAGCCGCATCCCGAAACGTATAGATCGTTTTGCCCAGGTTACCCCCCGCGCCATCCTCCCGGTATTCTGTCACTTGTGGATATGTAACGGGGGCACCTTCTTCGGGAGTTAACGGAAAAACAGAAGCTGAACTAAAAACATACGAAACATAACTAAAGTCAAGAAAAGAGCCTATCTGGCGAGATTCAAGGGCTATATTGTTCTGATAAGTAGTTCTCGCTAACGACCGATAGGAGCCATTTCCTGTTTCACCAGCACCATAGGTATACCGCCGTGTTGTGGCCAAATTGCCGGGCCCAGTATAGGATCGAACCTGCCAGACTCGTAAACCACCCGCTAGCACCTGTATCGCTGGGGTTACTGTGTTGTCCAAATATCGATGCGCCTGATAGTCGAACTGAGTCAGCCCACCCGTTGGGTAGCTAATACCGGTCAGTATCCCGGCCTGCATCAGGGTTTCGTTCGCCGTTCTGGTCGCATCGCCAATGAGTATCGTTGCGGCAATGGGAACGCTTGCGGATGGGTAATAAGTAAATGGTTTACTGGCGATAAGTGTGTTATTCGTGATCTGGCCATTGAAGTAGCCCCAAAAGTCTTTTGCCAGGCTTCCCGACGCGGGGATAACCGTCTGGTTATAGGTCAAACCGTAACTTCCAATGATCGTATTACCATCGTTAGCCAGTAAATTTACTTTAGAAAGAAATCCACCCAGGGTGTTCGCACTCCCGTTCTGATTGGCATATACCAGATCGAATCGCTTGACCAGCTTGTAAGTACTCGAAGTGACATCGTAGCCCAGTAGATCCACGTAGTCCAGGGCCAGTGTTCCGTCTGCCCGCGCGCCGGGCATTCTTACGAACTGTATACGCCCCCCCGGAAAGTCAATCTGAGTTGGAAAAATGGCCTGTACCGTTGATTGAGAATTTCGGGTTGTCCGGGACGTGATGCCAGTTGTAACCCCAGAGCCACCCGCTACTGCTTCATACAAATTCCCCTGTATAACCCAGGTAAACTGCGGGTCGGAGGCCGAACTCTGGTTCTGCTGGCTGGAATAGGTGTAAACGGCCCGGTCGTTGTTGGTAGCACTTATGATCTCGCTGAGGTGCCAGGCTGAGGTGTAGGCCGCAACAGGGTTGCTGCCCGTTGCATTAGGGTTTGTGGTTTCCCGGTCACTGAACCGGTAGCGGATGCCATCGGTAGCCACCATCGTAAAGGAGCTCAGCCCCGTAGCGGGCAGAATCTGTGTCCGCTCAGCCCGTAAAAAGGCATAACCCGGCTGACCCGGCAGCAGCATAAAGCTATTACTGCCCGAGGGCGTACGGTAGGAAAATACATCCCGCTGGCCGTCCACATTATTATCCGCCAGTTGGGCAATTCGAAACTCGGTATCGACTGTTACACAAGTTGAATTGTAAAAGCTGTTAGGGTCATCAACCGCCTTTCCCAATAAGCCATTCTGCTCGTCGGGGCGGCTTAGCACATTGCGGGTAATCATCCCCCCTGTTTGCAGGCTCCAGCCCAAACCCACCCACGAGGGTAGCTCACCCACCCGAAGCCCGGCAGCATGATAGGTTAACTTGATCGGAATCGTTTGATCGCCTACCGTAAACTCGCAGAGCGGAATCTCAATCGTTGGCAGTCTGGTATAAAAACTTACGGGGTGTTCGCCATATCGCCCCAAAGCGGCTACAGTTGGCGATTTGGGTGTCACCGTTGGCAGCAGGCCATCAACGTTGACGGTATTGGTAGCCGTAGCCAGCACAACTGGCTTGGGCAGGGTGTCTGGTAACGAAACCGCATGGGTAGCGGGTACTGCCAGTGACAGACTATAAGTGGTGCTTGTCCATAGCAGACCCAGTAGGTAAAAAACCTGTTTCATAATAAATGGAATGGAGGAGCGATAAAGGGGCTATTGACGGTGAGCCGAGCGGACGCGGTGCCGTAGTTGCCGCTGTAGCCGGGTAATGGCGGCCTCCTGGCGAATGGCGTGCAGAGTCAATTCTTCGATTTTCTGCAGCAGGAGCCGCTGGGTCTGAACCACATCAATACCTTCAGTATTAACTGTTGCTGCCGAAGGCATATCGGGTAAATGACCATGCAGCGTGATATAGCGTTTCACCTCCGAAAGCGACAGAAGCCGATAGCCCGGCGCAAACACATAATCGGCCCAATACTGGCCGGTCCGGTTGGCTACCCGAAGGTGTTCGGTTAAAATCCCGCCCTCAACCAGCAAATTATAGTTGGAGCCGGCCGTCGGGACGGTAATTGTGTTCGCATTGGGTCCAATAACGACCACTTGCGGAAAATGGGTTACACTTTGAGCACGAGCCGATAAGCCAGTTAGGGTAACCAGCGCTATCAATAGACGGGGGTAATACCGGTTAATCATGAAGATCTAGTGGATTATATCACCTAAAAAGTATAAAAATTAGATAAATAAATATCTATAAATAATTAAAAAGATATATAAGCCTATTTTTTTACTTCTTTTGCTTATCAAATATGATAATGACGGCTTCCCGTTATATCCTTAGCCCAGTTCCCTGCCATGCGTATACAAACTGTATTACTGTTCTTCGTAGTACTGATTAGCCTCAGCCAAACCCGGCTCTGTGCCCAACCGAACACCAACCTAATTCTGGGCTTTCAGGCAGGTCAAACATCTATCAACAGTCTGTCGGTTAGCCAGAATACACTCATCGGTTATCAGGCTGGCTCTCATGTGACCACCTCGGCCAATACCTTCCTGGGCTACTTAGCGGGTGGCGAAGCAACCAGCGGCAACTTCAACACGCTGGTTGGTGTACAGGCTGGGCAACGTATTACGACAGGTAGCCATAACCTGATGCTGGGCACGAACGCGGGTATGTATACGCTCAGCGGTAGCCACAACCTCTACCTCGGTGCCGACGCTGGTGCTGGTGCTGGCGTAAACGGAGATTATAACGTCGCGCTTGGCCGCGCAGCCGGACTGTCTAACGCAGGCGGCACCGGTAACATCTTCCTTGGCAGTAATGCTGATGCCAGTGCCCGCAACCTAACCAACAGCGTGGCCATTGGCACCGACGCCAAAGTCGCTGTTTCCAACGCCATCGTATTGGGCAGCCCCCTGGCCAACGTTGGTATAGGCACATCGGCCCCGACTACCCGATTATACCTCAGCAGCGGCACGACCGGCCAGTCGGGGCTGCGGTTAGAAAACCTGACCAGCAATCAGCCCGCCGTTGCGCTGAATGCCGTTAAATTCCTAACAGTCGACGCGTCTGGCAATGTCGTGCTAGGGAGTTTAGGCGCGTCTGACGCTATGAACCACCAGGCCGACAAGTGGACGGCAGAGGGTGAGTTATTACGCAATGCCAATGTAGGCGGGGTTGTTATTGGTAACGTCACACGAACCCCTACAGGCTATGGCCTGTATGTAGCGAAGGGACTGCTGACCGAACGGGTTAAAGTCGCCGTTGCCAGCACCGCCGACTGGAGTGATAAGGTTTTTGAGCCTGGCTACCAACTTCCGTCTTTGGAACGGGTTGCCGGGTTTATACAGCAACGGGGGCATTTGCCCAATGTACCCAGTGCCAGGGAAATCGTGCAGCAGGGCAATGACCTGGGTCGTACGGACGCGCTCCTGCTGCAAAAAATTGAAGAGTTGACCCTGTATCTAATCGACCTCAAGAAAGAAGTGTCCCAATTGCGTCGGCAGGATCGCCTGAAAACGGCCCGGATTCGCCGACTCGAAACACCTCATGCTGTACACCCCTAACTCCTTCTCAATGCGAAGTTATTTCTGTTTTTGCTGCCTCTTACTTTGCCTGATTTCATTTCGCACGCTGGCTCAACCCATAGCCGATCAGCAATGGCTGACTGAGCCTGTAGCGGCCGGGGTTGTAGAAAACCATGAGACAGGTAACTATTTGCGGGCTACCAATCGCATTGGAGAGCAGGCTCGTGTTCGGTATCAGGCCGGGCAGTCGGTCGAGTTGCTACCCGGCTTCGAAACTCGTGGTACGGCGAGCTTTGAGGCACTTATTCACCCTGTGTTTACCGACATTAATCTAACTATAAGGGTATTCCCCAATCCATTTATTGAACAGGCAACTGTTGCCTGTCAAATGACCGTTGCGGGCACTGTCAACTGGACGCTATTTAGTGTAGACGGTCATCTGGTACAGCGTGAACGTCGGCTCCAGGTGCAGGAACCGGGACTTCACCAGTGGACGCTCGATGGAGGCAATTTACCCACAGGCGTATATCTACTCAACCTCAAAATAGGTTCAACAACCCGAATCTTGCGCCTGGTCAAACAATAATCTCATCACTTACATTTGTCAGGGGTCAATAGAACTGTACCGCTTCGGTGACCCGGCGGTGATTCCGACTTGTTTTTATGATTTCTTGAGATTTGATTCAGAACCTGTTTAAACTTTTATTTCTCAAGTAGAATTAGGTGGTTTTATCATCCCGAGGAACGAGGGATCTTCGGTAGTATTTTTCTGTTCCTACCGAAGATTCCTCGTTCCTCGGGATGACAAAAACCGCTTATTACCAACTCATGTATGAAAGTCCAAACAGCTTCACAGTAAACATATTGATGCTCCTCTGGATTCATCCAATTAAATCAGCGTGCTATCGTGAGAAAAAACGGTGGATTTGTATGATATCAGTTGCCTGAAATTGTGTCATAAATCTCATCTTCGCGTCATAAAATCAAGGCCCGCTTCAAGTAAAGGGCTCAAAGGCTGTGAGTGCCTATCTGAAAATGATTGGACGTTCGGAAGAATACGAGAAAATGTTCCGGTTGGAAGGGCAACTGTGGTGGTACCGCAGTTTGCACGAACGTGTAGAAAAAGCCTTGCAGAATCGTTTTGGCCAACGCCGGGATATAACGATTCTGGATGCTGGTTGTGGCACGGGTGGTCTGCTGGATTTCCTGCGTCGGCAGGGATATACAAATCTAAGGGGCCTCGATGGATCGACGGATGCCGTTACTTTTTGTCGGGAGCGCAACCTTTCCGTTACGTTTGTCAACCTAAACGAACTCACCAGTTTTGAACCAGACGGGCAATACGACGCTATTATTTGTAATGACGTATTTTGCTACTTCACGGCCAACGAGCTGCCCCCACTAGTATCGGCCCTGGCCAGGCGACTGAGAACCAATGGGATCTTAGTGACTAACAACAACGCGTTCAAGCTTTTTCGGGGTGAGCACGATGTGGCGGTGGGTATAATCCGGCGGTTTGTTCTGGCCGATTTTAAGCCAGTATGCGCTGATAATGGCTTACACATTCACCTCGCTACCTACTGGAGTTTTGTTTTATCTCCGCTAATTTTGCTGGTTCGCCAATGGCAGCGGTTACAGTTAGCCCTTGGGTGGCACAAGCCCGAAGAAGCACAATCGGATGTGTATTTGCCCCACCCTTTGGTCAATGAAACCCTCTACCGGCTGGTTCGGGCAGAGCAAACGCTAATTCGCCGAACGCCCTTTGGCAGTTCACTGTTTATGGTCATGAGTCGGTAAGTAAAAAAGTTGGTAAGTCAGTAAGTGGCTGACGGCTCTGTTACCAACGTACCGACTTACTTATCGACTTACTAACTATATCATGTTCACAGGCATTGTTGAAAGCACCGGTACCGTATCGGGTATTGACGCAGAGGGTACGAATCTGACATTTCGAATTGAGTCGGCGTTGGCGCCGGAATTGAAAATTGACCAGAGTGTCAGTCACAATGGGGTTTGCCTTACCGTTACGAGTATTGCCGACGGGAGTTATACGGTAACGGCTGTTGATGAAACTCTCAAAAAAACGAATCTGGGTAAACTAGCCCCCGGCGATTGGGTCAATCTTGAACGTTGTATGCCTGCCAATGGTCGCTTTGATGGCCATATTGTGCAGGGGCATGTCGATCAAACAGCCATCTGTACTAATGTGCAGGATATGAACGGTAGCTGGTTGTTCGATTTTCAGTATGATGCGGGCACTGACCCGGCTAACCAGAATGTAACCGTCGAAAAAGGGTCTATTTGTATCAATGGAGTCAGTTTAACCGTTTTTAATTCAGAAATTGACCGTTTCCGGGTGACGATTATCCCGTATACCTACGAACACACCAGTTTCCGGAACCTGAAAGTGGGTGATGTCGTCAATCTAGAGTTCGACATTGTGGGCAAATACCTTAAAAAAATGTTGGCGGGCTATCGGTAGGCGGTGGCGTATTCTGCTACTTTTGTGACATTAGTAAACCAAATGAACGTAGTGTAGTCCATAAACTCCACGAATTACCAATCCCGGATGGCTAAAATCAGCACCCGCTCCTTTTTTGATCTGTTGATTCATATTGGCATTATAGTAGCCCTGGTGGCTGTATTATTTCTGGCGTTTTTCTTTATCTATCTGCCGTTTACAACGAATCATGGACAAACAATCACCGTGCCCGATGTAACCCGCCTGAGTCTGGATGAAATGGAGAACCTGCTCGATGATCGCGACCTGCGTTATGAAGTAAGTGACTGTACATTTGTGGCGGGCGCTCAACCCTTAACGGTCATTCAACAATATCCACGGCCTAATTCAAAGGTGAAAGAGGGCCGTAAAATATACCTGACTATTACCAAGCGTGTAGCGCCTATGGTGCAGATGCCCAACCTGGTTAGTCTGACACTCCGGAGTGCGCAACTGAACCTGAAGTCGCTCGACCTGGTTAGCGGGCCGCCTACTTATGTGCCCGATGTTGCCAAGAACGCGGTACTTCGCCAGCTTTATAATGGTAAGGAAATTGTGCCGGGAACGCCAATATCAAAGGGTGCCCAGATCGACCTTGAAGTTGGTGACGGGTTGGGAAGTACGATGTTTGAGATTCCGAACGTTGTAGGGTTGCCCCTCGATGAAGCTGAAGCCGCCATTCGCGGCTCGAACTTAAAAGTTGGCACGAAAATTTCCGTTGAGGACCCAGAGAAGGAAGTTGGCACGGTTGTTCGGCAACGGCCCGAAGCCCGGTCTGGCGAGCGCATCCGCGTTGGTGAATCAATGGATTTGTGGATCGTGGGACCAATTGAACCGGACCAATAAAACCACTT
The DNA here is from genome assembly GCF_002831565.1 of Spirosoma pollinicola. Taxonomy (NCBI): domain Bacteria; kingdom Pseudomonadati; phylum Bacteroidota; class Cytophagia; order Cytophagales; family Cytophagaceae; genus Spirosoma; species Spirosoma pollinicola. Next base: position 3,115,569 of record NZ_CP025096.1, on the reverse strand, counting down.
CCGGCCCTGATACCAGATGAGAATTGCTTTATTTTTTCAGCCGTATAGTCCGTTTTCCAGACGTTGTGTGCGAAGCTTTTTACTGGTATTTTTTGTTCTGTCTTACTCCCTGAGTAGGGCACAGGCACCCCTGAAACTACCTTTTTTCGAAGACTTTTCAACGGCCAGCGGACGCCCCGGATTCGATCAGCCTAATCCCATCCGTTGGAAACCCGGCGGGGGTGTGTACATCAACAACACAATGGCCATCAATCAGCCCACTGTTAACGTGGCTACATTCGATGGCCTGGGGGCAAATGGACGTCCTTATGTGCAGAATACACCCTTGGCACAGGGCTACACCGATACGTTGACATCAAATTCCATCGACTTGTCGGGAATAGCATCGGCAGATATCAATTCTGTTTACATGAGCTTTTACTGGCAGGCTAAAGGACTAGGGGAGTTGCCAGACCCTAGTGTCATACAAATCTCGCAGCCCGATACAACAAACCTGCTGCCGGGAGCGGTGACTAGACCTTATGATAAAACGCTGGTTGTAAACGGCGTTACGAAGATAGTTCATATCGACACCCTGGTTATTCAACCGGGCGATTCGTTAACGCTTCAGTTTATAGGCGTCGATGGTACCTGGACGAATGTATGGTATCAAATGGGTGGCCAATCGGATAGCCTGTTTCGTCAGGTTCTCGTTCAGGTAAAACCGAGTTACTTTCACGCTAAATTCGCGTTTCGGTTTCGCTCGTTTGGCCGTGAGTCGGGGCCTTTCGATACCTGGCACATTGATTATATTTACCTGAATCGAGGCCGTTCGGCAACAGACAAAACAATACAGGATGTTGGTGCGAGGAAACAACTTACGCCCTTTTTTAAACAGTATACAGCCATGCCGCTGTCGCAGTATCTGGTCAACCCCACGCTGGCAACGGCAGATTCGGTGACAACCGATGTGAATAATTTGGGCGGGTTGATTTTTACCACCTTTAACTTTACTGTGCGTGATGACGTGTCGGGCCAGCTATTACAGAATGACCCGCAAACGGCAACCGTGGCTACACTGCCTTTAAGGCCACAGCAGAAAACGGCGAAGCCCACACCCATCAAAAGTTTTGGCTCGGCCACTAAAGCGTTATTGCGCTATAAAATCGACGTGCGTACGGCTGACAATAACACGATTTCGCCAATTCCGGGAATTGATTTTCGCCAGAACGATACCATTTCTGCTGTGGCGGCTCTGGATAATTACTATGCCTACGACGATGGCAGTTGGGAATATGCGCAACAGATCAGGCAGCGCGAACAAGTGGCGGTACGCTTTATCCTGAGCAAACCCGATGCTATTGGGGGTGTGAAAGCGTGTATCGTGCCGTTTACAACTAATCAGAGCGGGCAGCCCTTCGTGATCAGTGTCTATAATAACCGGGCCGGTAAGCCGGGTACGGCTATTTATCAACAGTCTTTCTCAACCCAGTACCCCACATCCCGCAATGAATTTGTTGAGTTTAAATTCACAAAAAGCGTTTCGGTAAAGGATACGTTCTATGTTGGCTATCAGCAGATTAGCAATGCCGATACGTCTTTGCTTCGGTTAGGCTTTGATAAAAACAGCCCGTTTGGTTCGCAGATCTTCTATAATGGCGGCAGCAACTGGGATCAGAACTTAGCGTCGGCCTCATTGAACATACATGGTGCATTTATGCTGCGTCCTGTTATGGGGGCTAAACCCGATACCATCGTAACCGCCATTCCTGAACCCGAACCGCTGGCTCCTTTACAAACCTACCCGAATCCAACAACGGGTCTTATTCGCTGGGGCAATCTGCCCCTTACCCAACTGGATGTTACAAGCAGCACAGGCAGGCTGTTACTTACGCTCGAACCAAGTCGAGGGCAACAAACGTTAGATTTGAGTTATCTGCCTGATGGCCTATATTTAATCCGACTGTTTGCCGATAAGCGATCCGTCGTTCAAAAATTGATTATTCAACATTAACGCGTTGGTGAGTTTTAAACGCTTACCAACTCCCCCAAATCATGGATATTACCGTACAGGAGTTAAAGGAGCGCCTTGATAAGGGCGAAAAACTAAACCTGTTTGATGTGCGCGAGCCTGATGAATACGAAGCCGACAACATTGGCGCGACGCTCATTCCGTTGGGCGATTTATCGTATCGCTTAGACGAACTTGATGGTTTACAGGATGAGGAAGTAATTGTCCATTGCCGGTCGGGTAAACGTAGCGGTATGGCACAGCAAATTCTAGAAGAAAACGGATTCAATAACGTTCGTAACGTTATCGGCGGCATGCTGTCCTACCGGGCACAGTAAGAATGAAGAGTGAAGAATGTAGAATGATTTTTTACAGAAATATTCTTCACTCTTCACTCTTCATTTTTATTATTATCTCTCCTTCCTCGGGGCTTATCCACTGATAATTGCCCTGATTTCGGAACCAGGTCAGTTGCCGTTTGGCATAACGCCTTGAATTGCGTTTAAGTAAGCGTACCATTTCTTCGTAATCATAGAGACCGTCCAGGTGGGGAAAGACTTCCTGATAGCCAACGGTTTGTAAGGCAGGCAATTGCCTGTAGGGTAGGAGTGAGCGAACTTCATCGATCAGGCCTGCCGCGAGCATGGCATCCATTCGGGTGTCGATGCGGGTATACAGCTCCTCGCGAGGGCGTTCGAGAGCAAACAATACAGATCGGAAAGGGCGCTCGATTGCTTGTTGTTTACGAAACGACGAGTAAGGTTCGCCTGTTGACAGGCAGACTTCTAAAGCCCGCGTTACCCGCACCGGATTTTGTAAATCGGCTGTTTGGGTATAAACAGGGTCTAAATCCCGTAACTCATTCTGGAGTTTTTCCAAGCCTTCCTCTCGAAGTCGGGTAAGCAATTGCTCGCGTAATGCAGGGTCTACTGCGGGCATATCGTCCAGCCCAAAGCAAACGGCATTGATGTAAAGCCCCGTTCCGCCCGATAAAATCACTACATCCTTTGTCTTGAATAAGTTGTCCAGAACGTCGAGACACTCCCGCTCATAGCGCCCGGCATTTACCGGGTCCAGTATGGAATGCGAATTAATAAAATGATGCCTTACTCCTGCCATCTCTTCGGTTGATGGTTTGGCTGTGCCAATGGTCAATTCGCGATAAAGCTGTCGCGAATCGGCTGAAACAACGTCTGTCGCTAATGTTTTTGCTAATTGAACGCAAAGAGCAGTCTTGCCAACCGCAGTAGGCCCCGCAATAACAAGTAATGTTTTCAAATGTTGTAGGATGGATTCACAAAGATACTATAAGCGGAACAGTTGTTTTTTGTATTAATAGTTAACAATGCACCCTGACCATTACCTAACTATTCTATGAACATAGGGGCTGGTATATCTACAACAGGCGTTTTCGTTTATAAAAAGAATAGCTAACTATTTATTCTATTTAGAAAAATAGTTTACCGGCAGCCATTGACAGGTAGTGCAAAAAAAAATGCCATACTTTTTTTATATAAATAAATATTTGTTTGTTGATTAATAGCTATTTAACAAATATTTATTTGGTTATATAATCAGAGGAATAAATGATCAGGTTATGGATTTATTGCAATTTTATATATTTGCCTAAACCGGTATAAGTATCTTTTAATCAGTAGGTTACCAACCTAAAGGTTAGTGACTGATTTCCTCATGAACGACCAGATTAGTACTCGAAAATCTATTGACCCCAAGCATTTAGCTCTCCAGAAAACATTAGACATTATATGTGGAAAATGGCGACTGTACATTATTTATCAGATAGGTACTCAGGCCCGGCGCTACGGCGAATTGCGCAGGATGATTCCCGAAGTAAGTGAAAAGGTGTTAATACAGGAACTTAAGGTTCTTGTTAGTCTGGGTGTGCTTGAGAAAAAGGCTTATAACGAAGTGCCTCCTCGTGTAGAATACAGTCTGACCGCCAAAGGTATCGAGATATTTCCTACACTACTGGAATTGACCTCGATCGGTGAATTATTTCTGGAGCCATAATCAAATCAACTTTTTTTGATTTCGTGTCGTTATTGGTTGGCAAACCAGGAATACGGAGTCGATGAAAAGAAAGGTGTGGTGTCTTTTGCTAAGCTTGACATGGCTTGTTCAGGTAGCTCAAGGCAGTCGGCAGCACATCTGGCCAACGGTATCAGTTTATCAGAAACCAGCAATAAGTATTAGTAGATTTTTTTCTACTAATACACAGTTTACCAAATCGTTACGATATAACATTTATACGTTTACCGTTACGGCGGCCGATAGTGGGCGTGTGCGTGAGGTGAAGATCAAAGCCTATCGGGGCGAATTACTGCTGACTAACTTTCATATTAAGGTCGATGGGGCAGTCGTGGGTGCCGAAGTGGCTGATCTGGATAACAACCGTTTTCCTGAACTGTATGTCTATAGCGCCAGCGATGGGAGCGGCTCGTTTGGTCGTGTATATGCCTGGCAATTTCTACCGGAGCGTAAGGCCGATATTACGCCGGTGAACTGGCGAAGCCCATTAGTAAAAGGATATATGGGCCACGATATTGTATGGGCAGAGCGGAATATTCTGTGCCGAAAATTTCCGGTATACGCGTCAGGCGATGCGAATGCTGAACCCTCGGGCGGTTATCAAATGATACGGTATAAATTGCAGGCGTCAGGCACAAATTTTGCCCTCGTGGCTGAATAAACTTAAAGCACACAAATGCGGTTGAAAACCCGCATTAAAAAAGGCAGTAAAGAGAATCTCGATTCTCTTTACTGCCTTTTTTGTCTAGTTAAATTGCTCTTCTAGAACACTTTGAACCCTAACGAAACAGTTGCGATACCCAGGAAACCGGTAATGTTTGAGTCCTTGTACACACCACCTACGGGCACTGCATACCGGACATCTACATCCAGAAACGGCACAGGCGAGTAGCCTACACCAAGTTCTACCGCATAGGTAAAGTCTTTTACCTCCAGATTCTGAGCCTCATATTTATTAAGCAGATTTGTCGTCGCGCTTGAAGCAGGAATATCCGTTTGTGGGAAATTTACGGCTGAATTTGCGTTGATAACTCCACTTGTAGTCCGGCTGAGTGTTGCCTTCTGGACAAAAATGAAATTCGGTCCGGCGTAGCCGCGTAGCTTGCCGCCCATCCAGCGTTTGCCGAATAAAATGGGTACATCAACGGCTTCCAAAACAGATTCTGATGTAGCGTTCAGACTGGCGTTGATCAGACCGGGCTGTACAGTAATGGGCAATGCATTGGCCAGCGTTGAATTTGCGTTGACGTCCAGTGTAACTGCGGTTTTCTGCTTCAAAACGAAGCGGTTGTAGGTAACTTCGGCCTGAATGAAGAAGCTGTTGAAGTTTTTTCGGGCCCACAATCCACCCGAATAGCCGTAGCCTATGCCGTTATTTTTATTTTCTAAAGCGGGCACTTGTACGCTACCCACCGTTTGGGCGGGAACATTGGTGAAGCCATGTGTAAATGTGCCACCGCCTTTAATGCCAAACTCGAACGGACGAGTTTGGGCCATTGCCGCCGATGCGCTTAGCAGGAGCAGGGCAGCTATTGATAGTTGACTTAATTTCATGAATAAGTGATTATTGTTGCAGAAGTACACGACGATAGTTGGCAGCGTTAACCGTTGGGATCGTAGATGTGTATTTTGCGTTGATACCTTTAATAATTTCATTGGCCATCAGCGCATAACCGGCTGGTGTGAGGTGAATACCATCAAGGCTAAATACGCCACCCTGAATAAAGCTGGATGTATAGGTAACACCATTTTGGATAAGCCCACCTGATGCTGCCACCTGACTCAAAACGGCATTCGGATCAACATAAGCGATTCCTTTGGCATCTGCCTGCGCTTTCATAACCCCATTATAAGCACTGATGCTGGTATTAAGCAAGGCTACTTCACTAGCATCCAATACGATATTGTTAGGAAGCGGGTTGGCTGGCGTCAAACCGTAGGGTCCCGCTTTCGTACCTACGGTTGACATACCAATGTTGCCGTAATCGGTTGCGTTTGATAGCATCAACAAATCACCTGTCTGGGTAGCACGCACACCAGTGGATGTTTGAATATACAGGCTCGTAATAGCTGGTGTTGGTTTCAATACGCCATTAATATAAGCCAGTATGAGCGGAACGGTTACGGTCGTATAATAAGGAGCGGTTATGATATTAGGGATGCCGACAACAACCCCCTTCCGACCGCCTTCTGTCAGCTTATTCATAGCGGCAGTGAAGTTTGTCGTGAACAAGGCAATGGGTGTCAACGGTGTAGCACCCCCTGTTGTGGCATAGCCCAGTGCATCGTTATTGCCTAACCAGCAGGAGAAAAATGTAGCCCCGTTCAGGTTGTCGCTCATGTACTGGAAGTAAGTCGTAAGCGGATTTGTTAATAACCGTTCGAAATATTGATTACCCTGGACAGAGCCGTAGCCAGGCGTTAAAATGTCAGATACCCGAATCCCCGGTACACCCAGATTTTGGTTAGCATCCGTAAATTTTGTCAATAATGGTGAGCCACTTGTTGTAGTGCCCCCTCGTGCAGCGCCCGGTGCTACCGGGCTAATAGATGTGATAAGGGAAAATGGATTGGCTGGGTCAGGAACCTTAATCAGCTTTAAATAGCCTGCCCCATTTGCCTGTGCTTCCGTGAACAAAGGCTGTACAAAACTGCCTCCCCCCACCGTTGCAAACTGGCCTGCCAATATGCTCGGATAGGAGTTTAATTGACTATTCCGATAGAGGCCGCCATCGGCATAACCAGCTGTTAGCGAGTTACCTACAGCTACGTATTTTGTAAAATCGGCACTTCCTTTTGTAGGCGTTACACCACTACCCGCGTTTGGGTCAATGTCATTATTTGTGCAGGCATTAATACCAACAATTGTTGTTAGTATCAACCCCCACCGAAACCTGTTCCTTACTTGCATTCGGATTAGTTGTTGATTGTAGAAAATATAGATAAACTTGTAATAAAGAACGCAAAAATAAGACCTTTATGTCTATACTTATATGTAGTTTGGTCTAAAAGCCCTTGAGATTAAGTATATTTAATTTAAACAAAGCTTGGCGGGAGACTGTTGTTTGTGACGAACGAGTTAGCGTAATTGCCAACGATTAGTCACATTTTCCACTAAAAACAATACTAAACCAATGGGTCTTTTATCATTTTTTAAAGGCGTAGGCGAGAAAATCTTTCATAAAGATGAGGTCGCACCTGCACAAGCCGACGCTGTTGAACCAGTTCGTGCTCAGGCATTACTCGACCACGTCAAACAACTGGGGTTGGCTTATAATAGCCTAACCGTCAAAACAAAAGGCGATACCGTTACCATTACGGGCTCTGTGAAGTCGCAGGAGGATTCGGAGAAAATTGCGCTGGCAGTTGGTAACGTAGAAGGTGTATCGGCAGTTGATAATCAACTGGTTGTTGATGAGCCTGCTCCTGAAGGCAAATACTACACCGTGAAATCAGGTGATTCACTATCGAAAATTTCCAAAGAAGTATACGGTGATCCGATGAAATACGGCATCATTTTCGAAGCAAACAAACCCATGCTGAAAGATCCCGATTTGATCTATCCTGATCAAGTGCTGCGGATTCCGCAATTGTAGTTAGTTAGTTCGTGTAGTAAGTGAAATGAGTCAGTAAGTGGCTAACGCGAAAGTAATGACTCACGCGTTAGCCACTTACTGACTCATTTCACTTACTACACGAACTTAAAAAGAACATTCGGGCTCATGAGCGGTTTTATTGATCTTAACTCAACGAAAAAATCATGGCCGTTCATTTATTATCTCTTCTTAAAGAACAGTTTACGCCAACTGTAGTCGACCAGCTTAGTAGTGCGCTCAATGAATCGTCTGCAAATACACTGAAAGCTATAAACGGGTCGATACCAACATTACTTGGTGGATTGACCCGGCGCGTTCAGGCCTCCGGTGGCCCATCGGCGATTATCAGTTACCTGGACAAAGGCGATTATGGTAATACGCCCTACGACGTGAGCCAGGCTGTCGACACGATGCAGACGATCACCGAGGCTACGACGGCCGATGAAGGTTTTCTCGACCATATCTTTGGTGATAAACTCACCCGCACAACCGAACTTATCAGCGTTTATAGTGGCACAAAACCGCAGTCGGCGAAAACAATTCTAGGACTCGCAGGATCGGTATTGATGGGCGTTTTAGGTCGGCAAGAGCAGGAGAAAGGCTTAACGGCTGACAGCCTGAAAAGTCTGTTGCTCGGGCAGGCAACTGAATTCCGGAAGGCCCTTCCAACGGGTCTGGATGGTATTGGCAGTCTGCTCGGTTTCGATGAACTGGTTACGCCCGCAGGCCCCCAAACAGAAGTACAGGGCGCCGATAATCTGAGCGGAACACCCGTTAATCCCAATATTCCAAAGAGTACAGAAGGCGACCGACGTAAAGAAAATGTTCGTTGGCTTCGGTGGGCTTTGATAGCTATTGCCGTATTGGTTCTGGCACTATTGATTCAAAAGTGTAGCCAAAACGAGAATAGTACCGATGGCGTTAGTACAGATTCTACCTCCCGGGTTGAGTCTAATGAAGTTGAAGACACATCGGCTGCCACGAAAAAAAGTATTCAGGATGCCAACGGGCAAACGAGCGATTCGACCGCTTCCGGCCCGCTGGGGGTGAAGAAGTAAATCGGTAAATTAGTTAGTTGGTCAGTAGATGACCTCACCGGCAGACCGGCGAAAGCAATATGCATGCGTCAGCCACTGACCAACATAACCAGTTACAATTTGTTAACTTGCAGGCTCACTTACCTGTAACTTTTTATGTTTGTTGACGCCATTGAACGCGTTAATCAGTTTACCCAACCCATGCACTCCATTGTTCGGCTTTATGGCCACAATGAAATTGTACCCGGTACGGCCACACTTTTTTTCGTTAATGAAGAGGGTTGTGCTATCACGTGTAAGCATGTCGCCGAACTTATCGGGCAGAGCGATTCCATTTACCATCATTATCGGGAGTTTCAGGGAGCCCGGCGGGAGGCATTGCGGGAAAAGAATGCGGCTCATCTCATTAGCCAGTTAGAGGCCAAGTTTAAACTTACAGCCGACACAATTATCCGCGTACGGAACAATTTTGTTGGCTGCGTTGACCAGTTTCAAAAGCTAAATATCGATAATCATCCCACGCAGGATCTCGCGTTGCTGCGTTTCGAAGGCTATAATCGCTTGTTGTATCGCTCGCACGCTGTATTTTTGGGGGATACCAGCCGGGTAAAACCCGGTCGGAGTTTATGCCGCCTGGGATATCCATTTCCAGAGTTTACCAACTTCCGCTATAACGCCGGTAACGATGATATCGAGTGGACAACCACCGGGCGAATCGTCTCTCCCAGTTTTCCAATTGATGGCATTGTCACTCGTTTGGTAGGCGACAACAACGTTGCTACGGGAATCGAATTGAGTACACCCGGTTTGCGGGGACAAAGTGGCGGGCCGCTTTTTGATGCCAAGGGGCTTGTTTTTGGTATGCAGTCGGCTACGCGCCATTTGCATCTGGGCTTCGATATTGAAGATCAGGAAGTATTGGTAAACGGACGCAGAAGCCGGGTGTCGAACTACCCGTTCCTGAACGTTGGCCAATGTGTACACGTCGATGTTATCAAAGCGTTTCTGCGGGAGAAGAATGTGAAATTCTATGAAGAGTAGCTGATTAGGATGCTGAATGATTTTATCGCGTTGGCCGTATCTTTGAGCGGCCAACGCTTTTTTTATGTCTCAACCCACCGCATCCCTGCCCACGCGGCAACTGATTCTTGCCGATGAGGCTCTCGCCTTACTCAAACGCCTGATTGCCATTCAGTCCTACAGTCGGGAGGAGAATCAAACGGCTATTGAAATAGAAGCGTTTTTTCAGGAAAAACAGATTCCCTGTCAGCGACTGAAAAACAACATTTGGGTGAAAAATCGCCATTTCGATCCTGCCAAGCCAACACTATTACTAAACTCGCACCACGACACCGTCAAGCCAAATAAGTCGTGGACGCTGGACCCATTTTTTCCGTTAGAGAGCGACGGAAAACTTTTTGGCTTGGGCAGTAATGATGCCGGTGGTTGCCTGGTGTCGTTGCTGGCTACCTTCGTCTATTTCTACGACCGGCCCTATATGGCCTATAATATCGTTATGGCGGCCACCGCCGAAGAAGAGATTTCGGGACGCGATGGCCTTGAACTCCTGTTGCCCGAACTACCAACGTTCAGCTTTGCCATTGTGGGCGAACCTACCGAAATGCAGCTGGCCATTGCCGAAAAAGGGTTGCTTGTTCTCGATTGCACCGCTACGGGCGTGAGTGGTCATGCCGCCCGCGATGAGGGCGACAATGCCATTTACAAAGCGATAAAAGATATAAACTGGCTCACTACCTATCAATTCCCGAAAGTCTCGCCAACGCTGGGGCCTATAAAATTATCGGTCACGATCATCAACGCCGGAACCCAGCACAACGTGGTGCCGGATATCTGCACATTCACCATTGATGTACGCGTAACGGAACAATACACCCTCGAAGACGTGATCGAAACGATTCAGGCCAATATCCAGTCGGAGGTGAAGCCCCGTTCAATCCGGCTCAAACCGTCGTCCATTCCGGCCGATCATCCTATTGTACTGGCGGGACTTGCGTTGGGGCGGCATACCTATGGCTCGCCGACTACATCGGATCAGGCCGTACTAAACTGCCCATCGCTCAAATGTGGACCGGGTCATTCCGCACGCTCCCATTCGGCCGATGAATTCATCTACCTGCATGAGATAGGCGAGGGTGTAAACGGCTATATTCAGATGCTGGAGCAGGTTGTGTGATGATTGATTCTGTAGTTAAAAAAGATATCGGCTTTATCGACTGCATAGGATTTAGTGCCTTCTTTGTAATGCCAATACCTATTTCAATCCCAATAACATGAAGCAAATTTGCCTAAGTGGCTTACTCATTGCCGGTTTTCTGAGTTCATTTCTAAGCTATTCTCAATCGTTACCAAAACCGACGCCCCGCCAGCTTGCCTGGCAGCCGCTTGAAACAACTGCTTTTCTGCACTTTACCGTCAACACCTATACCGATAAGGAATGGGGCGACGGCACCGAAAGTCCGTCTATTTTCAATCCCACCAAACTCGACGCCCGGCAGTGGATCAAAGCATTGAAAGAAGCTGGCTTTAAGATGGCGATCATCACGGCCAAACACCACGATGGCTTTTGTTTGTGGCCTTCCAAAATGACCGACCATTCGGTAAAAAGCAGCCCGTGGAAAAACGGAAAGGGCGATGTGGTGAAAGAAGTTGCCGATGCCTGCCGCGAATTTGGACTGAAATTCGGGGTATATCTTTCGCCCTGGGACCGACACGAGCCCCGCTACGGAACGGCTTCCTATAATGACTATTACAAAAGCCAGCTTCGTGAGTTGTTAACCAACTACGGGCCTATTTCGGAAGTCTGGTTCGATGGGGCCAAAGGCGAAAACGCCAAAGACATGACGTATGATTTCGCCGGGTATTGGGCACTGGTGCGCCAGTTACAACCCAATGCGGTTATGTTTTCCGATGCCGGTCCCGATGTGCGCTGGGTTGGTAATGAGTCGGGTAACGCGGGCGAAACCTGCTGGTCTACGATTAACACCGATGGCCTGGCTCCCGGAAAAGCTGACGCCAAATACCTGAACCGGGGCGATGCTACGGGCAAGCAATGGGTTCCCGCCGAAACCGACGTATCCATTCGTCCGGGCTGGTTTTACCACCCTGCCGAAGACGCAAAAGTGCGGTCAGGAAAGAACCTGGTGGATTTGTACTATCAGTCGGTTGGTCGGAATAGCCTGTTGCTGCTCAACGTGCCGCCAAATCGGGATGGCCTGTTTTCGGAGCCAGACATCGCCAGTTTGAAAGAGTTTCGGACTATTCTGGACGAAACCTTTAAGCAGAATCTGGTCGCTAAACAGCCGTTGCTGACAGATAAAAAGCTCACTACGTTCACAACCTTATCCGCAAATCAACCGCTGGCGATTGACCTTGGCGGGGAAAAATCCTTCGACCGGATTTCGATCCAGGAGAATATTGCCAACGGCCAGCGCGTGGCCAGCGGCCGGGTCGAATACTGGGATGGCAGCAACTGGAAGTCCTTGCAGACGTTCACAACAGTAGGCTATAAACGACTTCTTCGCTTCCCTGCCGTAACATCTTCCAAGCTTCGCCTGTTTATTACAAATGCCAACGGACCGGTACAACTCGCTGAAGTCGGCGTTTTCAAGGCATCGGCAAAAGAATAAGAACTCTTTTTAACGAATAACTACATGCTGTATCCGCTTACATTCGAGACTATTTTTAAAGATAAAATCTGGGGTGGCCAGAAGACCAACACCATTCTTGGGAAAGACTTTTCTCCGTTGCCAAATTGTGGTGAAACCTGGGAGGTGTCTGACGTAGAGGGTAATCTGTCGGTTGTAAAAGAAGGCAGTTTACAAGGTAAATCCCTTCACGAATTGGTGGAGCAGTATAAAGGTGAGCTGGTTGGTGAGCATGTATATAACAAGTACGGCAACCGTTTTCCCTTGCTGGTAAAGTTTATTGATGCGAATGACGACCTGTCTATTCAGGTACACCCCGACGACAAACTGGCGGCAGAACGCAAAAGCGGCTTCGGTAAAACCGAGATGTGGTACATCATGCAGGCCGACGAAGGCGCTAAACTCAATTCCGGTTTTAATCGAGAGGTAACCAAAGACGAGTACGTAAAAGCGGTTGCCGACAAAACCATTCAGGATATATTGAATATTGAGCCTGCTGAACCCGGCGATGTGTTCTTCCTGCCCGCCGGTCGCGTTCACTACATCGGTAAGGGCTTGTTGCTGGCCGAAATTCAGCAAACGTCTGATACGACCTATCGGATTTACGACTTCGACCGGGTTGATGCCACCACGGGTCAAAAGCGGGAACTGCATACTGATCTGGCCGTTGATGCCATTAACTATCACCACTACGACCAGTACAAAACCCAGTATGACAAGAAACTGAACGAGAGCGTCAACGCCGTTAAGAGCGATTATTTTGTAACGAATGTGCTGAACTTCAATGAAGAAGTTGAGCACGATTACACGCATATCGACTCGTTTGTGATTTTGATTTGTGTGGCTGGTGGGCTCACCATCGAAGCACCAGGCGGCTATAACGTATCGCTCAAAATGGGCCAGTGTGCTTTGATTCCCGCATCGGTCAATAACGTGACGCTCGTTCCCGACGGCGACATGACCGTACTGGAAACTTATGTTCCCTGATTTTAGCTGTTCACAGCATTGGTTTTTAACGACGAAAGGAGAATTGACAATCATTTGTCTTTCTCGTTTCGTCGTTGATGTTTTATGGGATAGCCAATTAACCAGGCATGAATTTAAACTTACAGAATAAGATCATTATTGTTACGGGCGGGGCTAAAGGAATCGGCGAAGGTATTTCGACGGTGCTCGCTGCAGAAGGGGCTATTCCGGTTATTATTGGCCGTAGCGAAGAAGACAATATAAAAACCGTTGATGCCATTCGCGCTTCGGGTGGACAGGCATACCAGTTTGTTGCCGAGTTAACCAAGCCCGACGATTGTAAGCGGGCGGTGGAGCAAACATTGGCTCAGTTTGGCCGTATCGACGGGCTGGTAAACAATGCCGGTGTCAATGACAGCGTAGGGCTGGAACACGGGTCATACGAAGGCTTTATGGCGTCGCTACACAAGAATTTGGTGCATTACTACCTGATGGCGCACCATGCGTTACCCGCCCTGAAAGCCTCGAAAGGAGCGATTGTCAACATTGGCTCAAAAGTGGCCGAAACAGGGCAGGGGAACACCTCTGCTTATGCGGCTGCCAATGGCGGGCGCAACGCGCTGACCCGCGAATGGGCGGTGGAATTGTTACCCTATGGCATCCGCGTCAACTGCGTGGTGGTGGCTGAAAGCTGGACCCCATTGTATGCCAGCTGGATCAAAACCCTTCCTAATCCAGACGAGAAACTAAAGCAGATCGTGTCGAAAATTCCGCTTGAACACCGCATGACTACGCCCGAAGAACTGGCGAATGCAGTCGCGTTTCTGTTGTCCGATAAATCGAGCCACACCACCGGGCAGCTCATCCACGTCGATGGTGGCTACACACATCTGGATCGATCCATTACCGATTAATTTTCTTAATCCCCCTCCTAAACGCTAAAATCAGAATGGCTTTACCTGCTTCGACAACGTCGGCAAAGATCAAGTCCGGGTCTACCGGAAATTATGGCCTGGCATTCGCGCTCGTCACCAGTTTGTTTTTCCTTTGGGGACTGGCCAACAGTCTCAATGGATCGCTGATCAAACAGTTTCAGATCGCGCTGGACCTGGATCGCTTTCAGGCCGGTATTGTCGATTTTGCGTTCTACCTCGGCTATTTTTTTATGGCTTTGCCCGCTGGCTATGTCATGCGGAAGTTTGGCTATAAGCGGGGAATCTTGCTTGGCTTACTCCTGTACGGGGGCGGGGCGTTCCTGTTCTACCCAGCCGCCGAAGTGCGGGTATATAGTTTTTTCCTGCTGGCCCTGTTTACAATGGCGTGCGGCATTGCGTTCCTGGAAACAGCCGCCAACCTCTACGTTACGGTACTTGGCGACCCCAACAAAGCGGAGTGGCGACTCAATTTTTCGCAGTCATTCAACGGGATCAGCATCATTCTGGGGCCAATTATCGGTGCGTTGTTTATCTTCTCGAAAACCGAATACACTCCCGATATGCTGAAAGCAATGGCACCCGTAGAGGCACAAGCCATTCGGGTGCAGGAAGCCCTTTCGGTGCAGGGGCCTTACCTGGTAATCGGGACGATAATAGCCCTGATGACCGTCTTGTTTTTTGTTACAAAAATGCCTGAAGTGGGGGAGGAGGAAGAGCAGTCGGCGGGGAACATTCCTATTACGAGCCTGTTTCGGCACCGGCATCTGACGCTTGGTATCATCGCGCAGTTCGTCAATGTAGGCGCGCAGGCTACGCTTTGGGGCTACTTTGTTGACCTTAAACTCGATTTTTCGCGGGAAGGCCACTGGGCATTGGCTGAAGGTTATATGAATATCATTAACTCGGTAACGGGTTCGCCAACGGATATGTCGCCCACACAGATAGCGGGTTTCCATGCATCGTTTGCGCTGGTTTTATTCATGCTCGGTCGCTTTGTGGGTACCTCGTTGATGACCCGCATCAAGCCCAATACCGTATTGGCTGTCTATGCCGCCGGAGCACTGGCTATGGTTATTCTGGCGATGGCCACGGGTGGTCTGACGGCTGTTATCGCCCTCAGTTTTACCTATTTCTTCCAGTCTATCCAATTCCCAACCATCTTCGCGCTGTCTACCAAAGGGCTGGGTGTGGAGTCGAAAATTGCATCGTCGCTGGTCATTATGAGTATTGTAGGTGGCGCGTTGTTGCCACTCGTGGCTGGGGCCTTATTTGCCAAAGGGGCCGTGTATGCGTTGCTGGTGCCCTTGGTTTGCTTCGCCTACATTCTATATTACGCCACACGCGGGTATCAGATCACGACTGCTGACTTGCACGCATCCACCATCGCCCCCGAAATTGCCCCTTAAGCCAATGCGTTATTGCTTTGCCCTCGACCTCAAAGACGACCCGGCCCTGATTGCCGAATACGAACAGCACCACAAGCGAATCTGGCCTGAAATCGAAGCCAGTATTCGCGAGTCGGGTATTACCGATATGCAGCTTTTCCGCACTGGCAACCGGATGTTTATGATCATGGAAACCGACGAGACATTTTCGTTCGAAGCCAAATCTGCCGCCGATGCCGCCAGCCCCATCGTACAAAAATGGGAGAATCTGATGTGGGGCTACCAGCAAGCAATTCCCACGGCAAAACCCGGTGAGAAGTGGGTACTAATGGAGCGGTTTTTCAAGCTGTGAGCGCTCTGGCGCGGGTATTTACCCGTGCCATCTTGCCATGAAAATGCTAGGTTTTATCCATGACCTAGCATTTTTTTTTAATATTGTTTTGTAAAGTTTATTTGACATTATGAAAAACTTGCTTTACGTTTGGTGTGTCAAATAAACTTTACATTCACATGAAAACAAAGTGGCTTTTCCCGCATCGTTTCCGGCTAATCGGCTGGTTAATTTTCGTGCCATCAGCAATTCTTGGCTTGGCGGCTTTATATGTAGATTTTAAGATTAGCTGGCTAACGGCCAACTGGCTTAGTGAGTCAATAACCATACTATCAGGTAATTCGGTAGGGCACGTAACCGAGAATCAGGATCTAACGGATGAAGTAGCTGCTATCGGTATTATTATCGGCCTGCTGCTAATAGGCTTTTCCTGTGAGAAGGTGGAAGACGAGATGATTGGGCAATTACGCCTTGAAGCCTTGCAATGGAGTGTCTATGCTAATTACATTATCCTGGCCATTGCCATCTTAACTGTTTATGATATGGCCTTTTTTAACGTCATGATTTACAATATGTTCACGGTGTTGCTGGTCTTTATTAGTCGTTTTCGGTGGCTTATTTACCGGAATAACCACACAGTACTCGCTTTATGAAAAACCGATTGAAAGTAGAGCGGGCGGAACATAACCTGTCGCAGGCGGATCTGGCAGATCGCATTGGTGTGAGTCGGCAGACGATCAACTCGATTGAAACAGGCCGCTACGTACCCTCCACGATTCTAGCTCTAAAATTGGCAACGGTATTTGGCAAGGCCGTAGAGCATATCTTTACGCTTGAAGAAACCGATTGATACAATGCCGAACTTGTATATCATGGCCGGGCCAAATGGAGCCGGAAAAACCACTGCTGCTTATACACTACTACCTGAAGTTTTGGATGTGTGGGAGTTTGTCAATGCAGATGAAATAGCGAGAGGATTATCGCCATTTAAGCCAGATTCGGTCGCTTTTGAGGCTGGACGAATCATGTTGCAACGGGTTGACCATCTTATGAAACAAGGTGTTGATTTTGCCTTCGAAACAACATTGTCTACTCGTTCGTATGTGCAAACAATTCGTCGGGCTAAGGAAGCAGGTTATACAATCACACTTTTTTTTGTATATTTATCATCGGCAGAGATGGCCGTTGATCGTGTAGCGAAACGAGTATCAATGGGTGGGCACAATATTCCTACTGACGTTGTTCATCGGAGATACGAACGAGCATTGACTAATTTATTTACCTTGTACCTGCCGATTTGTGATTCGTTTCTCATAATCAACAACAGTGGAGATGAACCAGTTGAAATAGCGCAAGGTGGTTTATTAAAGCCGACGATTGTTCTGGATCAGATTTTGTGGAATTATTTATTAAACAGCTATGGAAACGCCAGTTAAACAGGAAAATATTTCGAAAAAAGTAATGGATGGCTTTCGATTGGCTCACAAGCGATTAGTGGAGAAAGCAAAACGTGAAGACGACACCCTCGTCATCGAACGCGATGGCAAAATTGTCCACGTCAGAGCCCGGGACTTATGAACGAACGTAAACAATGACGTCAAAACGCCCACATATGTCGGGCGTTTTTTGTTGGTCGCGGTGTTGAGCATATCGTTATCTTTACGGCCAGCAACTTCATCCAAAAATACCTGCTAACAAGAATGAAATACTGGCTTTACCTACTTATCCTCGTTACGTTAATCCTGCCCGCACAGGCACAACTGACCTCAACCGGCAACTTCGTTCGGGACAACTACCAGAAATTCGAATACAAAATCCCGATGCGCGACGGCACAAAACTACACACCGCCGTGTACGTGCCGAAAGATGCCTCGGCAACCGCAAAGTACCCGTTCATGATGCAGCGGACCTGCTACAGCGTGGCCCCTTACGGTGCCGATGCCTATCCGGCACAGGTTGGTCCATCGGGAACGCTCATGCGCGACAAGTTTATTTTTGTCTATCAGGATGTTCGTGGCCGTTGGGCATCGGAAGGCACCTGGACCAACATGACACCAACCGTTACCAATCAGCAACCGGCGGTGGTGGCGAAGGGAAAAAAGAAGACCACCACGCCTGTTAGCACGACTGCCATTGATGAAAGCTCGGATACCTACGACACCATCGAATGGCTACTCAAAAACGTGCCAAATAACAACGGTCGGGTGGGGCAGTGGGGCATTAGCTACCCCGGTTTCTACACGGCGGCATCATTGCCAAACGCGCACCCGGCCTTAAAAGCCGCTTCGCCACAGGCTCCCATAGCTGATTTCTTCTTTGATGATTTTCACCACAACGGGGCATTTATTCAAGCGTATCTGTTTACGTTTCCGGTTTTTGGCGTCCAGCATGCCGAGCCAACGACCAAGGCCTGGTATAACGACCAGATGATTAAAACCGGTTCGAATGATGGTTTTCAATGGCAGTATGACCTGGGGCCGCTGAAAAATGCGGATAAATACTACAAGGATAATTTCTACTGGCAGGAAACGGTCAACCACCCGAACTACGACGAATTCTGGCAGAAACGGGGCCTTCTGCCACACCTCAAGAACATCCGACCCGCCGTGATGACCGTTGGTGGCTGGTTCGATGCCGAAGACTTGTATGGGCCGCTAAACATCTACAAAACAATTGAGAAGAGTACTCCCAATGCCTATAATACGCTGGTGATGGGACCCTTTGGGCATGGCCGCTGGTCGCGTGAGACGGGCCATACGCTGCACAGTAATGTTTATTTTGGCGATAGCATCGCGACGTTCTATCAACGGAATATCGAAGCGAAATTCTTTACTCACTTCCTGAAAGGAGCGGGCGATGGCAAAACCGGGCTACCCGAAGCCTACCTCTTCAATACAGGTCGTAACGAATGGAAAACGTTCGACAAATGGCCCGTTGCCGATGCTCCTGTTAAGCAGTTTTTCCTGATGTCGGATGGGACACTGGCAAACAATCGGACAATGCAGGCAACGAACAATCTGTTCTCGGAATTCATCAGCGACCCCATGAAGCCTGTTCCGTATACGGAAGATATTACGACGACACAAGGATTCACACCCTTCAATTATATGTCGGAGGATCAACGGTTTGCAGGCCGTCGGCCCGATGTATTGACGTTCCAGACGGAGGTGCTGACCGAAGATATGACGCTGGGGGGCGAAATTATGGCCAAACTCAAAGTGAGCACAACGGGTACCGATGCCGACTGGGTAGTTAAATTGATCGACGTGTACCCGCCCAACGAACCGAATCATGCTTACATGCCGAACAAAAACATCACATTAGGTAACTACCAGCAAATGGTTCGTTCGGAAGTTATGCGCGGTCGGTTCCGCAACTCATTCGAGAAGCCGGAGCCATTCAAAGCGGGTGAAGTAACCGACGTGAATTTCCGGGTACAGGATGTGTTGCACACTTTCAAAAAAGGTCACCGGGTCATGATTCAAGTGCAAAGTACGTGGTTCCCGCTGATCGACCGGAATCCACAGAAATATGTGGATAACATCTACAAAGCCGATGCCGCTGACTTCCAGAAAGCAACGCACCGGGTGTACGATAACTCAGTCATTGAGGTTCAGGTGATGAAGTAAAAACTAGTTGCTGAATTATAGGGTTGTTAGTTTATAACCCTATAAATAACACTATTATGAAAGCTATCTGGAACGGTGAAACCATCGCCGAAAGTGACGACACCGTCATTGTTGAAAATAATCATTACTTCCCGAAAGATTCGGTTAAGGCTAAATTTCTGGTCGATAGCGAAACGCACACAACCTGCCCCTGGAAAGGTCTGGCATCTTACTATACCCTGACGGTCGACGGCAAAACCAACCCTGATGCCGCCTGGTATTATCCCGAACCGAAATCGGCCGCTAGCGAAATCAAAAACCGGGTAGCGTTCTGGAAAGGCGTACAAGTAGTTGAATGATCGAAATCCAAAATCTGACCAAACAATTTGACTCTTATACAGCTGTTAATGACGTATCACTCACGGTAGGGAAGGGCGAGACCTTGGTGTTGCTCGGAACGAGTGGGTGCGGTAAAACCACGACGCTCAAAATGATCAACCGACTGATTGAGCCAACTTCCGGCTCAATCACTGTCGATGGTATTGATGTACGACAGCAGGCGGGCCCTGAGTTGCGCCGGCGAGTTGGCTACGTCATTCAGGATGGTGGTCTTTTTCCGCACTACACCGTTGCCGATGCTATTGCTACTGTGCCCAAACTACTCAATTGGGAGCCAGCCCGAATACAGGAGCGAACTCATGAGTTAATGGAGAAACTTCAGTTACCCGTCGCATTGCTAACCCGCTACCCGGCCGAATTAAGTGGTGGCCAGCGGCAACGCGTTGGACTGGCGCGGGCATTAGCTGTTAATCCGCCCGTGGTGCTCATGGACGAACCCTTTGGCGCGCTCGATCCGTTCACCCGGAAACACGTTCGGCGGGAGTTGTTCGGACTGAATGAACTGCGCGAAACGACCGTCGTTCTGGTTACGCACGATGTGAGTGAAGCCCTCGAACTCGCCGACCGTATTGCGCTTATGGACAAGGGGCAGATTGTCCAAATCGGTCCGCCTGACGAGTTACTGACGAACCCGGCCACTGACTTTGTTCGCGATTTTCTGGACGACAAACCTCATCGGCTACATGACTAACTTCTTCCTGTTCATCCGCGATCATGCCGATAAACTGCTGGAGCAAACGTTAACCCACATCGGGTTAACGTTTGTGTCCTTGTTGCTGGCGTTATTGATTGGTGTACCCCTTGGCATTCTCATTTCACGTCGAACCCGGCTGGCGAGTGGCGTTCTGGGCGTGGCTGGCGTGTTGCAAACCGTGCCGAGTGTAGCGCTGTTGGGCTTCCTGATTCCGCTGTTGGGTATCGGCGTTGGCCCGGCGCTGGTGGCATTGTTTCTATATGCATTGCTGCCCATTATTCGGAACACCTATGTGGGTATTACGGAAGTTAGCCCGTCAATAAAAGAAGCTGCAACGGGGGTAGGTATGACCAAAAATCAGGTCCTGACGAAGGTCGAGTTACCGCTGGCGCTGCCTGTTATTTTTGCGGGTGTACGAACGGCAACCGTCATCAATGTGGGTGTGGCTACACTGGCGGCTTATGTCGCTGCGGGTGGTTTGGGCGAGTTTATTTTTAGCGGCATCGCCCTGAGTAACGTCAGTATGATGCTGGCCGGGGCCATTCCGGCGGCTTTACTGGCGGTTGGCTTCGATTTTGGATTGGCCCGTTTACAAAACCTGTCTGTCAAAAAACTGAGAGTGGGCGCACTGGCATTTGTCATTCTGGTGCCGTTTCTATCGGCGTTTTACCTCTTGCCGGGTCGGCAGGACAAATTGGTAGCGGGTTTTGCCCACGAGTTTTATGGCCGTGCCGATGGCTATCCGGGCTTGCAGAAAACCTATGGGCTACAGCTTCGGCCCCGGCTCATCGACCAGAATCTGATGTATGAAGCCATTCGAAGGGAGCAGGTCGATATTATTAGTGGCTACTCCACTGATGGCCGTATTAAGGCGTTTAATTTATTGGTGCTGGAGGATACCAAACATGCATTTCCGCCCTACGATGCGGCCCCGGTTGTGCGGCAGACTACGCTCAAGCGTTACCCTGATCTCGGCCCAACGCTCAATCTTTTGGCTGGTAAACTCACCGATTCTGTCATGACGGCCCTGAACTACCAAGCCGATTATAAAAAAGAGTCGCCGGAGCAGGTGGCTCGTGATTTTCTGAAACGCGTGGGCTTGTACAAAATTCCGGCGGCAGGTGACCGTCCCGAAACGGTGGTCATGGGCTCAAAGGTATTTACCGAACAGTACATTCTGGCCGAGATTTACCGGCAACTGATTGAAGGTCAAACCCGCCTGCGCGTCGTGACAAAAACGGGTCTGGGCGGCACACAAATCTGTTTCGACGCCCTCCGCACCGGCGCTATTGATTTTTATCCCGAATACACCGGCACGGGTCTGCTGGTTGTGCTGCAACCCCCGGCGGCAATCCTCAAGAAGTTAACGATGCAATCAGACTCGGTGTATCGATTTTGCCAACAGCAATTTCAGGAAAAATATCAGCTCGACTGGCTGAAACCGCTTGGATTCAGCAATAGCTATTGCCTCATGATGCGTCGGGATCAGGCCAAAACAGTAGGCATTCGATCTATTGAGGAATTGGTGAGGTATTTGAAGTAAAGGTTCATACCGTTTCTCACACTACGGAAATAAACTGACACCAAGGCAGCGTATCCAGCCATTCATTTCAGGCTCGCAACCCCAGCATTACAAGAAATTTTACAAAAGAATAAGCAAATACTGCTAGAAAGATTCTTCTTTGTGTATTTTTGACGTAAAGCTATCTGCTCCCAGAATCGGGGCATTATAGTTTGTCAATGAGCCTCGTTATTAATCACCCTGTCTACCTATGAGTTTGTTTCGCTTGGCAGTCTGTATCTGTCTGCTAATCTTTCCTTTAATTGCTGTTCAAGCAAAAGTTGACTCGCTCGATGTTCCCAGTGCCGCTATGGGCCGGACGCTCAGGGCAGGGGTCGTATTGCCGGAACGATACAAGAAAATAAAACAGCCACTACCAGTGCTTTATCTGCTACATGGAGGCTCTGGGAACTTCCGTGACTGGCTTACTAAAGTGCCCGACAAGACGCTGTTGCAGCGGATGGCTGATCAGTATAACCTGATCATCGTCACACCCGATGGCGACCCAACCAGCTACTACTTCGATAGTCCGCTGGTTAAAACCAGCCAGTTCGAGACGTTTATTTCGAAAGAATTGATCGACAAAATTGACAGTAGCTACAAGACTGTTCGCGACAAAAAGGGCCGGATCATTGCCGGTTTGTCGATGGGCGGGCACGGCGCTATGTTTATAGCGAGCCGCCACCCTGAGCTGTACGCGGCCGCTGGGAGTATGAGTGGTGTTATGAACATCAACACCGCTACCTGGAAAGTCCCCGCCGATTTCGCCAAATCACGTGCCGATAATTTTGTTAAACTTTTGGGGACAGCTAAAGAGGGCGATGCACCTTATCCAGGCTATACAATGGTAACACTGGCCGACCAGCTTAAGGCCAATAATCTGCCGCTGATCTTCGATATTGGTGTCGATGATTTCCTGATCGAAACAAACCGTGATCTGCACCGTCGATTAATGGAGAACAAAACCCCGCACGACTATACCGAGCGGCCCGGTGCCCATACCTGGGAATATTGGGGAAATGCCCTGCCTTACCAACTGCTGTTCTTCAGCAACATCCTCAAAGCGAATGGGGTGTTTGTTATGAAGTAATCTCTAACAGATTAGTGCCTTCCAATAATACTGAAACATCTTACCAACCCCTGCTTTCATGAAAATCAAATCAACTTTCGTTTCTCTGCTGGTACTCAGCCTGCCGCTGCTGGCCGTAGCGCAATCAGCAAAGGAAACCGCTTCGCCCATTGTGGCGGGAAAAGGTATCGCCACAGTAAGCACCGAATCGGGCAGTGTGCGGGGTTATATTCACAATGGCACGTTTACGTTTAAAGGCATTCCGTATGCGAAAGCCGAACGGTTTGAAGCCCCCACCAAACCAGATTCCTGGACAGGCGTTCGGAGTTCGATGACTTACGGCCCCGTTTGCCCGATGGACATAACAACGACGACAAACGATGTCATTGAATTTCCCTTTCACCACGATTGGGGCTTTACCAACGAAAATTGCCTGAGCCTGAACGTCTGGACGCCACAGGCCACGCCTGCTCAAAAACGACCGGTTATGGTATGGTTGCACGGAGGTGGTTTCACGGCTGGCTCATCTGTCGAATTGCCATCGTATGATGGCGAAAATCTGACCAAAAAAGGCGACGTTGTCGTAGTTACGCTCAATCACCGGCTCAATGTGCTGGGTTTTCTGGATTTGTCGGCCTATGGTGAAAAGTACAAAAATTCAGCGAATGCGGGCCTGATGGATCTGGTAGTTGCCCTGCAATGGGTGAAGCAGAATATCAATCAGTTCGGTGGTGACCCGAACAACGTGACCATATTCGGCCAGTCGGGCGGGGGTGGTAAAGTGACCAGCCTCATGAACGCGCCATCGGCAAAAGGATTGTTCCACAAAGCCATTGTGCAAAGCGGCAGTTACATTACCAGTTTTACGGAAAGTGCGCTGATGAAGCAGGTGAGTGCTGCCTTACTGACAGAGTTGAATTTACAACCCAGCCAAGTCGATTCACTTCAGAAAATATCCTATGAACGCCTGAATGCCGCCAGCAAACGCGCATTGAAGAAAGTATCAGACGGGATGAAAGCCGAAGGGAAACCTACTTTCGGACTGGGCTGGGGACCAATTCACGACGGTAGTTTCCTGCCCTATCAACCTACAGACGCAGCCGCAATAGAACTGTCGAAAAATGTTCCGCTGCTGGTCGGCTCGACTAAAAATGAGTTTACTCCGTTCAACCCCGCCACCCGCGACATTACGATGGACGGGGTAAAAGAGAATGTGCAGAAGAAATACGGCGACAAAGCCGACGCGTATATGGCGGCTGTTAAGAAAGCCTATCCCGAAACGGTGAAACCATCAGATTACCTGGACATTGACTTCAACTTTCGCCCCCTCACCGTTAAACAGGCAAACGGGAAAGCAATTCCGGGCGCGGCTCCGGTTTATATGTACCTGTTCACCTGGCAGTCGCCGGTAATGGATGGCATGTACAAAGCTATGCACTGTATGGAAATCCCCTTTGCTTTCGATAATATCAGCCGTTGTGAAGAAATGACGGGTGGTGGAAAAGAAGCTCAAACCCTTGCCGACAAAATGAGCCGGGCCTGGATCGCCTTCGCCCGGACGGGTAACCCGAATCATAAGGGTTTACCCACCTGGCCAGCTTACACTGCCGAAAATGGGGCAACCATGATTCTCGACAACGTAAATCAGGTGAAAACCAACCCTGATAAAGAATTGCTGCAAATTGTGGCCGGGAAGTCGTTGTAAATAAACTTTTGGAGCAGGATTATAGGCCATAAACGGACTGACCATCCTGTAATCCTGCCCCAAAAGTAACCTCATCCCAAAACGTTTGTCTGTATTGAAAATATACCCTATACCATGCTGTCTCTCTTAGGGTTCGCCACCATTGGCGTTTTTCTAATACTGATTATCACCAAGCGTCTGTCGGTCATTACGGCCTTGGTGCTGGTTCCCGTTATCATGGGGCTTCTGGCAGGCTTTGGACCGAAAGAACTGGGCGAGATGGTGCTGGCAGGTATTAAGCAGGTGGCCCCAACGGGTATCCTGCTGATGTTTGCTGTGCTGTATTTCGGAACAATGCTCGATGTGGGCCTGTTCGATCCCGTTATTGCCGCCATCATCCGCTATGTCAAAGGCGACCCGCTCAAGGTCATTGTGGGAACGGCTATATTGACCATGATCGTTCACCTCGATGGCGATGGAACGGCAACATTTATGATCGTTATGTCGGCTTTTTTGCCGATTTACAAACAACTCAATATCAATCGACTGATGCTGTCGGGCATTGTGGCGCTGAGCGTTGGACCCATGCATTTGGTTCCGTGGTCGGGTACGTCGGCGCGGGCCATTTCGACCTTGAAAACAGATGCAACGCAACTTTTCAACCCCAATATTCCAGCCATTATTGCAGGTGTTATCTGGGTGTTGTTTGTGGCGTACTGGTTTGGCCTGAAAGAGCGGAAACGCCTGGGTGTTTCTGACCTGCGCTATGTTCATCACGAAAACCTGACCGATGAACAGCGGCAGTTCCGTCGCCCAAAACTCTTCTGGATAAATGCTGTGCTGACCATTGCGCTCATCACCACGCTCATGAAAGGCTGGGTTCCGGCCGCGGCCCTTTTCATTGTGGCGAGCGTGGTGGCTTTGCTCATCAACTATCCCAAACTGGCCGACCAACAGAAGGTTGTGCGCAGTCATGGCAACAATATTTTCATGGTGTCGAGTATGATCTTTGCCGCCGGTGTTTTTTCGGGAATCCTGACAGGCTCCCACATGATCGATGCGATGGCAACATCGGTAGTTTCGCTGATTCCGCAACAACACGCCAACTGGCTGCCAACGCTCACGGCCATTACCAGTATGCCCGCAAGTTTGCTCTTTACGCCCGATGCCTATTATTTTGGTGTAGTGCCGATCCTGAGCCAAACGGCGACGCAATTCGGCATTGACCCACTGGAAATTGGGCGGGCAGCTTTGCTGGGGCAGATGACTGTTGGTTTCCCGGTTAGCCCCCTCACTGCCTCGACTTTTTTGCTGATTGGTCTGGCGGAGGTTGATCTGGGCGACCACCAGAAATTTATCCTTAAATGGGCTTTCGGTACTACGCTCGTTATGACGCTGGCGGCTCTCTTGACCGGGTCAATTCATCTATGAAAGAAACTATCCGAATTGGCTGTGGCGCTGGCTTTTCCGGTGACCGGCTCGAACCGGCGGTGATTCTGGTTCAGGAGGGAAAGCTGGATTATTTAGTGCTCGAATGCCTGGCCGAGCGAACCATTTCGCTCGCGCAAAAACGCAAACGTCAGGACCCAACCAAAGGGTACGACCCCTTGCTCGAACGTCGAATCGAAAGCCTGTTGCCCGATTTGCTGGCCAACAACGTGCGCCTGATTACCAACATGGGCGCGGCCAACCCGCTGGCCGCTGCCGAAAAAATCTGCGAAATTGCCCGACGAATGAACCTGTCCGTCACGGTAGCCGCTGTTACGGGCGACGATGTGTTCGATCAGCTCACGGGCAATGAACAAGCACTGGAAACAGGAAAACCATTAACGGATTCCGCGCCACTGATTTCGGCAAATGCCTACCTCGGCACCGACGCAATTTTGCCTGCGCTGGCTACCTCTGCTCAGATCATCATTACGGGCCGCGTAGCCGACCCATCTCTATTTGTAGCTCCACTGGCGTATGAGTTCGGCTGGTCGCTGGACGACGTGAACCAGATTGGACAGGGAACCGTGATTGGCCACTTATTGGAATGCGCGGGGCAACTTACGGGTGGTTACTTTGCCGATCCCGATAAGAAAGACTTACCCGATATGGCGCACCTGGGCCATCCGTTTGCGGATATTTCGGCAGATGGTACAGCGGTCTTTGGCAAGGTAGCCGGTACGGGTGGACTACTGAGCGTTGCAACGGCCAAAGAGCAATTATTGTATGAAGTCATGGACCCCAGCCGCTACATCACGCCCGATGTTATTGCCGATTTTACGCAGGTACATTTAACCCAAACCGCCCCAAACCAGGTGCGTGCTACGGGTGGGCGGGGACAGGTTCGACCTGATACGCTCAAAGTAAGCGTGGGTTATGAAGCCGGTTATATTGGCGAAGGCGAACTGTCCTATGCGGGTTCGAATGCCCTGGGTCGGGCAAAATTAGCCGGAGCAATCATTCAGAATCGGCTACAAGACCGCTTCCCTGATCTGCGCATCGACTACATCGGTAGTGTATCCGTTCACCGGAAAACCTTCGGTACTTACCCTGATCCGTATGAGATTCGGCTGCGGGTAGCGGGCCGTGCCAAGACTGCTGAACAGGCCGCTTTAGTAGGCGAAGAGGTCGAAGCGCTTTATACCAACGGACCCGCCGGTGGGGGCGGGGCTCGTAAGTACATTCACGAGGTTGTGGGCATCGTTTCGACACTTATCCCCCGCACTAAACTAACACCCCAATTCATTCTACGACACGCTTGAAAATCAAACTCTATAAACTGGCCCATAGCCGGGCAGGCGACAAAGGCAATACGCTAACGCTTTCCCTGATTCCTTATAATGATGAGGATTACGCATTGCTATGCACGCAGGTTACTGCCGAATCGGTAAAGAACCACTTACGCGACATTGTTTCGGGTGAGGTAACCCGCTACGAAATGCCGAACCTGCCTGCGCTTCAGTTTGTGTGTCAACAGGCGCTAACAGGTGGCGTAACGACTTCACTTACAATGGATCCTCACGGAAAAACCCTGAGTTATGCCTTGCTCGAAATGGAGATTGAAAGTTAATTTAGTTGATCATTGAGTTGTTCGTTAGAGAACGGTCAAACAACTTTCATAAAAATAGCCCGGTTCTGTTTCCAGAACCGGGCTATTCACTTTATTGACTTACTACCGATTGGTATAGCTAGTATTCGTATCGTCATCCAGATCAGAGGTACCTGTGTACCCGGTGGTACGAGTCGTTTGCCCCGATTGATCTGGCAGGTTTTCAACCTCTACATCTGTGCTGCGAACGGTATCGCGTATTGTCTCAACGCGCTCGTTCACCTCTTTGCCAACCGAGATTTCTTCAACGACGTTGGCCGTTTTCGAAACAACGGGTACTTCGGCACGTTCAACCAGTTCGATCTGTCCCTCCTGGAAGGCATTCAGTTCATCGGCTGTAGCAGGACGGTTGACAGGCGTGCGTTGCACACTAACCCGTTCTTCGCGCAGGCGCAGGCTTTCTTCCACCGGCTTTTCAATAATCCGACTGCGTACCCGAACACCACCCCGCTCAACTTCCCGTTTGCCTACCTGTAGGTTTTCTTCGATTACTTTAAGCGTCTGATTGGGATCTGTTGATAGATTCCGATCCGTTGTGTTGGTCAAATCAGACGTAGTATTGTAGTCTGTTGTGTCTGCAAGGCCAGTTCCCGTAGTACCCGTGTAGGCAGTATCTCCATACGATTGAGTAGAGCCATACTGAGTTGTACCATATTCATTTGCCCGTTCGTCAACGTCAACGGCACCATACTCATCGAGTAAATCAGCTGCTCGCTCCGCTTCGTCCGACGATTGAGCATGAACTGTTACCAGCGAACCACGACTAGCTGCATCTGAATATTTGCGTGAATCATCGGAATCGCTGCCAAACAGTGAACTAAAGAAACCGCCAATTCCGCTGTCGTGATCGTTGTCATCGTCCCGATCAACGCGGGTGGTGGTGCTGTCGGTGTACGCTGACGATTGTTGAGCCGACAGGTCAATGCTGTCACGTGAGAAACCGTTATTAACTAGTTGGTCTACGGCTTGTTGCGCATCTGATGCGCTATCGAATACGCCGATTACTGTTTGCTGTGCCATTTTCTGTGGTTTTGTTGAGTTTACTTGATCTATTTGATTCACTACATTTAACTCGTTTCATGGAGGTCGGCAGTAACCGGTCTTCGGTCAATCACGACTTCTTCTTTTCGCAGAATAACT
Source organism: Spirosoma pollinicola (assembly GCF_002831565.1). Lineage (NCBI taxonomy): Bacteria > Pseudomonadati > Bacteroidota > Cytophagia > Cytophagales > Cytophagaceae > Spirosoma > Spirosoma pollinicola. Next base: position 3,086,363 of record NZ_CP025096.1, on the reverse strand, counting down.
TCCTGCGGCTCACTCGTTTGTACCCGGTGTCTGATCACATGTACCTCTTCGACCAGTAGGAGCCGTTTAACAAATACCTCCTGCAAAACAGGAATAATCATGGTTTCGCCCTCATAACGAACGCTGGGGGACGTTTCCACGTACTGGTTGATGGCTACCCGTTCAACCGTAATTTCCTCCCGAACAACTGGTAGATCAACAATCTGTTTATCTTCATGTACGCGTTTAGCTATGGTCACTACACCCGTCTCAATCACCTTTTTGTTCACCTGAACCTGCTCCTGGATAACCGCAATCCGGTGGGTTTGCTCCATCCATTCTTCCTCCGTTGCAGAAGGCATGACGTTCGATAATGGCGTTGAATCGGCTTCGTAGTTCATGCTCAGTCTAAGGCTAAAAAGGTAAACTTTGTTTAAAATATTTATTCTATATGTATGATAGATTATGTATCCCTGCCTAACCTTTATTTCTATTTGTCTGCGTAACTAACTGTAAACCAAGGTCGCATTTTTTACGGTGTATAATGCGTATATAGTTAAAATAGATCATATAAAAATAAAATGGTAATAATGACTTAACAAAGTCAACCACTGCCAGATGGTATCGAACTACCGGATTGTTTGTGCAGGCAATGATTGTACATATATAATTTTGTAACTATCTGATTATTGGATGTTTATCTATGTTTGACAAAACCGCTGTGCATAGTTTACAGTTACACTCTTCATTAGCTATTCATTTAACCACCATGCACACTGTCGATTACGTTTTACTTACGTATGCTCTTGTTATTACAGTCGTCTCGTTCCTAAATCTTATCCGTCTTGATTACTGGTGGATTCGCATGTGGGATTTTCCGCATTTACAACTCACAGTGCTGGCCGCTGTTGGCCTCATTAGCTGGTTTGTCGTGCCGCACACCATGTCCGATTTCTTTTACGTTGTGCCTCTGGGTCTGTTTGCAACGCTGATTTATCAGGGCTGGTTAATTTATCCTTTTACACCCCTCCATCGAAAACAAGTGGTCCGCCTGGTTGCGGGAATAGGCAATGACAAAGTGGAGGATAATACCATCCGGCTGCTGGTATCCAACGTTCTGATGGATAATACCCGAACGGCTGATGTTCGGGATTTGGTAAACAAACACAAGCCTGATGTGGTGATGCTGCTGGAGGCTAACCAGCGATGGAAAGACGAGATATCGTCGATTGAGAAAGATTATCCCTACCAGGTGTTATATCCACTGGAGAATACATACGGCATGTTGCTGTACTCGCGATTCCAGATTCGCCAACACGAGCTGCGTTTCCTGATTCAGGACGATATCCCGTCAGTCTATGCGCAACTTGAATTACCCTCGGCTCAGATCGTTCATTTCTATGGTGTTCATCCTATGCCTCCCAGCCCAACAGAGCATTACCGGTCAACCGAGCGCGATGCCGAATTATTGCTTGTGGGCAAAGAAGCCAGAGAAAAGGTGGGTCCCATCATCGTGGCAGGTGATCTGAACGATGTAGCCTGGTCGCACACCACCCGTTTGTTTCAGCGCGTGAGCGGCTTACTTGACCCGCGCATTGGCCGGGGTTTGTACAACACCTTTCATGCCTGGTACTTCTTTTTGCGCTGGCCGTTGGACCATGTGTTTGTGTCGCCCCATTTTCACTTGCAGAAGATTCTTCGTTTGCCAAATTGCGGTTCCGATCACTTTCCTATGTTCATTGCGTTAACATATGTACCTGATCAGGAACAGGTTATTGCGGATGTAGAAATACCTGAACCTGAGGGGGATGATCTGGAGGTGGCACGCGAGAAAATTGCCGAAGCGAAAGAGACGTCAAATACGGCTCAATAACTGGGATCTTACGAAAGCTTGCTCATTAAATAACTTGCTTCGCGGTATTTTGCCCTGGCTCTGTCGGCCCAATAAAAGACCGAGCCTCAATAGCGGTAATCTTTGGTAAACTGGAGCACTTCGTCTTGTTCGAAGATTCCTCCTATCGTCTGGATGTTAAAGTTAATAATATGAATTTCAGTTAACTAACTAAAATAAATCGATAAAGAGCCGTGTTACTTTAACTGTAGGAAAAAGGTCCCTGATATTGCTACCAGGGACCTTTTTCCTACAGTTAAAGTAACACGGCTCTTTATCGATGCACTAGGTTGCATCCATCAGTTTGCCCGCATTATCAGCGTTATTACCTTATGCGCAGAATCGTAAACGGCACACATTTGGCAGGTGGGCAGGCGCAACTGGTTTGCAGCAACGTCACCACTACATCCCGATAACAACCCAAACCACTGGTGATCCGTACTGTATACGTCTGGCCACTCACCGAAGTGGGGTTAGCCAGATTCGCCACTAACACACCACTGGCTGGCACAAGTGTGCTGATACTACCGGCAATAAGTTGAGCCGCATTGAAACTGCTGCCCAGCGATACCTGATAATGGTAGGTTGTGGTATCGTTTGCACTTAGCTTCCAGTTGATGACCAGAATCCGGCCATCCGCATTTGCCGTCGATGAATTACAGGTGGTTGCCTGAGCCTGAGCCTGATAATTCGCAATCGAATCTTCAACGATTATGACTGGGCAACAGGCACCATTGGGAAATTGGTCCAATGAATTGCCATTGGCAACTACCGAGTAACTACCGGCCTGAGTAGCGGTATAGGAACTCAAGGTCGCACCCGAAATAGCGATTCCATCACGGTACCATTGGTAGCTGCTTTGGCCAGTCGTCGTTGTTAATACGTAAGCGTAGTCCGAGCCTTTACATACGTGAATGGGTGGCTGGCAGGTGTACGTACAACTCTGGGGAGCAGTATAGGTCGTACTGGTGTTGCCACAACCACTTAAAATAGCCGTAATGGTATGGCTCGATCCGTCTGAGTTTAGGCCCGTGAGCGAGTAAGCCACCGAGGTTGCTGAATTGGAAATGCTCAGCGTTGTGCTGTTCATCCCATCTGTTAAGGTCAGCGTACCACCTGTTGTATTACTGGTCAGGCTAATCGTGCCGGTCACCGTATATGTATTTGTAGCCGTGGTACACTGGCCTGGTGTGGCCGTCACATGCATCGAGCAAACAGGGTTCATATCGATTTTTATCACATTCAGCGGGGCGCTAATCGTACAACCCTTACTGTCAGTAACCCGAATTGTTGTAGAGAAACTGCCTGCGTTAGTCGGTGTGCCGCTGATCAACCCCGTACTGGTATTGAGCGTCAAACCGGTTGGCAATAGTCCGCCTACCAGCGAGAAGCTATACGGTGCGGTTCCACCGGCAGCGGTTAGGCTGGCACTGTAAGGCTGACCGACCATGCCAATTGGTAAGCTGGTTGCCGTGAGTGTGACCGAGCAGGCGGTGCAGGCTACTGGCGCAGTGTACGTGACCGAAGTCATACCGCAGGCAGTGGCACTACTCATGACCGTTACCATATGGGTCAAGCCATCCGAATCCAGCCCTGTCAGCGTGTAACTCACCGGCCCGTTGCCCGTCAGGGTCACCACCGTGTAGGCACTGGCCACGCTGATGGTCAGCGACTGGTTGCCCGTGGTGTTGGTGGCCGATACGCTACCCGTCACCGTGTAGGTATTGGTCGCTGTGTTACAGGTCGTTAGCGTAGCCGTGGCCGTCATCGAGCAGACCGGCGCAACGCTGGTCATGATGGTCATCGGTTGGGCATCCGAGCAGGATCTGGCATCACTCACCGTGATGGTGAAGCTGCTGGCAGCGGCCGCTGTCGGCGTACCCGCGATCTCACCCGTTAGGGGGTTGAGCGTCAGCCCGGCGGGCAACGTACCCCGCACCGCGTAGGTGTAGGGAGCTGTGCCGCCACTGGCCGTCAGCGTCTGGCTATAAGCCGTACCCACCTGTCCGTTTGGCAAACTAGCCATGGTGATACTGGTCGAGCAGACTGTACAAGGAATGGGTGCTGTATAGGTGGCCGTGGCGGTTAAACCATTGAACGTACCTACCAGTGTGTGGCTGGCGGCATCGCTCACGCCCGTCACACTTAGGGTGGCCGTGGCCTGCCCTGCGGTTATAGAAATGGTACCGATGGTGGTGCCATTGTCAGTGATGGTCAGCGTACCCGCACTGGCGCTGGTCAGGCTTACCGTGGCCGTAGCTACATACGTATTGGTGGCTGAATTACAGACCGGCGCACTTGTCAGGGTAACGCTCATAGCCGGAGCCAGGTAGAAACCGGCATCCAGGGTTGGGTTGTTCTCACCCGAGGCTAGGGTTACACTCGCCGTAATGCCATTGACCGGATCAGAATCCACCGTTTTGTCGGTGCCCGATAGGGGCGTGGTGGCCGTGTAACCCACTGGCGTGGTGAAGCTGACGCTGTAAGGTACATCGGGGGTTAAACCTGTGAATCTGTACAAGCCCGAACTGTTGGTGGTGGTCGTGGCTATGACTGTACCGTTGCTCACAAGGGTAACGATCACACCCGGCATCGGACTTTCGCCCGCATCCTGCTGGCCGCTCTTGTTGGCATCCACGAAGACGAAGTCACCCAATGAAGCAGGCTTGTAGTAACCCATATCCACAGTGGTGTTGTTCTCGTTGGCTGTCAGCGTATACACACCCGTTAGACCTGTGACGGGATTACCGTCCGAATCCAGGGCATCATCGCTGCCCGTGTTCTGCGTCGTGGCCGTGAAGCCTGTCGGCGCGGTGAAGCTGACCGAGTAGGGCACACCCGGCGTTAAGCCCGTGAAGCTGTAGAGACCGCTGGCGTTGGTGGTAGTGTTAGCCACTAATGTACCCGAGGAAAGTAGGGTGACCGTTACACCGGCAATGGGTTTGTCGGTGGGTTCCTGAATACCGTTAGCGTTCACGTCTTCAAACACATAATCACCTAAGCTGGCAGTCAACAGATAGAAACCCGCATCAAGGGTTGGGTTATTCTCGCCTACTGCTAATGTTACCGATTGGGTTTTACCTGTGGTCGGATCGGCATCCGAGTCCTTGGTATCATCCGAACCGGCGTTTTGCGCGGTAGCCGTGTAACCACTGGGGGCAGTAAAACCAACCACATAGCTATTGGATGTGCCAGGGGTCAAGCCCGTGAAACTGTAAAGGCCCGATACATCGGTCACGGTCGTTGCCGAAGCTACTCCGTTGGTATAGAGCGTAGCGGTCACTCCTGAAATTGGCGTGTCGCCCGTATCCTGGATGCCATTCTTATTGGTATCCAGGAATACATAGTCGCCTAAGCTTGCTATGGGGCACTTGAAGGTGCCGCACACGAAAGCAATGCCCTTGCCCAGCACACCGGGCACGTTCGGGATGTAGCTGCTGAAGCTGCTCGTACTCACATCGAACTTCATCACGCAGGGACCAACGAAGGTGGCAATGTAGAGGTTGCCGTCGGGCCCAATGGCCAGATCATAAGCCTGCATACTGCCGCTCGCCGGACTCAACGAGGCTGGTGCGGCAAAGGTGCCCAGCACGCTGCCCGAGCCCGTCAGGTGAATCAGCCGCCCGTTCAAGGTAGCCGCCCATAAGGTAGCATCGGGAGCGAAGGTCAGGCCCAGGATTTCGTCATCCTGAATCGTATCCGTATAAATCGGGGTTGGAGTGCCCGACAGGTTGGCAGGCAGGGAGAGAATCTGGTCGAAGATGTAGGGGAAAGCCCGGTAGCCCCCGCTCACATAGACGGCCCCGGTAGTCGGATCGACTGCGATTCCCCACAACTGGCCATTGGTACCGATGAAGTCGGCCGTCGGCCGGGAGGCCAGGATAGCGCCCGTGGCCACATCGACCTGCAGCACCCCAATGGTGCTGGTGCCCGCGTTGCGGACCGCTATGTAAAGCGAGGCCTGGTCCCTGGACAAGGCCACATCGTAGAGCCCGTCGGTGGTGGGGTAGGTGTAGGTCGTCGTGAAGGTTCCCAGCGCGTAGTCATAGACGCGGACACTTTTATCATTGACTATATAGGCAAGGTTACGGACCGGGTCGACGGCGATACCGTCATTGCCCGAGTTCTGGCCTAACGAGCAAGTTCCCGTTGGCATCTGCCCCGCTCCGGCTGGATTGGGGAAGGGAAAGGCCGTGGTGGTTCGTTCGGTGAAGGATGCGTTGAAGTCCGAAACCAGCATCGTAGCACTGGAGCACGCATAACTGTAGCTTACGGGGCTTTGCGCCTGCGCCTGCTCGGGTATCATCAGCGTACAAAAGGCAATAAATAGTAGCGGGAGAACCGTTAGTACCCCCCATCTGCCTGTTCGGATAGAGTCAACCGGATAAGCGACAAAGTTCAGCCCACTCATCAGCCAATTCGTTTCGGGCTGTTCGTCTGTCCACCGCGACCGGAGGAAACACATGGCCCGTTGCCAGAAGTTAAGACGCTGGATGTGGAATGGTTTTGGCTGCAGGGTACTCCTGGCAAACACCAGAAAACGGGTTGCTACCTGCTCGTGCAGATTCAACAGCCGGTATAGCCATGCCACAAACACATGAAAAAGGTGGTGGGCTGTCCGGGTTAGGTATATAGATAAATATTTTTCCATCCTGACAAATAATTAGGGATTCATTTGTCAGATGTTTAGCAAGAGTCAAACCACCCAATTTGCTAGAACGTCATATAACTTACCATTTTGGTTATATGGTGGATATGAGCTTAACGTTGTAGCTACGGAAATGCTCTAGAATGGACAAGGGGCTGTTATGGTGATCACGTAGCCCCTTGCTTTAAGCAGTAAACTCAAGAAAAATGCCCTTTGCAAATTTTGGGCCGGATAGTGTGCTAAAAAGTCAAATTATGTATATAAGCAGGTAATAGATAGCCAAGTTATAACAGCCGGGCACGCTTTTTAACGTTGTTCCAGGATTAGACTAAAACAGGAACCAACACCTACTTCACTGGTTACTCTAATGGATGCCTGACTTTTTTTAGCAAACGAGGCCATTAGAATAATACCCAATCCCAGGCCATGATCGCCTACATCGGGCTTCACTTGTCCTATAAACACCTGTTGAATAAAGGCCAGTTTATCGGCGGATATACCCCGACCAGAATCTTTTATATTAATTGCTACCTGCTTTGTGTTGTCTAGCTTCTCGACAAATAACCTGATTGCACCACCACTATCCGTGTTCTTTTTTGCATTATCGATCATGTTCCGGATAATGGTCGAGAGGGCTTTTGGATCGGTGAACACCTTCAGCTCGGTCGGTATGTCAATCGACATGAGTATTTGCTTGATGTCGGTTAAAGGTTTAGCGGTTTCATACAACTTTTCCACAAGAGGGCTTATATCAATTGCCTGAGGTTTGCTTATGAGACCATAGTTATTCGATTCGCCCCATTCGAGCATGTTGGCCAGCAGGAGTTGGGTTTGACTGCTAACTGTTTCGATCTGATTGGTAACCTTGATGAGGTCGGTCGTGCGGTTGTTTTTGACCAGAAAACTAACCACAGCCCCAATATCGGTGAGGGTTGTAATAGGTTCACGCAGATCATGAGCCACCAGCGTATAAAACTGGTCCCGGTGTGTCATAAGCTCCTTAATCCGACGATTCGCCAAACGGAGACGAATAAGGGCAAAACCAATCAATAACAGAAAAATAAGGCCACTGCCTAAATAAAAAAACAAGCGTCGTTTCTCTTGCTGTAGTTGCTGATTTTCCTGCTCTTTTTGATCGGTCTGGTACTTAGTTTGTAGATCCAGAAAAGCAGTAGCCTTTAGTTTTTCGGTATTGATGGCGGTCAGGCTGTCTTCGCTATTTCTACTGGCCCACGCTGCTTCGTAGCGCTTGTTTTTATAGAGCACCGTTGCCAGATGATTATAAATTTTTAGCAGCATTACCGTGTTTTTATCCTTATATAAATGGAAAAAGTCAAGTGCTTTAGTTGCGTAAAGTTCAGCATTTTTGTAGTCGTTGTTTTCCAGGTATCTATTCGATAAATTAAAATTATTGATAGTCGCGGTACTGTTATCGCCTATAGCATACAGTTTCAGATATAAGGCTAATGATTTTTTATACTGTTTAAAGACGCTGTATAAATTGCCCATATTTCCATAGAAACTAGTTCGCTGATACTCATATTGGACGTTTTTGTCAATGAGCGCGATGGCTTCGGTAAAGGCTTTTTCACCCAGGGCAAGGCTCTCATCGCCATACAAATCACGACCGTAAGCCAGTACCGCCCGTGCGCGAATCAGTTTATCGAGCCCAAAACTGGATTGACTGCCCAGGGTCATTAACTTATTATAATAGCTCACCATATTCTGTCGATGTCTGTCAACGGCGTCAATCGTGTTAAGGTCCAGAAGATGAGAATAGCAATTCATCATGCCTGTTGTGTCCTGGGTTCGTTCAAAATAAGCAGCGGCTGCCAGCCCAAGCCTGGCTGACTCTTCTACATCGTCTGACCGTATAATTCGGGCTTTCATAAACTGGTACATAGCTGCCCCTAAGAGGTCATGCTGTTGGTGAGACAGTATTCTTATCGATTCCAAATCCTTGTTAACGGCTGTAGACCGGAAGAGTCGGGCACGCTCCAGCAAAATAAGCCCCTGCAAATATCGGGTAGGGCTGTTTTTGGTGGCGTAAACTACTTTTTCGAGGCTATCCAGGTTTGTCAGAACAGGATAATTTCTAAACTGCCTGTGTTGTATAGCTTGTCCTGAAACGCTTAGTGTATACAACAGGAACATAAGCAAGTACTTGTAAACGGAAAAAGAAGGCATAATTTGGTAGATAAAATTACGGTTTCAAAGGTTAACTGGCATTTCAACCTTGTAAAGCTAATTATGATAGGCTGAGCACCGCTTATACCCAAAAATGTGCAATAAGTCTATAAATTTACGTCAAATATATTAATAATAAGTATACATAATTTTAATAAATATTTATTGAAAGGTATCTGTCCCGCCATAATGTACAGTAGCATTAGTTAAAAAGTCATTGTAATTGTCAAAAAAGTTTTTTTACCCGATTTATATTAAATATATATACTTTTACGCCTAATGAGTCTTTGTTTATATATAGTATAGCTAAAATGGTTAGTATAAATATTCTGCTATTTGAAGACGATCCTGTTGATCGCATTAAGGTAGAGATAATGGTATCGGAGATGATTTCCGATCGGTATGAATACCATTTGATACGGGTTGTTGACCAATTAGACGATCTATTGGCCTATCTTAAGACAAACCGGGTCGATCTTATTTTGTCAGATATATTTATTCAGAAAAAAGCGGTTGGAATCGAGTTACTAAAATCTCTGAAGCAGTCTACTATACCTATTATCTTACTGACTAATTCTCATGAGAAAGAAATCTTCCTACAGGCGCAACACCAGCGCAGCGTTCACTATCTGATAAAGCCTTTTCATCAATTTTCTTTACATTCAATAATTGAACAAACTCTAGATGCCAATCTGGCCAGCAAGCGGTATTCTTTTCTTGATCGGAATTACTTATACTTAAGCCATAAAACAGGTCAATACAAGCAAGTATTCTTCGAAGAAATTGTTTTCGTAGAAGCAGAAAGAACCCATTGTTTTATTCATACCATTGGTAAAAAGTTTGTTTTAAAAATATCGTTGACTAAATTATTGTTAGATAAATTAGACACTAGTTTTATTCGTATTCACAACAAATATGCTGTTAATAAGCAATATATAAAACAGTTTGAAAATGATACTGTACAATTAATTGGTAGTTCTTGCTTGCCTATTGGTAGAAGTTATAAAAACATCGTGACCAATTTTATAAAAAATAAATAGAGGCCCTTGCTGCTATTTGTATCTGAAAAAGAGCCGTTTGTATCTAATAACGGCAAAGAATCGTCAAAAGGTATTTCAGTAAGTTCCAAATTGGTCTAACCGTACACGTTATATACCAATGATTGGAGCAATGATTTTTCTGAAATTTAGATTTTTTGACAGGGCAAATCCAATACAGTCTGCTGATTATAAGTGGCTTATCGATGAGTGTTTCTGGGATTTTAGCTCGAATTCGACGTTTGTTGGGAGTCTAAACGAACAGGAGGAAGAATGGAATGCTATTGTGAACACCCTTACTAGAGAAGTAAATGGCAGTTATTTACTTTTAGGGGTTGTAGCAGACCAATCTCCCTTTATTGGTGCTGCTATAAACCTTGAGTGGCTATGTACGCAAATTGATAGCCTGGAAACTATAAAACAAAAAGTTAGTGCCGTTGCTGATAACTGGTTGTCTGAATCAAGTATTTTTAAATTAAAATATAGATTATTTCAGCAAGAGTATTTTATGACGACACAAAAGCAACTTCTGAAAAAGAACTACTTTTTTCAATTTTTATATGATTTTATCGTAGATATTCAGATAAACAAAGTTTTTAAGGAACCTCAGAATTTTAAAATAGTTGAGTTTAGGAAAATTCAGGAGATAGAGAAGGAATTGGTGAAGAATATTGAAATTCCGATTATACCCGTTAGAGAAATGGCGAGGATGGCAGGTATGAGCGTAAGTAAATTCAAGCTTTTATTTTTTGAGATATACGGCGAAAGCCCCCATCAATATATTCTCGATAAAAAACTTCTATATGCCCGCAAATTGCTTCAGACAGGCCAATACTCGATTACGCAAATAGCTTATAAACTAGGCTACAATCATCCGTCAGGATTTACACGTATTTATAAGAAAAAATTCAATTCTCCGCCAAGTGAGATTTAAGTTGGTATTTAACCCGTTTAAGCGTTTATTTTTCAAGTAAAATCAGGTGGTTTCGGCATATCACTCGTGATGAACGGCACCCTATAAACGCAACGGACTAACTCTATAAGTCAGCCCGTTTTTGATTCAATTAACTACGAGTCCAACGTCAGCCGTTTTTAGGGCGCTCAAGAAAATTCAAGCGGCTGGTCGTTCGGTACCGTCAATTGTGCGGCCAAATCGGTTAGTCGATTCTGCATCATATTTTTCAACGCCTGCCAGCCCGTATTCCATCGGCGAATTACGTTGACCTCCCGAACCAGAGCAGGCTCTTTGGGTAGGTTGGGCTGTTCGTAATACTCGGGCATCCGGGAGGTCATCTGGCTGACAACGTCGTCAATAGATCCATTCAGGATCAAATCAGCATCTGCTTTCACCAGTTGGATAAGCGCCCGGCACATCGACGCCGTGTAGAACGCACAGTCAATATCCTGATGGCGAACGGGTACGCCATCGTGCAAACGCTGGAGTTTGACGCCACCATCTTCCAGCCGATCCGAAGCGGGTGCCTGACCGTCAGGTTGCGGAAAAACCGCGTCTATCTTATGCTTGAACTTATCCCACCAGGGTGGCTGCTGACCCGGTTTTAAGGTATCGCAAAAAATGATGCGTTGCGGCAACGTGGGTTGCTGAGGATTCATAATTAGTAAAGCCGCCCCCAGATGCCGATCATCGGCAGCATGGCGTCGCTGAATAACAAAGCAATGGGGCTGCGTAGCGCTTTCTTCGTTCAATTGCTCGGCCATGGCTTTTACCCGCCGTAGCGAATCGTCCATATAGCCTTCAGTAATGACATGGACGGGCAGTTCAGCCGGTACTATGGCTTCCCAGCGCAGTTGATGGGCTAAAATGGTCAAGGCCGTGCTATCGGTACGGCGTGTACCGAAATAGACGCCAATGTCTTCTCTGGGCGGCTCGCCGTTGGCATCGGTGTGGTGGATCGTATCGCCGTGCGTGCCCTGTCGGCTGAGGGGGCTGTAGCGAAACGGCACTTCCAATTGCTCACGCTGAGCGGCTATATTGTATATACGTTTTTCGAACTGGGCCAGAAGAGGCTCATACGCATCATTCTGAAAATAGACTTCGTCGATAGGCCGCAGCAAATGGCGAGCTATATGTTCCTGTTCGAGCAGTCGCTCAAAAGCATCCTCCCGGTGTTTAAAGAAAGTCCGTAGCGCTCCCTGTTCCACAAATTCCTCGACATCACCTCCATCACCTTCCGGGCTCTTGGTCGATACGGTTCCTTGCTCGATCCAATCGCGCAGGAACTGCTTAACCGCCAGATCAAAGGACGTGTTGGCCGCTTCGGCCTGTTCTATTGTGTAGTTTGTCTGCTGGATGTTGAGTTTGTGAATGGGGCTTTTCTGGTCAAAAAATATCCCCGAGGCTATGGTCATTGACTGATATAAATTAGAACGGTGGTTAAGATGGCACATCGCTTTTCTTGCCAACAGATGCGTATGCTATCCGAAGGCTAAACTAGCGATTTTTAGATTGGTTACCAAAAGGGAGGACTGCTTAACAAATAACGCTATTGATTAGTGAGAAGTTTCTATCGATAAAGCTATTTTTTGTTTCATTAAACGTGTATTTGATTTTGGTATAGTAATATGGTTTTTAACTGCTTGTAATGCGTCGTGTCTTAGTTGGCCGCCTTCCATCTTATAATTCACCCCATTGTTCCAAGTGGAAAGAAGCTAATAACGAACAGGCAGATACCCATGATTCAGGTTGAGATACTGAACCGTTTTGGTATACGCAAATTAGTAAAAATAGATGTCATTCTATTCATCACTTACAGTTGACTTCTTGTGACTTAAATTATATTATTTCTTATTAACTAAATAGATTTATTAAAAATATGTTAAAAAAATAGGTATGTGTGGGAAAGTTAGCTTCCCATACGCTGTAATATTTGGTCATAAAATAGTCTATTTTCAAGCAATTCGAGTGCCTCAACCCTTAAACGTTAATGCTATGAAGAAGCTTTATCAAGTAGTTTCATTTAGTATTTTGGTCGGCAGTTTTTCTGGCTTTGTCTACGGGCAGGGGACGGATACACGGAGAGTTAATACATCATCCAGCGCATCTCAGTTGATTACGCTGAATCATTCAGAACGTCAGGCTACACACGTGACCTCAAGATTTGCCGAGGTAATCGTGGCGGGAAAAGTGATTGATGAGAAAGGTGCCGGGTTGCCGGGCGTAAGTGTAGTCGTAAAAGGAACAACGCAGGGCTCAACCACCGATGGAGAGGGACGCTATCGTATCTCGGCACCCAACGCCAATGCTACCCTGGTTTTTAGTTTTGTTGGTTACCAGAAACAGGAAATTCTGGTAGGGAATCAGACGTCGCTGACCGTTACGCTGCTACCGGATGACCAAACGCTGAATGAAGTGGTGGTAGTAGGCTACGGTTCGCAACGCCGACAGGATATTACCTCGGCGGTATCAGTCATCAACATGAAAGATATTGGCGAACAACCTGCCAACAACCCGAACCAGATTCTTCAGGGACGTGCGCCGGGAGTTGTTGTCAAACAAAAAAGCGGTACGCCGGGTGGTGCTTTTGAGGTACGTGTTCGGGGTATTGGCTCACTGGGGGCTGGTAGTAATCCGCTCTATGTTATCGACGGGTTCGCCGTGGGTACGTCGGTCGGACAAAACTTAAATCCAAACGATATAGAAAGTGTAACAGTCCTGAAAGATGCCGCATCTACGGCTATTTACGGTGCCAGAGGGTCGAATGGTGTGGTACTCATCACCACAAAACAGGCCAAAGATGGAAAAGTGAACGTCAATCTGTCGATGGATTATGGTATTCAGAGCGTTCCCAATTCCCGTCGGGTAAAAATGCTGAACGGGGTGGAGTTCGCTCAATTCAAAAAAGACATTTTCATGGATCAGATCCGTATTCTTCAGAATCGGGAGCCTGCCGAAAGTGAAGTACCCATCGGGTATCGGTTTCCGGAACAGACCAAGTATTCGACAGATTGGTTCGGCCTTATCATGCGCGACAATGCACCCTATTCCGATCTTAATTTAACGGTTTCGTCGGGGGCCGGGCCTATCAAATCGTTATTGTCGGTGGGGTATTATAAGGAAGACGGGATCATTAAAAAAACGAATTACGACCGTATTTCCGTTCGCTCCAATCTGGGCGGACAGATCAATAAATTTATCAATGTCGGTCTGAATATCAACGGGACCTATACCCGGCAAAACCTGGCGAATACCGATGGCCGTAGCGCCCTCGTAGGAGGTGCCTTGTTGATGGACCCCCGCGCTACACCCTACAATCCTGATGGCTCACTTGTGCCCTACATAAACGGCGTCGATGGTGTATTTGGGTTTCCTAATCCGCTATTTGTACTGGAAAATGTGTATCGGAAGCGGAACATCGCCGATTTGCTGACGAATGGGTTTATTGAACTTTCCTTCCTTCGGAATTTCAAGTTTAGAACGTCTGCGAATGTCAAACTCAATAACAATACATTCAAGGAGTACATCCCCTCCACTATTGGCAACCCGGTAGCATCCGGAACGGCGGGTGCTCCTCCACGGATCGCTACCGAAACCGATAATACAGAAGAACTGACCAACTATTCGCTGGATCAGTTACTGACCTACAAACCCCAGCTATCAGCGAACCATAGTCTGGATGTGCTGCTTGGCTACACCGCTCAACAGGAGAAAGTTCGCGGGTTTACGGGCACTGGCAATACCTACCCCGATGACCTGGTGCCTTACCTTGGCTCTGCTTCCATTCGGTCGGCTACGTCCTACGAGTTTGGCTGGAGTATGCTGGCTTTACTCAGTCGGGTCAACTATGCTTACAAGGACAAATACCTGTTTTCGGCTTCGTATCGGCGGGAGGGGAGTTCGCGTTTTGGGGCCAAGAACAAGTACGGCGATTTTCCGGCGGCTTCTATTGGCTGGCGGCTTACAGAAGAGTCCTTTATGCCGAAAACAGCCTGGTTGAGCGATCTTAAACTACGGGCAAGTTGGGGTGTAACGGGCAATAATGACATTGGTAACTACCCGAGCCTGGCATTCGTAGGCGCTAACAACTACATATTGGGCAATGCATTTTCGGCGGGTAAAGTCGTTAGCTCCTTTGCCAATTCGGAGTTGAAATGGGAAAAATCGAATCAACTGGATATTGGAATGGACTTGGCTCTGTTCAACAGCAAGTTGATTTTTAACATCGAGTATTATAAGAAGATTACCAACGATATGCTTTTGCCGGTGTCCATCCCGTCGGTTTCGGGCTTTACAACCAGCCTGGCTAATATTGGTAAAGTGGAGAATCACGGCGTTGAAATTGGCGGGGAATTTCGAACGACCATCGGGCAGGTCAATTTCCGCACCAATGCCAACATCAGTTTCAACCGAAATCGGATTCTGGCCATTAAAGGAGCCAGCGACGCACTGTATTATGGTAGTTTTTATGGCGGCTACAATGTGCAGAAAGTGGGTCGCCCGGTGGGCATGATTTACGGCTACAACAAATTGGGTATTTTCAATACACAAGCTGAAATCGACGCAGCGCCCAAACAGGACGGCGTCATTCCTGGCGGTATGAAATTCGAGGATACCAACCGCGATGGGGTTATTTCCTACGATACGCAGGATATGGTCGAAATAGGCAATCCAAATCCGGCATTTACCTGGGCCTGGACGTTTGCCGCCGATTATAAAAAGTTCGACTTAAATCTTATGTTTCTTGGCGCTCAGGACTTTGACATCTACCGAAATATCGAAGCCTCAACTATGAATATGGATGGCGTATTCAATGTGCTGGACAAAGCAAAAGATCGCTGGCGGTCGGCAAGTAATCCCGGCACAAACCCGGCTGATGTGCATTCGCAGGGTGGAACGAGCTATTTCAAATGGTCGCGGGAGAGCAGCAATCGCTATGTGTATGATGGCAGCTATGTCTGGCTGAAAACCATTACGATTGGCTATAACTTTCCAAAGTTCAAGTCGATTCTGAGCAACGCCCGGGTTTTCGTGACGGGCAACAACTTGATCATGTTCACCAAATATCCGGGCAATAATCCAGATGCGGGCGTACGAAGCACAACCGAACCGAACAATGACGACGAGTCATATCCGGTTCCCAGAACGTTTGCTACGGGTATAAAACTCAACTTCTAATCGACACGAATATGAAAAATAGACTTCTTATCGGAACCCTTTTCCTTTGCTTCTGTCAGCTTTCGTGCAACGATGATTTACTGGTTACTACCGACCCGACGCGGATTGGTACCGACCTGTTCTATAAAAACGAAACCCAGTTTTTACAGGCGTTAAGTGGCGTTTATGGCCAGTTGCAGGGTATTACAGGCGCGGCCTATATTTTTCAGGAGTTCCCCTCCGACAATACAACGCTCGATTTCAACCCGCTCGACCGGGGCGGGGCTGCCGGTTGGGAAGCGTTTGAGTTTTCGACCGTCAATCAGGGTAATGGCGAAATTGCCAACGTATGGAACCTGTATTATTCGGCGCTCTACAACACGAACTACACGCTGGAAAAACTGACAGGCAGTTCGCTCGATGCCTCTGTGAAAGCACCCATCGAAGGGCAGTTGAAGTTTCTGCGAGCCTACTTCTATTTTAATCTGGTTCAGTATTTTGGCGATGTTGTGCTGGTTACGTCGACCCTGGACAAACCCGACCAGGCGTTTGACCTGATTCGATCTCCCCAAGCCAATGTATGGGCGCAGATCGAGAAAGATTTGAAGGAAGCCGTTACGTTGCTGCCCGCTACATACCCTGCTTCGCAGACAGGACGCGCCACAAAAGGAGCTGCTTTAGGTCTATTAGGCAAGACGTATCTGACACAGAAAAAATACGCCGATGCCGTAACAACCCTCAAGCAGATAACGGGCTACTCGCTCAATCCGGTCTATGCCGACAATTTCAATACCGCTAAAAAGAACGGCCCCGAATCAATTTTCGAAATTCAGTATCAGGGCGGCAATGATCTGGGCGAGTGGAGCAGTTTTGCTTACACATTTGCACCCCGGCTATCGGCAGGGGCGGTAACCGGATTTGCCAACACAACGCCGGGCGGACGGAACATTCCAACCAACGACCTGATTGCGGCCTACGAACCCGGCGATCTGCGGAAAGATGCCTCATTAAAAACCAGTTACACGCTGAACGGTACGGTGGTTCCTATTCCGTATGTGATTAAATTCACCCATACACACACCATTACAGGCCGCACTGACGATAACTGGCCAGTGCTTCGATATGCCGATGTGTTGCTGATGCTGGCCGAAGCCATCAATGAGCAGTCGGGTCCAACCGCCGAAGCGTTTGGCTACCTGAATCAGATACGCACACGGGCGGGACTTAAGGAGCTAACGGGCCTCGACAAAGCAGCCTTTAAAACGGCTGTTCTGAAAGAACGACGGGTTGAACTGGCGTTCGAAAACCAGCGGTGGTTTGACCTGAAGCGTACCATGACGCCAGCCGAACTAGCCGCTTTCATGAACGCATACGGCGCTAAGGAAAAGGCGAAACCAACAGTAGATCGAGGTGGAATCGCGTTTAATGCGCAGGATTATGTGTTCAGCGATTATGAGTACTTTTTCCCGATACCGGCTCCGCAAATTTTGATAAATAGCAAGCTGACTCAAAACGCCGGGTACCAATAAATAAGCTAAGCCATTCATTTATAGGCACCTTTCTGTACTAATCTCCGTTGTATAACGGAGATTAGTACAGGCAAAACATTAAAAAATAATATTCACGACTCATTTCATCAATACGTAGTGATACTAACTGAATCGTTTTGGCTCTGGCAGTTCCTGGGCCGTTTACATCCATTAATCGTCCATTTTCCGGTTGGTTTGCTGTGCATTGCCCTGTTGCTCGAAGCGGTTGGGTGGTTCCGAAAATCGACCGATATGCAGGCTGGTATTCGGGCAATGGTCTGGATTGGTGCCATCAGTTCTGTGGTGGCTGCAGCGTTGGGTCTTGTTTTGGTCAATCAGGACGATTACGGCGGAGATACCGTAACCATCCACCAATGGTCGGGGCTGGCAACGATGACCCTGGCCCTACTGACCGTACTTGCCCTGCGCTCCGGGCGAATCGAACTGTATAGGGGACTGCTCATTGCTACCGTTCTGGGCGTTAGCCTTGCCGGTCATTTTGGCGCCATGCTCACCCACGGCGACGACTACCTGAGTAGTGTGCTGCCCTTTGGCAAGGGTTCGGGGAGTCCTACTGGCAGTGGATCGCAGTTTGCTTTTGCCAGTGCAACCACCGCAAACCAGCCGCTGGACGATAAGCAGATTGGCGAACTGAATCTGGAAGTGCGCTCCATTCTGGCGCACAACTGCTATAGTTGCCATAGCGCCACCAAAACCAAAGGCGGTTTACGACTGGATAAGAAAGAATTTGTGATGAAGGGAGGAGAAGATGGCGAGATTCTGGTAGCGGGCCATCCCGAAAAGAGCGATATAATCCGTCGTATTAAACTCCCGGCGGGCCACGAAGATGCGATGCCCACCAAAGGCAAGCGCCTGACCGACCATGATATTGCCCTGCTCGAATTCTGGATTCAACAGGGTGCGCCCTGGCCGAGTGGTCCCGAAAAAAGTATTTACCGCGTAGCCGAACTGGCCCCGCGTCTACCCGCCCTGCCCGATGCGACAGCCGATATTACGAACCCTGTTGACCGCTTCGTGAACGTCTATTTTCAACAACATAAACTGACATGGAAAAACCTGGTTGACGATCGTACTTACATGCGCCGAGTGTATCTGGATGTAGTGGGTTTGTTGCCAACGCCCGCAACACTAAAAGCTTTCGAAACCGATACGCGGCCTGATAAACGGGAGCTTCTGGTTAAGGAACTGCTCAATCGAAATACCGATTACGCCCAGCATTGGCTCACTTTCTGGAATGATGCGCTCCGCAACGATTATACCGGTACCGGCTACATCACGGGTGGGCGGCACGACATTACGAGTTGGCTTTATACGTCACTGAAAGCCAATAAGCCTTATAATCAGTTTGTTCGGGAGTTGGTTAGCCCTACCAAAGCGTCGGCTGGTTTCATTAAAGGAATCAAATGGCGCGGCACGATCAACTCAAGCCAGCGAACCGAAATGCAGGCGGCCCAGAATGTGTCGCAGGTATTGCTGGGGCTGAACCTGAAATGTGCGTCGTGCCACGACAGCTTCATCAGCGACTGGAAACTGGCCGATGCCTACGCTTTTGCCAATGTCTTTGCCGATACAACGCTGGAAATCAACCGTTGCGATAAACCCACTGGCAAAATGGCCGGAACCCGAATTATTTTTGAGAAACTGGGAACGATCAATGGAAAGGCAACAACCAAAGAGCGCCTGAAGGAACTGGCTGATTTTATGGTTCAGCCTCAAGATGGTCGTCTGTATCGTACGGTTGTCAATCGGATTTGGGCGCAGGTGATGGGCCGGGGTATTATCGAGCCTGTCGATGTGATGGACAACGATCCCTGGAGTCAGGATTTACTCGATTGGCTGGCCTCCGACTTCGTGACCAATGGCTATGACATCAAGAAGCTGATGTTTACTATTCTAACCTCAAAAACAT
Organism: Spirosoma pollinicola; assembly: GCF_002831565.1. Taxonomy (NCBI): domain Bacteria; kingdom Pseudomonadati; phylum Bacteroidota; class Cytophagia; order Cytophagales; family Cytophagaceae; genus Spirosoma; species Spirosoma pollinicola. The sequence goes on along the minus strand of NZ_CP025096.1, from coordinate 3,067,050 downwards.
ACCAGTTGCCTTCGGTTGGCCTTAAAGATGCCGATCTGATTACATCACCCAAATTTGTTTTTCAAGGCATGGTTCGTCGTAGGCTCACAGCCGAGCAATTTGCCGATGCGGTAAGTCTGGCGTTCAGCCCGATCTACGTGGATACATCCATTGTTAAGGAACAGTTTCCCAAAAATATAAAGAGAGAAGTGCCGTTTCCGAGGGCATCTTTAGTGAAAAACGATCCATTCCTAACGGCGTTGGGTCGCCCGAATCGCGAAACGGTCAGCACCAGCCGATCGTCGCAGGCCAACCTGTTGCAGGCATTGGAACTGACCAACGGCGAGAAATTCAACGATGCCCTCAAGCGAGGTGCCCAGGCATGGAAAGCGACCTACCCAACAACGGATGTTCTGGTGAAAAACCTGTATTGGAAAGCGTTAGGCCGGGAGCCTAAGCCCAAAGAAATGGCTGTTGCCCAGAAAATAGTGGGCAAAAATCCCACTACCGAGGGCATTCAGGATCTGGTTTGGGCCATTAGCCTGCACCCCGAGTTTCAACTGATTTATTGAAGTTCGATAGAACGCTGATTGGTATAAGTACTATGATTTTCACTGCTTTTCCCAGGAAGAACCAAGTGGTTTGTTGAATTCAATCTTGACAAATCGTAGTAATCATAAAAATCAGCGTTCTATTGCCGTTTAAAGCAGTGATGGTGTATTTTTTTTAAGTAAGAAGTAGTAAATAAACGCTTATAACTATCTGATGCACAACTACTGAGCGCGGAGATCGTATACGTGCTTTAGAACTGACAGCGAAATGAAAAATAACTGGAATAGACGGGAGTTTCTGCAACGAACAAGTGCGGCTACAATGGCGGCTTTTGCGGCTGGTGCGCCCATGTCGAGTCTGTTGTCGGGGTGTAGCCGGACTCCAAAACCGGGCGAAACCAGCGGCACCGCCGATACCGTGATTCTATTGTGGATGGCGGGCGGTATGGCCCACACCGAAACCTTCGACCCCAAACGCTACACTTCTTTTGAGAAAGGCATGGAAGGCAATCGGGTGTTGAGCACGTTTAAGCCTATCCCTACGGTGCTTGATGGTATCAACTTTTCCGATGGACTGCAATCTATTGGCAAGGTTATGGATAAGGGAACCCTGATTCGCTCGTATGTAGCCGCAGACATGGGGCATATTCTGCATTCGCGCCATCAGTATCACTGGCACACCAGCTACGAACCCCCTCAAACCGTGGCTGCTCCCCATCTGGGCTCCTGGATTGCAAAGGAACTGGGCCCGAAGAACCCCGTAATTCCTGCCTTTATCGATATTGGCCAGCGGTTTACGGTGGGCGAGGCCGAAGAGCTAAAAGCATTTCACACCGCTGGTTTTTTGGGAAATGAGTTTGGTCCGTTCTTTATTCCCGATCCTAGTCAGGGACTGGAGAGCGTTCGCCCGCCGGTGGGTATGGATGCCAAACGGTTTGAGCGACGGAATCAGTTATACAACGACCTGATCAGCAATGGACCGATGGGCGAGTATGGCAGCGATTATCAGAAAGAGTCGCTCAAACGGTCGATGGAACAGGCCTATATGCTGCTCAACTCGCCCGAAGCTAAAGCGTTCGACCTGAGCAAAGAGCCCAAAGCCAGCTACGATATTTATAACACAGGCAAGTTTGGTCTGGGCTGCTTGCTGGCCCGCCGACTTACCGAACAGGGTGCCCGGTTCATAAGCGTCACGACGGAATATGAGCCGTTTAAGGGCTGGGATACGCATGAAAACGGCCATACACGTCTGGAAGATATGAAAAAACAGATCGACGGCCCTGTGGCGCAACTTATTAAAGACCTGGATAAGAGCGGACGTCTGGATCGTACGATGATCATACTGGCTAGTGAATTCAGCCGCGACATGATGGTCGAAGGTCGGCCGGGTGCGAAGGTGCAGGAGCAGGTGCAACAGCCTGAGATTCTGTCCGATCTGAAATTTTATGGTATGCACCGACACTTTACCGATGGCTGTTCCATTCTCATGTTCGGCGGAGGTATAAAAAAAGGGTTTGTCTATGGCAAAACTGCCGACGAACGACCCTGCAAAACCATCGAGAATCCGGTGCATATAGAAGGCATTCACCAAACGGTTTATCATGCGCTGGGCATTCCGCCAGAAACGCATTATGAAGTGGAGAAACGCCCGTTTTATTCAACACCCGATGGGCTGGGTAAACCCGTTCTGGACTTGCTGATTTGATGTGTGACGATAGCACGAACGAAGACGTTCGCGCTATCAAACGCGCTATTAGTGTCTCTATGTCAAACAACAGCAGAGCTTTAAACCAACCTTGACGTATGGGTAAGCTTCCTTACTATTTGCTGGCTGTAATTGCTGGTTTTGTGTGGTACATACAGTCCTGTACGACCAACCGGGTTGCCGATCATACGGGGCCGGAGGGTGTCCCGGATTTGGTCAGTTATAACTTCGATATTCGGCCAATCCTTTCGGATAAATGCCTGGCCTGTCATGGACCCGATGCCAACAAACGCGAAGCCGGGCTGCGACTCGACATGGCCGAAAGCGCCTACAAAGCGCTGGCAGAGCACCCAACTGCCCACGCGCTGGTGCCCGGTAAACCCGAATTGTCGGAAGTGTTTTTGCGGATTAGCTCGCCCGACACATCGGTCATGATGCCTCCGCCCGCATCGAATCTAAAACTCTCCGCCCGCGAAATAAAGCTGATCGAGAAGTGGATCAAGCAGGGCGCTACCTACGAAAAACACTGGGCCTTTGTGGCTCCGAAAAAGCCCGCTCTCCCAACGATAGAACAGACCGACTGGCCGAAAAATGAGATTGACTATTTCATTCTTCAAAAACAGGAACAAAAGGGACTTTCGCCTAACGATGAAGCCGATAAAGAGCGTCTGCTAAAGCGGTTGAGTCTGGACCTGAACGGACTGCCGCCGAGTCTGCAACTGATGGATGGCTTTCTGGCTGACAAGAGCCCGAACGCCTACGAAAAGGTTGTCGATCAACTGCTGAAAAGTCCGGCCTATGGCGAAAAAATGGCCTTGCATTGGCTCGATCTGGCCCGCTATGCCGATTCGCACGGGTATCAGGACGATGGCTACCGCACGCAATGGCCCTGGCGCGATTGGGTCATTCATGCCTTCAACAAGAATATGCATTACAGCGATTTCGTGAGCTGGCAGCTAGCGGGCGACCTGATGCCGGAGTCAACGAAAGAACAGTTGCTGGCTACGGGTTTCAATCGGAATCATAAAATAACTGAAGAAGGTGGCACCATTCAGGAGGAATACAGAACCATGTACGTAACCGACCGAAATGATCTGTTCGGAAAAGGTTTGCTGGGTGTGACGCTCGAATGTGCGCACTGCCACGACCATAAATACGACCCATTTTCGCACAAAGAATATTACCAGTTGTTCGCGTTTTTCAATAACGTGAAGGAGGTGGGTATGGAGTCGGTTATCGGCGGGCCGGATACCTATGCCAAGAAACCCCTGATGGAAATTAGCGATGAGGACGTGAAGGGTATTTTGTCGTTCGTCAACAAGCGCGATACCAATCGCCTGATTGTATCGGTTATGGGTGATCTGGACACGACCCGAAAAACGTTTGTACTAAAACGGGGTGTGTATGATGCCCCCGGCGAGGAAGTGCAGCCCGGAACGCCCAAAGCAATTCTGCCCTTCGATTCCAGCTATCCCAAGAATCGCCTGGGACTCGCAAAGTGGCTGTTCGATAAAAAGAACCCCCTCACGGCACGGGTATATGTGAACCAGTTGTGGCAGGAGTTTTTTGGGAAAGGGATTGTGAAAACAGCCGGCGATTTCGGGATGCAGGGCGATCTGCCGTCGCACCCGGCTCTGCTCGACTGGCTCGCGGTCGATTTCATGGAGCATAACTGGGACATCAAACGGCTCGTGAAACAGATGGTAACTTCGGCTACGTACCGGCAATCGGCGGTCATTACGCCCGAGAAACTAGCCGCCGACCCGGATAATATATTGCTGGCACGAGGGCCACGCTACCGTATTGACGCCGAATTTGTGAAAGACCTGGTGTTAAGCAGCAGCGGGCTACTGAACCCAACCATTGGCGGGCCAAGCGTAAAACCGTATCAGCCTGCGGGTTTGTGGGAGGGAGCGACATCGGGGCGCGGGTTGCTGTCGGCATACAATCAGGATCATGGGTCAAGCCTGTACCGGCGGGGTATGTACACGCTCATCAAACGCACCGTCCCTCCGCCTTCGATGGCGATTTTTGATGCCAGTAACCGCGATCTGTGCGAGGTGAAACGGCTTAAAACCAACACCCCCTTGCAGGCATTGGTTATGATGAACGACCCAACCGTGCTGGAAGCGTCGCGGGTATTGGCGGCCCGGCTGTTGCAGGAAAACAGTGGCGTAAACGATAAGATCAGTAAAGCTTTTCGGATGATCGTGAGCCGGAAACCCAGCGAAAAAGAGACGGAGCTATTGACGGCCTATTACGACAAAGAGTTGAAAAAACTCACGCCAATGAGCGTCACCAGATCATTGGCTGTAGGCGAATGCCCAATCCCGGCAAGAGTCGACAAGACGAAATTGGCAGCGCTAATGAGGGTCGTGACGACCATTTATAATCTGGAAGAAACCATCACAAAGTCCTGAGAAACCCCTAAATCCCGCAACGGCGGCCCGGCCTAAAGGGGACTTTAGTTGAGAACAGTCAAGCTCAAGTCTCCTTTAGGAGATTTAGGGATTAAATTAACCGAGACTCATGGAAAAAGAAATTCTCGAACACGGTCTGAATTTTAACCGACGTCGCTTCCTCTCCCGACTGAGTTTGGGCTTGGGTAGTGCGGCTCTGGGCTCTTTGCTAATCCCTGATCTGTTCAGTGGGAGCGGAGCCGAAGACGGCTTGACGCCCGGTATTCCGCATTTTGCGCCCAAAGCCAAACGGGTTATCTACCTGTTTCAGAACGGCGCACCGTCGCAGCAGGAACTGTTCGACTACAAACCCAAATTGCGGGAGATGATGGGGCAGGAGATACCGCCTTCCGTTCGGGGAACGCAGCGGCTTACGGGCATGACTGCCAACCAGAAAGAGTTTCCGCTGGTAGGTTCGTTTGTCGACTTTAAGCAATATGGTCAATCGCGGGCGTGGGTGAGCGATTTATTTCCATATACGGCCAAAATCGTGGACGACCTCTGCATCGTCAAATCCATGTTTACCGAGGCCATTAACCACGACCCGGCACTTACCTTTTTGCAAACGGGTTCACAGCAGGGCAACCGGCCAAGCATGGGTTCGTGGCTGAGTTATGGACTGGGAAACGAAAACAAAAACCTGCCGAACTTCACCGTGTTGCTATCTCGCGGAATTGGCAACGGGCAGGGCGTTTACTCCAAACTTTGGTCGAACGGATTTCTGGATTCCATTCACCAGGGTGTTCAGTTCAGCAAGGGCGAGGACCCCGTTTTGTACCTGCGCGACCCCGACGGTATGGACCGGCAGGATCGACGCGATATGCTCGACAATCTGGCACAACTCAACGATTTATCGTATCAGGAGTTTGGTGATCCAGAAATAAGTGCCAAAGTGAAGCAATATGAAATGGCCTACCGGATGCAGACTGCTGTGCCCGAGGTAATGGACTTGTCGAAAGAGCCGGACGATATAATTAAGCTCTATGGTCCCGATTGTCTGGTTCCGGGCACCTTTGCCGCCAACTGTTTGCTGGCCCGTAAACTATCGGAAAATGGCGTGCGGTTTGTGCAGTTGTACCATCAGGGGTGGGACCAGCACGGCAACCTCCCATTCGAGATAGCGAAGCAAGCGAAGGACGTCGATCAGGCATCGGCTGCGCTGGTAACCGACCTCAAGCAACGGGGCTTACTGGACGAAACACTGGTCATCTGGGGCGGTGAGTTTGGCCGTACCAGCTACACGCAGGGCAAGCTGACAAAAGATAACTACGGTCGCGATCATCACCCGCGCTGCTTTACTGTCTGGATGGCGGGCGGTGGTATCAAACCCGGCATCGTGTATGGCGAAACAGATGAGATGGGATACAACATCGTGCAAAATCCGGTGCACGTGCATGACTTTCAGGCCACTATCCTGAATCAGATGGGGCTGAACCACGAGAAGCTAATCTTCAAACATTTAGGCCGTCGGTATCGATTGACCGATGTGTCGGGGAAAGTTGTCCATGATATTCTTGTGTGATTTGACTGTACCAAACAGCTTCTAGCTGTTTGCGTCGAGGAACAAGTTGGCGAGTAATTAGCCGCTCTCAAACAGCTAGAAGCTGTTTGGTACAACTAATGCATAATCTGGTGATTTGAAAATGAATAAAAAGCTAATCGGTTTTGCGGAGCAGGCGTTATTTGCGTCGAGTATCTTTATTGTATTCCTGCTGCTCTTCAACAACAGGTTTGCGGTGCCTCTTTGGCTGCAACCAATGGGGCGTATGCACCCGTTGGTGCTTCATTTTCCTATTGTCATTCTGTTGCTGGCTATGGTCATGGAAGCGTTTCGCTTTCGGACAACCAGCGCGTCGAACCCCGCCCTGGCGGAGTTTTATCGCGACTTTCTGCGCAATCTGCTTCTTCTTGGCGCGTTGTCGGCGGGGGTTACGGTTATCATGGGCCTGTTTCTGGCTAAAGAAGATGGGTATAGCGGTCAGGTGTTGCAGTGGCACAAATGGTCGGGAGTCGCTATCTTTTTTGCGGCTTCGCTGATCTACTGGGGTAGGAGCAAGGCCTGGTACACCCCCCGAATGGCTCAGGCTGGTGCAGTCGTGACGGTGCTGTTCCTGATTGGTGCGGGTCATTATGGGGCCAGTTTAACCCACGGCGATAATTTCCTGTTCGAGCCGATAAGCAGCCGATTCAAACCGGCTCCCGTAGCACTCGACAAAGCCCTTGTGTATGACGATGTGATTCATCCCATTTTTGAACAAAAGTGCATCAGTTGCCACAATCCCGATAAACTGAAGGGGCAGTTGAGTCTGGCTACCATCGAGGGAATGCTGAAGGGCGGTAAAACAGGTAAATTATTCGTTGCCGGTAAGCCCGACATAAGCTTACTACTGGAACGGATTCATTTGCCGGTCGACGAGAAAAAACACATGCCACCGTCGGGGGAAACCCAGCTTACCCCACAGGAAATAACCCTGCTGGCGCTATGGGTAAAAGGCCGTGCCGAACATAAAAAGAAACTGCTGGACCTGCCCCCAACCGACTCGCTGCGCCTGATGGCATCGGCCTTATTTAAACCCGTTGAGCCCGTTGATGAATATGATTTCGATGCGGCAGATGAAGAAACCGTCAAGGGGCTAAACAACGACTATCGGACGGTGGCTCCACTGGCAAAAGAGTCGCCTGCGTTGGCGGTTAATCTGTATAACAAGGCTACGTTTACACCCGATAAACTAACAGAATTAAGTTCTGTTAAAGAGCAGGTCGTTTACCTGAATCTCAACAAAATGCCTGTAAAAGATGCTGATTTAAAGCGGGTTAGCGAGTTCGAGAATCTACAGAAGTTAGACCTGAATTTTACGGACATAACCGGCGCCGGTTTATCGGTGCTGTCGGCCTTAAAACAACTGCAAACCCTCTCGCTGACGGGTACAAACGTCACGTTTGATGCCCTGCAAAAACAGCTTGGCAACTTCAAAAAGCTCAAAACGATTTCTGTCTGGAACACAAAACTGACGCCTTCGCAGGTAGCGCAGTTGCAAAAGGCCTACAAGAGCATTCAGTTCATTGCCGGGTTCGATGGAGCCGACAGTGAGCCCATCAAGCTCAATCCGCCACAGGTGAAGAATAGCTCTACCATTTTCACTCAGGCTATACCGCTCCAGCTTAAGCACCCCATCAAAGGTGTTGAAATTCGTTACACAACCGATGGGACAGAACCCGATAGCCTCCATTCACAGGTTTTTGCCAACCAAACGACCCTCACGCAACCCACGCTCATAAAAGCAAAAGCCTATAAGTCGGGTTGGTATGGCAGCAACGTGGCTTCTTTCGATTTTTACAAAAGCACTTACAAACCCGATAGCGTGAACTTGCTCTTGCCGCTCAATCCCGTTCATCAGGCCGACGGTGCGCACACGTTTTTTGATGGCAAACTCGGCACCTTCAACGCCAACAGTCCCGCCTGGGCTAACAACTGGGGCGGATTCCGGAAAAATAACATGGCACTGGTCTCGGAGTTTAACAAACCGATTACTGTGTCGTCTGTTGCTTTGCGTATCATGGTTGAGGAAGAAACGGGTATTTTCCCGCCGTCGGTGGTTGAGATCTGGGGCGGCAACAGTCGCGAACAGATGAAATTAATTGCGACGCTCAAGCCCGAGCAGCCCGTAAAAAAAGCAACTCCCATATTGAAGGCGGTCGTTTGCTCCTTTAAACCGCAAACCGTTTCGTTCCTCAAGATCGTTGCGAAACCAGTGGCCAAACTCCCGGAATGGCACGCTAACAAAGGCAATCAGGGCCTGTTGCTTGTCGATGAGGTGTTTATCAATTAGCCGTAACAGGCATCAGCTTTTTGTCGAGTTAAACGGTATATCTGTCGGTGTTTAGCCTTAAGTAGTCTATTGAGTTTGCACATTCACCAGAAAAAGTAGTGCTTTGTTATTATACAGCAAGCTATTCTTTCTAGAGTGAGTGTAGGACTCCAATCTACCAATTGACAAATTTCGCCCACAACCAGTAACCAGTACACAAACGTATTGCTGTTACGGAAACCGGTACTTAGTGGACAGTCATTTGCCGTATAATTTACCCTAAGATTATGCTGAAATCTTTCTCTACCATCGGTCTGACAGTTGCCCTTGTGGCAGTTGCTATGTCGTCTTTTATTGGATCTGACCCAATTCTTCAAATTCGACTGCAACAAAATTCCGTTGTGGCTGATACCCTGCCCAAACCAACGTTACCCGAAGGCGCTAATCCCGACGATCCGGATTGGAAAGGGATTGATCTAGAGGCCAAAGCGCCTGTGCAGCCCCTGTCGCCGGCAGACGAAGCCAAGCTGTTTCTGTTGCCACCGGGCTACAAAATCGAACCCGTATTGACGGAACCAGCCATTCAACAACCGGCAGCTATTTCCTTCGATGGTAACGGACGTATGTATGTGCTGGAACTACGGACGTATATGCTCACCGCCGATTCTAAAGACGAGCTACAGCCAACGAGCCGGATTTCGCGCTGGGAAGACAAAAACAACGATGGTATCTACGAATCTGGAACGGCCTTTGTCGATAATCTGATTTTTCCCCGCTTTGTGTTGCCCTACGGTAAAGATGCCATCCTGACGATGGAATCCGATGCCGACAATGTCTACAAATACACCGATACCAACGGCGATGGGAAGGCCGATAAAAAAGAGTTGTTTACCAATAAGTATGGTCGATCCGGGAACGTCGAACACCAGCAGGCTTTCCTGTATTGGGGTATGGATAACTGGCTCTATAGTACGGTCAATGCCTTCCGGGTTCGGGAAACGCCCAACGGAGTTATCCGCGAAAAAACGGGCTTTAATCGGGCTCAGTGGGGTATTACGCATGACGATAACGGGAAGTTGTGGTTTCAGGGTGGCGCCAGTGGTGTACCTTCATATTTCCAGTTTCCTATCCAGTACGGTAATTTTGAGGTACCCAATGAGTTAGCCAAAGGCTTCGATGTGCCCTGGGGTGCGCCCGTAAAACTGGCCGACATGCAGGGCGGTATGGACGAAGTTCGCCAGCCCGATGGCTCATTGAATCATGTAACGGGTTCGGCAGGTAACGACGTTTACCGTGGTGACCGCCTGCCCGCCGAGCTAAAGGGCCAATACTTCTACGGCGAGCCCGTTGCCCGAATTGTTCGCCAGATCAACCCCGTTGTTACGGAGGGATTAACGACGCTGCATAACGTTTACCAGGATCAGCAGTCGGAGTTTTTGCGCTCTACCGACCCGCTGTTCAGGCCCATTGATATGACTACCGCCCCCGATGGTACGCTATACATTACGGATATGTACCACGGCATCATTCAGGAGGGGCAGTGGACACAAAAAGGCACCTATCTGCGGACAAAAATCGAGCAGTACCAACTGGATAAAGTCGTTGGTCTGGGGCGCATCTGGCGTATCACGTACGATGGGAAGGAACGGGATAAAACCCGACCCAACATGTACACGGAAAAGACAGCCGATCTGGTGAAGAATCTGGCACATCCGAATGGTTGGTGGCGCGATATGGCCCAGCAGGTGCTGGTGCAGCGTAAGGATCTTTCGGTGGTACCTCAGTTGACGGCTATGGCGCTTACCAACAAGAATACGCTGGCCCGCACGCATGCGCTCTGGACGCTCGAAGGGCTGAGCGCACTTAAAACGAGCGTTGTGCAAAAAATGCTGACCGATCCTGAGCCGCGCTTACGTATCCAGGCACTTCGGGCCAGTGAAACCGTTTATAAAGCAGGGGATAAATCGTTGGAAGCTAACTACAAACATGCCTTAACCGACGCCAATACCGACGTGCTGATTCAGGCGATGCTCACAGCCAAGTTTCTGAAAATACCCGGTTTTGACGACGCTATAAAAACGGCGATGGCCAGCAACAAAGCCGCTGGGGTAAAACTGGTGGGCGATCAAATCCTTACGCCACCCAAACAGCGGAACATGGGGCCATTTGGCGCACCGGAACTAAGTGCCAATCAAAAAGCACAGGTCGAACGCGGAGCTTTGATCTACAACGAATTATGTTCGCAGTGTCACGGCAATAACGGTATGGGAACTCCTGCCGGAAACGGACGCTTACTGGCTCCGGCCCTGGCGGGCTCAGCTCATATGCAGTCGCACCCGGAGTATGCCATACGGGTTGTGTTGCATGGGCTGGAAGGGGCTATAGAGGGTAAAACCTACTCCGGCGGCATGATGGCGAGTATGAAAGAACAGTCCAACGAGTGGGTCGCCGATGTACTTTCATATATTCGGAATGGGTTATCGAACGATGCATCACTGGTTTCGGCGGAACAGGTGGCTACGGTTCGCAAAAAAACGGCGGACCAGCAGGGGTCTTATCAGTATGCTACGCTATCGAAGTTAACGCCTTACGAACTGCAACCCCAATCATTGACCGTTACAGCCAGTCATACGGCCTCTACCCGCATTGGGGGTAACGTGTCGCCCGCAACGGCCTTTACCTACGAAGGCTGGTCAACGGGTGGTCGTCAGGAAAAAGGCATGTGGTATGAAATCGAATTTCCCAAAGAGACAAGCGTGGCCGAATTGCATTTTACGGCTTCACAAACCATAAAGAAGGGCTGGAAACCACAACCCGGCCAACCGATGGGGTCGATGAAAATACCGTTTATTCATACATATCCGCGCGATTTCGTCATAGAGGCTTCCGATAATGGGAAGAGTTGGCACGAAATTCTGCCGGAAACAAGGGGTGTTGAGGGCGATAATGTCATTACGCTGAATGGCAGTAAAGCTAAATTCCTGCGTATGCGTCTGTTTGAGGGATTAGCCGATGACAGTGACGAAATCCCGTGGTCGATGCGGCAGTTGAAAGTGTTTGCACGATGAGTGGGGACGCTCAGTATATTCCTATAATCAAATCAATTTCCAAAGACCTTAAACCATGAAAAACCAACCAACACGCCGTCAGTTTTTGGGCGCTACGGCTGCTCTCGTATCAGGAGCGGTATTGGGGAGCAACAAGCTTTTTGGCGCACCAGCCATTCTTCGGAATATCATCAAGCCTAATTCGCTGATCAATGGTGTACAAATCGGTACCATCACCTACTCATTTCGGGATATGCCCGATCAGAGTGCCGAAGCTACCCTGCAATATGTGTTGGATTGTGGAATTAGCGCTATTGAACTGATGGGCGGGCCTGCCGAGTCGTTTGCCGGTGCCCCAAAAAACACGGTCGACATGCGGACGTTGTTCCCATTAATGCGGAAACGGCGCGAAAATCAGCCCTTAACCGAAGATGAAACAAAAACACTGGCCGACGCCGATGCGCAGATGAAAGCCTATAGGGAAGAAATGTCGAAATGGCGGATTTCGGCATCTATGGCCAAGTTTGAGAAGGTTCGCAAAATGTATAATCAGGCGGGTGTAACGATGTACGGTTTCAAACCCGACGCTTTCGGTATACAAAATACAGACGCCGATATTGACTATGGCATGCGGGCAGCTAAAGCGTTGGGAGCCAATCAGGTGACAGTGGAACACCCTGCTAATGACGCGCAAACGCTTAGACTGGGGCAGATGGCGGTGAAGCACGGCCTGCGTGTGGGATATCATGGACATGAGCAGCAAACGCCCACTTTCTGGGATACCGCGCTGGCCCAGTCACCGGGCAATGCCATGAATTTTGACCTGGGCCACTACATTGCCGCTGGCCAGCCCGACCCACTGGGGTTAATTCGGGAGAAACACACCCGCATTTCCAGCATGCACATTAAAGACCGTCAGGGACCGGCTCATGGTAAAGGAAACCTTCCCTGGGGCCAGGGCGACACGCCTTTACTGCCGGTTCTCCAGCTAATGCGTGACCAGAAATATACATTCCCGGCTTCCGTCGAATTGGAGTACCAGATACCCGCCGGGTCGACCTCGGTCGCTGAAGTGAAAAAATGCGTGGATTTCTGTCGGAATGCATTGAGCTAGAAGGCGAAAACCCTGCGACTTTAAAGCGGCTGCTTTACGCCTTTTTTGTTGGTGTAAAGCAGCCGCTTTAGTTCTGCTGGTATAAAATAAACTGGACTGCAAGGATGAATCGTTACTGTTTACTTCTGGTATGGCTGTCTGTTTTACAGGTCGTTAGCTACGGGCAGTGCGTCGTTTCGCTGGACAGTCAGAAGCGGGTCATCACGATTTGTCAGGCGTATAAAGAACCCACTGGATTGCTCATCAACCGAACAGACCGGCAGCAGGGACTTTCGCAAACGGTTTATCTGGGAAGTGAATACCTGACATACCCCGTTTGGCAGCCCGGCAGTCTGAAGGTCGTAGGCTCTGAAAAATTCATACCCTGCGGTATTGCCTATAATTTGCTGATCAATCAGATCATGTGTCAGTTCCCCGGCGACTCGGTTTCGCACGTGGTTTCGCCGGAGGCTTTCACGGTCAATGACATGCATTTCGTCAGCCGACTCAACAAGAATGGAGATCGTACGTATTACCGGGTGTTATATGCGGGCAAAACCCGCCTGCTGGCACAGTACAAATGCAGCCTACGGCAGATCAGCAACGAACCTTACACGCTGGAGCAGTCATTTGATGGTACCTACCTGCGACAAAAAAGCTTTTATATCCAATCAGACAACGAGTTTCTTCGGCCCGTTAAGTTATCCCGGAAATCACTACTAGACGTTTTGGATGCCCCGTTGACGAGACTCCCGAACTCGCTGCCCAAGAACAAACTGACTGTCAATGAGTTGGTTAGCGCTCTGACTTATTATGACGGATTCAGATAAGGATACCCGGAGTTGATTAAAATCTATCTATGCATATGAATAGAATTAGCCTTGTCTTAGCGGGTTTTTGTTTCGTAACGAGCCTATACGCGCAGGAACCCACCTATACCAATCAGCAGGGAATCGAATTTATCTTGATCAAACCCGGAAGCATGGTCGTGGGAAAATTCCAGCCGACGATCAATAGAAGTGCGGGCTTTGGCAGACCGCCCGCCCAGGCAACAACCAGTGCCGCCCCCAGACCATCACCGCTGCCTGAATCGGATTACAAACTGGCCGAAGAACTGGCTAAAAAAGACGCCATGCCCGGTTTTACCGTAACGATTTCGAAGCCCTATTATATCGGCAAGTTCGAACTTACGCAGGAGCAGTGGAAAAAAGTAATGGGCACTAACCCATCATATTTTCAGTCGGGTAAGGTGTCTGATAATGCCGATCTGCACCCGGTTGAGCGCGTAAGCTGGCCGGATGCGCAAGCCTTCATCAAGAAATTAAATGCACTGGATAAAAGGCACAAGTACCGCTTACCCACCGAATTTGAATGGGAATATGCAGCTCGTGCGGGTGCTCAGGACGATATTTCGTGGAGCGATATTCGAGCCAGTGCCGTTATTGCGGCCAAAACGACCAGCCCTGTAGGGACTAAAAAGCCCAATGCCTGGGGGCTTTATGATACGCTCGGCAATGTGTGGGAATGGGTACAGGATGTGTATAATGAAAAGATCTTTGCCGATGACCCGTCGACCCCGTCGCCAAAATCAGGAAAAGAGCACGTACTGAAAGGGGCACCTTTTTATGGCGATGTGAAGAATGCCACCTACATGACCCATGCCGCCGGACCGGGTAGCCAATACGATGTCGGGTTTCGTCTGGTCATGGAAGCTAACTAACTCATTAATAACATAAACCATGCGAGTCTCAAAACTGATCCTCCTACTGACGATGATACTGATGAGCCAGCTGGCCAACGGCCAGACAGGCAAAATTCCCGATGGGTTTAGGCCAATTTTCAACGGGAAAAACCTGAAAGGCTGGCACATTAGCCGAAGCACACATCAGGGTTCGACTCCCAATTTTTTTGTCGAAAATGGCGCTATCGTCGGTAAAGAGAAACCTTATGGACAGGGCGGGCTTTTACTGACCGATAAGAATTATAAATCCTTTGAGCTTTACCTGGAAGTCAAGCTGGACTCGTTCTGTAACAGCGGTATATTCCTGCGCTCCAACGAAGGCGGTGCCGCCTATCAGATCGAGCTTGTCTTGCCGGGCAACACCGGCGACCTGTTGGGCGAACGACTCAACCCCAGCAAAGGGGCTAAAGCCACGGATCGGGAAAAAGTATGGCGGGCCAGTGGTATAACAGACGGCTGGAACGCCTTCCGAATTCGGATGGCAGGTGACATTCCGCATCTAACGCTCTGGATCAATGGCGTGCAAATGTGGGATGTCGAGGAACCCAAAAATGACTTTATTGGTGAGGCTACAGAAGGTATGATCGGCTTGCAATGCCATTGGACGGCCGTGTATTCGGCGGCAGCGGGCAGCGGTATGCCCTTAACCAGCTGGCGACCGGATGCCGCTATTAAATTTCGGAATCTGGCCATTAAGGAGCTACCGTGATCTTTTTCATAAAACGCAAAACAATAAATCCGCCGATTATTACCTGAAAACGTCTTTCGAAAAGCCATTCGTTTTATGATTACACATACTGTTTTTTTTACGTTGAACCAGTCAAAAGACGCTGCTGAAGAGCAGGTATTCTTTGATGCCGCCCGGAAATTAGCCGACATTCCAGGTGTGCAAAACTTTACGTGCCTGAAGCAGATCAGTCCGAAGAACAACTTTGAGTTTGGCCTGTCGATGGAGTTTGATACGCAGGAACTGTATACAGCATATACTAACCACCCCGCCCATACCGAGTTCGTGCAGCAGCATTGGATACCAGGTGTGGCCGACTTTATGGAAATTGATTATCAGCCGCTGTGAGGTAATAGTCTATAAAAAGAAAACAGGCCGCTCATTGTAGTCCATCGGATTTGAAGCGATATAGGTAAGGCGATTTATGCGGTTTGCCGGTTTTCTTTTTGTCAATACGTTCCAGAATATCCAGACTGAGCATCTTACGCTGGAAGTTAGTAGATAAAAGCTTCTTGCCCAGAATGGTTTCGTACAGCGTATGTAACTCGGCCATGGTAAACAGGGTAGGCAACAGATTAAACCCAATCAGCATTTGGTCAAGGTTGGTCCGCAGGGTAGCCAGTGCTTTGTCGATAATGGTGCGATGATCCATGATTAGCGAAGGAAGATTTTCCAGCTCATACCAGACGAAACTACCCGTTGTTGGATCAAGAGTAAGCTTGGTTTTGGTGTAATCGACGAGGGCAAAATAACCAACCGATACAAAACGCTGTAGGCTCCAATGGTTTTCTGTTGGGGTGAATCCCTGGCCAATCAGGATTTTTTTTACCACCTCAGGGTCATTGCGGTCATACTTGCCGAAGACATGAAATTGTTGCAGGTATACATCACTCAAACCTGTTCGCATGGTCAGAATGCGCTTCGCGGCTTCATCTACATCTTCGGTTGACTGAATGTAGCCGCCGGGCAACGCATACAGCCCCGTATTGGTATGCTCAATGACCAACACTTTCAACTGGTTCTCATGAAAGCCAAAGATCACAGGATCAATGGCAATTCCTTTCAATAAGCCTTCCCCCTGGGGATTAATTTCTCTGGGGTCATTCTGACGAAGCATGCTACTCGAATTTTAAAGCGAAGCTATCCATTTACTACACACAAAAGCTACTTGCTGGTTCTCGTGTGAAAATGGTACAATAAAAAATTTGACAAATCATGTTCTTTTTTTATCATTGTATCAAAATGATATAATAACATTTCTCTACTTCTGTCTGCATAAAACTTCTCAATAAAATAGGGGAGGAAAATGCAGAACAAGCAGGAAAATGCTAGTCTAACCCCTTACTATGAAAATCGTTCCCCTACCGTTTCTGCTCCTGTTTCTGTGCTTGGGTACAGCCTTTGCCACGGTTTCCATTGATAATCTGGCGGTCGATTATCAGCGAAATCCGTTGGGGATTGATCAGATGAATCCGCATTTTTCGTGGCAAATGAAGGCGCTTGATGCTAAACGGGGCTATGCCCAAAATGCGTATCAACTTGTTGTGACGGATGCCAAAAATCAACTCGTCTGGGATTCGAAAAAAGTAGATTCAGACCTGTCGCATGGCATCGAGTATGCTGGTAGTGCACTGAAACCCACCACTCGCTACAGCTGGAAAGTGACGGTTTGGGATAAGATGGGCCAGATGGCAACCAATACGTCCTGGTTTGAAACCGGTTTGATGAATCCTGACATCTCCGCCTGGTCGGGGGCAAAATGGATTGGCGGTGGTGATGCCGATCTGGTTTTCTATCCCCACTATCTATCGGTTTATAAGTTCCAGTATGGTATTCAACTGGACAAGGCCACCAATTCGACCAAAGCCGCCTTTGTGATCGGGGCAAATGACCGGCGGCTGATGAACAAAGACCTGAATATACTGGGCATGCAAAACGGCCCGAATCAAAGTTATATCGCGTTTGAACTGGATATTTCGACGGTTGGTGATTCGCCGGGAGGACTCGCCAAACTCAATATCTACCGGGTAGGGTATGCCAAAACAGACAAAGCCGATGTGCCCTTCAAGA
The DNA here is from genome assembly GCF_002831565.1 of Spirosoma pollinicola. Classification (NCBI taxonomy): domain Bacteria; kingdom Pseudomonadati; phylum Bacteroidota; class Cytophagia; order Cytophagales; family Cytophagaceae; genus Spirosoma; species Spirosoma pollinicola. Next base: position 3,049,869 of record NZ_CP025096.1, on the reverse strand, counting down.
GCTTCACGATTCCGCAGAGCCTGATCAACAGCGGTAATAAATACGAGAAACATACCGTGCTGGCCGAGTGCAATTTCGGCCTGTTTGAGTTTTTTGTCGATGGGAAAGAAGACGCCAATAAACTCAGGGAAAAGACGGAGGGAACACCGTCGCGTTTTGCCGCTCGGGGCCTTAACCTCAATCCGGTTGGCAGTGGTAATAACTTCATCAGTTTTCCGATGGTAGCCCATATTGGCTTCAGGGTTCAGGGAAATCAGGTAGCTCATTTCTCGCAGGTTGAAATCCGGAATTTTCGGTATCCGTCCAATGCACTGTTCTCTGAAAATCTGAGTAATACGGCTTATACCGGTATTTTTAAATCAGAAAAGTTAACTGTTGCAAACGGCCAGTACACGATTAAAGGAGATGCGCTGATTACTGCTGATCCGAGTCGGAATGCGGCTCCCATGCTTAGAAACACGTTTACGACGCAGGCTAAACCCATTGCCAAAGCTCGCCTATACGTGACTGCACGGGGAATTTATGAATTGTATATGAACGGTAATCGTGTGAGCAACGACTATTTCAACCCCGGCCTTACGCAGTACAACAAGCACCATATGTACCAAACTTACGACATCACGAGCGCGGTGAAACAGGGCCAAAAAAATGCCCTTGGTGCCTGGTTGAGCGAAGGCTGGTGGAGTGGAAACATAACCTTTAGTGGCGATAGCTGGAACTACTTCGGCGACCGGCAATCGCTGCTGAGCAAACTGGTCGTTACCTACGCCGATGGAACAGAACAGGTTGTTACGTCAAATCCGGCCCAATGGAAGTTGTTTACCGATGGTCCCGTTCGCTACGGTTCATTCTTCCAGGGCGAAGTATATGATGCCACCAAAGATGCCCCGGTGAAAAACTGGTCAACTCCAAGCTATACTGATGCAGGTTGGAAGCCAGCCGTTGAGGTGCCTCTGGAAGGAACGGCTTATCAGGGAACATTCACCGATTTCCTGGGCCGAAAATCCTCCCTGGATTATAAAGAATTCAAACTCGTTGGGCAGATGGGCGATAACGCCAGTCTGGTTAAAACCATGCCCGCCCAAAAAGTAGACGAAGTTCGTCCGAAGGTATTTGTGTATGACATGGGGCAAAACATGGTGGGCTTCCCGCAGATTCTGGTTAAAAACGGCAAAAAAGGGCAAGTCATTACGATGCGCTATGCCGAGGTAAAATACCCGAATCTTTCCGAGTACAAAGACAATACGGGCATGGTGATGATGGAAAACATCCGGGCCGCCCTCACGCAGGACATGTACACGCTGAAAGGGGGAGACGAAATCATTCAACCCCGCTTCACGTTTCACGGTTACCGCTATCTGGAATTAACGGGCATTGATAAAGCCATTCCGGTGGCGGATGTAAAAGGCTTGGTTATCAGTTCTATAACAGCTCTTTCGTCGCAGTACGAAAGCTCCAACGCGCTGGTCAATAAACTCTGGCAGAACATTACGTGGTCGCTCCGGAGTAATTTTCTGTCCATTCCAACCGATACCCCAGCCCGGAACGAACGCATGGGCTGGAGCGGAGATATTTCGGTATTCTCGAAAAGCGCCACCTACCTCACCAACGCCGATTTATTCCTGCGCCGACACCTGCTGGCCATGCGGGATGTACAGGCAGAAAACGGTCGGTTTACTGATGTTGCGCCAATGGGTGGTGGTTTTGGGGGAACACTTTGGGGGAGTGCCGGTATTGTGGTTGCCTGGGAAACCTACCGGCAATATGGCGATGTAACGCTGCTGAAGGAGCATTATGAGGCCATGAAACGCTACACCGATTTTCTGGAAACAAAAATCGAAAAACAGACCGGCATCCTGAACGAAGGGCCACTGGGCGATTGGCTCAGCCCCGAAAACAACAAAAACGACAACACCTTATTCTGGATGGCCTATTACGCCTACGATCTGGGTATTATGGGTAAGGTGGCCACAATTCTGGGCAAGACCGATGACGCGGCTCAGTTCGTGAAACGGCAAAGCGAAATAAAAACGGTCTGGAACGATATTTATGTGGATAAAACCAGCCATAAAACAATTAAGTCGGGGGTAAAAGCGGCTTCGTTTGGTCCTCCGGGTCAGCAATCGCAGGACCAAAAAACAGACAAGGGGCAACTGATCGACACCCAGGCATCCTACGCAATTCCGCTGGCACTTGGCATTGTCAACGACGAAAATAAGCCATTTATCGTCGCGCATTTAAACGAAACCATCGAACGCAAAAACAAGGATGATGGCGGTGTTGAACGCCCCGCCTATTCGCTGATGACCGGCTTTATCGGAACAGCCTCCATCACCGATGCGCTGTCGGAAAATGGGAATTCGGCCAATGCGTACCGGCTGTTGCAGCAACAGGAGTACCCTTCGTGGCTATATTCGGTCGTAAATGGCGCAACCTCTATCTGGGAACGCCTGAACTCATACACAGTTGAGAATGGGTTCGGGGGTAATAACAGCATGAATTCCTTCAACCACTATTCGTTTGGGGCTGTTGCTGCCTGGATGTATACTAATTCATTGGGTATTCAACGGCACCCATCGGTAGCGGGTTTTAAAGAGATTGTTCTGAAACCAACGCCCGACCCGACCAAAAAAATGACGTATGCCAAAGGCTATTATGACTCGGTGTATGGACGCATCAGCAGTGAATGGGCATGGTCTGGCAACAGCTGGAATTATAAAACGACCCTGCCTCCCAATACCTCGGCCACTCTCTATCTGCCTGCCAAAAGCCTGAATCAGATCAGTGAAGGGGGTAAGCCCATTGCCCAACTGAAAGGCGTAAGCCAAGTTAATGGAGAGGTCAGTATTCCGCTAGGTTCGGGCACTTACTCGTTCACCATCAACAATTGATAGCAGCCGGAAAGTAAGGTTAATAAACAAAAGAGATGGTTTTGGGCTAAGATCCAAAACCATCTCTTGTTTGTGGCATAAGGACTGAAGACCTGTTTTTTTGCATTTGTCGATGCGTTTACCCCTATTTTTTATTTAAAGATATAGCTAATGCAACGTTTGCCGGTACTTTTGACTGTGCAGAATTATACTGTGTATGTGCTGTGGTATGGTCCAATGTTTGAACAGTATAATTACGAAATCAACGGATAAATTATCGGTCTTGTCCGTCTTGCAGATGCCATCAACGTCCATACCTACTCACTCAGATCGTGCCGCCTGGGCCCGACTTGTAGGTGGTCTCTTACTGATCTTATGTCTCACAACTGTCTATGCGCAGCATACACCTTCTGCGGTATCGCTGGTAGATATACCGAATGGTGGATTTTTGTTGCAGACAGGCTGGCGGTTCCAGCCCGGCGACAACCCCAACGGAGCGGTACCATTATTGGATGACAGCCGCTGGCGTAGCATTGATCCAACGTTAGATATTCGGAAACTGCCACAGCTTCAACAGGCTGGCATTGGCTGGCTTCGACTGCACCTGACAACAGGGCCAAGCTTGCCGCCTATCATGGTTACTGTGTTTCAGTCGATTGCTTCGGAGGTGTATGTAGATGGCCAGCTGTTGTATCGCTTCGGGACAATAAGCACCAATCCCGACAGTGTGCAGGCTTACAATCCCTGTGCAGGCTTCAATTTGCCGCTTAAGCCTTCGTCTCAACACTTAGTAGCCATTCGCTTTGCCTGTCAGGCAAATCTGCATTATGATAATAAATTTCTGCCATGGGATGCGGCCGCTCTTCAAATGCGACTCTTTTCACCCACAGCACTACTTACTCTCCACCCTATTTCCCTCCAAGCAAGCTACATGGATACGTTTCGGGTTGGGATTGCTTTCATTCTCTTCATCCTTCACCTGAGCCTGTTCTTCGCTTATCGCACACAGCGGGCAAACTTATATGCTGCGAGTATGTATCTGATGTTGCTTCTGGCTTTTTTAGCCAAAGCCAGCAACGGATTTGTTCATTCTATAAACGCCAGAATGGTTGTTTATTACGTATCGCTTCTGGATACCCTGGTATCCAGCGCAGTGATTTTTACGTTGTACAGTCTGTTTAATTTTCGTAAAGAATGGTTTTTCTGGTTGGCTTTTGCCAGCTCAGCGTTTCGATTTGTTCCTTTGTCGGCAAACTACCAGTGGCTCTACATTGCGGTCACGTACTATATAAATATCCAATTAGCCTGGCTGTTTTCTGTTGCCCCAAATCAGCGCAAACTGGTAGGGGCCGGTATCGTTCGGGTGGGCGTTCTGGTTAATCTGGCGATTTTGCCGGTGTTTTCGCTACTATCGGCCCTTAATTTCACGGCGGGAGAACATGAGTGGGTTTACCATATCCTGTATATGGTCGCTTTCCTGTGTATTCCGCTGACGCTGTCGCTTCGGCTGGCTTTGGAACACGGGTGGGTTAATCGGCAGCTAATGGCCCGCCTACAGGATGTTGAAACCCTATCAGCCCGGAATCTGGCCCAACAGCAGGAAAAGCAGCAGCTCCTGGCGGAGCAAAACGAACAGCTGGAACTACAGGTTGCCGACCGCACCCGGGAGCTTAACCAGAAAGCTGATCAGCTTCGGGAGATGGACGTCGTTAAATCCCGCTTTTTTAGCAATATCACCCACGAATTTCGTACGCCTTTGTCCCTTATCCTGTCGCCGGTGGAGAAACTGCTTCAGGAAAATCGATTCGACCGGCCAACGCTGACCCTTGTTCACCGAAATGCTGACCAACTCCTGCGGCTTATTAATCAACTTCTGGACTTGTCCAAGCTAGAGGGTAACTATATGAATGTAGCCCTTATGCAGGGTGAAGTGACTGGTTTTATTGATCATGTGGTGACTTTATTTCGTCGGCCGGCCGAGCAGAAAGGGGTAACCTTAACCTATACTGTTGATCAATTTCCTGATCAATCATACATATTCGATGCTGATAAATGGGAGAAGATTCTGACGAATTTAATAGCCAATGCACTCAAGTTTACTCCCTCGGGTGGCACTGTTACGTTGACACTCGCACCTGTTTGGGTAGGCGTAGAGATGAATGGCATACAAATTAAGCTGGCTGATTCGGGAATCGGTATTGCAGCCGACCAACTGCCGCATATTTTCGACCGGTTCTATCAGGTAGATAACTCAAGTACTCGCGCCTATGGAGGTACAGGTATTGGCCTGGCGCTGGTCAACGAGTTGGTCGGTCTTCTGGGTGGTACGATTACAGTTGAGAGCCAGTTGGGCGCGGGGACTACATTTTACCTTACCCTGCCTGTTAAAGTAATGTCGTCCACTACGAGTGACGTCCCCAAAATAAGCTGGTCTGTGCCGAAATCGAGTAGTGTTGATCATAGTATATCGTCTCTAGATGCTCGTATTAGTCAGCCGGCAATTCAGGAATATCTGGTTCCACGAGTTCTCATTGTAGAAGATAATGCCGAGTTGAGGGAATTTCTGGTGGCAGAACTGGCTGACGTTTATGACGTTATTCAGGCAGTGGATGGGCAAGCAGGCTGGGTGCTGATCCAAACCGAGCTTCCCGATATCGTACTGACCGATGTAATGATGCCGCAAATGGACGGGTATGAACTTACGCGGCTTATCAAGAATAATCCGGATACCAACCACATTGCGGTGGTGATGCTAACCGCTAAAACTGCCCAGCAGAGTCGCATCGATGGGCTTCGACAGGGGGCAGATGATTATCTAACCAAGCCCTTTAATATAAATGAACTGCATCTGCGTTTGCATAACCTGATTACCCGTCAGCAGAAATTAGGGGCCTATTTCCGGCAGCAATTTGCGTTGCCTACTGGAAGTCCGGTGTCTGGTCAGCCAGAAAGCCAACCTTCTGCCGCCGTAGTGGATTCGTTTGGTATGGATTCATTGGCCCCTGATTCTTTTTTACTTCGGATATATTCTCTGCTGGACCAGTATCTGGATGATCCCACGATTAGTGTCGATTGGTTGGCCGATCAACTGAATATGAATCGTAAAACGCTGTACCGAAAAGTGCAGAGCCTTATCCAACTGGCTCCTGCCGATCTGATCAGGCAGTATCGTTTGCGGAAAGCCGCCGAGTTTTTGCGGGCGGGATATAACGTGACCGAGACCGCTGATCTGGTTGGTTTCAACACCCCGTCTTATTTCACCACCGTCTTCAAAGAGTTTTATTTGCAGACACCCTCCGAATTTATCGCCAGCCACGAGAAAAGCGCCTGATTTGTTTTTTTACCTTATTTCTATGCCGGAATGTCCCCATTCTGATAGAAAATGTCCCGAGACTGATAGCGTATTGGTGCTCAGCGAGCGAAATTTGACCCATCGAAAAGGTTACTTTTCTATCCACACCATTTTAAAAACTACACCACGTCAATTGTAAACAGGCTACTCATTAGGCGTGGTAATGCGATTGACTTAGTACGTCGACTAATGCGAATCCTCCTCAATGTCCATCGATATAGACTGGACATGGCTGATCGCTTTGGGTTGCCCCGAAACGCTGATGCCCACACGAGGGGCACGATCCCAACGCGGAAGAAAAGAACCGTTGAGGGGAGCGTCTGACAGCAGAATGGGCGGGCCCCCTTTTAGTTGCCAGCCAAACGTGTAAAATTGTCCTAGTTTACTGTGGATCAGTAACTTGAGGGACGATTGGTTGCCGGGGAGTGACTGCGTTTTCAATACGGTACGGACGCCGTCTTTTACCTGCCAAAGCTGGAGCGAATCTTTCTGAATGCCAAACCCAATCGCATTATTGGCATCGCCATACACACATACACTTTGTTGTAGATTAACCACTGGGTTAACCTCGGCAGAAAAAGTGTACGTGCCTTTCTTGACGACTAGTCCCAGAAAACTACCGGCAACGCTGGAGGCTGTATTTGCTAGTTGCAACTGCCCTTGTTGAACGGTGAAGCCTGGCTTTGGCTGGCTTACATCCCACACCCAGGGAACAGGCGTTTTATCTTTAGCAAAATTAACGGACAGGTTCAGATTTCGTTTTTGCGAAACGCCCGCAGGCGATTCGGCCTGTGCTGGGGTCGTTGTTCCATACCGAAAAGCGGGCCACTGCGTGTTGTCATTCCATACTAGTTCGCTCAACACCCCCTGACGACCCGTGAAGGTGAAATCGGTGCCATTATAGGCGTGGTGTAAATAAAAGTAGCGGTTGTTCGGCGTGGTAACTACGGTTCCATGTCCAGGGCATTTCCAGGCTACACTGCTAACCAACACAGGATTTCCGGAGAACTTCTCCCAGGGCCCCTGTAGTTTTTCGGCACGCGCCAAACCGACCTGATAATTACATTGCGCACCGCAACAGGTATTCCCGGAATAGGTCATGTAGAAATAGCGGCCGTGTTTGACAATAGCCTGCCCTTCGGCACCACCGGCTTCCCAACCGTCGCGATCTGCTTTCAGTAGAGAAAAAGCTTTCCCTATTACCCGCAGCCCATCGGCAGACAGTTCCGCTCCCAGAATTTCGATGTCTTTGCCTTTATCCAGGCCATAGGCTTTCCAGGTAATATACAGGTGTCCTTCATCTTCAATGACAAAGGCGTCGATGGCTTCGGCTGTCCATTCGATCAGTACCCCATGATCGGTAAATCCTTTGCGAAGATCCTGGGTGGTAGCTACCCCTATATAGGAGTGCCCATCGCTTTTCCGACGGGCGGTATAATAAACGTAAAAAGTACCCTTTCTGTAAACGAGTTCAGGAGCCCAAAAGCTGCCCATTGTCCAGGCCGGGAGCTTCGTAAACACCGGACCGACATACGCCCAGTTAACAAGGTCTTTAGAAGTATATATCGGGAAAGCCGGCCCCCATTCAGATGAGGTACCCACAGCATAATACGTATCGCCAACCCGGATAATCGACGGATCGGCAAAATCACCTGAGATAACCGGATTTTGATAAGTACCTGTTGTCGCTAGCGGGGGAGTGGTCTGCGCGACACACCTGATAATACTGACTACTAAAAAAAAGGCTGCTAGACTAATTCGTGTCATAGTTGGCTGGTATGCAGCCTAAAGATACCGGGAGTGGATTGCCCAACCTACACTAATGCCAAAATTTATAGGGTTCGTAACCTGCTTTTTTTGCTTGTATAATGCGTGTTTTAAACTCGCGGAGCGAGCTTGTATCGTAGGGTAACATATCTTGATTATTCACAAAAGCAGCTCGTTCATCAGGTCTTAACCGTTGCCAATAGGCCCAGTTCTGATCCGACAACCGCTGTTTCAGGTAATCGTTTATTGACGCATTGTCGGCTGGGTCCCGATAATCGCCTGTTTGATAACAATAGTTTCTGATTGCCGAGACAATAGATAGGGAAGCTTTTGTAGGTATGGTAGTTTTCATGCAAACGATCATTTTGCTACAGCACTAATAGTAACTTAAAGTTGAAAGTCTAGTGTGGAGCGTTTGCGAATCTTTTATACAAAATTAATTTATTGCTTAGTATTATCAATAGGTGTAAAATAAATAAAAGTAGATTTTATATAAAAAATCTACTTTTATTTATGAGTAATACTTTGAATTTACTAGTTATTGATAGTTACATAAGGTATTAACTTTTTGTGTTTATATGACATGATTTAAATTAACACATTTTGTATATATTTTCAATTAATATGATTACGTCAATCGAAATTTTTACTACGCTCCCAATCGGTTTGCAGCGCCTGCCAAAATGCTAAATCCTGAGACGATAACCGTTGTTGTAGGTATTGATTCAATTGAGGGCTATAAGTTCTTTGATGATAGTTGCCCGAGTCTTCCCGATACGCTTTTACTTGACTTACAATGCGCCCTAAAGCGGCTAACTGGTCTACAGATTGATTTGTGTTCATGGAGAGGATTATGATAAACTGTAAAAACAAATTTCAAGCATCTAAAGTAAAAAATATTATCTATCAAAAAAAGAAATTTGTATAGTAATTAACTTTTTATTGGTCTCATATAGTGTATAAAAATAACTACAAAACACAAAATGGATTTATTTATAATTCACCTATTTAAGTATTAGGTGAATTAAACGCCGATAAATAAATTTCAGTGTCCGGGTGATAAGTTTTGGCTTAACCTGTAGGATTATCTCGCTTTTAATCAGCTGATGGTCAACTCTGTGAAAAGATTTTATACTTGTTTAGCTGTGTGTGACCTTATAAATTAACTATAGTCTGAAAGGTATACTGTTGCAATTACATATACTGTTCTGCTTACTTACATTGATCTGATTAATTATACTATTCTACTTAGTTGTAATGTTTTAATTAATTATACCGTTGCCTTCTATCCATACTGAGTGCATGGTTTAACTACATCCTGGATGTAATTGAATCATGCACTTTTCTTTATTATAAAACTGTCGAAAGCGAGTATTAGAATGATCTGTTTACCACAACAGATTTGTATTTATGTATAGATTACTATATAAATAAATTAGCATAAATATGATAGTTATTATTTAATCGATCTTCTATTTATACAATAGGATCCATCCTTTTTTTTGATCCTTCGCCTTAATTAAAATCAGCCATAGTAAGGACTACGAAAAGGTAGCTATTTCGATAATTTCGTCAAAATAAAGGTCGGCCCTGTTGAGTCAAACCCCTTGAGGATGTCCATCAGGACAACCGGAAACTACCCTTAATCAATAAAGCTGCTCCATTCTCAAATGAACTAGTTTTCGACCCAAAATCGCCATTCACTCTTTCTGAGTTAGTAGAACTTTGACCTGTTCAAAGCGAAAAGAAAATGTCTATCCACACCATATTTTCAACTTCACACATTTGCTCCTCTTTTATCATGAAAACGATTCCTTTAGTTATGGCTTATGCAACGGTTTTGAGTACACTCGCCAATGCTCAGGTAATTGGTCCGGTTCTGGTAGATAATGGCAAGCCTGTTATGGATGTTCAGAGTATGTTCGAATCGGTACCGTCTGGTCAGGTATTTAACGAGTTTGCTACTTTGAGCAATGAACCCTTTTTTCCGGGGGGTAAACAGGCGTTGCAACAGCACCTGAGCAACCTGGAACTATACCCGGCTCAGGCTCGACTGACGCTTAATGAAGGAACCGTTCGGGTACAGTTTCGGGTAAAGCCCAGCGGCCTTATAACCGACATTCGTGTGGTGCAGTCCCGGGGGGCATTACTGGACTTAGCCGCTGTTAAAGCCGTATCCATAATGCCTCGCTGGTATCCGGCACACCGGTCAGGTGTGGCCGTTAGCCACCTTGTTGAATTGCCAATCACATTTCGTCTCGACTAAATTAATTGCCACCTTAAACGTATTCAACTCATGAAAACGCTCTTGATTTTTCTATTCACGCTCATCGGTATGAGCGCTTACATCCGGACCAATTGGTTTGATTCTCTTGACATTACCAGTGATAAATTCGATATTACCTGGGATGATATTATGGATGATTTATGGCCATAAATAGAATAGTTTATACTCAAGGTATGGTTATCTATTAGAATTTACCCTATCTATTAACTCATTTAACTGGCATATCTGGTTAAATCAGGCATGTTCCCTTATATTCGGCGTCTGATACTCTTTGAAAAATGAAAGTTAGAAAAGCCGTAATTACCGCAGCTGCGCGCGGAGAACGTTTATACCCGGTAGCCGACACGATACAAAAGGCCATGCTTCCGGTCATCGATATTGATGGGTTGCACAAACCCGTTATTCAAGCCATTGCCGAAGAGGCTTTTCTGAGTGGCATTGAAGAAATCTGTGTCGTTTGTGCCCCCGGCGATGGCGAACGCTATATTAATGCCTTTACATCGTTGCGGGATAACCTGGTTAAATCGTATAAAAGCGTTGACTGGGCACGAGAGGAAGCCGAAAAAATCGATAACCTCATTAGCCGGGTTCAGTTTACCGAGCAGAAAGAGCCGCTTGGCTACGGTCACGCCGTTCATTGCGCCAAAGAGTTTGTCAATGATGAACCGTTTTTGCTGCTGCTGGGTGACTATCTGTACGTTTCCAACCTCATTAATAAACGGTGCGCTGCTCAGCTAATTGAACTTGCTATGCAGGAAAACTGCTCGGTGTCGGCGGTTAACCCCACCATCGAGCATCAGATTGGCCGATATGGTACCCTTACCGGAAAGCATGTACCCAACATGACGGGGGTGTATCAGATTGAAAAACTGATCGAGAAACCCTCCCTCAGCGTAGCTGAACTAGAACTCCAAACCCCAGGTTTGCGCGTTGGTTATTACCTCTGTTTCTTCGGTATGCACGTTTTTACGCCTACTGTTTTTACGATTCTTGAAAAACAACTCGCCCAGGGAGGTAAGAATATTCTCTTGACGCCAACTTTACAGGAACTGGCCGATACCGAAAAATACCTTGCTCTGGAGGTGAAAGGCAATCGCTATGACTTAAGCGGACGGCAAGGGCTATTAAGGGCTCAAATGGCGCTTGGACTCGCGGGACTAGCCCATGACGAAACCCTCACATCAATGGTAGAACTCCTGGCCGAAGCCAATACAAGAAAGGCTCAACTGGTTCAGTAAGTGGCTGAACCAGAATGATTTTATCTAACTAAGCCAAGACTTCTACATACAATAGTATTCTTATTTTAAATCAACATGAATGTTTTTATAGAAACAATTACTTCTGCTGATTCCAAGACCCGCGACCGATCCTTTTTTGACTTAAGCCGAAATCTATCGGCCAGTAACCTGTTAAAAGACCTGCGTGAACTGGATGAATTCAGAAAGTCCACACCCAGCCTGTACGATAAAGTTAGAGCGATTCTCTTCCTGTATGCTGGTTTTCGGTTTTTCCTGATGGAGGCCAACGAAACACCGGCTATCGGCAAAATTCCATATGCCGGTTTTGAGGACTTACTGTCGCGCCGGTTTGACCACGCTATTGCCACATTTTTACATGATTTAGATAAACACGGGCCTAATGCAACGCTGTTTAGTGCGTTAGCTGACAGCTATCATCACTTGTCTTTCCAGATCCTGGCCGATCAGGTTCGTAAAAGCGTTCGATCCAGCAAAGGAAACCAGTGGATGTTTCGGGTAGGGCATCAGGCCGAACACCCGATTCGTATTCATCCGAACCTGTTGCAACGTCCGGACAATTCCCTTTTTTACCCCATTCTGCACGAGCAAACGTCTGTTCGGATGGACTTGACCCACAGTGGCTGGTCTGATATTTTTTTCCTGGGGATGGATTACCCCGAGGGCGCGCGCGTCATCAATGTGTCTATTGATCTCGGCGTTTTTGGGCGTGATAAAGACATCAGGCCACCTCTGCATTGTTATGTGCGGGTTATTTCTGAACCGGTACTGCGCCTGACCAGCGTTGATCTAAATACTACCAAAGATATTCATGACCTTGCCGATCTGTTCAATTTCGGTAATGATTACCTGAGTTTGGTCAAAGCCGGGGTTATCGCGTCGGGGTTAATTCCGCCCTCTTTTGAAGGTACGAATCAATCGCTGGCCGAAATCCTGACCCGTATTGTAGCCCCCGGCATGGGTATTGAACTGGTCACGAAAGTAAACGATATTCCAAAGGGCTCGCGCTTTGCCGTCTCGACCAACCTGCTAGGCTCGATCATCAGCCTGTTGATGCGGGCAACGGGCCAAACCCGGAAACTGGAAGGTGGTTTAGAGGAAAGCGAACGGCGTCTGGTAGCGTCAAGAGCTATTCTGGGCGAATGGATTGGTGGCTCGGGCGGTGGCTGGCAGGACTCCGGTGGTGTTTGGCCGGGCATCAAAGCCATTCAGGGTACGTTTGCGCAGGAAGGTGACCCGGAATCGGGCATTAGCCGGGGCACGTTATTACCTCGCCACCGCGTGTTGCAGGGAGCTGATGTACATCCCGATATTCAGGAGAAACTAATGAACTCGCTGGTGCTGATGCACGGCGGTATGGCATCCAACGTTGGCCCGATTCTGGAAATGGTAACCGAAAAGTACCTGCTTCGGGGCCATAACGAATGGGCTGCCCGCCAGCAAACGAACCAGATTTTCGATAATATACTGGGTGCCATCAAGGAGGGAGACATCAAGAAGTTAGGGGCCAATACAGCCCGTAACTGGGAGTTTCCTATTAAAACGATCATTCCCTGGGCATCGACGTACTTTACTGAACAGATCATTGCCAAAGCAAAACAGCAGATTGGCGACGATTATTACGGGTTCCTGATGCTGGGCGGTATGTCTGGCGGGGGGATGGGTATGTTTGTGAATCCGGACCGCTACGAGGAATATAAACTTCAGGTGCTGGAGATGCTCCGCAAAACGAAAAATGAGTTATCCGACTCCCTGCCCTTTGCCATGGAGCCGGTGGTCTATAACTGGAGCATCAACAATAATGGCACCTGGGCAACACTGCACCAAGGCAATGAAGCCCTGATGCCGGAGCAGTATTACGGCATTCAGGTGTCGGAACTGGTACGGAAAGACCCTAATTCCATTCCCTACGTTCGCCGGGCCGAGATCGACTATTTTACTACCTATTGCGATAAAAACAACCTGGCCTATCCACTCCTGCGAACTATTGTCAGTAATCTGTTCAAGGTATCGGACCCCACCTCGCAGGGCAACCGAAGCGCCGAAAACGAGAAAGCAGACCGTATAAAGAAAGAGAACGGATTCGATTATATTCAGCATGGAGAAATTCGGGAAGAACTGCAGAAAGGCCGGATAGGACTGGCCCGCAACCGGCTGTCGGCTGAAACCACGATTGACGATGTTGAGCCGAAAGATCTTGTCCTGTATGACTCATTAACGTCGGCTACTCAGGTTGGCGAAGAGGCCATTCGGGCTGGCAAAGTCGCTATATTAAGTCTGGCTGCTGGTGTCGGTAGCCGTTGGACAAAAGGGGCGGGGGTGATCAAGGCCATCAATCCATTTGTCGATATTGATGGGGCACACCGGAGTTTTCTGGAAATACATCTGGCCAAAACCCGGAAAGTTGCCGAGCGTTATGGAGCCGTGATTCCGCACCTCGTGGCAACCAGTTACCTGACGCATGAGCCTATCCGGAAAAAACTGGAACAAACGGACAACTTCGGGTATAAAGGTGCAACGTATCTATCGCCTGGCCGCTCAATAGGCCAGCGATTTGTGCCGATGGAGCGTGATTTGCGGTTTTTGTGGGAAGAAATGCCGCAGGAAACGCTTGACGAGCACAAACAGAAAGTTCGGGATTCTGTGCGGCAATCCATGATCGCCTGGGCGAAGTCGAAAGGGGAGGGCAGTGACTATGTCGATAATATTGCCGCTCAACGGTTTTCGCCCCTGGGGCACTGGTATGAAGTGTCTAACCTGCTGCGGAACGGCACGCTGGCAAAATTGCTCGCCGAGAATCCAGCGGTAGAAACGATTATGCTTCATAACGTCGATACCCTCGGTGCCGATGTCGATCCGGCCATTCTTGGGCATCATCTCGAATCGGGAGATGCACTCACGTTCGAAGTCGTGCCCCGTCGCATTGAAGACCGTGGGGGTGGACTGGCGCGGGTAAACGGCCAGGTTCGCCTGCTGGAGGGATTGGCCCAGCCCAGAGAAGAAGACGAATTAAACCTAAGCTATTATAACACCAATACGACCTGGATTCAGGTCGATCCACTGCTCCAGCTCTTTGGTCTGACACGCGCCGACCTGCAAACCGGCGACGATGCTCAACTGGCCAAAGCGGTGCGGAGTGTTGCCCATCGGATACCCACTTATGTTACCATCAAGGACGTGAAATACCGCTGGGGACATGGGCAGGAAGACATTTATCCGGTTGCGCAGATAGAAAAACTGTGGAGCGATATGTCGGCACTGGCCGATGTTAAGTGCGGCTACATTGCGGTGCCCCGCTATCGGGGTCAGCAGATGAAAGATCCGGCCCAGCTAGATTCCTGGGTAATTGACGGCAGTAAAGAGCACGTAGCCTCGCTGTGTACGTTTGCCGCTCCCGGCACTGTATAGCCGCAACGGTTCAGGCAGGGTATTTGAATGTTAACCAACACAGCCAGACTTAACGTAAATAATGGGTAAAGTCAGTGCTAAATTCTAAATTCATGATAATAAGCCAGTTGGTTCTGATTCGTTTTTGTCATCCCGACGATAGGAGGGATCTTCGGTAGAGAAGAAACTCTCCGCTTTACCGAAGATCCCTCCTATCGTCGGGATGACAAAAACGAATCAGAACCAACTGGCTTATTATTAATTTTATCTACTTAAGCCCTTACTTAGTTGAAAACTTATACACAGTTGTGCTTGTATAGGTCTCGCCCGGCCTTAGCGTGGTCGTTGGGAAATTGGGCTTGTTAGGGGAATCGGGAAAGTGCTGGGTTTCCAGACAGATGCCAAAGCGACGTTTATACACTACGTCATCTTTCCCTTTGAGGTTATTCAGGTGGTTGGCCGTGTAGAGCTGCACGCCCGGTTCTGTGGTGTATACTTCCATAAAACGGCCGCTTTCGGGGTCGTGAACGCTTGCCCCCAGTTTCAGTTTCGTCGATTTATCGGTAAAAGCCCAACAATGGTCATAGCCCGAGCCATATCGGATTTGAACATTCGTTGTGTCGTTAATTCTGTCGCCAACAACGGTTGGTTTCGTGAAGTCAAACGGCGTTCCGGCAACGGGTTCAATGGCGCCGGTTGGAATCTGGCCGGCATCGGTGGGCAGGTACGAATTGGCCTTAATCTGAACCTCATAGCCCAACACATCCCGCTTCATGCCCGATAAATTAAAATATGCATGGTTGGTCAGGTTAATGACTGTTGGCTTATCGGTCGTTGCTTTATAGCTTATGCGTAATGAGTTGTCTTTCTGGAGCGTGTAAACCACCTCAACGGATAAATTTCCGGGATAGCCTTCTTCTCCATCAACAGAGGTATAGGTTAAATGCAAAGCAGGCTCATTGCCGGTAACGGGCTTTGCCGTCCATAGTTTTTTGTCGAACCCGACTCGTCCACCGTG
The DNA here is from genome assembly GCF_002831565.1 of Spirosoma pollinicola. Classification (NCBI taxonomy): domain Bacteria; kingdom Pseudomonadati; phylum Bacteroidota; class Cytophagia; order Cytophagales; family Cytophagaceae; genus Spirosoma; species Spirosoma pollinicola. The sequence continues at coordinate 3,033,932 of NZ_CP025096.1, read as the reverse complement.
AATGTGGTTTGCCCTATTGTTAGCGGCCAGCACATAGTCTTTTCCGTCAAGCGAGAATTTGGCACCGCCAATACGATTCCCAAACCGACCGATAATGGGGCCAAAGCTGGGTGTTCCTTTTAAATAATCGGCAAATGCGGGCATTCCTAACGTAATGTCCTCATATTTCCCGGCTTTATCGGGAGCCGTCCAGGAAACGATATAGCCGCCATAATTGGTAATCTGGACGGTCATGCCTGCTTTGTTTTTCAGTGTAAATAAATCCGCCTGCCGACCATCCGGGAAGCTGGCAAACGGTGTTTTTTCGATACCTGCTTCCTGTTTTATGGGTTGGATTGGCATAGGTTTGGCATGGCCTTGTAAAACGTTTAGTGCCAACGCAAAGCAGGAGGCATAAAAAAAGAGTTTCATTCGTTAGCTGGTTTAGGGGTGCTCTGGCCAATCTGGCGCATGAAAAAGGTGAAGGCTTCCTGATGAACATCAATGTCGTTCGGGTAATCGTGCTTACCACCAATTACCTTTAGAAGTACGACCTCGGGCTTTCCTTTGGCTTTATAGGTATATCGTTCAATGCGTTTACCATCGGTGGGGTCGGTATCGGCGAGGGTTTCTTCCGTTGGCTTGCCGTGGTAGCGGGCCAGATCGGCCCAGTAAGCCAGCGTCTGTTCGGAGGAGCGCACGGTTCCCATGTTCACATTGTTGCCCAGCATGACAAGCCCTCCATTGTATGGATTGATGGGGTCTTCTGTACCATTAACGATCATCATAGCAACCGGTTTCCCGGAGGGAACACAGTCCATATTATCCGTATCGGGCAGATTGGCAATAATAGCGGTGATAGCTTTGAACGAAGCGGGCATGGTCAGGCCAAGCTTATAGGCCATATGTCCTCCGCCCGACGTACCCACGGCAAAAACGTGTTTTTTCTGAATCTGATAGCGTTGGCTAAAGTACTCAATCATGCCTTTGAAGAAAGCCTGCTCATTCACATCTTCGCGGTTGGCTGCTGCCGGAGATGATTTCCTGCACTCGTTCCAGTATCGTTGATAGCCATCCGGATACACAACCAGGGTATTTTGTGCACTGGCCTGTTTCTCCATCTTAGTGGCTGCAGTCATCATCCCCAGACCGTTTCCTCCTGACCCATGCAGGACAAAAATCAGATTTGGCTGACGAAAGGATTGCGACGGCTTATTGAAATGAAATGCCCGATAATGACCCTCAATCTGTATGGAGTCATTGATTCGCTGCGCTTTCACGGGGAAAATGAAAGAGAGAAAAAGCCCGCAAGACAGTATGTTTTTCATGTAAGAGTACCTTCAGGTTTAGCTTATGCTGCATCTATGTCACTCTAAGACCAACTGAGCCGTATCCTACTAAAAAAACGCTAAAGTATGTTGCGGGTCTACCCATTGGCCGTAAAACCTATTGAGTTGAATTCCTGTCATTTTAACCGAAGTGTGGCTGTATCTCGCAGTTAATCACCGTGTGATGGCTGGTATAATGGGTTATCCAATGACAGAATGTCGGTCAGGTAAGGCTGTATCCTCCTAAAGTCCAGACTGGAACAGTTCATGAGCAAGTCAGGATGTACATGTAAACGAGATACGTAATGGAAACTAATTTTGTAACATTTGCCGACTCGGCCTCACAGTCAGCGGCTGGCAGGGCGGAACCTGATTCCGTTCTGCTGGATGCCTATTCGAACACAGTAGTTACAGTTGCTAAAAAAGTTAGCCCATCGGTTGTGCAGATCAAAGTGAGCGCTCAGCCGACAAAAAAGTCCAGCGTCGACGTTCATAAAGGGCGACCGGGACAACAAGCGGGTGGCACAGGATCGGGGTTTATTATTTCTACCGACGGCTACATTATTACAAACAATCATGTGGTGGCTGGAGCCAGTAAGATTGAGGTTGCCCTTCCCGGTGATGAATTTACACAGGACTAGGAAGCAACGCTGATCGGCTGTGACCCGGCGACCGATATTGCCGTGCTTAAAATTTATGCCGACGGCTTGAAAGCGATTCGGTTTGCCGATTCCAAACAGGTGCAGGTCGGCCAGATTGCTATTGCGGTCGGTAATCCATATGGGTTTCAATATTCTCTGACTGCTGGTGTGATCAGTGCGCTTGGGCGAACCTTACGTTCAGAGTCGGGACGGCTCATTGATGATGTTATTCAAACCGATGCGGCCCTCAATCCTGGTAACTCGGGGGGACCTTTGGTAAATTCGAATGGCGATGTTATTGGTGTAAATACGGCTGTCATCTTACCCGCTCAGGGGCTTTGTTTTGCCGTTTCATCGAATCTGGCTGCGTTTGTAGCGGGCAAATTAATTCTGCACGGTCGCGTTCGTCGGGGTTATCTGGGTATTGCTGGTCAGCTTATTAATCTGACAGAACGCATTCGACTCTACAACCAGCTAACAACAAAAACAGGTGTTGTCGTTGCCAGTGTTGAAGCTGATGGGGTAGCGGGAAACAGTGAGCTAAAACAGGGGGATATTATTGTCGGTTTTGACGGGCAACCCGTTGCCACAATGGATGATCTTCACCGGCTGTTAACGGACGAACGTATAGGTCGTCCGGTTCAGTTGTTGGCGTTGCGAGCCAACAGGCGAATCACGCTTAAAGTAACACCCGCTGAATTGACCTGATGGTCGAACGTGTTTGAGTAAGCCTTATCAAAGCATAAAGTTTCTTGTCTAGTAATTGGTGTAGGGGACAGCATCCTGCTGTCCAGCCGTCAGGCTAAAATGGCCTGTACTATTGGTAAAATAGTAGCCTAACGGCAGAACAGCAGGATGCTGTCCTGTACAATACCCGAAAACTTTAATTACACTGTATTTACACTATACTCAGAAAATTACACCTTGTTGTTTGTGCTCTTCAATGCCCAATAAACGAGTGCTGGCTGGAAAAACAACCGCACAAGCCTTCTCCGATCCGTATCTAAACCGAACGCGGGCCGCTTGTTAACATATTGGGATATATTTCCGGGGAATACCGCTGTGAAGAAAGCAGCAGCAACTTTTCCTACCGTCTGCTGATGCTTTTCGTTGGTCAGCACGAGGCTACTGCCCAATGCGATTTCAGCTACACCCGAATACAAGACTGTATCATCTATATCCAGGGGAACCCAGTCCGGCACCTGTGCCCTAAATGCTTTTCTGGCAAATGTTAAATGGCTTACACCCGCAAAAATCAACGCGCCACCTAAAAGAACTCTGGCTATTTTTTCTGCATTTTTCTCGTTCATAACCTCATCACGTTTATTTTTTTGTCGTTAATACAACCTGTCCATCCGGGTATTGAACATCCGCATTATCCTCTGCGGTAATAAAAACATCGGTTGGCTGTGTGGTTTCTGTTGCATTCAGGCTTGCTTTCAGTGATTTGGATGCAGGCTTTAGCTGACCTAACTTTTTTGAAGGCTCCCGGCCCGATTCCATCCAGACAACATAGGTTTCTTTTGATGGACTCAGCCTTTTCGGGTCGGCCAGGTTTTGTACACTTACGTTTATGAGGTAATTCTTATTCTTGTCTTTTTTTACTTTCACATCCCCGGTAGCGGCCGGAACAAGAGCTGACGTAGTGAAGCTCATTTTGGGTGTGCAAGACGTAACTATGAACAGGGTGACTAGCACCATAATTGCCGGGATGATCGTTTTCATTTGAATCGAGATTGTATGTGGTAATTAAACCGATGAAGTTGGATGGATGTTTAAGAACACTCCTTGAACTGCATCCCAGTCTATAAGCGGTAGTTACTCACGAGTGCAAGTTATCTAGTCAGGGGAACAAGAAGATAAAGAATCGGTTATATATACAGGAGCGGGTAGGACCGTATCCTAATTGCACTGTCGATTGTTGTGACAATTCGCCTGATTAAGCAGTTAAACACATGACCAGCTCTGAGAGCTAATACCATTTACTAACACAATTTCTTTCTATGCATTACGATTATGCCATTGTTGGCGCCGGTTTCGCCGGAAGCGTATTGGCCGAGCGCTTAGCCAGTCAAGCCGGGAAAACAGTTCTATTAATCGATAAACGGCACCACATTGGTGGTAACGCCTATGATTGTCCAAACGAGGATGGTATTTTAATTCACCTCTACGGACCGCATATTTTCCATACCAACTCACCCGACGTATTTGCCTATCTGTCGCAGTTTACCGAATGGCGTCCCTACGAACACCGGGTGCTGGCATCGGTTGATGGACAATTGCTTCCCATTCCCATTAATCTCGATACGGTTAATAAATTATATGGCTATAACTTCACTTCCGAAGAACTGGCCGACTATTTCAAATCCGTTGGCGAGCAGATCGACGACATTCGTACCTCCGAAGATGTGGTCGTGAGTCAGGTAGGGCGTGATTTATACGAAAAATTTTTCCGGGGTTATACCCGCAAACAGTGGGGTGTGGACCCCTCCGAGCTGGATAAGATGGTGACTTCGCGGATTCCGACCCGCACCAACCAGGACGATCGCTATTTTACCGATGAGTTTCAGTTCATGCCCCTGCATGGCTACACCAAGATGTTCGAGAAAATGGTTGATAATCCGAATATTCACCAGATGCTCAGCACCGATTTCAAGCAGGTAAAAGATGAACTGTCTTTCGACGAGTTGATTTATACGGGTCCGGTCGATGAGTATTTCGATTTCTGCTACGGAAAACTGCCTTATCGCTCGCTCCGATTCGATCACCAAACGCTGGACGTAAGCGATTATCAACCCGTTTCGGTGGTTAATTACCCGAACGATCATGCGTATACCCGCATCACGGAGTATAAGAAATTAACGGGTCAGGAACACCCTAAGACAAGTCTCACCTTCGAGTATCCACAGGACGAAGGTGACCCTTATTACCCAGTTCCACGTCCCGAAAACGCGGCTCTCTACAAGCAGTATAAAGACCTGGCCGATGAGCAGGCGGGTGTTCATTTTGTTGGGCGATTAGGCACGTACCGGTACTACAATATGGATCAGGTAGTAGCGCAGGCGCTTACACTATACAAGAAATTGGTAGGAGCTGAGTCGCTTCACGATGTAGCGAGGAGCTAAAATCACTGATTAATGTCGGGCGTATATCGTTGTCCGTCAATAACCACATACAATGGTCAAATTGGGGGTTTTTTGACTGAATTACAGTCGACACATTGGTCTGGCTTTGATTCGGTCAGAGAACCCCTTTCCTTTTTCAGTTGCCCATTGTCAGGAAAAACAAGCTTGTTTTGTGATGAAAAAATACCTGCGTGAAAATGGCCTTTCAGTACTGTTTCTGCTGCTTACGCTGTTGACGTTGTTTGGGCAGATTCTTGTTGGCTGGCACGAGTTCAATGATGATTTAACCGATTTTGGCCGGACTCCCTATGCGTTTAGCGATTACCTGACAAGCGGTCACTGCATCGAAGCAGTCTTTGAAAACTGGGAAAGTGAATTTTTGCAAATGGGGATGTATGTTTTGCTGACTGTTTCGCTCTTCCAGAAAGGCTCATCTGAATCCAAGAAACCCGATGAACCTGAAGAGGTTGATCGCGAGCCGTCGCCTGCCCGAAAGGGTGCCCCCTGGCCCGTTCGGCGTGGGGGCTGGGTGCTGAAGCTGTACCAGAACTCACTCAGTATCGCCTTTTTTCTGCTCTTCTTCATTTCCTTTTTCCTGCATGCCGTTGGGGGCGTTGAACAGTACAATCTGGAACAGGCACTGAAAGGTAAACCGGAGAATCTAACATTGTGGCAATTTTTTGGTACCAGCGAATTCTGGTTTCAGTCCCTGCAAAACTGGCAAAGCGAGTTCCTATCTGTATTATCTATCGTTGTGCTGTCGATTTTCCTTCGGCAGAAAGGGTCGCCTGAATCCAAACCGGTCGATGCGCCCGATTCCGAAACGGGGAGTAGCTAGTGGTTGGCCAATTGTCACTTTTTTAGCCCGACCTTGTTAATCATCGTCGTCATCCTCTTCATCTTCGCCCCGGCTAATTTCTGGTAAACGTCGATCTCTTCTGATGAACTGCTTGAGTTAGGTCTCCAATGGCAGCCAGAGAATAAGGAGAGTAGAAGAACTGAGCCAACTAAATGAAGGCTTTACGTTGTGCCATAGTAAGGATTACTATAAACGGTTTGATATGGTAATTGAAATGAGCCACGATTCACCTGATTCGACAACCGTTTTAACCGGTTCGCTTTGAGGAACCGGTTGATTAATCGGTCTTTTACTAACCATTTATCGTGCACAGGTCATTCCAGAATATGGAATAAAGTCTAAAATTTGGACGTTTTGATGTGTTCACTGTCGCACAAATGCTTGAGGATCAAAATGAAATTTAGTTGGCACAGTATTCGACCTTCTATTTTTTTTATAGCGACTTATGATACTCAGGGACTCATTATCCATTTTTATTATTGACAATGACCTTTTCTGCCGTACACTTTATATGCAGCACATACACAACTTAGGCTATAGCCGTGTCAGCCTATTTTGCGATGAACAGGAGTGCATGGATCAGTTAACGACGTCGTCAACTACCGAGATTCCGGATGTTATTTTCCTGTGTTGTTGTTTTGAGCAGCAGAATGGTCTGAACATCCTGCGCAAAATCAAACGCATCAATCCTGATATTTATCTGGTTGCCTTATCAGGCGATGAAGATAAGCAGGCAGCCATCAATGCCATAAAATATGGTGCATTTGATTACATCATCAAGGGAGAAAGTGACTTTACTAAAATCGATGAAGTCTTAACGAAAATTGAGAATGTTATAGCGCTTTTGCAACAGCGCCCAACAGGGAGACTATCCAAACTACTAACCAAGATTGGCCTGCTATAAGATAGGGTTGATGAACGTATAGAGGAATTAGTTCACTCGCAGGCTATCGATTAATTGCTGGCATACTTTATTTTTTGGTGCGGTTAACGTCTAAAATAGTCTGGAAATATGTAAAAATATTTTCAACTAATAATCTGGTATATAATTAGTTAAATCTAATTTCAGTAGTTTTACTTTCTCTGGCCTGTGGGATCTTTACTTATTTAGTAGGCCTGACTTAGTCAGGTAATCAGTCAAATTAATAATTATAGCCAACGATAATGTAACTTAATGCCAATAATCTGTCTGGTAAAAAGCTGACTTGTGCATGGATCCATCTAGTACTTACCGTATTTTTATTGTTGAGGACGATCCGTGGTATGGCGAAATTCTTAAATATCATCTATCGTTAAATCCTGATTATGAAATCAGTTGGTTTACAAATGGCGAGGATTGTTTAAAAAGCATTGGGGCTTGCCTGCCCCATCTGATAACGGTCGACTATTCACTGCCAGATACCAACGGTGCAGAGCTGTATCGTCGCATACGCGAGCGATTGCCCGATACACCAGTGATTATTATTAGTGGGCAAAAAGACGTTGAAACAGCGGTTGGGCTTCTGCAGGCAGGGGTCTACGATTACTTTGTTAAGGATGAACGAACCAAAAATCTATTGTGGAACGCCGTTCAGAAAATCAGGGAAAATCAGAAACTGAAGTATGAAATCGACCTGTTGCGTGAAGAGCTAGGCCAGAAATATAAATTTGGATCAAGTATCAAGGGAAATACACCAGCTATTCTGAAGGTATATTCCCTGATTGAAAAAGCTGTTCGGACCAATATCAGTGTATCGATTACCGGAGAGACCGGAACAGGTAAAGAGCTGATAGCGAAAGCGATTCATTATCAGTCTGATCGTAAAAAGAAGCCTTTCGTTGCGGTAAACATGGCCGCCATTCCCCATGATCTGGTAGAAAGTGAACTATTCGGCCACGAAAAAGGCGCTTTCACAGGAGCCGTAAGTCGCAAAATAGGCCGGTTTGAAGAAGCGAACAAAGGCACGCTTTTTTTGGATGAAATTGCCGAAATGGATCTGGTACTTCAGAGCAAGTTATTGCGCGTGTTGCAGGAGCGGGAGCTTGTTCGGGTGGGAGGCAACGAGAAGGTAGTGCTTGATATTCGCCTGGTTACAGCCTCGCACAAGAACTTGCTGGAAGAGGTTAAGCAGGGTCGTTTGCGTCAGGATTTATATTATCGACTCCTGGGACTCCCCATTGATTTACCGCCACTGCGGGAGCGAACCAACGATATTATGCTGTTAGCCCGCTATTTTCTGGATGACTTTTGTAAGGCAAACCGGCTTCCGGCTATAGCTATCACATCGGCGGCAACCGAAAAATTACGCCGGTATGACTATCCCGGCAACGTTCGTGAATTGAAGGCGGTTATTGAATTGGCCGCAGTGATGTGCGATGGCGCCGAAATTAAGCCAGAGGACGTTTTAATGAATTCAGATTCAGAAAGTTTGGTTGTTGATTCTGAAGAAAAAACGCTTCGCGATTATACAATTCAGATAATTAAATCATACCTTAAAAAACACAACAACAATGTGTTGCTGGTCGCCGAAAAGTTGGATGTTGGCAAATCCACTATCTATAAAATGATTCAGAACAACGAGCTTTCGTTGTCCTGAGCCTGATTGTTACACTGACACAGAATGAAAACACCTTCTACTTCTCAGGTACCGTCGCAGTTGGAGCCAAAGGAATTATTGATTCAGGAAATTGAACAACTTCGACTCGAAAAGCAGCAATTAGAAGCGATAATACGCCAACAGCAAGCCGATATAACCTATGGCGAACAACGCTGGACATTTGCCCTGGAAGGTATTGGCGATGTGATCTGGGAACACAATCTGCAAACAGGCGATGTGTTCCGGTCGGCTCTGTACCGCGACATGCTTGGCTACACTATAGAGGAGTTTCCCAATACATTTCAGGCCTGGCAAGACCTCCTGCATCCGGATGATGTAGAACCTATGGCTGCGCAGGAAAGAGAATACGAGGAGTCTGGCAGCCACGAAAGCATTGATTTTACCTACCGGCTTCGGAGTAAGAATGGGTCTTACCGTTATTTTCTGGATCGTGGACGGATATTTAGCTATTCAGCCGATGGTAAACCCCTACTAATGATCGGTACCAGTACCGACATTACAAACCAGAAACGGATGGAGGAGACATTGCGGAAAAATGCCAATCTGCAATCAAACCTTATCGCTAATCTTCAGGAGGGTATTTTGCTGGAAGATGAGCACCGGGCTATTGTGCTTGTGAATCAACATTTCTGCGACCTGTTTTCAGTGCCTGCATCGCCCGAGGAATTAAAAGGGATGGATTGCACCGGAATGGCCGAGCAGAGTAAGCATCTCTTTACGCGACCCGACGAATTTTTGACTGAGGTAAATCAATTATTGCTGGATCAAAAAACGGTTATTGGCCAAGAACTGGAACTGGTTGATGGACGGTTTCTTGAACGGGATTACATTCCCATTTATATGGACGGCACCTATGCCGGCCATCTCTGGAAATACACCGACATTACACAGCGAAAACGTGCTGAAGATGCGTCGAGCCGTCAACGGGAAAAATACCAGCGTATTATCGAAAATATGAACCTGGGGTTGATTGAGGTTGATCTGGACGACCGCATTGTTTATACAAATCATAGCTTTTGCGATATGAGCGGCTATGAGCCGGATGAGTTGATCGGGCAGATTGCCACAGATATTCTGCTCAAAGGGCAGAATATTCTACTCATGAAAGAAAAGAATGACAGCCGATTGGCAGGTGCTATGGATGCCTACGAAATCGCTGTCAAAAACAAGCGTGGTGATGCCATGTGGTGGTTGGTAAGTGGGGCACCACTTTATTCTGAAACGGGCGAGGTGATTGGCTCAACGGGAATCCATCTCGATGTGACAAAACAAAAACAGCTTGAATCCGAACTGCGAACTGCCAGGCAGGGCGCTGAGAATTCATCGCGCGCCAAAGAGCTTTTTCTGGCTAATATGAGCCACGAAATTCGCACGCCGATGAATGCCATTCTCAACTTCGGCCAGCAACTGACAAAAACCGTGTTGACGGATCAGCAGCATTTTTCGCTCAACATGATCAACACGGCTGCCAGCAACCTGCTTGTCATCATTAATGATATACTGGACTTTTCGAAAATTGAAGCGGGTGAACTCTCCCTGGAAAAAATAGGCTTCAATATGGTTGATCTGCTCCAGCAGGCATCGCTCGTCATGGGCCCAACGGCCGATAAAAAAGGCCTTCAACTGCTAACTAAAATTGATCCAGGTCTGGCCCCTGTGCTGCTGGGCGACCCCTATCGACTCAATCAGATCATGTTAAATCTGGTGGGAAATGCCATCAAATTTACAGAGAACGGGAGTGTAACTGTTCAATGTGATTGCCGGATCAACGGTTCTAATCAGGAAATTTACATTAGCGTGACAGATACCGGCATCGGTATAGACCCTGATTTTCAACAAAACTTATTCACAAAGTTTACGCAGGAAGACGAAAGTATTGGTCGACGTTATGGCGGAACGGGTTTAGGCATGAGTATCACCAAACAGCTGGTCGATTTAATGGGTGGTGTTATTCAGGTGAAGAGTCAAAAGAATGTGGGGACTACCATGCAGCTACAGTTGTCGTTCCCTGTGGGTACTGCTGAGGATTTGGTTGTTCATGATCAGGAGATACAGCATGAAGATGTCCTGACCTCGAAACGCATACTGCTGGTAGAAGACAACAGCATGAACCGACTGGTGGTCAACATGATTCTTGAACCCTATGGAGCCATTATTACCGAAGTAGAAAATGGATTGAACGCAGTGGAGGTACTTCGGAATGACTCCTTTGACATTGTGCTCATGGACGTTCAGATGCCCGTAATGGATGGGCTGGAAGCTACCAGGATTATTCGGCGTGAAATCAGCAAGTCTATACCCATTATAGCCTTAACTGCCAGTGCCATACGAAGTGATAAAGAAGCGTGTTTTGAGGCTGGCATGGATGATTTTCTGGCAAAACCATTTGCAGAAAAAGAACTTATCGATCAATTGACTAAATGGCTGAAAGGCTCAGACGCCGTTGTTGTTAAAGCCGAACCCGTCCTAAAAGAAGAGACTACCAAAACGGAGAATCTGTTATATGATCTGTCGATGCTGGAAATGATCAGCCAGGGTAATCAGGATTTCATTCATCAAATGGTCGATCTGTTTTGTGTAGAAACTCCGGCGACTGCCACTCAAATTAGCCAGGCTTATGAAACGGGAGACTTTGAAAAAGTAAAATACCTGGCTCACCGAACAAAGCCCTCTGTCGATACTTTAGGTATCTATGCACAGAAAGAAGCTATTCGCGAAATAGAACGACTGGCACTAATAGGAACAAAATCGACAGAGCTTGAAACGCTCATTACGAATTTCGAGAATGTGATTAAGGAAGTTGTTGACCATTTACGGATAACGTATCCTGAGCATTAATTGACTAGTTGTAAGAGTCTCTGTATTTTGTCAATTATCCCGCTTCACCACTTTCATCGTTCGTTGCTCGCCAGATGTATACTGAATTGTTAACAGATATAAACCCGCCGGTAACTGCTGGCCAAAATGGATAAGCTGATCCCTGCGAACGGCATCCAGACGCAAACATTCACGCCCCAGCATATCAGCTACCCGAAGGGTTGCTACATCGGCTTCGGTGATGAATGAAAATTCGCTGGCTGTTGGATTTGGATAAACGGCGTGTTTTGTACTTGCGGCAACTGGCTCAGTAGCGGTCACCAGATTTGTTGTATCGACAGCGGTAAGTTGCTGGACTGATAGATGAATACTGGCTTCATCATCTTCATCATCGCCCTCATCGGTGTCCGAATCGGGCGTACTATCAGGGTCTGCATAGGTCGTTGCGGTTACCCGAGCTGCAACGATGTACTGGCCAGCCATTGTTGCTTTTAGTTGGAAAGCAAAAGTCGTATCCGTCTTTAGTTGCTGGACTGTTCCACTAAGTTCGCCTTCCTTGTAAGACAACCCCGACCCACCTATCAACATCAGATTTGCCGGTAACTGACAGGCCCACTGCACCCGGCTGGAAATTTTGTTCTGGCCAGGGGATTCGTTACGCAACGTAAGAGAAAAGGAAGCAACATCGCCAACCTTAAGCGCCGTTTGGACTACTTTCAGGGAGAGGCTAACATCGACCGGGGGCAGCGAATCGCTCAGCAAAATAACCGACGTAAACGGTTTCAGGGTTAGCTGGCGAGTATAATAATGATTCTTAACATCGCGAAAAGTGCCTTTCAGCACAATAAGGCTATCTTTCGTTGTTGGATTATAATGAAGCCTAATAAGATTATCGGGATTTACCGGCTCAATAACGGTTTCTTTTAGCGAGACGTTATCGAGCCAGACCGTCTGATTGTCTTCCTGTACCTGAATGGTCAGTAACGCGCTTGGATCGTTGACTAGAGCCGTTAATACTAGTTCATACGTCTTTTTAGCGGGTTCTGCCAATACCTCATATCGGCTGCTCAGATCTTGATAGGGGCTATTCTGCTGTCGCATAAATACGACGATTTTTTTGGCTGCTGTTGCTCTGGCGTCGAACAGAAGTCGATAGCTCTTCGATTTGGTAACTGACTGAATGTTTTTATACGCCAGCATATACGAATCGTTCTGACCCGATGCCTGGGGGAAACTTACTTGTAAACTGCCCCCCTCAAGTTGCCCATTGATCGACCAACTGGCACTCCCGTTGTTGTAAGGACTCCAGGTTGACCAGTCTTCGCTCGAATTCGTAAACGTACTCGTTGCAAGGGCGTTACTGCTCAGGCTTTTGATGCGGTAATCTTTATACGTTATCGGGCTGGTTTTGGACGTAAGGTCCTGCTTAAACTGAGTCTGCCACTGCGATAAACTCAGGTCATTTACGACAGTCCTGTTATAGACAGCTCGTATCGTGAATACATCATTGACCGGCCGGGCATAATAATTCTGCGCCATGAGGCCGAAATCCGACAGATCATTTGCTCCCGATATGTAGCCTGCCACGGGCTGGGTTGCCGTTTTAGCGACCAGTATATTTTGCCTCAAAGTATTGTTTCGGGGAAAGCATTGTGCGTTGTAATTATAAAGAATAAGTTGGCCTACGCTGTTGTTGAAGCAGGTGTTCCGTAACAAACTCACTCTGCTGACGGCATGCATATAAATGCCTAATCCATGACAATCGCTTATAGTATTATCGGTCACCATAACTGACTCCACACAATCGTCCAGAAAAATGCCATGCGCTCCGCTATACACATCACTCAATAAAGAGCCCGTTGTACCGACTCCTTTCTGCACGATATTCGACTCAATCCTGATGTCGTGTAAGGGTAGCTGATTACCATTCCAGAGGTATATGCCGCCACCATCACTTTTTACCATACAGAAATTGGCTATTGAATTCTGCCGTATGGTAGAGTTACTGAAAACAGACACGCCAATGTAGCCTACACTATCGACTACATTGTTTTCAATTAACGTGTTTTGAGTAGCAAAGCATTGAAAAGCAGTGAATTGACCATCACCACTTTTTCCCCGGTTTGGTGCTACGCCAATGTTCTTCAGCGTATTTTTTCGAAATGTAACGGTCTGGTAAGAGCCGATATTGACGCCATTGTTATTGATATCCCGTATTGTGCTGGCTTCGATGAGGATGTTCCTGCCCGTTCCCTGAATAACAATTCCGTCCTCACCGGCATTCGTGAAATCGTTGTCAGACAGCACAAGATCAGATACATTCGAGGCAAACAGATTTTCGGTTTTTGCCTCCGTAATACGAAGGCTTTTGATGGTAATAAAGGATGCATTGGCTATGTCAATGCTTCTATTGGCCGCTGTTGCCGTGATCGTTTGAGTATTTGGATTGCCCCGATCATCGTATAACTGCAGTGTGTGGTTGGCTGGGTTATAGTACCACTCGCCAGTCTGGTCGAGCGTGGCGGGGTGATTCTGAATCAGGAAGCCCCAGGTATCGGTCAACGTATAGGTCGATGGATTGTTGAGAGTGAGCGTATTGCCATCTTGCTGAGTAATTCCAGCTCGATCGATGATCCAGTAGGTAGGGGCAAGGACAACTTCGGCTCCGGTCCAGTTTGTTGTCAGGGGCTCCTGACTCGTTAGCTGGGAATTGCCCGCATGCGCCTGTACCGTCAAATACCCCCGGTTTGGCGCGTCGGGGTTTGGGTAGCGTCCCAACGGGAGCGACACACCGTTTCGGTACATGCCTGTTACCCGACTGCCACAATCGGGGCAGGGGGCCTGCCAGCGATTATTTCCCAGATTAACCCAGTTCGTAACGGATACTGAACCTGTCAATACTGGTTTTGCGCCGTTTCCATAAGCACCAATCAGGATAGGCCTGGTTGCCGATCCTGATTGCCGTATCAATAAAGTCCCTCTAAATACATCACCCCGCCGAAAAAGAAGCGAGTCCCCAGCCTTTAACGTTAATTGATTGACTCTGTCAATGCTTCGAAAAGCAGCGTTAAAAGAGCGGCCATCTGTTGCATCATTCCCCGCACCGGACACAAAGTAAGTTGTTTGAGCAAGGACCGTTGACGGTAAAATGGTGTAGATAAATAATGTTAAGCAATACAGTACTCTTTGTTTTGATATGTACATGTTTATAGGTATTCCAATAAACCCGCTCCTGTTTGTTTGATATGAATTATGACCAGCACAATTCATAAACGTGAGTTACTATCAGGTAGACTTTTCTGGCAAAATCCTGTATATTCATACATACTAACAGGAACTAAATCAGGCCAGTAAAGTCAATTGGTAAACCTAACCACATATATTTAAAATTGTTTTTTCATAAACTATTTGTTTACCGTTTAATAAACTTTGACACCACTTTTACACAAAAAAAACCTACCAGTCAGTAAATAAACCTAACCAGTTCAATTTGTGTGGCCAGGCTTTTTTACTTATTGGTAAGTAATGTATAAATATAATTTGGAGGAAAATAGCAATATTGGCAACAGGTAGGCTGTTGCTTGTGTCTGTACTGAACAGGAAAACAGGTTAGTTTGGCTGGTATGGTAGTGTAACAGCTTCCAGCCAATAGCGTCTAAATGTGTAGAAACAATTTAACCACTGGTGATATGAAATAGGCTTAACAATATAGGACGCAATGCTATATGTATATGATCTTGCTACATCCTGACTATCTTCTGAATGACTTAATATGACAATAGGCAACTGCCGGTAAATAGGGTGGCTCTTTATAGATTCCAGCAACATGAATCCATCTTCGTTGCGTGGTAAATACAGATCGGATATGATTAGGCGGGGTAATGGTTTTTCGGACGATGTGCAGCTTTCAAGATAGCTGATAACCTGCATTGTATTATTCATCCAAATAGGTTCTACCTCGGGGAAACACTGCGACAAAGCAGAACGAATAATGAGCCAATTGTCAGCATTATCTTCAACAACTAATATTGGAATTTTGGGTGATTTTCGTTTTCTTATACTGGGTAACTTGGCCATTTTTGGTTGTAATAGTAACTTATGAAAGCGTTTCCTATCAAATATATTAGTAAGGATTCTATATAATGGCGCATACCAACACTATTTACCAGATAATTATCGTACGTGTACTATTTTAATTTTAGAAGTAAATTAAAAATATTATAATGTATATAAAATAAACCTAAAGTGCCAATGAGGGCTTCTGGTTATTAGTCGAATTTAGTCTGTAAAATCGGTTGAACTTTCCCTTAAAACGGGAATACAAGCTGGAAATAGGAAAATTCAAACAGCTTACCCGTATACATGTTCGGCGTAAACAATACTGCTAAAGGCCACAACATCCTGAATAAGATTATGTATTTTCATTAAATTACTGACACACCCGGCATGGCAAGCCGGAGTTAGTTATACAACAATCCCGTAGCAGTTATTCTATGCCCTTCATTTAATGTAAATAGTAAGATCATTTAGTAGTCAGTTAATGAAGTATATATGTAAAGATTGCCCTTTCTCGGCCGCCTTTTTGAATGGGTACAGAATACAGCTTTCAATTAACGAAGTAGATGACCGGAAGGACAGGAGCAACATGCGTTTTTTTGCATGCGTCTTTTGCGAACGGGGAAAAGCGTATTTTTTAGAAATGAACATAGAGTAGCTCGGTTAAATTTATTAATCAATACAGAATATGTAACTTGGATTACTATTCTTTACGTCAACGTATGCGAACCCCCCAACCAAACGAAGCTGTTAAAGCTAACGTCAAGCAAACCAGGGTATTGGTCATTGAAGATAATGAAGATCACTGGGCCTTGATGAATCGGGCTATGCAGCAATGTCTTTCAGAAGTAACGCCCATATTAGCTACTACGACAATAGAAGCACTGGAGATAGTACAAAAGTACAGTATTCAGGAATGGGAATTGCCAAAATTGATTTTACTTGATTTGTACCTGCCAACCCGGGAGGATGGGTGTGAATTTCTTCAGCAAATTAAATCACTCCCATCTCCCTGCAGTCAGATTCCGGTTGTTGTTCTTAGCGCATCCAGCGACCCTGCCGATATTTCAGAATCGTATCAATATGGGGGCTCGTCTTACATTGTAAAGCCAACTGATTTTTCGGGTTGGATTACCTATTTTAACGAGTTACGAATTTACTGGTGGGAAACGGTGACCTTGCCACCGATAAACCTTTCTATTTGATCTACAAAGCTACTTTATTCGTTAGCTCTGTCGCCTTTACCGTCCCTGGCAACGCGGCTGTGTGCAGCCAAAAGCGGCAGATCCGTTCAATTGTTTGCGTGAAGGAAACGTAACCTTCCTGTAAGGAAATAACAGAGTTAGCCTGCCGTCTATAGCCATCGGTCACTAAACTATCTGTTGGTGAAACAAGCAAAATAGTGGGTACCCGGCACAAACGAGAATCCTGTTTCAAGTTTTGTAATGTTTGCAAACGCTCTAACGTCGATGTACGGGCATCCAGCAATAACAGGGCGGGTAATTCTTGTTCAGATACTTGATTAAATAAATCAGGTAGTTGTTTTGCCTGCTGAGTCGTGTGAAATTGATAAGTCGACCAATGCTTTTTCATCATTTGAGCTACCAACAACGCATTTGGCTCATCATCTGTCACCAGCAGAATCGACTGCTGTGCGCCATTCTCTTCACTCCGGTTGGCTGTTTTTGGACTAACCGAAACTTCAACCTGATGTACGACGGCCCTATCGCTAATGGGCGAAAGTCGATAAGCTAATGCATCGACAACCTGATTCCAGCGTCTGCGGCTAACCGGAAAAGTAATACCATTCTCCAGTTGAATCTCTCCCGCCATTTTCTGGCGGGGTGGCTGATGCAGACTTTTCACATAATCCGGATTGATCAAAACAGTTTTATGAGCCCGAATGAACCCTGGTAACTCACATTCTAAATAACTGATGGGTTTGGCCAGAAGCTTCTTCTCGCCATTCCTGAAATGAAGCCAGCTATAATTATTTGCCCCCGATAAGTGGGTAATAAGTTCTGGAAATTGAAGGGCGGGTTTTATGACGCTCATAATAACAATACTTTAAAAGGAAAGCTGTTGCTTTTGCAAAATGTTGGATAAAATGGTATGAATATAGATTTAGTAGGTATATATGCTAATCTAAACCCGTATGTAACTCCCATTCGTTAGCACTGAAAGCAGAACTGGGCGTTTATTTCACCTATAACCAGATGTGATGGAAGCATGTTCATACAAAAGTATAGACATGCTTCCATCGAAATCCGTGGTTTAATCAAACTGTCCGGTCAATGAACGGAGTACCGGTTTATCGGTCGTATGTCATCGTTTGCGGAGCGAAATTTGTCCAGCCTGACGTCCAGTTATCTGTTCCAAAAGCACCACGGTAGGTCACTGGTGTGAAGAACGTATCGGCTATTTTAGTATCCTTCACTGCACCTGTTAGCAAGGGAGAGCCTGTTTGCGGCAAAAAGTTGGGAGCTGTTAGGCTGAAGTTGGCTGCATTCAGTAAAAGCGATGCCGCATCGGCTGTTTGCACAATCTGATTTGCGCGTTCGCCAGTGGCAAAATAAGCTGTCACCTGATCACTTGTCAGTGCACCTGCACCCACTACCGGAGTGAGCACATTGGCCAGAATAATCCCTTTTAAATTCAGCGTACCGCTTGTCAGGTTGGCCTGTGCCCCCGTTGTGGCGCTCGATAGGTGCAGGCCCTCAGGATAACCGTAAATCAGTGAGTTATAAATGCTGATCGCCGTATTGCGCTGCAGATACATACCAGCCTGATAAAGCCCTGTAGTAGGCGCCGTCGAAAAAGCAAAATTACTGAAGTTAGCAAAGGTCGGCGAGGTTTGGGTATAGCCGTTAATGGCCGTCACAGACGTAATGTCACCCGTCTCGGTCGATTGATACGACTCAGCTTCAAATCCATTTGAGCCCGCAGTGCTGCCCACCGCCGGATCACGAAGCGACACGCCAAACTGTGCATTACCTACATAACCCCAGTCGATACTCCAGTCGTCGTCGGTATTCCGGAAGGAAACCAGATTTTTCAGTTTAGCCGTACCACCAAACCACGAAAACGCATCGCTGGCACTATACGACACCTGAACATGGTCGATAACGGTACCTGTACCCACGCCAATGAGGGTCAACCCGCCAAGCCGCGTAGCGGGTGTCGTTGGTTGGGCAGCACCCGCATACTCAATCCGTACGTATTGCAGTGTACCCGAGTTGTCGGCGGGTTCGCCATAAGCTTCTACAGTACCCCGAACGCCATTCGGGTTCACTGCCAGCCTCGATTGGTTTACCGGCGATTTCCCAACCAGAACTACGCCACCCCAGTCGCCGGGAGCGCGTTGACCTGCGGTTTTCGCCGAAGTAAAGATAATTGGTTGAGCTGCCGTGCCCTGTGCAATCAATTGGCCGCGTCGCTCAACGACAAGAGCCCCCGGATAGTTGGTCCCGGCGGGGTCCAGTTCGGGCCCGGAGCCTTTAATAACGGTTCCGGCCTCGATGGTCAGCTTGTAATCGGCAGGTATATACACCATACCCCGAAGCTGATAAATCGTATCTTTTCTCCAGGTCATGTTTGCAAAGGTTGTTCCCTTTACTTCCTTTACCGGTTTCAGAGCCGCCAAAGCAACGGTGAATGAAGCTGCACTCTGGGCAGTTTGCCCGCCGGCCGTTACAGATACCGGACCATTGGCAGCACCTGCGGGTACAATGACAACCAATTGTGTTGATGAAGCCGATACAATAGTGGCTACCACGCCCCCAATACTTACTGTGTTGCTGGCCGGATCGGTGCTGAAGTTAGTACCAGTAACGGTAATGGTGCTCCCAACCGGAGCCGTAGCCGGATCGATACTGGTTATTGATGTAACCGGGGGCGTTGGTGTCGGTGTTGGATCCGGGTCCTTTTTACAGGAGATGATGACTACCGATACGCTCAACAGCAGGAGCAGGACGGTCATTAGTTTTGTGAGATGTTTCATAGCAAGTTGTTAAAAAGTTAATGTTGGATATTATTTGTCAAGCGTTCATTATGACCGCAGTATGCACTCCAGAATCCGATGGCCCTTTATGCCGATCGGGAGTTCCCGGATGATCTGAACCCGGCCGTTTTCAATAAAATGTTCAATCTGGTAATTACTGCTTTCGTCAATTACATAGAAGTGAGGAACCATGGACTGGTTGAAATCCTGACTGGTTAAAATGTTATTGACGTTGTATTTTTCCCGAACAGATTTCAGCACTTTATGCGCTACTGTTGCCTGTAAAATATTGCGTTTGTTCATGGCCGTTTCCCAATCGAGCAGGTAGCGAATCTTTGTTTTTTTGTCGTGAAACCAGATCGGAAGAAAGTAATCGGCCGTTTCGACGAAAACAGGATACCGTTTGTCTAATTGAGGCAGATAGCTTAATACACCACTCGGAAACGCAGTCAGTTTTCGATTCTGGTAGAAAATGAAACCTGCCAGCAAAAGCATGTACAGCGGCAGAAGCCGGGTGGCGAAAGCCAGACGCGGGGCGCTTAGCTGCCAGCGGTCGCGGAAAAAGTAAAAAGCGTACACCAACTGATACACCACCAGCAAATGACCCGGCCACAAATACCGGCTAATGAACACCGACCTGAAGAAGAGCGATACCACGAGCGAAATGATAATGGGCACGAGATAAAAGAAGCCCGCCAGCAGGTAAAACGTAAATGCCTTATCGCGGATAAGCTCCCCGAAACTGCTTTTCACCAGCCGTGGCAGAGCGATATAAGCCCACAGCCCGATAAGTAAGAAGAAGCGGAGGAAAGGCAGAATCTGAAAAACCGACTGGCGCTCCAGCGATGACGACAGGCTTGGTGCCAATTCGCCAACGATGGTAAAGAAGGACGAAAACGTTGGTATCGGAATCCACGAATGCGGCTTGCCAGCTTCGGTTTGAATAACGAAATTCGGATACCATACAACGAGCCAGACCAATAGAACCAGTACATGAACAGCCAGCACAATCAGGTACTGCCTGTTTTTAGACCAGAGCCATAAACCTGCGAAAAAAGCCCCTGAAGCGGCTGCGTAGAACAACCCAAAACTATGGGTGAAAACCAGAAGCAGCGCCAGCAGACCGAAAGCGACGACCAATCCAGCCCGATCCGGCGACGTAATGAGCCGGTGAATCAGCGTAAAATACCCGACACAGACGAGCAGAAACAACGCGTATCCGCGTATCTGCGTCGATAAAGACAAATTCAGATAGGTAAGCGCAACAATAGCCGTAATCAGTACAAAATTTGTTGTCGGGTTGCCAATCAACCGGGTTGTATAGCGATAAAATATGGTCAGCGTGATGGCAAATACGACAACCGTTGCTGCCCGAAGAAATTGCGGGTTCTCTGTTATCAAATGACCAAGCATCCAATATATATTTGGGAAAACAGGGGGATTTTGGTCCATACTGCTGACGAGCGCATCATTCATATGGGTTATCGACGAGTCCGAAATCAGGATATAACTCAGAACTTCATCCATCCACAGCCATTTTTCTTTAAAGAACAACGAACTGATAAGACTAACGGAGACGATAAGCAACAAGGCGAGGCTTAGCCATTGGGTTTCATTTCTTTGCTGTTTCATCTGCGTAGCTATAGTGTTTAATAGCTTATCCTTTATAAGCTGTATCGAGGCTTAGGCTGGTTTGCTTATCGTTCGTGTGTTCGGCAGGTTCCGGATTTACAGGGGCGTGTTTGTAGAGATCAATAAACTGATCGGCAATACGCTCAATGCTGAAGCGGGTTTTTATAACTCGAATTGCGTTAGCTGAATAGTGATCATACAGTTCCTGGTCGCACAGGAGCGTGTCAACTGCACTGACCATCTCTTCGATCTTCGTTACATCGACCAGCAAACCACCGTCTTCTACAACCCAAGCTACAGCTCCACTGTCTTTCCCGGCCACAACCGGCACCCCGTAACTCATGGCTTCGGCCAGTACCATCCCGAATGACTCTTCGAGCGACGCGTGCAATAGCAGCGTGCTTTGGGCTACTTTCTCCAGCACCTCTACATAAGGCGTTGAGCCATGTAATACGACGTTCGGAATCTCATGTTCCCGACAAAAGGCATCGGCATGGGTACCGGGTTCGAAAGCTGTTCCGAAAGCCCACAATACAGCCTCCGGGTGTATCTGCTGAATGCTTTTGAAGGCCAGAAGGGCCTTTTTGTTATTCTTCCGATCGTCCCAGCCGTTAACGACCATACTAATAATAGGCGCCATTGTGGGCGCTGGCGCGGGTTGCTTCTTCGGCATTGGAACCGGATTGGCGATCACCGTTACCAGGGAACTTGTCCATTTTTGCACCGATGCAGCCATGTAGGGCGAAACGGCCGTAAACCGGCGTCCTGTCCGAAACACGTAACGGGCCAGCAACAGATGGAAAAAACGGTTCAGCGTGCGGACGTACTTGAAAATGACCATGGCATTATCGTGTACGGTTATAACGGCATCGGGACTATAGGCCAGCGCTGCCGCAGCATACTCGTATGTCCAGTGCGCATGAACGACATCCGGTTTGTAGCGTTTGAGGATGGTTAACAACTGATTCCGCTCGAAGCGAAAGAAATCGGCCGTTCGACCCGGACGCTTCCCGTTGGGGCTGAATGTACGTTTCCGCTTTGGTGCCACCACAAACGTTAGTTGTTGATCTTCATATACAAACGGTGGCTCATCGTCATTCAACTGGTCGTCCAGCGTAACGGCCAGCACCTTGTGTCCGCGATCGAGGTATTCTTTAATGAGATTACTAATCAGTGGAGCGCCCGCCTGACCTTTGGGGTATGCTCCCATTTTTTGCCGTGCGCTTTCTGTCAGCAGATCATTCGTTGCGATTGAACCTAAAATGCTGATATACATTATTGTGTTTGTTGTTTGACAGGTTTAGTAAATAGCTCTTCCATACTGATTGTGTGCACACACGGCAGCACAACTGATTTTTGGCTGGTTTATTCGGTAAGGTTGCTCATCGCGAGCGGCCTGCGAATAGACTGGTCCAGAATCGGGCTGTAGTACTTCTGGGTGATATGTTTAATTTTCAACTCCCACTTCTGCCGATGCGCAAACAGGAATGCGTTCTGTCCCATTTCCATCCGCTTGGCTTCATTACGGTACATCCATTCAATGGCTTTTGCCAGATTGGCCGCCACGGATTCGGGTTCGGTAACAGGTACTCGTATGCCGGTTGTGTCATCTACTAACTCGGCCTGACCATGCAGAAACAGGGTAACTACCGGAAGAGAGTAGCCCATTGCTTCCATCAATTGAGCCGGTCCGGTATCGCGCAGGCTGGTGAACAAAAAGACATCGGCTTTCCGATAATATTCTTTCACCTGCTCATAGTTTACCTTGCCTACCCAGGTTACCCGGTTTTCCAATTTATACTGCGCAATGTATTCGGGTACGTATTTGCCCATTTCGCCATCGCCAACAATGGTTAAATGAATGGGTAAGCCGGGGTCAACTTTGCTGAGACCATGTAACGAAAGTTCAAGTGCTTTGCGCGGCATCAACCGGCCAACCCAAACCAGTTCGAGCGAATTATGCGAAGGACGAGTGATGGGATCTATCGGGATAAAGTGTTTGCCAACGCCCCCGAATTCCTTCTCAACCTGTTTTGTCCGGCCCAGTCCGTGGATCATTTTTCGGGTATCTTCGTTCCAGGCCAGCACATAGTCGGCATAACGCACCGACTGGTAGCATCCGGGATTGAAACGGAGCATCAGATCACTAACCCAGGATCTCATTTTCTCTTTTGACCAGTACTCTTTAAAATAATGGCGCATGTTGTCCGGCGCTATCTGCCCGCCACCTACCGGCCCGTATATGAAGGGGAGTTTGAGTTTATACAGAAAACTGCCTAATTGAAGACTCGTGTAGCTTACGTGGTGAACCAGGTCGAATTGATGGTCTTTGGTTAATTTTTTTGCCGCTTTCAGGGCAGACCATTGCCAGTACAAGTAGTGAAAATACATACCCAAAAGACCAAACCAGTACGCTTTGTCAATCCACTTCGGAAGGGTCACATACACAAATGTGAGGTTAGGGTAGGGCGATTCCTGTAACTTCTGCTCAATACGGGTTTTACCAAGGTCTCGGGTAAGGCACCAGACCTTGTATCCCTGCTGGCTAATCAGGGATGAATAAAACCACCCATTACCTTCTTCAGATCCTAGATCCGGGATACAGGCATAAGCAGAGATTAGGATTTTTTTCATAACGTGAGTACAGTATTCTTTAAGGTTCTGATTGAATAGAAAGAGGGATGGATTAACCCATAACAACGGTCGTTTCGATTAATCTTTACTTTTTAGATAGTTTGCCAGCAACAGCGCATGAGCAACAATAGTAAGTGTCGGGTTCGCGTGTCCGCCGGTTGGAAATACGGAGGAGCCCGCTATATATAAGTTATCAACACCATATACTTTTGAATTCCTGTCCACAACTCCTGTCTCGGGATTATCAGACATTCGGGTAGTGCCAATATGATGCGATGCCGAATTGAACGTTTTTACCCGTTCACGTAAAAACTGCCGAAGGCCCTTTTCCGAGTAGCGTATCTCGCCCAGCTTTCGGCTAATGAATTTATTGACAAAAAGGGTATGCGTTTTTACCAACGAGTCAATGTCAGCATCCAGAAAGGCAAGTCTTACCTCGGCTCTGGGTACACCAAATGCATCTGTCTGCGAATCAGACAGGCACACCCGGCTATCTCGGTTTGGTGCCTGTTCGGCCTGAAAATACAACCCCCAATAGTCGTTGCGCTTGGAGGGGAGCAGAAAAGGTAACCGGCGTTTAGCCATCCGCTGCATACTGAGCTTCAGTAGGGAAGGGACCTCAAAAAAGCCGTTTTTAGCAATGTTAATAGAATGCTCCTTGAGAGCAGGCATTAACTCTTTCGCCTTGTTAATAGAGCGGGGTACCGATTTCTGGCTGAGTATTGATAATACCGACTTCGCCACAAATCGGGACGAAAACAGCACATCCCGGTGCCCGGTTGTCGTATTGGGATGATATAGGAAAAAGATGGTGTTCAGCAGCTTGTTGGCCTCCTGAGCTGACTCCGGAAACCACCAGCGCCGTCGGCAGTAGATACCCCCGGCGTCCCGTTCAAAGTCGGCCATGAGTTTCCTTTTGTCGGAGAGCTTAACCTCGGCAAAAATGCCGCTGATGTGAACCATGTAGTATCGCCCCACATTGTCGTACTGATTACCGAGACCAGTTGGAAAACGGTCGTTTGTCGAATGCAGTAACAAACGGGCATTTTCGATACCACCCGCTGCCAGTACGAAATTTTTTGCATGAACGGTCAATAAAATCCCCTCCATCGTAACGTCGACGTGGCTGATGCGGCCTGTATCTTCCTGCGTTTGTATCGCTAGAACGTGCGCATCCAGCAATACCTGAATGTTTGTACTGTTTTCAAGCGTTGAGCGGTACGTTTTGCCAAAATGGACCGGGGGGCTCCATCGCTCCAGCGAATACGAAACCAACTCCTCGGAGTCCATACCATCCAGAATTTCCTGTGTGCTTGTTGGAAACGCTTTTTGGGCGTTGAATTCAAACCGACCGATCTGGCATAAGTCAGCGGCTTCGTGGTAATAGGGCAGCAGATCGTTATAGGTAATTGGCCACCCACTATCGGGCACCCATGACCTGGTCTTGAAGTCGATGGATTCGAACGGAATGCAGCGCCCGCCCCAGGCCGACGAGGTGCCGCCAAACTGGCGTCGGCGGTTTTCTTCCAGCGGCTCGTGTGAGCCTCTCGGGTACACGCCACCCCGATATAAATCCTGATTAGCGATGGTTTCTGTCCAGCTTCCGCCTGTCAGTAAGATGACCGAAAGGGGCGATTTGTCCAGGCTCAACGCCATGGATATAGCCGCAGGGCCACTGCCGACAATGCAGATATCGGCGTCGAGTTTCTGGCCTGGCTGAAACGTGTTTTTTGTTACGATCATGACAGGAGTTGGTTAATTCTCGATAACGAAGGCGGCAATGCAGATACATAGCGCAGCGAAGCAATGTTGTGCGCTAAATGCGCCAGATCACTGGTGCCAAAGAGTACGGTATCTATCTTTTTCTCGGCCAGAACAGACGCGATCAAAAACTGAGGAAGTGACATACCCTCCAGTCCATCTAATTCCTGAATGGCTTTTTCCTGCTGGTTAAATTTTCCCTGAAGTGATTTGTAAGGGCGTAGCACCTGATTCCCCACTACCGGAATGTTATGCATTCGGCACAGATCGAGTATTGGTGAATCAGAACCCTCCTGCCAGGCTGTGGATGTTTGCACGAGCTGAACCTGTCCGCTGCGAATGCCTTCTTCCACCACCCGATAATCGTTGGACGATACCCCGGTATAACGGGCCAGCCCTTGCTGCCTGATTTTCGCCAGTCCTTCCCAAGAGTCGGCGTTGGCAATATCGTCCCAGCTCGGTTCGTGCAGCAGAAACGCATCGACAGCATCGACGCTAAGGCGTTTGGCGCTTTTTTGAACACTGCTAATCAGGTAAGCAGCACTATAATTATTTTTAGTCCCTGTCCGCTGCTTTATCTTTTTGACAACCTGGTTGAGGGGCGACATCCAGCCGGGCGCGTTCACACAAGGCAACCCCGCTTTGGTTACGACAAAAAACGGCAGGCCCGTTTTCTTCAGGCATCTTGCAATCAATCGTTCCGAATCGCCCGACCCATAAAAATCGGCCGTGTCGATTAGGTTAACTCCTCGTTCGGAAGCCAGATGAAGCAACCCGGCAAAAAAGTCTGGGGTAAGCCGACTTCCCAGCGAGGCTGCCCGACTCGTGCCAATACCTAAGGACGAAAGTTGATCCAGGGTAATCATGTTGAGAAGTTTTAAATTAAATATCGTTGAGTTAATAGAATCAGGCTCTGGTAATTACCCTCGTTTGAGGGAAGCCGAATACGTAGTTGTTTTCGATAGTACAGCCGGGTATAGTTCGTCGATAAACGTTCTTATTTTGGTTTCCCAAAGTTGCGTTTGAGCGAAAGCGTAACCCGCCTGGCCCATTTCCAGTCGTTGGGTAGGGTGAGCGTACATCCACTCGATGGCTTTCGCCAGATCGGCTACAACCTGTTCTTCATTGATGACCTGCACACGAATACCTGTGTCTTCATTGACCAGTTCAGCCTGACCGTGTAAATCCAGCGTAACGACCGGCAGCGAATAAGCCATAGCTTCCAGTATCTGGTGCGGACAGGAATCGCGCAGGCTCGTGAAAAAGAACACGTCCGATTGTTCGTAGTAATTCTTCACTTCCTGGAAGGTCACATGGCCAACCCAGTTGATGCGGTCCCTAACCCCATATCGTTCAATGTACTGCGGCACCTGATCGGCCATTTCGCCTTTGCCGCCAACGATGGTCAGCATTACGGGAATGTTTGCGTCCACTTTACCCAGGGCCTGGATGGTTAGCTCAAGGGCTTTACGGGGCAGCAATCGACCTGTCCAAAGCAGTTTCAGCGTACTGTCGGGATAATGTTCAACGGCCTTTTCAGGCAAAAACGTTGAATTTAACCCGGCATCCCATATCCGGTCGATGGGTAATTTGGGTCGTAATTTTTTTGCCAGTTTATAGGTAACTTCATTGGTCACGACCAGCCGATCGGCAGTTTGTACTGACTTATAAAAGCCGGGATTCGTGTATTGCAAAATTGTGCTGACCCAATCGCGCATCCACTCCCGCGACCAGTAAGCGCCAAAGTACCGTTTCATGTTTTTTGGCGCTTTCTGCCCGCCACCTACCGGCCCGAAAATGAACGGCTTCCGAAGTTTATACATGAAACTTCCCAACTGGATGCTGCCGTAAGTAACATGGTGTACAATATCAAACCCATGCTGTTGGTCCAGCTTTCGGGCTAGTTTCATCGCACTCCACTGCCAGTAGATGTAATGAAAATACATCCCGATCAGATTGGAGTTGCAGAATTTGTCGACCCAGGCCGGAAGCAGCACATAATGAACCATCAGGTTTGGGAAAAGGCCATTTGCCAGCATTGGGTCAATCGTGGCTTTCCCATCCTTTTTTGTCAAACAATGTACTTCCAGTTCATTCAGGCTGAGTGTGGTTGCATACGTCCAGCCCGTCCCCTCTTCGGAGCCGTGATTGGGCAGGCAGGCGTAAGCAGATAAAAGCACTTTTTTCATACACTTATAGTGGTTTCATAATCCGGACTTTGCGCAGTAAAAAACCAGTGCAAATCCGGGCGACGTCGAAGCAGAAATAAAGAGCTTTCGTCTTGGAATGATCAATAGCAAAATTGTAGCGAACCCGCAGGTTGGTTGGCGACTTTATGGACGTAAAGCCATTGATAAACTCTTTGAAGGTTATCTTCCGCTCAACCTGAATACCGGTTGCTTTTACATATTCATACACTACACTGGATACATTGACAATGAGCCGGTAGCCAGCCTTGCGAGCCCGTACCGAAAACTCGATGTCTGACATATAGTGGATGTATTTCTTGGAATCATACAGACCAATCTTGTCGAAAATCTCCATGGGAATAAGCGTGCCCCGGCCGGGTAGCGAGTGCGATTCAACGAATGACGTACGTGAAGCCAACTCGCGGTAACTGCTGTTATAATCCTCTGACAGGTGACGTCCACCGGCAGTATACAGCTCAAAGGCAGCACCGGCATATTCCAGCTTTTCGGGGTTATCGCTATCGACGCTTACAGAGCCAACCAGACATGGCTTATGTTTCCGGAAGGCATCCAGCATGGTTTGCAGGTAATCGGGTGCCACGCGGGTGTCGTCGTTCAGGGTCAATATGAAATTTTCCTGCTGTTTATCCTCGTGTTTCTGTGCGTACCGAATACCCCAGTTTGTCGCTTCTGTCCACCATAAATTGCCATCGCCTTTCAGGACAACGACGTCCGGAAATTCCTGCTCGATCATCGTGTCGGTTCCATCGGTAGACCCATCGTCGACTACGATAATCTGAAAGTTTCGGTATGTCTGAACAGACAGACACTCCAGGCATTGCCGGGTAAATTCTAAGCGGTTGTGGACAGGGATAACGATACTGATCATATTATTTCGTGTTTTGTAGTCAATCTAAAAGAAGGTATAACGGAATCATCAACGATGTCAACCGTCTGGTAGTCCGTCGAACTGTCGTCAGATGGCTGTTTGCGGGCGTAGTACATACCGAGACCCACAAAGCCCCAGAAAAAAACCGGTAACTGGTACGAAACGGCGTAAATCAGGCCACTGATGAGAAAACAGAACAGAACGGTTTGCTCAATAGAAAAAACCTTGTTCCGGCGGTATATGGCCACTAGCGTACCGAGGATGATCAGCAGGTTAATGGCTAGTCCAACGGCCCCATAGTTATAGAGCATGTCGATATACTGCGAGTGGATAATGGTTCCTTTTTCGGGAAAATCTTCATTCTCCATAATCTCGCCGTTGTCGTACCCGACATAGCGCCAGCCCAGTATGGGTTTGTCGGGAATCTTACTTAAATAATACTCCGACTGCTCCAGACGCCAGCTACCCGTGTTGTCTTCTTTAGGGTCCAGAATACCCCCAATGTTTTCCATAAACGCGTTGACTTTGTTTCCCGGCATCACGGCCAGCGCAGGCGCCAACAGAATAAGTAATACGACAAACGTGCCCAGCGTGCGACCTACTGGAAAACCGCCCGTCGAAAGTTTACCTATCACTGACAGGCCCGCCACCACGCCAATCGCGATGATAGCCGCCGAGATAACGGAACGGTGCAGGAGGAACACAATAAAGGCGAAGGTGAAAAGCATCCACAGCAGATCGGGGATTTTACGATCCTTCAGATACATCATCAAATAGTATACGCACGGAATAACCAGATACAGGGCTTCGTTGGAGGTTACGGTTCGGCTTTCGGACGTTAGGTTATAACTGAAAATCTGACCCAGAAACAACTGGTTAATAATGTAAAAAGCGAAAATCAGGTAGTTGGCCCACTGAATCTTCAATTCTCCGGCTTGTGTGGCGACCGCATAGGTCATTAACGCTAATCCGCAATAGGCAAAGCGCTTGATAACGAAATAAGAATAAACAAACTGCCCGTATTCGTATTTGGATTCCAGTACCAGGCCAATTACGCCCAGTACGAGCAGCCAGGCCACTATTTTGTACAGAGATGGTTGACGGAAATAATAAATGACCAGCGCGATAATGCCAATTAGGGTTGTGCCGCTAACCGCTTTATCGAGCAACGGGTTGAGCGCATTACCCCCGTAAATGAGCGCGCTCATCCCGAATAGCAACACAAATAAGACAACCCGATAGATCCAGATTTTCATGATACAGGGGCAAGATGGGCAACAGCAGGAGCAGGCTCCCCAAGTAGTTGCCGATAAAATGAAAGCATTTTGTCCAGGTTAATTTGCGAGTCGAATACTTTCGCAGCATAAGCTGACTGAACGCGGGCCAGTTGCTGGCGCTTCTCCGCGTCGAAATACGTCAAAACCTCGTCGGTCAATTCGACAACCGTTGCTCCATGCAGAGCGCCTGCACCATCGGGCAGCATTTCCGGAATGCCGCCAACCGGCAAAGCCAGAACCGGCGTGCCAACGGCAAACGACTCGATGAGTGAGTACGGGCAATTGTCGTTCAGTGAGGTATGAATGTACAGATCACTTTGAGCGACCAACCGCCAGGGCTCTGCCTGTTGACCGTAAAACGTGACATAGTCCGTTAGCGAAAATTGGTTGGCCATCTGCGTGTACTCAGCCCGTTTCGGGCCGTCGCCAATCAGCCGTATGTGAAAATTGGTTGTGCCCCGCCGAATCAGTTCGCGACCAATCTGGAGCAACAACTGCTGATTTTTCCGTTCGTCGATATAGCCTACGTTGCAGATGATCAGTTTCCCTGTTTCTGTCGGATTAGCGGTTTCTTTAGCGTTGACAGGCGCGTTTAAGCGAACCGAATTAGGCAGAATCAATTTGTTGATGTTGCCGGGTAACAGGTGCTTCGACTTGATATAGGCGTACTCTGACCCAAACAAATAGTTTTTGACGTGTGAGAACAGGTAGCGGTACCAGGCCGTTAGCTGCTTCGTGAAACCTGATTTAAGCGCATGGGTATCTACCAGCTCATGAACGGGATCATCGTTGAAATGACAGGTTAGCACAACGGGTGTGTTCCGACCCAGGGCCATCCAGGCCGCTACGCCTGAACGAACGTCCTGTGCATGAATAAGGTCGAAATGAGATTGCCGCAGTTTGCGGGTAGACAGATAGATGCCCGTGAAATAAGCGAACTCATCATATACAACATAAAACGCCCCGCCCAACGGGCGCATCAACCGCTTCAATACACCAAGGCATTTGCGCCAGATTACCGGGGTATTGGTGGCATCGACCATATGGACATTCACACCGGCACTCGTCAAATCATTGACAAGTATGTTGGTGGAAGTGACCACGCCCGAGGGCGATGTTGGCGATAGATAAGTTGCAATAAGTACGTTCATAAGGCAGGATTATTTATGCATAAACCGATAGAGCCGTAGGGTCAAAATTGTCTCTGGCCGTTTGCGGAAATTGTTAAGCATGCTGTCAAAAGCCGCTTCCCCGTAGAGCAAAAAGTTATATATCCGGTTCTTGCGTTTTTCCATCATCTGTTGCAGGGTTTCCCGTACGGACCACTGTAGAAAAACCAGGTTGCCATACTTATCGCCATGCATATTCTGAAACACCCGACGCTGATTCCGAACGGCATAGTATTGTTTCCAGGCACCGGGCCAGGGAATACCGTTCCGATCAAACGAAGGCGGGTGGTAGAATACCGAATTAGGTACGGTAACCACCGGAAAGCCCATTTTTTGAGCGCGGGTCATATACTCGACTTCATCACCCCAGATAAACAACTTCTCGTCGGGTATACCAATCGTCCGAATCACTTCCGAACTAATCAGCGTGCCGTTAAAAAGTGACGCCACTCCATACACCAAATCGAACGATGTCATATCAGTTACCTGTCGGTAGCTGCGATTCGGGCGATCCACATAAAAGGCGAGCTCTGCATCATCTTTTGTACTAACCGACATGCAGTTTTTAATGCAGGGGCCAATGTTTGGGGATTCAAGCAGTTCCTGAAGCGCATTGGGCGCTGCCAGGCAATCGTCGTCCATACACCAGAGCAGATCGAAGTCGGCCTGGTAGGCGGTCTTGATACCGGTCGCAAAACCACCGGCACCGCCCAGATTAGCCTGCGTAATAACGCGCAGGGTTGATTGATCAGCCAGCCACTCCGCTGTTCCATCTGTGCTGCCATTATTGATAACCAAAATGGCATCGAGCAGACGGGTTTGCTTTTGGAGACTGTCAATGCATTTTTTTAGATCGTTGAGTCGGTTGTATGTTACTACAACGGCGGCCACTGTTTGCATTCTTTATGATTTAAACAGGGTATTTATGCGGTTCGACGTGAACGTGACCGCGTCCTGTAAGTACTTGAACTGAATTAGTTGGACACCTTTGTGGCGTAGATAGAGATAGAAACCAAGCGTAACACATGCTTCTGTAATAACCCAGGAATAGGCCACACCCACGTGGCTGTATTTTTGAATCAACAGCGCATTCAAACTAAGACTGATGACGGAGCCAATAGCCGTAATTCGAAAAAATGGTTTGTCCATTTTCAGACTGAGCATGGTATGGACACCCATTAAGTTATTGAGCCCCAATGTGATTGGCAATAGAGCAACAACCCGCAAAACCAGAATAGCTTCCTCGAACTTAGCCCCGTAAAACAGGTGAATGAAGTAGGGTGCTATGATCCATATAGACGCCGAGATGAGCATCATAAAGAGGGTGACAGGGAAGAAAATAGTCTTCACAATCCGTAAACCCTGTTCCCTGCCCTGCCCAAAGGCATTGGCAACAATGGGGAAAAAGGCCTGATTCAGGGCCAGTGACACAAACGCCTGTACAATGCCGACGATGCGCGTACCTGCCGAAAAAATCCCTACACTGAAAGGCGTAGAAAACAGACCGAGTAAAAAGATATTCGACCCCGCATAAATCGTTGCCACAACCGACGTAAAGAACAGAATCCGATTGTCACGAAAGCGTTCAGCCAGCGCCGAAAAGGCAGGCCAGCTAAAGTCGATAGTAAACCGCTTGATAGCCACCCGAAAAGCCACAACACTAACCAGCACCTGCGCCAGACTGAGCGATAGGTTTTGATAGACGTAATCGTCGGCCTGACGAATCACCACAAACACGGTCAGTGTGAACAGGATTTTGACGATGAGGTTAAACACCGCCACCCGGCCCAGATCTTCCATAGCCTGAAACAGCCAGACCGGAAACAGCACCACACCAATACAACTGAAATACGTGCAAACATGCAGTACCAAATGCTCTCTGAACTCGGGTACCGAGAACGAAACGATACAGAAAATGATAGTCGACAACACCCAAAGCAGCGCCTTACCAACAACCACCTCACTGAAAATTTTGTTGATCAACGCCTTATTGGTCCGGTCGGCGGCAATGGAGCGCACAGCCGCCGTATCGAACCCGTAATTGATCAGCAATGTGAAATACGCCACATACGCCATCGAGAAGTTCAGCAACCCCAGCCGCTCCGGTCCAATGATGCGTACAACATACGGCACCGTTAACAGGGGCAGCAGCATGTTAGCCGCGTGAACGCTGAACAGCGACGCCACATTGATGGCAAATCGCTTCAGTACCGATTTCGATAAGGCTGCTTTTGGCTCGGTAACTGGATGTTCACTAATCATGCTGGTTTCTTCTTTTTCAGGGCTGGCCGGTTGGGCCTTAGTCGGTGGCAATTCCAAAATAAACGTACTCTAAAGGTTCATCTCCGGTTGCTTCCAGCCGATGCGGCACACCCGCCGGAATCCGGACAAAAACACCATGCTGCAACAAAATCTGCTGATCGTCGACTACATAGACGCCTTCACCTTTTAGAAAGAAAAAACACTCTTCCATAGTTGGGTGCGAATGCAGTTCGCAGTAATCCGCCTTTGTAAACGTGCCATACGCAACTTGCGTGAGGTTCGTTGGCGTATCATTGTACCGGAGAAAAACCTGCTTTGCGCCCTGAGCGTGAGCCGTAAGCTCACGCTCAAGGTGCATAAGGGAGGCTGTGATCCGTTCCATTAGGCAGCTACTGGTTCGAGTTCCTTTTTCTGGATCTGTTCCGTAATCCAGGTGAAGGTTTTTTCAACACCCTTACGCAGGGGAGTTGTTGGTGACCAGCCTAGTTTCTCCTGAATCAGGTGGTTGTCGGAGTTACGTCCGCGCACACCCAGCGGACCGGGAATGTTGTCGATGCTCAGGTTTTTGCCCGAAATGTTGATCACCATTTTGGCGAAGTCATTGAGCGAAATCATTTCTTCGGAACCGATGTTGACAGGGCCCGAAAAATCAGAACTCATTAACCGGCGAATACCTTCAACACATTCGTCTACGATCAGGAACGAACGGGTTTGCTTGCCATCACCCCAGATTTCGATCGAACCACCGTCTTCGGCCATCGCCACTTTGCGGCAAACGGCAGCAGGTGCTTTCTCACGACCACCTTCCCAAGTGCCCATTGGGCCGAAGATGTTGTGGAAGCGGGCAATGCGGGCTTCGATGCCGTGATTTTTCTGGTAGGCCAGAAACAGCCGCTCCGAGAAGAGTTTCTCCCAACCGTATTCGCTGTCGGGATTGGCTGGATAAGCCGAATCTTCCGAACATTTCGGGTTGTTGGGGTCCATCTGGTTGTGTTCTGGATACATACAGGCCGATGACGAATAGAAAATCCGTTTTACGCCTTTATTTTTGGCAGCTTCGAGCACGTTCAGGTTGCAAAGCACCGAATTATGCATAATAGCCGCGTCGTTTGTCCCGGTGAACACGAAACCAGCACCGCCCATATCGGCAGCTAATTGGTAGATTTCGTCCAGATCCGACGTAATTACTTCGTCGGCTACTTCCGGGTTTCTCAAATCACCAATGATGAACTCATCGGCATTGTTGTTGTCGTATTCGTTTCCTTTTACGTCGACACCACGAACCCAGTATCCTTCTGATTTGAGTCGATTAACAAGGTGGCCGCCAATAAAGCCGCCAGCACCACAGACGAGAGCTTTTTTCATAATTGTTGATTTGCCGAAGCAGTTGATTGTTTGATAGGTGAGAAAAATTCCTTTACGTTAAGAATGATAAATAAGGGTACTATTTCCAGGTACCGTCTGTAGAGCCGCTTTGGCTCAGACATAAGCCGGAAGAGCCATTCCAATGAGACTTTCTGCATCCAGCCGGGGGCTTGCGATACCCGGTCGGTATGGAAGTCGAAAGCCGCTCCAACCGTAACGATGAAGTTGACATTAATCCACTGCGACAGGCGCCGGGCAAAGCGTTCCTGCTTGGGTGTACTCAGGCCAATCCAGACGATGTTTGCACCCGACCGATTGATCTGATTTCCTAATGCCTGAAACTCCGCGTCCGACATTTCCCGGAAGGGTGGGCAGAACGTACCCGCTACCTGGTAATTATTGAACTTCTGACCAACGGCCTTTTTCAATTCGTCGGCAACGCCTTCCTGGCCGCCACAGAAGAAATGTTTGACCGATTTGTCGGCACTGTCTTCCATCACGAACTTAAAAAAGTCGGGACCGTAGCAGCGGGTCATTTGTTTGGCACCTTTCAATTTGCCAACCCATACACCCGGCATACCGTCGGGCAGATTCCAGTAAAAGGAATCCAGCACCGCTTTGAATTCCGGCTCTTTAAAGGCCGTTACCAAACCGTGTGCACCTGTTGCGCTGATACACTTGTTCTCTTTGGGTAAAGCAGCGGTACACTGGCCAATAATAGACTGCACCGCCGAAGGCAAGCCAGCATCATAAAGCTTGACTTGTAGGACTTTTGTCATAAGGGTGGACGATTTATGCGTTATAGATGATGTTTGTTTACCAGGCATTTTTATTGCCTTTAAGAGCCGCCTGTACGGTCCACCAGCAGATTTTTGCATCCAGGCGAGTCGATTGGCGACGGATATACAGATGATCGTAGCGAACCCGAATCTTCATCTTGTACACCTCTGC
The DNA here is from genome assembly GCF_002831565.1 of Spirosoma pollinicola. Lineage (NCBI taxonomy): Bacteria > Pseudomonadati > Bacteroidota > Cytophagia > Cytophagales > Cytophagaceae > Spirosoma > Spirosoma pollinicola. Next base: position 2,998,401 of record NZ_CP025096.1, on the reverse strand, counting down.
CGTTTCACCCCGCGCTCCTCTTGCCTGCGCCAGACCGGTAATACCGGGTCGAACCGTGTAGCGCTCTTTGTAGCCAGGCAGTGTATGCCAGTGCTGGGCGTCGAGCGGAATCGGGTGGGGGCGAGGCCCTACAATGCTCATGTGCCCGGCCAGTACATTCAGGAACTGAGGCATCTCATCGAGATTCGTCTTGCGGAGGAACCGACCAATGCGGGTTATACGCATGTCGTGCTGAGTAGCCTGATGAAATTTCGCATTTCGGTCGTAAGTCATCGTCCGAAATTTCAGGCAGGGAAACACCCGTCCATTTCGCCCTGTTCGGGACTGCACGAAGATGGGAGGACCCGATGATGTCAATCTAATCAATAGGGCAAGTAGAGGTATGAGCCAAATGAGAATAAGGGCTGATACCAAGGTTGCCACAAGCAGGTCGAATCCCCGCTTTTTGACATCTTGAACAATACGCTTCGTTGTGTAAGGCCTTGCCTCACCATCGTAGCTTAGGTATAAATGAAAAGTTTTTCCGTTGGTAGAAGCCTGCATAAGAATATCTAGTTACAGGTATGGACAGTTGAGAAAATCACCGGTCAAAAGCAAACCGCCTTAATGGCGTCGAAGGTATTAGCGATACGAGTAGCTGTTTTTGTAGCCATTGTTGAAATGGTATCCATCACCACTGCCTACTGCATTCAGAATAATGCTCATATTCTGGAAGCGTTGCTCACGGTAGAGCATATCCAGTACCTTGAGACTATCCTTAGGCGTTACTCCATGCCGAACAACAAAGAGCGTTGCATCAGAATAAGGAGCAATGGCTTGAGCATCTGTAACAATACCTACCGGGGGTGCGTCAATGATCACATACCGGAATCGCTCACGCAGCTCACCGATCAGTTGCTTCAACTTAGGACCGCTTAACAGTTCCGAAGGATCTGGAGGCAGGGGCCCGCTGGGAATAATGAAGTAGTTCGGGTAACCCGGAACCGGCTTTAGAATGTCGTCCAGCTCAGCCTCTTCATTGAGGTAATTGCTGATACCTACCGAATTGTCGATGTCGAACAATTGGTGCAGGCGGGGTAACCGTAAGTCCATTTCCAGAATCACCGTGGGCTGTTTCAGCAAGGCCATGCTTGCCCCCAGGTTGAGCGATATGAATGACTTGCCTTCACCGCTGATGCTTGAGGTGAACAAAATCACCTGACTCTCGTCAGAATCGCCTTTTCCGAGGTGAAGATTTGTTCGGATTGACCGGATTTGCTCGGCAATGACCGATCGATTATTAGGCGCTACAATCAGCACATCGCGGTGGCGCTTGCTCATTATTTCGCCCAAAATAGGCACCTGGGTTACGCCTTCTACATCACCCCGGCGCGATACTCTGGTGTTCAGAGCGCCTTTGCCGGCAATGGCCGCTGTGGGCAGCAACAGACCAACCAGACCAAAGAGGGCGTAGATCACAATACCCACCGGTTTCACAGGGCTGAGGCTACTTTTGGCCGCATCAATGGTCCGGCTATCAGAAATGGCAGCAGCAAACGTAACGGCCATTTCTTCGCGTTTCTGAAGCAGGTAGGTATACAGGTCGTTTTTGATGTTCTGCTGACGGGTAATGTCCATCAACGCCCGTTCCTGTTTTGGCACCGTACGGATATCGCTTTCGAGCTTCTCATTCTTCGCTATATACTGCTCTTTCGAACTCGTTAGCATGGACTTCATTGTCAGGATGTTCTGATCAATGTTGTTTTTTGTGTTTCTGATCTTCTTGTCCAGTGCCTGAAGTTTCGGATTTTCGTCTCCGCTCGTTTGGCGCAGTTCATCGCGCTCCAGTTCAAGCTGCGACAGGTTGTTGATCTGACCCAGCAAAACGGGATCGTTGATACCTACCGTAGCGGGCGTACTGCCACGTTTGTCCGACTGGGTGCTAATGAACCTTTGCAAGTCGTCGAGTACGGCCAGTTGAACGGTTACCTGATTTAGTTGCGTATCGTTCTGGTTGGCTGTTTGCAGAAAAGAGCGAGCTTGTTCGCTCAGGTCAGTAATGCCTAGGGTTGACTTATACTGCTCTACATTCTTCTCAACCGCAGCCAACTCGCCCGATACCATCCGGAGTCTGTTTTCTACGAATTTCAAGGTGTTTCCGGCAACCTTATTTTTATCAGCAATGGCTGCCTGGTTATACTCATTGATGAGGCTGTTCAGTACTGCTTCACCCTTTTGTGGAACGGCATCTTCCAGTGTCAAATGAATGACCGTTGATGTTTTGCTGGTTGGCTCAATTTTCAGTTTGTCCAGATACATACCAACGGCGGCTGCCTGTGGCATTACCTGAACGATAACCGGTTCGGTCTTGCTGCTCACAGCCTGCCGGGTCAGTACACGAAACTGGCCGTAAGGAGTTTTGAGCTGCTCATTGAGCGGATACGTTTTGTCGTTGATCTGCACCGTTTGCGCATTGACAAACGAAAGCGACAATGGCTTTTTGTATAAATCAGGTTTGGCTTCTTCGATCAGCAACCAAACCGGCGATTCGGTAAATATTTCCCGCTTGCCGTATTTCGTCTGGCGAAAATACTGGCTGTCCAGATGAAGGCCGGTCACCACCCGATCCATCAGGGTAGATGAATGCAGGACTTCCAGTTCATTTTCGACAACTTTCTTGGGGGAGTAGGCATCCAGCTCCTTCAGCGGATTATTCTGGCCGTTGCCCCTCTTTTCATCCTGGAGCAGCAAACTTGCCTGGACTTTATAGATAGGCTGTTTGTAGAGGAGATACACATAGGCCCCCGCCAGCGATAAGCCCACTGACAGAATGAATAGAGGCCAATAGCGTAGGTAGGGGAGAATATGCGTCCTCAGAGCCGGGTTGTTGTCAACAACCTGGTAGGAAACATACGATTGAGTCGAGTTTTGATTCATTTCGTTCTCTTGATTTACGTTGAGAGTTGATGGTGCTTCCGGTTAGCGCCGGGTCGCGATAATAGCTATCAGCGATAAAACGCCGGTTATGATCGGTGCAAGCTGATAAGCTCTGTCTACGCTCGTCACTCTTGCCTTGCCAGGTTCCACATATACTACATCATTTGGATGGAGTGAATAGTAAGGCGATTTAAACGCATCACGCTGGGTTAGGTTAAGGCGTTTAAATACCCGTTTGCCACCTTCTTCGCGAATAATGAGAATGTTGTCACGACGACCGTAAATGGTGAGGTCGCCAGCTAGCCCCAGGGCTTCCGGCAGCGTGATCTGTTCGTTTGGAATTGTGAACAAAGCCGGTCGACTTACTTCTCCCAGTACGGAGATTCTGAAGTTCAGGTTGCGTACGTTGACTGTTGGTTCTTTAAGATAATTTCTAAGCTTGGAGGTTATCAGGTCACCCGCTTTTGCATTTGTCAATCCAATAACACTCAACTGGCCAATAAGGGGCAGTTTGATCGTACCATCATCAGCCACTGCATACCCTATAGTGCGGGCCAGCGGGTTAGCCGCAGCACTTGCCACACTGGCGTCGGCCATAGATACTGGATTAAAGTAAGCCGATGCTTCAGCATTCAGGCTGCTCACCTGAACCGATAGTACATCGCCTTTTCGAATCGTTGGTATAAAGGTTTCCTGTATACTTACTGTATCATCCTGTGCTGTCACGCCCTGGAAATAGACTAGTTTCTTGGCCGATGTACATCCGTTCAGTAAGCCTACCGAAAGGATGACCACTAGTAAGCTAATCCAACTGCCCAGGCGTAGTTCAACTTTTTTACTCGTTTTTTTACTCATTCTTAAACGTGGATTGGTCATTCTGTTTTTAGTATGATCGGTAAATGAAATGAATCTGATTACTTATTTATTGACTCAGTTCTCGGAAATAGTTTACACTGTATACTACTCTGACAATGGTTACTAATTTGTTTAGTGAATTCACTACAATAGTCTGGTAGCAGAAGCCTGTAGCGTGTACGTGTAGCGTACTAGGAAAATAGGTGCACGGTGGAGTACAAAGGGGGAGAATTTGTCATTCGTCCGTTGTACTATTATAACTCGAAAGTAGAATGTTGATTTATGTGGTCAAAGGTTTAGGGGAAAAACACCCATTTCGAATCTGTAAATAAAAAGAACGTATTTTGTTTTTGTTATTTCATATATGGTAACAAATTACGCCGAATCAACGCTTAATATTAATAATATTATGGTACTTAAGGGATGTTTTCTATAAAACAAGATAGTAATACCAATTAAGAAATTAACTAAGTTTTTTGATCATTTATTGGCATAGTTATAAAGAAAGGATAAATTATTATATAATGTCTCTAGCGGTTTTTAAATACTAATTTGTACTATTGTAAGAAGTCCTCTATATCAGACTTTTTGTTTTTTTATTAAAAGGTATTGTACTGTTTTTCATTGATAAATCATCTTGAACTGAAAGCAGAAAAGTGCCCCATCTTTTTAAAATTTAAACAGCTCATCAATACTAATTTGATGAGCTGCTCGACCTTGAAATGCTTACCAGTAACAAAAAAATCTTTACAATTTTAGTTAATACCTACCCGAAATTAACCTTGAAGTAAGCTACTGTCACACTTAAGAATAATTACTTATTATGGGATCAAATTGCCTGCTTCTGCACGGTTCTGTGATGCTTGGATAGTAGCGCCCAACACAGCGTCGTATGGCTTACCACCTACGCCCTGGATCAGGATATTTTTTGTAATCACGTTATTAACGGCCTTTGGGCCATATGCCAGAATCGTAGCTTGATTTACCGGACAATTTTTATTAGAAATTGTGTTGTTGGTAAATGTATGATTTGGTGTATCATCGCAGATGATTGCTTTGGTGGCGAGGCTTTCAATAACGTTTTCGCTGAATGTTCCACCCGCCGTTGAGTTTTTCAACTCAATCATACCTGTCATATTCAGGACATTTTTGGTGAACTGTACTGTGCCGCCATTGGTAATCAGCACACCGCCCTTGCATTGGCCAACTGTCGTATTGCCGCTAATAATCATGCCGCCAACAATAGTACCGTTGCCAGCACCGTCATTTGACCCTGCCAGAAATTTGTCGAATACGCCTTCGAATTTGTTGTTGGTGATCTTTACATTGTGCGACGCCCCCGCTATCTCGATACCATAGAGACTACAGTTTTTTATGTAATTATTGTCCACAGTAAGCTGATCCAGCGGACCGGATAGCGAAATGCCAAAGTGACAATTGGAGAAGGTGTTACCGCTCACGGTTATGTTCGTGCCTGCATAAACATTGATGTTGTCGTGGTTGAATATCTCGCAGGCCATACGTTTTGCCTGCACGGTATTGTTGCGCACAATGATGTTCGAGGCTGTGTGTCCGGCCTGAATTTTCAGCGTCAGCCAGTTTGTACTGTCCTTTGCCGCTGCGTCATTGCCCGAGCAATTTTGTATCGTCAGATTAGACACAGAAGGGCCATCAATAGCTATTGTCCCGTATTGGCCTATCTCCTGAGAAGATACGATCCAGGTCAACCCGTCGATCATTACATCATTAATAGATGAATTATCGGTAGCATTGACAAGGGCTCCCAAAGAAACATGCGACTTGGGGAGTTTGATGATCGCTTTACCGGGGTTACCCCGAAGTGTCAGATTACTCCTCAGGTTAGCGGGGGTTAATTGCGTGTAGGTGCCGTCCGGAATCGTTATATCATTGGTAGACCTTATGGCTACAATTAATTCGGGACCCATATCATCATCCGATTCAGTGACCCCAAACCAAAAGGCGTTTGCCGATCCGGTAAACTCCCGTTTATACCGATATCCTTTGACAGTGACCAGTGTAATTCCCGCATTGTCGGGACTGGTTTGGTCTGTTTGGTCTAGTTTGAACACCCCCTCTTTACCAGCATCCGTTATGCGAATACTCGTAGGTACAGAACTGCTATTGAATGATCTTACCTGAGCAATGGTCAAGGCATCTTCCCGCTGAACAAACACATCGGGCTCCGGGTCTGACTGCTTGCAATAAGCGAGGAGGGTAAGTGAGCTTACCAACAGGCTTAACTTGAAAAAGTTGGAATATTTCATTACGATGAGCGATTTATAAATGATTTTAAGTAAAAAAAAGCCCGCTCCGACTAAGACATCTGGAGCGGGCGGAAGTCCGGTCAGCGCATGCCAGCCAGCGTTTTCAGTCGATTGAATATTCGAATCGGTACGCTGTAGCGTCGAAGCGTCTGCCGCTTGTAGTATTCAGTAGTCTGAACAATTCTGGGTAGCGTAAATACGCGCTGCGCACCATCGTCCAGTTCCGTTTTGTAGCGATTGTAAATGTTCGTATGCGTGGCTTCTTCACCAAAACCGATATTTTCTACTTTCGAAGTGGTTGGGTAAACCGTTAATCCGTTCCGTTTGAACCGGTTGAAACAGAAGCGAATATCCCAGGCATCGGCTCTTCCTTCCATCTGGTCGCGCAGCATATTGAGCAAATCAGAGCCGCCCTGCATGAAAGCGCGTTGCTGATCTTTGTCCTGTATAAAGGCTGGGTACTCGGCCATATCCCAGTCAATTGATTGCCAGCGATCGGCCCAGGTTGCCCATCCCCAGGGGCTATGCCGCTGAATGAAGTAGGCATCGGAGTCATGATCTGCCGGTTTCTGAAAAGGAAATGTATAACCCGCTACAGAATATACCCGCTTGTTTTTAGCATACTGCTCCAGACCCTGGTTCATAAAGTCCAGAAAATTCGGCGATGTGATCAGGTCATCTTCAACGATTATGGCCGATGGATGTCTGTCCAGAACATAGGATATCCCTCTGATAACCGAATCAGCACATCCAATATTGGTTTCTGCATAGTCGCGGTAGATAGTTCTAAAACCTGAAATCTCATCCAGAAGCTGGCGAACTTCAGCGGCTTTGGGCGCATCTTCCGGGCGTTTGGGCGCATCGGCGAAGATATACAGATCACTTTCCGGGGCCAGATGATTTGCCTGAAGAGCCTGAATTGTCGCCTTAAGTTCGCGCGGCCGTTTATAGGCAAATAAAATTACCGGTGCATTCATAAAATAAAACGTTTGAGTAATAATTAATCAATTGTCTACAAGCCAAAGCCCTTCAACAACTGGCAGTTGTACTGATAGTTAAACATAGGCGTGCCAGATAAACCAGATCGAATGATCAGAATTAAAGGACGACTTATGTATCGTAAATAGTTGGATAAAGCAGAGTGTAATGCGCTTGGTATTTGTTTTTACAATTCAGTAAGTCAATGCTTACATTAGTGAAATTCCTTTTTGATAATTAGGAACTGCTATTAAAATAGATGTTATATAAACTAAGAGTAGGGCTTGGTAGTCTATCCATCTACTAATTATGAAGTAAAGCTATTGTGCAGAAATAAATTGACACTTTTAGCACCGCTTTCATGGATATCTACTATAAAACTAGATGGGGAGTTTTCTCAAACAAAGGATTTGTGGCTATTGGATGATTTAGCCCATTATAGTAAACTGTAGTTTAATGTTTTTATATTTAAAATTTTGGAATAATTTATTTACGAGTATTTAATTTTGGTAACATTATCGTTTAAACAAAAAGATTAAAAATATAATTTTTCATAGTTATACCAGTTTAGAAATTAACTGCCTTTTACGTCTAACAAGCCTATTATTTTTGTGTTAAGTACCTGAGTATATAACCCATGTAATACTCTTGATATAAATCAATATGTGTTATTTTTATCGAAACTCAACGGATGTATCTGGCAAAGAAACAACGGCTAAGAATAGAATTCTCAACGGTACCCATTCTGAACTGGACGGTTGTTAGACCTTTTTTAGGCTTCTTTAGAAGGCGATTCATGGGCATTGGCCAATGCCAGATGAATCGCTGTGTAATCCAGCCGGTCGCGGGAAACAGGAATGATTGTGTCGTCCATTAATCGAACCCAACCCGAACGTCCTTTTTTTTGGACGAACTCCGCGACATAAGCCTGATTGATGATTGCCGAACGATGAACCCGTACAAAATCGAGATTTTGTTCAAACCAATTCAGAGACTGAGTAATCAATTTCACGGTGCCATCCTGAAAATGTATTCGTGTGTAATTAGCGTCTCCTTCAAGCCATACGATAGAGTTAATTAAAACGGGGGGTGAATAACCAATTAATTGAATAGTTTTCATATAGAGTCTGTTGAGTTGTCATACATACGTAGTGCCTTTGCATTCGGTTTTAAGCTGTATTAAAACGTTTGGGCAAGACATGGCTGGCTAACTTTCTGTTTACTCTACACTAAATTTTACCTTTTTGTAAGCCCTCATCTGATACAATTGTTCTAAATTTTACCTTGTTTTCATCAATGAAGTATAGCGTTTTCTAACTAAAAAGAAGCCTTTATAGTTTGATTTGCATACCATATTCCTCTTTTATAGCCACTTTATATGCCTATTCGACAGCCTGTACCAACGATTATTCGGGCCGACGACTTTCACGATAAGGCGTTTAGCTTCCCGGTTGAGTCGATAGTTGGCCCTGAATGGATGATCGGAAATCTAGTCGTAAATGCGCCAGAAGGCTATTTGCTAACGACCTCCCTAACGACCGAGCCCAAGCAAACTCAGGACTTCCCCTACAAGAAACATCCTAATGGACAGTGGATTGCTGAGGGGACCGTTACCTTACTGTTTACCGGTGATCGACCCACTTCTGGAAAAATAGTCATTCACAATTCACTGGACGAAAAAATTGTGTTGACGGTCGATACTTCAGCCAACACATCGCTAACCATCAGTGAAAAACCTGAACTTACTGTTAGTGATTCGGTATTGACAATTATGCAGTCATCAGCAGACAGGCCAGGCTTTGGATTGTTGACCATTGCTCAAACAAACGCCAACACACCTGTCTCTATTTCCACCGATTCGCCTGATTATTTCCTGTTGGCAAGCGACAGCCGACCTACTTTTGGGCCTTCGATACTGGTTGTTCCATCGGCAACGGGGACGTATGTGCATATTCGTTACTTCTCGGGTAAGCGAGGTCGACAAAAAGGCCATCTACGAATCGAAGCTCCATATACTAGTGAGACGGTTATTCTGGAAGGGCAGAAGATGAGCTTGTTACCAAGTTTACGCACAGGTGTAGTAGGAACGAAGCCAGTTTCGGATACTAACACGCCAGCCAGGAAGTGGTGGATAACCGGTTTGACAGTTGGGCTGTTAGCTGCATTGGCCGTTGTTAGCTATACCTTTAAATGCCAGCTTTTTCCGAGCCTTTGCCAGGATCGAACAGCCAGTCAGGTTACTACGTCAGATGAGCCACCGCGTTTAAAACCCGCCAGTACTACGGATACATTGGCGAATAGTGAGTTGGATAAAGTGATACGCAGTACGATAAGTTCTTCTGTACCGGCACCTCAGGTAGAGGGCAGACCGGTTAGCCAATCAGCGATAGCACCGGTTAACAAAGTTCCTCAACAGATGTCAACCGCAAACGTGGTAAATGAACCAATTCGTGTTGAATCGACAAAAACGCCCCCCAAAGTCAAGAGCAGGCAAACTGTCGATAACCAGGTAAAAGTACCCCCCAAACGTCGCCAGGATTCAGCAACGGCAGATGAAGAAAGCGAGCTGGAGAAGGCACTAAACCCGCCTGATTGAGACGTGGTTTTGATATAGTGTAAAGCAAGCTATTATTACCCTTCAGGGGTTGGGGTAATGATAGCCTACTTTACGCCGTGCATAATAAATTCAAGCTATAAAGAGAGCAGATTTCCGTTTTTATCGCGGTTGTTATAGAACTGAAACGTAGCGCCGTTACCAGCGGCAAGCAAACTGCCCGAACTTCGTACGATGGTGTTGTTGAAGAAAGAGTTATTGGTACAGGCTTGTCCATTGACAACAATGGTTACCCAACTATTCGTGACCCCTTCATTGCTGATGTAATTAGTACTAAACGTTAGATTTGCTGCGTCATTAATCTGGATAACCTTATTTTCGGTCGTGCTGACAAATCGGTTGTTAATGAACCGGGCATTTTTTGTGGCCCCCGAAATATCGAGCAGTCCGGTCATCATCAGGTTATTGTTCTGCATCAGCATGTTATACCCATTGCGAACCTGCCATTTGCCGGTTGCCAAATTTACGGTTGAATTATTATTGACATACATACCGTTGCCGCTTGTATTGCCATCGCCGTCGTTTTCCCAGTTACCGGCAAAAAGCGATGTGAACCTGCCCTCAAACTTATTGTTGGTGAGCCTTGCATTATGCAGCCAGCCAGCAAATTCAACACCATAAGTAGGGCAGTTTTTGAGGTAATTGTTACTTACATCAACACCATCGAACGAGCCAGCTACCGATATGCCGAAGCCGCAGTTCTCAAAGTTATTGTTTGTAACCGTGATCCCCTTTCCCAGATAAGGAACGGGCTGACGCTGGCTGAGAAATTCGGCGCCCATGCGGGCTCCTCTGGCATAATTATTTGTTACCAAAATATTGCTGGTCACTTTCCCCGGCTGGACTTTCAGAAAAAACCAGTTGACATTGGCGGTAGATGAGGTATGAATACTTCGGCAGTTTCTGACAGTCAGATTCCGTACCGAAGGGCCATCAATTGTGATAGGGCCATAAGAGCCCTCTACCCGTGCAGTTGAGGCAACCAGCCAGCTCAACCCATCGATGGTAATGTTATTGAGATTCTGTTCGAGCCAGAAATTCTGAAAAGAGATGTATTGGCTGCCGGTGAGCTTGATCGTTACCTTACCCGGATTCGCCCGAATCGTTACGTTGCTTCTCAGGATCACTTTTGTTAGCTGCGTATACTCACCATCGGGAATGACAACATCATTTGTCGAGTTCACCGCTGCCTGCAACTCGGGACCAATATCATTATCCTGTGTCGATATATTGAACCAGGTAGCACTGGCAGATCCGGCGTAGACGCGCTTATAGCGATCTCCGTTTGCGGTCACCAGCGTAACCCCGGTGTTATCATCGCTTTTTTTGTCATGCACGTCCAGGGCAAAAACGCCTGCTTTGTCAGCATCTGTCAGGTAAATACTATCGGGGGCGGCTTCCCTAAGACCCCTGACCTGATTCATTGACATAAAGGTAATTGAGGATTTTGCGGTAGTAACGGATGCTGTTGGATCAGCCTGCAAATTCGGGCGCTCACAACTCATCATGATGAGTGGTGCAGCTATGGTTGCTACACCACTCCATCGGAGAAAATTGAACATAGTTTCTGATAAAAAGAGAGTAATACTACTTTAGGAACGGCATCCAAATAAATTTATTATTCGGTAGTTTATCTATTCATGAGTTTAATGAAATTTTTATTAGTTAACTATCAGTGCACCAATTTTACTTTATTGGTTATATCTATGGGTAGTGCAAGTCGTTATAAATGATCAGGGTAATTACCAGAGCATATTCAAATTTGATGGTTGAAAGCTTATTAAATTACTGATCATCAGCGCCGAAAAAAGAATAAAAGCGCATTATGCTGAAATATTTAGTTTATAAATGTTAGTTTTGGTAAACATTAATATTATTTATTCTATAATAGTTTACGTTGATAGATAAGTATAGTATATAGCATAAAGTAAATATACATAGCCGTAACGAATTGATGAAAAATCTGAAAGAAGAACTGTATGAGTTTGTGAAATTTCATGAGCCAGTTTTTAATTTTATTCAGGAAGTTGCCCTGGATGGTTTCTGGTACTGGAATTTGGAAAGCCCTGAGGATAGATGGGTAAACCCTGCTTTATGTTCTGTACTTGGCTATATGCCTCATCAATTGCCTAACTGGCAATTGCTGGTTCATCCCGATGATTTTTTACAGTCTACTCAACTGGTCATTGATCAAGTAGGTGAGCCTGATTTTTTTTACGATCAAGAAATCAGATATGTACACCAGAATAAGACAATTGTTAAACTTGCATGCCGGGGTTGGTTGATCCGGGATGAGCAGGGTAAGCCCAGCCGAATGATAGGCGCTCACTACAGTCGGATTCATGAAAGAAAAGAAAACGGATTGGTTAGTGAATTGGAAATTGCCTTTAAAAGCATTCTTGATAACCAGTCTATATATTTTATAACCACTGATCTAAATGGTAACTACTCGTTTGTTAATGAACACTTCTGCCGTGTTTTCGGGCTGAACAAAACCGATATACTTGGAACGCCCTCTCTGCAAAGTATCATCGTTGAAGATCATGGTAAATGTCTGGATACAGCAGTCAACTGTATACAGGACCCAGGAAAAGCCCATCACGTACTTCTTAGAAAACCCCTTAGTGATGGTAGTATTCTCTTAACGAAGTGGGAATTCATTGCTCAGGTATCGGTAGCAACTAATGAAGTAACAGAGATTCTGTGTATAGGGTACGATGTAACGGATAAACAGGCTGTTGAAGAAGATCTGGCTCTTTTAGTTACCAATATGAGTGATGCTCTGCTGCGGGTTAATCTGGAAGGGGTGTTTACTTATCTTGCCCCAAACTGGACGAGGCTGTATGGGTATGAACTAGATGAAATGATTGGTAAATCGTTTGTTGATTTTGTTCACCCCAACGATGTTACCCGCTGTTTTTCAGCGCTTAAGCAAGCTGCCAAACCAGGATTAACCTCAAATGTTGAACATCGCATACGGCATAAAAACGGGCAATGGATCTGGAGTAATTCAAAGGGCGTTTTTGATTCACGAAAAAATGAAATCATTGCTACCCTACACGATATTACGGATCGCAAACTGGATCAGGAAAAGCTGAAAGAACTGGCGCTGGTTGCGGCCAAAACGACCGATATAATTGTCATTACTAATGCAGATGGTTATATAACCTGGGTAAACGATGCCTTTCAAAAATTAACAGGCTACTCGAAAGAAGAAGTTATCGGCCGAAGGCCGGGCAGTTTTCTTAAGGGCCCCGAAACGGACCCTGAAACCACCCGCCGAATGGGGCAGGCCGTTAAAGAAAAAAGAGATTGTACAGAAATTATCCTGAATTACGGAAAGGGTGGCCATACGTACTGGCTCGAGGTGACCATTACACCCGCTTTTGATGAGGCTGGTAACTGCACGCACTTTATTGCCGTAGAGCGGGATATAACCAGCAGAAAACAACTGGAAGACAGGTTGAAAGCCAAAACTCAGGAGCTTGAAGCCTTTTTTAACACAGCACTGGATCTGTTCTGTATTGCCAATCTGGACGGGAAATTTATAACGGTAAATAAAGCCTGGGAATCTATTCTTGGTTACCCTGTCGAAGAAATAAACGGAAGGCAATTTATGGACTTCATTCACCCCGACGACCTGCCGAAAACCCTTGAAGCCTTCCAAACGCTGGGACAGGGTGACAAGATATTCAACTTCACAAATCGCTATCGACATCAGGACGGTGTTTACAGTGTTATTGAATGGCGCGCCAGGACAGAGGGTGAACTCATTTACGCTGCCGCCCGTGACATTACAGATCGGCAACGAGCCAATGATGAACTGACGCGAACGAAGGAAAATCTTGCCCAAACCAACCAACTGGCCCGCATTGGTGGCTGGGAGATAGACTGGAAAGCACAGACATTATACTGGTCAGACATAACAAAAGAGATGCATGAAGTGGCACCCGCTTATGTTCCTGACATGGTCACTGACGTTTCTTTTTTCAAAGAGGGCGAAAGCCGGGATGCCTTTTTGGCGGCTGCTGAACTGAGCGTTCTGGAAGGTATTCCCTGGGATCTCGAATTGGTCATTATTACTGCCAAAGGCAATGAAATATGGGTAAAAGCACTCGGCGAAGCGGATCTTAAAGACGGCGAATGTGTTCGGATCTATGGTACTTTTCAGGATATTACCGACCGTAAAAAAGCCGAACAGGAACTCCAGCGGGCCAGAGAGCTGGCAGAAGCGGCCAACATGGCCAAGTCGGAATTTTTAGCCAATATGAGCCACGAAATTCGCACACCTCTCAACGGGGTGATTGGCTTTACAGACCTGTTGCTGAAAACAAATACCGACAAGACTCAACAACATTATCTGTCGCTGGTGTACCAGTCGGCCAATTCACTGCTCGACATTATCAACGATATTCTTGACTTCTCCAAGATTGAGGCAGGCAAGCTGGATCTGTGTATCGAAAAATCGGATTTGCTGGAGATTGGCAGTCAGGTAACCGATATAATTAAACTTCAGGCTCACCAGAAAGACCTGGAAATACTGCTGAATATTGCGCCCGATGTACCTCGATTTATCTGGACAGATCCTGTTCGAATTCGTCAGATTTTAGTGAACTTACTGAGCAATGCCATTAAGTTTACTCAGGAGGGGGAGATCGAATTGAAGGTAGAACTCATTGGCTCACAGTACAATGAGAATACATGTTTTCGTTTCTCGGTGCGGGATACGGGTATAGGCATTGCTCCGATAAATCAGGTAAAGATATTTGATGCCTTCGCCCAGGAGGATGCATCGACAACCCGCCGGTTTGGGGGTACTGGTTTAGGACTGGCTATTTCAAACAAGCTGCTGGCACTCATGGGCAGCAAGCTTCAGTTGCACAGTGTCTTTGGCGAAGGCAGTACATTCTATTTCGATGTTGACTTTAAGTCAATGGTCGAAGATACCGTAGAGTGGACAAATTTGGAGCTGATACGAAACGTGCTGATTGTTGATGACAACGCTGCCAATCGGCATATTTTACAGGAAATGCTCCGGTTAAAAGACATTCAAAGCGATCAGGTCAAGAGCGGGGTCGAAGCACTGGAGCGGTTAAAGACGGGCGAACGCTACGATGCTGTTTTGATGGATTATCACATGCCTTTTTTCGATGGCCTGTCAACGATCCGGCACATTCGAAATGATTTGCATTTGCTGGCCGAGCAGTTACCAATTATGCTGCTGCACAGTTCATCGGAAGATGAAAAAGTAACGGCCGCCTGTACTGAACTGAACGTATTTCAGCGGCTGGTAAAACCAGTTAAACTGGGGCAGCTTTATAACTCCTTAGCCCAGATCAGACTAAAGACAACAGTACAGGTCACTGATAAGGAAATGATGGTGTTGCCGCATGAGCAAGGCTATACTCACCGGTCTGCTACCATCCTGATTGCCGAAGATAACCAGGTCAATATGTTACTGGCCGCGTCGCTGCTGGCCCGTATCTTGCCGGAGGCCACCCTGCTGAAAGCCGTAAATGGACAGGAGGCTATTGAGCAGTTTCAATCTGGCCATCCTAATCTTATTTTTATGGATATTCAGATGCCCCTCACCAATGGGTACGAAGCGGCTAAAGTCATTCGAAGTCTGGAGATAAATAAAAGGATACCTATTGTTGCGCTAACTGCCGGTACGGTAAAGGGTGAGCGGGAAAAATGTCTTCAGGCGGGCATGGATGACTACCTGAGTAAACCCATTTTGCCAGCGTTACTGGAAAAGATTATCGCAAAATGGCTCCATCAGGAAGCAGAGCCATCAACAAAAAATCCGCCTGCTGACCTTACCGATCATTTTGATCTGGAAGGTTTAAAAGAGCGACTGGGCAATAATAAAGAATTAATAAATATGCTTCTCGCGGCTGCCCGCGAGTATATAAATACAGTGCCAGTCCGCATGTATGAGACGCTTCAGCGGGGTAATATAAACGACCTGAAATCAGTGGCTCACCAATTGAAAGGAACGGCCTTAACCGTGAATTTCACTAACCTGGCGGAGTTGTCCAGAAAGTTGGAATGCGTAGAAACGACAGATACTCAGGGAATAGCCGAGTTGTATGGAAGTGTAGAAAAGGAAATCGACTATTTAACTGGTTTACTGAAAAAATGGGTGGGCGAGCCAGTCGTTTAGCCAGTTGGTAATGCAACGCTTTTTACTTTTTACTCACAAACTTATTTCCTCTTATATAAAACCGATACGGTAAGTCGACCCCTTGCGTCAGGCCGATTCGAGTAGTCGTAACCATCTCGAAATCATGCAGAACGGGTCCGCGAATAAAGATATCGCCCGTTGTTAACGACGTAAAGTTGTGCTCCGTCCGGCTGATACCCATCGCAATAGTAAGTTTCCCTGGTCCGTTGGCGAGGTTACGCTGCCCATCGGCAGTGGTTGAATCGATGGTGTTGTTGCGGTACCGCTCAAAGCCGGTTTTAAAGGCTTCATTTCGGCGTAGGCCCATCAGGTCAATCCCCTCTGTGGGCTCGAGCGCCCGAATCAGGATGGCCTCGCCCACGCCTTCCGGCCCCATAACGACATTGATGCAGTTGTAATGATTGTAGATCTGGTACACATAGAGTGTTCCGGGCGGGCCAAACATGGCCGCGTTTCGGGGCGTTTGTCGGCGGTAGGCATGGCAAGCCGGATCGTCGGTCAGGTAAGCCTCCGTTTCAACAATAATCCCTGCCGTATTGCCTTCGCTGCCGGATTCGTGAACGAGTTCGCAGCCGAGCAAAAGCTGGGCAAGGGTTATTGTATCGTGGTTCTGGTAAACGTCGAGAGTAAGTTTAGGCATACGTCCTAAATCACATTCATGGTCTGTTCTTTAATTTTTTCCAGCTCATCTTTCATCTGCACCACAAACCGCTGAATGGATGCATCGTTGGCTTTGGAACCGATGGTGTTGATTTCGCGGCCAATTTCCTGCGAGATAAAATTCAGCTTTTTGCCGTTGGCTTCTTCCGTTGCCAGCACTTCCAGAAAATAGCTGAGGTGGTTATTCAGCCGGACTTTCTCTTCCGATATGTCAAATTTCTCGACATAATAGACCAACTCCTGTTCAAAGCGATTTTGGTCGAAAGATTCGCTGTCCAGTAACTCACGCACCGAATTGCGCATCCTGTCGCGAACGGCCGGAATCCGTTTAACATCGTGTTCCTCAATATCGGCGAGCCGGTCGGTAATGATTTTTATATACTCCTGAAATTTACTTTCCAACACCGCACCATCCTGTTTGCGAAACCCATCGCACCGCCGAATGGCTTCCTGAACGGCCGCCAGTACCGTTGACCAGTCTGTAGAGTCCGCCGAATGGTCGGTCGATTCGGTCAGGTATGCATTGGGTTGTTGCAACGCCATTTGCAGCACATCGCCATCCGGAATGCTCATTAACATCGTATTGGCTGTCTCTTTCAGATCAGAAACATAAGCCGCCACTAAAGGTCGGTTGATGGTAACGCCCGGCCGAATCGCATTTGTGCGGGCCAAATTAAGCGAAAGCTCAACTTTACCACGCTCCAGCTGATGTGTCAGCAACGCCCGCAATTCAATTTCCTTGTCGGAAAACTGGCGGGGCATGCGGCAGTAAATATCCAGAAATTTAGAATTCAGCGTTTTTACTTCCGCCGTGACAGACAGGCCGTCGGCCTCTACTGTTGCGTTGCCGAAGCCGGTCATTGATTTAAGCATTGATTCTTGGTTATTGAGTTGATTGGTTAGTCGTAAATGGTTATTGGTTATTAATGCGTTGGCATGTAGCTAATAACTAATAAGCCAGTAACTACTAACCAATAACTTACTTTAATGCGCCTGCTTCCAGTTCCAGGTACTCTTTTCGGTTTCGGGCAACGTCAATGGCGGTATAAATCGCCTGTAACATAGATGTCTCATCGGCCAGATCTTTTCCGGCAATATCGTAGGCCGTGCCATGATCGGGCGACGTACGAACTGCCGACATGCCCGCTGTGAAGTTGACTCCCTCTTCAAAGGCAATCGCTTTAAACGGAATCAGGCCCTGATCATGATACATGGCCAGCACCGCATCGAACTTCAAATAAGCTCGTGTGCCAAAGAAGCCATCGGCAGGGTAGGGGCCAAACACCAACTGACCTTTATTGCGCCATTCGGCAATAAGCGGTTTGATGATGTCATTTTCCTCCGTGCCAAGCAACCCTTCTTCGCCAGCGTGGGGATTCAGCCCAAGTACCGCAATTTTGGGTTTTTCGATGCCAAAATCCTGTTTTAGCGACCGCATCATCAGGCTTAATTTCTGCGCTATTCGTTCGCGGGTGATGTTCTGCCGAACGCGCCCCAACGGCACGTGACCCGTTACCACACCCACGCGAAGGCTCTGGCTGACCAAAAACATCAGGTTGTCCTGCACGCCGAATTCCTGAGCCAGGTACTCGGTATGACCCGGAAACTTGAACTCCTCCGACTGGATGTTATTTTTATTGATAGGTGCTGTAACCAGCGCATCCAGCTTTCCGGCTTTCAAATCGTCCACCGCCCGCTGTAAACACGCGAAAGCTGCCTGCCCGGCGTCGGCGGTTACCTGCCCTGGCTGAATATCCTGATTCTGGTCGGGCCAGCACGTAATGACGTTCGTAAGTTTATGGCTAATCTGACCGATTGACTGAGCACCGTTCAGGTTCCAGTCTTTCAGGTTCAACAGGTTACGGTACCGGTTCAAGATCCGCATGGAGCCGTAAATAACGGGGGTGCAAATCTTCTGTAAGCGATTATACTGCAACGCTTTCAGGATTACCTCAGGTCCAATACCGTTATAATCACCCAGCGAAATACCGATGACCAACCGATCTTCCCGCCCCATGTTTTCTGTGACTTGCCCCGACAGGTCGTTATTCAGTCGTGGCTCCGGGTCGTTCGAAATGGATTCACGCTGGCCATTCCGGTTATCGTTCGCCGGCCGATTTCGATTGGGTTGAGCGTCATCGCGCTGCCGGTTCTCGGTGGGCCGCTGATTGTTGCTTTGCTGGCCATCCCGCTGATTTTTAGGCCGCTGGTTGGGCTGGTTTGGCCGTTGGCTGCGCTCTGGCCGGTCGGTTGGGGGCGCACCCGGCTCACCAGCGCTTTCTGGTTCAGCAGGCCGTTCTTCGCGACCGGGGCGGTTGTTCTGAGAGCGATTCTCGCGTTGGTTTTGCCCACCGTCACGTGGTGGTCTGCCATCGCGTGGTCCGCCATCGCGTGGTCCGCCATCGCGTGGTCCGCCATCGCGGTTTCGATCATTTCGCTGGCCACCGTTGCGTTGGTCGTTACTGCGTGGTTCGCCATTGCGATTCTCGCGCGCAGGTACCTCTTGCTGGTTACCTGCCTGTGATGTTGACGTTGAACCCGTTTCGGCCTCCTGTGTAGTTCGTGAACGAGGGTCTGGTGCCGGTGCGGCAGACGGAGTCGTACGAGGTGGGTTCGATTCTTCGGATTGGCGTTGTTCCATGTACTTTTCGTAGTTTCGCCAAGAGTTAGCAATTAGTGAAAAATGTAGAATGAAAAGCGATGAACAAACGGAATAAACTAAACTCGTGTTTATTCATCACTTTTCATTCTACATTTTTCATTGTATTCGCTGCAAGTTACGAAAAGCCAACGGATGTCCCAGAACCAACCCTCTATTCTCATTGCCGACGAAATGCACCCGTCGCTTTTTGCTATGCTCGATCAGGCAGGCTTTCAGTACGATTATCAACCTAAAATTACGCGGGAAGAGCTTATAACTGCTATTTCTCCTTTCGAAGGGCTTATTATTCGTAGTAAAACAACTATCGACGAGGCCGTATTAGCGCACGCGCCAACGCTACGGTTTATTGGCAGGGCCGGTGCCGGACTGGATTTAATTGATCTCGATGCAGTTAAAAAACGCGGTATACGGGTTTTTCATGCGGGCGAAGGTAACCGCGACGCCGTTGCCGAGCATGTAGTCGGGATGTTGCTGGCCCTATTGGCGAATATTCTGAAAGCAGATCGCGAAGTGCGTCAGGGTATTTGGGACCGCGAAGGAAACCGGGGTTACGAACTTGGCGGACTTACAGTTGGCCTAATTGGCTATGGAAACAACGGCAATGCTACGGCTAAACGCCTTAGTGGTTTTGGGTGCCGGGTGCTGGCATATGATAAATTCCTGACCAACTACGGCGATGCCTTTGCCGAAGAAGCCACGCTGGCGCAAATCATAGAAGAGGCCGATGTATTGAGCCTGCACATTCCCCTCACTAGCGAAACGCGAATGCTCATCAACGATACGTTTGTCGATCAGTTCAGGAAGCCATTCTACTTCATAAATATTGCGCGGGGCGAAATTACGTCGCTGGCGGCTGTTGTGCGGGGGCTGGAAAGCGGAAAAATTCGGGGAGCTTGTTTAGATGTACTGGAAAATGAGAAGTTGGCCAAACTCACCCCGGAACAGCAGCG
Organism: Spirosoma pollinicola; assembly: GCF_002831565.1. Taxonomy (NCBI): domain Bacteria; kingdom Pseudomonadati; phylum Bacteroidota; class Cytophagia; order Cytophagales; family Cytophagaceae; genus Spirosoma; species Spirosoma pollinicola. Next base: position 2,978,294 of record NZ_CP025096.1, on the reverse strand, counting down.
ATCGTTTGACTTTCTTCGTGAGTCCGACCGCGTTGTGCTGACCCCTCACATTGCCGGGTGGACCCACGAAAGTTACGTTCGCATCAACGAGGTGCTGGTCAGGCAAATAGCCAAGTAGACGCAAGGAATTGCGTCTCTACTTGGTTACGGTAAAAATAGCACTGGTGCAGGATGTTCCTGCACCATTTGTCAGGCAGATCTGGCCGGTCACTGCGCCAGTCGGGACGGTCACTCTGGCGGTAGTACCTTCCAGTACAAACTTGGCTGCGACCGAACCACCATTGCTAAATCGAATTTCCTGAACGGTTGCCATATTCTGGCCGGTCAGAATAATTTCGTCGCCAACTTTTCCCGTTTTAAGAGTAAAATCTACGGCTGAGATCAGCCTTAATACCGTGAACGGTGTTGTAGTGATTGTCGTATTTGTCAGGTTCGTTACTTTTAGAGGGCCGGTCTGGGCATCGGCAGGAACCGTTACCCATCGTTCGGTTTCCTCATTTTTACCCCCATCGGCCGCAGCTGTAGCCGATCCGGTGAACAAAATCTGGGCATTCATCAGGAAGTTGCCTCGTAGAACAACCCGCTCACCGGGCCGCGCTTTCAAGGGAATGATATCCGTGACTACCGCTTGCTGAACCAATGTTAGAGGGGCAGATGCCGTACCCGCCTTGCTGGTAACGGTCACAGGCCCGCTAACGGCCGTTGGAGGAATGCCAACCAGCAGATCGATTCCCTCATTTCGGCTGGTAATGGGTACTGTGATACCGCTAATTGTAACGCTGGTAATGCGGTAAAGATCTTTACCCGAAATGGTAAGGTTTTTGCCTGGTAGTTGCCTTGCCGGATTGAGAACCAGCGCAGAAGGAGCCAGGTAGTAAAAGAATGGATCAGTTGCCGAGGTATTCCCGCCAACACCACTTGCCGACACCGACACTTGTTTCGACGCGGGAAGGGCAGGTACGGTAACTTCAACCTGTCGACTATTCAGTAATCGGAAAGATGCCGGTACATTGTCAATGGCGAAGGTTGACACTTCACTCATATTATTCCCTTCCACTATAATTTTTTCGCCCGCATAACCATCTGATGCAAGAAGGTGAGTAATAAACGGCGGCTGAAAAATTTTCACCGTATCGGTACTGGTGGCTACCAATGTTTCGAATACCCTGACCACCACTTTCCCCGATGTTGCCGTTGCCGGAATGATCGTTCGAATTTCGGTATCCTTAATGGTCGTCAATGCTTTATCGGTCGTCAAGCCGTTAATACTGACGATGCCATCGGTGAAGTTCTTGCCAAGAATAACCAACTCCGCACCGGGTTTAGTATTTAAAGGACTTACACTGATGATCTGAGGTGTTCCCGCAACCGTAAACCTATTCCCGACTTCGCCCCCTACCGTTTCAATATATAGAAACGTTGGCCCACGCGGCACAGTAACCGGCACAACAATGGTAAGCTTTTGAGCCGTACTATCTTTTATTACAGCGTCACTGTCATTAAAGCGTATCCGTTTGATCTGATTCAGATAGTCGCCCGTAATTATAATTTCTGTGCCGGGCAGCCCGTTTGTCGGTTGAATTGAATTGACAATAGGGCCCGGCTGAAGAACTGTAAATAGAAGTGGATCTGACGTTCCTTCTTCGGTTTGAACCCGAATCTGGGTTTTGCCGGGTGCTACACGCGGTACCGTTAGCCGAATCGTTGTTTCGTCATTACTAACGATTGGAGCCACAGTAGCAGCGCCAAATATAACAGATGGTGAAGAGCCAAACTGGTAACCAGTTACAGTAATTGCCTGGTCTACATACGCTTGATTAATAGACAGCTTTACTAATTCTGGCGGACTATGCTGGACCCGACAACTACTAATACTGAACGATAGAATGCAAAGAAAGAAAAGTAAGAATGTTGATTTCATAAAGGCAACAGGTGAGTACAAGCTCGGGCATAAGGCTGTAAAATTAGTCAATTTGACTGTCTAAAAACCATTTTCATATAAAGCCTGTTAGAGGAAAGGGGGGGCGAAGACTCCAGAATATGAACGAAAAAGAATTATAAAGTATGATTCATTCTGGCACATTCTCGAAAAACTAACCGTTATTCTTCACCTTTCACCCGATAGTCTTCACTAAGAATTATCAAATGAGCTACCGCAGCCTGAAAGCATCAAAATTACTAGCAATCTCTACACTTGGTCAACTAAAAGCCGCCGGTTACGAAACCCATTCAATTAAACAGGAACTGCGGGCTAACTTAATTGACCGAATCAAGGAAAAAGAAGTCGTTTTTCCGGGTATATGGGGGTACGAAGACACCGTTATTCCAGACGTGGAACGGGCTATACTGTCCATGCACCACATCAATCTGCTGGGACTCAGGGGTCAGGCAAAGACTCGTATTGCCCGACTGATGGTCAATCTGTTAGATGAGTACATCCCTGTTGTGGCCGGTTCGGAACTGAACGATGATCCGTTGCAGCCGCTCTCGCGTTTTGCCATTGATCTGATTGCCGAGCATGGCGATCAAACGCCCATTTCGTGGATGCATCGAAGCGACCGCTATACCGAGAAACTCGCCACACCCGATGTGTCGGTGGCTGACCTAATTGGCGATGTTGACCCCATCAAGGCGGCAACGCTCAAACTCCCTTACTCGGACGAACGGACGATCCACTTCGGCCTGATTCCCCGTTCGCACCGGTGTATTTTTGTGATCAACGAGCTGCCCGATTTACAGGCCCGTATTCAGGTATCGCTCTTCAATATTTTGCAGGAAGGCGATATTCAGATTCGGGGCTTCAAACTTCGGCTGCCGCTCGATATTCAGTTTGTGTTTACGGCCAACCCGGAAGATTACACCAACCGGGGAAGTATCGTGACACCCCTGAAAGACCGGATCGACTCCCAGATCGTGACCCACTATCCGAAGTCGATAGAAATTGGGAAGAAAATCACCATGCAGGAAGCTGTTGTCAAGAACGAACAGAAAAGCATGGTGAAAACCAATGAACTGATTACCGACCTGATTGAGCAAGTGGCCATCGAAGCTCGTGAAAGTGAATATGTCGACTCTAAAAGTGGGGTATCGGCCAGGATGACGATTTCGGCTTATGAAAACTTACTCTCGGCGGCTGAACGACGAGTATTGATCAATGCCGAAAAAGACACCTTCGTTCGTATTGCCGATCTGTACGGCGTTGTGCCCGCCATTTGTGGAAAAGTCGAACTGGTCTATGAAGGCGAAGTAGAAGGCCCGGTTATTGTTGCGCAAAACCTGATCGGTAAAGCGATCCGGAATCAGTTTCTTGGCTATTTTCCGAATCCTGAAAAAGCCAAAAAAGATAAACGCGGCAATCCCTACAAAAAAATCACAGATTGGTTTGGTGACGGTAACACGATGGAATTCCTCAACGAATTAACCAATCGTGACTACGAAGCCCGACTGCGCACAATTGATGGTCTCGATGATCTGGTTGACCAGTTCCACCCACGATTGGGCAAGTCTGAAAAGCTGTTCATGATGGAATTTGCGTTGCATGGCCTTGCCGAACATTCCTTGGTTGGTAAGAAAGCAATGGACACGGGTCTGTCGTTCAAAGACTTGCTCGGCTCTATGTTCAACCCCGGCACCAGCTTTGGTGGTGAGGAAGAAGATGAAGACGAGGATCGGTTTTAGGGTATCGTAAGTAACAGAAAGTACGCTTCGTAAAAAAGGTGTTCGAAAGGCTGCGTAAGCCATCTCGAACACCTTTTTTTATGAAAATAAATGCGCCTTTTTTTTGGTGGTTAGCTCAATATAATTGCTTTACTCAATAACCACCGCTGTGCCGTTGGCACTTACCATGAGCATCGCACCATTGCCGCCAATGGTCTGGTAATCCAGATCAACCCCAATAACGGCGGTGGCACCCAGGCGGGTAGCCTGATCGATCATTTCTTTGAGCGCAATACTTTTCGCTTCGCGCAGTGCCTGCACATAAGCCCCCGAATGACCACCAACTACATCTTTGATTGATGTGAAAAAATCTTTGACAAGGTTGGCGCCAATAATGGCCTCTCCGTTGACCAAGCCCACATATTTTGTGATGTGCTTGCCTTCAATGTTAGAGGTAGTAGTTACGAGCATGAGATGAGGGTGTAAAATGATAGGGCGTCAGTAAATTATAGGTAGAATCCACGCAATCTAAGACGGAACTCTCTTTATTTGTAAGCCAAATTATGGCATCACGTAGTTAATAACAACTTACAACCAGAAACAAATGAAAAATTTACGTTCATCACGCCTGTTCGCCTGGGCAATAGTAATCGCTATACCCATATGGTTCGGAAGCTGCAAGAATGACGATAACCCAGTAGTAGCGACAACAACGGTGGAAGGTAGTTACAAAATCAGCGCGCTTACGATCGACCCCAAAGCACTTGGTTTATATACCGATGTGGTAGCGGCTTCTAAATTGTTTTTCAATAACTCTACCTGTTTAAATGACATTACTATAACCTTCAAAACCGGCGGTGATGCCACAACCGATAATCCATCTTCCTGTCAGAGCCTTCCCGTACCGGTTAGCACGTTTACCGGGATTGATGCAACCAGCAAATGGACACAGAGTGGCAACAAATTGACAATCACGAAAGGAGACGGTACTAAAACAGAATATACTGTACTTAGCACAGGAACCATCCTGGGATTACAGTGGCAGGGAACCTTAAATTATCCGGTTCCAAGCGCTACAATATATACGTACACGATGAATTTAACGAAACAGTAAAATACAGGTGCAATCTGGAAAACCAGCTTAATAATAAGCTGGTTTTTTTTATGGGCGGTCGCCCGTGTTTATAGAGTAACGTTAACAGAAGTTGAACATAACATCAATGACCGTTTATGAACAACCGTGAACCGTTAGCTCAACACTTGACTGGTAATGTCTGGATGTAAAATAGTTTTGACCAAACTATTAACACACGATAGACAATGAAAAACAAAAATTGGGTCCACACATTTGCCTGGGTATTGGTCCTGGCGATGCCACTCTGGTTCGGAAGCTGTAAAAAAGGTAGTGATGATACGGTAACACCGGCAACCTCATCGTCCATTCAGGGGGGCTGGAAAATATCGGGTTACAAGATTGACCCTGGCGTTGATTTTTTGGGGACCGGTCAGAAAAATACAGATTTGCTGGCTTATTTTAAATCATTACCGAATGGACTTGGTACTGATCTGGTAGACTGTTTGACGGGCACAACCATCATATTCAACGCCAATGGAAAGGTTACCGGAACGCCGGGTGCAAAATGCACAACATCGACCGATGTAAATCCGGTTGAAGATAACTCGACCTGGAAACTGGACGGCACAAAACTAACACTGACCAGCGGTACCGATGTAACGGTTTATGACACCGTTATTAGTGGCAACACATTGAAGCTATCCGGTCCGGATAAAGAAGATTTTGACGGAGATGGTAAAGAGGAAACCTATACAGTTACCCTGGAGCTGACAAAGGTGTAATAGCTTGAGTTGTCAATAAAAAAGCGGATGCTGGCCAGCATCCGCTTTTTTATTGACCTTCTATGCACTCATGGAGCGTAGTAATATATTGTTCCAGATACATGGGCATCGACTTTGATTTATACTGCAAAATATAACGCGGATGGTCAAGGGTAACGATGCGGTCAAAAAAGCCCTGCTGATCGTTCAGTCGGCGCAGATACGTTTCGTTTTTACGCCCCAGACAGACCGCTACATGTCTGTTGTAGCCAAAAATAAGCTGGGTTTGTACCGTTTGGTTAATAGCAGGCCATAAGGCTTCAGTAGTGGCGCGGTCGTCGTAGAAATTATAGTTTTTCCCGGCTTTGGTCAAGGCCAGGGGAAACAAAGACGTCAGGAAAAATTGGCTGTAAAATGCCTTCGCCCCGCCAAACGCGTCGACGACCTTGTAGATAAACCGACTTGATAACTCAGGGGTATCGCGCAGGTCGTTGTCAATGGCGCAGTATCGACGCAGATTCTGAGGAGTTGTAAATGAAATACCCGTTACGCCTGCACCAAACCGACCAGGATTTATACCCAATACAAAAACGCGCGGACTATTGTCGGAGAAAAAACGGGTGTAAAAATCACTGACAATGCCTTTTACGTCGGGCCGTTGGTATGGATTTATGACACCAATATCGGGCGGCAGATTAGCCGGAGCGGCTAACGAGTTGTAATAAGCAATGGCTTTATCGGCAAAAGTCATCATTTGGTCAATTGTGTTTGTTAAGGGTTGACGGATAGTATAAACGCCATATCTTGAAGATATGGCGTTTATACTATCCGTCAACCCTTAACAAACACAATTCTATTTAATATTCTTTCTGCGGTTTCGCTGGAAATCCTCAAACATCATGTTGCCTAGTCCCTGCAACCCGCTGTAGTAAGCCCGGCCATTGTTGACCTTGGTGAACTCCTGCACAAACTGCTTCAGATAGGGATCGGAGGCAATCATAAATGTCGTGATAGGAATCTCCAGCCGACGTGCCTGTGCTGCCAGCGTGAGGGTTTTGCTCACAACTTTTCGGTCAAGCCCGAATGAGTTCTTATAGTATTTAATACCTTCTTTCAGGCAAGTCGGCTTGCCATCGGTGATCATGAAAATCTGTTTATTCTTGTTCTTGCGCCGACGCAGCAAGTCCATCGCCAGTTCAAGTCCGGCCACCGTATTGGTGTGATAGGGGCCAACTTCCAGGTACGGAAGCTCCTTGGCCTGAATCTGCCAGGCATCGTTGCCAAAGACCACAATGTCGAGAGTGTCTTTGGGATACTTCATTTTGATCAGTTCAACCAGCGCCAGTGCCACCTTTTTAGCGGGTGTAATACGGTCTTCGCCATACAGAATCATTGAGTGGCTAATGTCGATCATCAGCACGGTAGAGGTTTGCGTCTTTTGCTCCTTTTCCGTCACCTCAAGGTCACGCTCCATGAGCCTGAACTCCTCTACACCGCTGTTAATCTGCGCATTTTTGATGGATTCGGTCATGGAAATCTGCTCCAGCGAATCGCCAAACTGATAGGAGCGAAGATCACTGCTCAACTCATCGCCCGTTCCGGTATAAGGTGTCTTATGATTGCCACCTGATTTCGAGCGCTTAAGTTTTCCGAAAATCTCTTCGAGCGCACTCCGACGAATCGTTTGTTCGCTTTTGGCCGTCATCGAGATTTTGCCTTCCTGATTCTCTTCCGTCAAATAACCTTTTTCTTTAAGGTCGTCGAAGAAATTGCCGATGCCGTATTTATCGTCGGTGAGGCCATATTGCCGGTCTAGCTGACTCATCCAGGCCATTGCCTGCTCTACATCGCCGGATGTTAGCAGGAGCAGCTGCTGGAAAATATTGAGCAGTTTATCGAAGTTACTGCCTTCTTTCTGCTCGGGCGGTACATAATCAGAAAATTGAAAGCCTTTCATATTGTCAGTAAGTGAGTAGTCGTGAAGCCAGAACCTGTATGTCAAGAACAGCGCGTTTCAAGGATTTGTTCGGTCTGCTTACAGCTCAATTTGTACTGTAAAATCCTGTAGAACGTCTTCGCCGGATAAGTTGATTTCTAGACCTTGTTTAATCTCAATGGAGCCATTTTCCCGGTAGATGAGTACCTGTTTCCCGGCTCGGTCAATCAGCCAGCCAAGTCGGCAGCTGTTATTTCGATACTCCTCCATTTTTTCTTTTAATTCTTTCAAATCATCACTCTTCGAGCGAATTTCAATCACGAAATCCGGGCAAAGTGGCGCAAACCCCTGGCGGTCTGTTTCAGGTATGGTGTCCCAGCGCTGGCGGCTAAGCCAGGCAACATCGGGTGATCGTACCGCTGAGTTCGGTAGTTTGAAGCCAGTAGAGGAATCGAAGACGTAACCAAGTTTCATCCGGCGGTTCCATATTCCTATTTCAATAGCTATTTCGGCGTTGTAGCGTCCTGTTTCTGATCCGGTGGGAGGCATAAGGATAATATTTCCGTTGGCATCGCGCTCCAACTTCGTCATTTCGTTGGCCTGGCAAAGAGCGAAGAAAAAGTCATCGTCGAATTCCCGGAAGCGGGGAGGATGTATCGTTCGAAGTTCCTGTTCCATTAGCGGCAAATCTGTTTTATCAAATATAACGAGAAAATGTATTATACCGGTTAGGAGCTGTCAGGTGAAGTGTGCTTTTAAGCGCTATTAAACGCCATATCTTCAAGATATGGCGTTTAATAGCGCTTAAAAGCACACTTCACCTACCTTACAACTGCGCCAGCAAATACAGCACCGCCATACGAACAGCAACGCCGTTTTCGACCTGATCCAAAATGATGGAATGCGATGAGTCGGCGGCATCGGATGTTAGCTCTACGCCCCGGTTTATGGGGCCGGGGTGCATCAGAACGATGGGCCTGTCGAGGTCGTCGAGCATCTGTTTGGAAATGCCGAAGTACAGGGAATATTCGCGTAGCGATGGGAAATATTTGATTTGTTGCCGTTCCAACTGAATACGCAGCACGTTGGCCACATCACACCAGGCTAGTGCTGCCCGAACATCGTGGCTAACTTTCACACCCAGCGCTACGATGTATTTGGGGATGAGCGTTTTGGGGCCGCAAACCATTACCTCGGCCCCTTGTTTTTGCAGGCAGAAAATATTGGAAAGAGCTACGCGGGAGTGCGTAATATCGCCGATGATCGCGATGCGTTTACCGGCCACATCACCGAGTTTTTCGCGAATCGAAAACGAGTCGAGAAGCGCCTGGGTCGGGTGCTCGTGCGTGCCGTCGCCCGCATTGACAACATTGGCTTTTATGTGTTTGGTGAGGTAATGGGGAGCGCCGGGACTACTGTGGCGCATCACGACCATATCGACCTTCATGGCCAGAATATTGTTGACCGTATCGAGCAGGGTTTCGCCTTTCTTGACCGAACTGCCCGAAGCCGAAAAATTGACGACGTCGGCCGATAATCGTTTCTCGGCCAGCTCAAAAGAGAGCCGGGTACGGGTCGAATTTTCAAAAAAAACGTTGGCAATAGTCACATCACGGAGCGATGGGACTTTCTTGATTGGCCTGTTTATGACTTCTTTAAATTGCCCGGCCGTATCCAGAATAAGTTGAATGTCAGACTCGGTCAGGTCTTTGATACCCACCAAATGGCGGACGCTAAGGGATTGGGCCATGAGAGCAGTATAACTATAAATTGGGCAAAGATAGGCCCTAACCTGATAAAGACACTATTGAGTACAGTTGTCTTTACGGGTTTCTTAATTCTATAGAGTTTGAATAGCTAATGCTGGCCGTACGTTCTAACCGGGTGTTGCCTACTGCTTTTCCCGTTTTGAAAAAGGAAACAAAGGTGATTCTACATGAGACTGGTTCATGAACTGGCTAAGCTGTTTGACCTTGTCCTGGTTTTTAGCGGCTATATCATGGGTTTCTGCCGGGTCTTTTGAGAGGTCATACAACTCAACCGGGCCGTTAGGGTCACTCATGGCTTGTAAGCGTACGGCTTTCCAGTTCCCCTGCCGAACGGCCTGCCTGCCACCCTGTTCATGAAATTCCCAGTAGAGATAGTCGTGTTGGTTCTGCGTTCCCTTGCCGGTTAGTGCAGGTACAAACGAGAGACCATCCAGACGGGTTGGCGTTTTGGCGCCCGCTAATTCGGTAAAAGTGGGTAGAAGATCCCAAAAGGCACCAATGAAATCGCTCTGCGTACCGGGTTTGATAACGCCCGGCCAGCGGGCAATAAACGGTACGTGAATACCGCCCTCATATAAGTCGCGTTTGATGCCACGAAAACCGCCACTGCTATTGAAAAATGCTGGATCGCCACCGCCTTCGCGGTGTGGGCCGTTGTCGCTCGTGAAAATAACGAGTGTGTTTTTATCAAGCCCATTGGCTTTCAATTTGGCTAGTATCTGCCCTACATAACTGTCAAGCCTCGATACCAAAGCGGCATAGGCAGCATGCGGATAGCCTTGCGAAGCATAGCCACCTGTTTTGGCATTGGCCCCGTAATTGGCACCCATATAGGGCGTTTCGGCGAATTTTCCTTTGTAGTAGGCAAAAAGGCTATCAGTGGGCGGAACTAGTTCGGCGTGGGGGAGCGTGTAGGGCAGAAATAAAAAGAAGGGTTGTTTGCTTTTGCGGGTATCCAGAAAATTCAGGGCCTGTTTCTGGATAAGATCAGGGCCGAACTCATTCGTTTGCGTCAGGTTTTTATTGGCCGGGAGTACCACCTTCTTCTCGTTGTCCCAAAGATGATCGGGGTAATAGCGGTGGGCCAGTGACTGGCAGTTGTAGCCATAAAATCGGTCGAAACCCTGTTTGTTTGGATCGCCTTCCGAGCCAACGGGACCCAGTCCCCATTTACCGAATGCGGCTGTTGTATAACCTGCCTGTTTCAATAGTTCGGCTACCGTTACCACCGAATCAGCAATGGGCTGCTGGCCTTCGGGAAGTGCTTCTTTGTTACCCCGTATGTACGTATGCCCCGTATGTAGTCCCGACATGAGCGACGACCGTGAGGGCGCACATACCGTTGTGCCCGCATAAAATTGCCTGAACTGAATCCCCTCAGCCGCCATACGATTAATGACCGGTGTTTTGATGAGGTTTTGTCCATTAACGCCTATATCCCCAAAACCCAGATCATCGGCCAAAATGAAAATAATATTGGGACGGGTAGGCTTCGGTGCTTGCCCTTTTGCCAGGCAAGACATGATGAGGAACAGGAGTAAGACAAATTTAGTCATAAACGTGAGCTATCAATTTCTTACTAAAGTCTGCAAAGCTGGAATTATACGGCCCTTTAGTGACATTTTTTTGCCCCTGCTGCAATCCAATATATTGTGCGTAAACACACAAAACCGTACCCAACCAGGTTGAGCACGGCTTGTGTCATTGATTAAAAAGAGATTGGTAATGATATCCGTTTAAGTTTCCCTACTGATTTACCGTATCCATAAATTTAATAGTCGAGAGGGACATCAACGGCTGAATAGCTTTGGCATTATCGTTTTTAAAGACGAAATACAGGTCGTGCATACCTTCAGTAGCCTTGAGGGCAAGCTTAACCGGCGGACGGGCAAATGGATTCCTCGGTGCAGCTGCTGCCGCAGGTTTGGCTCCCGGAGCCGCAGCCGCAGGTTTAGGGGCAGATTCCAGCTGAGCCATGAGTTTCTCCATGTCCACTTCGGGCGCGAGTTCAACGGCCACTTCGCCAATGACAGGTCCGGTTACAGAGCCAAGCCGAACTTCAATCGTTCCGCCTGCACTGCCTTCGCGTCGTTGCGCGGCTGCCACAAGTTCTAACTGCTTGATACCGGTTAGATCAATCTGCCGGAAAGCAAGATAGCTGTTGGCATAAGGAATTACGTTTTCGCCTTTGCCCATGCCTTTTGCTTTTACATCGGCACCGTGGATGATCGCTGCTGACGATGCTTCCAGTTGGGGACTATGCAGAATCAGCATCTTTTCGGCTGTTTGCGATGGTACAGGTTTCCCTCCTTTCACCACCCCGCCACGGTCGGTATAAGCCGCCCGGATTAGCACTGAGCCCTTCCCGTTGTCGCCTTCGGGTAATTTGAGTGCGTAGGTTCCGCTGGTGGGTAGGGTGCTGAATGTCTTCTCATCGATGTGAAGAATATACGATACCAGAATGCCCGCGTCGGCGACCGACATGGCAGGATGCCCCGGCATCGCCACATCGCCCCAGATACCAACGCCACCCTGCCTGATCTTGGCGATCAGCCGGGCAGGAGCACCCGCGTCGCTTTTATATTTGGCGGCAATAGCGGTGAAGGCAGGCCCTACCGACTTGGTGGCAACCTGATGGCAAACTTTGCAGTCGCTCTGGTTAATGAGTGCGTGGGCCACCGCATACTGCGTAGAAGCATCGACACTGCGTTGTCCCTGTATCACTTCGGCATAGTCGAAACCCTCCGACGTATAATCGATACTCATAGCGACACGAGCCGGGCTGATCTGTCCCGCTGCCGTATTCGACTTGCCCAGGCTGCCATCTTCTTTATCGGTTACCTGAACGGCGTAGCGAATGGGCTGATCGGGGAAGAAAAATGTTTGGTTGCTGCTTAGGTTGACTGCAACAGCGGGTGGTTCGTTGCCCGCTATGAGCTTTATCGACTGACTATTCGTTGCCCCTTTTGAATCGCTCACGGTTAGGGTAGCGGTATACACGCCAGCTTTGTCGAAGCTTACCGATGGATTAGCCGTTGTGTACACTTTCGATGCACCACCGGGCGTGCTTACTTTCCACTGGTAGGTGAGCGCATCGCCGTCGAAATCTTTGGTGCCATCGGCAGAGAGCGTAAGTTGCAGCGGTACCGTGCCGCCGGGCTTGCTGGCCGATGCCCGAACGATGGGTTTGCGGTTTCCGCCGTTGTACTCGATACGAACCAGTTTGGCGTTGTCGCTCTTACGGAACCAGTTGCTGCCGTATTCGAGAACGTAAAGGTCACCATCGGGACTAAACTTCATGTCGATGGGTTCGACGGGGTGATAGGTTGGCAACACCTTTTCCATACTCTTGTAGTTGCCATCGGCATCCATAGAAATGGCCATAATCCAGCCGCGCGAGAAATCGGTAGCCAGCCATTTGCCTTCGTAATAAGCGGGCCACGGGCGCTTGGCTCCTTTAAAGTCGGCCTGCCGATAAACGGGCCCACCCGTTGCCGAACGTGAGCCGGTACCTACAAGCGGAAACTCTTCCGAAACCGCGTAAGGATAATAGATGAACGATGGTGCTACCGGTGGCAGCTCCGTCAGGCCCGTATTGTTTGGTGAGCTATTGATCGGTTTTTTAGGATCTTTTTTGTCCAGTGGTTTTTTGTTGGCGTAGTCATAAACCGGAAATGCCTGATCGTTGCCCACAAACCACGGCCAGCCAAAATTGCCCGGTTTGCGTCCCTGATTCAACTCATCATATCCACGCGGACCAATCTCCGAATCTTTGGTGGCATCGGGACCCACTTCGCCCCAATACAGATAGCCCGTCTGGCTGTCGATAGAAATGCGCCAGGCATTACGGTGGCCCATCGAATAAATTTCAGGCCGGGTCTTTGCGGTTCCTTTCGGAAATAAGTTGCCTTCGGGAACGGTATAACTACCGTCGGCTTCGGGGTGAATGCGCAGAATTTTTCCCCGAAGGTCATTCGTGTTTCCTGCGTGACCCTGATCGTCCCAACTACTGCGGTCGGGCCGTTCGTCGGTTTGAGCGGCCTGCTGGTTGCCTGTGTTATTCCCTACTGTCAGGTAAAGATTTCCCGACCGATCCCAGGTCATGCCCCCGCCTGTATGGCAGCAAACTTCACGTTGAGTAGGCACTTCGAGTACCACTTTTTCGGCTCCTAATTTATTGTCGCGAACCTCCCAGCGAGTCAGAATATGCTTCTTCTCGGTGGGGTGAGCGTAATACAGATACATGAAATGGTTCTGGCTGAAATTAGGGTCGAGCGACATACCCATCAACCCTTCTTCGGCTTCGGATACCTTGCCCGCTGCCGACGTGTATTTGGTGTTAACGGGTATGGTTGCCAGCAAATCGACGGTTTGAGTAGTCGGGTCATATTTTTTTACGCCCCCTTTACGCTCAATAATGAAGGCCGTGCCGTCTTTTAGTACCTCGAAGGTCATTGGTTCATCAAGGTCTTCGGCCACCACAACGGGCGTGAATCGTGTTTCGTCGGGCTTTGCCGGGCCATCCTGTACCACAAATGAGGCCAGCCCGATTACGAGTAATCCGTTGATCAATACAGGAACTGCCTTACCAAGGAAGCCAGTCCGCTTTGGTGTAAAATTTAATTTTCTCATGCAGGTATTCGTATGTAAACTAACAGCTTTTTGAGAGGAGATGCCGGAGTGAGTCGCGACGGGGCACAACGACTTGTGCTTTGATTACTCAAAGCAACAACAATCCGGTCCGCTATAAAAACGCAATAGACAGAGAGGGGCGGAACATCGGCCAATGACCTGTTTTTGCCGATGGAAAGGAAACAGACTACTAAAGCCAGACTTTCATTGCCAACTGATTAAGCTCGATTACTTGAGTTGTTTGTAAAGAAGAAATCAATTGGTCTAAGCTCACTCCAAATAAGTACTCAGGTACAACTAGTTTAGCGTATTCGGACTAGCTGTACTTGTCATGCTGGCGTTCCACCGGGCTGGCGTTCCAGCATGACAAAAAATAACCTAATGTATTTTCAATAAAGTACTTAAATCTACTAACTGCCGATTTTTGAGATGAACAGTTGCCACATGAATAAGGTGGCTTTTGCAAAAGAAAATGGGTTGCTCCGTGAGCCCTACTGGTTATGTTACGACCCATTTACTTAACGATCAATAAGCGTCAATTTCCGCGATTATTCAGGTAGAATTGCTTTACTAAAGACAGAATAACATTGTCCTCCTGCAATATTGACGAAGCTGGATTATTAATAAATGGGAGCTGATCCTTTATGTGGTTAAACTCGCTGGACGATATAGTTTTATAGCCCATTGACCAGTCTGAAAAGGTTCGTTTTTCGATTGGATAACTATACAACGAAATGACTTGGGTATGCTGAGCGTCCTGACGGATAACATTATACAAGTTTTTCACATGCTCTTCCTCTCCTTCTAACACTTGAATGATGCAGCCATTGAAGTACAGTAAAATGCCTGTAATGCCCACAGCCTGATTTTTTTGTCGACTTTGTTGTAGGATACGGGCTAGTTGTTCTTCAGAGAATAAACCTTTTGACGAACTAAGGTAGACAATACAGTATTCCATTTGAGTTAAAATTGCAGTAGAAACTAAACTACTAAACTATAAAATGTTACCCTTAAAATCAAAAGGTAACATATAGTAATTATTTCAAGAAAACTGTATATCCCGTTACTCAGTAGCTTCCCTGTACATAAAACCAGTAGCTGTTGCAGAGGTAACTCGTTGAGAGATAGATTAGTTATTGACTCGTGCCGGGTTATCACACGATCCAAACTTCGCTCATGAAACTGATGTCCGCTCAGCACGCATCCGGCACGGGTATTTCCCCACTCTATGCACTATTCCACGACAACACAGCCATAACCCGGAACAATTACGCGGTCGCCGGTAAAGGAGCTGCCCGGTACTGTTTCAAACATAATACACCGGCACCAGCTTTCGCCCGGCGAAAAGACAACATCAATGGGTTTGCCTGTCAGGTTATGCACGATCAGAACACATGGCCCACTAGCGGAATTTTGCCTCATAAACGCCACGATCCCCTTTTGGCGAATACCCGATGGTAAGAGCCTGCTGAGGTTATTATTCAGAATCGGATGGCCGTTTCGGTAGTGAATCAGGCGTTTGTACTGATTAAAAAGCGAATCGGGGTCGTTTTGCTGTTGCGCCAATGGCCGAACTGTCTGGCTGGTGCTGTATTTCCCCCGACGCCAGCAGGTGCGTTGGGTATCGTTGGCACGAACATCCCATAAAAATGGCTCCCGGATATGCTCATCCGGCTTCATACCCAGCATACCAATCTCCTCGCCGTAGTACATGTAGGGGAGGCCGGATAGTGTAAGTAAAAGATTGGCCGCCACTTTCAGGTGGGTGACATTTCCTTTCAATACACTGCCAATGCGGTTCTGGTCGTGGTTCGACAGAAGGAGTGCATCAATAAACTCCGGGTTTACAGTGCTGAACGTGCTGTGAACATAGATTAAAAATTCGACCAGATCTTCGGTGTCGTCTTCCTGTTTAACAATTTCGGCAATCATCAATTGAAGGTCGAAATTGAAGTTGGCCTTCAATCCCCGAAAATAGGGCGCGATGCGCTCCGGGCGTGTCCAGACTTCGCCGACTGTGTAAGCATTTGGTTTTGCCGATTCAACGACGCGCCCAAATTCCTGCCAGAACTCGTGATTTTTGGGTTCTTCGGCTTCGCGGTACAAATGGCGGGCGGCATCGAGCCGGAATCCGTCAACGCCTATTTCGTTAAGCCAGTAGCGAGCAATGTTAAACACGGCCTCTCGCACGGGCCGGTGGTCGAAGTTCAGATCGGGCATACCGCTCCAGAACATGCCGTAATATTTTTCGGGCGGTTCGCCCGCTCCGGCGTACCGGTTGCGATATGTGTCTCCCCGAACCGAATGCCAGGGGCTTTTCTCGCCCGAATCGGCCGTAATGTCGCGGGTAGCCAGTTTTCGGCGTTTGATTTCGTCGGGGCGTAACCAGTGGTAATACTGCCGGTAGGGATTATCCGGGCCTTTGGATGCTTCCTGAAACCAGGGATGATGAATGCTGGTGTGATGCAAAACCAGGTCGATAATAACGCCAATGCCGCGCTGATGCGCTTCGGCAATTAACCGCCTGAAATCGTCCATTGTCCCATACTCCGGGTCAATGCCGTAATAGTCGGTAACATCATACTTATGATAGGTTGGCGAGGGGCTTACAGGCATGAGCCATATAGCCGAAACGCCGAGGTCTTTCAGGTAATCAAGCTTGCTCGTAACGCCGTTCAGATCGCCGATTCCATCGCCGTTCGAGTCGGCAAACGAGCGAACGAAAATTTCGTAATGGACACCGGTACAGCCTGTACGAATTTGATTTACAGGTAGATGGCTGGGCGATGGGTCGCCTGCCTTTGTTTTTGTGTCAGAAATATCAGATTGCATTTAGTGGGAAAACTGCTGGTACGTAACAAACGGCGAAAATTACTGATGAGTTTACACGCAAGGGGCCAATAAGCATTTATTCCAGAATTGTACAACCATAAGCTGGAATGGTCAAACTTCGAGTTTCCTATCGTTTCAATACCTTCAAAACGCTTTGCTGCTCACCTTGCTGGATTCGAAGGAAATAGATTCCCGACGAGAGGGTTTGCAAATCGATTGGTTGACGGAGCCGCTCGCTGATTTTCAACGCACTCATCGACCGAACCGAACGCCCGCCAGCATCGCGCAAACTGAGGTCCACCACTCCCCGATAGCCGCTATTTATATCGACAATAGTCTGTTCACCAGCCGGATTTGGCGAAATGAGGATTTGGCTAACCGGCTCAGGCTCTACTGCCGTTACCGTGCTGGGTACAAGAGCAAAGGGAACAAGGCCCGCGTCGGGGGTAGGGAGTTTGCTGGTCGAGTACAGATGAAAGGCACCCGGCTCCAGCATTACCGATTGACTGGCGTCGGTTATCTGTACTTCCTGCCCCGTAAAGAAATGGTACCACTTCCCGCTCGATGGAAACCCCGCATTGATCGTCTGCGGTTTCGTATCGAAGTTGCCAATCAGGAAAACAGTAACCGATGCACTGCGCAGGGTTAGCCGTTTGACAACGCCGGTAAAGTCGGTTGTAAAGTCCGACGTGGCAAAGGCTGGAACCGTGGTTTTGAGGTTGATCAGAGCACTGTACACTTTGTATAATTTTTGCCGGTCGGCATCTTTGTAATAGTCCCAGTGAATTGGTTTGGCAGCGGTGCGGCAGTCATTGTTGATCGTTGTACCGTCGGAACAGGTGTTGATGGATAGATCATAACCCAGCTCGCCAAACTGCCAGATCATTTTCGGGCCCGGCACTGTCAACAGGAACGCGGCTGCCAGTTTGGCCCGATCCAGCGCGGTGGGCAGCGATTTAATGGTATACGAACCCGTTGTTGTGCCATTCTGGCGAAGGTCATAGACAATTCGTTCTTCGTCATGACTCTCCGCATAACCAACCAGATTCGGTTTCTGGAAATTACGTTTCTGATATGAAATGCCCGAAAAATCGCCTTGTGCCGAGCGGGTGGCGTTCCGGTAGTCGCCGTTGTGATTTCCCCAGAGCATCATGCCGTAATTGGCTAGTTCAGTTTCTTCGGTGTTGTCGGCAAAGTGTTCCAGAATGACGTAAGCCGTTGGGTCAACGGTTCTGATCTGGTCATAAATGCGTTTCCAGATGGCAATCCGGCTGGCATCGTAGTTGCCCCAGGCCGACACATCATTGCCGGAATTTTTCTGGGTAAATCCTTTCGAGAGGTCAAAGCGAAAGCCATCGACTTTAAACTCCTGCAACCAGTATGTACACACCCGATCGACAAATGCTTTGGTGTCCGGACTTTCGTGGTTGAAATCGAAAAAGACGCTGAACGGGTGCGTGGCCTGTTGGTTAAAATACGGGCTGTCGGCGGAGGGGCGATCACCAGCCCAGTACATTTTTACGTACGGGAACTCGTAATCGGCCTGATTCAGCACCATGTCGAGCACCACCGCAATGCCCTGTTTATGAGCCGCATCGACAAATTGTTTCAGGGCGTCTTTCGTACCATATGCTTTGTCGGGAGCGAAGTAGAAAATGGGGTTGTAGCCCCACGAATCGTTGCCCGAAAACTCCGTAACGGGCATCAGTTCAATGGTATTGATGCCAAGTCGTTTCAGATAGGCCAGACTGTCGGTGAGGGTTTGGTAGTTTCGATTCTGGACAAAATCGCGGACGAGCAGCTCATAAACAACCATCGTGTTGACGGCGGGTCGCTGAAAACCGGTCGTCTGGAACGCATAAGCTGTTTGGCCCGGCTGCAAAACAGAAACCGTATTGCCCTGCGCTTTGTCGGGGAAAGCTTTCAGGTTAGGGTAGGTCGTGGCCGGAATAAATTTGTCGTTGTTGCGATCCAGAATCTTGTCTGCATAAGGGTCAGCAACGCCGATGGTACCATCGACCAAATACTCAAAAGCCGTTTCACCGGCGGGCAGGTTGGGCAGGTCGAGCCAATAGCGGTTGCCGTCGGGCGTCCGGTTCATCAAATAAGCCGGGTTGATTGCCCAATTGTTGAATTCGCCGAGCAGATACACAAAGCTTTTCTTTGGCGCATACAGTACCAGTGTGGCCTTGTTCGTACCCGTATAATTAATGCCATCCTGTAGCCCTGTTGGCAATACCGCAATTGGCGATTGGGGTTTAACGGTAAAGAAAAACGTGTCGGAAATAGCCGTCGTGCCGGTCGTTGCACTAAGTGAAGTTGCCTTCACAATCACCGTCCGTTGCAAACCCGATTGCGTGCCGGTATTGAGCAATGTATTGAGTGAATCTGTGCCCGTAGCACTGGCGGCAGGTTGCCCGTCGAGGGTCAGGCTAAAGGTTGCCGACTGCGAACTTTTGTAGCGTACCAGTAAGGATGTGTTGGCATCGACGTAAAACTGTTTCTGACCTGGAGACAGCCGAGTGAGGTTAAAGCTGGCATCGTAAATGACTATCGAAAAATCTTCTGTCTGGGCTTTTCCATCGCCACCTTTCAGCAACAGTCCCAGTTTGCGAATGGGTGTTGCGGCTGGTACACCAAAGTAAGTACGCGGCACCAGCTTTATCTGCCATTTATCATTGCCGAGAGCTGTCATTTTGCCCGGTGTAAAGGGTTTGGCAAAATCTGTTTGCCCGGCGGGCTGAAATTCAAACGCATTACCGGCGGCTGTCGATCCGGCTCCCGACCACAGATAAACGTCGTCCTGTTTACCGAGTAGCCCTTTTGCCCGACTATCGGTAGACTTTGTCAGGTCGAAAATCAGGGTAATTTCAGCATCGGCGTTTGGGAATGCGGGCTGTGTCGTAACAACTTGTCCAAAGGCGGGTGCCAGCAGGAAAATGAAAAGAAAGAGCGGGTAGTACAGAAATTTCATAGCCTTGTTGATGGAAAAGGCCACAAACATACGGGTTTATTCCTATCTCACGTACGCTTTCAATGCCTGGTAAACGCGGTGTGTGGGCAATCCCATAACCGTGTAGAACGAGCCTTCCAGCCGCTCAATACCTACCAGACCAATAAAATCCTGTGCACCGTACGAACCGGCTTTGTCGAACGGTTTACATTCCCGGATGTAATAGGTGATCTCCTCGTTGGTCAGGGTTGCAAACTGAACGACTGTTTCATCCGTAAATGAGTGCAAACCCGTAGGCGACAAAATTGCCACGCCTGTACGAACGCGGTGCGTTTGCCCCGACAGGGCCTGGAGCATTCGGCGAGCATCGGCTTCGTCCTGCGGTTTGTTCAGAATCTGGTTATCCAGAATGACCACCGTATCGGCACAAAGAACAATCCGTTCGGATGGCTGGCCATCGTTCAGAAACTGTTCAGCTTTCTGGCGGGCCAGGTATTCGGCTACCTCATCGGCAGGCATGGTATCTGGAAATAGCTCATCGGTTGGGCGCGTTTCGATCGTGAACAAAAAGCCAGCATCGGTCATGAGCTGCTTCCGACGGGGCGAACCCGACGCGAGTATCAAAGGGTAACGTAATGCTAGCACAGGAATAATGAATAATGAATAATGAAAGATGTGTGGGGAGTGCTTGTAGAAGTTATTCGGTTGGTATTGGGAATGACACGGGCAAATTTCCACTTATATTCGTAAATGATCACCTTAGCAGGCGATTTGATTATTATACATCATACACTATACATCATACATCCTTTGTCTATCCGACTTGCTACCCTTGCCGACGCGGCAATCCTTACAGACCTCTCGGCCGTAACTATGCGCGAAGCCTTCGGGCCGCCCCACAATCCTGCCGACCTAGTTGACGAATACATTGAGTCGGCTATTACACAGCCCATTCTGGATACGGAACTGGCAGACTTCCGTTCGACATTTTTTTTGATGGTCTCACCGGATGGCACACCCGTTGGTTATGCAAAATTACGGAAGCACGCGCCACCAAGACGGATGAAATTACGTAATGCCATAGAAATCCAGCGCATTTACCTGTTAGCGTCGCAAATAGGGCAGGGGCAGGGGCGAACGCTACTGAATCATTGTATTGACTGGGCAAAGGCACAGGGGTACGATGCCGTCTGGCTTGGCGTGTGGGAGCGAAACGAACGGGCCATCGAGTTTTACAAGAAGATGGGTTTTGAGCGCTTTGGCTTTCACTATTTTCAATTCGGTTCAGAACGCCAGCGGGATTATTGGCTTCAGAAACAGTTATACTAAGTAATTACCCCACCCCCTCCCGGCACCGGCCGCCCGGCTTGAAATAAGGGGAGGGGCTATTGCTAGTCTCTTTTAGCCCCT
Source organism: Spirosoma pollinicola (assembly GCF_002831565.1). Taxonomy (NCBI): domain Bacteria; kingdom Pseudomonadati; phylum Bacteroidota; class Cytophagia; order Cytophagales; family Cytophagaceae; genus Spirosoma; species Spirosoma pollinicola. Next base: position 2,957,269 of record NZ_CP025096.1, on the reverse strand, counting down.
CCCCTTATTTCAAGCCGGGCGGCCGGTGCCGGGAGGGGTTGGGGTGGGGTAGACACCCCTATTAAACCATTTGTATCGGCAGCGTTCTAATTGTCGTTTTTGTATCAATGGAAAATTTGTATCTGGTCGTGCGTTGGTCTCGCTTGCATCCTTTCTGGGTGTGGCTGGCACTCATATCCGGATACTCATATAACGCAGTAGCTCAGCAGGATACCCGCGTAAAGAATCCCGTCACGAAAGAGCTGGCCCCTGCGCCCGTAGCACCTACTCTATTACAGATAGACACCCTGGGGCATCAGCCTATCCGGCAAATGGCCGTAGATTCTTTGGCGCTGATTCATTCACTAGCCACTATTCGCGCCAGCTCCGTAGCCGACAGTTTAGCCCAACAGCGTGACAGTGTTTTTTACAGCCGCCTGAAAACCAGAATGTATAAACACCGGCTAACCCACCAATTGTACGATCTTGTTTTTCAGGATGTGTATAACAGCCGGGCAAAAACGGGTGAGGTCAACCAGATTGAAGTGAATCCGTTTAAGGCATTTGAAGGGAAAATTATTGGTGATATTTATATCAAACGACTCGGCGTATTTGGCCAAACAGTGTATGACACCCTGCGTAAACCCGCCAACTGGGTTGAACGCACAGGTAACCGCCTTCACTTCAACACCCGCGAGCATGTTATCCGTAATTCATATTTACTGTTCCGGCAAGGCGATGTGCTCGACCCGAACGTGCTTCGTGACAATGAACGACTATTGCGTACTACATCCATCTTCCACGATGCCCGTATTCTGGTCTTGCCAAGGCCAAATAGTAAGCAGTTTGTCGATGTCTATGTCATTACTCAGGATGTCTGGTCACTCTTGCCCAATGGTGGTTTTGGCGGCTTAACCAATTTTAGTCTTGGCTTCGATCAGCTCAATTTTAGGGGGTTGGGACATCACCTGTTTGCGCAGGTGGCGTATTCGGGTACCGATCCGCGTCAGAAAGTAGAATACCAGGGGCGGTATACTGTTCCGTTTATCGGCAAAACCTTCCTGACTGCCGAAGCCAGCCTGCTGTATCTGCGCGATTTGAAACAGGCATCTGTTAAGTTATATCGCCCATTTTTAACCCCCGACATGAAATATGCCGGGTCAATTGAGCTGAATCATACCCAGATCAACAATCGGCTTGTTACCCGAAACGACAGCGTATTGCTGGTTCCACTCAGTTATAATTATTCCGACATCTGGATTGGCCGTTCCTTTCGATTATTCTATAGACAACGCGATTCTGACGAAAAAGGGCGTTCGCGACTCATTGTGGCCTTACGTAATACAAGCTATACCTACAAAACACGTCCCAATGTAACGGCCGATACAAACCAGGTTTATCAGGATAGCCGAACGACCCTGTTTAGCATGGGTTTCTCCCGGCGTAAATACGTTCGGGATGTATTGATTTACGGGTTTGGCCGTACAGAAGACGTTCCTATCGGCGAAACGGTGGCGGGCGTTATTGGTTTTGATAACGCCGAATTGGGGCAACGACTGTATACAGGGCTGAATTTTTCGCAGGGTAGGTATGTGCGTGGTCTCGGGTATGTGTATGGACTGGTCAATATGGGTGGCTACATTCGGAATAGTCGAATTGAGCAGGGCGTTGTTTCGTTCGAATCCAATTTTTTTAGTTCATTGATGAAAACGAAGTGGGGAAACATGCGCCACTTTTTCAATACCCGGTACACTACCGGTATTGGCCGCTTTTCGAACGAATATATTACCCTGGGTAGCAGTGGCGGGGGGATCACGACGGATGGTATCGGTATTAACAGCGATGCTTTGCGAGGCACGAAACGCTGGTTGATTAACTACGAAAATGTTCTGTTTTCGCGCTTGAATCTTGTTGGGTTTCGGGTTGCTTTCGTCACGTTCGTCAACCTTGGCCTGACCACTTTTCCCGAGCGCCCGTTGCTGAGCAGCCCTTTGTATCAGGGGTATGGCATTGGCTTTAGACTCCGGAATGAAAACCTGACATTCAATAGTTTTCAAATCCGACTCACATATTACCCGAATATTCCGGGAAATACAATTCCTTTTCGCCAGTCGTTCGAAGGGATTCCAATCCTGAGACTGCGCGATTTCGATTTATCCGCGCCCCAGATCGTACCGTATCGTTAAAAATAATTGCATATAATGTAGGAACATTAAATACATATACATTATATTTGTGGCATGTCTATAGAAACTGACATCAAACAGAGCACGCCATTCAAATCCTCATATCATCGGGTGATTGTGAATTTAATATATACCAGCAACTGGCTGGCTGGCAGCCAGACGCAACTATTGAAGCCGTTTAAGCTCACGTTACAGCAATATAATGTGTTGCGGATTCTTCGTGGACAGTTTCCCGACCCAATCAAAGTATCGGACATCACGGAGCGCATGCTCGATAAAATGTCGAACGCGTCCCGATTGGTCGACAAGTTGGTTGCCAAGAAACTTGTCTTACGTACAGAATGCCCAAGTGACCGCCGGGCCGTTGATGTGATCATTACGGAGAAGGGCCTTGATTTGCTGACCCAGTTAGATGCCCGGCAGGCCAAATGGGATTTGCTGTTGCAGGAAAAACTGACTGCCGATGATGCCGCAACCCTTAGTCAACTGCTCGATCAGTTGCGGGCTTAACTTACTTTACCTGTAGTACTTTTACCTATTTTCCATTTATTAATCTACAAACCAATGAAAAAAGTAACCATGATCGCTGCACTGATGTTCGCTTCGGTAGGCGCTTTTGCTCAGAACTGGACGCTTGACAAAGCGCACTCTAACTTAGGCTTCACAGTAACACACATGATGTTGTCTGAAGTTGATGGTAAATTCCAGAATTTCGATGTTAAAATGACATCGGAGAAGGCTGACTTTACGGATGCTAAAATCGACTTGACTGCCGATGTAAGCAGCGTCAACACGAACCAGGAAAAACGCGACGGTCACCTGAAAAGCCCCGATTTCTTCGACGCAACTAAATATCCAACCCTGGAATTCAAGAGCAAGTCGATCAGCAAAGTATCGGGCAACAAATACAAACTGATGGGCGACCTGACGATGCACGGTGTAACCAAGCCAGTAACGCTTGATGCGGTTATCACCGGTCCTGTTACCAACCCACAAAACAAGAAAACCTTAGCTGGTTTTAAAGTAACTGGCGAAGTGAAACGTGCTGACTTTACGTTAGGTACGGTTCCTGCGGCTGTTGTTAGCGACGAAATCTCGATCCGCGCCAGTGGTGAGCTTGTTAAGGCTAACTAATTTACACTGCCGTATGTATATAAACCCCCGACACCCAACGGTGCCGGGGGTTTTTCATGTAGCGTGGCAGGAATGCCGCGTAGCTGTAGGCTGAAATAGTACTTATACTTGTTAGCCTACAGCTACGCGGCATTCCTGCCACGTTACATAAAACCACGCTACATAAATGCCGGGAAATCGTCCAGAAATTGCACATCGGCCGTGTTGTGATCAATGCCGCAGCAGTAGTGTGTCAGGCCGTTGGAAATGACTAGGTAGGGAGCCTTGTGTACGTGGTTGTAGCGGGCAATCTGATCGAATACCGACTGGGTCAATGGAATATGGGGAGCCTTGCATTCAACCACCAGAAAAGGCTGCCCCTGCCGGTCGAAGACCACCACATCTGTCCTTTTTTGGGTCTGGTTCAGGATTAGTCCTCCTTCGGTGCGAATAAGAGATTTGGGATAGGCATAATGAGTCAGCAGCAGATTGACAATATGCTGCCGAACCCACTCTTCGGGCGAGAGCCGGACGTACTTCCGGCGTAATGAATCGAAAATGTAGGGTTTCCCTTCGACTTGTTTAATTTTACAGTCAAAAGTCGGGAGGTTCAGCGCAACCATACCTCAAAGATAAAAGAGCGAAAGAGCGAATGAGTGAAAGAGCGAATCTTTTTAATCTTCCATTCGCTCTTTCACTCATTCACTCTTTAAAAATGAAAACAAAAGAAGAAATCGTTCAGAACTGGTTGCCGCGCTACACGGGAACCCCTATTGAAAATTTCGGCGAATATATTTTGCTGACTAACTTCATAAACTATGTCGATCTATTTGCTAAAAAGTTCGATGTAGAAATTTTTGGTATGGGCCGAGCCATGCAAACGGCTACGGCCAATAATATTACCATTATAAATTTTGGCATGGGTAGTGCAATGGCAGCCACCGTAATGGACTTGCTGTCGGCTGTTAACCCCAAAGCTGTTTTGTTTTTAGGTAAATGTGGCGGGTTGAAAAAAACGCAGATCGGCGACCTGGTGCTGCCCATTGCCGCCATTCGGGGGGAGGGGACCAGCAACGATTACATGCGCCCCGAAATTCCGGCCTTGCCATCGTTCCGACTGCAACGGGCGGTTTCATCGACCATCAAACGATACGAGCTGGATTACTGGACCGGCACGGTGTACACGACCAACCGGCGCATATGGGAACATGACGAACAATTTAAAGATTACCTGCGCGAAATTCGGACAATGGCAATTGACATGGAAACGGCAACTATTTTCACCGTTGGCTTTGTGAACTCCATTCCCCACGGCGCTCTGTTGCTGGTATCCGACAACCCATTAGTGCCGGAAGGCGTCAAAACCGAAGAGAGTGATAAGCGGGTAACGGGCCAGTTCGTGAATGTTCACTTGGAAATTGGTATCGACGCCCTGCTCGAACTCGAATCATCCGGCGATTCGGTGAAGCATTTGCGATTTGAGTAGATAGGAGCCGATGTTCATTTTATGAATGCAAGTACGTTAATTAAATACTGATGCTATCGCTCTTACGACGTCAACCTATCAAACCGGCTAAAACAGCTATTGTTGCCAATAACAGGTCATATAGTTATCATGATTTGCAGGAAGCTTCGCACCAGTTTGCGAGTATACTACTGGAGGATCGAGCTGATTTACTGGAAGCCAGGGTCGCTTTTATGGTGCTGCCGGGCTTTGATTATGTACGTACTCAATGGGGTATCTGGTTGGCTGGCGGCATTGCCGTACCGCTTTGCATAACGTATCCACTGGCGTCGCTACAGTATGTAATTGAGGACACTCAGGCGGAAATCATCGTTGTATCCCCCGAGTTCGAGCCTGTCCTGAAGGCATATTCGGAGTTGAATAACATACGATTTATTGTAGTAGGGGAGTCTCAAACGCAACTAGCTAGTGTTTTGCCGAAATTGGAACCCACCCGTCGGGCTATGATTCTCTATACAAGTGGTACCACGAATCTGCCCAAAGGCGTGGTGACGACACATGCTAACATCGAAGCGCAGGTATCTACTCTCGTATATGCCTGGGCGTATTCAGATCAGGATACTATTTTGTGTGTGTTACCACTCCACCATGTACATGGAATTATAAATGTAATTTCATGTACCCTATGGGCGGGAGGAACGGTTGAGTTTTTGCCAAATTTTTCTGCCGAACGAGTATTTGACTGGTTCACAAAGACGGCCTTACAGCCTGTGAGCGGCCTGTTTATGGCCGTGCCGACCATTTATTTTAAACTGATCGCCTATTTCGACAGCCTGCCCGACGAACAGCAGAAAGCATTAAAGGCCAGTATGACGACCTTCCGGCTAATGGTGTCCGGGTCGGCGGCTTTGCCTGTTTCTGTGATGGAAAAATGGGAAACCATCAGCGGGCACAGGTTGCTGGAACGCTACGGCATGACCGAAATCGGTATGGCCATAAGTAACCCTTATCTGGGCGAACGACGCGCAGGGCATATTGGGCAGGCATTGCCGGGTGTAACCATTCGGTTGGTCGATGAGCAAAACCAGGAGGTGGCTCCGGGCGATGCCGGCGAAATTCAGGTGAAAGGAGCAAACGTTTTTCAGGAATACTGGCGTAAACCAGACGCCACCGAAGCGACGTTTACGGCCGATGGTTGGTTTAAAACGGGCGATGTCGCCGTGCAGGATGACGGATATTATAAAATACTGGGACGAAGTTCAATTGACATTATCAAATCGGGCGGCTACAAAATCTCGGCTTTGGAAATAGAAGAAGTATTACGAACCCATCCCCAAATCAGCGATTGCAGCGTGGTGGGCGTGGACAACGAAGAGTGGGGAGAACTGGTTGTTGCGGCCCTCGTTGTCAATGACACAGCGCTCGATACCAGCCTGCTGAATGCCTGGATTCGTGAATTAATGCCCGCTTATAAAGTACCCCGGCAGTATCTTATAGTGGACGATCTCCCGCGCAACGCTATGGGGAAGGTCACAAAAAATGACTTGAAGAAACTATTTTAAGGCCCGAATTAACTATCAATCCCGATGCTTATCAGAGGTGTTGCCCTTTTAGCGGGCTGTTTTATTGCGGGTCAACTGCTGGGCGAAACCCTGGGTAGGCTTATCCATATTAATGCGAATGTGGGGGGCGTTGGATTTGCCATGCTGCTGCTTGTTTTCGCACAAAACTGGTTCGAAAAACGGGATAGTCTTCATCCCGAAATGGAAAGTGGAATCCTGTTCTGGAGTAAAATGTACATTCCCGTTATTGTCGCAATGTCGGCTACTCAAAATGTTCGGGTGGCCTTGTCGAGCGGCCTGATTGCTCTTGCCGCCGGGATTATACCCGTGGCTATCTGTCTGTTTCTCGTTCCGTCTATTACTAGAATCTCGCTGAAAACACCGGAAGAATGGAGTATATAACAACTCTCCTGGCCAAAAATGGGTTGGTCGTGGCATTTCTATCGGTAGGCCTGATTATGTACTCATCCGATTTCCTGTCGGAGAAACTGACCCGCAAAAAAATTCCGGGATCGGCCATCGCTATCTTTCTTGGGTTGGTACTAGCGTATATAGGGGGTGTTGTTTCTGGCGGGAGCAAAGGTATCGCCGACATAAAAGAATTAAGTGGGTTCGAGCTGATGGGGGGCGCCATGTTCCGCGATTTCGCTATTGTGTCAACGGCTATGGGCGTCAGTTTCGTCGTTGTCAGGAAAACGGGCCTGGCGGGTATCATTTCGCTTTTTGTTGGCGTGATACTTACTTTCTTTACTGGAGCTACCATTGCTTATTTCATGGGGTATAGGGATGCGATAAGTATCACAACCATTGGGGCTGGAGCCTGCACATTCGTTGTTGGGCCCGTAACGGGTGCCGCCATTGGTGCATCGTCTGACGTGATCGCCATAAGTATAGCTACCGGTCTCGTGAAATCGATCGCCATTACTATTTGTACACCCCTCGTTGCACGGGTTATCGGGTTAAATAATCCGGCAACGGCTATGGTCTTTGGCGGTTTAATCGGCACCACAAGTGGGGTAGCGGCAGGGCTGGCTTCCACAGACCCAAAACTTGTTCCGTATGGAGCCATGACAGCCACGTTTTATACAGGCCTGGGCTGTTTACTTTGCCCATCCATTTTGTATTTACTGGTGAAGGTTATTGTTGGCTGAGAGCCATTATGGTGAAGTGAGTGGAGTAGGTGTAATGAATTGTGCTTATGCAGAAGTTCAGTGATGAATTGTAATGAGTTTATTTAGGCTTTTTGTGGTCCTGTGTTTTTGTCACGGCTCCGGCCACCCGGACCGACGAAGGAGGGATCTTCGGTAAATTGGAGCACTTCGTCTCATCCGAAGATCCCTTCTTCGTCGGTCCGGGTGGCCGGAGCCATGACAAAAACCTAAAAAACGTAATGCCAGCAGGTAAGACATTTTATCATTAGAATTTCACCGTAATTCTCAAAAATGCGCCAAAATGACAGTATAATTTACCCGTTATTGAACTAATTAAGACAAACTGACAGCATTAGTTAAAGTTTTAGATTTGGTACGCCATTTGAGCAAGGCTGTTTGTGTTTGACAATAAACAACCTACTAAAATAAATAAGAACATGGCAACCTTAGTTCGATATAATAACCTCCCTACCTTTTTCAACCCTTTTTATAGCCGTCCCGTTATCAATCGGTATCAGAACACGACGCCTAACGTACCAGCCGTGAACGTGAAAGAAACCGAAACGGCATTCCTTCTTGAACTGGCCGCTCCCGGCTTGAAAAAAGAAGATTTGAAGATCAACGTGGAAAATAACAAACTGACGATTGGCTATCAATCGGAAGCGAAAACAGAAGAAACCGCCGACAAATTTACCCGGCACGAGTTCAGCTTAAATTCATTTGAACGTGCGTTTAAATTACCAAAAACGGTTAATGCCGACGCAATCAAAGCCGCTTACACAGATGGAATTCTAACTGTTGAATTGCCTAAAGTGGAAGTGAAAGAAGAGAAATTAGTTAAAGAAATTGTCGTAGCCTAAGGGTAATCGGCAGAATTGAAACGCCCGGGCCAATTGGTTCGGGCGTTTTTGTTTTTTAGAGGTCATGAAAAGAGATGTTCTTATTTAACGCTAACTATGAGGTTTCATGTCTGATTATTACTCGTTTAAGTGCCGTAGGTACGACATGTTTGTAGAAAAAATTCCAGTTGAGTTAACTAGCGTGCCGTAGGTACGCAACAATGGCCAAAGGTGGCGTACCTACGGCACGCTAGTTAACTCAACTGGAATTTTTTCTACAAACGTTCGACCGCTATGCGGTCAAAATCTCATAGATCGCGTTTATTTGAATAATTTACGCGTCAACTTCTGCCAGCGGGAAGGTGTTTTAATGAGGACCAGACCCCCAGTAGAGATCGTTCGTGGAGCCATAGGTTTCTGTAGCACAATGTCATTCAATACAACCGAACACGTTGACGGTGATACGCTGAACGTACTATTTCCTGACGCCCGCCCTGGTGTCATCACCTGAATTTTAAGGTCTGTAACCTGTAGTTGACCAGGAACCTGAAGGCTGAATGCACCGGTGCTATCCGTTTGTGTTTGCCAATTCTCGCCATGAAGCGAAATAGATACATACGCTTCCAAAGCCGGTGACAGGTTTCCAGCGGAGTCCATTAGCATGGCCCGCCCTACAATATCCATCTTCGTTGGAGGAGACGCACTCGTTCGTGCAGGAAGCGTATTGACAGCAAAGTCTGGTCGTATAGACGCTGGTTGGGCTGGTTTTCTGGCCGGATTAAGTTGCGCCCTTGCCGTTTGCCAGCCGAACAAGCTCATCGTGAGCAGTCCGACCCAATGCCGCCAACTGGAAGCGATGGACGGGTTTGCCAACCCCAGAGGTCGATCCAGTTGTTCGTTCCGAAGGCGCCCGCAACTGCTTCCCGATGTCTTACTAAGCAATCGCACCAATTCCTGATCCGATAATGCCGTGTAATCAACTACCGTTTTCTGGCAACTGGCACAGAATCGACCTTGTTCGTTCGGTTGCATGTCGTCCCACCGTTCGTGGCAGGGCTGCGGTATCTGAATTGTGAGACTGCGCATGAGTAAGCCGTTTAGGTTCAGGAACCAACAATGAATGAATAACCCGGCGAGTACGGTTTCGTTTCAGTAAAACTAAGGATTTATCGCATGCATAAACGCTTCCAGTTTCTGCGCATCCAACTGCCCATTCGTTCGCACACCACTGCAAATGTCAAGGCCATAAGGGTGCACTGCATTAATCGCTTCCCGAACGTTGGTCGGGTTCAAACCACCCGCCAGAAACACCGGTACTGGCGATTGCTCCACGATTTGTCGGCTTACCTGCCAGTTATGAACCCGCCCGGTGCCGCCCAGTTCTTTCACCGCCAGAGTAGGGTTGCCTGAGTCGAGAAGCAGGGCATCGACTCCATACTGAACGGCAAGCAACGCTTCGGTAACATTTTTTTCGTCAATGACATGAATAACCTGAACCACTTTTACAGTCGGTAGCGCGGCATGAAGCTGGGCGTAGGTGTCGGCAGGAACAGCGTCTACGAGCTGGATGGTGTTGGCCCCTACACGCTGCTGATGGGCCAGAATGTCGGCCACATTCGTTTCGCTGGTGAGCATGAATGTAGCCAGGGGCGGGGGCGTGGCCTGAACAATTTGTGCAGCCAGTTCATCGCCCACTACACCGGGTCCACTGGGCATACGGCCCACCAGACCAAGCGCATCGGCACCCAGACGAATCGCTAGCTGGGCTTCTTCAAGACTGCTGATGCAACAAATTTTAACCCTTGTTCGGAACGGAGCTTGCATGGTTTTGGGTTGATAAATCAAACACTCAGGCGGTAAATATAGTATACGCCGACAACAGTATGGCTCAACAGTCCCCGGTCGACACTTTCGCATCCCTCCGAATTCCTGAATTTCGTTATTTCGTAATGAACAGTTTCCTGATTACGGCTACGCTGCTGATTCAGGAGGTTACGCTGGGGTATGAATTGTATAAAATGACTCATGATCCGCTGATGCTGGGGCTGGTTGGCCTTGCCGAAGCGATTCCGTTTATTGCGCTATCCCTGTTTGGGGGCCACCTGGCCGACCGTCGGGATAAGAAGCGAATTCTGCAATGGAGTTTGCTGGTTATTCTGTTAGGGTCAGTTATTCTGTATCTGGTTTTTCAGCCCTCTGTGGCGGTAGGGTTGTCGCAAACGGCACGGCTGGCTACTATTTATGGGGTACTTATGCTGATTGGAACCGCTAAAGGGTTTTATTCTCCTGCCAGTTCTTCGCTAAAGCCGTTTTTAGTACCGCGCGAACTCTATCCAAACTCGGCTACCTGGAGTAGTTCGTTTTGGCAGGCAGGCGCCATAATAGGGCCGGGGTTGGCCGGGTTTTTATACAGTTGGGTTGGCTTTGACAATAGCCTGATTGCCGTGATTGCCCTGCTTGTTGTTTGCTTCGTGTTGATTTCGCTCATTGATCGCAAGCCTATGCCTGTCAATGACTTGCCGGTGCTGAAGCTCAGTGAAAGCCTGAAAGAAGGGTTCCGGTTCGTGTTTAAAACCCAGATCGTTCTCTACGCTATTTCGCTCGATTTGTTCTCTGTGTTGTTTGGGGGCGTCGTGGCCATTTTGCCGGTCTTTGCCGAAGACATTCTGAAAGTAGGTGCCGAAGGTCTGGGCTTTTTGCGGGCCGCTCCATCTGTTGGGGCGCTACTGACTATGGCCTACATGACCAAACATCCGCCTACCCATAATGCGTGGCGAAATATGCTGCTGGCGGTGGCCGGTTTTGGCGTAGCGACAATCGTATTTTCCCTATCGACAAATTTTTATCTGTCGTTGATTATGCTTGGCCTGACAGGCGCTTTCGACAGTGTCAGTGTAATTATCCGTCAAACGATTCTGCAAATTTTTCCGCCCGATCACATGCGCGGACGTGTAGCCGCTGTAAACGGCATGTTCGTCAGTTCATCGAACGAAATAGGTGCGTTTGAATCTGGACTGCTTGCCCGATTACTGGGCACGGTTCCTTCTGTTATGCTGGGGGGCGTAGTTACACTGGTTGTTGTCGGGTACGTGTACGCCAAGTCGAAAGCTTTATTTGCCGTTCGATTGAGCTAAACTTTAGATAATGAAGAGTGTAGAGTGAATAATGAAGAATAAAATACAGGCAATCAGTCTTTTATTCTTCATTGTTCACTCTACACTCTTCATTCCCTGAATGAGCAATCAGGCGTAGGCAGGCAACCGATGAAAATCGCATATAAATTCGTCTATATCTATCTGCTCGTTGAGCAGCACACGGGTGTTAAAAATCTCCCAGAATAATTCATCCGAAATCTGGTAATCACGTTGCAGCCGGATCATATCCCGGATACTTGCTTTAAGTTGGTCGGTCGGTGTTGGCCCCTCTGTAGAGCGTAATTGTGGAGTTTTCATAACCTGTTGTTGTTAACGTGCGAGTTTTTTAAACACCCCAGTTATTCTATTGTTTTTAAAGGAAAGATGGCCAGTTACCAACTGGTTAGAAAAATTATATTTTTCCTTTTGCATAGACAACAAGAGCCAATACTTAACACGGCATGATGCAACTATTTTTTTTCAAAACTTTTTAATCACCTGATAATCAATCAAAATATGAAACACTTTGCCTTTTTTTTATCCCTGGCTGTCGGCAGTGTCAGTCTGTTGGCCCTAACGCCATCCGCCCGCCCGAAACCAATGAAGCTGGTGAAAGTATGGGAAACCGACACGACGCTTCGAACCCCTGAGTCAGTGCTCTATGACGGTAGTAATACATTGTATGTAGCTAATATTGATGGCAAAGCTGGCGAACTCGATGGCAGTGGGTTTATTTCTAAAGTTACGCTGGATGGTAAAATCGAAAATTTGCGGTGGACATCTGGATTAAATGCACCAAAAGGTATGGGCCTCTACAAAAATCGGCTGTATGTAACAGATGTATACCGCCTGGTGTGCATCAATACTGAAAATGGACAGGCCGAAAAAACGTGGGATGCCGTTGGAAAGGGAGGGTTTCTGAACGATGTGACCGTAGCAAAAGACGGGACGGTGTATGTGTCTGATAACCAGAATGATAAAATCTACCGCCTGAAAGACGACAAATGGGAAGTCTGGATGGAGGGTGAACAGCTCAACAAACCAAACGGCGTGCTAGCCGTCGGTAAAGATAAACTCATGGTTGGCAGCACCAAAATCGGTGCGTTGCGCTCGGTGGACTTAGCGACGAAAACGATGACAACTCTCGCCGATGGAATGGCGGCTACTGATGGTATCGCGGCAGAGGGAAAAGGAAATTATTTTGTGTCGGACTGGAATGGTCAGGTGTTCCATGTCAACGCCGATGGCTCCAAAGAGCAGCTACTCGACACCCGTGAGCAGAAAATCAACGCGGCTGACCTTGACTATGTTGCCCGCAAAAAACTGTTGATCGTTCCAACGTTTTACAAAAATTCATTAGTCGCCTATCGGGTTGAGTAAAATGGTGAGGTAGGTGAAGTAAGTGATTGGTGGAGTAAGTGAAGTAGTTAAATAGTCAATTGGCTACTTCACTTACTCCACCAATAACCTACTCTAGTTCTTCATCATCGTCCTCACCCCCGGTGATAATTTCTGCCAGACCGGATAGGGCCTGATCTATGTGATCCATGACTTCAGTTAATCGCTTGTGGTTCAGGTCGTCCTGATCACCAATGCCAACAACGGTTAAAACATCGAATGATAAGCGGGATAATTCTCCGCCAATTCGCCGTAAATCATTTCTGGTTTCTTCTGGTAACGTATTCATAGAGTGAGAGTTGAGCGTCCATTGGTTTGGCAGGAGCGTATTGACTGAACTGAACTGAACTTTAAACGCCATATCTTCAAGATATGGCGTTTAAAGTTCAGTTCAGTTCAGTCAATACGCTCCTTTAACAACTGCCGAATGGCTGTTTGGGCTTTTTCAGCGCCAAAGCCCGTCATGGCCTTGTTCATGGCGTTTTCGATTAAATCATTTCCCAAATTGCCAATGCTGCCTTCGTGTGTATGATGCAGTTCGCGGGGTGGGTTATAGGTATGTTCGGCAATCTCTTTACCAACGGTTCGGTAGGCTTCGCGGAAGGGAACGCCCTGTAACACTAGCTCATTCACGCGTTCGACGCTGAAGAGTAAATCATATTTGGGGTCGTCCAGCAAATTGGGCTTTACCTGAAGGTGTTCCAGCATGAAATCGGCGATTTCCAGGCAATCCAGAATTTCGTCGAAGGCGGGCATCAGGATTTCTTTCAGCAACTGCATATCGCGGTGATAGCCGGAGGGCAGGTTGCTCATGACAAGCGTTACTTCCATAGGTAACGCTTTCATTTTGTTGGTCTTGGCCCGCAGCAATTCCGCTACATCCGGGTTTTTCTTGTGCGGCATGATGCTGCTGCCCGTTGTGAGCGCGTCTGGGAGGACCAGAAAACCGAAGTTCTGGCTGTTATACAGGCAAATATCCATCGCCATGCGCGAGATCGTTGTGGCTACGGCAGCCAGTGCCGTCAGTGCCGTTTGTTCCGTTTTCCCCCGGCTCATCTGTGCATATACCACATTGACGTGCATACCTTCAAAACCCAATAACTCGGTGGTAAGCGTGCGGTTGAGCGGAAACGACGAGCCATAGCCCGCCCCTGACCCAAGCGGATTCCGGTTAGCCAGTCGGTAAGCCGTTTGCAGCGTCAGCATATCGTCGGCGAGAGCCTCGGCATAGGCACCAAACCAAAGCCCGAACGACGATGGCATGGCGATTTGCAGATGGGTATAACCCGGCAGGAGGTCATTTTTATGTTGCTCCGAGCGGCTCACCAGCCTATCGAACACCGTTCGAACGGCTTCGGCCACGCGCCAGAGTCGATCACGGGTGAAGAGTTTTAAATCGACCAGCACCTGATCGTTGCGCGACCGGCCTGAGTGAATTTTCTTGCCCACATCGCCCAATACCCGTGTTAGCATTAGCTCTACCTGCGAGTGAACATCTTCGACACCGTCTTCAATTTTGAACTCGCCTGCCTGAATTTTCTGAAAAATAACGTTCAATTCATCAGTCATCATGCCTAATTCATCACTGCTCAACAGGCCAATGGTTTCAAGCATTTGAGCGTGGGCAAGGTTCCCCAGTACATCGAAAGGAGCGAGGTACAGGTCCATTTCACGGTCGCGGCCTACGGTGAAACGTTCAATTTGTTCGGCGGTGCTGACGCCTTCTTTCTGCCAGAGTTTCAAGAGACAATGAGTTAGTGAAAGAGCGAAAGAGTGAAAGAGTGAAAGAGCGAAAGAGCGAAAGGACGAAAGAGTGGACTGGCTTGATCACTCCTTCGCTTTCTCACTCTTCCGCTCTTTCACTCTTTCGCTCTTTCACTCTTTCGTTTTTTGCAAAGGTCGTAAAGAAAGTTGGGGAGACAATTTCTTAGACAACTGGATCTATCTCTGAAAACTGCCTGCTGAGTGCCGTTTTTCCCAACCACCAAAACCCACCGGCCGATAGCAGGCTGATGCCGGCAATAACCAGCCAGTGTATTGAGAAACCAAAGTGGGCAACGATTTGCGACCCAATTGCCGGCGACAAGGTCTGTGCCAGTGCCCCGCTCATGGATGCCAGCGCCAGATACTGCCCCCGTGTGGCGGGACTCGCTCGCTCGACCGTAAACGACTGAATAAAGGGAATCGCCAGCATCTCACTGAACGTTCCTACAAGTATAAATACCAGCGCAATGGCCATGTAAGAAACGGGAATCCAGTTGGTTAAGGCTAATGTGACGTAAGAGACACTCGTCAGGATAACACCCACTACAATCAGGTTTATCTTGGACCAGTTCTGCCGTTCCAGGTTATAAACCAGCGTCATTTCAATAAGAACAATTATCATTCCATTGAGTGACGTTAGTAACCCAATGGTGCCTACGTCCATCTGCATGACCTCCTTAAAAAACAAAGGCACAATGGAGAATAACTGCATGAAAGCCATCAGGTAAAGACAGGAACAGATGACGAAAGCAATAAACCACTTGTCGCGATAAGGTGATAGAGCTTTCGTTAAAACAACTGGCTGATCGTCTGTTGGGCTTGCCTCAGAAACTGATTGACGGGCTGGAACCGGTAAAAACAGCCATAATACTACACTCGCTGCCAGGCACGTCAGGCCATCCGTCCAGAAAAGGAGATTATAACTTATGCCGGCTATCAAGCCTCCCAGTCCACCTCCCACCGACCAGCCCAGGTTTATGGCTAACCGGTTCAGGGAGAAAGCGCGGGTGCGGGTTTCGGTTTCTGAATAATGGGCAATAGCGGCCTGATTCGCCGGGCGGAACGCATCGCCGAAGAGCGTAAAAACAAATACACTTCCGCAAAGCGCATAAAAATGAGTGACGAATTGCAAGCCTATCAAAGCCATGCCGCCAAACAACAGGCTGAACAACTGGACATAGTAAAAGCCAAACCGGTCGGTGAGACGGCCCCCTAAAAACGTTCCGACAAACGCACCGAGGCCATAAATAGCCATCACAATACCCGTGTCCTGAACGGAGTAATGCAAGTGCTGCGTCAGGTAGAGCGTCATGAACGGCAACACCATCGTGCCGCATCGGTTGATGAGCATTACCCCCGCCAATAGCCACACGGAAGGCGACAGGCCTTTGTAAGCACGTTGATAGAGATGGAAAGTGCGCTGAAGCATAGCGCGAAGGTACGGCGAAACGAACTACAAGCCGGGACGCTGTGGCGGCTTTTAGAAACCGTATACGGCATTCTTGCAAAGCAATTGGAACACAGATAATACAGATTGAACGGATTTTTACGGATAAAACTCATGACTGACCGTTGATGCAGTGAAAATCCGTTCAATCTGTATTATCTGTGTTCCAATTTTAGTCATCAATTGGGGAGTCCAGTTTTTGTAAGGAAGCCCTTTAGAAACTGTATAGGTTTACCTTGACTTTCGTCTTGCGTCGGCATCTTCGCCGGGTGTCACAAATATTTTGGGGTCGGTAATTAGTGGCCGGTGTTCTTCCAGAAATGCTTTGAGCAGGCGAATTTCTTCCAGCTGTTTGTCAATGGGGTGTGTGAGGGAGTAACTTTCCACATGTACTTCGGCTTGCCCACCCGGCTGAAATTCGGCAATGACGTATTCCATGAGTTTGATGCCTTTACGCTTGAGGGCATGCAGGTATAAATTCTGGTGGTTGTGCAGAAAGCGGTTTGGCTGGTAGGAAGCCGTCGTCTTTAAATCGACAGCTTTGAATTTACCAATCAGATCGACATAACCGTAAAACAGCACATCGTCAATTTCCCATTGGCAATAGACCTGCGTATCGACAATGGGCCGGGGGAGGAGCTTCCGAACTTTTTTAATAAGCTCCGGGTCGAAGCGTTCCTCATTGGTGCCTTTCACAACAGCCTCTTCAAACGAAACGCCACGCTCCTGGGCGGCTGTGCCGGGTGTTGGTACGCGGTTGATGGAGTCAATCAGTTCCTGTGCCGAGAGGTTTCCGCCACGCAGGTAGCGCGCAAACACGTTGAGGAGCGAAGGGTAGAAGCGGTAATTGATCATCGGTTTACAGTTTTCGGGTTACGGTTGGCCGACAGTCCGAAAACTGTAAACCGAAAACCATACACTTAGTTTTTCACCACCAGCAAAACGCCCGTTACAATCAGCATGACACCCAGCATACGCCAGCCGTTGGCCGGATGGATAGCGAAACCCAGCAATCCATAATGGTCGAGGATAATGGCGGCTACCAATTGGCCCGCCACGCTCAGGCTTACTAGATTAGCGGTACCGATCTTTGGCACACTAACAATGACGGTTATCATATACACTGCGCCCATAACCCCACCCATCCATTTCCACCAGCTTACCTGTTTGATGGCTTCCAGCGAAGGAGTTGATGAGCCGGAGGCAAAGAACAGGACAAGCAAGGCGATGAAGCCGGAACCAAACGAAATAGCGGCTGCCAGAATAGGGCTGGCCATCGCTTGCCGCAGATTAGCATTAACACCTGCCTGAACAGTAATAGCCAGACCAACCAGAAAAGCAAAGAGGATGTAGATGTAATTCATGCCTGCAAAGGTAGCCAACTACAAGGCGTAGCCTTACCGTCTACTCAACTTTTATAAACAGAACGGGCTTTGTCGTGAGTAATGCATTTTGTAGATTGCCTGATAAACCTAACCTAAACAAGCTCAGTCGAATATGTTTATTATTTCTCACTACCCGTTGGCGGTTGTCGTCTGCTTCCTGACCATGCTTTGCTGGGGCTCCTGGGCCAATACGCAAAAATTAGCCACGCAGTCTGTTCCAACAACCATCTTTTATCGAGATTATACATATGGCATACTGATTCTGAGTTTGTTACTGGCCTTTACACTAGGGAGCTTTGGCACTTCCGGGCGATCTTTTCTAACCGATATTAAACAGGGCGATACACAAAGCATCCTCTTTGCTTTGGTGGGTGGGTTTGTGTTTAACATAGCCAATGTGCTGATTGTGATTGGCATTGAACTGGCGGGGCTCTCGGTAGCCATGCCGGTAGGTATTGGGCTGGCATTGATTTTGGGTGTTGTGGTAAACTACATTCTGTCGCCGGTTGGTAATATTAGCTTACTATCGGGCGGTGTGTTTTCTATTTTTCTGGCTATTGTGTTCAGCGCATTGGCCTATCGCGCCAAAGCAACAACTGATGGATCTGTTAGTACTCAGGGGCTCATCATCTCGCTGGTGGGTGGCTTTTTAATGAGTTTCTTTTTCTATTTCGTAGCCAGAGCTATGGCTCCTGATTTCGCCAATCCCGGACCGGGTCTACTTACACCCTATACGGCGCTGGTGCTGTTTGCTCTTGGTGTAGTTGTTAGTACACCGGTGTTTCTGCCGATTTTACGCCGGTATGCCAGTAAACCTGCCGATGGGGAGATTGATTACAGCGATGTGAGCCGCCGGAATCACCGGATTGGTATGCTGGGGGGCATGGTCTGGTGCCTGGGCATGGCTTCGAGTTTACTGGCGTCGGGGGAAGCTGGCTATGCAATTAGTTATGGACTGGGGCAGGGAGCTACAATTATCGCCGTTTTGTGGGGGGTGTTTATCTGGCATGAGTTTAAAGGGGCCCCTGCAACATCTAACCGGTATTTGACTCTTATGGGCCTATGCTATGTGCTGGGTCTGGCGCTCATTATCTACGCCAAATAATGTAAAAACGGCAGGGTGATGCGATCGGATTGACAGATACGAATCAACTACACACGCCTGGATCACTGAAACAGGTATAATTTTACTGGATGAATAACAACCATCTGCAACGGAAGCGGGTCATTACTTGTATAAGGATAGACTGGGGTTTGCCGTTTTTTGGTTGGTTGGATAGGTTGATTTGTAAAATGATCATCTTTGCCGAACGAAGGCTAACTTCAGTAAAATCGGTTAATCATCAAGTACACAATTATTAATTTCTTATGCGTAAGTTATTCGTTATCATGCTGGTAATGGTCTCTGTTGTAGCCAATGCCCAAACCGCTGCACCTGCCACACCGACGAAACCGGCAAAATCAACCAAATCAAACAAGCCCTTATTTAAAATGACACTCGCCGGTGGCTATGCGTCACCGCTCAATACGGGAGAAAATGGTTTTGCTAAAGCTGGCGTTGTCTACAGCATTGAACCCCAGTTTGAACTATCTAAAAATCTGGAAGTTGGCCTGCGTTTTGAACAGGCGTTCATCCAGCGGTCTGAAGCTCTGAAAAACGATATTTATTATGCAAGCAAGGCTAAGTCTATTATGTCGGGGGCGGTAACGGCAAATTATGTGATTAGTACAAGTACTGGTCTCAAACCGTTTGTTGGCCTTGGGGCTGGACTTTACTATGCCGATGCCAGTTCACAAACCTTTCAGTCGTCAGGGAACCCATCCGTTACCTATCCATTGCCAACGACATTCGCCGTTGGGGGGCTGGGCCGAGTAGGGGTAAAATATAAGATACTCCATCTGGAAGCAGCTTATAATCTGGTTAGCAACACCAGTGTTAAAAACGCAGCAACAGGGCTTACCTTGAAAGCTGATAACAGTTACCTGAGCCTGAAGGCGGGTATTACCATTGGCGGTACGCACTAATAGATGAGGATTCTAATTGACGTTATATAGGCCATATCTTGACGTTATGGCCTATATAACGTCAATTAGAATCCTCGCAGTAGTACTAGTAAATCCAGTCATTGCTTTTCGAGCAGCAAAAACATTTCGGCTGCGTGCCAGGCCTGCGGAAAGGCTAACTTTTGCTTGACGAGGTCTTTGTCGAGCACCGTAAGGCCGGGGTAATGGGCATTGTCGGCGTGTTGTTCCCAACTTAAGGGATAGTCAAGAGTACCAATAAACCCTCTGTTTCCGGCATAAAAATGATCTTCTGCCCAACTTAAATATGGATAGTTGAGGCCCGAATCTTCGCTGAATTTTTTGCCTTCTACATGGTCATGGGTGTATGCCCACCACACCAGCGACGAGTAACTATCATACTGTTTTGGAATACTGTAGCGATCGGGCAGGTTGAGCGATTTGAGGCCGTACTTAAACCACTTTGTCTGATAAACAGGGTGTTCGGTATTGTCAGATTTTCCAGCGATGTAATTATCTTTCTCAAATTGCCTGATTGAATTCAGCACCATCTGTACAACCGGATGCGTCTTGTCTGACACTAATGACACCAGAAACAGTACTTCGCCGGGGTTATCAGCGTCGAGGATATCGTTATTGTTTCGGTCGAAAGGATCATGAATAGCCATAATCCAATCATGAATAAGCATCAGGTTATTTGTCTGACGTAATACCATCGCCATCGAAGCCGCATCACGATAACGAGGTTTTTGATATACCAGGAAGTTCGGGACAGGGCGACCATGGATAACGTTGATCAGTATTTCCTGGTGCAGCACCCGCAGCACCGGACCAAAGCGTTTGCCCGCAAAACGAGGTAAGTTTACCCGACTGCGTGTACCCGGTATCAACTTGGGCCGCTTGTTTGGCTGTAGCAGCCACACGCCTGTTTCATCTTCCTGAATCTGCACGATTTGCCCGTCGGCCAGAACCAGATGGACCAGATAAGCCGATGGCACAATGATTTCCTGCGTCACCTGCCATTGTTCTTCAATATTCCCGGTCAATGCGTTGAGCAACCGCCCATTCCGATAAATGAGTTTTAGTCGGTCGCCCATACCGAACAGGAAAAACTTCAGATTAGGAAGCTCGCGGTGGGTAGGGTGTTCCTGCCGTAGTAATGCCAGATTTTCGCGGTAAACCTGCAATTCTCCTGCCGGATTGTTGTGCAGCGTGGGCAACACCACCCGCTGCGCCAAAGCCGGGCGTATCAGAATCAGAAGCAGGAAGAGCAGGCGGAAATGCATGAATCTGGATAGGAACTAAAACTAACGTCAATAATAACTAATTTTAGAGTAAGTATTTGATAATGAGTAAGTTGTTGTTGGTTTAGTTTTGTCATCCCGACGGAAGGAGGGATCTTCGGTAGAAATGAAATTTCCCGGTTTACCGAAGATCCCTCCTTCCGTCGGGATGACAAAATCGCGTTTTGTTTACTTTCATAAAAGTCTATTGTTTGAACTAAAACTACAGCTTCGATTTTACCGGCTGGTCGCTGTACACCAGCAAATCCGACATATGCACAACATGTTCGGCGTCAGGATTCAGGAGTTTAATACGAAGTGTGTGTTTACCCTTTGGCAGTTGGTATTTCCAGGACAATTCATGCCGGCGGTGGGTAAAATCGACGGGGAGCTTTGCCGTTTCTATTTTCTTGCCGTCCACATAAACTTCAGCCGTGAAAGCGAACGGACTTTCATAGCCCCACGAACTCCGATTTTTGGGTTTGGCTTCACCCCGAAGAACAAAACCAATTCCCTCAAAATCAACGCTGTAGTCAGTGTCCAGGTCTTTGTTGATCGAGGTTGACAAAACGGGATGATGACCCGTAAAGGCTTGTTCGAGCCGCACGGCTTTGGGTGTTTGCAGGGCAATGGTTACCTGATCGCCGGTCACTTTGCCGCCGTTTCGTTCTACGACCTGCAGAGCGTGTTTCATGCCCATTGCATAGACGTCATTAAGCGACATAGTTGTGTATTTGAAGTCAATATCTTCGGCTTCTTTCAGACCCTGTTTCCAGTAAACCGGTAGTTTGTCGTACCCAAGCATAGTGCCCAGAATGCCGCCCGCCGAGGCTGGATTACAGTCGGAGTCCTGTCCGGCGCGGGTGCTGATTTCCATTGTTTTGGTGAAGTCGCCCCCGCCATAAAGCAAGCCCAGAACAATATACGCCGAGTTTATTTTGGCGTCGATGTTAAAGGCACGGAATACGCCATCAGGGCAGCCCACTTCATCCGACCATTTTCGTTGTATCTCAAACCAGTTGCGTTTCCAGTCGTTGGGGTACTGGTCATGCCATTTAATGACGTCGGAAATGCATTGGTAGAACGTGCTCTGCACCGGAATGGTCTTGAGGGCTTCCTTTACGATGTGATTAACATCTGTCGACAGGAACGCCAGCGAATACATAGCGCCCACATACGCCCCACCATACCAGCCATCGCCGTAGTTCATGATATGACCGATGGGGTCGCCAAGCTGCACCGCCGTGTTTGGCATTCCGGGAGCCATGAGCCCTGAAAAATCGGCTTCAATCTGGAAATCAATATCATCGGCGTGGGGGTTGTTGAGCCAGTGCCCTGATTCGGGTGCTTTCATGCCGTTCAGCAGATTGTACCGACCGGCCTGGTTGGCGTGCCAGAGCATATAATCTGCATTGGCATAAGCATTGGCATGTTCGGAAACGGGTGCGTCGATGCCCTTTTTCTCGAACACATCCACAAATGTCAAGTCCATATACAGGTCATCGTAAAGGCCCGGATTGTTGAGCATTGTGTGTTTGATGTAGCCATCGTACCACGGAATGGGCTGATAATCATTAATCATCGTGCCCGTAAACCGGAACTCGGTCGGGCCGCCAAAGGTGCAGCCAATGACCTGACCCGCCCAGCCACCTTTAATTTTGTCCTGAATAACCGATTTGGCGAGAGTAACAGCTTTAGGAGCCACTTTAGCGGGTGGCGTCATTGCCGACAGCGCTAGTGTCAGGGCAGATAGTAGGAGTGTTTTCATGAGTGAAAGGGTGAAAGAGCGAAACTGAGTCGCCGGAGTGAAAGATGAACAGGGAGCTTTAAGCCTGCAATTCGTTTCGGTGCGGCATGGACGCCTGCGCACCCATACGGGTAACAGAAATAGACGCGGCTTTACAGGCAAAAGCAATAGCATCGGGAAGCGATTGCCCTTCCGACAAGCCTACCGCCAGGGCTCCGTTAAAGCAGTCGCCAGCGGCCGTTGAATCCACGGCCTCAACGGTTGCTGTGGTGATCAGTTGCCCTTCGGAGCCTGTGTGCAGATACGCGCCCTTTACGCCGAGGGTAATCACTACATTGGATACACCCATCTCGTGCAGTGTCAAGGCGGCCTGTTCGGCACTTTGCACGTCTGTTACACGGATTCCCGTCAGTAATTCGGCTTCGGTTTCGTTGGGCGTGATCAGGAACAGATTAGGAAACAGGCTCGATGGCAACGCCCTGGCCGGAGCAGGGTTCAGAATGACCCGTAACCCCCGGCTGGCGGCCTGTTCGACCGCGTGTTCAACGGTGGGCAGCGGAATTTCGAGTTGGAGCAACACCAGTGAATCAGCGTCGACAGCCTGTAAAGCGGCATCTGTTTCGTTTGGTTGCAGATGAGCGTTTGCGCCGGGAGCAACGGTTATGCAGTTCTCGCCAGCGGCATCGACGTTAATAAGCGCCACCCCCGACGGATGGTCGGTATCGGTCAGGATATAATTCGTATTGATACCTTCGGCCCGAAAGCCGCTAACCGCTTGCTGCCCGAAAATATCGGCACCCACTTTGGCGACAAACGTTACCCGCGAGTCTGCACTGGTAATGAGCCGGGCGGCACCCACAGCCTGATTAGCCCCTTTTCCGCCTGCGTTCATCAGAAATGTACCGCCAATTACGGTTTCGCCGGGTGCCGGTAGCCGGTCGGCTTTTACAACCATATCGGTGTTTGAACTACCAATGACTAAAATTTGTGCAGACATGCATTCGGGTGATTAGGTGTACTTTTTCAAATAAATACATTCATGGGTAAACATTTACTCTTTCTATCGTTTTTATATATGTGCGATCTGTGCGATTGACAGGTTTCCTTTAGTTCCTGAAGCCGTATGCTTATATTGCACTTTGTCACTATGCGTTTTTCTGTTCCGCGTTTTCGTTCGCCAGCCTACACGATTTCGTTCGCTATCAATAGGCTATTTGTCAATGACTCCATCAATTATTGATTTAACAAACTGCGAACGGGAGCCAATTCATATTCTCGGTCATATTCAATCCTATGGCTATCTGATTGCCATACAGCCCGACACGTACGCTATTGTTCATGCCAGCGATAATATAGTCGATCTAACTGGTATAGAGGCCGCGCAATTGTTGGGGCAACCTATTAGTAAGCTCCTGACCGGTACCGATCTACCCGGTAGTACGTTAATCGAAATTCTGAATGTAGTTGGTCGTAACGAATCGTGGGAGTCTATGAATCCACATCGGTTACACCTGAACGGTAAGTACTGGAACCTCATTATTCATTACTATAAGGGGCTGATTTTGCTCGAATGGGAACCCATTGGCAATGACCAGAACCTGTCGATCAATCAGCAACTAATTGCTCAGGCACTCAGCGAAGTACAATCCAGTCGAACCCTCGACGAACTGCTACAAAATACGGCCCGGCGTGTGAAAAGTATTATCGGCTATGACCGGGTAATGGTCTACCGGTTTGGGCCCGATTGGCATGGGAAGGTCGTTGCCGAAGAAAAAGACGATGATCTGGAGCCTTTTCTGGGTTTGCATTATCCGGCAACAGACATTCCCCGGCAGGCACGCGAATTATACAAGGTCAATCTGGTTCGTATGATTGCCGATGCGGGCAGTGTGCCATCCCGCATTCTGTCGAAGCCCGGCTGGCCTGAGAATCAACCGCTTGACCTGACACACTCGGTATTGAGGGCCGTGTCGCCGGTGCATATCGAATACCTCAAAAACATGGGCGTACAGGCGTCTATGAGTATTTCGCTGTTGTATCGGGGTGAGTTGTGGGGCTTGATTTCCTGCCATAACACCAGCCCTCGCTTTGTCGATTTTCCGGCACGGCAGGCAGCAAAATTTGTGAGCCAGCTGCTGTCGGCTTCTCTGGAGTTCCGCAAAGACAAAGAGGATCAGACAAACCTTCTTCAATACCAGCAAACAGGTCAGCAACTGCATGAGCAGCTCTTGCTGAGCGACGACGTGGTGCGTGCCCTCACGAAGCTCCCTATTACTGCCCTCCATGTGACCGGGGCCACCGGAGCCGCTTTACTGTTCAACAACAAGGTATATCGACTAGGTGCAACGCCAGATGAAAACGCCATTCGGGCACTAGGCGACTGGGTAGGAGCAACCGGTACCGAATCGTTTCTGGAAACCAACCAACTGCCCAATCTATACCCACCCGCCGAAACATTTAGGGCTGTGGGCGCGGGCTTATTGACCATCGTGCTGTCGAGGGAGTTGAACGAGTACCTTTTCTGGTTCAAGCCTGAGCGTATCGAACAGGTTACGTGGGCAGGCAACCCCGACAAGCCCGTAACCGTCGAAGATGATGGAACACGTCGGCTGAGTCCCCGTAAAAGTTTTGCCGCCTGGACCGAAATTGTGCATAATACGTCTGAGCCCTGGAGCGAAGCCGAAATTTCGGTTGTGGTGAAACTGCGGGAAGATATTTTGCAGATCGTAACGAAACAGGCCAACGAAATCCGGCTGCTGAACCAGCGGCTTCAACTGGCTTACGAAGAACTGGACGCCTTCAGTTACACGGTATCGCACGATTTACGGACGCCCTTATCGTCCATTCGGTGTTATACAGAAATTTTAGTTGAAGAATATGGGGCTGATCTGACGCCCGATGCACAGGCTCTACTGCAAAAAGTGATCGACTCGACTGATCGGATGCGCCAGCTTATTCGCCATATTCTGTACTATTCGCGAATGGGGCGCTCTGAACTGGATACGCAGCCGATTGATATGCGTCAACTGCTGGACGGCATCAGGGAAGAAATTATGGTAACGACAAAAGATCGTTTGCTCCATTTCGACATTGGTGAAACGCCGGCTATCAAGGCCGACCCTACTATGGCGCTCCAGCTGTTTACAAACCTGCTGAGTAATGCGGCCAAATACACCCAACTGACAACTGAAGCAGTGGTTCGGATTAAAGGCGTTCAAACCGATGGCGAAGTTATTTATTCGATTGAGGACAATGGCATTGGCTTCGATATGAAACAGGCCGGCAAAATATTTGACCTGTTCAAGCGGCTGGAAAATGCACGCGCCTTCGACGGGTCGGGGGTTGGGCTGGCCATTGTCAAACGCATTGTTAACCGGCACCAGGGCAAAATCTGGTTCCATAGCGAGCCAAACCAGGGCACTACCTTTTTTGTTTCATTTCCAGTAATACCGGCAACATAATAAAGGCATGATCGACGTACTATATGTTGAAGACAATCCGAACGATGCGGACATATTTGGTCGCCTGATACGGAAACTGAATCGATCCATCACATACACCGTTTTCAGCAGCGGCTCCGAAGCCCTTGATTATTTAAGAGAGCAGGGGCGATATGAGCAACAGAAAACAACCCTGCCAAAACTGCTCCTCCTCGATCTGAATCTGGATGGTTTGAGTGGTCTTGACGTGCTGGAGCAAACGCGTGCCTTTGCGCGCACACGCTATCTGCCTATTGTGGCATTTAGTACGTCCGATAATCCTAAAGACATTAAATCGGCCTACGAAGCAGGTATCAATGCCTATGTGGTAAAACCCGGCAGCTATCAGGCAACAGGTGCTGTCCTTGAAAAAATGTGCGATTTCTGGCTGGAGAACAATACCCGAATTGACTACAAATGAGTGATTTGCTGAGCCGGTTGCGGCAGGAAACGCGACCATTGCATGAAGAAACCGAGCAGCTTTTTTATACAGAAGCACTACGTAACGGTACGCTTTCGCCTATTGACTATACGCATTTATTGCGTACTCACCTGGTGTTTCATCAGGCGCTGGAAACGGCTATCGACAGCCATGCCGATTTTTTTCAGGACTATGAGCCCGAAATTCGCCGGAAAACTTCCTGGCTGGTAGCTGATCTGGCCTACTTACAGGCAACATTACCCGCGCCTATGCCCGAGTTATTTGCCGATTGGTCGCCCGTTGCCTTGTTGGGTGCTACCTACGTTGGTGAAGGATCTATGTTAGGCGGCACGATTATAGGGCGGCTGTTGCAGCAAAACGAAGCTATTCAACCCTTGTTGACACATGCCCGGTTCTATCAGGGTTACGGCCCCGCTACCGGTAGTAACTGGAAGAACTTCGGGACGTTCCTGACTCAGAAGGGTACACCTTTTGCCGATGATGTGGTGGCCTCGGCGGGTCGGGCATTTGCGCTTTATCAACGCGTTTTACTGCAAAACCAGCCAGAAATAAGCCAGATTAATTGATGGCGGACGTTGTTGCACGCCAATCAAAAAAATGATTTAACCACAGAGGCACAAAGTGCACAGAGGTTGAAGAGGGAACTTAATTCCCCAATTGACCTCTATGCACTTTGTGTCTCTGTGGTTAAACAAGCGCAGGCAAAAACACTTTAAAGGTTGAGCCTTTGTTCTCTTCGCTGCTCACATCGATGCTCCCGCCATGACTCTCGGTAACGCGCTGGCAAATAGCCAGACCGATGCCTGTTCCACTATACGTGGCTGGATTATGTAAGCGCTGGAAGGGTGTAAAAATTCGGTCTTTGTAACGTTCATCGAACCCAATGCCATTATCGGCCACAGAAATCAACCAAAAAGGCTGGCTTGCCTGATCGTGCAGGTCGGCGGGGAGTTCGTTAGGTTGAGCCGCCCGGAAACGAATTTGAATAAGCGGTAAGACGCCGGGTGATGAAAACTTGAGCGCGTTGGTGATCAGATTCTGAAAAAGTTGCCGAAGTCGCGGGGCGCTTCCATAAACCTGTGGCAAGGGGGCTACATCAATAGTTGCATTCTTCTCGGATATAGTCATCTCTAAATCCGATACGACATCTGAAAGCACGTTCGTAAGGGATACCGTTGTGAACGAGTCGCGCTGGGTACTGAGTTGCGAGTAAAGTAGTAGGTCTTTGATAAGCAACTGCATTCGTTGAGCTGACTTCTGAACACGACGAACCATATCCCGCTCACCGTCGGAAAGACTGTCGACAAACTGGTTTTGCAGGATGTCACTAAACGCCTGGATGCGCCGGAGTGGTTCCTG
Organism: Spirosoma pollinicola; assembly: GCF_002831565.1. Lineage (NCBI taxonomy): Bacteria > Pseudomonadati > Bacteroidota > Cytophagia > Cytophagales > Cytophagaceae > Spirosoma > Spirosoma pollinicola. The sequence continues at coordinate 2,929,514 of NZ_CP025096.1, read as the reverse complement.
CAAATCATGCGAGGCAATGTGGGCAAATTGCTGAAGGTTTTCATTGGAACGGCGGAGTTCAGCATTGGCTTCTTTGAGCTCTTTCTCTTGTTGCAAAGCAGCCAATTCGGCCCGTTTTCGTTCGGTGATGTTATTATAAGTAACCACCACGCCATCATTACCCTGCTTAACCGCCGATACTTCAAACCAGCCTTCAAGACCAAATTCATCCCGGTAATATTGACTGCTTTGTTCCGCCTTGCCCGTTTCAACAACCCGTACATAGAGATCAAAAAAGCCGTTCTCTTTATTGCCCGGAAAAACCGTTAATAATGTTCGGCCAATTATCTGCTCGGGTGTCATGAAATTACTTTTTATGACCGCTTCATTAGCCGTATCCATCATGAAGTCGACAATCGTATTAGTGTCGTCTCGTAGAGCGGTCATGGCAATAATGCTATTGATGGAAGCATCCAGCGTTGTCCGCAATTGATGTGCCTGTTGTTCCAGAATGTACGTTTGCTCCTCAACACGTCGTTGTAAGAGCGACTCATTTTCTTTGTCAGAAGTAATGTCGATGACGGTACCAATGAATTGGTAAACAGCTCCCTGCTCGTTAAAAAAAGCCTGTCCGTTTGATCGGATCCAACGTATGAGCCCGCCTTTAGTGTCCACAATTCGGTATTCACAGGCAAATCGCCCGTTGCTGTCTGGCTGTAAAATGGCCTGCACAGCCCGGTCAGTTGCTTCTCGGTCGTCGGGATGAACACACTGCAAAAAGACGTTGTAGTCTATAGCTGCTGTTAAAGGGAGACCAAAGAGTTCTTTTGTACGATCAGACCACGTTAACTCACCTGAAAGGGGCTGATAGTCCCAGGTGCCCATTCGTGCCGCTTCAACGGAAAGCCGAAGACTGGTTTCGGCTATTTGTGAGCGCAGTTCAACCTGCTTGCGTTCTGTGACATCGACCAGTGCTCCCGACAGGGTAAGGGGTTGCCCATCTTTATCATACGTTGCCTTTCCCCGGGCAAGGACCCACTTCATGGGGCCATCAGGCATGGTGCGGAATTCTGCTTCATACATCGTACCTGACTGAATGGCCTCATTGATGAGATGAGTAACCCGCGACTGGTCGTCAGGATGTATTTGATCTGTAAATGTGTGTAGTGGAAGTCCAACTGTTAGGGAATGTTCTGGGATGCCGAACAGCCGGAAAAGATTCAAGTCGCCGTAAACTTTATCGGTTTGGATGTCCCAAAACCAGGTAGCAATCAACCCAATACTAAGGGCTGTTTGCAATTGATCATAAGAACGTCGAAGCAAAGCTTCTTCGTCTGGTAGAAGAGAAGTTGATTGAGCGGCAAAAGGCTGATTCATGCGTTGATACTGTCTGGAAAATATAGTTTACCAGTTTTACGAAAAAGATAAACCGTTCGATAGCCGTATCGAAGTTAGTTGCTGGTAAACGAGCCTGTTTTCAGACTAAAAACCTGTTTACATGCTAAACAAAATTACAGACAAAACGTCTTTAAAATATCTCCAGACGGTCCAGGGCCTGTAACCTTACTGATCGGGATTGCTGGTGTTCTTAGGGCTAGACGATTTTTTGGATGGTTTTACATTCGGCAGAGCAGTCGATTTTGACGCTGGTCTATTTTTCCGGCGATCGGCTTGCCGTTGTCTTAAAACCTCAACTTTGTCTTCATGAATATCTTCGGCTTCTTCAACGGAGTGCGATTCAGACAGGTTTGCTTCTGTTTTCGCTTTTTCGACCAATTTGCCGAAGAATTGATGTAGCGCGTGTAGTTCTGTTTCGGTCAGATCTTCTACATTTAGCAGCCGATTGCTGGCTTTGTTGTTTACGGCAATCAACTCATTGAGTTTAAGCTGCATAGCCAATGAGTCCTTATTCTGCGATTTCTGAATCAGAAAGACCATCAAAAAGGTAATGATTGTCGTACCTGTGTTGATAACAAGCTGCCATGTGTCTGAATAACCAAAAACAGGTCCGGTAATAATCCAGATGATGATCGTAAGTAACGCCATCAAAAAAGCGGTTGAAGAGCCTGTAGCCTGTGTTGCTTTAGAGGCAAATCGCTCAAAAAATTTGGTAAATGAATTGGTATTCATACGAGCAGGAAAGTTAAAAAGGATGATTACTACGTAAACGATGCAGCAGGGTGCCTTATGAAATTAAAAAGGCCAACTAATGCCAGAAAATGCCTTTTTGACGTCAGTTGGCCCTCGCTTTCAGACGAATCCTGTTATTCAATGAAAACCGTTATTGCCAAATTTATTCCGGCTCTCATAGGCAAGACCGAGACCAACGCTGGAGAGTTTATTCTCGTCAGCAATGGCCGCATTGGGAAAGAGTCGTTTAAATTCGGTTTGTATGGAATGGACTTCGGTAGAGCCGCCGGTGAGAATAACAAGGTCGATATCTTCCTTTTTAACCCCCGCATCCTGAAGGCACTGCCGGGCCGAAGCGGCTATTTTTTCAACTTCGCCGTGAATGGACTTTTCAAAAAGATCACGTTTTATAGTTATCGAAAAGTCTTCTTCTATAAAATCGAACAGAGCCTTATGCTGCTGATGGTCTGTAAGAGCAATTTTTGTTTCCTCGGCAGCCGACAAAAGCGTGTGCCCCGTTTCGTGTTCCAGCACGTTCAACAGCCGACTGTATCGTTTTTTGTCGTGCGACTGATGGAGGATCTGCCGGGTTTGCATGATGAGTTTGGTGGTATACAAAAAGTTCACCTTACTCCATTCGGCCAGATCCTGATACTGTTTTATAGGCACTTCCAGATTTTTATCGCCATATGTACTGCGGTAACCCAGTTCGGGCATAATGGCCGATAAACTTAGCTCTTTATCAAAATCATTTCCCCCAACCCGAACGCCGGTATTGGCCAGAATATCAGACGTTCGATCGGGCTTGTGGATGTATTTATTTGAGAGTTTTATGACGGTAAAGTCAGACGTTCCGCCACCCAGATCGACGACAATGGCCAGCTTTTCGCCACTCAGCCGAACTTCGTGAGCAAAGGCCGCAGCAATAGGCTCGAACTGAAAGTCGATGTGTTTAAATCCAATCCGTTTGGCAATCACACTCAATTCGGCCTGTGCCCGGATGTCGGCTTCGGGGTCGTTGTCGACAAAATGAACGGGGCGGCCCATAATGACATGCTCAATTTCCTGACCCGCAGTCAAATCAGCTTTATTTTTTACGTGTTCTAGAAAAGACGTTATGATGGCCGAGAAATTCATGGATACACCGTTAACGACGGTCCCCTGTTTCATGAGCGAGGTACCCAGCACCCGCTTTAAACTACGCATGAAACGGCCCTGCTCACGGTCGAGGAATAAATTAACGGCCATTCGTCCATACACTCCTTTATTATCGGTCCGTTGAAAGAAGATGGCACTGGGTATAGTTACATGAGATTGCTCAACGGGTACCAGGCTGATTTCGCCGTCTTTATCAATGGCTACGCTTGTATTCGATGTGCCAAAATCTATTCCGCAAGAAACTGTTGTCATTCCGATCTGTCTCAAATAGCACCGCGCAAATCACCTTCTGTATCAGAATAGATGACACATAGAAACAGGTATGCACGACTTTAATTAAATAAAAGGGCGCAAATTTACCTTTAAAAATGGGTTTTGCGTGCTGTAAAAACGTATGTAGGCATTAAAATTGATGAGGATGATGGCGCGAGGCTAATATCTGAGTGATGATGGCGCGAGGCTCTGCCTCGTGTCTAGTATTCTCCGGCCTCTGGCCGGTTTGCTAAACTATATAACTTAACCCGGCCAGAGGCCGGAGAATACTAGACACGAGGCAGAGCCTCGCGCCATCATCACTCAGACATTAATTTCCTTTCATACTAGCCAGTTCGTTTTTATACTGTTCGGTGTGCCGACCTACTTTTTCGGCTTCGCAAATGGCTTCTTTCTGTGCGTTTATGGCTTCCTCTTTCTGGCCAAGTTTGTATAGCAACAGCGCGTAGGTGTTCAGGTACTCATGGCTACGATGTAGGTCAATAGATCGTGTGGCCCAGGTTATTGCAGCTTGCCAGTCTGCCGGCGAAGTGCCCAGTTCGCGGTACGTATCGGCAATTTCGTAAAGCGAATGGGCCACAGCATTTTCCTGTTGTGTTGCTGAATCAGCAGCTAATCTGGTGGACTCACCTGCCGACACAACCATCAGTTGCTGTTGGGCGATAGGTTCTGCAATGGTCCGGTATTTTACAAAGTTTCGGGTTTGCTTATAAAATTGTAGCCGGTAACGATTGGCTGTAGCCTGATGCTGGCTCTGCTGCTGCGTCCCGAATGATTCGGCCGATGCCGTGTTTCGCTCACTGTTTCGGATAGTCTTTTCCAATAGCACTTCGTCTGTAGTAGCACAGGCCTGTTTAAAGTCGTTAGTCAGCGCACGGGCTAACGCATCGGAAATAGTTGTTACTAACTGTTGACTGGTTAGGTCAGATGAGCGTATCAATGGACGCTTTTTTATCAAAAAACCAAATGCCTTCGTGTCTGATGATTCGAGTGTTTCGGCAACATAAGTTAGTGTTTCGCTGGTTGCCTGCTCATGCTCGGGCAAGGCGTCGATATAGGCATCGAGCACATCATGAGTGGGCCGATTAAGGCTCTGACGTGTTTTTACGTACCTTCTCAGGAAATTCAAGTCGCGCTTACCCTCGACAAAATCATTATCCCCTTTGGCGAGAGTGGTGCGCAATCGGGGCAGATCCAGCATACGATCGGCCTGATCGAGCATCCCATTGATGCCACTGTAACCCACGGCTCTGTAAATTAAATCGCCGTTGGGCGCAATGTAGAGCGCGGTTGGATAGCTGGCCACAGCAAATTGTTTGGCTAACTGTATGCCTTCGCCTTTTTCGGCATCGAGCTGATAGTTAATGAAATGGACGTTGAATTTTGTCCCCACCTTTGGATTGGGAAACGCTTCCTTAGCCATGCGTTTACAGGGTGGACACCAGCTTGTATAGACGTCCAGAAACACGGGTTTATTCTGGTGTTTGGCTTCGGCGAGCACGTCTTTCCAGGAACCTTTGAAAAAGACAATACCCGTTTGGTCGCTGACTATTGGACTACTATTGTGAGCCGTAAGTTCACACGTGACAATCAGAAAGATGAGCAGCGTTAGACCTGAAACGAATAATTTCATTCGGGAAGTAACAACAAAAATTTGTAAAGCTAATACTAGTGTGCGGCCCTCCCTCGCGTTGTTCATAGCCAACTGTGTTGTCGCGAACGCTGGCTTACCTGCGATGAACTATTCCCCCGCTGGCCTTGTCTTTTTTGTATATGGCAAAGTCTGAAATTCCACATACTAAACCCGCTGATACGAAGGAACAGGTAAGCTGGCGTGAACGCTTCGCGGCACTGGGCAATCTGCCCGCATTTTTTAAATTAGTCTGGGAAGTTTCGCCGGGGCTTTTCCTTGGCAATGCGGCCCTCCGCCTGATTCGGGCGGCTATTCCGGCGGCAACGCTCTATGTTGGCAAACTTATAATTGATCAGGTTGTAGCCCTTTCCAAACAGAGTGCGACCGAGGATACTCAGTACATCTGGTGGCTGGTTGGGGCTGAGTTTGGACTGGCTATTCTCTCAACTGCGCTAGGCAGGGCGGTGGCCCTGATGGACAGTTTACTGGGCGATCTGTTCGCCAACCAGACGTCTATTCAGCTAATGGAACACGCTGCCACGCTCGATCTGGAACAGTTTGAAGATGCTACTTTTTACGACAAACTCGAACGCGCCCGACGTCAGACAAGCGGCCGCACGGTGCTGCTTTCGGGTGTTTTCGGGCAGGTGCAGGAATTGATTTCGGTGGGTTTTCTGGGGGCTGGTCTGGCCGTCTATAATCCGTGGTTGTTACTGTTGATTCTGGTGGCCGTAACACCCTCGTTTATTGGGGATAACTACTTCAATCAACGTAGTTATTCACTATCCCGCTCCTGGACCCCCGAACGGCGCGAACTCGATTACCTCCGTTACATTGGCGCAAGTGATGAAACCGCAAAAGAGGTTAAGATTTTTGGTTTGTCAGGTTTCCTGATCGACCGATTCAAGGAATTGTCGTGGGGGTATTATCTAAAGAACCGGGCGTTGGCCATCAGCCGCGCAGGCTGGGGAACGTTGCTCACCGCGCTGGGAACGGCGGGCTATTATGGGGCTTATGTCTGGATTGTGATGCGAGCTATAAGCGGCCAAATAACACTGGGTGATCTGACATTTCTGGCGGGCTCATTTCGGCAGGTGAGGGGTTCGCTGGAGGGCATTTTGCTTCAGTTTAGCAGTCTCACTCAAGAGGCAATCTATTTGCAGGATTTGTTTGATTATTTCGCCATCAAGCCACTTATTCATTCGCCCAAAAATATACGTCCGTTCCCAAGTCCGATTCGCGAAGGGTTTGTGTTCGAGAACGTTGGCTTTAAGTACACCAATTCTGAACGCTGGGCTTTACGTAATCTCTCCTTCACACTTCAGTCAGGAGAGAAACTGGCACTCGTTGGCGAAAACGGCGCTGGTAAAACGACGCTTGTTAAGCTATTAGCTCGCCTTTATGACCCTGCTGAGGGCCGGATCCTTCTAGATGGTTATGATCTTCGAGAGTACGATCTGATGGAACTCCGACGCAATATCGGTGTCATTTTTCAGGATTATACGCGCTTCAAAATGTCGGCGGGAGTAAACATTGCTGTGGGTGATATTGACGAGCGTACAAATCAGCCCCGTATCGAAACCTCGGCGCAACGCAGTCTGGCCGATACGGTCATTGCTAAACTTGCTGGTGGCTACGATCAGCAACTGGGCCGCTCGTTTGGCAAAGGCGTTGAACTGTCGGGGGGTGAATGGCAGAAAGTAGCGCTGGGCCGGGCGTATATGCGCGATGCCCAGCTTATTATTCTGGATGAACCTACAGCCGCTCTCGATGCCCGCGCCGAGTACGAAGTTTTCCAGCGATTTGGCCAGTTGACGGACGGAAAATCGTCGGTCATTATTTCGCACCGGTTCAGCACCGTTCGCATGGCCGACCGGATTCTGGTACTGGAAAATGGTACCCTTCTCGAAATTGGCAGCCACTATGAACTGCTGGAAAAAGATGGCCGCTACGCCGAGCTGTTCGGCTTGCAGGCACGGGGTTATCAGTAGGGGATGGCGCGAGGCTCTGCCTCGTGTCTGGTATTCTCCGGCCTCTGGCCGGGTTATTGTATTGCTTTTTATTTAACCCGGCCAGAGGCCGGAGAATACCAGACACGAGGCTGGAGCCTCGCGCCATCCTACACACTGTTCACACCATTTCTATGTCGGAGAAGTACCGATTTTACAAAGACGGTTTGTTTTTTGTAACGTTTACAATTGTTGGTTGGATTGATTTATTTACCCGAAAGGAATATTGCGACGAGATTATCCGTAACCTGAACGTCTGTATTGCCAGGAAGGGGCTGCGCGTATATGCATTCTGTATAATGCCGAGCCACATTCATATGGTTTGCGATGTTAAGTCGGGTGAAGTTGGTCCAGTTATGCGCGACTTCAAGAGTTTTACCGCAAAGCAACTCTTGCAACTGATTCAGGATCATAGTGAAGAAAGCAGGCGAGATTGGCTGTTATATTTATTTCGGTACTTTGCTAAACAGAAGATCAATAATTCTGAATACCAAGTATGGGTACATGGAAATCACCCCATTAGTCTGGAATCGAATCGCTGGATCGACGAGAAGATTGAGTATATTCATCAGAATCCAGTTAAGGCAGGTCTGGTTAACGAGCCACAGAATTATATTTACAGTAGCGCCAATCCAGACACGGCTTTACATTTAAGTCCGTATTGAATAATAATGGCGCGAGGCTCTAGCCTCGTGTCTACTATTACCCGGCCTCTGGCCGGACTGTTCACATTCTTTATATTTCGGCCAGAGGCCGGGTAATAGTAGACACGAGGCCAGAGCCTCGCGCCATAAGCTCTAAACCATCTAATAACTATGAAAATCACCCTTACTTTCATTGCCTTACCCGCGTTACTGACCAATGCACTGGCCCAAACGCCAACCATTCCAGCACCTGATATACAAATTAAAACCGCCGTGCTGGCAGCCCCGGCCGATAAGCGCGATGGAGCTACGGTGTATGGCTACTCGGATAAAAATCAGTTCGTCGTGTTGCGGAAGGGCACCAATGAATTGATCTGTCTGGCCGACGACCCCGCTCAAAAAGGATTGAGCGTGTCGTGTTACCACCGCGATCTCGACCCGTTCATGGAGCGTGGCCGAATCCTGAAACAGGCCGGTAAAAAACCGGCGGAGATTCTGGCGATGCGCGAGCAGGAAGTAAAGGATAAGAAGCTGATCATGCCGAGCCATCCATCATCGTTAGTCTCCTACACGGCCAAAGAAGAAGATTTTACTGCGGCTACGGGTGAGGTGAAGGACGGATATATGCGCTCAGTTGTCTATATTCCCTATGCTACTGCCGAAAGCACTGGTTTACCGCTCAAACCCGAAGCACCGGGTATGCCCTGGATCATGGACCCCGGTACGCATCGGGCACATATAATGATAAATCCACCGGTGTCGACTACAGCTCATCATTAATCTATGGTGAAGAATCTGATGCATGTTACGGATGGTAGTAGCGGCAAAGTGGGTGCAGAAGACAGAAGTAGTATCAATCAAGGCCACAGATGAATAGGCAACTTATAACCTTGCACAGTGGAAAGGTACTACTGATACTGATGGCGTGTTTTCTGCTCGTCGGTTCTGGTCATGTTCGAAGTCAGGTTATTGATTACTCACGTCTGAAGGCATCTGGAGGTAGGTATAAACCGACTATAGCAACAGCAAGACCAGCAGATTCTGTCCGAAAAAACAAACCCAGTCTATTGACGATCAAAGTTTTTTCGGTTGATATCAGTAAGCCACTGGCGTCGGCTGTTGCCGTTATGACTTCACGTATTACCAATAGAACGGAGCGTATTGCCATAACCAATGGGCAACTTACACGTGTATTCGAAAGGCCTGATAATCTGTCTATTGAAGTTAACGCAGACGGGTACAAGTCTGCCCAACGCACGATGACCATTGCCGTGTCGCCTACGGGTAATCGCTATGAGTTTGACGCTCAGCTCGACCCAGCACCCATTTCGTTGACCGTATGGGCAGTCGATAGCCGGACGAACAAGCCAATCCACGATGCTCATTTTACAGTTTCGGGTAAAGCCGGCAACACAACGCTCTTGCTAACTCCCGATTCGACTACCGGTGTGGTTAAAACGGAGCTTCCTGGGAAAGGAATGTATCAGTTGACCAGTTCGGCCAGTGGCTACGGCGATTTTACAAAGTCCATCAAACTGGACAGTATGCAGAGCGAAGCACGGGTCATATTGACGCGTAAGAAGACACCGGATGTTACCAAAGCTCAGGCGCTTCCTGAAGCGGTAGTTAAATCGGCGAAGTCGACATTCGTGGAAACGCCAGTTGCAAAACCGATTATAAAGGCTCCAACACTCTCTGGCAGCATACAGATGCCAGCCGTTACAAATAAGCCGTTCGGTTCAGTTGAAAATGGTAAGCCCGTGCAACTGAAAAATGTCTATTTTGACCAGAGCTTGCCCATTCTACGGTCTGAGTCGTTTCCTGAACTTGATCAACTAGTCTCTATGCTCGCGGAGAACCCGGCCATGCAAATCGAACTGCGTGGTCATACCGACAATCAGGGCGATTTCGATTTAAACGTAAAGCTCTCCCGCGATCGATGCCAGGCTGTTATTGACTACCTCGTTACCAAAGGAATTGCTAAAAACCGGCTTAGTGCCCTTGGGCGCGGCCCAATTGACCCCATCGCTCCGAATAACAACGAAGAGAACCGACGGAAAAACAGGCGGGTGGAATTTATTATACTATACTATTGAGGTATTTTTTTAGTCTTTACGTAAATTTAATCTCATATTTTATTTACGTATTTTTGAAATGATAAATATAATATTACATTTATTTAAATATTGTTAATATTAGTAATTATCTAAAATTATATACTACTATGCACGAACGAAAAGCTCCCGTTTATTTAGTAATGCTTACCATAGCTGTGCCTTTATGTATTTTAGATTCAATGGCTCTAGGTATGCCGGACCTACTATTATTCCTGATTGCCATTATAGTTATATGTATTGTATGTGTGATAGCCCATTTTTTTATTGAAAATGACGCTTCAGGCTTGTTCGCAGGGCAGAAACTCAATGAAGACGCCGACCATTAGTGTTTAAAAAACAAGCAGATTATTTTTTATTTATCTGCCGAAACTGATCGCTCAATTTCGGCAGATAAATAAAACGCTCGATCAAACTGCGCAACTGAAAGTAGCCAACAAACCTTATCGAGATGGCTTGCGCTGTCAGGCAGTTTTAGGTTCAGGCCCTCTAAACGCATCTTTCTTGCTCACGGCAGGCAACTTAACCGGTTTCCCTTCCCGCGCCGACTGGTAAATAGCTTCCATGATTTTCTGGTCCTGAAGTCCTTCTTCGCCGGGTGTAAATGGCACTTTGTTGTCCAGAATACATTCCGAAAAGTGGTCCATCTCGGTGGAGAAATGGTCTTTATCGGGAATGTTATGCTGGATAATTTGATTTTCCTGACCCTGCGCCTGGCTCGTTTCCAGCTTTAGACCTGTGTAAGGAAAAGCCGGGTCCATTTTAATCCAGCCGGTGTCGGCCAAAACGCGATAGCTCTTATCGTCATGATGGCCGTAACTGGTTCCGCAACTGGCCTGCACACCACTTGGAAACTTCATTAACCAGTTTACCTGCTCTTCAACTTCCTTAAATCGTGGGTCGTTGGGCGTGCTGTGAACGTAGCCCATTACCTCCGTAGGTTCTTCGGCGAGTACAAATCGAATCGTGTTCAGGCAATACAGCCCCACATCGGGTAAAGACCCTCCACCAGCCAATGCCTTGTTAAACCGCCAGTGTTTAGGATTATCGGAGTTTTGGCCGTTGTTGGCAATAATGCTTTTTACCTTCCCGAATTTCTCTGTCTGTACCATCTCGCGCACCATCTTATTATGCGGCTCATACTGAATTCGGTAGGCAATCATGAGCTTGCGGTCCGCTTTTTTGCAGGCGTCGATCATCGCCTGGCATTCCTGCACGGAGTTGGCCATCGGTTTTTCGCAGAGAATATGCTTTCCGGCCTGCGCCCCCCGAATGGTGTATTCGGCGTGCATACCGTTGGGCAGCACAATGTAAATAGCCTGTACTTCCTTATTGTCCTTGAGTTTGTCGTAGTCGGCGTAGCTGTAACAGCTCGATTCTTTAATGCCATATTGCGCGGCCACCTTCTGCATTTTTTCGGGGCTACCACTCACCAAAGCCACCACTTTCGATTTTGTACAAGCACCGAAAGCGGGCAAAATCTGATTGAGTGTCAGGTGCCCAAGGCCAACGAGCGCATAGCCAACGCGCTGATCTGCGGCCATTGGTGTAGGGGTGGGCCCTTCCTGTTGCTCTGTTTTAGCTTTTATCTGCTCCAGCTCAATAGGTTTGGTAGAGTCGGCAGGGACTTGGGCCGGGGGCGAAGTAGCGGGGAGTTTTGGAACGGGCCCGCCAGGCGTGCTGGCTGTTTCAACGGCTGCGGTATTTGCTTCCGGTTTTTTCTCGCAGGAAGTAAGGGTGCTGCCCAATGCGCCAACAGCCAGACCCTGGCCCGTGAGTTGAAGAAAATCCTGACGAGATAATGTTGACATCGCCGGATTGCCAAGTAAGCTGTTCACTAAACGATCAATCGGTTTCATAACGTTGTTTATTTTACGTTATGAAACCGATTGATAAATAAGGTTGTTTGCCTGAGTTATTTAATAGGCGAATAATCGGTTGGTTTCATATAAATTGACTCAACTTTTGTCGTTAGCGAACCACCCGCTTCTTTTTCAGAGGCATCTTTAACCGCAATCCATTTGGGGTCTTTGCGGAAATCTTCGAAGTGTGCTTTTCCTTCGGCCTCGCTGGGGTGGGCCAGAATATAAACCAGTTTGGGCTGAACGCTTGGATCTTTTTCCTGGGTAACCCAATAGACCATGTTCGTCATGCCATGCTTGCTGAATAACTTGATGGTATGATCGCGGAAACGCGTTAGCAGATTAGGCAGTTTGCCGGGGGTGCACGTGTAGGTACGCAATTCAAACGTCCGTTCCGGCGATTTCTGACTTAATTTAAGCTTGGGCGATATGTCGGCTTCGGTCATGAAAATCTGATCGACATGGTCGACTAGTTTGCCATTGGCTTCGGTTTTGGCTACCACCGCTTTCCATTCAGGATCACTACCGAAAGCTTTCCAGGATGCATCGCGCGCTTCGCGGCTTGGGTAGGCCAGAATATAGATCAGTTCTTTGCGAGCGGTATCGGTGGGTGTCCAGTAACCAATGTTTTCCATGCCGTGTTTCTCGAATATCTTGGTCGTATACTGACGGAAACGATCAACGATTTCGGCATATTTACCTGGTGTTGGGTAGTAGATTCTTACTTCATAAAATTTAGAACTTGGCGCTGTCGTGACTGATTCAGCGGGTTTGGGTGAACCTGGGTTGGGCATGGCAAAAGTGGCCGTGCAGAGAAGCAGGCTAAACAAGAATAGTGAATACAGTTTGTCTGTCATAATATTGCAGAAACGAAGTAATAAAGTGTTTTGACAATAGAAGTAATCTAGCCCCATTTTCTAACCCCATCAAAAACGCATAACCTTATTTTATTCAATTGTCTGTCAATATTTCTACCAAGATTGCCTGTTAGTTTTATATGTCAGCATTTGGTGAGAAATCTTTAGTTGGCTGTCTTTAGTTGTTAAGTGGTCAAAAAGGCCTATTTTTGTTGGTCATCCACCGTTTTATCCCAATTTTATACGTTATGCTGAGTCGCGTTGCCAATTCTGTTTACTGGATGCATCGATACATTGAGCGGGCCGAAAACTATGCTCGTTTTATGAGTGTGAACTTCAATCTCGCCCTCGATTTGCCGCCCAATGTGGATCAACAGTGGGAGCCTCTGCTCATTGCAACAGCGGATCACGATCTTTTTGTGAAATATTATAAGGAGCCTACGCGGGAGAATGTTATCCAGTTTATGACGTTCGATAAGCGTAATCCAAACTCTATTGTTACCTGTCTGAGCTACGCCCGCGAAAATGCCCGCACCATCCGCGAGATCATTTCGAAGGAAATGTGGGAACACCTGAATCAGTTTTATCTGATGGTGCGCGACACATCGCCTAATCAGCAATGGGGCGAAATTCAGACGCAGCATTTCTTTACGGAGATACGCAACAGCACTCAGCTTTTTTATGGCATTATCGACGCGACAATCACGCGAAACGAAGCCTGGCATTTTGGGCGGCTAGGGCGTTTTCTGGAGCGGGCCGACAAAACATCCCGGTTTCTGGATGTGAAATACTTTACGCTGCTGCCTGAGATAGAAGCTGTTGGCTCAACTATCGATCTGATGATCTGGTCGGCAGTGCTAAAGTCGGTTAGTGCGTATAATATGCACCGCCAACAGTACAGGGCACTCACGCCATCGAGCATTGTGGAGTTTCTTATTCTCGATAAAATGTTCCCGCGTGCTGTAGCGCACTGCATCCGGCAGGCTGAACTATCGCTCTACGAAATTTCGGGAAACAATATTACTAACGGCTTTGGTAATATAGCTGAGCGATCATTATCAAAGCTCCGTACAGAAATTGAATTCACGGAAACTGCCGATATTTTCAAAGCAGGCCTGCACCAGTACCTCGACGATTTTCAGACGCGTACCAACAAAATCGGGAGCACGATCTTCGAGACCTATTTCGATTTGAAACCGATAGAGGTTTAATGTTGAATGAGCGAATGAAGGAATGAGAGAATGCAATGAGTAAGTACTTCCCAAAATCCATTCTCTCATTCCTTCATTCGCTCATTCAACATTAATAAAACACCGGAATCGTTAGGGCTATATACGCCATGTTTGCCCGGTTTCGAAAGCGATTATTGTCGGAAATTACATCGCGCTTAGAAACGGTTGTCTCGGTCGTGAGCCATTGATAGCTCACTTTAACGCCAATTCGCTGGCCGATTTTAAGTCTGGCATATACTTCGGTAGCGAGCGTACCTCTGTCATTATCGCTGAGTAAGCGTAGATTCATCAGACTTGGATGCGATTTCTGAAAGGTATTCGAACCCTGGTAAAAAGCCGTCGTCGAATCGGTTCCTGTGCTGGATTGAATGTTGAACTGACCCGTTGACGACTGATAACGTCCTGTTCGTGACTTGCCGAAACTTAACCCCAACAGGTCAGCACTTGCACCCAATTCCAACAGCCCCAAATTTACCTGCGCCCGAATCCCTAAATTAAACGAGGTCATCGACACGTAGTCGTAGCGAACCGTATCGATGTTATCGACAAGTAGCGGCCCACTCAGGGCCCCGAATCCGCTTTTCCCGCGTGTAAGGCGAGCGGGAGCTGTGTAGTAGTTGAGGTTGTCGCCGTAAAAAGCGGCCAGACGCCCCGTCCAGCCCAGCGAAAACGTTTTATGCTCGCCAATATTTATCAACTGGTAATAGGTGAGAGACGGATTGTAGTGGCTTTCCGAGTAGGCCATACCTAAATCATAACCACTACTAAGGCGGGCTGATACTGGCGATTGCGCATAGGTGAATAGTGGAGATAAAATTAGTAACGCACCAAATAATTGCTTCATTAATAAGTCAAGCTGTTGAGCCCACAAAGATAGGGAACGAACTCAGAGTGGGATATGCACTAAAATAGAAAATGGGTAGCAAAAAAACAGGTGCAGTCAACTAAGTTGGCTGCACCTGTTTCTTTGCTACTGTATACTCTTGACTTATACCATTTTAAGGACAACCGCGCCCAGTGGTGGTACATTTAAGTTGATCGACTGTGATCGTCCCTGCCAGGGTTGCTGATCGGAGGATATGGGCGACGAATTGACAACGCCACTTCCATAAAATTCAAGCGCATCGCTGTTGAACACCTCCTGATAGGAACCTTCCGTTGGCACACCAATGCGATAACTGGAACGTGGAACGGGTGTCATGTTCAACACAATCAGCAAATTGTCTTCTGGTCGATTGCCTTTGCGAATGTAGGTGATTACACTGTTCTCACGGTCGGAGGTTTCAAGCCATTCAAAACCATCGGCCGTAAAATTGCGCTCATACATGGCTGGCTCGGTTTTGTGAAGGGTGTTTAACGCCTTTACGCAAGCAGCCATACCTTTGTGAGGAGCAAACTGGAGTAAGTGCCAGTCTAAGCTGTCATCAAATTTCCACTCTGATGTTTGTCCGAATTCACCACCCATAAACAGCAATTTAGCGCCCGAATGCGTGAACATGTACGAGAATAACAAACGCAGGTTGGCAAATCGCTGCCACTCATCGCCAGGCATTTTACCAACCAGCGACTTCTTGCCATACACAACTTCATCGTGCGAAAGTGGCAGCATGAAGTTTTCTGTATAGGCATACACCGTGCTGAAGGTGAGCTCATCCTGATGAAATTTACGGAAAGCAGGATCGCGCTCGAAATACCGGAGCGTGTCGTTCATCCAGCCCATCATCCACTTCATGCCAAAGCCAAGACCACCCATAAATACCGGTCTTGACACGCCCGGAAAGGCAGTCGATTCTTCAGCAATTGTCTGTATATCAGGAAATTCCTTATAGATGGCTTCGTTAAGTTCTTTAATGAGCGAGATAACGTCCAGGTTTTCGCGCCCGCCAAATACGTTAGGTTCCCATTCGCCCGCATTACGTGAGTAATCCAAGTAAAGCATCGAGGCTACGGCATCGACGCGGAGACCATCGGCATGGCAGCGATCAAGCCAGAACATGGCGTTGCTCAACAGGAAGGAGCGAACCTCCGGGCGACCGTAGTTGAAAATATAGCTTTTCCAGTCGGGATGATAGCCTTTACGTGGGTCGGGATGTTCGTATAAATGTGACCCATCGAACTCATACAGGCCGTGTGCATCGCCGGGAAAGTGGGAGGGAACCCAGTCCAGCAACACGCCAATGCCCGCCTGGTGCAGGCGTTCAATGAGTTGCATAAATTCCTGTGGTGTACCAAACCGGCTACTTGGTGCGTAGTAGCCAGTAATTTGATAGCCCCACGACGGTGCATAAGGGTACTGCATAACCGGCATGAACTCAACGTGCGTGAAGCCCATATCCTGAAGGTATGGCACCAGCGCATCGGCAATTTCGCCATAGCTCAATTCACGTTCGGGGTCGCCCGGATCGCGTCGCCAGGACGACATATGCATTTCGTAAACGGAAATTGGCGCATTGAGGGCGTTTTTTTCCTTACGGGTTGCCATCCATTCCTGATCCTGCCACTCGTGGTAGGTATCCCAGACGATGGAGGCTGTTTTTGGGGGCAGTTCCCACCAGTGGGCATAGGGATCGCCTTTTTCTACTTCGCGTCCGCCTTCGTGGACGATAAAATATTTATAGCTTTCGCCCCGACCAATGTTTGGGATAAACACTTCCCAGATACCCGACGAATCCCAGCGCACACTCAGAGAGTGGCTTCCTTTGTTCCAGCCGTTGAAGTTCCCAATTACGGAAACGTACTTGGCCGAGGGTGCCCATACCGCAAAATAAGTGCCGGTAACACCGTTGTGTTCAACCACATGAGAGCCAAATTTCTCATAAAGCTTTTGGTGCTTTCCCGCCCGAAATAAGTGAACATCGAAATCGGAGAAACGGGAGTATATCCCGGCGTCCTGATGGGTTGGGGACGCTGCCGGGGCTGTTATAGTCGTTGGTGCCTGTGGTGAAGCAGGTTGTACCGTTTGTTCAGTTTCGGCCGCGGGTGTAGTGGTTTTTCGTTTTGCCATAGGTTAAAAGGGTAGAACGCTCATTATAGAACGGAATCAGAATCGGAAAGTTAGAAAAATTCCTCGCCGTTCAACAGGGATAAGGGTTCAATTTGTGTGCCGGTTAGTTGCGCATTTTTTTAAATAAGGTCAATCGCAACATGGTCTACGTTTCTAAACAACTCTTGCCGCTATGAATGGGTTTAAGTCGTTTGGTATATTACGTGTTTAATTCTGGTGAATGACAAAACGGCATCCGGATCAAACAGACCATCAGGCAGACATCTGCCAGGCAGAGAGCATTACTTCGTTTGTAGTAGCCCCGTTTGCAGCATGGCCACATGGGGTGTGGCAACACCATCGCTCAGGCGGATTTTTTCGATCTCGCGCACCACATCAATAATGCCTTTCAAAGGGATCTTAACCCACGATGGCCGGTAACTTATCTCGTAACCCAGTTCATAGACGGCCTTTTCGAGTAAGTAAATAAGGAGGAGAAAGTTGATTTCGCTGTTGTTTTTGAACAACGGATGCGGAGCACCAAAAACATCCAGATAAGCATTCAGAAAGGTATCCCGAATAAGGTAAAACCAGCGATCTGAGACTCGTTGCAAATGATCGGGGTCGAGGTCGTCGGTTTCGGCAGAGTTGAATAATTTGGCCGAAACGGCGTAATGATATGACCGAATCATACCCGCCACATCTTTGAGGGGCGAATGCTTGATTTTTCGGTCGGCAATACTACTTTCGGGTTCACCTTCGAAATCAATGATCACGAAATCATCTTCTGTCGCCAGCACCTGCCCCAGATGGTAGTCACCGTGAATACGGATACGGAGCGAGTCGATTGGACGGGTGCGGAAGTCGGCAATGAATGTTTCAATCATTTCCTTCGCTTCCATAAACACCCAGGCCAGTCGCTGAGCCTGAATATCCAGTTTGGTGTAATTGTCGATGAGCAAATTGTAACGCCGGTCCAGTAAATCTTCGAAACGTTTGATCAAAAAATCGCGATACTCATCGGTAAAGTGTTCCGGGGCAAAAGCCGGATCTGTTGGGTTATCGGGGCGGGATGGCTTGTAGAGCGCACAATGCATTTCGCCGGTCCGTTTGCCCAGCAGTTCAACTTTCTCGAACACATCTTCCCGAATGGCAAACAGGCGCTGAGGAACGGCATACAGAAAGTCGTTCAGGTAATCGCCGGTTTGCATCCACGAATCTTTGTCGTTAGGCACCATTCGCTGCACCATGCCCAGCGTAATATCAGGCCGTTGTTCGTGCTGCCAGATAATGCTGCCCCCGAAAGCCGGAATATGTTCGAAGCTGCTCTCGTCGGTCAGAAACGCTACCATATCGACTTCCGGGTTGGTTTCCTGAAATAGTTTTCGATATAGTTTAAGGAAATATTTATCGCCAAACGTCATGGCCGAATTACTCGAATCGACGGGAAGCACTTGCGAGGTAAGGGATTCATCGCCTTCATCCAGGCCTTTTCCCCGGTGAAACGTCAGGGCTCCGTTTGTTTGGGAAATGATCTGATTTTGACAGATAGCCGCAAACAACGCCTGTCGGAATCGGTCGTCGTAAATCGCATCGATCAACAGGCCTGTTTTGTTGCCGATCATTACATCGCCAATGCGCCCTTTCTCCGGAATGTCGCCAACTTGAAAGGATAACGTATGGGCTGTATGATCGGCCAGAAAAGTTACCGGCAATAAATAATTTTCAGGAATACCCTCGGCATACGACGCTTCCAGGATTAGCAGATAGGCCACATCGCCATCGGCAAGCGGTAGAGTATGTACGGTTTTAACCGCAAAACCGGTTTGCTGACGCGCTTTACCGGCAAACCACCGGCAGGTATTAACATAGGGCGGCAATAGTGTTTGCGTCAGTATTGTCCAGAACTGGGCGTCGGAACCCGCGTTAAGCCAGCCTGTAGGCAGATGTAATGATTGCGTCGTAACCATAGATTAAAAAGAGTGTACCTGTTACTACACCAAGTACAAGGCAAAAATTTCTTGAATATACAACAAAAAAGAAGCGTCTATGTTGGCAGTTGCTGGTATAAACGCATATAAAAACCACACTCGGACCAGCCCAGTGCGGTTTTTATGTAATGCCTATAGAAGGATTAATTTATGGCAACGACGCGGTTGCTGATGGTAGGTTGCTGAGTTACAATGGTTACGCTCTGAGTGGTCGTTTCAATACCATTCGTAATTTCCAGCGTGTATACCCCATCTTCCAAATCGCTTAAATTTAAACGAACACGGCATCCTGATTCATTTTTGCCGAGGTGCTGAGCGTATAGCGCTTTCCCGTCGGCATCGATCAGGCGAATGTCAACACGACCGCCAATCGTTTTATCCAGCGAGATATGCAATTTGCCCGCTATGGTCGAATAAATGCCGGTTTTATACGATGATACCTTCGATGGACGACCAATAGGGTTGGTTTCCGGAATAGCCGCAAAAGAAGCAGCTGATGTAATAATACCCAATGAAAGGGCTAGGACGAGGGATTTGATAAGCGTTTTCATGATTATATGGTTGTGTTTTTAGTATAAAAGCTAGTCGGATTATTTCCGATTGGTGAAACAAAGATATAGGCTATAGTTGGTACTATGCATTGCAAACTACCGGAACGGTCATTTCTGTTGATGAGCGGGTAGAAAATAGGGATGGCTGATTGAATGGTTTGTAGGATTGGCGGTGTTTAGGTCGCAATTTTGCTCAGTTTCCTGACACACAAGTCGCTCAAAACGTCATTACTTCCATGTCGCTTCATTATAAACCTGCGTTATTTTCTCCTTTCTCTACGTTGATTGCCGCCGAAAGTACCCGGCATGGGGGTGTAAGTCCTGCCCCGTTCGAATCGCTTAATCTGGGTATCAATACGGCTGATGATGCGGAAAATGTCGATGAGAATCGTCGTCGTTTTTTTTCCTCTGTTGGGGCCTCTACCTGCCAGTTTGCTTCCTCACACCAAATACACGGTACAGAAATTCTGTATGCTACAGAGGCAGGCCGATTTGAGGGCTACGATGCGCTTATTACAAACAAGCCCGGTTTGCTGATAGGTGTAACTGTTGCCGATTGCGTACCCATTCTGATTTACGACCAGCACCAGCAGGCCGTTGCCGCTATTCATGCAGGCTGGCGTGGTACGGTAGAGGGGATTGTCACCAAAACATTGGCGGCCATGCAGCAGCAGTTTGGTACACAAGCGGAGCATTGCTATGCTTACGTAGGTACGTGCATTGATGACTGTGCTTTTGAGGTTGGCCCCGACGTAGCCGACCAGTTTGCTTCGGCTTTCAAACGACTGGACAAAGACAGTGAAAAAAGCTTTGTTGACTTAAAAGCAGCGAACGCGCACTTATTAACAGATTTCGGTATTCCTGCGACTCAGATTGCTATCTCGCCATTTTCGACCGTGCTGAACAACGACACGTACTTTTCATATCGTGCAGAGCACGGTCAAACCGGACGTATGCTGGCCGTTATTGGTTTGAAGCCTTGAACAATTATTTATTGGTGGCGTTATGTATCTGTTTTTATCACATACTTTTTACTCAACACGCAAACGTCATGGGAATCTTGGTATCAATTCTGGTAGGTGCGGTAGCCGGTTGGCTTGCCGACCTCGTTTTTAAACGGTTTTCGTTCTCGTTATTCGCCGAAATTCTGCTTGGTATAGCTGGTGGATTTGTTGGCGGCTGGATTTTTGGCCGTGATGGTACCGTAATTGACCAAATTTTAACAGCCTTTGTTGGGGCGGTTATTATTCTGGGTATTGCCGCTTTGATTAAAGGACGCAGCAGCACAGTATAAATAAATGACCGGGATTTTAGCGAGATTTTAGCGATTAACCAAGATTGCAGCAAGTGCATAATCCTGATCAATCGTTTAAATCTCACTAAAATCCCAGTCTGGATTACGTTATTATATGCCCGAGATTACAGTAAGCGCGTAATCTTGGGCAATCTTTAAGATCTAGCTATAATCCCGGTCCGGTCTACTTCAATATCTGCCTTGAAATAACAAGTTTCTGAATTTCACTTGTTCCTTCTCCAATAGTACACAGCTTTGCATCCCGGTAAAACTTCTCGACCGGATAATCTTTCGAATAGCCATAGCCGCCAAAGATCTGAACCGCTTCATTGGCGACCTTCACCGCTGTTTCAGACGCAAACAGTTTCGCCATCGCCGATTCTTTCGTTACAGATTTTCCACTGTCTTTTAAATTAGCAGCCTGATAGGTCAGTAGCTTGGCCGCTTCTATATCGGTAGCCATATCGGCCAGTTTAAAACTGATGCCCTGAAACGTAGCGATGGGTTGCCCAAACTGCTCACGCTCCTTTGCATACGCCAAAGCTGCGTCATAGGCTCCGTAAGCAATGCCAAGACTAAGAGCGGCAATCGAAATACGACCGCCATCAAGTACTTTCAGCGACTGAACAAACCCATCGCCCACGGCGCCTAACCGCTGACTATCGGGAATCCGGCAATCCTGAAACAACATTTCGGCAGTTTCCGAAGCCCGCATACCAAGTTTATCTTCTTTACGTCCACCCGAAAAACCAGGTGTATTGCGCTCAACAATAAAGGCAGTTGCATTATGCGGTGTATTTGGCTCACCAGTGCGGGCAATGACAACGGCAACGTCACCGCTTATACCGTGTGTGATGAAGTTTTTCGCCCCGTTAAGCACCCAATCACCGGATGCACCCTCTCGAACCGCTGTTGTACGCATATTTCCTGCATCGGAGCCTGTGTTGGGCTCGGTTAGTCCCCAGGCACCAAGCCACTCGCCGGAAGCCAGGTGAGGAAGGTAGGTCTGTTTTTGGTCTTCGTTTCCGAACAGGAGGATATGATTAGTACATAAGGAATTATGGGCAGCCATAGATAGCCCGATTGAGCCATCTATACGTGAAAGTTCAACAATAGCAGCTACATATTCATGATAACCCAGGCCTGAACCACCATAGGCAACCGGGACAAGCATACCCATTAAACCCTGTTCGCCGAGCTGGTGAAATAAAGTTGAGGGAAAGTGTTGACTGTCATCCCATTGTCTGATATTTGGGCGAATAAGGCGTTCGCCCAGGTCGCGAACTGATTGGGCAATTAATTCTTGATTTTCTACAATTTCGTTAATCATACAATGAGTCTACTTCTGTTGATGAGTGAATAGAAATATAAGGAAATTATAAAAGAATTTCAACCTTTTTTTCTGTACGTTAAAATCCCAAATTATAGTAAATAAAATACCGATAGATAGGTTTTTTGTTTATTAAATAATTATATTTGTTACAATAGTGTAATTATTGATTCTAAATGGTAGCATATGGTCATGCTGTAAAGGCATTCTGTAGTAAATACACATTGGAGTAGGGCATACCGACCGCTCAGTCATTATTGTATGCCAGATGTGGGTGCTTATTGAAAAACTCCTATTTTTGTGAAACGAATCCTTCGGAATAGTCTGTAGTAGTTATTTTGAAATTTTATTTTACTATATATATATGAAATTAGCAGTTGTTGGAACCGGATATGTAGGACTTGTTACGGGTACATGCTTCGCTGAGACGGGCAATCAGGTAACCTGCGTCGATATCGACGTACGAAAAGTTGAGAAACTTAATAATGGTATCGTTCCCATATACGAACCTGGTCTTGAAACACTTTTTCATCGGAACGTTGAAGAAGGACGTTTAACATTTACAACGGATTTAGAAGAAGGAATCAAAGGCGCTGAAGTTATTTTTCTTGCCCTGCCAACCCCTCCGGGCGAAGATGGCTCAGCCGACCTGAAATATATTCTGAAAGTAGCCAGCGATCTCGGACCGATCCTGAGTCAGTATGCGGTTATTGTTGATAAAAGTACCGTTCCTGTTGGTACAGCCGAGAAAGTACATGCACACATCGCTGATAACGCTAAGGTAGATTTCGACGTAGTATCGAATCCCGAATTTCTGCGTGAAGGCGTAGCCGTGGAAGATTTCATGAAACCCGACCGTGTTGTAATTGGTACAAAATCAGATCGGGCCAAGGCAGTAATGAATAAACTCTATGCACCGCTGGTGCGGCAGGGAAACCCGGTTATTTTCATGGACGAACGTTCAGCCGAAATGACCAAGTATGCTGCTAACGCGTTCCTGGCTACGAAAATCACGTTCATGAACGAGATTGCCAACCTCTGCGAGCGTGCGGGTGCCAATGTGGACGATATTCGCCGGGGTATTGGTACGGATAGTCGCATTGGCAAACGTTTCCTGTTTGCCGGTATTGGCTACGGCGGGAGCTGTTTTCCTAAAGATGTTCAGGCATTGGCCAGAACGGCACAGGATTTTGATTATGATTTCAAAGTACTGAAGTCGGTAATGGAGGTGAACTATGAACAAAAAACCAAGCTGATGCCGTTGATCCTGAACCACTTTGGTGGTGATTTGAAAGGAAAAACAATCGCTATATGGGGATTGGCGTTCAAACCTTATACTGATGATATCCGTGAAGCGCCCGCTTTGGATAACATCAAGGAGTTGCTTGCCGCTGGTGCCAAGGTGACCGTATATGATCCGGAAGCCATGGAAAATGTTCGGAATGTGATTGGCAACTCCGTTACCTATGCGCACACACAATACGCTGCCTTGGATGATGCCGATGCCTTGGTGATCATTACCGAATGGCCGTTGTTCCGCACACCCGATTTCGACAAAATGAATCTGCTATTAAAGAACAAGGTGATCTTCGATGGCCGTAACGTATATGAACTTGACCAGATGCGTGAAGTAAATTATACTTACTATAGTGTTGGACGCGAAGCTGTTTTGGCGCCTGTTGAACAGAAAGTCTAACTTTTATCACACACAAAGACAAAATACACAGAGATTTGCACAGAGTACACATGTCGTGTGCTCTGTGTATTTGTGTGTAATTCTATTCCAAACGATATATGAAACGTGTATTAATTACGGGTGGAGCCGGATTTCTGGGGTCGCACCTCTGCGATCGGTTTATTAAAGAAGGTTACCACGTAATGGCAATGGACAATCTCATTACGGGCGACATTCGCAATATTGAGCACTTGTTCCATCTGCCTAATTTTGAGTTTTATCATCACGATGTTTCCAAGTACATCCATGTACCGGGCGAACTGGATTACATCCTTCATTTTGCCTCTCCTGCCAGCCCTATTGATTACCTGAAAATCCCGATACAGACACTGAAGGTGGGCTCGTTGGGTATTCACAATTGCCTGGGTCTGGCTCGTGTGAAAAACGCACGCGTACTCATCGCATCGACGTCGGAAATTTATGGTGACCCGAGTGTT
Source organism: Spirosoma pollinicola (assembly GCF_002831565.1). Taxonomy (NCBI): domain Bacteria; kingdom Pseudomonadati; phylum Bacteroidota; class Cytophagia; order Cytophagales; family Cytophagaceae; genus Spirosoma; species Spirosoma pollinicola. Next base: position 2,905,302 of record NZ_CP025096.1, on the reverse strand, counting down.
CACCCGCAACCCGAAGAATATTGGGGAAATGTAAATCCAGTAGGGCCACGCGGAGTATATGATGAAGCCAAGCGTTTCCAGGAAGCCATTACAATGGCTTACCACACCTACCACGGTCTGGAAACGCGTATCGTTCGGATTTTCAATACTTATGGACCACGGATGCGCCTGAACGACGGTCGTGTATTGCCTGCGTTCATTGGACAAGCTTTGCGTGGTGAAGACCTGACGGTTTTTGGTGATGGCAGCCAGACGCGCTCGTTCTGTTATGTCGATGATTTGGTCGAAGGAATTTATCGCCTGTTGTTGAGCGATTATGCGTATCCGGTCAACATTGGCAACCCGTCGGAAATTACGATTAAAGAGTTTGGCGAAGAGATCATCAAACTTACAGGAACAACACAAAAGTTAGTGCTTAAAGATTTACCTGTAGACGATCCAAAACAGCGCCAGCCTGATATTACGAAGGCCAAAGCGATTCTGGATTGGGAGCCAAAAGTGTCGCGTGAAGAAGGTCTGCGTATTACGTATGACTACTTCAAGAGCCTGCCGGAAGAAGAATTATACACGGCGGCCTATCACCGCGAGTTCTCAAAAAAGTAAACGAACCGGTTTTCATTCCCGAAAACCATCGTAGCTTTACCTCGCTGTAACTGCCTTAGGTGGTTACCTTTAGCTGTCTATCAAAAACCTGCACACGGTATCGTATGCAGGTTTTTTTAGTATTGTGGCACTGGGTACATCGGTGCTACAGCTTATCTTTAAAACTTTCGTAGCCGAACGTTTTGATTAACTGGAAGGACTCATCTTCTTTCCAGACACCAATAGCGGGCAGGTTTACACCGTTGAAGGTGGTAGTTTTTACCATCGTGTAATGAATCATATCGTCGAACACGACTTTGTCGCCCACTTCGAGCGGTTTGTCGAATGAATAGTCGCCCATGAAATCACCGGCCAGGCAGGTCATTCCCCCCAGTCTATAGGTTGGTTTTCCGGCAACGGGTTCGTGATAAGAGCCTATAATTTTGGGCTTATAGGGCATTTCGAGCGTGTCGGGCATGTGAGCCGCAAACGAGGTGTCAAGAATAGCAACGTCAATCCCCTGACTGTTGAACACATCAAGAACGGTTGAGGTCAGAACGCCCGTTTGCCACGCAATGGCCGAACCGGGCTCCAGAATAATGTCCACATTATATTTCTGCCGAAAAGCCGTTAACAGCTTAATCAGGTGCTGGGTATCGTAGCCTTCGCGTGTCATCAAATGACCACCGCCGAAGTTTACCCATTTAGCCTGATGCAATAGGGTATCGAACCGACTTTCGAGGGCTTCCAGTGTTCGTTCGAGCGTAAATGAATCGTTCTCGCAGAGGGTATGGAAATGGATTCCCTCCAATCCTTCGGGTAGTTGATCGGGCAGTTGGTCGCGGTTAGCGCCGAGCCGCGAACCGGGCACGCAGGGATTGTACATATCCGTAGCTACTTCCGAATATTGCGGGTTCACGCGAATGCCACACGAAACGGGTTTGCCAGCTACACGATCTTTAAATCGCTCCCACTGGCTCCAGGAGTTGAACGTCAGGTGACTACTGCGGCTCACGACTTCATCGAATGAAGCATCCTGATAGGCCGGAATGTAGGTATGGGCCTGTACGCCCATGTACTCGTTCACGAGTTTGATTTCGTTGAGTGAACTGGCCGTGGCACCGCTCAGGTACTCACGAACCAGCGGAAAGGCCGAATACATCGAGAAGCCTTTAAGGGCCAGAATGATCGTTACGCCAGCCGTCCGCTGTACCGAATCGATCAGTTCGAGGTTTCGGCGGAGTTTGGCTTCCTCAAGAACAAAGCAAGGCGACGGAATAACAGGTTCGGCATTGCGGTCGAGGTGTTGAAGCAAAGTCGTATTCATACCGCAAAGGTAGGCAAACCTGTCTATCGTACCTTGACCTTTGGATAGTCGATACCAAAAAGCACAGGCAAGTTGTACTTGACCCGTAACGGCCGACCTGATTGACTACCGGGTTGCCATGCTGGCATTAACCGGATAACCCGCATGGCTTCTTCATCGCAGCCATATCCCAATTCTTTCAAAAGTGTGATGGCGGTACGCGAACCATCTGTTTCAACGATAAATGAGACAAAAACCCGGCCTTTCATACCCGCTTTTTGCGCTTCGGGCGGGTAGTTGACGTTTGCTTTCATGTATGTGCTCAATGCGCTCATTCCACCAGGAAATTCTGGCTGCTTTTCAACAATTGTAAAAACGGTTGTGTCGACTTTCGCAACTGTTTGGGCAAGCCCAACGCTGGGGATAAAAAACAGCCCCGCACTCATTACTAAAAACTGAATGAGTGCGGAGATAGATAGCTGGAAACGTAGCTGCATGTTGGTCAACTGGTTTGTACAGAAACTGGATGCAGTTCCCCGACTTTTTCCACAAAGAATTACTCCAGTGTAAACGAAATTGGTAAGTTGTACTTTACCCGAACGGCGCGTCCTGCCTGTTTACCGGGCCGCCAGTTCGGCATCTTGCGCATCACGCGGAGCGCTTCTTCATCACAGCCAAAGCCGATGCCTTTCACCACTTGCAAATCGGTCAGACTGCCGTCTGTATTGACCACAAAACTAAGGTAAACCCGTCCCGCAACACCCGCCGAAGCAGCCGGTCGAGGGTAGTTCAGGTTCTTGCCCAGGAAGTTTCGCAAGGCATCCATACCGCCGGGGTATTCGGGCTGTTGCTCGACGGTGATGAACGGCGCTTCGGTTTTGGGCTCAGTTTCTACAGCTTTCTCGGCAACTGTGGGAGTCGAGGCTTCGGGAGCCGCAATGATGTCGTCGATGCCCGTTCCTTCGGCGGTTTCAGTGCCCGATGTGGCATCTTTCAAGTCATCTGTCGTTGGTGGTAAGGTTTCCTCAACGACATCGGCTTCAGGCATCACAACAAGGGGCAGATTCCGTACGGTGTTTACTGCCGGAGCCGTTTCTGCGGGTGGAATAACGATGGGTTTTTCGAGGGGAGGTTCGACCAGTTTTGTCAACGTCACTTCCTTCATCGACTGATTTGGGTTGATGACTTCGTGGGGCCAGAACCGGGCGTAGAGCGTAGGTCCGGTTAAGGCTCCTAAAAACAAACCGACGCCCAGTCCTAAAGCGCGGCTGAGCGTCGGTTTATAGCTTTTACGGAGATCAAATGCCCCGTAGGAACGATTGCGGCCCTGAAAAATAATGTCGTCGTAGGTCAACGCGACGGCTTTGGAAGTGGTAGACGGATACATGGGCGTTGTGCGATTTGGTTTGTATCACCAGGATGTTCGCGCCCGACAAATTCCATAGATCACCTACATACTATCGTATTTTTTTACGAGTGTCACGGCGTCGTTATCTGTTTTGAAGTACAGATTTTCCTGCTTCACAAATGCCTTCAACTCATCTTTCCGATCGCCGAGTGCATCGATAATTGATTTGTCGGAGAGCTTAACTTTGGTCAATGTCTGGTCTGGTTTCAGCAGGTAATACGAATACGCGTCCCGAAAGGCATCGTAACGAACATCATTGGCGTATGGGTTTTTATAATCGGCGGGTTTAAAGGTTTTCGCTATTCGCTTAAGGAGCACGTTTTTTCCTTCGTAAAGCACCAGAAAATACCCGTCTTTCAAGGCTTGATCGTTGGTCTTCGCCATTGGTAATCGCTCGAACAAATACGTCTGTCCGTCGGCATTGGTCAATGTAAACCGCTTCACCTGAGTGGCGTCGACAATGATGGAGTCGTTACCGGCCCATGTGCGCAGCAGGACCAACTGCTGTTGATAGGCGTTGAACTTGAGTGGCACATTTGTATAATTTTGCCCGGCATTCATTTCGACTCGTCCTTTGATCCATTCCGGTAAAAAATAGGGTGTACCACGCAGTCCTTCATAGCGGTGATCTATGGTATTGATCATCCCATTCGGTCCCGAACCAACAATCTGACCTGTCGATTGATAGGTTTCGTAGCCATTTCGGCGGTCATTAGGATTTGCCTGCTGGACGGGGGCTGCTTTCGTCGAATCGCGTTTTTGTGCGTAGGTACATGAAAGCGATAACGCGGCTATCAAGGTCAGGAATAATGATTTCATATGAATAGAGTTGTTGCAATGGTTCGTGTACATTATACCTTGTGTGCGCAAACGATCTACTCTGTAGCGATACCGTTTTAGCCCGCCGATAGCTTGTGCGTATGTTGCTCAGTGGCATTAATCAAGATGGATGCCTTGTCCTTACAATAAGCTTTAACGCTTTCTACAGTGTCAATATGAGTTTTGGTCAAGTCCGGTAGCCAATCGCTGCTGGCGGTCGGCGCGTAAATCAGCGATAGAGAACTTCATCTGGCAAAATTAGCCCGTTGCATCAACACTAATCTTTTTTAAGGCTAACTGGGCCTGTTCTGTAGAGATCATAATGCCTTCAATGCGGAATGAAGCTATAGCTGAGCAGGCTATTTGCTCCCTGATGGACGATTTGTCCGTCTTCTTTTTTTGCTTCGTTTTCATCCTGCCAATATACTAATTTACACAAAACTCAAATTACAATATACTAAACAAGCAGGACTTTATGAACATCTTCTGGTTTCTGTTCATAAAAAAGCCCGGTATATGAATCCATAAAAAACCATTTGTCGTAGCTATAGTTCTACTTGACAAATAGACTTACTCAACAAAAAAATACGTTATGAGCTACATTAAAGCGGGTACGGATGCGTCTGGCAATGACATCAAACTGTTCTATCAGGACCTGGGTACCGGAAACGCCACACAAACAGTTGTTCTGATTCATGGCTGGCCATTGAGCCACGAAATGTGGGATTATCAACTGGCCGAATTACCCGCTCACGGCCTCCGTGTGGTGGCCTACGACCGTCGGGGATTCGGCAAGTCGTCGCAGCCCTGGGGTGGATATGATTATGATACCCTTGCCGACGATTTGAAAGCAGTTCTCGATGAATTGAATCTGCAAAATGTAACCTTGGTTGGCTTCTCGATGGGCGGTGGCGAAGTGGCCCGCTACATGAGTCGTCATGGTGGCGCACGGGTATCGAAAGTAGCCTTTATTAGTGCTGTAACGCCGTATCTTCTTAAAACTGAGGATAACCCGGATGGGGTAGATCAGGATGTTTTTGATGAAATAACTACTAACCTTCAGAAAGACAGAGCTGATTTTCTGAAAACATTTGGCAAGCAGTTCTACGGCGTTAACCTGATCAGTCAGCCCGTTAGTCAGGCTCACCTCGACGGCGATTTCGCACGGGCTTATGTGGCATCGCACAAAGCCACACTTGAATGTGCCAAGTCATTTGCGCAAACCGATTTTCGGGATGATCTGGCACAAATTCAGGTGCCTGCCCTGATTATTCACGGCGATGCTGACAAAACCGTGCCCATTGAAGCCTCGGGCGAGCGGACAGCCAACGCGCTGCCAAACGCATCGTATATTGTTTATGACGGTGCTCCTCATGGCCTGTTCATCACCGAAAAAGATCGACTGACACAGGATCTGCTTGCGTTTATCCAGGAAGGTGTGACTGTCCGGGAATCAATAGGAACCACTACTATTTATTAAAAAAGCCTTTTTAAGTACTTACGCAAATTTTTTAACCACAGAGACGGTCCGCCGTTGCGGCACAGAGAGCACAGAGCTTCAATCGGCTTGTTATCAGAATATTGCACCTCTGTACGCTCTGTGCCGCAACGGCGGACCGTCTCTGTGGTTAAATATATATTTTAATTCTGTTCGATTGCTTAATTCAAAACGGCCGACCCTCTCCTAAGAGGGCCGGCCGTTTTCGTTTTACGCCTATGTTTTTATCGGGCATCAGTTACGGAACTGACTCTATAATTGTTTGTAGGTCTTCACATAGGCCGATGGCGTTTGGCCGGTAATATCTTTAAACTGTCGGTTAAAGTTCGACAGGGTTCGGAAGCCGCTCTCAAAACTGATCTGCGTGATGTTGAGCTTGCCGTTCATGAGTAATTTGCAGGCGTGTCCAATGCGTACTTCGGAGACGAATTCGGAAAATGTTTTGTTGGCGCGGGTTTTGAAATACCGACAGAAAGCCGGGGAGGTCATGCCAGCCAGATCGGCAATCGTATCCAGACTCAGGTCGTCAGGAAAGTGCCCTAGTACATAATCATATACCAATTGCATTCGGTCCGTTTCGGTTGCCTTAACGGTATTAGTATAGCCAGGGCTTGTCAAATACCGATAATCGGTCGCTCTGGAAAGGTCGTTCAATAAAGATAAAAGACTAATGACGCGTTCGAAGCCTGCTGCCTGCCGGGTCAGGTTCTGCAATGCCGTTTCTGTTCGACTACGGGTATGACCGGTCCATTCCAGACCCTGCCGGGCCTGGCCAAGTAACTGCCTCAGTTGAGACATTTCCTGCCTTTCGAAGAAATCATTTCCCAGAAAATCTTCGGTAAAGTAAACCACAATACCGCGCGTCGTCAAACTTGATTGCCGATCAAAATAGGCCTGATCGCTACGCCAGAGGTGAGGTAAATTCGGGCCCAGAAAAACCAGATCACCGGGTCCAAACGGCTTGATCGAATCACCGATAAAACGAGTACCTGTACCTTCTTCAACCAGAAACAACTGGTATTGCGGATGGAAGTGCCAGTTTTGGTCAAAGTGCGGTTCTGACAACTCTTTCACGATGAATGAAGCCGCAACAGGTTCGAGGTCTTTGCGAAGAGGCTGTTTCATTCAGTTGCTGATTTTTAACGCAAATATCGATTAATTTCTATAATATGTGTAAAAATAAAGTCGGTATTCGATAATAAAAGCCAGAATACAAATTTAAGCCCTATTTATATTTGTTTAACTTTTTACGGAAAGAATATGAATAAGATAGGAATGAATATGTTCGTCTGGACAATGTCGATGGACGAAGATTTGACCGATACATTCAGGTTTTTGAAAACGAGTGGCTTCGACTTTGTTGAAGTACCCATTAGTGAGCCGGGGCCTGCTGGCCTAGACAAATGGCACCGTATTGGGAAGCAAATCAGTGAGTTGGGGCTGGGTGTACAGACCTGTACGATCTGCGGTCCTGAGCACAGCCTGATTAGTTCTGATGAGTCTGTACGTACAGCCAGCGTCAATTATCTCAAACAAGTGGTCGATTGCTCGCGGGCTGTTGGGTCTGCGATTGTAATGGGGCCTATGTATGCAGGATTCAAGACATTTACGGGCAAACCGGCAACGGCCGAAGAGTGGAACTGGTCGGTAAATGGTATGCGTGAGGTAGCCGAATACGCGCAGACACAGGGCGTAACGCTGGCAATCGAGTACCTCAATCGATTTGAAATTTATCTGCTCACCTGCGCCGATGATGTAGTGCGGTATGTAGAAGCGGTCAACCACCCGAACTGCCGGGTTGCTTTCGACACCTTTCATGCCAATATGGAGGAGAAAAGTATTGGTGATGCCTTACGAATGTGCGCGCCTTATTTGATTCATGTGCAGATTTCGGAGAATGACCGGTCCACTCCCGGCAAGGGGCATATAAATTTCGAAGAGGTATTTGCTGTCCTGGAGGAGGTCGATTATGCAGGGCCCATTGCCATTGAAGCCTTTGGCCCGAACCCGCCCGAACTGGCAGCAGCCACACATATTTTCCGGCCTATGTTCGATTCGCCCGAGCAGCTGGCCGTCGATGGACTAGACTTTATAAAGAGTGAAAGAGCGAAAGAGTCAAAGAGCTATATTATGAAATGATTATTTCACTCTTTCTCTCTTTTACTCTTTCGCTCATTCACTCTTTCGTACTTTAAAAATGATTAACATCGCAATCGTTGGCCTCGGATTTGGGGCCGAATTTATTCCAATTTATCAGCGGCACCCCAACGCAAACATGTATGCGATTTGCCAGCGCAACGTTGAGAAGTTAAATGAAATAGGTGATGCGTATGGCATTGAAAAACGCTATAGCAACTACGACGAACTGCTGGCCGACCCGGCCATCGACGCGGTGCATATCAACTCGCCCATTCCAAACCATGCCGAGCAAAGTCTGAAGGCCCTGCGGGCTGGAAAACACGTAGCTTGTACGGTACCAATGGCGACAAGTGTGGCCGATTGTCTGGAAATCGTGAAAGCCTGTAAGGAATCAGGCAAAAAGTACATGATGATGGAAACGGTGGTTTACAGCCGCGAGTTTCTGTTTGTGAAGGAGTTATATGAAACGGGCGAACTGGGTAAAGTTCAGTTTCTGAAAGCAAGTCACCAGCAGGACATGGACGGGTGGCCTGATTACTGGCCGGGTTTACCACCAATGCATTATGCAACGCACTGTGTTGGCCCCGTTGCGGGCTTGCTCAAACTCGAAGCCGACTATGTATCCTGCTTTGGTTCGGGTACGATTCGGGAGGAGTTAGCCAAGATTCATAACTCGCCATTTGCGGTGGAGTCGGCGCATATCAAGTTCAAAGACAGTGATTTGTCGGCCTATGTTTACCGGTCGCTGTTCGATGTGGCCCGCCAATACCGGGAAAGTTTTGAAGTATACGGCGATAAAAAATCGTTCGAATGGCAACTGATTGAAGATGAGCAGCCGGTTATTCATACGGCCAAAAAGCCGGAGCCGGAGATTCCCGAAAAGGTAACTGTACCCGATTATGGGCGCTTACTACCCGCCGAAATAGCCGGATTCACGACCAAAGGGGTGTATGATGCCGATGAGCAGCAACACCTATCGTTTACGCAGGGGGGAGGTCATGGTGGGTCGCACCCACACATGGTACATGAATTTGTGTCGGCCATCGTTGAAGACCGTGATCCGTTCCCCAATGCAGCACAATCGGCCAACTGGACGAGTGTGGGTATTCTGGCGCACGAATCGGCTTTACAGGGTGGGAAGTTGATTCAATTGCCAGATTTTAAAAATGTCTAACTAGTAAACACGGAGGTAACGGAGAAAAAACGGAGGGCACCAAGTTGCTCCGTGCTCTCCGTGAATCCTCTGTTCACTCTGTGTTTAAAATGAAAAAAATACTAACTGCCATCGGGTTAATGGTAATCCTTACCCAGTGCGCCCGTCAGTCGGCGAAACAAACGAGTGTTCGGCAGGAGTCGAAAAGCCCGCGCCGGACAGAAATCCTCTTTCTGGGCGACAATGGCCATCACCGGCCTATCGAACGGGTGCCTGAGCTAATGGCCGCACTGGGCAATAAAGGCATCAATATTACCTATACGGATAAACTAGAAGACCTGAATGCCGACAACCTGAACAAGTACGACGGCTTACTGATCTTTGCCAACTGGGACAGTATTGGGAAGCCGCAGGAAAAAGCCTTGTTAGACTATGTCTCGTCGGGAAGAGGGCTGATTCCCGTTCACTGCGCGTCGTATTGCTTCCGAAACTCCCCCGAATACGTCGATAAAGTCGTAGGCGGGCAATTCTGGCGGCATAAAATGGATACCATTCAAACCCATTTTACGCAGCCAAACAACCCAATTGTAGCGGGTTTGCCCTCGTTCAAGGCGTATGACGAGACCTACCTGCACAGTCACTTACAGGCCGACAACAATGTTTTGGCCGTGCGGGACATCAAGGCTGATCAGGCAACCGATAAGCCGGGCCAGAAGGAGGAGCCGTACACCTGGACTCGTCAATACGGCAAGGGTCGTGTGTTCTACACCGCCTATGGTCACGATGAGCGCACCTGGAGCCAGCCGGGTTTTCAGCAACTGCTGGAGCGCGGTATTTTGTGGGCCGTGGGCGATGAGGTGAAAAAACAGCATGACGATCTGAAGCCGCAAGCGTTCACCTATCATGATGCTAACCTGCCTAACTACGAAAAACGCCCGGGAGCTCAGTTAGAGCAGAACCCACTTTCGCCGGAAGAGTCCATGAAGCACATTCAGGTGCCCGTAGACTTTACGCTCGATTTATTCGCGCATGAACCGAACGTTATGCACCCGATCGCTATGGCATGGGATGAACGCGGACGACTCTATGCGCTGATAACAAAAGACTATCCCAACGAACGCAAACCAGAAGGTGGTTCCGATTACATCGTTATTTGCGAGGATACCGATAAAGATGGGAAAGCCGATAAGTTTACCAACTTCGCCGAGGGACTGAGTATCCCAACTGGAATGGCCTTTGGCAATGGTGGTCTGTATGTTTCGCAGGCACCACACATGCTGTTTTTGCAGGATACCAACGGCGATGATAAGGCCGATGTGAAGAAAGTTGTCATTACCGGATTTGGTACCTATGATACCCATGCCGGACCAAGCAACCTGCACTATGGTTTTGACAACTGGATTTGGGGCAGCGTTGGCTACTCGGGTTTTAAAGGTAAAATCGGTGCCGACAGTGTGAAGTTCGGTCAGGGCTTTTTCCGGTTCAAGCCAGATGGGTCGAAGCTCGAATACGTGACCGGTACATCCAACAATACATGGGGGCTTGGCCTGACCGAAACGGGCGATATTTTTGGGTCGACCGCCAACAATTCGCACGGCTGGTACATGGCCATTCCGAATCGGTATTTTAATGGAGCACCGCACATTCGCGAAAACGGCAGCCGCAGCACTGATACGCACAAGGACATGAAACCCATTACCGAAAAGGTTCGGCAGGTCGATGTTTTTGGCGGATTCACGGCAGCTGCGGGCCATAACTTTTATACTGCCCGGGCTTTCCCGAAAAAATACTGGAATACCATTGCCTTTGTGTCTGAGCCAACGGGCCATATTCTGCACCAGAACGTGATGCAGAAAACCGGAACGAACTTCGAAGATGCCGAAGGGTTCAACCTCATGGCGGGAGCCGACGAATGGTTTGCGCCTGTTTTTGCCGAAGTGGGGCCCGATGGTGCCGTTTGGGTCGTTGACTGGTACAGCTATATTATCCAGCACAACCCTACGCCGAAAGGAGCCACCAATGGGTCGGGCAACGCCTACGAAACGCCCCTCCGCGATTTTACCCACGGCCGTATCTACCGCGTTGGCTATAAAAATGCACCCGCCTATGCGCCAATGGCGCTGAGCAAAGACCGTCCGCAGGAATTGATTGCCGCGCTGAAAAACACAAACATGTTCTGGCGGATGACTGCCCAGCGGCTATTGATCGAGCGGAATAATAAAGATGTGGTGCCGCAGCTGATTGCCCTGGTAAACGACAAATCGGTTGATGAAATCGATAACAATCCGGCGGCTATCCATGCACTCTGGACGTTGCAGGGACTAGGCGCATTGGACGGAACAAACAGTGACGCAGCTGTAGCCGCTGGACAGGCACTCAAACACCCCGCTTCCAGTGTCCGCAAAACGGCAGTACAGGTAATGCCTGCTACACCGGATGTTGCCGGTGCCCTGATCGAAACCAATATGCTGAACGACAAGGAGCCCTTGGTTGTGCTGAATACGTTACTGAAACTATCTGAAATTCCACAAACGCAGGCTGTGCAACAGGCTATTCTGGCCCGGCTCGACAAAGCAACCGAAACCAACGACCGCTGGTTGCCCGACGCGTTTGCCTGTGTATTGACAGGACAGGACGGGAAGTTATTGAAAACCTATATAAATCAGGTGGCTATGCGTGCCCCTGCGCAGCCCAAACCGGCTCACGACATGAGTGCCCACGCTGCTAAAGATAATGGTGCTGATGCGCCAATGCAGAAAGCTGCGAAAGCACCCACCGGCAATAAGCCAGACCTGATGGTAGCAGCCGTACGAACAACACCCGAGTCGCCATCGGTACGGGAGGGCGCGCGCATTTTTGTCGACGTGACCAACGCCGGTGGTGTCGCCATTCCCGAAGGTATCCCTATTCCAATGACGGTTCGTATTGAAGGGCCGAAGGGAGAGCAGGAAGGCGCCAAGATCAATTTTGTTAGTGTGACCCATGACAAAGGCATCAAGCCCGGCGAAACGGTAACCATCAGCAAATCGAACAATGGTCCCTGGGTGGGTGATATGGGTGTTTTATTCGAGCGGGCGGGCGACTATACGATCTCGGTCATGCTCGACCGGGAAAACGTCATCCCCGAGGGTAACGAGCAGAACAACAACGCAACGCACACACTAACTTACCGCGCCCCACAGAGTCTCAGTGCCTACACGCTCGAACGGGCCACCCGGAGTTATGCCTCGGTTGCTTCCGTCGACTCGGTTATTGCCTTGCTCCGGCAAAGTGCAAAACTGGACCGCGCTCAGGGCGATGCCATTGTGAAAGGTGTATCGGAAGGATGGAATATGAAACAGCCCGCTCAGGTACGTGATGCCGACAAGTCGTTTCTGGCTAGTTTGAGTGGGTCGTCATCCACGGAGAATCGCGAGCGTTTGGGTCGCCTGTATGAAGTATGGGGCCTGACCAAGAGCGAGCCGGTTGATCCAAACGTAGAAGTGATTCGCCTGAAAACGGTGCGTGAAGAGATGCGTTTCGACAAAAAAGAGTTTACCGTTACGGCAGGCAAGCAGGTTGAGCTGGTGCTGGAGAACGTCGATGCCATGCAGCACAATCTGGTGGTAGGTAAACCCAAGAGCATGGAAATTATTGGCGCTGCTGCCGACAAGCTGATTACGGCAAAAGATGGCGCCGATCGCAATTACGTGCCCGCTATTTCGCAGGTGCTGGCTGCCACGCCACTGGTTAACCCGGACCAAACGTACCGACTTAAATTTACGGCCCCCACTACGCCCGGCGACTATCCGTTCGTGTGTACATTCCCTGGTCACTGGCGGATTATGAACGGTGTTATGAAAGTTACCAAAGCGAGTATTGGCATGAGTGCCAAATAGTACAACAGCGCTTTACCAAAAAGGCAATGGCCAGATATCAGTATGATGTCTGGCCATTGTCGTTTAGTTACTTGATAGTTTTCCGGCTACGCAGGCATGTCTTTTGGAAGTGGAGGTAATATGGACGAGGGGGGTATTTGAATAATGAATTCACTGCCTTTGCCCTGTTCACTTTTTACCCAGATTGTCCAGCCGTGCGACTGGATGATTCGTTGAACATAGCTCAGTCCCAAGCCGAAGCCTTTTACACTGGGTTGATTGCGATCATGAACTCGGAAGAAAGGTTGAAAAATCTGGGATATTAGTTTGGGCGGAATACCGACACCTTCGTCACAAATCGAGATCGTAAGACCGTCGGTATCTTTCCTGGCCTGCATTGTTATTCGGGGCTCATGCGAGCTATACTTAACGGCATTATCCAACAGATTATAGAGGACGTTGGTCAAGTGCAGCCGGTCGGCCAGAATGTACGTATCTGTGTTAGGCAGCTTTACCGTCAGGTATTCGCCGTGGCGTTCGGCTACAGAGTGTAGAAGTTGATGTACGTAAACCGGTTCGGTGTTCAGTATCAGCGTGTTCCGGTCAGCACGGGCCAGCGTGAGCATCGTTTCTACATGGTGCTGAAGCCGTTCTGTTTCTTCCCGAATAATGCGAACGTATTTCTCCGTTCGTTCGGGCTGATTACGGGCAATCGGGGAGTCCAGAATATCGACCGCCATCCGGATAGCGGTAATGGGCGTTTGAAATTCGTGGACGATTGAATGGAGCACTTCTGTTTGTACAACAGATCGTTGTCGTTGGCGCAGCACCCGCCATAAGACGTAGCCAATCACCATTTGTAGTACAATGGCCAGGCCAAATAAGGCTAACCATAGTAATGACGGGCTCACGAACGAGTCGGTTTCTGGAGCTGAAAGCCAGTTTCTGAGTAACAATCCGGCTATAAAAACTAACAAAAGCGCGAAGGTAAATAAAGGGAAGGCACTGGAACGGTAACGGTGTAGCATAACGCCGTCTGTTATAGATTAATCGTCTGTTACGGATTAAGTAGAAAACTCTAGTTTGAAATCGACAAAGCCTATAATAGACCAGACTCCTTCATAAATGTCACACTAAAATCCCTATAAAAATAATAGGCTACAACAAAAATGCCCGCCAAAAGCGGGCATTAAGTAAATAATAGTCGTCAGAATTAATCTTATGCGTTTTCCGTCGCCGTTTCGGCTGGCGTTGATGAGTTTGTAGTGGTTTTCGCGCCTGGTGTACGAGTCGCAGATTTTGTCGCGGCTGGTTTCGACGCGGTTGTGGTAGCGCGTGATGGGCGGCTGGGTGTTTTTGGTGTTATTGCCGTTTTGGCAACATCAACGGCTTCTGAAACTAGGTTAGCTGCTTTTTTTGCCGTGCGTTTTGCATTCTTCTCAGCTTTTTGAGCGTTCTTTTTTGCTTTGGCCCCTTCTTTTTTTAGTTTTTTTTCGCCTGTTTTAATTGGCTTAACGGCCTTTTTCTCGGCCTTCTGCATTAGTTTAGTGAGTTTCTTGGCCAATTTTGCCGCCGATTTCTCGATGGATTTCTTCATCTTTTTTGTAGCCTCACCTGCTTCACTAAGCTTGGTTTCGATCGAACTGACAATTTCTGATGCCAGTGATTCCTGTTTCGTTTTTGTGGTCTTATTTGTCATAAAAATAGTGAATAAAAAAATCTACAAAGAAATACGATTTATTTGGGGTAAATGCAAGTTCAATGTTAAGTTTTTGTTATTTCTTTTGTAGGTAATCCCAGCAAATAATTCCGGCTGTCACCGCAATATTAAGTGAGTGTTTTGTGCCAAACTGTGGGATTTCGATCACTAAATCAGCTAGTTGGACAATCTCATCGCGAACTCCTGCCACCTCATTTCCCAACACAAAGGCATACGGTTTGTTTAACTCTGGCAAAAAATCACTTAGCAAGGTACTTCCTTCGGCTTGCTCTACAGCCGCTACAATCCAGCCGCTTTCCTGAAGTTGTCTAACTAAAGCTACTATATCGGCTGCATGCTCCCACGAAACAGATTCGGTGGCCCCCAAAGCCGTTTTGGTAATGTCGCGGTGGGGTGGCTGGCCTGTAATACCACACAGGTAAAGTTTCTCCGCCCGGAATGCATCGGCTGTCCGGAACACAGACCCGACATTATTTAAGCTTCGGATGTCATCTAAAATAAGGCAGTAAGGAAATTTTTCGGCGTCTTTGAAATCAGAAACCGACAATCGGTTGAGCTCATCGAGGGTGATTTTTTTTGGAGGCATTTAAGCGTCTATTGAATTAGTAGTCTTGCATGATAATAGAATCCACCAAGCTCATTTGCTACTATCGTGCAATAGTTGCCTGATGTCGCGCAAGGTATCCCTTATTTCTGTTAGAAGCGTCTGATCTGTAGCAACAGGAGGCTGATTAGTTTTAAGTGTCATCAGCTTTTGCCGTTGTTCAATAATGTGCGTTCGGAAAGCCTGTGCATCAATAATGCCGATTAACTCCATATCATTAGCTTGGTTTTGACTGTGCCCGGCGGTTTCAAATTTTAGTATACAAAGATCAAAATGACGCAGCACGGGGCCAGCGACAAATGTAACATCTTGGATATTTTCCAGCGGAATCGTTTTCTCGACCTGAAACAGGATTCCCTTTTTGAATCGCAGAGAACGTTCTGATAATTCGCATTCCAGGTTTTTGAAATAGTGACTGCTCCACCACTGGCCCACGCCCAAAAGCCAGAATGGGAGGAATAAGATGCCAATAATCGAGATGACCAAAAAGAAGGAGATGTACAGTAATAGATAGGTTCGGATAATCGGGTTGAAGCTGGCTTTTAGCGGAAAGGTTAGTTCGGGAGAGGTCATTGCAAGGAGCTGTTTTGTTTACGATTTACACCTGTAATAAGGCGAAAAACCGCCATTTTCTCGGTAAATTTTGCTATTTTTGTTTACGACAATCCAACGAAAATCAGTGAAATCGACCACCGCAGCAAAGCCACAAGTTAAGAAAAACGAAACGCCCCTCAACCGCCAATATAACCAGATCAAAGCCAAATATCCCGGTGCGTTGCTGCTCTTTCGTGTTGGTGATTTCTATGAAACCTTTGGCGAAGATGCCGTTCGGGCCAGCAAGATTCTGGGCATTACGCTTACCAAACGAAACAACGGCGGATCGAACGAAGAACTGGCCGGGTTTCCCCACCACTCGCTTGATACCCACTTGCCTAAACTCGTTCGGGCGGGCGAACGCGTCGCTATCTGCGATCAGTTAGAGGACCCATCGGTAGCGAAAGGCATTGTTCGGCGGGGTGTTACGGAACTAGTGACCCCCGGTGTTTCATTTAATGACAATGTGCTCGACACCCGGCGCAACAACTACCTTGCCGCTGTTCACTTCGGCAAAACAGACGATACATTCGGTATCTCATTCCTGGATATTTCGACGGGCGAATTTCTGGCCTCGCAGGGTAATTCGGCTTACGTCGATAAACTGCTGCAAAGTTTCAACCCATCGGAAGTTCTGTACTGCAAACGTAATCGGCAGGAGTTCGGCAGTTTATTCGGCGATAAATTTCATACATACACCCTCGAGGACTGGGCCTTCACCTACGACTTTGGGTACAATTTCCTGAAACAGCATTTTCAGACCACTTCGCTCAAAGGGTTCGGTATTGAGGGCATGCCCGATGGGATTATCGCGGCTGGTGTGATTCTGCATTACCTCAACGAAACGGAGCATAAAGACCTTCAGCACATAACCCGCGTTACCCGGCTTGAAGAAGATCGCTACGTGTGGCTCGACCGATTCACCATCCGTAATCTTGAACTGACGGTCGCCCAGCAGGAGGGAGGTGTGCCCCTGATTCAGATCCTCGACCAGACCGTAACGCCAATGGGCGCACGCTTGCTACGTAAATGGCTCAACTTGCCACTCAAGGAAAAAGCCCTGATCGACGAGCGTTTGAATATGGTCGAGTTATTGGTTGGCGATACTGATTTAGCCGACACGCTGATGAATCACCTGAAGCAAATTGGTGATCTGGAACGGCTGGTTTCTAAAGTGGCTGTTCGGCGTATCAGCCCGCGTGAGTTGCTGCAATTGAAACGGTCGCTTCAACATGTGCTGCCGATTAAAGAACTATTGATTACGGCGCTGAGCCAAAAGGAGTCGCCTTCATTAAAGAAATATGCCGATCAACTCAACCCGGTTTCGTTTCTGCTCGACCGGATTGAAACGGAACTGCGCGAAGATCCCCCAACACTCTCAAACCAGGGCGGAATTATTAAACAGGGCATTAACGCAGAGTTAGATGAACTGACCGCCATTGCGTATTCGGGGAAAGATTATTTGCTTCAATTGCAGGAGCGCGAAGTACAACGGACGGGTATTTCGTCACTCAAAATAGCCTATAACAAAGTGTTTGGTTATTACTTAGAGGTTACGCACGCCCATAAAACCCGTGTGCCCGAAGAGTGGATTCGAAAGCAGACGCTGGTAAATGCCGAACGCTACATTACGCCCGAACTGAAAGAATACGAAGATAAAATCCTGAACGCCGAGGAACAGATTTTCCAGATCGAAGCCCGGATGTTCAACGATATGGTAATTGCCGCTGGTGAGTATGTGGGGGCTATTCAACAGAACGCCCGCGTATTGTCGGTGCTGGACGTACTGGCTTCGTTTGGCCGTGTTGCTGTCAAGAACAAATACGTTCGGCCGGCCATTAACGAAAGCAAAGTGCTGAACATCAAAGATGGTCGGCACCCGGTTATTGAACAGCAGTTGCCCCCCGGCGAGCCGTATATCCCGAACGATGTTTACCTGGATGACCAGACCCAGCAGATCATCATTATTACCGGGCCGAACATGGCGGGTAAATCAGCTTTGCTGCGGCAAACGGCCCTGATTGTGCTGATGGCGCAGTCGGGTAGTTTTGTCCCGGCATCGTCGGCAGACATTGGGTTGGTCGACAAGATATTTACGCGTGTGGGCGCGTCTGACAACCTCTCGCGGGGCGAAAGTACGTTCATGGTTGAAATGACCGAAACGGCCAGTATTCTCAACAACCTGAGCGAACGAAGCCTGATTTTGATGGACGAAATTGGCCGGGGGACCAGTACGTACGACGGCGTTTCCATTGCCTGGTCCATCACCGAATACCTGCACAACAAAACCGACTGCCGTCCTAAAACGCTGTTTGCCACGCACTATCACGAACTAAACGATCTGGCTGCCGATAACCCACGCATCAAAAATTACAATGTGTCGGTGAAAGAGCTGGGCAACAAAGTGATTTTTCTGCGGAAGCTGAAAGAAGGCGGTTCGGAACACAGTTTCGGGATTCACGTAGCGCAGATGGCCGGAATGCCTGCCCAGATTGTGAGTCGGGCCAATGAGATTTTAAAACAACTGGAGTCGTCGCACCAACGCGAAACTAACCGGGAAAACATTCAAAAGGCCGTGCCTCAGGAACGGGAATTAGCCCTTCGCATCATCGAATCCGGCGACCCCAAATCCGAAGCGATCAAGGAGAAACTACGCGCCATCGACATAAATCGGCTAACACCTATTGAAGCGCTGCTGCGATTGAATGAGTTGCTGAAAATGGCGGAGTAGATATAAACCGAATGTTTAACTTGAGACTATGAACAAAGTCCTTCATCCCCAATATATTACTGACGAACAGGGTAAGCGTGTTTCGGTAGTATTGCCAATTAAACAGTGGCAACAAGTTTTAGAGGAACTGGAAGAATTAGATGATATTAAGCTTTATGATGATGTAAAAGCTCGAAAAGAGCCAACTATTGCGTTGGCTGAACACAGGCAGAAACGTCAATTGTTGACGTGGTAACAGTAGGCCACCGTCGACAGATTTATTAATAACAATGTGAAGTATGGATGAAAAGTGAGATAAGTTATTTAAAGGCAATAGGTTAACCTCGGTCATTTTGTCATCCCGACGTTAGGAGGGATTTTTGGTAAAATAGAAAACTCTGCTTTCACCGAAGATCCCTCCTAACGTCGGGATGACAAAAATCAGCCAAAAATAATCTTCTGATTATCAGATAGATATATTGAGGTTTATTCGTAATTCACGTTAATAACAGGTAAACAACAACATACATAACATGGAACTAAACGCATTAACCGCCCCACTTACGGTTCACGAAATTGAGTGGCGGGTACAAAGCCAAACTAAAGATGGTCAGAAGATCATCGTCGTGCCGTACATCACTAATCGTTGCGTGATGCAACGCTTCGACGACCAGTTCGGTTGGGCAGGCTGGCAAAACGAAATCAAGGAAATTGACGGTGGTTTTTTATGCACCATCACGGCGATTCTGCCCGGTGGTGAAATTGTCCGCAAAACCGACGGGGCCAGCCGGACGAGTGTTGAGCCAGTGAAAGGCGGTATCAGCGACGCTATGAAACGGTGCGCTGTTCAGTTTGGATTAGGTCGGGCGTTATATGATTTTCCGAAGGTGCTGATCGAAACAACAGACAAGTATATACCCAATTGGGCAACGCCTTTATTAGACAAAATGGTCGAAAAAATCAACGCGGGCGGCACTGTGCGCGATGTAGTGGTGCTTAAACCCGAACACGCCAAACCAACGGCGAAGGCCGCCTAATTGTATGATGCAGGGTGTGTGATGTTATAATATACCCTGCATCATACAATTATATCATTTACTGCTTCCTACAGCCGCCGGGGCATTGCTGCCTCCCATGCCCTTCGAAATGACGAGCAACTTATCGCTGAGTGTCTGAATCGCCTTTTTGTAGCGAGCTTCCAGGTCGGGTAGATTCGCCGTTGACTTTAACGACGCTTCGTATAGTAAACCCGGTAGCATCCAGGACGCATATCCGCTGTTTGGGTCTGATGACGCATAGAGTGATTTGTACCAGCCACCAAACGCGTTGCCTTTTGGATCAATAAATGACCGTTCCAGAAGTCGAAGTTCCTTATTCAACTCCACTAGCTTATCGGTGCGGCCGGTTTGCAGGTAATTCTGCCGGGCCAGTTCGCAGGCGTCGGCATTCTTTTTCATATCGGCAACGGCATTCAGCAATGGGTTGATCGAGTACGTCGGTGCATAGGCCTGAATGGCTTTTTCGGCGGCTTTCAGGTGAACGGCCAGATCGGCTGGGTAGCGGGCAAGGTCATAGGGAACAAGGTCGGCGTTTGCCAGCCGCATAGTCATGGTGCCCACAACCTGCTCCATCATCGGTCCCATTTTGTAGGTCGGATCGGCGAACTTGTCGTAAAAATAGAGGTCGTCGTATTGGGAGTGGTAAAGCGTTGGTCCTTCCATACCCGCACTCAACGACGGAATTCCGATGTGCATGTATGGCGCAATATGATCGGAGCCGCCACCGAGGTTGCCAATCGTTGGTTCGCCCGCCATCACTGCCGGAGCCGATGAGCCCGTTACCCGCGTTGGATTGCCTGCTGCTTTATGACCCATCCAGTGCTGATAGACCGTTTTGTTTGAATCAGGATATTGAACCGCCTGAGTGGCTTCAATAATCAGCTTCTTCATGGACGGCGACGCACTCGCCCCAAACGTCCGACCAGACACAGCCGCATCGTAGTTCATATACGCAACAGCCTTCTGTGTCAGCTCATCGCGAAACTGCTCACTCCACTCCGCCGAGCCAATTACGCCCGGTTCTTCGGCGTCCCAATGGCAAACTTTAATCGTACGCCGGGGCCGCTGACCGGCTTTGGCCAGTTTACCCATCGTTTCGGTCATGCTCAATAACATCGCCGTACCCGAGTTTGGATCGGTAGCACCATACGACCAGGCATCGTAATGGCAACCGGCAATGATCCATTCGTCGGGGAACTCGGCACCGGTCAGCGTACCAACCACCTGATAAATCCGCTGAATCGTTTTCTCCTGCTTCACCATCAACCGCACTTTTAGCGCTGGTCCGCCTTCCAGCCGGTAGGTATACGGTAAGCCGCCTTGCCAGCCTGCCGGAACGGGTCTGATGCCTGCCATCCGTTTCAGAATTTCGGTAGCAGAACCGTAGGGGAGGGGCGTAACCGGAATTTTATGCAGACCAACGGCATTCTGATCGAGCCGTTTGGGTGTGTTCTTGGCATCGAGTGGCAAGGCTGCTTCGCCGGGGGTAAGCGGGTCACCGGTATAGGGCGTCGTCAGCAGAGAACCCCGCTGAATCACGCTTTCGCTGTAATAGGGGCCTTCCGGGAAGGTCAGGCCGCGCATGTAGCCGCTATCGGCGGGGTCGGTATAAATGATCACGCCAACGGCCCCATCGGCTTGGGCAAACTGGGCTTTATAGCCACGAAAATTGCCGCCGTAACGAGCCAGCACGATCTTGCCCTTTACCGAAATACCCATCGCTTTAAGTTGCTCGAAATCTTCTTTCCGGCCATAGTTGGCGTATACGACTTCGGCGGTGGCATCGCCCGAACCCGACCAGGCATTATAGCCGGGCGTCAGTCGTGGGTCGCTGCTGTACTTGTCTTCCTTAAAGAGAAACTCCCGGATGTTCAGCGGCTGACGGATGGGTTCGACCAGTTCAACGGCAATCTCGCCGGGGCCTTTTGGTAGTAATACATCGTGCGGGTAAATGTCTACCTGCCAACCCGCCTTACGCATGGTTTCGGCAATGTAGTCGCGCACCTGCTCATTTTCCTTCGAACCGGTAAGGTGCGGCACGCTACTCAGCTTTTCGAGGTGATTTTTAAAAGCCGCTGATGATTGTTTGGTTTTAAACTCGGCTTCGAGTTTAACCTGAGCGGCCTGCCGGGCAGGAATGAAACCGCTGAGTACTGGCGCTGGGCCAGGCTGCGCCTGAGCGGCTGCAACTGTAAACGCCAGTGCCAGCGTTCGGTAAGCAGTTTTTAGTAGAGGCTGATAGTGCATGAGAATCAAATTGTATAATTCTCAAATATCGGAATTTACTTCGGTAAAGCTTAAAAAAGGCAAGTGAATAGTTGGTTAATAAAAAAAGAGCCGTAGGTTGCACGGCTCTCATTCCTTTAAAGAGAATAAAACTTATTTAGGCATCGCGAAGATGGTCGAATCAACTTTAGGGTTGAATACCATATTCGACAACGTCATGGTAATAGCACCCGGCATGGCAGGACTGTTGAGTTCTATTGTCGACGGCAACGTAAGGCCGTCTACCGTTTTATAATTGCTATACTGCGATTTGATTTCACCACTTTGCCCCTGCATCGTAATGGTCGCTTTGCTGCCTGCCAGTTGATAGGTAGCAGCATCGACGAAGTAATTGACCACACCTGAGGGACCAGTCACTTTTAAATTATAGACGTCTTTTTCGTTCAGCTTTTCTTTCCCAACCAATTCGACCGGATATTTTTTATCCTTAGCTGTTGCCAACTCAGTACCAATCACGTAAGTATTCCCCTTCTGTAGCTTCACTTGATCTTCTGGAAGTGCTTGTGCACCAGAACCGCCCGCCATCGGGTTGATCGCCCAGCCTTTATCGCCGTCAACGACCTGCGTCATTTGCTGACCCATTACAGTAATGTCTGTACGGGACGATTGCCCAACAACCGTCGTTACTTTACCCGTCATGTCCATGCCCATAACACTCATAGACTGGTCGAACTGGAGCGATTTAACGGCGGCCACTTTGTCGGCACCACCCAAAGCCGCAATATTTTTAGTGATGATTTCGTCGGCTGTCTGCGCAAAGGATAACGCCGGAATGGCCACTAGGGCCACAAGGGTAATAAGTTGCTTTTTCATGCAAATAGATTAGTCAGATAGTTTGTAAAGGTACTGAACCACGCTTGTAAAACGTACAGCAAGTAGCATGATAGTTACAAAAAATGATATTCATTTTTGCTCTATCGGCAACTTTAGGGGCCAATCGGCTTGCAGGGCTGACGGGTGTTCGTTACCTTCATCGGCTTAAAACTTAACTACTAACTTTACGATGCTGTCAACGACCCGCGTCAAACTTTCCGTAATGATGTTCCTGCAATTTTTTGTGTGGGGCGCCTGGTACGGCCAAGTGACAAAGTACCTTGAAACACAACTCCATGCTACCGGCGTACAGCAGGGAGCCGCTTTTGCGACTTTTTCAATTGCTATGCTTATCGCTCCCTTCTTTATAGGAATGATTGCAGACCGCTATTTTGCTGCTCAAAAGGTTTTGGGCGTCCTTAATTTATTAGGAGCAGTAGTACTTTTCTACCTCATTCAAGTGAATGATGCCGACCAGTTTTTCTGGGTGTTACTAGTTTATTGTTTAACATTCGCGCCAACTCTGGCCCTAACATCGTCTATTGCGATGCAACAAATGTCCAGCCCTGAAAAAGAGTTTCCGGGTATTCGCGTACTGGGAACTGTATCCTGGATTGTTGTTACTAATATCGTTGGGTACTACGGCTTTGGGGATAAAGTAACAATCTTTCAACTATCCATGTATTCTGCGGTTGTACTGGGTATTTTCTCCTTTTTCCTGCCTGACACCCCTCCCAAGGCTACTAAAGCCACATCTTTCTCGCAAATTTTGGGTCTGGATGCGTTCAAACTATTCAAAGACCGTTCATTTGCTATCTTCTTTCTGTCGTCGGTACTTATTTGTATTCCGCTTTCTTTTTATTACGCCATGGCCAATCCGTCACTGACTGACGGAGGCATGCAGAATGTGGAGAACAAAATGTCACTTGGGCAGGCGTCTGAAGTGATCTTTATGTTGCTCATCCCATTGGCCTACACTCGACTGGGCGTCAAGAAAATGCTTATCGTGGGCTTGGTGGCCTGGATTGTGCGTTTCATTTGCTTCGGTTATGGCGATGGTGGTGCAGGCGAATGGATGCTTTATCTGGCTATCATTCTGCATGGGGTTTGCTACGATTTCTTCTTTGTTACAGGTCAGATTTATACCGATAATAAAGCTGGTGAAAAGATAAAGTCATCGGCACAGGGACTAATTTCATTGGCAACTTACGGTATTGGAATGGGTATTGGCTCTTATCTTTCCGGCATTGTGAAAGATATGTTTAAAACGGGCAATAGCGTCGACTGGACTTCTTTCTGGCTCGTTCCGGCGGGTATCGCGGCTGCGGTATTAGTCGTTTTTGTGCTGTTGTTTACGGATAAAAAGAGACCCGTTCCTAATGAGGGCGAACTGGTATCGTAATTACTATAAACGCAAGGAGCGCAACGTAAAATGCAAAGATCGCAGGGAAGATAAAGTTTTGCGACCTTTGCGTTTTACGTTGCGCTCCTTGCGTTTAAGAATCTATGCAACTTATTTCCTACAACATAAATGGTATCCGGGCGGCTATCCGTAATGGATTGGTCGACTGGCTGTCTCAGCACCAATTTGACATTCTTTGCTTTCAGGAAGTTAAAGCAACGACCGACGTGGTTGATCTGTCTGTATTTGAACAGTTAGGGTATCAATATCACTGGCATGCAGCCGAGAAGAAAGGCTATTCGGGTGTGGCGACGTTTTCGAAAATAGCCCCAACGAATGTTGTTTTAGGCTGTGGGTTACCCGTTTATGACTGTGAAGGACGCATTCTGCGCACCGATTTCGGCGATCTGACACTGCTCAATTGCTATTTTCCGTCGGGCACGTCGGGCGAACTTCGCCAGGGAGTTAAGATGGGTTTTCTATCTGACTTTTATGCATATGTGCAGGAACTTCGGAAAGAGCGGCCCAAGCTTATTGTTGTGGGCGATTACAACATTGCCCATACACCTATCGACATTCATGATCCCATACGCAACAAGAATTCGACTGGTTTCCTACCCGAAGAACGCGCCTGGATGGACGGCTGGTTTGGTAGCGGCATGACCGATTCGTTTCGGTATAAAAACCCTGCCGATGTGGCATATAGCTGGTGGAGTTATCGCGTAGGTGCTCGTAACAACAATAAAGGCTGGCGTATCGACTATGCCTCCGTCACTGACAACCTCCGTGACCAAATTATAGACTGCAAAATGCTACCCGACGCCGTTCACGCCGACCACTGCCCGGTCTGGTTATCAATGAGCGAAAGAGTGAATGAGTGAAAGGGCGACACGACACATTGTTAGGTTTCGCTCTTTCACTCATTCACTCTTTCGCTCATTGATAACTATGTACTTTCTCATCTACAAACCCTACCTTATGCTCTCCCAATTCAGTCGGGAGGGCGATAAACAAACGCTGGCCGATTTGGAGTTTACCTTCCCTTCGGATGTCTATCCCGTAGGGCGACTCGATGCCGACAGCGAAGGGCTCTTGTTGTTGACCAATGACAAACAACTCAATCACCGCCTGCTTAATCCAAAGTTTCGGCATAACCGTACCTATTACGTGCAGGTTGATGGGGCTTTGACCGATGACGCCTGTCGCCAATTGTCGGATGGAGTCACCATTTCGGTAGATAGTAAAACCTATCACACGCTGGTGGCTAAGACCAGTGTGATTGATGCACCAGATTTACCCGAACGCAACCCGCCAATTCGGTATCGGGCCAGTATCCCAACCTCATGGGTATCAATTTCCCTGCACGAAGGTAAAAATCGGCAGGTTCGCAAAATGACCGCTGCGGTGGGTTTCCCAACCCTACGGCTGGTACGCTGGGCTATTGAGAACTTTACTGCCGAGGGGATGATGCCCGGTCAAGTTCGAGAACTGAGTCGGGAAGAGGTGATGAAAGGACTTCGGCTTTTTTAAGTATTGGTATGTTATGATGATCGACAAATAACTATACTAAATAGTAGCTGAATTGAGTGATTCGGTTGTACCTACGGGCTTCAGCCCGTAATCCAGACTAATGTTTTAAACGGGCTGAACCCCATAGGTACAACCGAATCACTCAATTCAAGTAGCACCTACAGAATCCCCTCATCGGCAAAACTGTAATAAGCTTTATCGGTAAAAATCAGGTGATCGAGCACAGGGATATCTAACAGTCGACCAGCGTCTTTCAGTTTTTTAGTCAGGTCTTTATCTGCTTGCGAAGGTGTTAAATTGCCTGATGGATGATTATGAAACAAAATCATCGAGGATGCCAGATGCTCGATAGCCTGTTTGAAAATCAACTTTGGGTCGGCAACGGTACCCGACACGCCCCCAGTACTAATCAGAACCGGACGCATAATTTCGTTGGCGCGGTTCATCAACAAAATCCAGAATTCTTCGTGGGGCTTGTCGATCAAATGCGGAATCATCTCATTATAGGCATCGCGCGAACACGTAACCCGTGCCCGTTGCGGCCGGTCCTGTTCCTTACGCCGACGACCCAGTTCAAGCGCGGCAATGATAGTAATAGCCCGAGCTTCACCAATACCCCGAAACTTCGAGAGGTCTTTGACGCTCAGCTTCGCCAGGTCATTGAGGTTGTTATTGACGCTTTTGAGAATAATTCGGGAGACATCTACGGCTGTAAGATCAACGGTGCCGGAGTTGATAAGAATCGCAATAAGTTCGGCTTCGGACAAGGCCGCCTTGCCTTTGAGCATGAGTTTTTCTCGCGGACGATCTTCTTCGGCCCAGCTTTGAATGGTGCCGGAGGATTCATAGGACATTGATATAAGTCAGTTACGGTGCTGTTTTGGTTTACAAAGTGCACAAAAAAACCTTACCCTCAAAAAGGTAAGGTTTCGTATGACTTGCCATCCTCAAGAATTTGGTTATTGGTTATATAGTTGGCAATAGCTCATTACAGTTACTACACAACAACTCAAACTCAATAAAACTGCTTAAGCAGCAGCTTGAAGCTTGTTAACTAAACGAGCCAATTTCGATTTGTTGTTGGCTGCTTTGTTTTTGTGGATGATGTTACGCTTAGCGAGTTTGTCTAAGGCAGACGAAACAGTTTTGTACAATTCAACGGCCATGGCATGGTCGGTTGTCGTACGAAGTTTCTTTACCATGTTCCGGGTCGTTACGTGTTGGTAACGGTTCAATAAACGCTTCTTGGCACTCGACCGGATAGCTTTTTTTGATGACTTGTGATTTGCCATTGGTATATAAAATGTGATCGTTATCTCGATATAAGGGCGCAAAAATAAGAATTTCGGTTGGAACAAGCAACTGTTCCAACCGAAATTCTTGATTTACTTGACCTTACTGACGAATATCGGCGTTGACAGTCAACGTTTTTTCCCAGATTACTTCATTCTCTTTAACGAATTGTTTGTAGGCTGCGCTGTTCTCAAAAGTTTTTATATCAGCTTCCGATTGAAACGTTAGGTAATGTACTACGTCATAGTCTGCAACGGCCTGATTTGGCAAAATTGTCTTGCCAGACGTGTAACCAACGATCTGTGGAATTTCATGCTTTAAGGAAGCAAAACCGCTCATATGCTGTTCGACTGCTGCATTTTCGACCCCTTTTTTGAATTTAACACACACAACTTGCTGTTTCTGGGCTTTCCGCGCAGGTGAGTAAGCACCATAGATTGTTAAAGCAAACGCGCAAAGTAACACAACGATTAGGGTATATCCCTTTGACTTGACATTCATGATTATTTGAGAATTATTGATTTGACCAAATTTTGTTTTGAATCAGATGGTGCTTTAATTGAATAGTTAAACAATTTGCCTGTAAAGTACCATGATTTATCAAATGTACAAACGTTTTATTTGGTTGCTAATTTTTGTCAATATTTTTTTTGGAAGCGTAGCTGTTCATGCTACCAGCAAACCGGAAAAGGATAGATGGGAAGTATCTGTACGGCGGCTTTCAGAAGGGAAAAACACGGTGAAACTAAAGAGTCGCTTTACCATAAAGGAGTTTGGCCGGACCTTTGCCGGATCAATGGCCCCGACGTGGGGATTTTTTGCGCATCAGCAAATAAATCGACTCTCCGTATTTACACTTCCAACCGATATGATGCACTTTTTTAAAAAGCATATTGGTTTTCTGGCCGACAATGCGGTTAACCCCGATAAGCGACGGTATGCGGTGGTAGGGGAGGCTCCGCGTCATTTTATCGACCTCGATGCCTATCCTGACACATCGGTTGCGACCTTACCAAGATTTTACAAAGAGGCAACGGCCCGTTACGGCGAGGATTCTCTGGCCTTGCACGGACTGGTGCCCTGGCAGATCCAATTGACGAAATATCAATTAACCGAAGCATTTAAGCAACGCGATGTTCGGCGTATTTTACGTGTAGCTGCCGACTTAGGCCATTACATTGCTGATGCTAATGTACCGTTACACACGACCCGTAATTATAATGGGCAGCTAACCAACCAGCAGGGCATTCACGGATTTTGGGAGTCGCGCTTGCCCGAACTGTTCAGTACAGACTATGATTTTCTGACGGGCCAAGCCGAGTATGTGTATTCACCCCAAAAAGCCGCCTGGCGGGCTGTGTTCAATGCCAATGCGGCACTGGATTCAGTACTGTATGTTGAGCAGCAATTAACAAGCGAAGTCGGTGAAACGCGCAAATATGGTTTTGAAGAGCGAAATGGCATCACTGCCAAAGTTTATTCGGCAGACTTCTCCCGGCAGTATCATGAACGGTTGCGCGGGCAGGTCGAACGCCAGATGAGGGCGTCCGTGAAAATGGTTGGCGATTTCTGGTACACCTGCTGGGTTGACGCCGGTCAGCCGGATTTGCGGGCATTGGCAAACTATCAACTTACCGACCAGGAACAAAAAGAAGAAGTCGAAGAGAAGAAGAGTTGGCTTAAACGGCTGTTTTCGGCGAGGGAGGAGAATTGAACCGTGATTTTAACAAGATTTAAAGGATTAGACAAGATTATCTGAGCTATAGGTGTGGCCTCGCAGAATTTGACCAGATTTAAGGTTTTTTTTTGAGATCATAGAATTTAGTGTCTGCAATCTTAAAAATCCTTTAAATCTTATCAAAACACCGAAGGGCCGCGCCTAGTGTTCAGATAATCTTGTCTAATCCTTTAAATCCTGTTAAAATCACGGTTACACGGCCAGTTTCTTCATGTACTCCGCATCGTTTTTCAGGCTTACCATTGGCGACTCGGCGTATTCTTCCTGCTCAACGAGGAAGTATTTGATGCCACTGTCCATCGCTATGCGGAGTGTTTTCTTGAAGTCGACATTGCCTTTGCCCAAGTCATTCTGAACGGGCTTACCTGCCTGTACCGTATAGTCTTTGACGTGACACAGTTCGTAGCGTTTGCCGTACTTCTTGAGGTGCTCGGCGGTGTTTACACCGGCTACGTCAATCCAGCACAAATCCAGTTCAAACATCACGTTTTTAGGATCGGTGTTGGCTAACAGAAATTCCTGAGGAAGTTTGCCATCGAGGGGCCGGAACGAGTAGTCATGGTTGTGATAACCAAATTTCAAGCCAGCCTTGCTCACTTCTTCACCGGCGGTGTTGAACATATCGGCGATTTTCTTCCATTCGTCCCATGTTTTTTGCGGACCAATGTAAGGGCACAGCAAATAAGTCAACCCGGCGTCATGAGCCATCTCAATGCTCTTCTTGATTCCGTCGGGCTTTTCCATCTCCGCTCTGAAGTTGAAGTGCGTGCTGACCATTTTTACCCCGATGCCATCCAGAAATGACTTCATTTCTTTCGGCTCCAGGCCCCACAAAAAGCCCTGTGCACCACTGAAGCTCTCAAACTGTTTGTAGCCCATATTGGCTAGTTGTGTCATAACGCCTTTTGGATCTTTAGGCATCACGTCACGAGCGCTGTAAAGTTGAACGCCAAACGGGCTGATCAGCTTGGCAGGTGCATTGGCCAGTAGGTTGCTTTGGCCGAGGGTAAAGGCTCCGGCTGTTAACAGACCGGATTGTTTTAGGAAACTGCGTCGTTGCATGGTTGGTTAAAGTTTGTATAAAAGTAGTGAAGAATGAAGAGTGTTGAGTGATGAATATCAACAGGAAAATATTCTTCACTCTCTACACTTCATTCTTCACTACTTTTGCGGTCTTTCCTTAATACGAATGACGTTTTCCAAATTATATCTACAAGCCGGACGCGATGAACCGCTCCGGCGATTCCACCCCTGGGTGTTCTCACGCGCTATCAGCCGCTACGAAGGTGATCTGAACGATGGCGATGTAGTGGAAGTGTTCGACAGTAAGAAAAAGTATCTTGCCACCGGCCATTACCACGATGGCAGCATTGCCGTTCGGGTTTTTTCTTTCGGTGCTACGGCTGGTGGACCCGTTACGCCCGATTTACCGTACTGGACTAAAAAACTTGCCCATATTCGTACAATTCGCCAGGCAATCGTTACCGGAGAGACCAACTGCTACCGACTCGTTCATGGCGAAGGCGATGGTTGTACAGGTCTTATTCTGGACGTATATAATGGTGTCGTTGTGCTACAGGCACATTCCATTGGTATGCACCGCGAACGGGACACCATTACTGAAGCCCTGAAAGCTGTTTTTGGTAAGGAACTCCTGGCGGTGTATGACAAAAGCGCTGATACTTTGCCCGACGAATACGGTGCTACCGTAACGAATAGCTACCTGTACGGCCGGACACCCGTGCCACACCCGGTGCAGGAAAACGGAAATACGTTTCTGGTCGACTGGATAACCGGCCAGAAAACCGGATTTTTTCTGGATCAGCGCGACAATCGGGCACTCCTGGCTCAGTATGCGAAAGGGAAAAACGTGTTGAATGCTTTTTGTTATTCAGGTGGGTTTTCTGTTTATGCACTCAAAGCAGACGCTCGCTCTGTTCACTCGGTCGATGTATCGCAGAAAGCAATTGACCTGACGAA
This sequence comes from Spirosoma pollinicola, assembly GCF_002831565.1. Taxonomy (NCBI): domain Bacteria; kingdom Pseudomonadati; phylum Bacteroidota; class Cytophagia; order Cytophagales; family Cytophagaceae; genus Spirosoma; species Spirosoma pollinicola. Next base: position 2,874,812 of record NZ_CP025096.1, on the reverse strand, counting down.
TCAGAACATAACGGCCAACGTCAGTGAAGGCGACGAGCGGCATCAGGCGTATACCGAAGATGTGATGCATTACATGAAAAATCACGATCAGGTATATGATGTTGTGGTGCTCGATCCACCTGCCTATGCCAAAAGCCAGTCGGCACGGCACCGGGCTGTGCAGGGCTATAAACGACTAAACGCCGAGGGCCTTCGTCGGGTGGCGAAGGGTGGTTTGTTGTTCACATTCTCCTGTTCGCAGGTGGTCGATCGGGAATTGTTTTATAATACAATTGTGGCGGCTGCTATTGAAGCAGGTCGGCAGGTGCGCGTGTTACACCACTTGAGCCAACCCGCCGATCACCCGGTTAGCTTATTCCACCCCGAAGGGGGCTATCTGAAAGGATTGGTGCTGTGGGTTGAATGATATAGAGTGTGTCTGACTTAACAAAATGTCTCTACCATTTTTTGACAAAAACAACGTGAATCAGCGGGAAAAATAAAAGAGTAAGCTGCTCATTGATAGTTGATTGTTGATTGGTTTTTGTCATCCCGACGCAGGAGGGATCTTAGGCTCAGTCAGCGCTCAAGTCAAGAAACTTTAAGATCCCTCCTGCGTCGGGATGACAAAAACCAATTGTCCAGTATTCACGTTGAAATAAATAGAATAGCAGTAAAGGTTGTACTTTAATTGCTCTTTTAGATTAACATTAATTGCTTTCCGCTAATTTTGGGTCTCAACCGCCAGAACGGTTCGGCGGTCCGACGGTTCAGTGGCCCGACTAGTCCTTTCGTATAACCCGATTACATACATAGCTAATTATGGCTGAATTAATCCGAATGCCCAAGATGAGCGACACAATGACCGAAGGCGTCATTGCGGAGTGGCACAAGAAAGTGGGCGACAAAGTAAAATCCGGCGATGTACTGGCCGAAGTTGAAACCGATAAGGCGACAATGGACCTCGAAGCCTATGATGAGGGTACATTACTGTATATCGGTGTAGAGAAAGGTGCGTCCGTACCGGTAGATGGCGTTTTAGCCGTTATTGGTGCCGATGGTGAAGACTATAAAGCATTGCTCAACGGAACGAGCGGAGGAAGCCAGAGTGCCGAAGCGCCTGCTGCTCCCAAGCCAGAACCGGCTCCGGCACCCGCCAATAGCGCGAGTAATGAAACGGCCACGAAATTGCCCGATCCAAAGGCCATCTCTGCCGCTCCAGCCGAGAACGTCAATGCGTCGATTATTCGGATGCCGAAAATGAGCGATACCATGACGGAAGGAACCATCGTGGCATGGCATAAAAAAGAAGGAGATACGGTGAAATCCGGCGATGTACTGGCCGAAGTTGAAACCGATAAAGCCACCATGGATCTTGAAGCCTACGAAGAAGGTACATTGTTGTACATCGGCGTTAAAGAAGGGTCGTCTGTTGCCGTTGATGAAATCATTGCCGTTGTCGGCGAAAAGGGCGCCAACTTTAAAGTATTGCTGGATGGCGGTGGTGGTGCACCCGCAGCTGGTAATGAAGCGGCTACCGGCGAAGGTGGCAGCGCAACAGCCCAGCAAAATCCGCAAGCCGATTTGCCCGCCGATGCCGACACCGATTTATCGTACGGTGGTGGCGAAGGTGATGTTGTTGGATCGAATGGCCGTGTGAAAGCATCGCCGTTAGCCAAACGGATTGCCGAAGAGAAGGGTATTAATCTCACGCAGGTACATGGAAGTGGCCCGGAAGGCCGCATCGTGAAAAGCGATGTCGAGTCATTTGTTCCCGGAAAAACTGCTCCTGCAAAGGCTGCTCCTGCAGCTCAACCTGCTGCACCGGCTCCTCAGCCCACAGCTCCTGCTGCTCAGTCAGCACCTGCGCAAGCCGCCCCTGCATCGGCAGCAACGCCCGCACCTTCGGGCGACTACGAAGATGTTCCGGTTAGCCAGATGCGCAAGACAATTGCCCGTCGTCTGAGCGAGAGCCTGTTCACTGCTCCGCATTTCTACCTGACCATGGAAATCAACATGGATAAGGCAATGGATTTCCGTGGCACAGTGAATGGCATAAGTCCTGTTAAGATATCGTTTAATGATTTTGTGATCAAAGCGGCTGCGCTGGCGCTGAAACAACATCCGAACGTGAATTCATCCTGGCTCGGCGATAAAATCCGGAAGTACAAATATGTCAACATCGGGGTCGCAGTGGCTGTTGATGAGGGCCTGCTGGTGCCGGTTGTTCGTAATGCCGATCAGAAAACGCTGTCGACTATTTCGAGCGAAGTGAAAGATCTGGCCGGAAAAGCGAAAGACAAGAAACTTCAGCCAAAAGACTGGGAGGGAAGTACATTCTCTATCTCGAACCTCGGTATGTTCGGTATCGACGAATTCACGGCAATCATCAACCCACCCGATTCCTGCATTCTGGCGGTAGGTGGTATCAAACAAACGGTGAAATTCGAAGCGGATGCAGCTGGCGTTCCGGTGGCCAAACCAACGAACGTGATGAAAGTGACTCTGTCTTGCGATCACCGCGTGGTGGATGGTGCGACGGGTTCATCGTTCCTGCAAACGTTCAAACAACTGCTCGAAGATCCGATGCGGATGTTGGTATAAGTTTAAAGGAGAAAAGGGAAGAAAGGGAGGAAAGGAGCGTATTGCCATAACTTTCTCCCCTTTTTTCCCCTCCTCCCTTTTCTCCTCTTTCTGTGACTATAAAAAAAGCCCATCCCGACAATCGGGATGGGCTTTTTTTATAGTCACAGAAATTAGATCGTTGCGGGTTCCATTGCGCCCTGAAGCTTTTGCTCCAGTACGTTTTTGGGAACGGCGCCAATTACTTTATCGACCAGTTGTCCGTTTTTGAAAATCATCAGGGTTGGGATGCTGCGGATACCGAATTTAGCGGGAATCTGCGCATTTTGGTCAACGTCCATTTTGGCTACAATGGCTTTTCCCTCGTATTCGCCGGCCAGTTGCTCAACAACGGGTCCGATCATTTTACAAGGACCGCACCATTCGGCCCAGAAATCTACTAAAACGGGTTTGTCAGAATTTATGAGATCGTTGAAGTTCGCATCGGTTGCTTCTACGGCATGTGTTCCTGCTGCCATGACTGAAATGAGTTTATTAAGTTGAACTTGTTTCAGCTACATAAACCGTTTTCAGGCCGTTTAGTTCCGACCTATGTGTTGCCTGGGCGGGGCATCTGTGCTATTGCACAGTTAAGCCTAGTGTGTCTATATAGGCCTGTCCTACCAGTGTTTTAGTTTTTAGCAGGTTAACGCTTTTGATTTGACCTGCCTGAAATCCATGCATAAATTGCTGAGTGCCTGACTCGATTTGGTCCGTATCCTCACTGTGTGCGGAGACAAAAAAAGACATATTCGGTGTGGCACGTTTGCCTACTACACGATCCAACAAGAGTTACAAAGCTCCTGGCCTTATTAACTAATAACGTGTGCTAGCCATCTATGATCACCGACAACAAAACCGACTCATCCAACAAAATCAGGAAGTCAACCTTCAACCCATTAACCCATTCTGTAGACTCGATAAACCATCCGTCCAGCCAATTACGGGGTGATAGTCAAGATGTAATTTGCTTCACCCATTTACGCTGGAATTTTGTTTATCAACGGCCTCAGCATTTACTGAGTAGAGCCAGTCGTCAGTATCGGGTTTGGTATGTTGAAGAGCCTGTCTGGCAGGATACACTTGGGCTTGACGTTCAGGTATTATCTGATACTATTCGGGTTGTGGTTCCTCGCCTGCCACATGGGATCGATCACGAAACGACAATTCGGTTGCAGCGCCAGCTAGTCAATCAACTGATTGAACAACAGTCTATAAAGAAGTATGTAAGTTGGTATTATACACCAATGGCGCTGCAATTCACCGATCACCTTTGTCCGCAATTGACCGTGTATGATTGTATGGACGAGCTATCGGCGTTTAAAGGGGCATCACCTCAATTGCTCGATCTGGAAAAGCGATTACTAGCCAAGGCAAATCTGGTATTTACAGGTGGCTACAGTCTTTATGAAGCCAAACGTTCACGGCATGAGCACGTGTTTGCCTTTCCAAGTTGTATCGATTATCAACATTTTGAGGCTGCTCGCCAGAAATTGCCTGACCCTGTCGATCAACGGCATTTAACAGGTCTGCGTATCGGCTACAGTGGTGTCATTGATGAACGACTTGATCTTGATCTGCTCAAAGATATAGCCGAACGTTTACCGAACTGGCAGTTTGTGCTCCTGGGTCCGGTTGTGAAAATTGACCCCGCCACACTGCCACAAGGGCCAAACCTGCATTATCTGGGTATGAAATCCTATCATGAACTGCCCGCTTACTTCAGTAATTGGGATGCGGCTTTGATGCCATTTGCTATTAACGAGGCCACCCGCTATATCAGCCCCACCAAAACGCCGGAGTATCTGGCGGCTGGTTTACCGGTCGTGTCAACATCTATTCGGGATGTGGCGCGAACCTATGGCGGCTGGGATCAGGTGTTAATTGCTGACTCGGCATCGGTTATCGAGAAGGCACTTGGCCAAATGATTCAATATGCATCTACTTCGGATCGAACGGCGCTGGACGCTTTCCTGCAGGAACAATCCTGGGATAACACCTGGCGTCAAATGCAGAAACTACTTGAAGGGCAACTGGTATATGCGGCTATAAAATAAATGAGAAACTGGCATAGAAAGAGCCAACTAACGGGCAACCAGGGCGAACTTGTCATGAATAACAGCTTGATCTCAGTTTGTATAAGCTTATTTATCAGTGCTTGCGGAGGTAGTAGCACGCCGTCGAATGTAACGTCGCCCGGTCAGGAAAAAACCACTAAAACCCAGGTTCTCGAAGCGGGTGCATCGGCTTTACAGGCAAAGAAACCAGTAAACAAACTGGATATTTACCTCGACGGCTTTCATTTTTATAATGGCCACATGAATGGCCAGATGGAAGCTCATCATTACTGTTCCAAACTCAATGAGGACCTGACGCAGTGCGTTATTTTTGATGGAAATGGCGACAGTGCCAAGATCATGGGCGTTGAGTATATCGTTTCGGAGAAGCTGTTTAAAACACTGCCCGCCGATGAGAAAAAGCTTTGGCACAGCCATCGGTACGAAGTCAAAAGTGGTTCCCTCATTGCACCAGGGTTACCCGACGTTGCCGAACATGAACTGATGGAAACCATCGTGACCACATATGGCAAAACCTGGCATACGTGGCATACCGATCAGGATTTAGCCCTTCCGTATGGAAGTCCGGCATTAATGATGGGCTTCACCAAAGACGGCCAGCTTACTAAACAGCTGGAAAAAGACCGGGATCGGCGGTTTGATTTATCTACGGATGAAAAGAAAAAGAACCGTCTTGATATTCCCGAATCATCCGTTCAACCCGGTGCCGATGCCTGGCAATCGGGCGACGTCGTACAACTGCCCGCTCTGACAAAGCATACGCACCAACATGTTCCAGAATAAGTAATTCTACCATAATTTCAGAAGGGAAGTGACTGTTCTATCTGAAAGGTCAATGGAAAGCGCTGACTGATTATCTGGTGTATTTGAAATCGCTGCCTGATCAAGCACTGACCGGTTCGATGTACACTTGCCGGATTGACGGTTCGGCTGTTTGAATCGTTTTTCGGATACGCGCAATGCCCTGAATCATAGCTGCATCCGTTAATTCGGGCGTGAAGACAATTCGCTGGATAAGCACAATGTCATTTGGCCCCATTTGAAAGGTCAGCGTTTGAGCGGCCTTTATGACCACAGGGTCGGCTTCTGTCAGGGCTATTGTTTGTTGTACAATTGCCGGGTCGGCGGCTTCGCCCATAAGCAGGCTGCGGCTTTCGTGGGCCAGTAAAATGGACACCGCCGTTAGTAAGCAGCCAATAAGTATGGACGCGGCTCCATCCAGATACGGGTTATTGAGTTGGTGCCCTAAAAACACGCCGAGAAAGGCAATAATCAGGCCCAGCACATCAGAGCCATCTTCAAACAGTACCACAAACGTAGCCGGGTCTTTGCTGTCTCTCACCGCCGACCAGAATGGCTGGCTACCCCGTTGGGCATTAAAGGCCCGTAAGGCCGTCAGTAACGAGTAGCCATCCAGCACAAACGCAATACCCAAAACGATGTAGTTCCACTGCGGATTTTCTATTGGCTCCGGGTTACTAATATGACTAAGCCCCTCGTAGAACGACACCCCGCCACCAACGGCAAAGATTAAGATCGACACAACATACGACCAGAAATAAAGCTCGCGACCGTAGCCAAACGGTCGTTTCATATCGGCTGGTTTCTGGCTACGTTTCAGGCCCAACAGCAGCAGCACTTCATTCAGCGTATCGACCAGCGAATGGATACCTTCCGAAACCATCGCCGAGCTACCCGTAACGCTGGCGGCTATAAACTTGGTGAGGGCAATGATCAGATTGGCTCCCAGAGCCGTATATATTGCTGTTTTAGTCGATGCCATGCTGGTTCAACCCGAATTATACGGGCTATGTTCATGACTTGCTGACATCGAGAAATAACCAACATCCGAGGTCTCGCTTTACTGGTCTGATGAAGGCAGTTTGCCCATTGGGCCAACACCTGCGGGCTCACTGTCAGATGCGGGCCGTCTCGATACCATTTCAGCGGCCATTTTCTCCGCATTTTCATCGCCTGTGTGACGCAGCTCGGTAATGATGTTCCGGTAGTTTTTATCGTCGCGGTTCTGGCTGAGTTTGGCCGTGCCCTGAATACTGTCGAGGGTCATACTGAAGGCGACAACACCCCGCATTTCTTTTCGGACATAAGCCTCCGTCATGCTATCGACCGAAACGGGACAGGCCGAACGGACTTCATATTTGTCGACTTGTTTTCGCAAGAAGTCCAGCGTTTGGTCGTCGGTCAAAAGGGTGGTTCGGCCGGTAACATGTACCGAGAGATAATTCCAGGTCGGTACGTTAACGTGATCGTACCAGGAGGATGATATGTAGCTGTGAGCACCCGAGAATACAGCCAGGGCGGGCGTTTGACCCGTCAACAACTTCCAGTGTGGGTTGGCTTTTGCGAGGTGCCCAACCAAGTGAAATTGCCCGTCGGTGCTGGGTAGCAGCTCAATAGGAAGGTGGGTAGCTACCGGAATGCCATCATTGCCGGTGGATATTAGTAACGCAAATGAGTTATCCCGTATAAACTGAAATAATGTATCGCGGTCAGTTTCCTGAAAGGTTTTGGGCGTGTACATAATGGATTTGAATAGTTAGGAACTATTGTAAATAATCGGGCAGTGCTGTTTCCAGGCTATTCTGCGCCGGAACCGGTGTCAGTCGCACGGTTTGCATTGGAATTACTCCCGCCCAGGTTGGCAGGTTTTCATCTTCGGGTTCGTCACCTGGCCCACCTGTGCGAACTTTGGCGGAGGCTTCGTCCAGCGAAAAGGCAAGAACCGTTGTTTTCCGCATTTCGCTGTTGGTAGTTGGCCGAAGGTCGTTCCAGCGGCCGGGTATAAGATGATCCGTTATCAGGGCCAGTGCTTCCATTCGTTCAGCTTCGTCGGTTACTTTTTCGGCCTTTGCGAAAATCACCACCGAGCGATAGTTGACCGAATGATGAAAAGCCGATTTTGCCAGCACCAGCCCGTCTGTCAGCATAACCGAAATACAGACAGGATTCCCCTGCTCAATAGATCGAATAAAATGACTGCCCACCGACCCATGAATGTAAAGCTTGTCGCCTTTTCGGACATAGGCTGTTGGAATAGCCATCGGCTGGCCGTCAATGACATAACTGACGGTACAGAACAAAGCTTCGTCCAGAATTGGGTGAATGGTGGCTTCGTCGTAATGCGCACGTTTTGCTAAACGGCTGGGTGTTGTGCGGCTGGTTTGCATAGAATCATTTGCTTTTTATACTGCAAATGTCTTGCTTTAGTGGACTATGTAAATCATCCAGTTCCTATAAACTGACTAGTCCGGTTATGCTTCCCTTTAAAACCTTGATCCATCTGGATAGATCGTTGCCTGTGCCTGTTTTCGTTCAGCTAAGTAATCAACTTGGGCAGCTTATCCGGGCGGGTACATTGACGCCGGGGCAACGATTGCCCGGTACACGCCAGCTTGCCGAATTGCTTGATCTAAACAGGCAAACAATTGTTGCTTCGTATGATGAAGGCGTTGCCCAGGGGTGGCTCGAAAGCCGGTCGGGGAGCGGCACGTATGTAGCTGATTATTTTCCGGAAGTCAAGCCACAGAGGTTGATTGTAAAGAATAGTCAGGCCGCTTCAGATCGAAATAGGGGCACAACTGAACAGCCGGGCTACGCCTTTGAGCGCCTTGATTTTCTGGCCCGGCCTGTGCTGACAAATCAGGATGGGTTGCGGTTAGATGATGGTTTTCCAGATAGTCGACTGGCACCGATGGACGAGTTAAGCCGGGCCTACCGCTCGTATTTTCGCTGGGGAAATCCGCAGAAACACTTTGGCTATGGCGATACAAAAGGGCATCCCTTACTGCGTGAGCAACTGTCCATTTACCTGAACGAAACCCGTGGCCTGCAAACAACACCCGAGAATGTACTTATTACGCGGGGCAGTATCATGGGCCTGCACCTCGCCAGTCAGGTGCTGCTGCGGCCGGGCGATGTCGTCGTAACGGGCGAAACTACCTGGGCGGGAGCAACTATGAATTTCCGGAAAACGGGCGCTACTGTGTTATCCGTGCCTGTTGATGAACATGGTCTCGATATAGACCAACTGGCCATTTATTGCGAAAATCAGCCGATACGAATGGTTTTCGTTACGCCCCATCACCATTACCCAACGACTGTAACACTCCAGCCCGGCCGACGGGTTCGACTGTTGCAACTGGCTGAACAATATGGATTTGCTATACTGGAAGATGACTACGATTACGATTTTCATTACCTCAGCCGACCAATTTTACCGCTTGCCAGCGCCGACCGGCAAGGTATGGTCGTCTATGTTGGCTCGCTGACAAAGTCGGTGGCACCTGCCTTTCGGGTTGGCTACGTGGTTGGCCCAACGGCGTTGATTGATGAACTGGCCCGACTCCGGCGTATCATTGACCGGCAGGGCGACCCCATGCTCGAATTTGCCATTGGGCAGTTGTTCAAAACCGGCGACATGAAACGGCACTTTCGAAAAACATTACGTACGTACCACGCTCGACGCGATCACTTTTGCGCGTTGCTAACCAGCGAACTGCCGGATGCTGTTCAGTTCAATAAGCCCGATGGCGGATTGGCCGTTTGGGCACGCTTCGACCCTAAACTAAATATGGAAGCAATGGCACAACGGGCTGCTCAGGAGGGGTTGACACTAGCAAATGGGCTTTTTCATAACCCACCCGGCCAGCAGTTGAACGGAACACGGCTTGGCTTTGCGTCGAGTTCGGAAGATGAGTTGGAGCAGAGTGTGGCGGTATTGAGAAGGGTGATCTAGGCCTCAATACGTAATTTCCTCGTCGTCCAGCAGTTGTTTGATGTTCAGGGTGCAGTCATCCAGCATGGTAATGGTTTCTGACCAGTTCACTACATACCAGATTGGGTCATTTTTGTTGATGACATAAACTTTTTGTGCGCCTGTAATAATCCAGAGTAGTTTCTCAACACCAAAGTCGAGTAATTTCTGCGATTTACGCATGATGTATTCGTCTGCTTTGTTAGGAAAGTCAGTCATGTCGGCTTTAATATCTACCTCGATAACCACCTTTGGCGGTACATCAAAATAGTTTCCTTTAAGCTTGCCTATTTTTTCTTTCTCAAAAATTACCAGGTCATGGCCCAGATTATCCCCAACAGCCAGATGTAAACCAATCTCATTTGTTGCCAGAAGGTACTTTTTTCGGTTGATATGATTGCCTATATAAATAGTCAAAAGTGCCACTAAAACACCTTGTAAATCAGAACACGATATAATTTCTTCAAGTGTTTTTTTTCCCGCCAGCACCTCCCTGTACCCCCGATAGTACACGGGTTGTCCTGCCCACATTTCATAAATGAGGGCAGAGGGAATAGTACGGGTGGATGAACGACGTTTCTTCTCAGCAACCATGGTCTTAGTTCTGTTGAGTTTATACTTTAACAAGTTTAGTGTAAAAAAATATATTGACAAACTACGTATTAGCTTGTTTTCCAGGTCTTGTAGGCGGTTGGCAAACACACCGCGCAGGGCCGGAAACCCTGTTCAGTAGCTTCAGTTTCGTCTCGAAAGAAGACTCTATTTTCGGCCTTCATGTGTTTGCCCGCCCGGCAGGTAAGTAACCCGTAAATTTTGCTGGGGCGGTGACCTCCCAGTGTAATTTCCTTACATTTAATCAGGCTCACCAATGTGCGCAACCGGGCAAATGGCGTGGGCCCTAACTCACTATGCGCTATCATGCCGCATCATGAAAGATCAAGCCCACATTCAAACGTTTGCCACTCCTGACTTCGCTGACACCGTGCCGCATCGCCACGCGGTGATAACCCCGTGTACTTTTAACTGGCCGAAACTTGGTTGTGAAAAGCAGTATCTGGCCTTGCTGCGGTTGCAAAACGGTTGCTTTTGATTGCATGCGAGGGCGTTGTTCGAGCATGATAAACTCACCTCCGGTATACTCCTGCCCCGGCTGGTTTAAAAACAAAACAGCCTGAAAAGGGAAATATAACTCGCCGTACATGTCCTGATGAAGCGCGTTCCAGTCGCCGGTTGCGTAGTTGAGCATCAGGGGCGTTGGGCGGGTTTGTCCAGCTTCGTGACACACAGCCAGCCATTCATCAAGCTCGGTGGGGTATCGCTGCGCAAGGCCGAGTTTTTCATTCCAGTCATTGGCGACTGGGGCAAGTTGCGTGAATAGTTCATGCCGAAGCGCATCGACAACGGGCGGCAAGGGGTAGTTGAAATACTTGTATTCGCCACTGCCGTAGCCGTGATTTTGCATCACAATCGTTTTGCGGAACAGGTCTGGCGAATCGTACAGGGTGGCTATTTCCCGGCATTCGTCAGCCGATAGGAGCGGTGGTAATAATGTGAACCCCGTTTCGGAGAGGGCTTGCTGGTGAGTGGGCCAGTTCAGGGTACTTGGTTTCATAAATATTTTGACCTATTTGTGTCATAATTCGACTCGGGCGGCTTCCCAACCGAGCATGGCCTGCTTGCGTTCAACTCCCCAGCGGTAGCCGCCAAATAGCCCCGTTTTTTTGATAACCCGATGGCAGGGAATCAGGTAACCAACTGGATTGGCTCCGATAGCCGTTCCAACGGCCCGCGACGCTGTGGGTTGCCCAATAGCATCGGCAATCTGGTCGTAACTAACTAACCGGCCTTCGGGGATTTTTAACAGGGCTTCCCACACTTTAAGCTGAAACGCCGAACCTCGCAGTAAAATTGGTAGCGGTTTGGTAGACGTATTAACCATGTCGGCGACGGTAGTTTGTGCAAAAATCTGGTCCGCAAGAGGTTGTAGGGCACTTGGATCGTTTTGTAAGGAAACCTCTGGCCAGGCTGTTGCCAGGATCGTTTCGGGTTGGTCGCCTTCAGTCAAAAAGTGCAGGAGGGCAATTTTCCCCCTGAGAGCACCCAGCACATACGGTCCAAACGGGCTGTTGAACACGCCGTAAGAAAGCAATAACCCCGCGCCCGCCAGCTTGAACTGACCTGGTGTAACACCCTCAATGCTGACGAACAAATCGTGCAGCCGACCCGTACCCGACAAACCTGCATCATGAGCAGCATCGGCTAAAGGGGCACCCGTCCGTAATCTGCTTTTAGCGTGTTCGAGCGTAAGGTACTGGCCGAATTTCTTTGGACTAACACCCGCCCATTCCGTAAAAAGTCGCTGAAAATGAAACTCGCTCAAGTTAGCTTTTTCGGCTAGTTCGCTCAACGTTGGCTGTTCTCGAAAAGTAGCCGTTAAGTGCTCGATAGCCCTGGCAATTTGCTGATAGGTGTAGGGACTGTTCATGTTCATTATGGTTCTGTTGATTGACCTATACAAATGTCGCTATAAGTCGGGGCGTGATAAACCCGATTCTTGCGGAATTAGAGAGCAGGGTGAATCCAGGGATGAAATTTACTTCCTGCCTAGAAGGGTTAAAACGAGTAGCACCCATCACGGGCAGTTCATGGCTGGCGAACTACTGGTCGCATATGTATGACCGACCCGTACTATTTGGTATATTTGATAAAAAATAACAACGCTATACTGACTGCTTATTACGGTCAGGTATAGGCATCTCCGTATGAAGAAAGGTTTACTCCTTATCTGGTTCCTGGTCAATTCGCTGGTCGTAAGCGGACAAAGTCGATTTGGCAACGAATGGACACAGACGGGTCAGAAATATCTCAAATTTACGGTAGATCAGGCAGGTATTTATCGAGTTGGCTATGCGGACATCAAGGCAGCTGATGCATCGTTTCTTCAAACGAATCCGGCTAGCTGGCAACTGTTTTTCAGAGGAAAAGAAGTTGCCTGCCGGGTAACAGGCCAGCAGGACGGCGTGTTCGATACGCAGGATTACATTGAGTTTTACGGTGAAGGTAATGACGGCGCTCAGGACTCCTTACTTTACCGGCCACAACAACGATTACATCCTTATCAGACTCTTTTTTCCAGTAAAACCGCTTTTTTCCTGACGAGTAGCCCCACGCTGAAGGGCAAGCGTATGCCCGAACTGAACACCTCGCCAGTAGGGGCAGCTTCCATCCCATTTCATGTAGAAGAATTGGTTCAGGCGTTCACCAGTGAGTACACGTTCAACAATTTGAAGGGGTTGGAACCCGTCTTGCAGCAGAGTTATTTTGAACCCGGCGAAGGCTGGTCAGGACACACGCTTACCGCCGATTCGGTGGGTGTCGTTCAATTGAAATTGCCGGGACGTGTATCGACAAACTGGCCCGTTACACTGCAGGGCATGGTGAATGGCCGGGATAATTCGTTTCACCAAATTCAGGTACAGGCCGATGCAACAACAAATTCGGCACTCTCTACTTTATCCTGTGCGGGCTTCGCCAGTCAAACCTTTCAGACGACGATAAAGCCCGAAACAATTCAAAACGAGCAAGTAACCCTGCGGTTCAAAACGGTAAAGAATGGCTACACCAACAACTTTTCCGTAACTTACGTAAAGGTCACCTACCCACAGGTGCTGGACATGAGCGGGCAGAGTACCAAGGTGTTTCACTTGCCAGCCAGTGCCCGACCCATGGCGCTGATGGTCGTGGCAAATGTGCCGGCTGCGTCCTATGCTTATGATATCACCGACAAGGCAAATTGCCGCTTTCTGGTAACTCAAACAGCCGGAACACAAACCCAGATCGTGGTTAGCGAAGCCGCAGAGAATCGAAACATCTTACTTACCAATGCGACTGCTAAACCGCTTGCCATTCAGGCGGTCAGCTTAGGGTCGCCAGTGGCAAAAACAACAGATTACGTCCTTATTACCCATGCATCGCTTCGGCAGTCGGCGGCAGGATACGCAGCCTATCGGGCGTCTGCTGCCGGGGGAACTTACACGCCCCTTATTGTTGAGTCCGATTCGTTATTTGATCAGTTCAACTATGGCGAGAAAAGCCCGCTGGCGCTCCGCCGTTTTGCTGATTATCTGCTTGCCAATACGGCTGTGAAAAACCTGTTGCTCATTGGGCGGGCAAACAGTTATCCGTATACGACTAAAACCGCTACCGACGATCTTGTGCCAACGGTTGGCTATCCTGGTTCCGATATTTTATTGACGTCCGGACTGGCAGGCTATTCAGCCAATACACCCGCTATTCCGACAGGACGAATCAATGCGACAACCAACGAGCAGGTGCTGGCTTATCTGGACAAAGTAAAACAGCTCGAAAGCGCAACACCCAATGGACTGTGGCGAAAGCATATTGTTCACATCAGCGGAGGGAAAACAGCCGCAGAAGCCGCAGGGCTGCGCGAAGCTTTGAGCGGTATTGGCACTATTTATAGCAACGGCCTGTTGGGGGGGCAAATCAGTGCGTTCAGCAAAAGTACGACCAATGAGGTTGAACCAATAAATATTACGCCCCTCGTTAATGGCGGGCTAAGCCTGATCACGTTTTTTGGTCATGCCGGTCCGTCTGTTACGGATATGAACTTCGGCTTTGCCTCGCCCCCGGAAAATGGCTTTCGTAACCAGCAATATCCGCTTATGATTTTTAACGGTTGTGGCGTAGGGGAGATCTTCTCCAACTTCAAAACCCTGTCGACAGACTGGCTTCTGGCACCAAACAAAGGCGCGGGGCTTGTTCTGGCCCACACCTACTGGAGTTTTCAGCAACCCACCACCCGTTATTTGACGAAACTATATACCGACCTGTATGCCGATGCAGAGACCCTGGGTATGCCGTTCGGAAAAGTTCAGCAACAGCTCAACCGCGACCTTGAAAAGGAAGGCGCTGATCCCTATGATGTTTCGGTTATGTTGCAAATGCTGTTGCAGGGCGATCCTGCTGTGAGCCTTTATCCGCTGCCCAACCCCGACTTTGCCGCTGAGCCATCGGGCATGTACATTCAATCCAGCATTGCCGGGAGTTCGCTTAAAAGCAGCGATTCGATCCGGGTGGTTGTTCCATTGGCTAACATTGGCAAATATGTTTCGGGGCAAACGATTTTGGTATCATTGAAAAAGACGATCAACGCGGTTTCAACCGCCAGTATACGTCAGTTTAGTTCGTTTCGATACCGCGACACGTTAGTCTACACGCTGGCTAAAGACGAGCGATTGCAAAAAATTGAGGTGATTATTGATCCCGATAATCAACTGGTCGAGTTGAGTAAAACGAACAATACGGCCAGCCTGACGATTGATTGGACACAGGCGCAAAGTAGCACCAGCTACCCGCTGAACGCATTGCCGGATCGGGTTAGCCCGGAGATCAATGTATTTATGGATGGCAAAATCCGGGAGAACAAGGCGGTGGTGAGTATAGCCCCCCGCGTCGATATTTACTTGTTGGACGAAAATCCTCTTTCGCCAAAAGACACCAGTGCCGTTGATGTGTTTCTAAAAACATGTGAAACCTGTTCGCCCCAAAAGCTGTCGTCCGGTTTGTTTTCGGTTTCGGCGGTTTCGGCCAACCAGCTTCAGGTAAGTGCCAACTTATCGCTGAATGAAGGGGGCAGTTATCAGCTTATTGTTTTTGGAAAAGATGCCGCCGGGAATCGTACGCAGCCGCCCTATACCCTCGATTTTAATGTTGTTGCAAAAGATGAAGCGGTCACACTGCTGGCTTATCCGAACCCTGCTACTACGTACGTAAAGTTTGAGCTAACGCTGAACGTGAAAGAGTTGCCTACAGCGTCAGAATTGATGATTTATAACCAGTCGGGGGTACCGGTTTACGCCGATAGTTTTTCGTTATCGACGGGCAAGAACTCCTTTCTCTGGCAGGGCACAGCGCCGGGGCTTTATCCGTATTCACTACGGTTGACCTACAAGGATGGCCGCACCGAAGTACACACCGGCAAAGTTGTCTGGCAGCGTTAAGAAAACGTAGATAATTGCCGCTTACAGGCTGCAATCAAGTTAATTCAATCCGTCATTTAATTATTTAATATTCAAAGGGTTTTAACCACAGAGGCACAAAGTACACAGAGGTCTAATGGGGTAAAAAGTACCCCATTAGACCTCTGTGTACTTTGTGCCTCTGTGGTTAAAACCCTTTGAATATTAAATAATTAAATGAAAATAGGTTCATGTTTTTATAGTCCAGTCAATTAAATCTTTAAGTAGTAGACAACACTAAGGCAGCCTATTACTAGATAGTAAAGCCCATTTCTGGCGGCTCCCTGATGCGATAACACCTTTGCCAATGCAGTCAGGTGTCGATTGGCAATAGGCCAGAGCCGTATTCTCCCGATACACTAATCCAACACTCAGAGCATATACCCGCTGGTATTTCGTTAGCCCGATCAGGGTAGAGTCGGATGGGCCAACCACCGAAACCGCATGGTCGAACGCCAGCTTATTGACGGCAAAGGGACGGCTTATATTCTCATACCGAAGTGGCAAGGAATCGGGTAACGCGTTGTATGTATTACTATTCCACGAGGTATTGGTCGAAATGGGAAAAACCAGACTTCTTGTGGGTACGTTATTCTCCTGACTCACCACTTCCGAAAGACTTTTGAAAACCGTCCGAATGGCATTGATTTGCCAATTACCCTTCTCCGACGTACGTGTGGATTCTTCTACCTGAAAAAACACCTGACCGCTCCTTGTAAATGAACTGCCAATTTTTTCCTGAACCTGATAAGCAGTTGTTGTTGCACCACCGGTGAGCGAATAGTTTTCCTGCGTAACCTGATAAATCCAGTAGTCGCCGGTTTGCAGTGGAAAGTAGGCCGTATCATCAGGCGCGGGGTCAGTATTGGGTTGACATCCACCCGCAATAACGAGTAAAATCAGTAAGGCCAGCGTACTATGTATGTGATTGCCTCGTTGCATTATTTATCTACGTAGAAAGACAACAAGTTTACATTTTTTCGGACAGGATTGCCGATTTAAAAAGATATGAACTGAGAAATTCTGTAATCCTGTCCAACGAAAATGCTATGATGTCTTATCCAAATGTGCCAAAGCCATCGGTGGCCGAGCCGCTTTTTAGCGTGAGTTTTTTGACACTACCCAAATTTTTAAGGGCTGGTGTTTGATAGGTCTTTCGGGGCGATGGAGCCGTGTTGCGTTGAGTAGATCTGGATTTCATATGTGTCAAGTTTTCGTGTCGTAAAAATAGCGTCAGGAGCGAATTTTCCAATGTTAAGAATTAATCACACATGAGTAACAGTACAAACGCCAACTTGGCTTTTATCCGTTAGTTATAGGGATCTGATGGCTTCCGAAGAAATAAATTACTGAGCTAGTTTTGATAGTATGGGCGGAATTGCGGGAATAATACGATTTGACGGGCAGACTGTACGCGTGGCAGATGAAGATAATATGATCGGATTGCTGTCGCACCGGGGAACGGTAACGGCTCAACCGATTGAGAACGGTATTCTGTTGGCATTTGACAATAAGCAGGAAGCAAATCTCACAACGTCGACCTATGCTGTTGCTGATGCCGATTTGTTTGCTCACACAACTGATCAACCCTTTACGACGAATTTTGCCCAAAGTGGCCCCGCTTCATTTACGGACCTGAACGCCGATTTTGCAGTAGCGATCTGGGATACGAACAGCCATACGCTTGTTTGCGGGCGGGATGCGCTGGGCGTTAAGCCGCTCTATTATGTGTATCAGTCGGGTCGTTTTTTTGCCTTTGCGTCCGAAATAAAGGCACTTTTGGCGTTGCATGAAGTTGTTGTCAGGCCCAATGAGCACAAGTTCCGGGAATACCTGACCTGGACAACAACCTACGTGCCGTACAGTGCCGAGACATTCTATGAGTCAATATACAGTGTCTTGCCCGGTCATTCTGTTCAGGTCGATGCACAGGGGCTGACGGTGCGGCCGTACTGGCAGATAGATTATCAAAAATACAGCAGCCTGCGCCATCCTGACGAATACGCTTCGGCCTTTCGGGAATCATTCACAAAGGCGATCGACCATCGGATCTTGGGTAAAAAACAGGTTGGAGCTCATTTAAGTGGTGGGCTGGATTCATCATCTGTGAGCGCTGTAGCCCAGTTTCTGTTAAAGCAGCAACAAAGGACCGACCTTCATACATTTAACATCGATACAGGGCTGGCCTCTACCGATGAGTCGACGTATGTACGGGCGTTTATCAACAAATGGCAGCCACGACACCACACCATACGCCCTAATGCTGATGTGCTGAAGTCGGTACTCGCTATAAATTCCCTGTTCGATCGGCCCGATCATTTTGTAATACCATCGAGTTTTCACATAGGTGTTTCGGAGGAAGCCCGGCAACTTGGCTGCGACACTCTGCTAACCGGGCATGACGGTGATAGTGTCATCGCAACCGGCTTTGACTTTCTGGACGAGTTGCTGGATACCGAAGACTGGGCCAGGCTGCAAGTTGCCTGCCATCAATATATCGATCATCGATACCCGCCAGATTTTATGACCAATCCGCCCCGTCTGACCAATGAACGTCAGTTTGAGGCATATGCCCTGACGGTTCTGGGTACCAATTTGAAAAAACGGCTCAACGAGCAGTCAACGGGTAGCTTCCTCGCTATGCTGCGTCGACAAAAACAACTCTTCGGTCTGTCTACGGCTGGTATTCTCGTTTATTTTTCCAAGCGGCTTACCGCTAAACTAACGCATCGGGCACAGCTTGATCATGCCTTCTCGCCAGATTTCAAGCAGCGTGTTTTTCCCAGTCCGCAGCTATCTACTGAACCAATGACAACCGCCCTGAGCGAAGGGCGGGTGGTTCCGGTAAAGCAAATTCTGAACACGACCAACGTAATTTGTAATGAACAGTTGAATCACATCGGGGCGCATTACGGCCATCCCTATTCCTTTCCCTTTTTCGATAAATATGTGGTTGAACTGGGCCTGTCGACACCGCTGGAAATTTGCTTCGACAAGGGGCGGGGGCGGGGCCTGATCCGGAATGGACTCACAACAATATTGCCTCCTGAAATTGTAACGCGCTCTACGAAGGCCAACTTTGTGGAGTATGGGAATGTATCGGCCCGGCAGCTATACACGGCTACAGTTGAGCAGTTCGCTTCGGGGGCTCATCCTATCTGGGGCGTTGTTGACCGGCAGGTATTTACTAAAATTGTGGCCGTTGTGTTTGATTCCAAACTGCCGGTAACCCGGAAAACCCGTTATAACTGGCTGCTGAGTCGGATCATCTATCTTGCCCTCTGGCTGGGCTCACTGCAAAAGGTGAGTTAAGGTCGCTTGGATCATCGGATAAATGTCAGTCGTCATGCACTGAAACCTACTCAATGCCAGTCTAATATGGGTTGAAACTGTTGGCCAGGCTGTTCCCCCAGAATGATTTGGTCTTTGTAAACAACCCAGGCGTGTGCAGAAAATCCCTGATCTACACTTTTATGAACGCCAATACACACGCGTACATCCGGGTGATTGTTCAGCAGCCATTTGGCGCTCAGGGCTTGTACCAGGCACGTAAAGCCTAATGGCAGCCGGTTGCTTAGTACCTGAATCGCCCAGATGGTCTGGGAAAGCGATTGTTCGGAAAGCGGTTTTCGGGAAGCGACAAGTGTTTGTTCTGCTGGCAGAAACTTCCTGAAGGGGAATACTAGCAGCAGGCATTTGTATGTACTCAGCACCACAAAGCTCCTGACCAGCAGCCACTGCCTGGACCCACTCAAAGACAGGAACTTCGATAGGCTAGACACTGGTTTCGATAAGCTTTTCACGCGATAGATTATCAAGGAATAGCATCAACTCGTCCTTGCCGACTGATGGCTCTACATCAAATTCATCGAGCAAACAGTCCAGAATTTCATGAGCCAGCATACTTTTTCTCTCCTGAAGCAGTGACCAGATAAACCCGCCTACCTCATTCAATTCATAATAATTTCCCAGTTCATAATTGAGCAGAATGGTTTCGTCGCCGAGAACGGAGGAGGATTGATTGGATACCATCTGGATGCGCGTATTGAGTGTAATAGACATAAGTAGACCGACTAAATCAGACTGAAGTTAACAAAAAGAGCTTGATCCGCCAAGATAAGTGCGAATCAAGCTCACAAGCTACTATAACCAAACGAATTTAGGTTTATGCAAATGTGCCAAAGCCATCGACAGCCGAGCCACTTTTAAGCGTAAGTTTTTTGACGCTGCCCAGGGCCTTGAGCCGGGGCGTTTTATAGGCTTTTTTAGGTAAGCGAACCAATGGATGTATGTTTGTTGTGGTCATGACTGACGATAAGTTTTTGGAATGAGATGAATCCGTAAAGGGGGCGAGTTACTCGACAACGATGCGGTGCTGGCGGGTCTGTCCCCGTTCCTGCACGGTGAGTACGTAAACACCAGCCGAAAGGTTAGCCGTTGTTTTGAGTAGCAGGTTACCCGACTGAACACCGGTTTTCTGGAGTGGCAAGGCGCGTCCATCAGCGCCAAAAAATCCCAGGGTAGCGGTTTCAGGCTCATCCAGGCGAAGCGAAAAGCGGCCATCGCGTACGACTGGATTAGGGTAGACCCCATAGGATTCGTCACGCAGAACTACCGATACAACGGGATAAATCGTTGCTTTGCCGCTCAAATCCGTTTGCGTCAGGCGATAGTAACTTGTGCCGGAATACGGTGTCTGATCCACCAAATGATAGTTCTTCAATGCATTGCTCATAGGCGCCACTTCACTCACTTCGCCAACCACCTCGAAGCCACTTAAATCCTTGCTTCGTTCAACCAGAAAACTTTTGTTATTAGTTTCCAGCGATGTTGTCCAGGCCAGATCTACCGTATGATTCTGCTGTGCTCTGGCAGTAAAAGAAACAAGCGCAACGGGTAGCGGACCTGTAACTGTGATGCTCGATGTGGCAATATCGTTGCCCGTTACATTGCTGCCTAGTGCCGGGGTTGAACTGGCGTTGATATTAATGGGTGCTGGTGTTCCTCCAGTGGGCTGCACTCCTAGAACATTTATAGTTATCGTGTAATTAGCATTTCCTGGAACTGGCCCAGCACTACTTATTACCCTGATGATTTGGCCATTAACAGGGTCGTAAGGACTAACGGTCGTTACAAGATTAGCCGTTGTACTGGTGGGGGCGTTAGGTTGAACAGACGTGGAAACAACGCCAATATTAGGAGGTAAGTTGATTATATACGTACCATTATTTGCCTGAGGAATATCTGCAGAGCTACCGTTTCCAAAATCAGCACTAACAGTTCCATTCGCTCCTGTTGCTATAGAGGATGGATTGACGACAAAACCACCAACCGAAGGGTCTTGTGCATAGCAGGTGTACCAGCCGCCTATACTTATTAGGGATACTAGTAAAAGTTTTCTGTTCATAACTTTGATTTTTTGTTAAACAAAAACAATAATTGAAAATATGTTGGTGCTAAAATACTAATAAAATAGTATTAGCACCAACATATTGTTTAAAGTGAATTGACACTTAAAGCGTAAACATTATTTAACGGATTCGTATCATACGTTCCTGTATTGTCAACACTAATGTTTGTCGTTATATTAGAGAGATTACCCGTGTTTGCTCCTGCCCGAGTAGCAGTAAAACCAATTGTTGCAACCCCATTTGCGGAAATAAATTGTCCAGCGGCAATAATCAGCGTTATTTGTCGGCTATTTGACGCTGTAGGAGTCCATTTTGTATTATCGACGACGACAGGATTATTAAATCCGCCTGATACATTGATACTTGTGAGCGTATTATCGAAGGTGAGGGTATAGCCAAGAGGAACTCCGATAGTGAAGACGATATTTCCACTTGATGTAGACTGGCCATTCACTTCTGTTAACTCCACTGTAAACTGGCGGGATGAATTTGGTCCCGATGCGGTGAAGTTTGTAAGCGGTAATCTGATAATTGGCGTCAAATCTGGTCTGGACAGCCCAACCAGCACATGCAGCGTAGCACTGCCGCAAACCGAAGGCGTACTGTTGTCGCAGGCAGTATAGGTGAACGTAGCGGGGCCTGTTACACCCGGTGCCGGTGTAAAGGTGAAGCTGCCCGTTGCCGTTATAACCAGCGTGCCCGACGAGGTAGTTGTTGTTCCTGCATTGGATACGGTGAGGGTATTGCCCAGATCGTTTGTAAGCACGTTCCCCGTAGCAGGTGTACCACCCGAAGTTGACACATAATCATCGTTAATACTCACGGTAGCCGGTAGGCCAGGTGCCTTAACCGTAATGGTGACCGTAGCCGTAGCACACAAGTTAGTGCCGGGCGTTTCGCATACCTGATAGGTGACCAGGTCGGTGCCGTAGTAACCCGCCGTAGGGGTATAAACCAGGTTACCGTTCACAATGCTGGCTGTGCCGTGAGCGGGTCCGGTAGCAATGGTGGGCGTACCCAATGTACCCCCCGGATTGCCCGGCCCATCGTTGGCTCTCACATTGATCGTAATCGCCGTGGCACTGGTTGGATTACCGGTGGTGGTAACGAAATCAGGGTTCGCTACGGGTGGGTTGTTGGTCACCGCCGGGTCGAGTACCGTAATCGTCAGCGTCTGTGTTGTGCAATAGGTGGGTGGCGCTGGTGCACATACAGGCACATTATATACGTATACCCCCGGGGTTGTGCTGCTGAAGGTATATGTGCCATCGGTATTAACGGTCAGCGTTGGTGAGGAACTGGCGGGCTGACTGGCTGGTGAAGGTGCCGGGCCATAGGTTGCTCCCACAGGTATCACATCATTCGTTTTAACACTACCCGTTACCGGAACCGTTTTGTTCGTGACGGCAAAGTCCGGGTTGGGGTTGAATGGGTTGACAAGCACATGCAGTGTACCGTTGGCACAAACTGAAGGGCTGCCATTATCGCAGGTGGTATAGGTGAAGTCAACAGGTCCTGTAGCACCGGCCACTGGTGTAAAGATGAACTTGCCATCGCTTGTCAATGCCAGCGTACCTTTTCCAGGAACCGTTGTGGTTTGAGCCGTAACCGTTTGTGTATTACCCTCGGGATCGCTGTCATTGGTTTTTACATTCCCCGTAACGGTCAAACTTTGGTAGGTACTTACGTAATCGTCTGCGGCCACGGTGGTATTGGGGCTATCCGGTGCATTTACTGTAATGGTGACCGTAGCCGTAGCACACAGGTTAGTACCGGGCGTTTCGCACACCTGATAGGTGACCAGATCGGCGCCGTAGTAACCCGCCGTAGGGGTATAAACCAGGTTGCCATTCACAATGCTGGCCGTGCCGTGAGCGGGTCCGGTAGCAATGGTGGGCGTACCCAATGTACCCCCCGGATTGCCCGGTCCATCGTTGACTCTCACATTGATCGTAATCGCCGTAGCATTGGTTGGACTGCCCGTTGTTGTCGCAACATCAGGATTGGCAACCGGTTTGTTGGTATTGACCGTTGGGTCGAGTACCGTAATTGTCAGCGTTTGGGTAGCGCAGCTCGTTCCTGAGAGACCCGACCCGCAAACAGGAATCGCATAGACATACTGGCCGGGCGTTGAACTGACAAACGTGTATGTGCCATCGGCATTGACCGTTAACGATGGCGAGGAACCTGCTGGCTGGGTAGTCGATGTCGGTGCTGGGCCATAGGTTGTTCCGACAGGCACCAGGTCGTTGGTTTTGACATTTCCGCTAACGGGAACATTTTTGTTCGTCACATTAACGTCAGGGTTCGTGTTCAGTGCACAAACCAAACCGCCACCTGTTGACGTACGGGTGTCAACAAAGGCACCATATACATCGAGGTTGCCGCTCAGTACCCCCAGGCCTACCAGAGGAGCAACCGTTAATTGAATTTCGTCGAAGGGCTTTGTCGTGACGAACCCTGCATTCAAGAAATCAGTCGTTGTACCAAACAGGACAATTGACAGATCAAGCAAACTACCTGCTGTTCTTGATTCCTGCGCTTCACCGTCCAGATACGTAGTTACTGTCAGTTTTGAGAATAAATCGGCCGTAACCAGGCCGCTTACTTTCCTGAGGGCAAAACCCGCAAAGGTACCTGTAGGATAGGTGCTGATCGGGTCGACTACGGCAATGGAGGCATTTGTAGCGACTGCGGCCAGATTGGTGATTCTGGCAAAGTCTGTTGTGCTGGCCGATACCACATTCCAGGGGTCCTGAATGGTTGTGGCTACATTTACCGCTCCCGTAACGCCGGTACGATCGCCATCAATGACAACTGGGAATGACGGACTGCTTAGATTATAGGCCGTATTACAAACAATTGTTGCTGTGCAGGTTTTTTCGAAGATAGCACTGTAAATATTGATCGTTCCCAGATCAAGCCCTACAAAGCTGGGTATGGTAAGCTTAACTTCGTCATACGCGGCTTTTGCGACAATCCCGACAATCTGACGACTACGGCCCGTCAGCAGATCGGTTGTCGCGCCCACAATAAAGGCGTTTCCTGTTCCGGTCTGAACCAGTGCGCCATTATTATACAGCGAAATGGTGGCCCTGCTTAACACCGCTGCCGATACCAGCGTATTTATCTGAATATCGAATCCGGCAAAACTATTGATGGGATATGTCTGGAGAGCATTGGCCACGGCAACTGTTGCGCTGGTCGACACACCCGCAGTCAATACAACTGTGGCGAAGTTGGCTGAATTGTTATCAACAATGTTCTCCGAATTATTGATTGAGCAACCAACGCACGCTGCGCCCAAAATACTCGTATTCTTGCCATCCACATAAACAGGGTGTGTAGGGTTTGTTAGCGGAATGAGGGTATTTTTGGGTAGTGTATTATCGGCACAGTCGAGGCTGGGTGCACTGCAAAACGAAGTGGCAATAACCCCGTAGACTGAGGTTGTTCCTAAGGTCACACCGGCTAGCTGACTAACAGTCAATCTTACTTCGTCGAACGGCTGCGAGGCTAAAAACCCGACGGTTCGTCTGCCAGAGCCAGACAGAATTGTGCCATTTGCCGAGATAAGGTCAGTGCCGCTAAACGTTTGGACAGGATTGGGATTTCCTGTTATGTATGTAGACACCGTGAGCCCATCAAATACGCCTATATTCGCCAATGTGGGTCTGACTATATCGAAACCCGCAAATGTATTGGCCGGGTAAGTCACGAACCTGTTTTTTACGGCTATTGATCCGGTGACGGCCAGGCCGCCCGTCAGCACAATGCTGGCTGAGTTGGCGCTATTGTTGTCAATCGCATTATCTGAATTAACGATGCCACAGGCAACACAGGCAACACCACTAATACCTGTTCGATCTGGATTGATGAATACAGAATGGCCGGGCGCTGTTAAGGACGTCGGGGTATTGCAGCTAAGAGTGGGCGAGGTATTGCAAAACTTCTCAACAATGGGTGCATATACGCTTAAACTCCCGGCAACCAGTCCCGAAAAATCGATACGAATCCGATCAAAAGCACCGGCACTGTAGAAGCCAATTCTCGATTTGCCACTCAATAAACCATTGGATAGTAACGAACTGCTTGTCTTTGTATCAACTGGGGTAGTGCTAGTGCCCAGATACGTAGAGATCGTTACGGTGCCGACTGTGTTTAATAATGAGTTGTCATTAACAATGAAGCCAGCAAAACTACCCGCCGGATAAACATTTGCCCCTGTAGCATTCAGGTCTTGAACGGATAGCCAGGCTGATCCACCAATAGCAAACGAAAACGTGGCCGCTGTTGTAAACCCGGCATCATCATCAATTAGGTTCCCTTTCGACGAAAATTCATCGCCACCAAACACCGGAACCTGACTTGATGTAACAGAGAGGCTGCTAAATCCGGGATTTGTAACGGCCGTAAAGGAGTTACATGCTGCGCTGCTCACCTGTGCCGAAACGGTGCTGGCAAACGATGAAAGAAGGTGAAGAGTAATCCAGATCAGAGCATACGACAAAGCTCTCCTGCGAAAGGAAGTAGAAATTTGAGTCATAACTGTTGAAGTAAGTGATTGAAAAGAAAATCATAGAGGATTCGTTATATCCTTTATGTCTATAATCATTAAAAGAAAGTTAATTTGTGTTTAATATGTTGATCTTTTGATTCGTATAAATGTATGAGAAAGAAATTTTCATATAAAATAATATATATTTACCGGTATATGTTAACTTGTTATATTATAAAAATGAATTTTATAACTTACTGTTTTATAATTACTTACTAACTAATGACAATTGTTATCGATAGACTAAATAATAAAATTTAAAAAGGGTAACTCAGTTTTGAACGACGGTACCGCCAAACCACTTGATTTTGTAAACCATAAAAAAACGCGGCTAACTGTCTCGTAGTTAGCCGCGTTGCCGGATAAAGTTTCAACGTTGCAGTGAAGGATACTATCGTCTGGTCGTCAATTGGTAGAACGCGCAGGTAAAAAACGAAATAAAGACTGCGTTGCTCGTATAAATATGGTTAGGAAACCAACTTCTTTAGGTAGATAAATCAGGCGCGGACCTACCCTGAACAGACTGTAGCGAAATACACGGCTACTCAGAAAAGTACCATACGTTTTAAGTCGCCTGCCCGGTTTTGTTTGAGCTTTCGCCAGACGGGTGAGCTGTAACAGGATCAAATCGCTGAACTCGTTCGCTTTATCGCTTTCCCAACTTTGGGCGTAGTCTTCGGCAATCGAATGAATTTTTGATGAGCCTATTAATGTCTGCACAGTGGCAGGTAACGAAAGATTCCAGATTTGCACGCACCAATATAGCCCCGCCAGAAAGACATCCTCAAAACCGTATCGGCCAAGTTCCTGCAACAGCCAGTTCCAGTTGATGTCTTTGCCCTTCAGGGAAAAGTACAAATCATTTATGTAGTAAATTTGCTGCCAGACATTATTAACGCCGTGATGCGTTACCAGCAATACGATCATCAACTCGGTCGAAAACTCGGGCTGCGAACGAACATAGGGCAGGTCAAACAGGGCATAGTGCTGGTTGAAACCCATGATTTTCCAGTGCAGGTCAATGTCGAAATGGCTGTCGTTGAAAAAGGGTTTGAACAAACTAACTTCATACAAATCGGAAAGAATCGTTTGTTCACCCTGTTGCCAGTGCAGATCCTGCTTCTTTGATAAATGATAGGCATGATTCTGTAAAAGACGTATCGTTCTGAAAACATCGTCTTTGCCAACCAACAGGTCAATATCGCCACTAATTCGAAGGCTGCTGTCCGGGTAGGCGTGTTCTGCCAGATAAACACCCTTTAATGGTATATGCTCAATTGCGTGTTCGGTTAGCAGAGCACTGACTTCCTTATAGTGTTGCAGTTTCAGGAGGTTATCGGTAGCGGTTATCCGGCAGTCCTGTTTGAGCGACTCGACGAAGGCAGTAGGAGCGTTGGGAATTTTCAGGAGGGTACGGTACAGGAAAGGTTTGAGCCGGTGACGATCGGCCAGCGTGTCAAGGCGCTTCCAGTCAATGAGTTGTTGCTGGATATATTGGTTGATCTGCGTTTGTTTATCAGTCGATAGGTCCACCAAGCAGCCCATCAACAGTACAGTTATTTCAGGAGATAGACCTGTATTCATAGATTCCGTCAACAATCAACGCCATTTTAAAATGGTTTCGAGTACCTGATTAGGATGGAAGTTACTGAAACGTGCTTGATTCACCAAGATTAGAACGAATCAGGCAGGTGAGGTTTGCTGCACTAAACCAACAACAATAAGATACTGCGCAGCTGCGTAGGTGGTCATAACCACCCAGGTAGCGCCGGGTATAGGGTGCAGAAATTTATCAATGGCTATGGCCGAATCGGACAGTATAAAAAGCAGGGCCCCTACTACAAGCGATCCTCGATTCAGTAGGTCATGTAGCTGAAATCTGTCAACCTGAGTAGCCAGCAGGCCCATCGTACTCAGGCAAAAGACGTAGATCACTACCGGCCACCATAAGGGTGTCAGGGATGGATTATTGACAAAAACCGGGTAAAGTAAAATCAGGAACGCAAGGTCGTAAATCAGAAATGGGACGGATGTTTTCCACAGCGTCTGAACACGAAGCGGTTGCTTTGCCCGATAAATAAGCAGCCAGAAGGCACGACAGTAACATAGCTGCATTATCAGAAACGAGCCCAGACCCAATGCGAACAAATCTACTTCCCGAATCATCAGAAAGACGTCGCCCAGCAAGGCGAAAACCATACCAATCATCAGCCAGCGAATTATATGGGGAGAGCCCGCCAAACGATAGTGCTGCCAGACATACAGAAAAAGCAACGCCATAATCAGCGGTTTACTGCCATAGTGCAGCCAGCGAATGTGCAGGGTATCGCCAATCATTTCGAGCAGTGTAATGAGCGCAAAAATGATCGTAAATGAGCGGGTAGGTGTAGTGGACATGGTGGTTGATTGAATCGCTCAAGGTAGATAAAATCTATCTAATCGTGCTTAAAATCAGCAACTTGGCGTTTATTCCTGAAAATAGTATCAAACCATTTAGTGTATACTGTGTTTCTATAGTACTTAACACTATAAAAAAGAGATCATGGATAAGTTACAGAAATTTGAGTTGATGAATAAGATCGTTCGTGAACTGGAAGACCTTCAAAACAGCCAACGGGCTATCATCGAAAAAATCGGCAAAATTGAAGTAGACAACATGAATGGGCTGAACGACTCGTATCTGGAACAAAATCTGGGTACGATGCATGGGAAAATCGCGGAGAACGTCGATTCTGTTACCGAAATTTTCGCGCACTTTGAAACGCAACGTGACGAATACGCTGAGAAAAATAGTGCCGCCATTGCCGCAGCCGAAGCAGCCGCAGCCCTGGAAGCAATCAAGTAATAACTAATTTATTTAGTGTTAGAAGCCGGGCATATTGTCCGGCTTTTTGCATTATGTGAAGTTGACAACCAGACTTTTAAACCTGCTCAGGAGTAGCCGGTAGGTGGCGAAAGAACTTATGGTCGGCGTAGAAAGTCCCACCCGGTATAATGGACGCAAGTAAGGCCAGGGCCATTTTACCTATAGTCCAGCCATACTCGATTTTTCCCTGAATGACAACCAACACATACAGCAGAAATAATAATCCGTGAATAGGTCCGAGAATTTGCACCGCTTCCGGGTGCCCGCCCATTCGTTTTAACGGAACGGCAATAAAAAGTAGCAACAGATATGAAACCCCTTCGGCAAAGCCGATAACGCGCAATCTGGTTTTAAGAGACGTGAAAAAATTCATAGTAAAGAAGTATGTTATATAAAGATCTATATCCCGTTAAAAAGCACGAAACCAGCCCCGCGAGGCCAGTGGTGAAAAGGGCCAGGGTACGGCTATTAGAATCAATACAAGGCCGATGGTGAAATAAATAGCTGTTGTCCTGAATTTTCCCTGCGCAGTGGCCTTCCGTTTTGCCAGACTGGAACCAATAGTGACGACAATAACAGCCGTAAACATAAGGTTAATATGAATGATACTGAAAAAACGAAACTCCGGCGATTGACTGGCATCAGGTTTAAAACGCCAGTAATAACGAATGAGTGGGCTAATGAAATAGAGGTAAAAGCCGATCAATAGCTGCGTATGCACAATAGATGTAGCAACAATACGGATGGTTTGATCGAAGGGACGATAACTGCGTGGCCATAACCAGCCCGAATAACTACTGCCAAGTGTGGCTAGTAAACTGCTCAATACAAGCCAGCGAAAGGCATTATGAATAACTAAGAGAATCGGGTAAACCATAAGACGACAAATAGCCAGGCGAATAAACGTTTGCAAAGTTCAGTTTGTCAGGCTACTGCGAAGTAGGCGCAAATCGGCTAAGATTGGTCAAAATCAATCATTTTGCTTGTGGTAGTCCTCACTCTAAAATCGCCTGGGCTCATTTTTGCATATTTCCGAAACAGCTTGCCGAAACCTGACTGATCGTCGAACCCCATTTGATTGGCTATTTGGGCAATGCTCATGCCTGATTGAAACAGTAACACTTTTGCTTCCAGCACAACGCGTTCGTCAATCCATACCGAGGGCGATTTGCCCGTTCTGCCTTTAATTACCTTGTTTAAGTGGTTTGGGCTAACGTTCAACTGCTCTGCATACTGACTAACTGATCGGTTAACCCGAACCTGTGTCGTGAGCAAGTCCATGAATCCCTGTACAAGACGGTCACCTGCGTCTGTTTTTGCCTCCATTGTTCCCACATACGCCCGATTTATTTCGGCTAGTAAGGCCAGTAGGTAAGGGCGAATAAGGTCTGTTTTAATCGAGCCGTTTTCTGTATATTCGATTGTCAGCCGGTCGAACAGGGTATTTATGAACGCTGTTTGCTGAACCGACAGCGAAACTAGTGGATTGCCCGTCAGTTTCAGAAAATCAAAATCAGCGCCCTGCCCGGCGTTAAGCAATAAGGTGGGGCTGAAAAAGCACAGAAATCCCGTTGCATCTTCCCGAATCGTATTTAACGTGAAAATTTGCAGGGCAGGTACAATGACCAGTTTCTGAGCCGACAGCGTATAGGCCAGATGGCCAACCGTCAGCTCAACCTGTCCGGCCGTAACCAGAATCAGGACGTGATTGCCGGTTCGGGAAGGAGGGAGCGGCAGCTTGATAACCGGCCCGCTATATTCCAGCGGAGCAACAATGAACTGATTGAAATTATCCTTAAAGCGCTCAGGCCACGACTCGTTTTTTACGAGAAAGCGTTCGCGGGCCATTTCTGGACTTATGGCAGGAAACGACTCATCGGGTGCCATGACTAATACAGTAGTTTACTGGCTCGAAATGGACCATCGGCGGCTTGTAAAAGCTTGGCGCGTAAGCGGGCATTGTAGGTTGGCCGGTCGGCCAGGAATTTGCGAACCAGTTGCGCAGTTTCGGGCGTCTGGTAAGTTGATAGTGTTGCCCGCAACCACGATTCGGGGAAGAAAATATCGCCCGTGCGCTGAATCTCTTCCAGTAAATCAAGACTTTTGGGTAGATATTTTGCCGATGTCTCGGTCCGCAGGGGATGGTGTAAATACCCCAGTGCCGCCGTTACCCAGGCCTCATGTTCGCGGTTGGTGTCGCTGGCCAGCGAGGCAAAGAAAGCATCCCGTTCCATTACACTCGATGACAGCGCAGGCATCATAAACTCCAGCCGTTTCCGGCGATCCGGGTTTTTGATACGCGCCAGTTGTTTCGTCAGAATGCCTTCGGCCGGGTAGTCTCTAACCGCCAGCGCGAGGGCCAGCGCCGTATAATCGTCTTCGGTGAGCGTCACACCGGCGGGGGCTTTTTGATCGTTCCAGATCGTGTAAAGCCGGTCGCGGGCAGTCTGGCTGAGGGCAATGTTTTGGTAAAGCCGAAACAGTAGTTTCTTCTTTCCGGAAGCGGTTTCCTGCTCCATCGCCCGCCAGGCATCCTCTTCTACAGCAGTCGCCAGGGCCGGGCGGGCTTCGGGTTTGGTTAATGTCCAGACAATGTCTGATAGTTGACTGGTTAGCAACCGGAGGTTAAGTTCTTCGGGTTCTTTTCCGAGGAGACTTCGGTAGCCAGTAACCAGGCTGGCAGGAGAAATGCTCTGACCCGCCACCATATTTTCGTATAGATTAATGTAAATCGATGCTCGGGCTACTGGATTTTTGATCCGTTCCAGTTGCAGAACCGATACAGAGTCGATTGGAAATACACCGTAGCCCTGCCCCGAGGAATTAAAGATCATATACTGTGGGGTAGGTTTACCAATTGATTCCGTTAGCGTAACCTGTGCCTGATTCATATTTACGTCCAGTTCCTCTGTATGATCGGCATAGACCAGCGTTATGTCAAAGTGCTGCGGCCATAGCCGATTTGACCCATCTTCGCCCTGCTGCGTAATAATAAACTGCTTGATTTTGCCCCCCTTACCGTCAAGCTGATATGTAAATTTTGGTCGGCCTGTTTCATTCACCCAGACATGGTTCCAAGCCGTCAGGTTGGCGGGTGTTCGGGCATCCAGAATGGCAATCAACTCAGCCCAGGTGGCGTTACTGAACGCATATTTTTTGAGGTATTCGCGTAAACCATCGCGCAGAGCCGTTTTGCCCATGAGCCGCTCCAGCTGCCGCATCATGATCGGGGCTTTGTGGTAAATAATCCCGCCGTAAAGTGACCCGGCTTCCTGCAAATTAGCCAACGGCTGACCAATTGGATTAGCGCCTTCAGTACGGTCAACAGCGTAAGCAGCCGGGAAATGATCGACCACAAACTGTAGGTCATAATTGGCATCAGCCGATGATACTTCCATGATTTTGTCGGCAATGAAATTGGCGAAAACTTCTTTCAGCCAAACATCATCGAACCAGCGCATCGTAACCAGATCGCCAAACCACATGTGTGCCGTTTCGTGGGCAATAACATGAGCGCGTGAGAGCCGTTGGTCGCGGGTGGCACCATTGTCTAAAAACAATGCCGACGAGCGGTAGTCGATAGCGCCCACATGCTCCATGCCCCCATACTGAAAGTCGGGTATGGCGACAAAATCGAACTTTTGAAACGGATACGGAATCTGGGTGAATTCTTCCAGAAACCGAAGGGCATCGGCGTGGAGCGAAAAAAGCAGATCGGTGCTCAGACGTAACTTGGTGGAGTCCGTTTCGCGGTGCAGGAGCGTCATGGAGCGCCCGGTTGGTGTGCGCGTTACGGGTGTGAACTTCCCGGCTACGAACGAGAACAAATAGGTGGGGATTCGGTCAGAAGGCAGGAAGTTCATCGTTTTACGATCCCCCGAAAGGGTCGAGTCGCGCAGGGGTGCATTCGTCATGGCCTGCCAACTGGCCGGAATGGTTAGTGAAACCTGAAATGTAGCCTTTAAATCGGGCTGGTCGAAGCAGGGGAAAACCGTGCGCGTGCGGTCGGGAACGAGCAGGGTATACAGGTATTCATCGTTGCGGTTGAGCGACAGATTGCCCGCCGTAAATTGAATCGAAACTGTATTGGCTCCCGACTTGAGAAATGCAGTAGAAATTAACAAATGTTCGCTCTCATAAGCAATGGGTATATTGGTTCCATTGACCGAAACCGTCTGCAAATGAGCACGTTCTTCTTTGAAGTCGAGTTCCAGTGTGGGTTGCGCCGGTCGGGGAGCCGCCCAGTTAAACGAAATTGTTTCGGTAGATAGAATAGGCTGGTTTTTCTGCGCCGGAATGTCGAACTTTAGAACATACGCCAGTTGACTGATTGTCTGTTTTCTGGCGTTGGCCAGTGTTTGCAATACACCCGTTTCGACCAAAGAAGACTGGCTGGGTAAGGGACGACGGTTGCAGGACATAACCAGTAGTGATAGTACGAATAGAGTAGCGCCGTAACGAGTGATTTTAGGGAAATTCCAGACCATTGTCGGTTATTTTATGCATGGGCCAATCTCCGGATTGGCCGTGAATCGTAAAAAGTATAAGACCAATCTGAAGATTGGCCCAGACATCACAAACTTACTCTTGTTTGGTAGTGGGTTAGCAACGTTAGGTCAAAAATAAGGCACTCTATGAAACAGCAACTGTCTTTTCTGTTATTGCTGGTAATTATTGGTCGGGCCGTTCCGGGTTGGGCTAATTCGATCCTGATCCCGATGGATAACCAGCAGGCGAATCACCTCAAAGCCTATGGCATTGCCTATAAGGCGCTCAAAGATGATTTGGATGTCGACTGGTTATTGAATTACCGGGGCGGTAGTTTTATGATCAAGCAAATCGCGTCGATTGAAAACGAATGCCGTATACGGGGCGTTTCTGTCGAGGTTATTTCCGACGCCAGAGCCGCATCCATTAAACAGCAACTGTCTGATCCTGATGTGAACATGAATGTGGTAACGCTCCAGAAGGCGGCCAAAATCATCGTTTATTCCCCCATCAAGGTAAGCCCGGCCGAGTTTGAAAATACCGACGCGGTGTTACTGGTGCTTACCTACGCCGAAATTCCCTACGAGGTTGTTTACGACGAAGAAGTGCTGAAAGGCGATCTGCCCAAATACGATTGGCTGCACCTGCACCACGAAGATTTCACAGGTCAGTATGGTCGAAACATGCATCGGCAGTCATTGACCGACATTAAAGTGCAAGAAGATATTGCCCGCAAATACGGCTATTCGAAAGTATCGCAGATGAAGCTCGCTGTAGCTAAAGGAATCAAGGCGTTTTGTGCAGGCGGGGGCTATCTTTTCGCCATGTGTTCGGCTGCCGAAACGCTCGACATTGCGCTGGCTGCCGAGGGCGTCGATATTGTGGGCAGCAGCTACGACGGCGACGATGTTGACCCCGATGCACAGTCGAAACTGGATTTCAGCAAAACATTTGCCTTCGGCAACTTCACCCTCGAAGGCGATAACGGGTATCGGGGGTTCTCTACGTTCTCGGATATTAATTCGGCCGGGGGGCGCGGTTTTGACCAGCCGAGCGGTTTTTTTGAGTTGTTCAACTTCTCGGCCAAGTGGGATGTTATTCCGTCCATGCTTACGCAAAACCACGAATCCATTATCAAGGAGTTCTTCGGGCAGACGACGGCTTTCCGAAAAACGGCCGTTAAGCCAAGTTCGTTGGTGATGGGTGAGGGCAAATCCTCCGACCGGTATATTTACGGCGAATCGGGCAAGGGGCAATGGACATTTTACGGCGGGCACGACCCGGAAGGATTACGCGGTGGGGGCGGTTTCCGTAACCCAACCGACCTGAATCTACACCCGCATTCGCCCGGTTACCGGCTTATTTTAAACAACGTTCTGTTTCCATCGGCCCGGAAGAAGAAGCGGAAAACGTAAAGAGGATATGGAACGCAGATTTTTATGATTGTTTAGATTGAGGTTGTTTAGGCTTTTGTTTCCGAGCGTGTTTTTGTCATCCCGACGATAGGAGGGATCTTCGGGGAATAGAAAACTCCGCCTTCTCCGAAGATCCCTCCTATCGTCGGGATGACAAAAACACGCTCGGAAACAAAAGCTCAAATAACCTCATTATTAAGATCGGTTATGATTGAAAAATCAGTCCGAATCTTAACAATCATAAAAATCTGCGTTCCGTGCATCAGAATGTCAATACGATCTTTCCCGTTGTTCGGCGGCTTTCCAGCTTCTGGTGCACGTCGGCAATCTGATTGGCGGGCAAGACCTCGCTTACCGAAATTTTTAGTTTACCCTCGTCGATAAACTCATTGATCGTTCGCAGATCATCGCCACTGGTATGCACCAGGATTCGTTCGGCATGAATATCCGGGCGAACGGCCAGCACTTTGTCCATGTCTCCGTAGGCAATGGAAATCAGTCGTCCGGCTGGTTTCAGGACGTTGGCAGATGCGAAGATGGTATCGGCTCCGGCGGTATCAAAAACGAGGTCGACCTCGCTCACCGATTCCTCAATGCTGGTTTTTGTGTAATCTATAAATTCGTCGGCACCCAGTGATCGAACGAACTCTTCATTTTTGCCCGATGCCGTGCCAATCACATAGGCACCCAACGCCTTGGCAAGTTGCACGCCCAAATGGCCCACTCCGCCCGATGCGGCCTGAACCAATACCTTTTCGCCTGATTTCAATTGACCGTGCTCGGTTAATGCCTGCCAGGCTGTCAGCACGGCCAGGGGAGCGGCTGAGGCTTCCTCGAAGGATAATTTTGCGGGTTTCAGGGCTAGATGAGCGGCTGGCGCGGCTACATACTGGGCATAGGCCTGGCCGGGTTTAGGAAAGTTGACCATGCCATAAACCGCATCGCCCACAGTAAATGTGGTTACCCCCGAACCCACTTCTACAACCTCTCCGGCCATATCCCACCCCAAAATAATAGGGTGCGTAT
The DNA here is from genome assembly GCF_002831565.1 of Spirosoma pollinicola. Lineage (NCBI taxonomy): Bacteria > Pseudomonadati > Bacteroidota > Cytophagia > Cytophagales > Cytophagaceae > Spirosoma > Spirosoma pollinicola. Next base: position 2,839,554 of record NZ_CP025096.1, on the reverse strand, counting down.
ACGCCTTCGAGTAGGGAGCAACGCCCGAACGCGTTTTAAAATCGGCGGGATTTACGCCAAAGGCTTTCACGTGAACCAGTACTTCGTCAGGCTGGATGGTTGGTTTGGGTACCTCCTGAACGGCGAAGTTCTCAACGCCACCCCAATTGCTTAACACAACGGCTTTCATACGCTTACAATTTGTTGATTCTTAGAGTCTGTTTTAACAGGAGCGATCAAGAAAGAATTCGCATGTTAAACGGGTAACAGACGAAACGATCCCGTTGCGGGATCATAGTCGTACTGGCGCGGGGTGCCCGTTGCCAGCTCAATTTTTTCGATGTCTTCGGGGCTTATGTGTTCCAGTTCCATCAGCAACGCCCGCAGGCTATTGCCGTGCGCAACTACCAGTACAGGTTGACCGGCTTGCAGATGAGGAAGAATTTCGGTGTTGAAATAGGGGATTACCCGAGCGTGAGTATCGGCTAAACTCTCACCATTGGGGGGCTGATCGGAATAGCTGCGACGCCAGCGGAAAACCTGCTCAGCCCCAAATCGTACTTCAGCTTCGTGCTTGTTCATCCCCTGCAAGTCGCCATACATGCGTTCATTGAGGGCCGCACTTTGTTCAAGTGGTAAATCAGGCTGGCCAATTTCGTCCAGAATGATCGACATCGTTTCAATTGCCCGCTGAAGAACCGACGTAAACCCAATGCCAAAGTTTGGTGGTTGGTTGGCTTTAAGCAAAACACCGGCCTCGCGGGCTTCGTGTCGGCCGAGGTCGGTTAAAGGTGTATCGGTAGAACCCGTAAAGCGATTTTCGGCATTCCACTGCGATTGTCCATGACGGACGATGACAAAAAGAGGCATATATTGGCAAGACAGACTATAGGAATAACTACCACAAGTCGGGTAAAGTGTTCAAACAAAACGGGTTTGTATCTTGCCAACATAGCTTCCGGCCGTATCGTTACTGCCTAAACAAAGGCGCTAACGAACGGCATATCCTAATTTATGGTAAGTTGATAACTTCAGCAACGATATTGCTCTCGGCAAGTACTTCTTTAGCGTAGGAGCGATGCCCTCTGGGCGACATCAGGTACAGTTTTCCTCCTTTTACGGCGGCTAGCTGGCTCAGTAGTTTGAGTTTTGACAGCAGGTGGTTTGCTTCGGCCCCTGAGCTTTTTAATATCACCTCAAAGTAGGATTCCTGGTCGAATTGTTTTCCTGTTACATCAGGCGTAAACTGTTCGCTGTCTTGCTGACGGCCATACGTGATGGGTGTTTGAAACCCTTCGATATTGGCTTTAATGTCATTAAATCCGTGTACGCGCACCCAGTCAGCTACTTTGGGGATATAGGCTTGTTTGCTCATGAATAAAGGTAATTTAATTGTCAGGTAATTAGCGTCAATCTGCCGGGTTCGCCAACACGGCACAGGAGCTTTTTATCAGATCAGGTTATGCGAAAAAAAAGTCAGAAATTTTTTCTTCTGACAATGGCCGGATACGTTCCGGGTAAAAAAAAGGAATATTACAACTAGGCGGTCGTACTACCGGAGTGTAAGCCCGCCAGCAGTAATCCTACCGTACGGGCAGTAATGGGGATTTTGTACCTGAAAAAAGTACGAAATGCACTGCTCTTGCGATCAAATACACGGCAATGTACGAAAGTATCCTGAGACAGACTCCCAATTCAGCAATTGTCCTCTTTATGAAACGATCAATTTTAGCCCTGCCTCATGGGTTTGCGCATGTAGCTAACAACTGATAATTGCCTTACAGTAACTGTTTGACTGGTTGTACGTATAAAACGTGATTGATACTATTTACCTTGCATACCGGTGTGTATATAGCCGGTATAAATTATTTTTTATCGTTTTGACGATAGGCGAGGGGGCAAGGAGCATGAATTGAAACGCAGTGTCAGTCTGCCTGATACCACGTTTGGGCTGTTAGTTGGTAAACGAAAAACGTACCAACTCAGAAATAAATAGTAGTTGATAATCAGATTGACGAGCCTTGCGCACCGCAAGGTTCAACCAATTCGTGTGAATGTATGATGGCAACTATAGCAGTGATACACGCGGGTCGGAATGAAAAAAAGCACATACTTCAGCAGGAAGGATCGGGGAACCCGATCAAGAGCAAACGAACGCTCACAGCACGGACAAACTTTTTGAAATGTAATTCTGGATGCTTTCGATGAATCGACAATAGGAGGTAAATCTTCGTCAGACGAGTGCATGATTGTAGTTGAAGTAGAAGTCATGGGATAAAAAAAGAGTAATATTCGTATACGCAAGTTATTAAATAATATATATGATTAATTCTTTATTTACTGTATGGCTTGATTTATAAATAAAAGATAACTACATGATGGATTAGTGAAATGGATAAGAGTTTAGCTGTATTTTCGCCCACGTAGTAGGTCAACATACGCATCAAACAGTGACTACAGAAGTAGTCTAAATCGCTCAAACGGAAACGCTATTATGTCGCTCATTTGTGTTGTATGGCCTATTTAGGTATGTCTAGTCAGGTGAAATTCAGAATCAACAGCGGGAATATATTGGCAGATCACACGGTATTTTTGTAGTTTACATGCCTTCAGTAACCGAGTTATTAGCCTACCCTTACATCATGAAAAAAGTAATCGTTGCCTATGTACTGGCAGGTCTATGCCATTTGTTGCCAACTGGCACTGCCACGTTGGTAGCGCTTCCCATTTCAGGCGTATCATCTGGTAGGCAAACCAAAAAAAATACACAGGAAAACGGCTGGCGCCAACTCTTCAACGGTGTTAGTCTGGCTGGCTGGAAGCATGTCGGGAAGGGAAGCATGTCCGTTGAGAAAGGCATGATTCGCGGACATGGCGGCATGGGGTTGCTGTACTGGACAAAAGAGAAGTTCAGCAACTGTACCATTCGTGTGGTTTATAAGATGGAAAAAGAAAACAGCAATTCGGGGGTGTACATTCGCATACCCCTCGAACCCCGCGAAGAATGGATGCCGGTTCACTACGGCTATGAAGTACAAATTGACAACCGACCCGAAACCTCCAACGAAGATGAATACCACGTTACGGGCACCCTTTATTCCCTAACCAAACCACTGGCAAAACCCGGTAAACCGGGCCCGCAGTGGAATACGATGGATATTACACTGGATGGTCCGCGTACGACCATTTTTGTGAACGGCATAAAGGTGACCGATTTCCGGGAGGGCGACCCGGTGCCTCCCCGTAAATTTGACTTCGAACCCTATCATGGGCTACGGCCGAATGAAGGCTACATTGGCTTGCAGAATCATGGCGACCATGATGTGGTTTTCTTTAAGGAAGTAGCCGTAAAACCATTGGCAAAAAAATAAGCGATGGGCCTTAGAATGGCCCATCGCTACGTGCTGGTTACTGACAAATAAGCGCAACAGGTACGTCGTTACGTTCTGCTCATATACAAAAGCTTACTTGGCTGGTTTCTTAAAAATAGCTTCGTCAACCTTACCATTCACCGTGACTTTTTCGGTAGTAAACGTAATATTGCCTGCCTGTGGAGAGGCCATTTCCATCGTATTGGGGAACTTGACACCGTCCACGTCTTTATAATTGGAAAAGCTGATTTCGCCCGGCTGGCCGTTCACCATCATACTGACTTTGCTGATCAGATAGGTGTTGGCATCCAGAAAGTCCTCTACCGTTTGCCCGTCTTTGGTGGTCACTTTCAGGTGGTAAGCATCCTTACCATCCACTTTTTCTTTTCCTACCAGTTCGACTTTGTTGCCTTTGTCTTTATAATTGACCAGTGGGCCAAATGGGTCGAGCTGGCCGAGTTGCTGTTTGATCTGATCGGCAGGCATATCTTCGGGGTCACCTGTTCCGCCCATCATGGCCGGACGGATCATCCAGCCCGTTGTTCCATCCACCACCTGAATCATGGAATTACCCATGACCGACGATTCGGAACGCATTGCTTTGCCAACTAAAATCGTTGATTTGCTGGGTATTTCCATACCCTGTACAGAAAGTGAACGTTCGGCATAGACCGTTTTTACCGCGGCTATCTTATCCATACCGCCCAGAGCGGCAATATGTTTGTCGACGATTTCGTCGACCGTTTGGGCAGAAGCGCTGATGCTGAGGACGATGGCCATTGCAGCGGCCAGAAAGGTGTTGGTTTTCATGGGGTTTTTTAGCTTAAAAATAAAGAATAGATTAGGTATTAGACTCATTAAACCTGTATGGTTTCTAAAAACCTTACAGGTTTACGTTAGCGGGGTGTGCCACCACCGGCAGGTGTACCGCCCGATTGGGTTTGGCCATTTCCATCACTCTTCACGTCGTCATTATTTACCGATTTGGCTTTCTTGCGAGGGGCATCCATCGTCATTTTGCCAATTTTTACGGTAAACGTCAGGCGTACACCCCGGTTGTAAAGATACGCATCGTTTACCTGGCTGAACTGCGCCGAATTCAGAACGGTATGAATGTGGTAACGGTTGCTGAGGAAGTTCTCCGCAGCTAATCCTAAACTGGCTTTTTTGTTTGCAAATTCTTTCTTCACACCTACCGTGTAGAAACCGAATCCACCCTGCCGTCCCTGCAACTGTACCGACGAACCCTGCATGAAACCGAAGGCCTGGGCACCCCAGCCATTTCTGAACTGGGCCGATGCAAATGTTCCTCCACTAAGGTTTATCCCCGAATTGGTCAAGGTTGCCGATACGCCATCTGTGCCAATAGCCTGTCCTGTCAGCGTAGTATAGAACGTGTTCAGGAAAAGGCCAATGCTGATTTTGGAGGTTGCGGCCACATTGGCGAAGATGTTCGTTCCATAGGTATGCTGACGACCGATGTTCTGGTAGATGGTCACGATAGCGCCCGGTAGTGTATCGGAAGGCTGGCTGATCTGGGTAATGGCGTTGTTGGTTACGCGGCCAAAGAAGGTCGCGTTGATGAATGTTTTCTTGATGGTTTTGCTCAGCCCCAGCTCAAAGTTATTGGTCAATTCCGGGCGTAGGGTTGGATTACCGACGGTAATGTTTTGGGGGTTTGCCGCATTGAAGTTGGGGTTCAGCTGCTGAAGACCCGGCCGCTGAATCCGGCGGTTGAAGCCCAGTTTGAAGGTGGTTCCTTTAACCGTCTTCGACGCGTTTACACTCGGAACCAGCACACCATAATCGCCAATCCCAAGGGTGCCTCCCTCGCGGGTGCTGGCATCAATGAACGTGTGTTCGTACCGTAAACCACCTTTAAAGGTGTAGCGGTTTTTGGTCGTATAGGTATAGGAACTGTAACCGGCGGCAATATTCTGATGGTAGAGCAGTTCGCCTAATGTGCCGTTCGCTTCCGTAGTGAACGCGCCCGATGGGCCCGCCAGTTGATACTGATAGTTGCTGTTGACCTGCCGAATGATGCCTTTGGCGCCAAATTCAAGCAGTTGATTTTTCTTGATCGGCGTCTGGTAATCGGTTTGCAGCGTGAACTCCTGGTTCACGTTTTTATTCAGATTGCGCTGACGACCCGTTAGCTCGTTGGCGCCATTCAACAAATCGGCATCGAAGTTGTTGGTCAAATCATTGCGGCTGTAAAGAGTCGAGATGCTCCATTCCTGCTGGGGCTTAAACGTGTGCAGGTAATCAATATTCGCATCTACCGTACCCGACAGGTTCTTTGCATCTACGTTTCTATAGGCCGTTAAACCGGGCGTGCCGTTGGTAAACAACTGAGTAACCAGATCCTGCTGGCTGAGCATGTTCCGCACACCATAGCGCACTCCGGCTGTCAGGCTCTGGTTCTTGGCCAGATCATAATCGAAACCCAGGTTATACTGTCCGAACAGGCCCGAACTATGTCCATCACCGGCTTGGCGGGTCAGTGTCGTTATGCCGTTCACCTGACTGGTCTGGTCGAGGTTGGTTTTAGTAATGGTGTTATACATCGCCCGTCCGAAGCCCCCAACGGTGAAGCCCGCTTTACCTTTGCGGTAATTGCCATTAAGCGAGAGCAGCGACCCCCGGTTACCCACCCCCGAATCGACATTGAGATTCAATCCCTGAAGGCTGTTCTTTTTGGTAATGATGTTGATAATACCCCCCGATCCTTCGGCATCATATTTGGCGGAGGGGCTCGTGATCACTTCCACCGTTTTGATCTGATCGGCTGGAATTTGCTTCAGGGCATCGGCAACGCTGCTGGCCACAATAGTCGACGGTTTGTTGTTGATCAACACCCGGATATTGGAGCTGCCCCGGAGCGAAACGTTTCCGTCAAGGTCTACCGTAAGCAGCGGCACTTTGCGCAGAATGTCGGTTGCGTCACCGCCTTTGGCGGTAATGTCTTTTTCGGCGTTGTACACCAGCCGGTCAACTTTTTCTTCGATCATGGCGGCCTGTCCCACCACAGTTACTTCTTCCAGCGTTTTTATGCTGGATGCCAGTTTAATCGTTCCCAGGTCCAGGCTTTGCCCGTTGGCCAGCGTCAGGTTATCAATTGTTTTGTTGCGAAACCCAACGAAGCTAACCAGGATACGGTAGTTTCCGGCGACTAACTTTGTGAGGGTGAACTTGCCTTTTTCATCTGCTACGGTACCGTCGATGGCCTTACCTGTTGCTGTATTATAAAGGGCGATACTGGCAAATTCAACAGCTTTGGCCGGGTTCGCATTCGACTGGGTTGAATCAAGCACCGAACCGGTGATTTTTGCCGTTCCTTTGGGGCTCTGGTCACCGGCAGTGCCGGGAAGGGCTTTCGGTTGCGCAGAACCGCCCATTGTGGGGAACTGCGCCCGAACGGGTGAATGTAAAGAGAGGGTGAGTAAACAAATGGCGATAAGTAGAGCTTTCGTTTTCATGAGGTTGCTTTTGACCTGACAAAGATCAACCCCCGCTTCTACACCTGAAAAAGAATTCGGATGAAGATCGAAATCAACCCGATGAATAGATGAAAATAGCTGATGAGTGAATACCGCCCACCAGCCTAACCAGTCGATGCATTCGGTAATTTAGCTCAGACTAACGACTGCTTCCTGCACAGAACCTCAACGTCAAGGTTAACTTTTGACATGTATTTGCTTATTATAGAATGAAAAAATCGCTGCAATTTCTTTTCGTTTTTATCCTGCTGTTCTGGCGCCAGTCTATGGCGCAAACGACACAAAGTATAGCCACGACAAAAGCTACGTTTTCCAATCCCTTAGCTGTCCAGTTTGGTGACCCTTACGTTTTGCACACGAAGGGGATGTATTATATGTATGGCACTGGTGGAGGAGCAAATAAAGGATTTTCGGCCTACTCGTCTAAAGATATGGTGAACTGGAAGGCAGAAGGACAGGTCTATTTTCACGATAACAAAAATGCCTGGAACGACCCGAAAGCTAGTTTTGGTGGAGCCTATTGGGCACCGGAGGTGTATGAAGTGAAGGGGAAATTTTACCTGTTTTATAGTGCGCAATGGAACGTGAACCCGACGAAGGAGATGGAAAATTTCCGTATCGGTGTAGCCGTTTCCGACAAACCTACCGGCCCGTTTATCGACCTGTCCAACAAACCAGTTTTTGATCCGGGCTATCCAATTATTGATGCCAATGTGTTTTTTGATACCAATGGCAAAGCCTATTTATATTATTCGCGTTGCTGCTATAAACACTCCGTCGACAGCGAAGTAGCTGATTTGGCCCGGAAAAAAGGCTGGTTCAAGGAAATTGAGGAAAGCTGGGTATATGGTGTCGAACTAAAACCCGATTTCTCCGGCGTCATCGGCGAACCGGTTTTATTACTGCGCCCACCCGTTCGGCTGAACGACAAACAGGCCGAATGGGAAAGCCGGTCGGTTACAGCCCGCGAAGTGAACCGTCGCTGGACGGAGGGTTCGGTGACGTTCAAAAAAGACAATACCTATTACATGATGTATTCGGCCAATAATTTCGCCGGTCGGTATTATGCCATCGGGTATGCCACGGCCACGTCGCCATTGGGTCCGTATAAAAAAGCGGCTAACAATCCGGTATTACAGAAAAATACGGATCAGGGTGGCTCGGTAACGGGCACAGGGCACAACAGCGTTACGTACTCGCCAGACGGCAAAGAAATGTTCTGCGTCTACCATGCCAGAACCGCCAAAACCGGCGATGAACGCGTTGTGTGTATTGATCGAATGCAGGTGCAAAACGGACGAATAACAATCCTGGGTCCAACCACCACACCCCAGAAACTCCCTTCGGGCGCCAAAGCAACTGCTTCTGGCAACTAATGAAAGCAAGCGAACTCACATTGAACTAATGTGAAAAGGTCGATGTCTACTTAGCAGCTTCTCTACTGATCGACGATCATTCAACAACGACTCCATGCGATTTTTCCTGTTGATGTTTAGTTTCTGGACTACTATTGCCTTCTCCCAATCGGCTACGGTGCAGGGTTTACTACCGACCAAATTTGCTGGAAAACCGGTGCAGTTAACCCTCATGAATTACGAAACCCGGAAGGATAGGAAAGTGCAGGAAGTAGTTACGAATGCTAAAGGGGCATTCCAATTTGCGATACCGCTTAAAGAACCGCTCATTTATTCGATCAGCGTTGCCGATTCGGCCCTGGTACAGGTACTGGCAAAACCGGGTGATGTTATCAATTTGCAGGTCAAAAGGGATGACATCGTGTGCACTGGTTCTCAGGATACGCAATACCTGATCGACTATGAGCGAAATCGTAAAAATGTGTTTGACAAATACCTCAAGCGCACGTATGATTCATCGGCAGTAGCCGTAAAAAGCGGTGATAAGGCTCGAATCGAGTACTGGAACGTCGAACACGAGAAAGCATCCGAGAATTATAAAGCCGAGCTGGCCACCTGGGTCGAACAACCCTTCTTTATCAACTCGCTGGCTGCGGTTCATCACAGCATGCGCTGGCATTCGGATAATGACATCAAGCTGATGGACCAGATGGTGGCTATTTTTCAGAAAAAATATCCCAATACTGAATTGACGCGGCAGCTTGTCAACAAAGTAAATGCCACCAAACGCATTGCGTTGGGCGCCATTGCCCCGGAATTTACCGCAAAGGATACTGCCAGCCATACCGTCGACCTGAAAAAGTATCGGGGTAAATATACCCTTGTTGACTTTTGGGCTTCCTGGTGCGGCCCATGCCGACAAGAGAGCCCGACGTTAGTGCGACTTTACTCAAAATACAAAGACAAAGGATTTGCTATTTTAAGTGTGTCGATCGACACGGAGAAAGGCCGTTGGGCGAATGCCATCAAAAAAGATGGGTACACCTGGGAGAACGTCTCAGAGCTGGATGGCTATTCGGGTGCCACGGCGGCTCTGTACACGGTTACGGCCATACCCAATAGTTTTCTGCTGGATAAAGACGGCAGAATTATTGCCAAAAATCTGCGGGGGAAAAATCTGGAGGCTAAATTAAGTACGCTCATGGGCCAGTAACGACGGTCATGCTCTGACCGTACAGGATGAATTCTGAACCAGTTGATAACGGGTTTAGCCCTCTAAAAACAGCAGTCGTCCAGCTTTTATTGGCACTCATCGCCTTTGATTTTCAGGCTTATACCATTTGTAGCAACTTTGTTTCATCGCAACGGCAAACCGGCAAATCGTCGCCCCGGCGCATCGTCAAAACGAAACAAACAACTACTTACTAAAAAAAGCCATGAAAAAAGTACTTACTCTGATGCTGGGCCTGGTAGCCAGTGCTGCATCGTTCGCTAACGTATCAACTCCTCAAACATCAGCCGCTCAGACCCGTGTAGTAATGACCCCCGAGCGTAAAATCAAACTGTATGTTCAACCCCTGCAAACAAAAGGCCAGCTGGCTATTCTGGATGCTGATGGTCAAGCCGTCTACACGCAGAATGTAGCTTTGGGCAAAGGGCTCAGTGAGCAATTTGATGTGTCGAGCTTAGGCACGGGCACTTACCATTTGATCTTAAAGACAGGCGACGAAATCGTCAGCAAAGCGTTTGTGGTGCAGGCCAACCCGAATGAAAGCTTTGTTATTCAGTAATAGTTGGTGGAGGGGTGAAGTGGTTACTGATGAAATTATGCTGTACTGGCTTGATTGCTGGTTCGCAGTGATCCAGTAACCATTTCACCAATTAACGACTCAATACCTCGACTCAATACGTATGAACTAGCCCATGCTTCAGGGCGTCCTCGTAGGCTTCTTTCTCAAACTGATACAGATAAGGAGACCTATGGGGACCAATAGCCCGCTGTTCGTTCAGCTTCCTGATTAGACCAAGGGCAACAAGCTTTTTAGAAAAATTACGCTGATCCAGCTCTTTGCCCAGAATTGTTTCGTACAGCGTATGTATTTCGGGAAGCGTGAATTTTTCTGGTAACAGACTATACCCGATCGGCTGGTGATAAATCTGAAGTCGAAGCGTAGCTAACGCTTTTTCTACGGCCTCATTATGATCGAATAAAAGCGGAGGAATCTCATTTACATCCCACCATTGGTACCCTTCGGTGAAAAAGTCTGTCCTGACGCTCACCTTCGAATAATCTACCAGGGCAAAATAGCCGATGGACAATGTGCGCACAAACAGCCAGTTATCATCATCAACGTCAAGGCCATATTTTTCTTTAAACTCCCCGGCACTCCGTTCCCGGAGCCGATAGGGGGAGTCTCCAAAAAGGTGAAACTGTTGAAGAAATAAGTCTTGCAGACCCGTTCGCTCGGCTAAAATTCTATGGGCGGCCTCGCTTAGGGGCTCTTCACGCTTGATAAAACCGCCCGGCAGCCCCCAGCCATTCTGTCCTTTCCATTTGAGAAGTAAAATTTTCAGCTGCTGGTTGTGGTAGCCAAAAATGACAGGATCGATGCTGAGGTGGGGCAGGTATTGCTGATGGCCGTTTTTGACAAATTCCAGTACTTCTTCTTCCGAGTTCATGACCAAAGATAAAAAAACTATTCCGTAAGCATTACGAATTACATAAAAGTGTTCTATCTTTATTCCGTAAAATTTACGCTATTAATTTTAATTCAATTTTTTCGCTAAATAGTCTACAGAATCTCAATGGTACAGCTTATACCAAATTCCCTGCGCTGGCTAGTCGGGACTGCATTCATTGGCCTAGTGTCCATTGGGTTGTGGTCGTATGTGGGCGCCAATGAGCCAGCCCGCATTCTTGTATTTAGTAAAACAGCTGCCTTTCGGCATGCGTCAATTGGCGCGGGTCAGAAAGCGATTGCTCAATTGGGTAAAGAAAAAGGGTTCGCCGTCGATACCACAGAGAATGCGGGGCGCTTTACCGAAGAAAACCTGAAACGCTACCGGGCGATTGTCTTTTTGAGCACTACCGGTGATGTACTCAATGCCGCCCAGCAAAATGCCTTTGAACGCTATATTCAGGCCGGTGGAGGCTATCTGGGCATCCATGCCGCTACGGATACCGAATACGACTGGCCGTGGTACAACCGCTTGGCGGGTGCCTGGTTTGCTAATCATCCCATGCCGAACAATGTCCAGAAAGGGACTTTTGTCGTAGCCGATAAAGCTAATCCGGCAACGAATTTTCTGCCAGAACGCTGGGAGCGGGAAGATGAATTTTATTCCTTCAAAAACATTAGTCCGGCCCTGCACGTGCTCCTGACCATCGACGAAAAAACCTATCAGGGAGGTACCAATGGCGATAATCACCCGATGGCCTGGTATCAGGAGTTTGAGGGCGGACGCTCGTTCTACACGGCGGGTGGACACACAGATGCCACGTTCTCGGAACCGCTGTTTTTGCGTCATCTGGGAGCCGGTTTACAATATGTAATGGGTGGCGATTCGCCAAAGCCGCTGGACTACGCGAAGGCAAAAACGAAGCGACTGCCCGAAGAAAATCGATTCGCAAAAGTTGTGCTGGCCGAAAAACTCGACGAGCCAATGGAACTGGCTGTTTTGCCCGATAGTCGTGTACTGGTTGTAGAGCGCAAGGGTAATGTAAAACTCTTCAGCCCCTCGACGGGGAAGCTGAAAGTCATCAATCACATTCCGGTGAATACCAAAGTCACCAATAAGAAAGGGGAAGTTGGCGAAGATGAAGGCGGTCTGCTGGGTATAGCCAAAGATCCCAATTTTGCGCAAAATCACTGGATTTATCTGTATTATTCGCCAGAAGGCAAAGAAGCCAAAAATAGCGTGGTGCGTTACGAATTTATTGGTGAGGAACTGGTGATGAGTTCCCAAAAAGTTATTCTGGACGTAGCCACCCAACGCGAGATCAGTGGACATGCGGGCGGCTCGATGACCTTCGATTCTCACGGCAACCTATTCATCTCTACCGGCGACAATATAAACCCGCAGGAATCCAATGGCTTTAGCCCGTCGGATGAGCGCCCCGGTCGGTCGCCCTTCGATGCCCAGATGACATCAGCCAATACAAATGATCTACGCGGAAAAGTAATACGGATTCACCCCGAAGCCGACGGCAGCTATACAATTCCGGAAGGCAATCTGTTCCCTAAAGGCACACCGAACACCCGCCCTGAAATCTATACCATGGGGCACCGGAACCCATTCCGGATTTCGGTAGATCCTAAGAATGGGTACCTCTACTGGGGCGATATTGGCCCGGATGCGGCTCAACCTAAAGATGAGCGTGGACCCGCCGGACAGGATGAAGTAGGGCAGGCCCGCAAGGCCGGAAATTACGGTTGGCCTTATTTCGTAGGCGATAACAAAGCGTATCATCAATACGACTTTGCCACTAGTCAGTCCGGTCCATTATACGATCCGGCAAAACCAATTAACAAGTCGGTCAACAACACCGGGCTAAACGAATTGCCTCCTGCTCAGAAAGCCTTTATCTGGTATCCCTATGCTGAATCGAAAGAGTTTCCTCTTTTGGGATCGGGTGGTCGTTCGGCAATGGCCGGGCCGGTTTATTACAAAGATCAGTTTGCGCAGGCCAGGCGTCCTTTTCCGGATTATTACGACGGCAAACTGTTGATTTATGAATGGATGCGGGGCTGGCTCATGGCCGTTACGCTGGATGCCAACGGCAATTATGCCTCTATGGAGCGGGTTATGCCCAGCTATAAATTCTCGAATCCGGTGGATATGGAGTTTGGGCCGGAAGGTGATCTGTACATGCTGGAATACGGTAGTGGCTGGTTTACGCAGAACGACGACGCCCGGTTGGTACGTATCGAATACAACGGCGGTAACCGCAAGCCCATTGTGCAGGTAGCTACCTCCAAAAAAGGCGGGTCAATTCCGTTCAAAGCCAACCTTTCGTCGGTTGGTACCAAAGACTTTGATAATGATGCCTTAACCTATGTCTGGACGGTAGTTCCCAAGGCCGGAGGTGCCGCACGCAGATTCAACCAGCCAAACCCAACCGTTACCTTCGATAAAGCCGGGGTATACAAAGCAACGCTTACCGTGAGTGACGCCAAAGGAGGCAGCAGCAGCCGGACGCTGGAGATTATGGCGGGCAATGAAGAGCCCGTGCTTACCTTCGAATCAAAAAACAGCAACCAGACTTTCTTCTTTCCGGGCCAGCCTTATGCTTATGACGTGAAGGTAACGGATAAGGAAGATGGCAGTCTGGCGAATGGGAAAATAAAGCAGGGCGAAGTGGCCGTTAACATCGACTATCTGGCCGAAGGCTACGATCTGGCGGCAATTGCCCAGGGCCACCGCAGTGCCGATGCAACCGCTCAGGTAGGCAAAGGCCTCACGCTGATTGAGGCCAATGACTGCAAAGCCTGCCATAGCATCGAGAAAAAATCGGTGGGGCCAGCCTACCAGCAGGTCGCTCTTAAATACAAAGGCGAAGCTGGAGCAGCCGACCGGTTAGCCAAAAAAGTGATTTCGGGTGGTAGTGGTGCCTGGGGTCAGGTAGCCATGAGTGCCCACCCCCAACTGTCGCCAACCGACGCGCAGGAAATGGTTGGCTACATTCTGAGTCTGGCCGAAAAGAAACAGGCGGCCCCTTCGCTGCCGGTTAAGGGAAGCTATACCATGAACCCGCCTAAAGATGATAAAGGCGAAGGCCGGTATCTGGTTCGGGCTGCTTATACCGACAAAGGAAGTCAGGGTGTTCCGCCCATTATGGCCGAAAAAACGCTTCTGCTACGCAGCGCCAAAGTTCCAGCCGCCAAAGCGGAGAAGACCGATGGCGTGATGAAATATGGTACCATTATCATTGCCTCAGTGAAAGGGGGTAATATCGGGTTCAGTAACATTGACCTGACGGGCATTGAGCAGATAAAATTTACGGCTTCGGCACCTAAATCCCAGTTAAACGCGGCTGGTGGCAGTATCGAGGTCCGACTGGATGAACCAACCGGCAAGCTGATGGGGGAAACCGCTTTCATTGGACCAGCCGAAGGAGCTAGCTTAACCAACATGCCCCCGCCCGTAGTGGCAAAATTGTCGGGTGTATCGGGTGTTCACGATGTTTATCTGGTCTTTAAAAATGATAAAGCCCCCGCTGGTCAGGCCCTGTTCGTTCTGATGGATCTGGAATTTCAAACGAGCCAGTCAGCAAGTGCAAGCCTGAATCCACCGGCTGCCTCAGCAGGCTCGTCGGCTCAGAATCTGGACGCCTATGCAGGGAAATACAAAATGACCGGCCTACCTTTCGAATACATCGAAATTACCCCCAAAGAAGGCCATCTGTTCATGACAGCCGGAACCAATGAGAGCGAACTTATGCCCGGAGCGGAAGCCGATGAGTTTAAAGGGGGAAGCAATACGGTTTTCAAATTTGGCCGGAACTCTGATAAAAAGGTCATGTCCATTACGCTAAACGTTCAGGGAATGACCTTTAAAGGGAGTAAGTAATCCATCAAATCCAAAATTTCACGTTTAAACCAATTCCAATAATGAAAAAAGTAAGCCTGTTTCTGTTCATTTTCTTGCTTGGCATCTGTGTCAAAGGGTTTTCTCAAGCAACTCCACCAACTGACTTTTTTGCGGGTAAATGGGAAATTACAATCGTAGGTACACCCGAAGGTGATGCTAAAATGGTGACTGAGCTAATCCGTAAAGACGGAAAGCTTACGGGTGAACTAAAAGATCCAACGGGAACAAGACCTGTTACGCCGATCACTAAAATTGAAGAAGCAGCTGATAAACTGACGATCTATTTCGATACGGCACAGGCCGGAGAAATTCCGGTTGAACTGACTAAAGTGGATAATGACCACTTGAAAGGGTCGCTGATGAATATGTTCGATTCCACTGCCCTGCGGGTCAAATAGCCAGCCGTACATTGAGGGTAGATAAACCCTAAATCAGACGAATCGGGCTTGCCCTGATTCGTCTGATTTATTTATAAACCTCTATAATCCAGCAGTGAAGTCAATGTAGTACCCGCCTGAAGTTTAGGTATTTTCCTACAATAAGAGCAAGTAGCAATAAACTGCTACCTACTTTTTGGGAAGCCTATGAAGCAAAGCCTAAATCCCTACGACCAATTTATCATGAAGAAAATTACCTTTCTGGCCTGGCTGCTACCGGCCCTGGCGTTTGCGCAGCCTTCGCCCCTGCAAAAGGGCTTTCAGGTGCCGCCCAATGCGGCTAAACCCCGTGTGTGGTGGCACTGGATGAACGGCAATATCACCAAAGAGGGCATCACCAAAGACCTGGAGTGGATGAACCGTGCAGGTATCGGTGGCTTTCAAAATTTCGATGCCAGCCTGTTTACCCCTGCCGTTACGCCCAAAAAGCTGGTGTTCATGACGCCCGAGTGGAAAGATGCCTTCAAGCACACCACCGATCTGGCCCAGAAACTCCAGCTTGAAATGGCCATTGCCGGTTCGCCGGGCTGGAGCGTAACGGGTGGACCCTGGGTGCCTGCCAGCGACGCCATGAAAAAGTATGTCTGGTCTGAAACACGACTTAAGGGCGGACAGCCGTTTTCGGGTAAACTATCCCAGCCGCCGGCAACAACGGGTAAATTCCAGAATGTGGCACTGGCTCCCGATGTGTTGAGCAATTCGTCTGGCGAACAGTCGAGCTACTACGCTGATGCTGCTGTAATCGCTTATCGCCTGCCCACCACTGAGAAACCGGTGGCGTCGCTGAATCCAAAAATCACATCGAGTGGGGGTACATTCAGCCTGCCGGAATTGACCGACGGCAACCTGACAAATGCCAATCTACTGCCGCCAATGGAAGTTGGGCAGGATATGTGGATTCAGTATGAGTTCGACAGCCCCCAAACAATCAAGGCGTTTACCATTGTGGGTTCGGCGGCTGCGGGTGAGCTGGCCGAATTCAGGGGAATGCCTGACAATCGAATGCTAAGAGTGAGCGACGACGGGGTAAGTTTTCGGGATGTCGTCATTATCCGGGGCAGTATAATTCCGCAAAGCACTATGGGAATCCTGCCAACAACAGCCAAATACTTTCGATTTACGTTTAAAACCGAAAAGCCTGAAGGTAATCCATTTGCCGCGATGATGGGAGGTAGTGCCGAACCCGGAAAGCCGCAGGGTGTTCCCGTAGCCGAACTGGTGTTATACAATACCGACCGTGTTGACTTGTTTGAACAGAAAGCCGGATTCACTCCCTGGCAGGAAAGTACACACTCCCTCATAAAAGCCGGTGCCGATGCCATTCCAACCCAGGATGTAGTGGATTTAACCGCCAAAATGAGCGCCGATGGTTCGTTGAACTGGAACGCACCCACGGGAGACTGGGTGGTGATGCGATTGGGGTATTCGATTACAGGTCGGAAAAATCACCCTGCTTCGCCGGAGGCTACGGGGCTGGAAGTCGATAAGCTCGACAAAGTGGCTGTCAGAAAATACATTGATACCTATCTGGACATGTATAAAGATGCTACCGGGGGGCAAATGGGCGAAAAGGGGTTGCAATATATGGTGCTGGACAGTTACGAAGCGGGACACATGACCTGGACAAAGGCCATGCCAGAAGAGTTTTTGAAACGGCGTGGCTACGACATAAAGCCCTGGCTTCCGGTGCTGACAGGACGGATTATACAGAGTGCCGAAGCCAGTGAGAAATTCCTGTGGGATTTTCGGAAGACTATTGGCGAACTAATTGTCGAAAATCATTACGAGGTTATTGGCGACGCGCTGCACGCCCGCGGTATGAAACGCTACACCGAATCGCATGAGAATGGTCGGATTTACCTCGCCGATGGCATGGATGTGAAGCGGAAAGCCGATATTCCAATGTCGGCTATGTGGACGCCAGGTAGTCTGGCGGATGGAGCAGACGAGGAAGTTCGCAGTGAGGCCGATATTCGGGAAGCCGCTTCGGTAGCGCACATCTACGGGCAAAATCTGGTAGCGGCCGAGTCGATGACCTCCGTTCAAAATGCCTTTAGCTGGCACCCCGAAAAACTCAAACGCACCGCCGATCTGGAAATGGCGTCGGGACTGAACCGCTTTGTGGTGCATACGTCGGTACACCAGCCGCTGGACGATAAAAAACCTGGTCTATCTCTTGGGCCTTTCGGGCAGTATTTTACCCGGCAGGAAACCTGGGCCGAACAAGCCAGTGCCTGGACAGGCTATCTGGGTCGGAGCTGTTATATGTTGCAACAGGGCAAACCCGTTGTGGACGTGCTCTACTATTACGGCGAGAACAATAACATTACGCAGGCCTTCGCCCAGAAGTTACCTGCCATTCCGGCTGGCTATGAGTTCGATTTTGCCAACGCAACCGTAGTGAAAAATGCCCTGCGTATTGACGGAGGCAAAATTGTAACGCCGGGCGGGCAAACCTACCGCCTGCTTGTGCTGGATTCGACGGCAAGAACAATGACCCTGCCTGTGCTCAAAAAGCTGGGTGAACTGGTCAAGGCGGGTATGAAAGTGGCCGGAGTTAAACCCGAACGTTCACCCAGCCTGACCGATAATGCATCGGAGTTTACAGCACTGGTAAACCAGATATGGAGCAATCCGAATGTATCGTCAAAACCACTGGAAGCCGTATTAACGGGAATGACCATTCCGAAAGATGTGGACATTAGCGGGGCGAAGTCGAAGGTGCTGTACGTACACCGCCAAACCCCTGAGGCCGATCTCTACTGGCTTGATAACCGCAGTGAGACCCCCAACGAAGCCACGGTTAGTTTTCGGATAACGGGCAAAGTGCCGGAGTTGTGGAATCCCGAAACGGGCAAAATCGAAACCGTATCGTACCAGATCAAAGACGGGCGGACCATTGTGCCACTCAAGTTCGAGTCGTGGCAGGCTTACTTTATTGTATTTCGCGACAAGGCCACGGTAGCCTCATATACTAAACCCGCCGTGACCGAATCGCCCGTTGGTAGTGTGGCCAATGCCTGGAAAGTCACCTTCCAGGAGGGCAGGGGTGCCCCGCAACAAGCCACGTTGACGACGCTTGCTTCCCTAACCGAAAATGCTGACCCAGGTATCAAGTATTTTTCCGGAACGGCCACTTACGATAACATATTAGATGTACCGGCGGTAACTAAAAACGCATCGTACATACTGGATCTGGGCGATGTGAAAAACATTGCCGAGGTGGTTGTGAATGGTAAAAAAGTAGGGACGCTCTGGAAGAAACCGTTCCGGATCGATATTACAGAGGCCTTGAGATCGGGTCGTAACACCGTGCAGATCAAGGTGACTAACTTATGGGTCAATCGCCTGATTGGGGATGCTCAGACCGGCGTAACCACTAAGATTACGTTTACTACCATACCATTCTACAAAGCCGATTCGCCCCTGCTGCCATCGGGCCTGCTGGGACCGGTTCGCCTGATCGAAGCGAAATCCGGTCCCTCAACGGCTGAAGTGAAACGTTAACCTGACTTTTTGGTCGTACCCTTTATTCTTCACCCGAAGTTATCAGGCTATAGCTGGATAGGGTTACGGTATTGAACCAGTATTCTCGTAAGGATTGAAACATATGTTCCCATTCTTCCAGGCTTTTGGGTTTGCCTAAAAATGAATTAGCACCTAACTGATAGGCTTTGTTAACAAGACCTTGTTCGGGTTGACTGCTTAAAATGATGATAGGAAGAAGCGGATAACGGGTTCGTAACTGATTCATTAATTTCAATCCATCCGTCAGATCGGGCAAATAGAAATCGAGAAGGACCAGACGAGGGAATGTTTTTTGATGGGCAAATGCAAGTTCTAAAAAAGAGAGCGTTTCCTGAACCGTGGACGCAAAAATTGGTTCCGCCTGAGGGATTTTTGCGCGTAAGCAGTAGCCAATTAATAGTTGATGATCCTTGTTACCTTCTACCACCAAAAGGGGAAAACCCGCCTTTTGGTGGTGTTTCTGCTCAGATTCCATACGCTGATCAAGAGTTGTCTATTAAATGAAGAATGGATAATATAAAATGAAAAATAGATATTGAAAAATGGATTGTAATCTGGAAATCAGATTCTTACCATTTTTCAATATCTATTTTTCATTTTATATTATCCATTCACTTATTTACTAAATAGTTTGGGGAAGTAAGATTAATAATTAAATCTGTAGAGAAACTGTAGTATTGAAAATCAATGCCTAAAAAAGTAAACTGGCGCAGATAATGTAAACGTGTCCTTTCATGGACGGGGGCAGGACTTAAGACCGCTGGTAATGAAGGGCGTTTTCTGCGTGTTTTTCAGGCTAAACGGTTTATCGAGAACGAGGTCACGCACCCATGTGTTGGGCGTAGTCAGAATAGACGAGAACGTGCCATCGGTAGTAATGTCCATTGATGCACAATTGGGGTCACCTTTGGGACCCCACTCCCAGAGCATCCAGCCCATGCGGGCCGTGTCAGCTCGCTGGGCAAACTGCAGGTAGTCGACCGTTCCGGGCGCAGCACACTTTGTGTTATCCTGCCCGGCCCCAAAACCCGCCAGTTCGCCAATGACAAGCACGATGGGCAGCGAACTGACTTTTGCGAAGGCATTGGCAATAAATGTTGGGTCGCTATCTGTATCTGTCTTGGGCCAATAGGCGTGAAACGAAAAGATAAGATTGTGTTTGGGATCGGCGTTCAGGATTTCCGGTCCTTTCTGCGCAAAGCAGAGTAAGCTCTTGCCACGATCCATACCGTCGATCATCAGGGGTACATTGATGCCCGCGCTTCGAAGTTTCAGCACGGCACTTTTGTAGGCCGTGGCATAGGTCGTCAAATCGGCGGAGTTCGTTTCGTCGCCCGTTGCGGCTTCATTGGCAATGTTGACGATCAGGTAGGCCTGATGTTTTTTGATCAGGTTAACCACAGCAGGACTTTTCCAGTAATTGACGTAATCATTCAGGTGGCTAAAGCCTCCGTCGTCGGTTTCGGTAAAATCCCAGAGGCCCACAATCGGAATAAGATTGCTGGCTCTGGCATTGCTGATAAGCTGGTCCAGCCGCGTGAGTGGGTTTGCAGCATTCATTTCCCAAACAATTCGGACGCAGTTAGCGCCCGTTTTTGCAATCTGGGGAAAATAGCTCGTGCCTGTTGGGTCGTCATCATCGAACACCGACAATTTATTGACGCCCTTCAGGATAACCGGGTTTCCGCAGGGGTCCAGCAGTAATTTCTCTTTCGTTTGAAAGGTAGGGTTTTTAAGGCTCGTCAAACTAAATGGTGGCTTGTTTGGGTCGAGGGTTTTTGATCCTTGTATGGGTGGTAAGGGCTTTCTTTTCTGGGAAAAAGCCTGGCCTGACAGCAGCAAATGCGCAAAGAGAATTGCCAACGCCGTATGGATAATCAGTTGCCTGTTCATGGAGATGAGCACGTAGTGACTATAGGCAAGGTACTGATAAACAGGCCTAGGTTGCGTCATTCGCAGGCGAACTTTCTCTTCTTTTGAGTGAGTGGTCGATTTTTCGAGTGAGCTGGTAAATCAGGCATACCTGTTTACGGTTCTGCTAAACGGTCTACTCGAACCAATCCTGATAATAGCCACCCAGTTCGAGCAGTGTATATAACGTTGCTCGAAAAAGGGCCGTTTCGGTGCCTTCGTTTAAAAGTAAGAGGCTGCTTTCTCCCTCCTGATAGAGGCTAAATACATCGTTTGGATCAACGGGGTTCGTGACCAGCCACTTGTTGGTTAAGTAGGTTGCCTGAATTCCTGTCCTTTGTTGAACCACTTCTATGATGAGAGGGATAGAAGGTGGAGCTCCGTCAAAGTATACTTCCCGACTGTATACCATTCTAGCGTCCTATTTATATAGTCTACCTTAAATGTCGATAATTGCTGGTAAAAGATAAAATTAACCAAGCGGAATGGCCTTTAAAGCTGGTGGAATGCCCCGATTTCACGGTTAAAGTCTGGACAAAACAAGAGTACAATGCACGTCGGGAGGCTGGCTGACGGGTTGCGAATCAACTTCCACCATACCATAGGGTTGTTAAAGGTGATGTATTCGTATGGGACTGACTGGCTGCGACCCTGGAAAACAGCTTCAACGGTTGATGATAGAACAGACAACCTCTATACGCTGAATTTTTTATAAGCGTTGTTAAGCTTCGTATCGTAATGCATCAGTTTAAAGTCTTTGCCATTATAAATTCGGGCAAATCGCGCCCATTGATGATCGCGTAATTCATCATTCAGACCCTGATTCTTAATGAAGCTGCAAAACAGATTAAGCTGTTCGGCTTCGGATTTGGACATGCGGGACACAAATTCGGGTAATGATTTACAGCCGCAATCAGGCCAATTGGAACCCAGAATTTGAAACAAACCAAATGAAGAGGCCATTCGGGCTGCCTGTAAATTCAGGACTTTTGCCTCATCATATAGCTCCCAGCTTTGGGATACATTTTTTGGATAACCCGTTTTGAGTTTCAAAAAACTCAATTGTGGATGAGTTGCGTCGAACTTTCCCTGTGTATAGCGGTGAAACAAATGTGGTTCAAAGCGGATCACAACCCGGCCATCTGTCAGGAATCCACGTCCACCAGATTCAACTTCGGTTACCGCTTTGATAACGGCTAATTCGGTATTCAGGCTCTTTGCAGCCAGTTGGTAATCATCGAGCGTCAAGGTAGCAGGCATGGCTGAGAGGAGTTTAGTTTTAATAAAGTAAATACTTGACTGTCAATAATTTGATCTCATTTTATTTATCGGTAGACAAAATGAACTTACTGAAACGTCATGGTCTCATAGCGCAAATATCCGACGACTTACGCATGCTCTATTGTAGCATTCCCTGTGTGGTGAGTAATTATATAATCGCCTGGGAGAAGATGGTTTTAAAGTAGATTCAATGGATTTATTTGTTTAAACGCTGTAATCTGAATGAGTAAAATATACCCGCTTAACAAACCAATTTGTCATGACCAGGCATTTCCAGACAAGAGTTCGCATGAAACCAGTACACGCTCTTATACTGCTAGTTTTTGCCTTGGTGGCGAGTAGCGCGGAGGCACAATTGACCAAACAGGGCAACGGGAAAGTCATCCGAACACTGATTGTGGATGGGCAGAACAACCATGAACAGTGGCCGAAAATCACATTTATGATGAAGCGGTACCTCGAAGAAACGGGCAAGTTCTCGGTCGATGTCAAACGCTCGTATTATACATGGAATGGAGCTGACCTGATCGAGAAGTACAAAATTGCGGGTGTTCAGGCTACGAAAGCGCTATCTAAATCCAGGGCCGACTCCAGCTTTCACCCTGATTTCTCGAAGTACGACCTCGTGGTTTGCAATTTTGGCTGGAATGCCGCGCCCTGGTCGGACGAAACGCAGGCCGACTTTGAGAAATTCATGAAAAACGGCGGTGGTCTGGTCGTAGTTCATGCAGCCGATAATTCGTTTCCGATGTGGCCCGCTTACAACAAAATGATCGGTCTGGGAGGCTGGGGCGACCGTACCGAAAAAGACGGTCCCTATGTGTATTACGATAAAGACGGAAAACTTATCCGAGATACAGCCGCTGGACAGGCCGGATCGCACGGGGCGCAGAGCGAGTTTTTGATAACGGTTCGGGAACCTAATCATCCCATCACCAAAGGCATGCCGCTAACCTGGATGCACACCAAAGACGAGATGTATGACCGCCTGCGCGGACCGGCCGATAACATGACTGTGCTGGCAACGGCTTTCTCGTCGAAAGACAACAAAGGTACCGACCGCAACGAACCCATGTTAATAACAATCAACTATGGCAAAGGGCGGATTTTTCACACACCCTTAGGCCACGTCGATTACTCCGTCGAATGCGTTGGGTTTATCACCTGTTTACAACGGGGCGCTCAGTGGGCCGCTACGGGTAAAGTTGATATCCCAGTACCTGCTGATTTTCCAACTGCTACAGCAACCAGTAAGCGGAGTTTTGTGGAGTGAGGGGAGTTTTGAGGATTAAAGTCAAAAAGTTGTGGACCAACTTAGATTAAGCATATAATAGAGTTAGTCGATAAAGGAAGGAATCCACATTTGGAACCCCACGAAATTGACTACGAAAGGCCTTGATTTTAGCATTGAATGACTCGGCCGGGGCATTGGTGCTGCGGTTGTCAAAGTGGTTAAAAATCGTTTCACCGTTGTTCTGAATGGAGCAGACTACCATGTTGAAGGCTTTGAATCCGGCTTGTCGCACTTTTTCATGCCACGCAGCCAACCGCCCTAAGCCGTAAAGTTTGTCGGTGGTGTTTTCAAAGGTATGGCTCAGGACTGACTCAATTCATAAGCCGTCGTCTATTTAAAATTTTCCAGGATGAACTCAGTTAATAAAAATTGGATGATGGGCAAGAAACTCTCCAAAATAACTTGGTTTGATTCAACGCACAAACCCAGAAAATTCAATGCTTTCTACAACATTTGGAACTGAACCTTGATCCGTTCTAACGACACAAACGGGATCAATTCCAAAAGTTGTGGAGCATCAAGGATTAAGCATATAACTGAGTTAGGCGGTACAGAAAGAATTCGATGTTTCGCACCCCGCGGAATTGACTTCGAAATGCTTTGATCTTCGCATTGAACGACTCGGCTGAAGCGTTGGTACTGCGGTTGTCAAAGTAGTTGAGAATCGTTTCATAATGATTTTGGATAGAACGGGCCACGGTGTTGAAAGTTTTGAATCCCGCTTGGCGTACTTTTTCATGCCATTTGGCCAAGCGGGCTAAGCCATAAAGCTTATCGGTCGTCTTCTCAAAGATGTGGCTCAGGGCCTGACTCAACTCATAAGCCGTCTTCAGGTCAGCATACCGCTCAAATAACAGGGCGGCCCGCTCTTGCTGACTTGGGGTCCAGTCAGTCGTCTTTTTATAGAGCACATAGCGACTACGCACCAGTAGTTGTTTCAGCGTGTCGCCATTGGAAAGGACCGCCGGTTGATAGTCGATCTGGCTCAACTTAGCCGCTTCAGTAGCCTCGTTTTCTGCTTCCAGGGCTTCCCACCGGTACTTAATACGCATATCCTGAACGGCAGCCAGGGCTAATTGTTGGACATGGAAGCGGTCGGTGACCTGAGTGGCCTTAGGAAAACATTTTTTGGCTATCAGCGCCATGTTACCCGCCATGTCCAGAGTAATCTCACCTACCTTATCGCGCTGTTTTTTAGGCAGTTGCCTCAGTACACCAATCACCGTATCAGCCTTGGTGCCCGCTACAATAGCCACAATGCTTCCTGGCCCACCTTTAGCCGCTTTATTAGTCAGGATGGTATAGAGTTCTCCATGGGATAGGCTGGTCTCATCAATTGATAGATGCGTACCCAGGTTTTGGGGATACAGCAGCCAGGCTTTGGCGTGTGTTCGTTGATCCCAATTGGCAAACCCACTCTGGTAATCACGGTATTGGCGCAATAAGCCACGGCCACAGACGCCATAAAATCCGCCAATCGTTTGGCAGTTAATCGGGTTGGTATCGACCGATTTCTTTTAAAAAAGCGGAAAACTCACTGGTCATCCGCGTTCCTTCTGCTACTTGTGTCCAGTCGCGATATACGACTTTTCCGGTTTTAGTATTAAGCCACCGACGGCGCTTGATGTGGAGGAAAACCTGGTGCCCACGAATGGGGAAATCTTGAACCGTGATAGTCGGAAAGAAACCTTTGGAGAGTAGGTTTTTACGTTCCGGATCCCGCTGATCGGCATTTTTCTCTTCGATATGAACGTGAAAGACGCCCTGGAGCCGGTCAATGGATGTCAATTCGAAATTTTCCAGAATAAACTCAGGCAACAGGAACTGGATGATGGGTAAGAAACTCTCCAAAGCAAGTAGGTTTGATTAAGAACACAAACCTAGAAAAATACAACGCTCTCCACAACTTTTGGAATTGATCCCTAGCTAGCTAGTCTCCTTCTTTACTGGCTACCTTCAGGCTGCCCTGATGCCCCTTGGTGATGATCTCATAAGCCAGCGACAGACCCAACCCCGTCCCCTCCCCCGTGGGCTTGGTGGTGAAAAAGGGCTGGAAAATCTTCTGCTGAACCTCCTCCGACATACCCGTCCCGTTGTCGATCACCTTGATCACCACTTCACTACCGGCACAGCGCGTGCTCACTCTCACCGTGGGCTGGTAACCCGATTCACTGCCCGCCTGCTTCTGGCGCTGCTGAACCGCATAAAACGCATTGGTGAACAGGTTCAGCAACACCCGGCTGATGTCCTGGGGCACTACACTCACCTGACCCAGATTAGCATCCAGATCGACGGTGAACAAGGCATTGAAGGTTTTGTCTTTAGCCCGCAGGCCATGATAGGCCAGCCGCAGGTATTCATCACACAACGCATTCAGATCGGTGGCTTCGCGCTGCCCCGTGCTGGCCCGTGAGTGCTGGAGCATGCCTTTGACGATGGAGGAGGCCCGCCCCCCATGATGGTTGATTTTCTGCAGATTCTGCTTGAGGTCCACCAGCAGGTCGGCTTCCAGCTCGGGGTCGCGGTGGGCTTTAGCCTGTTCGTCGGCCAGTTCGTCGATGAGTTCGATGCTGACCTCGGCGAAGTTATTGACGAAGTTGAGGGGGTTTTGGATTTCGTGGGCGATGCCCGCGGTCAGTTCGCCTAGGGAGGCCATTTTTTCGCTCTGGATGAGTTGGTTTTGGGTCGTCTTTAATTCAACCAGTGCGTGTTCCAGCTCTTCTTTTTGCAGGGTAATCTCAGCCGTTCGTTCAGCAACTAAATACTCAAGTTCCTGTTTTTTAGCTTCAATAATACGCCGTTGTTCGGCTTCGAGTGCACGCTCCTGTTCTTGTTTGACCAGTGTCTTTTTCTGGCGGCTGGCAATCAGCAAAAAAGTGCCCAGCCAGATTGTCGAAAAGCCAATCGAATTATCAATAAAATCGTCATTTGCCTCGTAATATTTGGGCGCATAGTACTCCAGGAAACTCCCCAAAATCCACAAAAGCAGAAAAGGAGCTACGGCCAGTAATACCGTTCGCGACGGTTGAAACGCTTTCAATTGCCACAGCATGTAAACGAATAGCAGACTCAGACCGAGTGCAACCCAGCCATTCGCCAGAGTGATGGAGAAGAGTGCAGAAGCCCCAATAAGCAAACCAATAAGGACCCAGCCTCGCTTGAAGTAAGGTTCCCAGTCGGGCAGGCGGGTGGGCGTGTCCAGAAAACGACGGGCGAATTGAAACGCACCAGCGGCCAGTAAAACGGTTCCAATACCTTCGGGTGACGATGGGTTCATACGACAAGTCAACGAAAGAAATTATTAACTGACAAGGCTTATCAAAAAACTGTCCTGCAACCGCTAACCAGCGTTGATGCTACTAACATAAGCAAATGTAGAATAAACAATGAATAATGAATTTTAAACTAAAAATCAGTCAATTATTACACATGGCCACCCGCGCGGTTCATTATCAATTTTTCATTGCTCATTTACGTATTCAGATGCGAATGCGATTATTGCGGGCTGGACCGATTGGTCAGCAGCTCGTTTTGCCGACGAATACGCCCCGATAAACTCTTGACAATACTACGAAGTACCTCACTTCGTTCCTCCATCAGATCGTAGAAATCGTCCTGGTCAATACGCAGCAGCCGCACATCTGTAATGGCTTCGGCGGTTGCCGAGCGGGCTTCGGTGTCCAGTAATGCCAGTTCACCAAAGAAATCGCCCCGACCAAAACGGGCCAGTTCGGTTTCACCATCAAGAATAGCTATTTCGCCCGTGTAAATAACGTACATACCCGTACCCAGGTCGCCTTTATGGAAAATCGACTCACCTGCCGGGTGTGCCTCTTCTTTCATGATGGGCGTAATACTGGCCAGTACGTTTTCGGGTGTTTGCGCGAACAGGCTGGTTTGAGCCAGCAACAGAACCCGGTCGTAAGCTGAAATCTGGTCGATTGAATGGGTAGTATGAGCCATGAGCAAGGGGGATAAAGAAGCAAAACGAGATTCCAATGCCTGTCGCGCCAGCAACGCGTTATCGGCTGGCAGGCTTCGCAGCACAACGTCAACCGTCCAGGCCGAAAAGACAGTTTCGCCTTTGTGCAGGATAAACGTCCGAATAGGCTCAGCACCATCAAATGAACCAAGTTCAACGTCGAGAATACGATTTTTTTCGAGCCGGGGCAGGTCGTCTACCAACACCTGCAGCGTTTGATAGGTAGCCCTGGGAATCAGGTTATCGAGCATTTCGAGCGCATTGGCCCGACGTTCGCGGGCAGGATGCCCTACGCCCAGTCGTGCCCCGGCAATGGTTTCTGAATCGTAAAGCTGCATCAGCACATCAAACAGCCGTTGCACCAGCATCGATAGTTCGTAATCGAGCGTATCGGTTAAATCAGCATCGGTCAGACTCCCGTGCAAAAGCCGCTGTGCCAGCAGAACTTCTTCGTGCAAAATGGTGCGAAACAGCGCATCATCATCGGGTTCATTCGGGAAACGACGTAAGGCTCGTAAGGCTGCGCTTCGAACCACCAGATCGGGTTGTTGAGCAAGTTCATTTAACAGATGGCGACTTTCGGGCGTATTGATGGCTCCGTAAACGCTGGCTATTCGTTCCAGCGTCAACCGGTCTTTGGTAGCATGCTGCACCGACTTTAACGCAGGAATCGTTTCGGCACCCCGCGTTTTAAGCGCCTGTGTTACCGCCCGGCCAAGGGCCTTGTTCGTAAGATTCTGAAGCAGATACGTCGTTAGCCCTGCGCTGGTAACCTGACCGGCAGCGGCAATAGCCGCCTTTTTTACATCAGGATACACACTTGTCAACCGCTCATTCACAAGGGGTGCCAGGTCATTCAGGTGCAGTGTGGCAATTAAGCTTAGGGCTATTTGCTGGCGTGCCGGGTCTTTATCGTTGGCTAACTGAGTCAGAATAGCCTGTGCCGTTGCATCATGCGGGTTCAATTCCAGAACACCTTTTATGGCTCCCTGTTGAATTGCGATGTCGGTATGATGAATCAGCGGAGCCAGTTCGACAGTTGTTGCATTGATACGCCTACCCAGCAAATAAGCGGCCTGTTGACGTAAAGTGGGTTCCTCATCTGTCAGCGCAATATGGGTTAGTTGCTGAACCGGCACCTTCTGGTCGGTATGCGCAATGGCACCTAATGTTCGTCGGCGAACATTTACGTTGGTATGCGTAAGCAATGCGGGTAGTTGCTGGGCTAATTCGGCCGGGTTGTGTGCGTCGAGCCAGCTAATGGCGGTCAGTACATCGTCGGGTCTGGTACTTTGCAGCTGGGTCACCAGGCTCGCCTGAGCAACCGCAGGCATTGCCAATTGATCACGTTCTAAAAAGCGACGACCAATGGCATCATTGAGTTCATGCAGATACCGTTTGTAGGTATGGCGCAACAGCCACACAGCCCCGACCAGCAGCAGAATCCAGACGGGCGTGCTCCCGGAAGCTAGGGTTGTGTGAAGCAGAAAAATCAGCAAACCCGCAAATCCAAGGCCAATAGGTTCATACAAGCCTTTGGCCAGCGTATGCCCTTTGAGTCGTTGCGGAGGCAATAATGGCTGAAACAATACCAGAAATACGGGATCGAATAAGGCACGCCGTACGACTTCAAAAACAAGGTAAAGGCCGCAAAAATATACGAGCAGAACGGTTTCGCTGGTAACAAAATAGCGCATGACCGTGAGGATAATCAAGCCCGTCAACGCTACCCAGGGTAACATTAATAATGAGCGTTGTACACCAAATTTATCCAGCACCTGCCTCGATAGCAGGAGCTTGGCCAGCATAGCCACACCATACGTTAAAGCCAGCACATAACTAACATACCGGATAACATCGGTCTGGTCATGAAAGCGGTGCTTCACATTGATGAAAAAATTGTATTCGATTTCGGTGGCTACAGCGGCTAATACCGCCAGACTCAAACACATGTAAAATATCAATTCGCTGCCACCGAACCGCTTGCCAACCAGCCGTGATGGTTCTCGACGGGCAACCCGGTCGGCTCCCTGGGGTGCATGGACATCGTGCGACTGAATGGTTAACTGAAGGATATACAAGGCGGCCAGAAACGCCCCGAATGCAACCATAAGCAGCCTTAATACATCGGCATGGGCATGTACCAACGCAGCCAGGATGGCACCAATGGCTTTGGCGGGCATATCGCCCGAGCTGATTACGCCAAACAGTCGTTTACTCTGTCGCGTATCGAATACAACGGCCGAAACGCCCCAGAATTCAAGATTCGTCAGCAGGTAAATCAGGCGATAACCGGTCATAATCGCCACCGCAGCCGCCACCGAGTGACCAAAAACAACCAGAATACCAACCACCACAGTCATGACAACGGCGGCCATAAGTACCCGAACGGCCAGACTACGTAAAACCAGATGGTGCTCATAATAGGCATACACCTTACCTACGGCAATCATAGCTATGGCCGAAGCGATATACGCCACAGGCAGGCTTGTTTCCGGATTATTTTCCAGCAGGATGGCATTGGCCGCCACATAAATCAGGATTGTGCCAATACCCAACAAGAAATTGTGAATGAAAAATAACCCTACCGTCCGACTTTCCTCCGGCCGAATGCCTAACACGCGGTACCACCGTTGAGTAGAGGAAGTAGATTGAGAAACAGAGTCTGCACCAACAAGCATAAGCAGGATTTACGACGCGATTTTATGGTCAAATATAAGCATCGACAAATGAGAAGCCGATAGACCGTCGGCGAATAAGTCGCTCCCTATCCGTCAAGACAAAAAAAAAGCATTGTATCAATCACGGTAAAGTGGTCTTCCAAGAATTATATAAGCGCCTAATGTAACTAAATAACAATATAAATACATATGTAGTTTTAAGTATAAACTATTGCTTTATTGCAGTTATGCCAAATAATATAACGAAAATTGAACGAAAAGGTGATTATTAATGCCTTTTTAATCCATACTTAATAACAGCTTAATGCTAACGACCGAATGTTGTACTGTCTTTTGACACTTATACTCCTACCGTACATTTGAATGAATACACAAGTAAAACCAATTACGCACTTCGTTCCGGCGAAAGGTCTTGCCGGATTCAAAGAAAACTGGCAGTCTGATTTATTGTCAGGTTTTCTAGTCTCCTTGATTGCCTTGCCACTGAGTCTTGGAATCGCTTCAGCCAGTAATTTTCCACCAATAATGGGCGTACTCACGGCCATTATCGGTGGCTTGGTCGTTGCCTTTTTTGCCGGGTCAGAACCAACGATCAAGGGACCGGCTGCTGGTTTGATTGTGATCGTTGCCGGTTGCGTTGACGAACTTGGCAAGGGCGATAACGATTTGGGCTGGAAACTGGCGCTGGGCGTCATTGTGGCAGCCGGTGTTGTACAAGTGCTAATGGGTATGTTGAAGGTGGCTAAACTAGCTGATTTCTTCCCACTATCTGCCGTACACGGCATGTTAGCGGCTATTGGCATTATCATTATGTCGAAACAGCTTCATCTTGCGGTAGGCATCGCTCCCTCGGAATTAAAAGGGAAAGAACCCCTCGAATTAATTGCAATGGTACCTCACAGCCTGTCGCATATGGAATGGCACGTGGCGGTTATCGGTATCGTAAGTCTGATTATTCTCTTTACGTGGCCAAACATTAAAAGTGCCGCTGTCAAACGCGTTCCTTCTGCGCTGGTTGTGTTGGTTGTTGCGGTTGCTCTAGGGTTATATTTTCACTTGTCTGATACAAAACTTTACAGTGCTATTAAGCCGCTGGTAAATCCTGGCGAGTTTAAGCTGTCCTACAATGCCGATTTTGGTGCCTGGTCTGGCGACAGCTTACCCATTGCGTTAAAATACCTGGCTATGTTTGCCCTGATCGGCACACTCGAATCACTCCTGACGGGTAAAGCTATTGACCTGTTGGACCCTTACAAACGTAAATCGAACCTGAGCAAAGATTTGACCGCCGTTGGCATTGGCAACATAGGAGCCGCATTATTGGGTGGCATACCTATGATTTCGGAAGTGGCTCGTTCATCGGCAAACCTGACCAATGGTGGCAAAACCCGCTGGGCTAACTTCTTTCACGGCGGCTTCCTGCTTTTGTTTGTCGTTGCGCTTGTGCCGCTCATTAAACTCGTACCCGTAGCTGCCCTTTCTGCTATCCTGATTGCTGTTGGTTTCCGTCTGGCTGCCCCTAAGGAGTTTCGTCACATGTACCATACGGGAGCCGAACAATTAATTGTA
Source organism: Spirosoma pollinicola (assembly GCF_002831565.1). Lineage (NCBI taxonomy): Bacteria > Pseudomonadati > Bacteroidota > Cytophagia > Cytophagales > Cytophagaceae > Spirosoma > Spirosoma pollinicola. The sequence goes on along the minus strand of NZ_CP025096.1, from coordinate 2,808,075 downwards.
TTTGTCATTACAATAATTGCTACCCTGACAACTGATTTGCTTATTGGCATTGCGGTGGGCATTATAACTAAGCTCATCATTCAGTTAGTACTCGGTTTGCCCCTGAAATACCTGTTCAATCCTGATCAAGAACTGGTTTCGAACGGTTCGCACCATATTTTGACAATCAACGGAGCAGCCGTGTTTACAAACTACCTGTCAATTAAAAAGCAACTGGATAGCATTCCGCAGGAAGCAGGTCAGCATGTAACAGTTGACCTTCACCATGCACAGTATGTTGACCATACAGTAATGGAAAACCTGCACAATTACGAGCGTGATTTTCAACTGGCTGGTGGCGACTTCCATGTTATAAATCTTGATGAACATAAGCCAATGTCCGCTCACCCGCTGGCGGCTCGTCGCAAGAGAGTACTGGCTTAATTTGCCGAATGCCCAATTTAAAAAGCCGTCTCTACTGGGGATGGCTTTTTTGGTTAGTACCCGGTTGTCCATGCCGAGCCAAATCATTGGTTTTGTGGAATAAGGGGTCTATAATTTTTATTTTGAATTTATTTTTTGGCAATAAAAATTAATTTTCAGTTGTTGTACACTGAAACGGGTTGTTACCAACAGCCAATAGGAATAAAAACAGAAATTTTGCGATCAAGTGTATGGGCGAAACGCTACCTTTGCGGCTCATAACAACGACGCGCCCCCGTCATGGATCAGTACTCATATATCGCCAACTCCGACGCGGCTTACGTAGACCAACTCTATCAGTCTTATAAACAAGACCCACAGACAGTTGACGAAAGCTGGCAGCAATTTTTCAAAGGGTTTGAGTTTTCTCTCGCCTACGGTGAAAAAGCTAACGGAAACAACTCCGGTGAATCGGCCGGATCAGTGAAACCAAATGGTGTTTCGTCAACTGGTTCAGCGAATGGACAAAACACGGCCAGTAAGCCGGTAGATGCCAGTCACGCAGAAAAGGAAGTATCGGTAGCCAGCCTCATTAAGGCATACCGGTCACGCGGCCACTTGCTGGCCAAGACGAATCCACTTAAAGAACGTAAAGACCGTCAACCACGCGTTGATCTTCCAGATTATGCGCTGTCGGAAGCGGATCTGGATACGGTGTTCGAATCAGGCAAATTGCTTGGTATCGGAGCCGCTACGCTTCGGGTTATCATGGAGTCGCTGCGGAAAATATACGCTGGTGACATCGGATTTGAATATATGTACATCCGCGAGCTGGATGTTAAGAACTGGTTGCGGAACAAGATTGAGAAAGAAGCGCTCGTTTTCATGCCTTCGCTGGATGAGAAAAAGCGTATTCTGGAAAAACTGAACGAAGCAACCGTTTTCGAAAACTTCCTCGCCACCAAATACTTAGGACAGAAACGCTTCTCGCTCGAAGGCGGTGAAGTAACAATCCCGGCATTGGACACGATCATTAGCCAAGCCGCCGATATGGGCGTTGAAGAGGTAATGATTGGTATGGCCCACCGGGGTCGGTTAAACGTCCTGGCCAATATTCTGGGCAAATCATACGAATCTATCTTCGACGGGTTTGAAGGCAATGTACCCGAACAGGTACACGGCGATGGCGATGTAAAATACCATCTTGGCTATTCGAGCCTGACCGAAACCAAGTCGGGCAAACAAATCAGTGTTAAACTGGCGCCTAACCCATCTCACTTAGAAGCGGTTAATCCAGTTGTTGAAGGATTTGTCCGGGCGCAGGCCGATGAAGAATATCAGGGTGATTTCACGAAAATCATGCCGATTCTGATTCATGGTGATGCCGCCGTGGCTGGTCAGGGTATTGTTTATGAAGTAACGCAGATGGCGAAACTGGCCGGGTATAAAACCGGTGGTACCGTCCATTTTGTGATTAATAACCAGATTGGTTTCACTACCGATTTTGATGATGCCCGCTCGTCGATCTATTGCTCAGACGTAGCCAAAATCATTGACGCCCCTATTTTTCACGTTAACGGCGACGATCCGGAAGCGGTTATTTTCTGCGCGAAGCTAGCCGTTGAGTTCCGGGAGAAATTTAACCGCGATGTGTTTATCGACATGGTTTGCTACCGACGCTACGGCCACAACGAAGCCGATGAGCCGAAGTTTACGCAGCCAACGATGTACAACATCATCGAAAAGCACCAGAATCCACGCGAAATCTACAAAGAGCTGCTCATCAAACGGGGCGATGTAGATGCCGAACTGGCAACGCGTATGGATACGGAATTTAAAAAGCAGTTGCAGGATCGGCTCGACCGCGTGAAGCAGAAGGCTGAAATTCCATACAAGCCGCTTCGCCTTGACCTCGATTGGGCCGAACTTCGGTTTAGCGAGCCGCAGGATTTCGAGAAATCGCCCGAAACGGGTGTTTCTGCCGAAACACTGCAAACCATTGGCAAAGCGTTGGTGAAACTGCCGGAAGGCTTCAAGCCGCTCAAGCAGATTGACAAGCTCCTGAAAGACCGGCAAACCATGCTCACCGACAGCAAGATGGTGAACTGGGGCACAGCTGAGTTGCTGGCTTATGGATCGCTGCTACTCGACGGCAAACCGGTTCGATTAAGTGGTCAGGATGTTCAGCGGGGTACGTTCTCGCACCGCCATGCTGTGCTGCACGATTCGGAAACGAACGCGTCATATTCGTCACTCGACTTCATTCAGGACGACCAGCAGAAGTTTCAGGTCTATAACTCGTTGCTGTCAGAATATGGCGTACTTGGTTTTGAGTATGGCTATGCTATGGCAAACCCGCACGCGCTGGTAATCTGGGAAGCGCAGTTTGGCGATTTCTCTAATGGCGCTCAATTGATCATTGATCAGTTCATTGCGGCTGGTGAGTCGAAATGGGGTATTCAGAATGGCGTGACTATGTTGCTCCCCCACGGCTATGAGGGTCAGGGACCGGAGCACTCCAACGCCCGCCCTGAGCGATATTTGCAGTTGTATGCCGATTATAATATGGTGGTGGCTAACATTACTACGCCTGCCAATCTATTCCATATCATGCGTCGTCAGTTGGTGTGGGATTTCCGAAAACCACTGGTGATCATGTCGCCAAAATCACTGCTACGTCATCCAAAATGCGTTTCGCCACTGGAAGACCTGACAACAGGCTCGTTCCAGGAAATCATCGATGATAGCTACGCACAGGCGAAAAAAGTGAAACGGGTGCTGCTTTGTACGGGTAAAGTCTATTATGACCTGCTCGACAAACAACAAACCGATCAGCGTGATGATGTGGCTATCGTGCGGCTGGAGCAACTTGCTCCACTGTCGAAAACACAGCTGGATGCCGTACTGGCAAAGTACAAAAAAGCCGAAGTCTTCTGGGTACAGGAAGAACCCGAAAACATGGGTTACTGGACGTATCTGTTACGTATCGGGCTGCATTACCCGGTTATTTCGCGTAAAGCCGCGGCTTCACCCGCAACCGGTTACCCAAAAATACATTCTCAGGAACAAGCCGACATCGTTCGGAGAGCGTTTGAATAAAAAAATAGTTAGTGAGTTAGTAAGTCAGTAAGTCGATAAGTCAGTAAGGCTGACGCATTCACAACTGACTTACTGACTTATCGACTTACTGACTTACCGACTAATTATTATGGCCGTTGACATGAAAATCCCTCCTGTGGGGGAATCCATTACCGAAGTAACCGTTGGCACCTGGTACAAGAAAGAAGGTGATCACGTAAAAATGGACGATGTACTTTGCGGACTTGACTCCGACAAAGCTACGTTCGAATTAACGGCCGAAGCCGATGGTATTCTGCATATTCTGGCACAGGAAGGTGATGTATTGCCTATTGGAGCCAGCATTTGTAAGATTGACGATGGTGGTAACGCCCCAAGCCCTGCCCCTGCCGCCGAACCAGCTGCGGTAGAAGCACCTGTTGCGGCTGCGCCAGCGCCACAGCCTGCGCCTGCCTTACAATCTGTAGCCGAACCAGCACAGGCTCCTGTTGCACAGGCAGCCACCAGTGTTATTGAGATGAAAGTTCCGGCTGTTGGCGAGTCTGTTACCGAAGTAACGATTGCCTCCTGGAGCAAAAAAGACGGGGATCAGGTTGCATTGGACGAAGTTCTCTGCGAACTTGAATCGGATAAAGCCACATTCGAACTTCCTGCCGAAGCGGCCGGGATTCTCCGTATTGTGGCCGAAGCTGGCGAAACACTGGCAATTGGGGCACTGATCGCTAAAATTGAAGTAGGGGCTGCGGCAGCCGCTCCGGCTGGTACACCTGCTCCTCAACCCGCAACGAGCGCACCAGCGCCCGAAGCGGCAACCAATGGACAAAATGGCAATGGGTATGCTGCTCATTACCCATCGCCGGCAGCGGCCAAAATCTTGGACGAAAAAGGCATTAATGCCCAGCAGGTTCAGGGTTCGGGCGTTGGCGGACGTTTGACAAAAGAAGATGCGATAAAAGCATCGCCTGCTCCGGCACCAGCCGCTCCGGCGAGTACCCCGGCTCCACAGCCAGCCGCAGCGAAACCTGCGGCACCAGCTCCCACTCCGGCAGCTCCAGCCGTACCGGGTAGCCGTAATCAGCGTCGTGAAAAAATGACGTCTCTTCGCCGGACAATTGCCCGTCGTTTGGTGGCTGTTAAAAACGAAACGGCTATGCTGACTACCTTCAACGAGGTGGACATGAAGCCGATCATGGATCTGCGGAATAAATTCAAAGAGAAATTCAAAGAGAAAAACGGCGTCGGGCTTGGCTTTATGTCCTTCTTCACAAAGGCGGTTTGCATTGCCCTGAAAGACTTCCCGGCTGTGAACGCCCAGATCGACGGAGACCAAATGGTCTTCAACGATTTTTGTGATATTTCAATTGCCGTTTCGTCTGATCGGGGTCTGGTAGTTCCCGTTATTCGCAATGCCGAGCAATTAAGCTTTGCACAAATTGAAAAAGAGGTTGTACGTCTGGCAGGTCTGGCCCGCGACAATAAGCTGACAATCGAGCAAATGACGGGTGGGACGTTCACGATCACGAATGGTGGGACCTTCGGCTCAATGCTGTCGACACCTATCATTAACGCGCCACAATCGGCTATCTTAGGTATGCACAACATCGTTGAACGCGCCGTGGTAGTCAATGGGGAGATCGTGATTCGACCAATTATGTACGTAGCCTTATCGTACGATCACCGCATTATTGACGGTAAAGAGTCCGTTAGCTTCCTGGTTCGCGTAAAACAGATTCTGGAAGACCCAACCCGGATTCTTTTCGATATGTAATCTGTAAAGTTTTACAATAAAAATGCCGCTCCGAGATTCGGAGCGGCATTTTTATTATAACATGGAGTGGTACTCCGTGCTGCCGTAGGCTAACATTGTTGAGCTACAAATTAGCCTACGGCTGCACGGAGTACCACTCCATGCTACAGTAAACGTTTCTTCGCCCGACCGGGACGGTCGGCACTACTCTACAATTAAGCTTACACCACCCATTTCGGTGGGTTGGGGAATACCCATTAAGTGTAAAATCGTTGGGGCAATGTCAGCGAGTTTACCGTCTTTCAAGGTTGGATGATAATCTTTATCAATCAAAATACAGGGCACTAAATTGGTGGTATGGGCCGTGTTGGGTGACCCATCCTCATTGGCCATAAACTCGGCATTACCATGATCGGCAATAATGATTGTTGTGTAACCATGAGCCAGAGCAGCTTCGGTAACAGCCTGAGCGCAGGCGTCAGCGGTTTCGGCGGCTTTGACTACCGCGTCAAATACACCCGTGTGGCCTACCATATCGGTGTTGGCGAAGTTGAGACAGATAAAGTCCGGCTCTTCGCTCTCCAACTCCGGAATAATCGCATTCCGAATGTCATAAGCCGCCATTTCAGGCTTCATATCGTAGGTTTTCACCGGAATGGTTATTTCTACGCCATGTTCGTCAAGAACGGTCATTTCTTTTGGCGACGGACATAACAGTCGCTTTTCGCCCGTAAAAGGTTCCTCACGACCACCCGAGAAAAAGAAGGTAACGTGGGGATATTTCTCGGTTTCGGCAATCCGAATCTGTTTCCGACCTGCCCCGGCAATAACTTCGCCCAGGGTATTTTGCAGGTTGTCTTTATCGAAAATTACCTTCACGTCAACAAACTCACTGTCGTAGTTGGTCATGGTGATGTAATTCAACGATAATTTCGTCATTCCCTGCTCCGGGAAATCCTTCTGCGTGAGGGCCTGGGTGATTTCGCGCCCCCGGTCGGTGCGGAAGTTGAAACACAGAACCACATCGCCCTCCTCGATAACAGCCACAGGCGAACCATCGGCATTGGTAACAATAAGCGGCTTGATAAATTCATCTGTAACGCCAGCATCGTAGGAGGTCTGCAACGCCTTTGTTACGTCGGCAGCAACAATTTTCTCGCCTTCGCCTTTCACCATTGCATCGTAGGCTATCTTAACCCGCTCCCATCGGTTATCCCGATCCATAGCGTAATAGCGACCAATAACACTGGCAATCTGCCCGGTCGACACGGCCATATGTGCCTGTAAATCGGCAAGATAATCAACGCCCCCTTTAGGGTCGGTGTCTCGTCCATCTGTAAAGGCATGAACAAACACATCGGTCAATCCCTGCGCCTGGGCAATCGACAGCAAGCCTTTTATATGATCGATGTGGGCGTGAACACCACCGTCAGACACCAGACCAATAAAATGTACCTTTTTGCCATTTGTTTTAGCATAGGCCAGGGCATCGACCAATACGGGCTCTTTGTCCAGCGTGTGCTCTTCTACAGCCTTGTTTACTTTGACTAAATCCTGATACACCACCCGACCGGCACCAAGATTCATGTGGCCAACTTCGGAGTTTCCCATCTGGCCAGCCGGAAGCCCAACGGCTAATCCAGACGCTTCCAGCTTACTATTCGGGTATTTGGGATAAAGCGAGTTCATAAACGGCGTGTGAGCCGCTTCGATAGCCGATACTTCGGGCTTGAGCGGAATGCCCCAGCCGTCGAGAATGATGAGAATTACTTTTTTGTCCATAAAAATAAAGAGCGAAAGAGCGAAAGAGCGCACCGGAACGCCGGACCGGAGTGAAAGAGCGAAATCATGTGGCTCACTCTTTCGCTCCGGTCCGGCGTTCCGGTTCACTCTTTCGCTCATTAAGATTATGCTGCTGAACCAAATACATAAGCAATTGACGACAACAGCGAAGGGTAATCTGGTAAACTTCCTCAAAAACTTCGGGGCCTTCGTAGTATGGGTCCGGCACGTTGGGCTGGTCGCTTACATCCGGGTCGAATTCACGAAGTAAAAAGATGGTGTCGTTCGTATAAAGCCCTGTGCTTCTATAATTTAGCTTTTCGATGGCTTCCAGATTTGTTTCGTCCATAGCTACGAAATAGTCAAACTGAGCCAAGTCTTCACCAATTAAACGACGGGCACGGTGCGTAAGTGTCAAACCATGTTCAAGCGCATTTTCACGGGTTCGACGGTCTGACAACTGACCGATATGAAAGGAAGCGGTACCCGCTGAATCGGCCTGAATCTGCTTATCCAATCCGGCTTCGGCAACCAGCATTCGGAACACCCCTTCCGCAACCGGCGACCGGCATATATTACCGTAACAAACGAAGAGGACGTTTATCATAATGGACAATGAATAATGCCTAATGAATAATTAACGGTGAACCGAGTCAGCATTATTAATTATCCATTAGGCATTATTCATCATTTTTCTAGTGGTTCATTCTGTTCATCGACAATGACAAACACATCTTCGCCAGGCTTTTTCATCAGGTATTTTTCGCGGGCGAATTTCTCCCGAAGGCGATCATTACCAAGCACTTCTCTACGTTCGGTCTGAACAGCTTTAATTTTAGCCTGGTAATAGCTGGCCTCTCCATCCAGCTCACGTAGTTTCCACCAGTTACGAATCTGGGTTGTCAGATCATTCGCGTCGAAAAACGTCATCCACCCCAGCAGCACTAAGCCAGTGGCGACGTAGAAATTGCGCCCGTAACGGAGAAGACGGTTTAGCATGAGGCTAATTAATGCATAATGAGTAATGTTTAATGAACAGTGGTTTCTACATCTGTTTTGTTATACATTACTCATTATGCATTTTACATTTAAAATTTAAGTCCTGGAAAATACGCTGTTTCGCCTAATTCCTCTTCAATACGAAGCAGTTGGTTGTATTTAGCCATCCGGTCTGAACGCGAAGCCGAACCCGTTTTGATCTGACCTGTGTTGAGGGCTACAGCCAAATCAGCAATGGTAGCATCCTCCGTTTCGCCCGAACGGTGCGACATGATGTTCTTGTATGCGTTACGCTTAGCCAGATTAACGGTATCAATCGTTTCGGTCAATGAACCAATCTGGTTCACTTTAACCAGAATAGCGTTGGCAATACCTTTGTCGATACCTTCCTGAAGGCGTGTTACATTGGTTACGAACAGATCGTCGCCAACCAGTTGTACCTTCGTATCTTTCAGGGCGTCGGTATGTGCTTTCCAGCCCGACCAATCGTCTTCGGCCATACCATCTTCAATCGACAGAATTGGGTATTTCGTAGCCCAATCTTTCCAGAAGCCAGCCATTTCCGACGAAGTCAGCTTGTCGCCGGTCGATTTTTTGAAGTGGTAAACACCAGCTTCAGCATCGTAGAACTCCGACGAAGCGGCATCCATAGCAATCCAGACGTCTTCGCCCGGGCGGTAGCCTGCTTTTTCGATAGCCTGAATAATGGTTTGAATCGCTTCTTCGTTCGATTTGATGTTTGGTGCAAAACCACCTTCATCACCTACGTTGGTAGCCAGACCCATCTTTTTCAACACACCTTTGAGCGTATGGAAAATTTCGGTACCCATCCGCAACGCATCCGAGAAACTGGCGGCATTGGCAGGCATAACCATGAATTCCTGGAAATCAATTGAGTTATCAGCATGTGAACCACCGTTCAGGATGTTCATCATCGGCACGGGCAGCGTGTTGGCATTAACACCACCAATGTACCGGTAAAGTGGCAAACCTGCTTCCTGAGCGGCTGCTTTGGCAGCTGCCAGCGAAACCCCCAAGATAGCATTGGCACCTAAACGGCCCTTGTTTGGCGTACCGTCCAGTTCAAGCATAATTTTATCAATCATGCTCTGTTCAAAAACCGAAATGCCAACCAGTTCTGGAAAAATCAACTCGTTTACGTTCGAAACGGCTTTCAGAACGCCTTTACCAACATATACCTTTGGGTCATCGTCGCGAAGTTCGACGGCTTCGTGGGTTCCCGTCGATGCGCCAGATGGCACAGCGGCACGGCCCAGATAGCCATTTTCGGTGCGGACGTCCACTTCAACAGTTGGATTGCCACGCGAATCCAGGATCTGCCGGGCATGAATGCTTTGGATAGTACTCATTGCAAAAAAATAAGAAGGGTTAACAACGAACTATTTTATCGTTCCGGCGTACCGGTTTATCGGGTTTGACTACCAAGTTGTTAGACTCGCTAGCTAACCAGCCGCAAAGTAACGCAAAACAGGTCAAAACTTTAGAACTGGAGCAGGATTGGTGTGTTACTTAATGAATAATTCATTGTCTACAGTGTCCTGAAACAGAAGTTATCAGAAAATGTTGTCTATTTGTGTGCTCATGAGTTGCCACTAAACCAACTATACCTATGCGAGGGCTTTTATATTTTTTGTTTTTCTTATTAGTTGTTTTCGGTCTGTTATATGCGCTTACCGGTTGGAGTTATAGTGATGGCGAACGTGCCGGAACAGTTTCCAAATTCAGCCGCCGTGGCTTCGTTTTCAAAACCTACGAGGGTGTATTGAACGTAGGTGGCTTTTCGGGAGAAACCGGCTCGCTGACACCCCAGTATTTTGATTTTTCGGTAAAAGACGATGCTGTAGCCGCTCAGGTTACGCAGGCGGTCAAAACCGGTCAGCGTGTTACGCTGCACTACGAAGAAAAAATCCTGAAATTTCCCTGGAACGGCGAAACAAAATATTACATCACATCGGTCGAAATAGTTGGTCCGCCCGCTCGTCCCTACAGTGATTCATCAGCTTATCCGGGCTATCAGCAAGGGCAGCAGCAACCGGCTCAGCCGCAACAAACGCAGCCCCAGAGCCAGCAACCGGCTCCCGTTCAGCAACCAGCTACCGCTGATTCGACCCTGTAAGCAAATGGAGACTAAGCAGCCCATCAAACAGTCTGAAAACGAGACAGTTGACGGGCTCTTTTCGTGCCAGAATTATCGAGCAGAAAAGGCATCCAAAAGCCTTAACTATTTTCAAAACTCATTTGGTAATCTGCCCATTTTTGGGTAATTTTATCTGTTTAAACAACCATCCTAACATGGCAAAATCAGATACGGCGCAAGCCACAGCATCTGCTAATGACAGTAAATTAAAAGCACTTCAAACGACCATCGAAAAACTGGATAAAGCGTTCGGTAAAGGCACAGTCATGCGCCTGAGCGAAAGCAAAGTCGTTGATGTTCCCGTTATCTCGACCGGTTCGCTGGGTCTGGACTTAGCCCTCGGTATCGGTGGCTTACCACGGGGTCGTGTTGTTGAAATTTATGGACCAGAATCATCCGGTAAAACCACACTGACCCTGCACGCAATTGCAGAAGCGCAGAAAGCCGGTGGTTTGGCCGCATTTATTGACGCTGAGCACGCTTTCGACCGGGTTTATGCCGAGAAACTTGGTATCGACGTTAAAAACCTGCTTATCTCGCAGCCTGATAACGGCGAACAAGCCCTTGAAATCGCCGAACACCTGATTAGTTCAGGCGCTATTGATATTATCGTTATTGACTCCGTGGCAGCCCTTGTACCAAAGGCTGAGATCGAAGGCGAAATGGGCGAGAGCAAAATGGGTCTTCAGGCTCGTTTGATGTCGCAGGCGTTACGGAAATTAACAGGCACCATCAACAAAACGGGTTGCTGTTGCATCTTCATCAACCAGCTTCGTGAAAAAATCGGTGTTATGTTCGGTAACCCCGAAACGACAACTGGTGGTAACGCGCTGAAATTCTATGCATCGGTTCGTTTGGATATCCGACGCATTGGCCAGATTAAAGAGGGTGCCGATAATATCATTGGTAACCGCACAAAAGTAAAGGTTGTCAAAAACAAACTGGCGGCTCCTTTCAAAGTTGTTGAGTTCGACATTATGTACGGCCTGGGTATCTCCAAAGTTGGTGAGATCCTTGATCTGGCTGTTGAAATGGAGATTGTTAAGAAATCGGGTTCCTGGTTCTCGTATGGCACCAGTCGCCTGGCGCAGGGCCGCGATGCCGTTAAAGAACTGCTTCTTGACAACCCAGAATTGATGGGTGAAATCGAAGGCAAGATTCGGGCAAAAATTGCCGTCGATGACGATATTCTTCTTGACCCTGTCCTTGCCGCTACTGCCGAGGACGACGAAGGTGAAATCGACGATTAAGCTTAAAGTTTTAGTGTAGTACCGACCGTCCCGGTCGGGTGTGAGTCAGATGACAGCTATGTCTCTTTTTCACACCTGACTGAGACGGTCGGTTTTATGAGAATTCATCATATTCTGGATTTATGTAAGTCCACTTCCAATTTTTCCAATCACAACATAAACCAGCCTTGACTGGATTTGTCAATATATAACGCACAATACGACGTAACTCATCTGAATCACGCACCAGCCGGTCATAGGTTTCCTCCTCCCAAAAGTCACCATTTACTTTTAGTACCTTGTTGGCTTCGTGTGCCGAATAGCTTTTGATTGAGTGCATTAACTGTTTTAATGAGTTTGCCCTTCCCGATTTGGTTGTTTCTGTAATGAGTGTAAAAGCCGCATGAACGTGATTAGGCATAATACAATAAGCAATCAAGTCGATTCTCTCGTCATTCCAAAAATGCAAAGAGTCCGTGACTATCTGTGCCACTCCATTATCCAATAAGTAAGCGGGACAGTAAGCACACAAGTCCAGCAATGCATCAAATTGACCAAAGTACCGTCTGTTCAGTTCATCAATTATTTTGATGGAATGATTTTCTAGTCTTATTACACGCGCTTTCTCGGCTTGAAATTTGTCAAGAAGTTGCTGTTTCACATGCACAGGTATGGAATTGTGAAGTCGATATGTAACGAAGAATGTCCCTAAGAGAGGCTGAATGTGAGGGAGCTTACGGCGGTATACTTCGGGTTCCATATGTGTAAGACAGCTACACCTTGTTACCGTCACACCCACGTAAAATGGACCGTCCCGGTCGGGTGTGAGTAAGATGACAGTTATGTCTCTCGTTCACACCCGACCGGGACGGTCGGTACTACACAAGAACTATCGCTTTTCAAGTGGAACAAATTCACGTAGTGTAGAACCCGTGTATATTTGGCGTGGCCGACCGATTGGTTCTTTCGTTTCACGCATTTCTTTCCACTGTGCAATCCAGCCCGGTAACCGGCCAATGGCAAACATAACCGTAAACATGTTCGTTGGAATCCCCAGTGCCCGGTAGATGATACCCGAATAGAAATCGACGTTCGGGTACAGTTTGCGCGACACGAAGTACTCGTCGTTCAATGCGGCTTCTTCCAGACCTTTGGCTATTTCGAGAATAGGATCGTTGACACCAAGTTTAGACAGCACGTCATCCGCAGCCTTCTTGATGATTTTAGCGCGGGGGTCAAAGTTTTTGTACACCCGGTGGCCGAATCCAAACAGACGGAAACCCGTTGTTTTGGCATTTTTGGCCATGTCAATATACTTGGATACATCGCCACCATCGGCTTTGATATCTTCAAGCATTTCAATTACTTCCTGGTTGGCGCCACCGTGTAACGGTCCCCATAAGGCGCTGATACCCGCCGAAATAGACGAATAAAGATTAGCCTGCGACGAACCCACAAGCCGTACCGTCGATGTCGAACAGTTTTGCTCATGGTCGGCATGCAGGATCAACAATACGTTCAGGGCTTCGGCAACAACCGGATCAACTTTATAGTCTTCGACTGGCAACGAGAACATCATGTTCAGGAAGTTCGGAATGTAGTCGAGGGTATTTTTAGGATAATTGACCGGATGTCCCAGCGCCCGCTTGTAAGACCAGGTGGCAATGGTTGGCAGCTTAGCCAGCAACCGGATAATGTGCTGATCGGTATTGTCTTCTTTACCACCCTCCAAATCGGGGTAAAAAGCACTCATAGCACTTACCAGCGACGACAGAACACCCATTGGGTGGGCTTTAACCGGAAAACCATCGAAGATTTTCCGCATGTCCTCATTTACCAGCGTATGGCGACGAATTGACGTTTCAAATTTGGTAAACTCTTCCTGAGTTGGGAGTTCACCATAAATCAACAGATAGGCAACTTCCAAAAACGACGCTTTGGCAGCCAAATCTTCAATAGAATACCCCCGATATTGCAGAATGCCTAATTCACCATCCAGAAAGGTGATGGCACTTTTTGTGGCACCGGTGTTTTTATAACCACGGTCTAAGGTAACGTAGCCAGTCTGATCACGAAGGTTCGAGATGTCGAAGGCTTTTTCATGTTCAGTTCCCTCTAGGGTTGGAAATGAATACGTTTTACCATCGACGGTTAATTCAGCGGAGTTTGCCATACAAAAAATAAGGGTAGAGTAATCAGAAATAATGAATTAGGTATTTGTTGAACCCAGGGATGCCTCTTCAAAAAGGAAGCCCATTTTATCAGAGCCAATACAGCAGTTATAATACTGAAGCATGGTAACCGAGCGAGCCCAACGTACAAGCGAATCGGTCGGGCGAAATTAGTCCAAAAACCTAAACGACAGATGAAATGGTACAAAAAAAGCCATGTTACGTTTGTATTAACATGTAACTTAAAGAAACTTCAATAAGTTTGCCGGTTATCGTTTAAAGAAAGTACCTCCTTTCATAACCATTCGTATCCGTTGAACGTCGGTAATTGTTCGGGTTGGATCGCCATCTACAGCTACCAGATCGGCCAGTAAACCGGTACGAACCCGCCCCCGGTCGGCAAGGTGAAATACATCGGCATTAGTTGACGTGACTGAGCGCATTACATCCAGTGGTTTCATACCATAGTCGACCATGAGCACCAATTCACGGGCATTATCGCCGTGGCTAAACACCCCTACATCGCCCCCGGCGCAAATGGTTACGCCCGCGTCCAGTGCCTGTTTGAAGGTTGCTCGTTTTTGTTTCATCCGTTCGGGCTCCGGGTCTTGTCCTTTTTTCCAACCCCGGTACTGACTGATCGCGTCGCCAGCGGCCAGTGTAGGACAAAGAGCGGTACCCTGTTGTTTCATAAGCGCAAAGATTTCGGGGGTTCCGGCGTCACCATGCTCTACGGTTTCGCAACCGGCCAGGATAGCCCGGCGCATACCCTCTGCCGTACCGGCATGGGCAACCACGCCCCGGCCACTGCTCCGGGCCACCTCCACAATAAGCTTTAACTCGTCGAGCGTGAACGTTGGGCGGGCTTCGGCCATCAGCCCCCACCGGTAATCGGCATAGATTTTTATGGCATCGGCCCCTTTGCCGATCTGCCGCCGAACGGCCTGAATCAGCGCGTCGTGTCCATCGGCCTCTTCGGCTCCCTGTGGCGCAGTAATATCCGGGCTAAATCCTTTTGGTCCATAACTACCGGTGGCAATGAGTGCCTTTGTCACAATCATCATGCGCGGGCCGGGAATAATACCCTGATTGATGGCTTGTTTCAATCCCACATCATCGTACTCGGCCCCTTCTGTACCCAAGTCGCGCACAGTGGTGAAACCCGCCATCAGCGTTTTCTGTGCATGAACGGTGGCCCGCGCTACCCGCAGCGACCGGGCTTCTTTCAATACCTGATCATCCCAAGGTGTTTCATTATAGGGATGCAACAGTAAATGCGAATGGCCCTCGATGAGTCCGGGCATCAGAGTCATCCCTTTCAGATCGACGACTTCAACACCCGTTGCCGAAACGGAATTAGCTGAGCCAACGGCTTCTATCTTGTCACCTTTCACCCGTACTACCCAGCTTTCGTGCATAGTTTCGCCATCGAAAACACGATCGGGACGGAGTAGGTACCCGACAGCATCTTGCTGTCGGCGAGTGATATCAATATGTGATTTTCCCGCCGACAGCAAGATGCTGTCGGGTACAAGCAAGAACATGAGTAGCCACTTATTCAAAGTCATTATAGTCTGGTTTTATGTATGTCCATTTCCAGTCTTGCCAACGTTCGCACAAACCAGCCTTCACCGGGTTTTGCAACGTGTATTGTACAATGCGGTGGAGTTCGTTCCGGTCGCGCACGAGCCGGTCGTAGCTTTCGTGTTCCCAAAAACTACCCGACCTGTCGAGCAATTCATTGCATTTAGTAGCTGTATAGCTTTTCAGGCTGTGCATGACTTTGTCGAGGGTGATGGATGGTCTGGTTTCCGGAACAGGATTGAGTCCAAATACAACATGTACATGATTCGACATAATCGTGAAGGCAATTAAATCGTACTTCTTTTCATCAAAGAAATGTAAAGCATCGGCTACAATCTGCGCAACTGCGTCAAGCCTGAAGTAATGTGATCCATTATCTATTTTGTCAAGTATAGCATCATATCGTCCGAAAAACTGACGGTGAAGCCGGTCTAACTGTTCAGGTATGTAATCAGGCTGCACCAAAAGCTGTTTTTGCTGCCAATCAAATTCTTCCCGCAATGTCTTTCTTACTGATTGCGGCAATGAATCAAACAGCTCAACGTCACGAAGAACGTCCCGCCTAATGGCTGAATATGCGGTAATTTCGTTCGGTAAAAGGCACGGAAAGGTTCGTTCATAAATGTACCCGACAGCATCTTGCTGTCGGCGTGTAAAGTACATAAAATAACATACACACCGACCATCGCCATAGGCTGAGTACACAGGCCGGAGATCTGGAAATACCGACAGCAAGATGCTGTCGGGTACACACTTACCCATGAAGCAACCTTCGCCAAACACTAGACCCAGTAAGCAAATGTGTACCCGACAGCATCTTGCTGTCGGTGTGTAAAGTACATAAAATAACCTACACACCGACAGCAAGATGCTGTCGGGTACAAAGCTACCGTAACCGCCGAAGCAACCCTTCGCCAAATACCAAAACAATTAAACCCGGCAACAAAATAGCTCCGGCCCGGAAACCCGCACCTGTTAGTTTGTAGATACCCGTGTTGTACTGCGTGAAACTCTGAAACAGGTAGTACACCGATGCTGCCAATAGGGCAACCGTGATGCCTAATGCCGCCGGGCGGCTTAATCGTCCGATACTCCAGCTGATTAACAAAGCAATACCAACAACAGCCGACACGGTGCCTAATGCTTTGGGAAATGTGTCTAGGTAGGTGTAATCAAAAAAGAACACCCCAGCCTGACCGATCAGGTTGGGGTGTGCCAGGAGCCAGCCGTCCAGAACGACAAGCACCAGGAGCAAAACATAAAAAAATGGGTTACGCATGAATCTATTTTTCGCAGGTTGTTAGTACCGGCGAAGATAACAGATTTTGCGGCTCACTAACCCGCCAGCTCCATCTTCAAAAACTTGCCGGTGTAGCTTCCTTTCACCTCAGCCACCTTTTCGGGAGAGCCTTCGGCGATGATGTAACCGCCCTTATTACCGCCCTCAGGACCGAGGTCGATAAGGTGGTCGGATACTTTAATCACGTCCAGATTGTGTTCGATAATCAGTACCGTATTGCCCTTGTCGGCGAGTTTGTTCAATACATCGAGCAGGTGCGCTATGTCCTGAAAATGCAGACCAGTAGTTGGCTCATCGAGAATGTAAAGCGTTTTACCTGTGTCTTTCTTCGACAATTCTTCGGCAAGTTTTACCCGTTGGGCTTCTCCTCCCGATAGCGTGGTGGCATGTTGGCCAAGGGTAATGTAGCCCAGACCAACGTCGTTCATCGTCGTTACCTTGCGCAGAATTTTGGGCTGACTGGCGAAGAAATCCAGCGCTTGTTCAACGGTCATATCGAGGACATCGGCAATGGATTTGCCTTTGAACCGGACTTCCAGGGTTTCGCGGTTAAAGCGTTTGCCTTTGCAGGTTTCGCACATGACGTGAACATCGGGCAGAAATTCCATTTCAATCTTCTTCATCCCCGCGCCTTCGCAGTCTTCACATCGCCCACCTTTCACGTTGAACGAGAACCGACCGGGTTTGTAGCCCCGAATTTTCGCTTCGGGTAACTCCGCAAACAACGTCCTGATTTCCGAGAACATACCCGTGTAAGTGGCTGGATTCGAACGGGGCGTCCGGCCAATGGGCGACTGGTCGACCTCGATCACTTTGTCCAGATGTTCCAGTCCGTCAACCGATTTGAACGGCAAGGATTCGCGCTTCGATCTAAAAAAATGCCGGTTCAGAATTGGAAACAAGGTTTCGTGAATGAGCGATGACTTGCCGCTACCCGAAACGCCCGTAATGGTGACCATACGGCCAAGCGGCAAACGCAACGTTACATTTTTCAAGTTGTGCCCCGTTGCATTCTTGATGACCAGAAATTTACCATTTCCTTTCCGGCGTTCTTTGGGCACCTCAATGGCCCGCCGACCGCTTAGGTAATCGGCGGTGGTGCTGCTTCCCGCAACGCCAACATACTGATTTTTCAAGAACTCTTCAGGTGTTCCCTGGTTGACGACCTGACCGCCATGCCGCCCGGCACCGGGACCAATATCAAGTATAAAGTCCGATTCGAGCATCATGTCTTTATCGTGCTCAACAACCAGAACGGTGTTTCCCAAATCGCGCAGGTTTTTCAGCGAGTCGATCAGCTTCACGTTGTCGCGCTGGTGCAAACCGATACTCGGTTCGTCCATGATGTACAGCACGCCCACCAACTGCGTCCCGATTTGGGTAGCCAGCCGGATACGCTGTGCTTCGCCCCCCGACAATGTCCGTAGGGGACGATCGAGCGTCAGGTAGTCGAGACCAATGTCGAGCAGGAAACCGATGCGTTTGCGAATCTCTTTGAGGATCTCTTTTCCGATAATATTCTGCCGGTTGGTCATGCGGCTCTCTACGTCCTCAAACCACTCGGTCAGTTCCGAAATATCCATCCGGGCCAGTTCAGAGATGTTTTTCTCGGCGACCTTAAAGAACAGCGACTCTTTCTTTAGCCGTGCGCCCTCGCATTCGGGGCATTTTTTCACGACCATAAAATCCTTTAGCCACTCCTGAATTTTGTCGGTACTGTTTTCCTGCTGACGTTTCAGGAAGTTGACAATGCCTTCGAATTTGAAGCTGTAATAATCCTCACCGACATACTTTTTCGACGGAACCGTGGCTTCTTCTTCCGTTCCGTACATGAGCGCGTGGAGCAACTCTTCGGGAAACTTGACAACCGGCGTGGTGAGATTGAGTTTGTATTTTTTCAGAATCGCTTCAATCTCCTTAAAAATCCACAGTTCACGGTATTCACCCAGCGGGGCAATAGCTCCCCGACTGATACTCAGCGATTTATCGGGAATAACCGATTCTTCCGTGATTTCTTCAACTACACCCAGGCCGTTACAAACCGGACAGGCTCCATAGGGCGAGTTGAACGAGAACGAGTTTGGCGATGGTTCGTCGTAACTAATCCCCGATTCGGGGTCCATCAGGTTCTGGGAGAAATAAATCAATTTCCCTTCGCCGTCCAGCATTTGCATGGCTCCTTTGCCCTGCTTCATAGCCGTTTGAATCGACTGACTGAGCCGATACCGATCTTCCGTTTTAGGGACCAGCCGGTCAATAACAATTTCGATATCGTGGATTTTGTAGCGGTCCAGCTGCATTTTCGGCACGATGTCCTGCACCGCGCCATCGACCCGCACTTTGGTATAACCCGTTTTGGCAATCTGCACGAATAGTTCGCGGTAATGTCCTTTTCGGCTTCGGATGATGGGGGCCAGCAGCGTTATTTTCTGGCCTTCGTATTGCCCCAGAATCGTGTCGATAATTTGGTCCTGCGACTGCCGTTCCATTTTGCGGCCCGTTACGTACGAATACGCTTCACCCGCACGGGCGTAGAGCAAACGCAGAAAGTCGTAGATTTCAGTAGTCGTCCCAACCGTTGAGCGAGGGTTTTTAGACGTTGTTTTCTGCTCGATGGAAATCACCGGACTCAGGCCGTTGATCTTGTCGACATCGGGCCGCTCCATGTCGCCGATAAACGAGCGGGCATAGGCCGAAAAACTCTCCATGTATCGCCGTTGACCTTCGGCATAAATGGTATCGAAGGCCAGCGACGATTTGCCGCTTCCGCTGATACCCGTTACGACCACCAGTTTGTTACGGGGAATAACGACGTCAATGTTTTTGAGGTTGTGTTCGCGGGCACCCAGCACTTCAATCTGGTCGTAGCCTGTGAGGTCAATATCAGTAAGTCCGGGCTGACGCTCGACTGTTTTTTCTTCTGTCACGTTCGGTTGGCTTATTCTAAAGAACAACGTAAAACAGGCTGGGGTAGTTTCCGGGAAATCAGACTGCTTTCAAAGGATTGTTCCAGATTTGGGAACACGAAACTAATTCAATACGATTGTCCAATGCGAATCATTGCCAAAGGTACTTCGCGAGAATTTTGGGAACAGAATCCCGATGCTGAAACAGGTTTACGATTTTGGTATACCAAAATCAGCAAGAACGACTGTAATACTCCTAATGACGTTATTAATGGTTTTAACGGTGCAGATACTGTAGGTAACGGTCGGATAGTCTTCAACATTTGTAAAAACAAATACTGTCTGATTATCTTCTTTCGATACGATATTCAAGTTGCATATATTCGGTTCATTGGTAACCATAAAGAATATGATGCCATAAATGACATACAAACTCTCTGAAACCATGAGCGAAACGATAATTAAGCCTATTAAGAGCACCGAACATTATGCTCAGGTGATGAGGCAGATTGATCAGTTACTGGATTGTCCGCCTAACTCACCAGAAGCCGATTTGCTGGAAGTTCTGTCAATCTTAGCAGATGATTATGAAAACAAAACAACACCAATTCTACCCCCCGACCCTATTGATGCCATTCGTTATCAGGCCGATGAGTTAGGTTTGTCCTCAAAAGAGTTAGCGGCTTTATTGGGAGGCAAAAATCGTCTATCAGAAGTATTGAACCGCAAACGCCCCCTAACTTTGAAAATGATAAAAACCCTGTTTCAACAGTTACACATTCCGGCAGAAAGCTTGCTGGCAGCTTAAGTAGACACAGATTGATTAATTTACTAAAAACATATTGGTTATGCTTACTGCAATAAAAGGTATTTATGACAATGTCCAGATTATCTGGGATGAAGTCCCCCCCGTTCAAAAACGAACAAAAGTAATCGTGACGTTTTTGGAGGAGAGTTCACCTTCTCAACTAAATCAGATAAAAAAACGGGAAGGTGGGAGCATGAAAGGGGAAGTCTGGATGTCAGATGAATTCAACGAGCCGCTAGATGATCTAAATGAATATATGTAATGCGGCTACTGATCGATACACAGATAATTATATGATTTTTAGAAGGCAATAAGCGGCTCACAAAGGAGATATATGCCCGAATTAGCGACTCTGAAAATGAAATTTATGTTAGGCGAATCAGCTTATTTGAAGTGGCTATCAAACTGAAAATTGGTGGTCGATTAAATCTCAGGCGCGGGCTGGCAGGGTTGATTTTAGATTGCAAGAACGAGGCAATTGAGATACTACCCATCACGAACGATCATTTATTGGCTTATGATCAGGTGCCATTTTTTGAAGACCATCGAGATCCCTTCGATAGATTGATTCTGGCTACGGCTCTAGCGGAACGAATACCAATTATCTTGGCAGATGAAAAATTTAGTCGCTATAGTGATGTAGTAGATGTAATCTGGTAAACCAGTCCTACTCTCCCTCAACATTTTCACTTTCATGGGCCACCACCTTCGCTTCCTGACCCTTGCGACTGTTTTCCTGATCAACGCTGTTTTGGGAATTGCCGAAGCGCAAACACCTGCTCACCGTTCTCGAACCTCTGTTCGTCATCATCGCGCCCATCGCCCGGCTCGCCCATCATCTGGTTCAACCCATTATTACACCAACAGCGAGGGCAATCGGGTTCAGTCGCCAACCTTTTATACCGCTCCACGGGCCGGAGCAACAGCTCAATGCCGGGATAATTCGTATAGTTTCAGCCAGTCAAGGCGTGGCACCTGTTCGCATCATGGCGGGGTGAAGCGGTGGTTGTGAGACAAAGGGCGGGCTGATCTTGTTATAGGCAGACCAACTCAACGCCCTTTTCAATGACCGACGTACACACACCTGAGCAGCGTAGTTACAATATGTCTCGGGTAAGAAGCAAAGACACAAAACCAGAGCTTATTGTCCGCAAGTTTCTTCATGCACATGGTTTCCGTTATCGACTTCACGATAAAAGACTGCCCGGTAAGCCCGACGTAGTGCTACCCAAGTACAAAACGGCAATTTTCGTGCATGGCCGTTTTTTTCACGGCCACGACGGTTGTCGCTACTTTGTTGTCCCTAAGACCCGTACCGAATGGTGGCTTGATAAAATCAATGGAAATAAACGCCGTGACACCGAAAATCAAGCCAAATTAGTAGCCGAAGGCTGGAGAATTATAACCATATTTGAGTGTGAGTTGAATCGTAAAACGAAGGATGCGACATGTCAAAATGTAAAAAAACATCCCACTATCATTCCAGTAAATGCCTGTTTCCTTTGATTTAATAAAGATTGGCGAAGAATACTCCCGCAAATTCTTAGCAGAAGTTTGGGGATATGCCGCATATCAGGCTTTGGCTCGCGGTGTAGTAACTCCCAAAGGTGATTCAAAGATAATCCTGTTCGTCACGGCTGAAAAACAAGGCTCTTCAGAACAATACGCAGATAAATTATTAGACGAATATTTGCACTGGGAAGGCCCAAACGATCATTTTGCCGAAGAAAGAATGGTTCATGCCAGGTCTAACGGACAAGAAATACACCTATTTTTTAGAGCAATTCATCACACCAATTTTATATATTTTGGCAGAATAGAAGTTATAGATGTAGAGGTGAAAGCTAAGTATCCAAGTAAGTTTATATTTCACTTAAACGAGTATTATTCCGATGTAACTTATAATACTGTATCCGAACAATGGAATCGAGCTCAACTTTTGTCTGTGTTTAATTTGTACTTGAAACTTCCACCTGGTGAACTTAATCTAACCAATGAGGAAATAAAAAAACTGGCAAAATTGATTGGAAAAAGTGAGAGCTCTGTTGCAATGAAATTAAACAATTTTGCTTTCACCGATCCATACAATAAACAAAATGGCATAATTGGATTAGAGGAGGGCGCGGGACAAGTAAAACCCATATGGGATGAGTTTTTGAGCAATCAAGAAGATTTAACTTATGAAAGCGAACGTAAGCTTTCTGAATACCAAGATAAACGTATTGAAGAATCAGACTCTGATGTAGATTTTCAAGTTTCTGATCTGAAAGGTGATTATATAGTAAGGAATGTAAAAACCAGAATAAATCAGAACGTTTTTCGGAAGATGATTCTAAAAACTTATGCAAGTAAATGTGCGATTTCAGGCATAAATACACCTGAACTTTTAGTGGCTGGTCATATTATTCCCTGGGCTGAAAATGAAAAAGAACGATTAAATCCTCAGAACGGAATATGTTTATCTAATTTATATGATCGAGCTTATGAAAAGGGATTAATTTGTATCGACACTGATTATAAAGTTCTTATATCAAGACGCCTAAAAGCGACTTCGCATAAAGAATTCTATAATGACTTTTTTGGTCGCTTTGAGTACAAACCTATACACCTACCCCGGTCTTACCAACCTAAGAAAGAATTTTTGGAATACAGACTAAATCTTTTCGACAGATGACTTACGGCACTCTAACTAATCTCGTGTATGCTGAAAGTAAACCCGCTGATCCAAAAATTGGTGACGGTGCTACGCTTATACTGTGGTCAGACCGGCAAGCATTTACTGTGGTTGACGTAAAGAAATCATATGTAGTTGTCAGCCGTGATAATCAACCGCCCGCTCTTCGAAAGGCGTATTTACGAAAAAATGGAAATTACTACCTCGGTGGTCATTTGTTGAAAATTGGCTTCCGGGAAGAATACTACGACCCACATTTTTAACCAGCCCCGCCGAACCCGTCGGCACTCATTGAAACCCTTCGTGACATTGGCTACACAATTGAAACCGCTGTCGCCGATATTATTGATAACTCTATTTCGGCGGGGGCTCACGATATATACGTTGATTTCATTTGGCAGGGAGCCAGTTCATACATCAGTATTCGTGACAGTGGTCACGGCATGTCGGAGGCCGAATTAGTTACGGCGCTTCGTCCGGGTTCCCGCAACCCCAACGAACCTCGCGACCCCAGCGATTTAGGCCGGTTTGGACTGGGTTTAAAAACAGCTTCGTTTTCGCAGTGCCGCAAGGTAACTGTCTTCTCAAAACCAGAAGGCAGCAGCGTTTGCTATTGGGCATGGGATTTAGATTACGTAGCCGACACCGGCTTTTGGAATTTGGTCAAGCCCGAGCCTGCTTATGGTCTTCCCGTTTTACTGAACCAGCAAAAAAGTGGCACTATTGTACTTTGGGAACTGCTCGACCGCGTCGTAACCAATGCCCCTGCTAATGACGAGAAAGCCCATGCCCAATTTCTGAGTATTGCCGATACGGTAAAGCAACACTTAGCAATGGTATTTCATCGGTTTTTGGAGCGAGGCCGGTTCAAACTCTATTTCAATGAGAACCCAATCAAACCATGGGACCCGTTTCTGAAGGGAGCCGACGGCGCACAACCCTGTGGCGAAGAATTTTATCAAAACGGGGCCGTGAGTGTGAAAGGCTACGTACTACCATATCACAAACGATTAACGACGGATAAGTTTGCCGAAGCGGGTGGCAGCCGGGGCTGGAATGATCTGCAAGGTTTTTATATATACCGCAACGAAAGACTCTTAGTAGCTGGTAGTTGGCTGGGCATGTTCAAAAAAGAAGAACATGTAAAACTAGCCCGCATTCAGGTCGACATCCCCAATACGCTCGATACAGACTGGCACATTGACGTTAAAAAGTCGATGGCGCATCCACCCTATGGAAGCGCAGGGCCATTAAAAACCTTCGCTAAAGCGGTACGCGACAAAGCTATAGCGGTGTACAGAAACGTAGGGCGCATCAACAACCCCGGCATTCCGATTGCTCACCAGGAATTATGGCTCGAACGTAAACGCCACGACAAGCGGCACTATGAAATCAATCGCCATCATCCGCTTGTAACAGCATTTATAGCCAAGTATCCCGACGCGGGTTCGGCATTGAATAACCTGCTAAAATTTGTTGAAGAAACGATTCCTATTCGTTCGATTATGATTCGGGAAACTGAGTCTCCCGAAGAGCAAGCCCAGCCGTTTGAGCAAGTCAGCCATGAACCCATAAAGCAAGCAGCATCGGCCATGTTTCAGGCACAGTGCGCCAAAGGCAAAACGCCCGACGAAGCCCGCAATCTTATTTTTAGCATCCATCCCTTTTCACTCTTTCCGGAGTACGTTCAATCCCTTACCTGCTGATTTTGTATGCAAAATGCTTTACGGACGTTACGAACGCTTCTGCCTACCAACACGTCGCTTACCCGTGATATTATTGATCAAAATGTGAACATAGTTTTAGGCATTCCTCAGTTTAGTCATATCGACCGGGAGATGCTGATTAAAGAGGTAGAAACTCTCTATAATATCCGAGCCGAAGGCTGGATTACACTGGAAGGTAAAGACTCGCGTCGCCCATGGCTCAACGCCCGCAGGGAAGCCATCGACTGGTCATTCTGGAAACGGTATGAAAGTTATCTCGAAGACTTCAACGGGTTTGCGCCCAATACGCTGCGTCGGCTCGACCTGTTGACTGATGATATTGTGGATCAGCTTTTCGACCCGAGTGTAGCAGATGTAAAAATAGACAAGCGCGGGTTGGTAGTAGGACAAGTGCAGTCGGGCAAAACGGCTAACTACACAGGGCTAATCTGTAAAGCGGTTGACGCCGGGTTTAAGTTGGTAATCGTGCTGGCGGGAGTTCATAACAACCTGCGGGCCCAAACCCAACTGCGTTTAGACGAGGGCTTTCTGGGTTTCGATACGCAGTCAGAGCGTGATTATTATAAAGCGACCCATGAATTCGGGGTCAGTCAGATTAGAAAAGGCTTAGTCGTTCATTCGATTACATCAAGTCATGATTTGGGCGATTTTACGCCTAAAGCGTTTGCAACATCCGGCATTACAAATTTTGACACAAGAGAGCCAATACTGCTAGTCGTTAAGAAGAATCCCAGCGTTCTTAAATCATTGCTCACCTGGCTCCGGTCAAAGGGACAGACCGACGCAGAAGGAAACCGATATATTGCGTCCAAATCGCTGTTACTAATTGACGATGAGGCCGATCATGCCTCGATTAACACCAATAAAGACCCCGACAAGGGCACCCGAATCAACGGTCAAATCCGCGATGTGCTGCGGCTGTTCTACAAGAGTGCTTACGTGGGCTATACGGCTACTCCTTTTGCCAATATTTTTGTACCAATTGCCGCCGATCAGCTTTTCCCGCGTGATTTTATTATCAATCTTCCAGCACCTACCAACTACATTGGCCCGGAACAGGTATTTGGGTTTGATGTATTAGGCGATGATGACACCTTAGATGATACACTTCCCATTGTACATCGGGTCGATGATGCTGGGTCGTTTATGCCTGAAAAAGAGCGGGAAGCGCCCTTGCCCGACGCCATTCCAGAATCATTGAAGCGAGCTATTCGGTGCTTTCTTCTAGTATGTGCCATTCGGCGACTGCGCGGGCAGGGAAGCAAACATAACTCCATGTTAATTCACGTTACCCGCTTCAATGTTAGGCAGGAGCAGATCACAGAGTTAGTAGACAGTGTATTCGCTTATTACAAGCGTGGCCTAGATCAGAATGACCCGATTGTTTTGACCTTGATGCGTCAAACATTTGAGCAGGATTCACCCGGCTATCTGTCTTTTAGGACAACTACACAGCGTATTCTGAACTCCCCTTTGCAGACGCTTGACCCGGCTATGCAGGTTCACAGTTGGACCGACGTATTACCTCATTTGTATCCGGCTGCGGCCCGCATAAAAGTAAAAGAGATAAACGGTCGGTCGGGTGACATTCTGGATTACTACGAAGAAAAAGAAGGTCTGTCCGTAATCGCTATTGGGGGGGACAAACTCTCGCGCGGACTAACGCTTGAGGGGCTGTCAGTCAGCTATTTCCTGCGTCCGTCAAAAATGTATGATACCCTCATGCAGATGGGCCGCTGGTTTGGTTACCGACCCGGCTTTGTAGATCTATGTCGGTTGTTTACTAGCCGCGAACTGAATGAGTGGTTCTGCCACATTACCAAAGCATCGGAAGACCTCCGCTCGGAGTTCGACCGAATGGCTAGTATGCGCAGCACACCGGATGAATACGCCTTGGGTGTGCAAACGCATGATGGGGTACTACAGGTTACGGCGGCTAATAAAATGCGCCGGGCCGTTGAGATGCGGCTATCCTTTGCCGGGCGTCTGGTCGAAACGTACCTGTTCCAAACTCAGCCTGAACTTATCAACAGTAATCTTGACGCAACGCGCCGGTTTGTGGCGGGACTTGGCCCAGAGAGCCGCATGAAAGTGGCTAATTACATTTGGGAGGGCGTACCGGCCGTATCGGTGGTGGCATTTCTGAACGAATACCGGGTGGCCAAAACGCTTTACCGAGCTAACGCACAAACAATAGCTAAATTTATCGGAGCACAACTTGGCCACAACGAACTTGTAA
The DNA here is from genome assembly GCF_002831565.1 of Spirosoma pollinicola. Lineage (NCBI taxonomy): Bacteria > Pseudomonadati > Bacteroidota > Cytophagia > Cytophagales > Cytophagaceae > Spirosoma > Spirosoma pollinicola. Next base: position 2,781,271 of record NZ_CP025096.1, on the reverse strand, counting down.
GCTGGACGGTTGCCCTCATGGCACGAAAAAACCCTGACCACAACCGAACCACAGATTACTCAATTGGTGGCCGACTTGTAAAAGTGGGCAATCTTCTGCGAACGGCTGATAATAAGAACACAGGTGACGGAATTTATTATCTTAAGAAATCGCACATCATCAGTCCCGACCACGAATTCATCGACCTGACACCGGAGCAATACGCCGAAGCCATGCGATTGACAGCACTCAAACGAGAAGCAGACAAGAAAAAAGGCGAACCGGACTACCCAAATGGTGAAATTGTCCGTACTAACGATAAAATCAGGAGTAAACAAACCGCTCTACTACTACTATACACCCTTGACCCGGAAGGGGCTAAGCTACCTGTTGACAGTCCGGCCATTATTGGGTACGCAATCAGTTTCCCAACGAGCGATCATGACAGTGCAATTTCTTACGCTGTACACGAGCAATTGGTAGACTACATCAACCTCCAAGATGCTTCAGATGATGAGCCCGATGACAACGAAGATTGAAACGCTCTGGACTGATCTCGAAGCGGATACGACTGCCACATCCGGTCTACTATATCGTCGGTATGCTGCATCAGTAAAACCTGATATTTTCGCCGGTATTCGTCGAACCGCGAGTACAGTGCAGCGTTTGCTGGCCGTAAGCCTGCCAGCACCCGTCGTCACGGAGCCGTTAACCCTAAATGGCCTCACGCTTAACGTTGAAAGCGACACTGCCCGACCTGGGCACCAACTGGTTTTAATTACGCTCACAGATGCCACACAGGCTGATTTGTTCGGTGTAGTCTGCGAAGATTTGATTGCTCAAATCGCCGATGAAACCGAGCCTAATAATGTATTGAGTGCATTGCTTGGCCGATTGGAACAGTGGACGACTTTATTTGAGAGTCTATCGCCGGGTGGCCTGTCGGTCGAAAAGCGACAGGGTTTATTTGGCGAGTTATGGTTTCTAAATCGCTGGCTCGATACGGGTAGCAATCCGGCTGACTGCCTAACTGCCTGGGCGGGACCGGGCGGGAGTATTCACGATTTTCAGCTTTCCGACCGGGCTGTTGAGCTTAAAACAACATCTGCCGTTAATCCGCAACATATTCAAATCAGTAACGAACGACAATTAGATGATAGCGGCTTATCGCATTTGTGGCTCTGGCTGCTTACACTGGACGTTCGTCCTAATGGCGGTCAATCACTCAACGAGTTGGTTGATTTGTTGCTGAACAAATTGAGTGCATCGCCTACGCTACGAACTCAGTTTCGTCTAAAACTTTATCAGGTTGGTTATCAGCCCGTTCATCGTCATACGTACGATACGCCCACGTATACGCTACGTACTGAACAGGTTTTTCGGGTAAGTGAAGGATTTCCACGGTTAAAGCTTAACCACCTTCCTGCCGGGGTAAGTGCCGTTCGTTACGCCATTGCCCTAGTGGCTTGCCAGCCTTTTCAAGTTGAAGCAGCCGATGTTTTCGCCCAATTATAAATTTCTATCCTTACTACACCATGTCAACCGAACGCGAACAAACGCAGCTACTTCAATTTTACACAGATCTCCGTCAGCGAATCAATGCCACCGCCGAAGCGGGTGAACAAGGCGGTTTTAAGGAAGAAATATTTACGAGCATTGTTTTGGATGACTACCTGTCGGCAACTGGCGACACCGAAAACGCCCGCGAGTGCCGTGATGTGAAAGAGAATGCTGCCGGTCAGAAGATGCATAAGATTAACGGATATGCACTTAGCGAGGGAGCCGAAAATCTTGATTTGTTTGTCACCATTTACAAGGGGTATGACGAGCCGCAACGAATTGGTAAGGAGGAGATTACAAGTGCATTTAACCAGTGTCGCCGTTTTCTGAACAACGCCTTTAAAGGGTACTGGCAGGACATGGACGAATCGGCATCGGCCTATGATTTTGCCAAAGAAATCTGTCACAATCGAAATGCATTGGTACGGGCTAATCTATTTATTTTGACGGATGGCGAATGTTCAGTGGAGCCCTCACAAAGCGATCGCTTAGACAAAACCGATCTGCTGCTTACGTATCGAATTATAGACATCCGGTATTTGGCCAGAATTGAACAAGGTGAACCCACCCCAATTTTTATTGATTTTGTCCAGCGAACCGGAAAAAGTTTACCCTGTTTACCGATTCCAACTGGTAATGACCAGTATGAAACTTACTTGGCCGCTGTGCCGGGCGATATCCTAGCTAACGTATACGAGGAGTACGGAGCGCGCTTACTGGAAATGAATGTACGTTCGTTTTTACAGTTTACAGTGGGGACAAACAAGGGCATCCGACAAACGATTCTTAAGGAACCACACATGTTCCTGGCGTATAACAATGGCATTGCAGCCACTGCCGAGTCTGTTGAGTTAACCCCTGATAATCGAGCTATAAAGTCATTAACAGGTCTACAGATCGTAAATGGTGGACAAACAACGGCGAGCATTTTCTATACGCATCGTAAAGACAAAGCGGACGTTAGTGGAATTTATGTGCAGATGAAACTGTCGGTCATTAAAACCCGCGATGATGTTGGTTCTATTGTCAACAACATTTCGCGCTATGCCAACACGCAAAATAAGGTTTCTGAATCAGATTTGAGCGCGAATAACCCATTTCATACCGAACTGGAGAAACTATCGCGTACTATCTGGACACCTGCACAATCGGGGCAAAGCTATCAAACTCATTGGTTTTACGAACGGGCACGGGCACAATACAAAAATGCGCTGGCACGGGAATTTAGTGCAGCAAATCGCAAAAAATTTGAGTTGCAAAACCCCCGCAAGCAACTATTTGTCAAAGAAGATCTCGCGAAATATGTTAACGTCTGGAATGAATTGCCTTGGCACGTTGTGCGCGGTAGTCAAAAGAATTATGGCATTTTCATGACTAATTTGAAGACTAAAGATCAAAAACCAACAAGTGTATTCTTTGAGGATTCAATTGCTAAAGCGGTTCTATTCAGAACCGCAGAAGAAGTATATGGTCGACAACCTAAAGCCATTGGTGACCTGCGTTATGTAACGGTTCCCTACACATTGGCTTGGTTAAGCAGAACTCTTAATGGAAGACTGGACTTACTGAAAATTTGGAAACAACAACGCATTTCTGATGCTCTTCGCGCTCTGCTTTATGACTTGATGGTTTCTGTAGAAAAAGCTATCAAAGCCAGTGCAACGGGCGCACTTTATGGAGAGTGGGCTAAGAAAGAAGATTGCTGGAAGCAATTACGCGGAAAAGAGTTTCCTGTTGACCTTAGCTCAATTTATTCCGATCTGATTGATCCGGCAAACCCGCCCATACGTAAGTCGATGACGGACGACGATACAGAGAAATTACAACAACTAAGCAATGCAAATTGGTTGTGTAGTATTCCAGCTATTGTCTGGGAGCAGATTTGTGAATGGGGCAGATTGACAAATAAATTAACGTTTCATCAACAGCAAATCTCATCTGACATCGCAAAGAAAATTAGACAGTGGAAAGATCAAACTACTAATAGACTTACAACGAGTGAAATCAACTCCGGCTTATACGTTATAGAGCTTGTTATAGAACATGCCCCTCAACTACTTGAAAACATGCCGGACGATACTTCACCAATAATTCATGCGCACGCCTTCAAAAGTTCTGAAAAAGAAATTTCTTTATCGCTCGAACTGATAAAAGAAGCTGTTGCTTGGGACAGACGACATAAAATTCTATCGATTAAATATCACCTTTTACTTAAAAGCATTGCAGAGGAACGAACCACTCTAAACAGCTCCAACAGGCAATTAACGACCGATAAAATAGTTTTACTTATTTCCCGAGGATTTAGCCCAACCGCCTAGTCATATGCCAAATTTGTTTTTTGTTTTACTACAGCCTATCACACGGAACTATTCCAAAAACTTACTCACATACATCAAGCCTAACTAACTGTCTATCTGAAGCTTGTCAGATTTAACCTTTTTTCTGATGCCATTTATCTTGCTCTTCAGGCTTGCAGAAGCGACCAGAAACCTTAATTTTGTTAATCTGATTTTCATCGCTTAGACATACGTTCAGTCCATTTACCCGGTTGAACATCTACATAAAACAACGCATTCCAGATTCATGGTACAGACTGATGTAATTGAACCGATTTTAGAAGAAGACAAAGGCCGCTTCGTGCTGTTCCCCATTAAACACTGGGACATTTGGGAGTACTACAAAACCCATGAAGCCTCGTTCTGGACAGCCGAAGAGATTGACCTCGGTCAGGATATGAAAGACTGGAACAGCCTCAACGATGGCGAACGCCACTTCATTTCGCATGTACTGGCGTTCTTTGCCGCTTCGGACGGGATTGTGAACGAAAACCTAGCCGTAAACTTCTTGTCGGAGGTGCAGTATGCCGAGGCTAAGTGTTTCTACGGGTTCCAGATCATGATGGAGAATATCCACTCTGAAACCTATTCCCTGCTGATTGACACTTACATTAAAGATGCGACGGAAAAAGACCGGCTCCTGAACGCTATCGACACGATTCCGTGTGTCCAGAAAAAAGCCGAGTGGGCACTGCGCTGGATTGACAACGGTTCGTTTGCCGAGCGGCTTATTGCCTTTGCTGTGGTCGAAGGTATTTTCTTTTCGGGTTCGTTCTGCTCCATTTACTGGCTTAAAAAGCGCGGTATGATGCCCGGCCTGACGTTCTCGAACGAGCTGATCTCACGCGATGAAGGGCTGCACCGCGATTTTGCGTGTATGCTTTATACCGACCATATTGTCAATAAATTACCGGAATCGGAGATTTACGACATCATTCGTAACGCGGTCGAAATTGAGCAGGAGTTCGTAGCCGATGCGCTGCCGGTATCGCTTATTGGCATGAACGCCGAACTGATGAAGCAGTATATCGCTTTCGTGGCCGATCACCTGCTCACTACCCTTGGCCTGCGCAAACTGTATAATGTAGCAAACCCCTTCGATTTCATGGATATGATTTCGCTGCAGGGCAAAACCAATTTCTTCGAAAAACGCGTTGGCGAATACCAGCGGGGCGAAGTAATGTCGAAGTTCAAGGCCATGAAAGCGGCCGCTTCGCAGCCACAGGATGCCGAAAACTCAATGCCCATTCAGGTTGCCGAAGAACCCAAAGGCATTACATTTGACGCTGATTTTTAAGAGCCAGCAAAGGCATCATCAAATAGAAAAGTCCCGGTATAGATTGCACTCTACCGGGACTTTTCTATTTTAGCTCGCTATCCGTACACATCAGATAGACACTAAACTTCCTGAATGGATCGGCTAGACGTTATCCAGACGCTAATGCGTCAGAAAAACCTGAAAAATTACCTCGAAATCGGGGTGGAAAACGGCCACATTTTCTTTCGCATCAAGAGCACCTTCAAGGTTGCGGTCGATCCGAAGTTCATCTTCGACGCCACCCGTCGATTAGGGAAAGCGATTATTAATCCTTACAACTTCAATAATCAGTATTTCGAGAAAACCAGCGACGCTTTTTTTGCGCAGGATGCCCAACGGGTTTTTACGGCTAAAAAGCTTCAATTGGCTCTCGTCGATGGCATGCACGAGTATCAGTTTGCCCTACGTGATGTTGAAAACACGCTTAAGTATATGCAGGACGATGGCGTTATTATCATGCACGACTGCAATCCCAAAACGGCTGGTGCCGCCGGACGATTTGAAGACTGGGAAGTGGGTGAATGGAATGGCGATGTTTGGCGAACAATTATTCACCTCCGCAGTCAACGTCCCGATCTTACCGTGTTTGTACTGGATTTTGATCAGGGTTTGGGTATTGTAACCCGCAAAAAACCTGAATCTATACTTGAGTTTACGCCCGATCAAATTCAGGCTCTAACGTATGATGAGCTGGTTCAGAACCGGGAGAAATGGCTTAACCTTAAACCAGCGGCTTATTTCTATGAGTTTTTTGGGTTGATTAAGTAGTGTCTGGCGCGGGCATTTGCCCGTGCCCGTCAATATTGCGAGTATATACTCGCGTTTATATATGGGCACGGGCAAATGCCCGCGCCAGACGCTAACTTATTTATTTGGTATCGCGTAGAAATTGAAGTTTTTCCAGCGAATCATGTCCTGTGCCGACAGCTTTATTATTTCAGTATTCTCATCAAAATCGCCGAAGTAATAAAGTGTATAATTATGGTTAGCTACCAGATTGTATAAATCAACCCGTTCCTCCAGCGTTGCTTCACTGAAGCACTCAGCAATTATTGTGGGCTTGTACTCATCTATCAATGTCGAAATTGACCGAAGTACATCGATATCATGCCCCTCTACATCGACCTTGATGAGGGATAGTTTTGGCAAATAGGCTTTATAATACTGGTTTAGGTAGCGATTTAAATTAATGCCCTTCACCTTATTCTCCAGTTTGAATTTTCCATGCTGGTCGGCTTCAGCAGCACTAGCCGATACCCCGCCGTTGCCAAACGATGCTTCGGATGACGAATAAAAGAACTCGCCTTCTTCTTCAGTAACAGCATAGGCAAGGGGCACAATATTGGTCTTTGTCTTATTCAACTGGGCATTGGCGTCCAGAATTTCGTGAGTCATAGGGTTAGGTTCAAACCCTAACGTTAGTCCATCTTTTCCCACGGCAATGGCCATAGGCACCGTTGTATCGCCAATATTAGCCCCTACATCGATGCTGAAGCTACCGGGCGTAGCAAACCTCCGAAAAAAGTTTATCTCAGCCTGGGTGATGGCTTTAGGCGGAATCAATGGGTTTTTCCAATTAGCAAACTGTACAGTTCCTTCTTTTGCCAGTTGAAACGAGTCAATTTCATATGGGTATTTAGCCGTAACGCGACGAGCTTTCTTTCGCGCAAATGACTCTTTCAGGTAATTGAACATTTTTAACTGATTTGGGCGTATACAGCACTTTTTAGCGGTACAATTTTAACAAAATAATACTATTTATGCGCACTTTATTAACATAATGTACTTAAATAGTTAACAAACAGCTTACTGGCTTCTTTCATAGACCAATTGACTGCCTATACCGTAAGCTTTCACGCATGGGGCTACCCCTTCCAATAAACCATGCCAATCGACCATAAATGGGGTCTCGGCGAAATTTTCGGCCATTCTTGATGAAGTAATACGCCCGGAATAAGATCCGTTCGGGCCAGGAATGGTATTTGCGGAAATAGTGAAAGAGCGAGATGTAATATTCCTTTTCTACGTCATAATTACGAATCGTACTTTGGCCGGTAAAATGCACATATTCCGCCTGCGGCACCAAATAACAGGTGAATCCTTGTAGCAGAAGCCGCTTAGCAAGATCTTCTTCTTCAACATACAGAAAATGAGCAATATCGAATCCACCAAGTTGATTAAAAGCCGTTGCCCGCAAGAAAAGCGTGCTGCCCATAACAAACGGCACCTGGACCGGCCCTGTATAGATCTGCCTAACGTTTGGATAAAGCGACGGATTGATCATGCGCACAAAGCCATGACCCAGAATCTTACTACCTAACGTAGGCAAATACCCGAAGGTGACCTGCCGGGAGCCATCGCCCGCAAACATCTGCGCTCCGCACAGACCGGCATCGGGAGTAGCGTCCATAAAGGCAGTTAATTGATTACATACATCTGTTCGCAATACACAGTCATTATTCAGAAAATAGTAATAATCGGCCTGAGGATCGGTGAATTGAACGCCGAGCATGTTGCCGCCCGAGAAACCAAGATTAATTCGACTGCGGATAAGTTTTATCCGAAGCCCATTGTGTCGGGTAGGGTCTACAATGGGCTTCAGGGATTCATAATCCTGGGAAGATGAGTTGTTATCAACAATAATAATTTCATAATCAACGCCGTTTTGATCGGCGGTTGCGGTTTTTTCAACAATCGAATCAACGCAGTCGTATGTGAACTGGTGGGAGTTGTAGTTAATAAGAACAATAGAAACTTTGCGAGGAATCATGCGGCAAAAGTAGCACGGCTGGAAAGCCGCGATTAATTAAATATACAATCGCGGCTTTCCAACCGCGTTACTCTTCGCCCAAAACAGCAAATATCAAGTCCGGCTCGTAGCCTTTACTGAGCGCATATCGAACTAGTTTTTGTTTAATTACCAATGGGTTGCTGTCGCGTAATGTTTGCCGTTTTTTTGCCAATAAGTCCGTGAGCGTGCCCCGATAGTCGTCCGGGGCAATTTCCTTCATGGCTTGCTCCAAGTTGTAGCCCGATATTCCCCGTTGTTGCAAATGCTGTTTGATCTTACGCCTACCCCATCCTTTTACCCGGAATTTCCCGCCCGCAAACGCTGTGGCGAATCGCTCTTCGTTCAGGTAATTCTGTTGAATCAATTCGGCAATTACTTCTTCGGCATCATCCCCCAAAACGCTCCAATCCTTCAGCCGATCACGAACTTCCTGCTGGGTACGCTCCTGATAAGCGCAAAACATGGCTGCCTTACGAAGCGCGTCTTTTACTGAATCTGTCATACTAAATGATAACACAGACCACGCTAAAATCACTCGGTTTATACCTTGTGAGTGGGTGGTATTTTTCGATTTCTATTTTACAGGTTGATGCTGCATCAAGTTATTAATCAGCTTTTCCACTTCAGGAACGGGCATCCTCACGACCAGATGCTGGTGCCCTTTGCCAGCATCATCCCATCCATTCGAGCCATCGGCATTCATGAGCAACCGACCGGATTTAACGGTGTAATACGGCGCATATCCTCTAACGCCAACCAGCACGGCGGTCTGGTCCCAGCTCATCCGACCATTTTTATCTTCGGCCGATTTTGGCAATGAAATCCGAAAAACATCTTTCACAGGACTATTTTTGATCGCTTTGTTCTGTGTAAGTGGCAGACCCGAATGAATCTGCTCGCCAATTTCGAAACCGCTCATTAAAATGGGTGTTGGCCAGTTGGTAAACACGATTTTTGAGGCCTCTGTATCTCGAAACACGTTGTACTCCCGACCAGCCGGGAACTTGCCCGCCATGCTGACGACCTGTTTAATTTTTTTAGCCGCCAGCGCTTTCCCCGACAGCGGTGAGTATTGGTCGGGTTTAGAGTCCAGCAAATTGGCCAGATTTGTTAGAAAGCCAACCGTAATAACCGTAACACTACGATCGGGTTGTTTGGCCAGAATCTGACGGTACAAAGCAACGGCATCGGGCCTATCATCGTTTGACCGAACAGTGTGTGGATAGCGGGCCACCAGCGTATCAGACCAGTGTTGCGTGTCTTTATCGCCAATGGCCTTTCCCTTTGGCACACCAATGGGTATGTCTGGTCGGTTAAAATAGGTGTTCAACACACTCAGCACCGGCGTTACGTTGGAGTAGTTCGTACTGGCAATAGTAGCCAGAATCCGAGCCTGTCCGGCATCGGCAAACGCGTGAAGCATAGCAATGGCGCCTACGTCGTCGTAATCGGGGCCCATATCGGTATCGAAAATAACGGGAACGGCCTGCTTTTTTTGAGCCGATTGTCCATGAACCAAACCGGCTGTCAGAATTAGCAGCGCACTCACGAAAAATAAATACGTTCGAATCATTTGGTTAAGCGAGATTTACAGGACGGTTACAACCCAATACCATGGATAGGTGTGATACCAGCCGTTCTGGTACGAATTACGACTTGTTTTTGCAGGAATCGTAATTCGTTCGCCGTAAATTATCGACTACTATGATTTCTCTCAAAAAGTTAACGACACAGCCCGACGCCCAACTACGTAATCTCGGTTGGGACTGGATGCTAGGCCAGGATACATTGCCCTATCTAACAAATGAGGTAGTGAGCGTAACAACTGCCGAAGCAGACGCCTATTATGAAGCGGCCAACGATTTATTCGAGATGTTTGTCGCTGCCGGGCAGGACATTATCGACAAGAATCGTTTTGCCGAAGCAGGTATTCCGGACAACCTTATCGAACTGATAAAATTAACCTGGGACGACGACCGGAATATTCACCTGTACGGACGCTTCGATCTGGTTGGGGGCGTTGGCGGCCAACCCATCAAACTTATTGAGTTTAATGCCGATACGGCCACCTGCCTCCCCGAAACGGCGGTTGTTCAGCATGCGCACTTACGGGCAAACGGCCTCGATGAAAGTCAGCAGTTCAACGCCGTATTTGAAACATTAACAGGCCAGTTTGAAGAGTTGCTAGCCCTTAATCCCGATTTGCAGCCAACGCTTTTACTGTCGGCTATCCGCGACTCGCCTGAGGACGATGCCAACGTAGCCTTATTGGGCGAAGCAGCCCGTGAAGCTGGCTTTGACATTGAACTTGATTTTGTGGACAATGTCGACTTTTCGGCCGAAGAGGGTATTTTCTGGCAGAACCCTAAAAACGGTGAGTTCGAAAAACTGGATTTCTGGTTTAAACTGGTCCCCTGGGAATCCATTGCCGAAGATGAACCCGAACTGCTCCGAATTCTAACCGAAATTGTCCGTAAGCGGCTGGCCGTGGTATTGAACCCGGCCTATACACTTCTCTTCCAATCTAAATATATCCTAAAAATCCTGTGGGAGCTGTATCCGAATCATCCGCTTCTTCTCGAAACTGATACCAAACCATTGATTGGTAAAGCCTGTGTTGAAAAAGTACTGTTTGGACGTGAAGGCGCTAATACCCGTATTCTGAACGCCGACGGTACCGAACGTCAGGCTACATCCGGGGATTATGGTGATTACTCGAAAATCTATCAGGAATACGTTGAATTCCCACAAGATTCGGCGGGGAATGCCTATCAGGGGGGCGTCTTCTATGCGGGCGAAGCCTGTGGATTAGGCTTTCGCCGGGGTGGTCTGATCCTGGATAATACAGCGAGTTTTGTGGGGCACGTTATTGAGTAGATGATATAAACCTGATAAATCAATAAATAGCAAACTCCTGTTTACGTTACATTCATGTCCAATCTCAGTCTTTATATCCAGACCGCTATCTACATTGCTGCGGGAGCCAATCATTTCATTAGTCCCAAAACTTATTTAGCCATTATGCCACCCTATGTTCCATCACACAATCTGATGGTAACATTAAGTGGTATTGCAGAAATAGTTCTGGGTATTGGGCTCCTTTTTCCAGCTACCCGTTCACTGTCGGCCTGGGGGTTGATTCTGATGTTGATTGTGGTGTTTCCAGCCAATGTATACATGGCTACTTCGAGTCGATTCCGGAAGTTTCCAGCCTGGCTTCGATGGGCAAGGTTACCCTTACAAGGCGTACTTATCTGGTGGGCCTATCTATATACTTAATACTTAACTGAACAAACGACTCGCCTGCACTGCTGTTATCATTAAAAGCCAAATTTATACTGTTTGCTGTATGAAAACCTTAAATCAAGTTTCCATTGCTTTTGCAGAAGCAATGGAAACTTGATTTTTACGTATTTATTTTATGTATCGTATTTCAAAAATTATTATTAATTATCAGCCTTACTGAGCAGTTAATGTTTTTTATCCCCTTTTTATAGTCATTCACCATGTATCCACAAAAAGTGTATAGGCATAATTAGTAATTGACCAAATTCTCTAATAATATTGACAAACTAAATTCTAACCAACCAATACGAATTGATTGGTAAATAAAAGTTTACTAAAGTGACTTTCATGATTATTTATAGTCAAAGAGGGTGACATCAACTTAATTACAATGGATGCAGTTATTATGGAGAAGGATGAGAAAATCAGACGGAATCGTTCCAAGACTACTCAACGCATAGTTGAAGCGTTGGAAGAAGTCATTGCGGAACGTGGATTGGAAGGGGTAGGTGTTAACCGTATTGCAGAAAAAGCGAATGTTAGCAAAGTATTAATCTATCGGTACTTTGGCGGCATGGAAGGCTTGTTGGAATACTACGTAAAAATGGGGAAACTGTTTCCTGTCTTTACACCTGCTATTCTGGACCAAATTCGTCCGCTACATGACTCCGATATAGCTCGAATCTGGTACCGTCAGGTTATTCAAACCTACAGATATTTCCGTACCTTCAAAGCTGCTCGTGAAGTTCTTAAAGCAAGTGTCATTGAAAATGATCCCATTGCCGAAACGACAGCTAAGGCGCAGGATGAAGAACTGACCCGGCTTGTTCATCAGCTCTCTTTTGTAAAAGGAGCGGATACGGAAGCGATTTCAGCCGTTGTTCTTGGTGCTATGACCTACCTTACTATCATGGCACAAAATGACCGCACAATGATTAGCATCGACTTGCGGAGTGAAGAAGGCTGGCAGCGTATAGAGAATGCCGTGAAAGCAATTTACATTTCGTTAAATAAAATGGCAGTTAGCACAAAAGATGTTGAACTGGAACTCCAGTCCGCCAATCTGCCAGTGGCACAATGGTAGACATAAAAAAGCCCTTATACCAGATTTTAACTAACCAGCGTGGTTGTTTTGATCTAGGGTAAGCAGCTCGTTTTTATTTCACCAGAATCATCTTTAGTTGAGGATTAGCTCCCCAGGCAATGCAAATCATTGCCTGGGGAGCTTTTTTTTGAGCTGGATAATATCATCGTCCCAACTATCCAAACCACCGAAACCGTCCAGCACGTTTTATGACGCTGAAAAAAGTATTGCCTGGCTGTAACATTTGATGAGAATCGGTTTCCAATACTTGATACCAGCGTTCAGGCACTTCGACGTGTTAACGCAACTTTTCTCTTCATTTCTTAACAAGACAATAGTATGAAAACGCTCTTATTATTTATCCTGATTTTCATAACTCATGCGGGCTTTACGCAGCCGACGTCATTTAGCGTAACAGTTACAGGTAAGGGCCAGCCCGTCATTCTGATACCTGGTTTTTCGTGTAGTGGCGATGTATGGAATGAGACGGTCGACCACCTGAAAGATCACTACCAGTGCCATGTGCTTACTCTACCGGGATTTGCCGGTGTAGCACCAATAAAAACGCCTGTTTTACAGACGGTTCGCGACGAAATCATTCGGTACATAAATGACCAGAAACTCAAACGACCCATGTTGATCGGTCATAGCCTGGGAGCTTTCATGGGGCTCTGGATTAGTAGTAAAGCACCATCCTTGCTTAGTAAATTAATTTGTGTGGATGGAGTCCCGTTTATTTCAGCGATGTCCAACCCAGCCATTACTGCCGATTCATTGACCAAAAACCCTATGTTTAATGCGGAGGCTGTTGCTCAAAATTTCGTCAATATGCCTGCGGCTTCGTATGAAGCAAACATGACGAAGTCGATGCTTTGGCAAGTGAGCGACTCAACACGGGCGCAGCAAATTGCTCACTGGTCGGCGATGAGCGACCGTCGAACGCTTGGCTATACGTATGTTGAAATGAGCACAACTGATTTGCGGAATGATATTGCTGCCATTCAAACACCAACCCTTGTACTGGGAAGTTTATATTTCAATAGTGAAGCCACGACAGAACGTGTTCTGAATGAGCAGTACAAGCTACTGAAACCAAAAACAATTCGGGTGGCGCATACCAAGCACTTTATTATGTATGACGATCCAAATTGGTTTTACCAGCAGATAGACCAGTTCCTATCAAGCTCAAACTGACCTGTGATTCTATGCCACAACCAGACTTCGACTCACTTTATCAGTCCTATTATAAAAAAGTACTGAAACTGTGCTTAGGTTATACGGGGGATTACGCACAGGCGCAGGACTTAACCCAGGAAACGTTTGTAAAGGTGTGGCAGAATTTGGCTAAGTTCAAAGGGGAGTCGCTCCTAAGTACGTGGCTCTACAGAATCGCGGTAAACACTTGCCTTAATCACCTACGCACAGTTCGTAAGCACCCAACTGATACGCTGGAAATGCAACACAACGAACAGGCGCAAGACGAACCAAACGACACAGAGCAGCAAATAAGCCTTCTCTACACCTGCATCCACCAACTTGCCGAACTGGATCGACTTATTATTACGCTTGTGCTGGACGACACGTCCTACGGTGAGATTGCCCAGGTGGTTGGCATTTCGGAGGGCAATTTGCGTGTTAAAATTCACCGCATCAAACAACAACTTACAAGCATTTTCCAGCGTCATGGACAACTTTGACCACCTAAAGCAGGTCTGGCAGCAGCAGATAATACCAGCCCAAACGATTAACCCGGCCGAATTGAATAAAGATAATGTCGATCATCAGCGCAAACTGGAACGAACGCAGCTTCTATCGGCCATTGCACTGCTTCTTACGCCCGTAGGAATAATCTGGATGGGATTCTTTAGTCCTATTCACTTTCAATCGACGCTTACGTATGTAGCAATCGTGCTGATTTCTGCTATTTCTGCTACTCAGGGACTCATCAACGTAGGCTTGTTTGTGCGTCTACGCCGGATAGACATTTCAATGTCGACCACTCAGCATCTGGATCAGTGGCAACATTATTATGCCTATCGGAAACAGTTGATACGCATTAATTTGCCACTTTATTACCTGTTATTAAACGGTGCCTTCGGGCTGTATTTTATCGAAATTTTAGGGCTTATGCCACTCGCAGGTCGACTTATCTCTTTAGGGATGTATCTTGCCTGGATGCTATACGCCTATTTCATTCTGGGAAAACGAACCCTCAGGAAAGAGCAGGAACGCATTGAAATCATTATTCATAATCTACAGGCAATACAGCACCAATTGCATAGTTCAGCGGATGGGAACCCATCTAAATAACGAAATTCGCTTTTGACCGGATCAACAGCGAATTTCGTTCATATAACAAAGTTATATCTATCGTTGGGCAACCCCTGATTTGCGGGTACGGATTTTCTCAATAACCCACTTCCCTACTTTTTCGCCCTCAACCTGTCCATTCTCCAGCGCAGAGCGATAGTGGATACCGCCGTATAACCGGCTAATCGAGGCTTCATCGGCAGCGCCCCGAATGGATGTGAACGACCGAACGCCATGCCCGTACGGGAACTCGGTCGAATCGGTAAAGGCAATATTGTCGCCCATCAGATGAGTCATTACGGTAGCGGCTGCGGTAGAAATGACACTGTGTCCACTTGGATATTCGGGGAAAGGGGGCGTTTGCAGAAAGGGCGTCCACTTTGGATCGAGTGACTTGTTGATAACCGTTTCGGGGCGAATCGTTTTGGTTCGATACTTCTCATCCCAACACGAAATAAAGCCATCACTCAGCGCAAACGAGGTAAGCGCATAAGCTTCTACACATTGCATCATGGTCATCTTTTTCTGGCGCGCAACACTCTCCGCAATGGCCAGCCAGTGACCGCCGGGTGTCATTTTCTTGCTGGCATACATGACGTGACCAGCCACGTTCATCACAAACGCATTATCGTCCCAGAAGTACGCAATATCCTGTTTCTGCTTATCCAGATCTTTACCTAGCTGGTACACCTCATCGAGTTCTTTTTCGTAAGGGCTACCTTTGGCCAGACTATATGGAAATGGCCGTGGCGGCATAAACTGGTTACAGGTATCCATAGCCCAGCAACGGAGTTTGTTCCACTGAGGCTCTGCTGCATCCATATAAGCGGGCGGTGTAGGCACCCATGTACCTTCTTCATTCGTGACAGTGTGTTTGAATCCCCGCGTTTGCTTATAGCTATCTTTGGCTGCATAGTCCAGCACGTGCTTGGCTATTGCTTCGCCATAGGCCATCGAGCGGTCATAGACCTCATCAGGAACGCCATCCTTCTTGTATTGCTCATAAAATGGCTTCTCGAATGTGTCATAAAAATCAACCGAGAACGTCAATGCACGGGCAACGGTCATGAACGCATGGGTGCTCGCCAGTGGAAAACAATAGTCCTTTCCCGCTTCGGGCTTTGGACCGCTTTCAAACCGTTTCAGTTTACCACCCAGCGATTCATAGTTTGCATCGAAAGGCACAAGGGCTTCATAACCTGCCAGATTCGCGTATGAATAAATCCGACTGGCAACGGGTGGTGAGAAAATATCGTGAATGACGACCTCAGTAAGCTTGTTCAACGCCGAATTATAATATTCGGGATTGGCAGCCTTTGCGTTATATTCAGCAGGGGATGCGGGCTTCTTGCAACCGGTTAATCCGACCAGCAAAACAGCCAGCAGGTAGCCTAAGCGAAGCGAAGATTTCATAGTAAAATGACAAGTTAACGTGGTAATCGACCGCAATATGATTGATTCTCACTTACAAAATTAACGGAAAATATCAGACAAAATTAGGATTTATGTTAGCTATAATGATTTGAATACCTGCATGCCGGCATCATTTCGCGCCACAACAATCAATACACCCTGACCCGTATGAACGGGGCGAATATCCCGAATTTCGCCGTTGAGCAGAAAACCGACATCAACGGGCGACAATGCCGTGAAGTTGCCTTTGCCGTCGTTACGCAATACCAGACCATAACTGGCATCGTAACGCCCCTGATACGTACTTACGCCGTAGAAATTACCTCCGCCCAATATATCGAGGTCGCCATCGTGGTCAATGTCGATGGCGTGTAAGGCAAATAGTTTCGAGACTTGCGCCATCATGGGCAGTTCGTGTACAACAAATTTCCCATTTTTATTCTCCAGATAAACCGATGCAAATTGATTGACGGTAAACTCTTCGGCATCTTTCAGTTCATCATTTTTAAATACATCGTCGAGGGGCTTACCAGCAAAGGAGACATAATCCGTAAAGCGCTTGTTGATGATACTCGGCATCTGTTTACCCAACTCGTCTTTAAAAGCCAGTGGATACCACTCTTTGCCGCGATTATAAGCAATGATCTGCTCGGTGCTCTGGTTGTTGTCTACGTCCTTCACCCACATCCGTAGCTGTGAATCGGGAGTTTTGCGAAACTTGGTATTCGTCCCCATGTTGCCCGCAATCAGGTCAATATCACCGTCGTGGTCGAAGTCGGCAGCAATGACCCGCTGGTAGAAACCGCTCAATGGGGTTTCGTCTTCAGTAATGGGTTTGACTTCGGCAAACTTGCCGTTGTCGTTAGCGAAAATACGAATCGGCATCCAGTCGCCTGCCAGAATCAAATCCTGGTCTTTGTCGCCATCATAATCTACCCAGACAGCATCGGTAATCATACCGGCTTTTCGAAGCCCATCGGCCCGTTTGTCGGTCTGGTCTGAGAAATGCCCTTTGCCATCGTTAACGAGCAAATAGGAGTTTGGCGATTTTCCATAGCCGAATCCTACCACACGACCGCCGACGAATAAATCCAGATCCCCATCTTTATCAATGTCGACCGGTCGGACACAGCTTTTGTTGTCGAACATGTCCGGTAGCGCGTTCGCTGACCGAGCAAACGAACCTTTACCATCATTCAGGTAAAGGCGGTCAAGTTGCTCGGGCATTTTATTATAATACTCGTTGCCGCCCGATACTACATATAAATCCAGGTCTTTGTCGCCGTCGGCATCAAAGAAAACGGCGTCTACATCTTCATAAGTCGAATCCCTTTTGAAGTCAGGCTGAACTGATGGGCTGAATTTGCCGTCGGGTTGCTGGATTAATAAACTGCCCGCCTGCCACTTAGCACCACCGGCATAAATATCGTCCAGTCCATCACCATTAACATCACCCACCGCCAGATGTGGCCCCTCGGTCGACACCTTAAACGGCATCAACGACTCCCGAACGTAATCGAAATACTCATTATTTTCCTGGTGCTTATACGGAATTGAATCAGCAGTAGTCAAATCGGCGAAGAGCGGATGAATGGCAGGGGCTGCGTATCGAAAGCTGGTTCCATCAAGTTTCGCATCGGCCTGTTTCAACGTCAGCGACTGATTAGTTTTCACCTTCGTGCGAACTTCCATCTTTTGGTTTGGCCAGATTACAATCAGCGAATCAACAGTTGCCCGTTTGCCAAGCCCAAATACTAACTCGGGCGCAACCGACGATTCGAAGCCGCGTGTAGGCATCAACTGCTGCATCATCAGGCTGTCTTTACCATATTTTAAGATAACCTTTGCCCCTGTGCCGAAGTTGTTCGGCGAATTACCGCTCAGTTTAACGGTCAGGTGGGTGTTGTCCGGAAAGATCGTATTCGCTTCATTCCGATACAGGCTGGCCGGATCGTTGATATTGTTGGTAATCAAATCCAGATCACCATCGTTATCGAGGTCAGCGTATGCGGAACCGTTTGAATAATTTGGTGTCTCGAAACCCCAAGCCACCGACTTATCTTCGAACCGCAGGGAAGGGGTTCCCCGGTACAAATAGTTGTGTACCTTGCCTTCGGGCATTAGCTTGGTCGCCCGTTCATCGAGCGATTTCGAGGTTTCCATCGCATAGCGCAGGGAGTCATCAGCTGCAAACTTAACGTATTCAAGGTTGTTTGGCCGACGGACAATGCCGTTCGTGATGAACAGGTCTTTTATACCATCATTATCATAGTCGGCCAGCAACGGCGACCAGCTCCAGTCGGTGGCGGCTACCCCCGACATTGCTCCAATATCCATAAATTTCTTACCCGAAAGGCTCAATTGAAGGCAGTTCCGGCTGTATTGATTCATGTAGCCATAGGCCAGTTTATACACATAGATATCCAGAGGATCTTCTCCCAGCGACGATTTCTCAACCGTTTCATCTTCGGGATACATATCCAGCGTCATCACATCCGGAAAACCATCGTTGTTCACATCGGCAATGTCGTTGCCCATCGAAAAGCGGCTGGTATGCTGAAACGCTTTTCTAACGCTTTCCGTAAAGGTGCCGTCGTGGTTGTTGACGTAGTAATAGTCATCTTCATGAAAATCGTTGGAGATGTACAGGTCTTCCCATCCATCATTATTCATGTCGGCAACCGAGATGCCCAGGCCGTAGCCCATAGCGGCACCATAAATACCGGCTCGTTCGCTTACATTCAGGAAACGGGTAATCTTGCCCGCCGGAGCTTTCCCGGCTTTAGTTATGATCTGGTTTTCGTACAGGTAGTCACCTGACTCGTTGTTCCGGAAATTTCGGGCCGACACGCGGTCATAACTGCGCGATGTGTGAATGGCGTGATTAAGCAGATAGCAATCCAGGTCGCCATCGTGATCATAATCAAAAAAAGCGGCCTGGGTCGAAAATCCGGTGAAGTCAAGACCATAATCAGCGGCCTTTTCGGTAAAGGTTTCGTCGCCGTTATTGATGTACAGCTCGTTGGACCCTTCCTGCCCACGGAAATTGCCCACGGCACAAACATAGATATCGAGCAAGCCATCGCCGTTAACATCGGCCATAGTAGAGCCCGTTTGCCAATCGGCAAATCCTTCGACTCCCGCTTTGGCGGTGATATCTTCGAACTTAAAATTTCCTTTGTTGAGGTATAATTTGTTCTTACCCTGGTTAGAAACAAAGTACAGATCGGTTAGGCCATCGTTATTGATATCGCCCGCCGATACGCCCCCACCGTTGTAGAAATACAGATAATCGAGAATATTCAATTTCTCGGTCGGCTTCAACTGGTTCACAAAACCCACGCCCGTTTGGGTGGAGTCGAGTGTCTGGAAAAGTTTTTTTTCAGATTTGAAAGGGTTGCAACTCGTCAACGCCACAGCGCCAACAAACAGAAATAAAGCAATACGTTTCATAAGAAAAATGGATAATGGATAATGGAAAATGAACAATGATTTATAAGCTGAGGCTCATTGTTCATTTTCCATTATCCATTTTAAATATCTGCGCCCGGTCGTTGTTTTTGGCCAGAACGACTTGCCCTTGTGCCAGCTTTGCTATCCGCCGAACTTGCCCCCGCACGAAGAATCCCGACACAGTCGGATTAATGGATTCATAAGTAATCGAACCATCGGCGGCTTTTCCTTTATTGCGTAACAGTATGCCATAGTTAGCATCATACCGCCCGATTTCGGGAAGCACATCCAGAAAGTTTCCGGTCAACAGGAGGTCCGTGCGCCCGTCCTTATCATAGTCTGTGAAAAGGACACCACAAACGGGCGAAAACTGGGCTTCGGCAGGTAGTGCCTGAAACGTCAGATTCCCTTTGCCATCGTTCATCAGAATAGCCGTTGTACCCATGAAAGATTGCTTGACAACTGCCTGCTTTAACTGATCTTCATCCAACATATCGGTAATCTTTTTACCGGCATAGTCATGGAATTTCACATACTTTTTCTTGATCGTAGGCATGGCTTTCTGCAAATCCTGCTTCAGCACCATTGGGTACAATTCGCCTGTTTCATCGGCGCAGTTGATAATCTGCTCGACTGTACCATTATGGTCAAAATCACCAACGTAGATTTCGGCAGGAATAGTTTGGGTAGCCTTAATCCGGGAGTTAGTGCCCAAGTTCCCAATTACTAAGTCAAGATCACCATCGCCGTCGGCATCACCTGCGTTTACGCAGTTCCACCAGCCATTGGTCTTCAGTACCTCCCCTTTCGCATTCTTGATCGCTAGTGCCGGGTTCTGACTTAGTTTACCGTGCTTGTTTTCGAATATTTTTACGGGCTCCCAATCGCCAACAACAATCAGTTCGGGATAGCTGTCGCCATTCAGATCGGCCCAGGTAGCCGATGTGACCATACCCAACTGATCCACGTCGGGCAATGACCGCTTCGTGTAATTTTTGAAGTTTCCGGCGCCACCGTTAGTGAGCAGATAACTGGGTGGATTTTGACCGTATTTCCCCGGAATCAACCGCGACCCAACGAACAAATCAATGTCGCCATCCCGATCAAAGTCGGCAGCAGCCACGCAGGAGCCGCTTGCTTTCAGGTTTGGCAACGCTGTTTCCGAACGGGTAAAGCCGCCTTTTCCATCGTTCAGGTAAAATCGGTCCAGCAACTCGTCGGACTCCTCACTGAACTCGTTACTGCCCGACACGACATACAGGTCAAGATCTTTATCGCCATCGGCATCGAACAAAACAGCATCTACAGCCTCATAGGCTGTATCCTGACCCATTTGTGCTGGCGTTTTATCAACGAACCGACCAGCCGATTGCTGCATATATAGGTGTCCAGCCTGTCCACTGGCACCACCCAGAAACACATCGTCTAACCCATCGCCATTTACATCGCCAGTTGCCAAAGCGGGGCCCTGCGTCGAGACTTGCTGTTTAAGCAACGCATCCCGGTTGTAATCGACGAAGGGACTTTCTTTATGCACATAGTTCAGGCCCGATGCTGCGGTATTGTCCTGAAAAAAGGGTTCCTGTTTGGTAGTCGTTGGTTTCCAGAGCTGGTTGGCCTCCTGTTGCCGCAGGGTGAGCAATTGGTTGGCCTTCGGTTTGCGCAGAGTTTGCATCTTATCGTCCGGCCAGATGATTATTAATGAATCAATTGCGGGCGATGCGCCTAACCCAAATACCAGATTAAGGTCTACCGACGACTCAAACCCGCGATTGGGCATCTGCTGTAACAGTTGCGTTTGTGCAGGCTGGTAAACAAGCACACGGGCACCAATGGCGTTCCGATTCATGCCAAGTCCTTCCAGCTTGATCTTCAGGAAATTTGTTTTATTCTTTTCGACTGATTGATTCTGGTAAATGGCTACCGGGGCGTTCATATTATTGACGATCAAGTCTAAATCGCCATCATTATCTAAATCGCCATAGGCAGCCCCGTTCGAAAAATCAGGTTCAGACAGTCCCCAATCAAACGCTTTGTTGGTAAACTGTAGACCGCCATCGTTGTGAAAGGCGTAATTCGGAACGCCTTCCGAGGGGGCTTTATCCAAAAACTCTTTGAAGTTAAACTTACGCAAACGGGCAATTTGCGCCATGTTTTCGCCGTCAGCCAGGAAGTTCACGAAGTCCTGATCCGTTACGTCTTTGGCAATGCCATTGGCAACGAATATATCTTTTTGCCCGTCGTTGTCCATATCGAAAATGAGGGCACCCCAACTCCAGTCGGTCGCATGAACACCCGCAAAACGGGCCACATCGCTAAAAACGGGTAAGCCACCAGACCCAGGCTGAATGCCCCGATTCAGGTGCAGCATATTCTGCATGTATTGGTAGTGAAAGTCGCGGCCAACTTTAATCTGTTCCAAGTCATGACCCTCATAGCTCGACGTTTGTTTCAACCGCCGATCGTTGCCGGGGAGCATATCGGTTATAAAAATATCGAGTTTCCCGTCGTTATTCACATCAGCCACATCGGCTCCCATCGACGACAGGCTCGTGTGCGGCATCGACTCTTTGATCGACTCCTTGAAGGTGCCATCGTGGTTATTGATGTATAGATAGTCGCGCTCGTAAAAGTCATTGGAGATATAAATATCCAACCAGTTGTCGTCATTAACATCGCCAATGGTAATACCCAGTCCGAAGCCAATCAGGCTCCCGTAAATACCGGCCTGCTCCGAAACATCCGCGAAAACAGGAGCCGATGATTTATCTATGGCCAAGCCACTCTTTCGCTCTTTCGCTCTTTCGCTCATTAGGTTCCGAAACAGCTTATGTCCCCCCAATGAATCCCGCTCTGCACGCAGGTTGGCATACTGCAGCCTGCCAACGGGCATAAAGCTGTTGTTGAGCAAATACATGTCCAGATCGCCGTCGCGGTCATAGTCAAAAAAGGCCGCGTGGGTTGAATACCCGCGATCATTCAGCCCATATTCAGCTGCTCGCTCGGTAAAGGTAGGGATGCCGTTGGCGTCGTTGCCGTTATTTATAAAGAGTTCGTTGGCGCGGTCGTCTCCATTGCGATTCCCGGCATTACAGATATACAAATCGAGTCGCCCATCACCGTTCACATCGGCAAATGTGGCTCCAGTGCTCCAGGCTCGCTTACCGGCCACACCCGCTTTGGTCGTAACATCGTCAAATTGAATGCCGCTCTGCCCGGGTTTTGTTCGGTTCAGATAGAGTTTGTTGTCGCCCATATTGGCGATCATCAACACGTCTGATAAACCGTCATTATTAACATCGCCAATAGCGACACCTCCGCCATTATAAAAATTACGGTAATTGAAGATATTAAAGTCTTTATCGTCGGTAACGGTATTGCTAAAATTGACGTGTGTTTCGTCGGCAGGTAACTTTCGGAACAGAGGGTCTGACGGTGGCTGTTGTTCGGAACGGCAAGCGGCAAGCAGGCCTACTGCCAGTAATATCAAACTGATGCGCATTAGCACAAGTACGTGAATTATAAATTTTTATGTTTAAGACAAGTTATCGCTCAAGTGGATTCACTTAGGAAATAAGGACGACAAAGATAACGAATTACAAAGGTTGTTGAACGGCATATTTTGGATTAATTGGCTTTTAATCAGCCAGAAATGAAACGAGCAGGCCCAGATGAGCCTGCTCGTTTTCACCCTAAGTAAGGAAAATTAATAGCCTGGATTCTGCTTCAAATTCGGGTTCAACGATAGCTGATCCTTCGGAATTGGGAACAGTGTCCGATGATTGTCAGCCTCAGCATCTTTGAAACGCCATGCTTTTCCAAACTGCCCAAAACGGATCAAATCCTGACGACGGTGGTATTCCCATGCCAGCTCACGACCACGCTCTGCCAATAACTCATCCAGCGTAATGGTTGTATAGGCAGGCATACCGGCACGGGCACGAATCACATTCAAGTCAGGCAGGGCAGCACCCATATTACCCAAGCGCATGTTGGCTTCTGCCCGCATCAGATACACGTCAGCCAAACGGTAGACGACGAAATCGTTATCCTGCTCTGTAAACGAGTTGTTTTTCTGAATTTCGTACTTCTGACTACGAGCACCGGCCAAACGGCCATTAGCACCGGCATCAAAAACGAACGACTCAACTTCTGGGCGGAATACCATGTCCAAAGCGTCATCTTTCAAAGGTGTACCATCAGCTTTGTACTGCTGACCAACAAGCCACTGCTTCTTACGCAAATCTTTAGCGTCGAATGAGTTATAAAACTCCGTTACTGTAGCAAATCCATTCCAGGGAGCTGTACCAATATTGTATGTCAATTGGTTCAGGTAGTGGAGTCCCTGCATCTGTGGGTGAAATCCACCCCGTTTCGACTTGTCGAATGGCGTTGCCAGAATCGTTTCTGGTGAGTTCTGGTTCTGAACAGCAAAGTTGCTCAGGTAATCACCGGAAATCTGAAATTTACCCGATTTGATGAGGTTATCGCACCGTGTGATCGCGTCAGCCCAACGGGGAGTACCCGTGTAAACCTGTGCATTCAGGTACAGTTTAGCCAGAATCATGTCGGCTACATACTTGTTCATCCGGCCATAATACGCGCCACCCGATACATCACTCAGGTTTGGATAAACTGCCAGTAACTCCTTCTCAACGAAGGCGAATACCTCTGCCCGTGTGTTTTGCTTAGGCGTAGCAGCGGTAACAGCATCGGAGATAATCACATTGCCAAACAAATCCATTGCCTGGTAGTGAAAAAATGCCCGTAGTGCCCGTAGCTCAGCTTTCGTATTGGCATCAGTAATGGTGCCTAACTGCTGGTTGATACTGGTGATGTTGTTGTAGCACCAGGTCCAGGGGCCATTAAACTGACCATTGTCTGTAATAGGATCCCAGGTATGGGTATATAACCGTTTCCAGTTGTCTCCATCTTTCCAGTCACCACCACGGGTTGGCACGATCTGCTCATCCGTAGTTGTGTTCAGGTTGGACATGTTTCCCCAATATTCACCCAGACCATTATAAAGCGGGCCAATCAAAGCAGCAGCCTGATTGGGAGTACTACCAAACGTACCACTGGTTGGAATAACGTCATAGGTTGTTTCCGTCAGATCGGTACAGGATTGGCCTGCCAGCATCAGCGCCGAACAGCCCAGAAGCAATTTTATATTTATTTGTTTCATATAAGTTTTTGACAATTAATCAGTTACAGCGTTATGTAGACAAATCATGTACGCTATGTTAACTAAAAAAGTTTTCACAAACCGGAGATTTTTTTGAACAACATCCGGTTTGTGATTGAACCACTTAGAACGTTAGGTTAAGACCTAACTGGAACGTGCGTGTTTTTGGGTAAACAACGTTTCCATAGCCACCCCCATCTAAACCAACAGCATTAGGTGCCTGCTGAATTGTTCCATTGTTTTGTAAATCAGCCTTAACCTGCAATTCAGGATCAATACCTTTGTATTTAGTTATGATAAACAGGTTATTACCACCCGCATAGATCCGGGCATTTGTGATGTACTTGCTGGCTGGCAATGGAATATTATAGCCCACCTGCCAGTTATCGAAGCGCACAAATGAACCGCTTTCCAGCCAGTTTGACGTCAATACGTTCACACCGTAGTTTTTAGGGTAGTCCGTAACACCTTTCAGCATGTTGGTTTCCAGGATAGAACCTGGAATCAACAGGTTGGACCGGATGGCATTCAGGATCGTATTACCAAACGTGCCGCGCAACTGGAAGTATACATCAAATCCTTTGTAGCGGAATGTGTTGATAAACGAAGCATTCAGGAATGGCTGTGGGTTACCCTGTTTGACATAATTTCCTGAATTAACCCCAGCAGCGGCATCCGCCTTCCCTACCTCCGTTACCGGCGTGTCACCAGAGCCCGCTTTCAATAATGGCTGACCATCTGCCGAATAGGCACCTGTAAACGTTGGTACGTTATTGAATTCTCCCAATGGCTGACCTGGTACCAGGTAAGATGCATACACATCGGACAGACCACGACCATTAAAGGCGTTGAAACGAACCTGTCCGTTGCTGAACTCATCATTTGACAGCGAAACAATCGTGTTTTTGTTATAAGCGCCTACAACCCGTGAGTTCCAGGAGAAATTACCTTTCTGGATGACATCACCGCCAAAAGATAATTCAAACCCGCTGTTCCGCATCGAGCCTACGTTGGCCAGAATCGTGTTGGTAAAGTACTTGATACCATCGGCAGGTACTGAGTACGGATAGAGCATGTCTTTGGTCAGCTTGTTATAATACTCAACTGTACCAGAGAATCGACCGCCCAGTAACTGGAAGTCCAAACCAACGTTCGAAGTGGTCAGCACTTCCCATTTCAGGTTCGGGTTTGCATTCTGGGTGATACCATAACCTGGCAGGAAGTCACCCAGCGTACCATCATAATAAGTACCTTTCTGACCATATAACTGAATCGAGTTATAGGCCGCAATACCTTCTGAATTACCCGTTTGTCCATAACCAACACGCAGTTTCAGGAAGTTAAGCGTGTTGCTCTTTGGGAAGAACGACTCGTTGGTAATGGTCCAGCCTGCACCCACCGATGGGAACACGCCCCATTTGTTGTTGGCACCAAATTTAGAACTACCATCCCGCCGTACCGTAGCCGTTACGTTATACTTATCATTCAGATTCAACGACGCCCGTCCAAAGAAAGAGATCAACTTTGCGTTGTTGCGGTATGAAGTAGCGTAGTTGTTACCAGGGTTAACCAGCGTACCTGACCCTAAGCCCAGGTTACTATAGTTGATATCGCTGGTTACGAAACCTGAGTTAGCTGCTGTAAAACCATCATTATCAAAGCTCTGGTAAGAGTACCCACCCAATAACGAGTAATTGCTGCTCTGATTGCCAAATGCTTTGGTATAGTTTGCTGTTAATTCCAGCAATTTCGTATTCGATTCGTAAAATCTCCGGCTAGCCCGGCCATTGTTAGCGGCATAGGCTTTTATAGCTGGATTGGTATAGAAGTTGTCGACGCTGTTATCCCGCTGTATCTGACCGTTAACGCCCAGCGTCAATCCGTCCAGTACTTCGTAGCGCAGGTTCATACCACCCTGTAAATACCGCTGTACGCCGTTATTGATAACATTTTCCTGCATGGCAACCGGGTTGAAGAGGTCGAAACTACCACCTACTTCGTAATATGATCCGTCCGCATTTTTCACAGGCAATGTTGGCAGGAACGTAACGGCACGGCCAATGATGCCACTGTCATATTTCTTGTTCGTTTCAGAGTACGACAGATTATACTGAACATTCAGTCGGTTATCGAAGGCTTTCTGATCAAGGTTGATACGACCCGTCAGACGATCCAGACCCGTATTTTTGATAATACCGTTCTGGTTTATATAGTTGAGCGAACCCCGATAGCTGAACGTTGGTGAACCACCCGCAATCGAAAGATCATGGTTATTGACGGTTCCATTCTGTGTAACCTGCTTCGTCCAGTCGGTATTGTAATTTCCAGCGGGGAAACGCTGTAAATCATTCAATGACGCAGCTCCTTTAATTTGAGTAACGGCATCCCGATACCCTTGTGCGTCCAGCATTTCATACCGCTTTGAAATGGTCGATATACCTACGTAGTTATTAAAGGAAACCGTTGTTTTACCCGACTTACCGCGCTTGGTGGTAATAAGGATAACGCCATTAGCTGCCCGTGAGCCATAAATAGCTGCAGCAGAGGCATCTTTCAATACGTCCATCGACTCGATGTCGGAAGGAGAAATTGTGTTGATTGGAACACCAATCATACCGTCTACTACATAAAGCGGATCGCTACCACCGGCCAGCGAGGTATATCCACGCAGACGAACCGTTGGTTGCTGGTTCGGATCGCCCGAAGGAGACGTGATTACCAGACCGGCAACTTTACCCTGAATGGCTTGCAGTGGGTTTGGGTTCACACCAGCGTTGAAGTCTTTGGCCGAAACCTGAACAACAGAACCGGTCAAATCTTTCCGTTTTGCCGTACCATAACCAACGACAACCACTTCGTCGAGCGCTTTGGTGTCGTCAGATAGTTTTACGTCTACAGTCGTGCGGTTTCCAACAGCTACTTCCTGCGAAGTATAGCCAATGAAGCTCAACACAATCGTTGCATTGTCTGGCACGTTGGCCAGCGAGTACTTACCATCGGCATCGGTGTTTGTGCCGCGCTGGGTACCCTTTAGTTGTACACTTACACCAGGTAGCGATGCGCCTGATGGATCCGATACTTTACCCGTTACGGTGCGGCCCTGCGCCCATGCTGCGGCATTACCCAACAGCATTACCATTACCAGCATGGCCATAAAACGAGCGAACGCTTTCTGACTGAATGACTGGGGTTGGAGTTCTCCAACCTGACCTACGTTGCCGCCGAAACGGTTAATTTTGTAGGAGTTGTTCATCATAGGTTTACGATAAAAATGATTGATTTGTGATTTATGATTAAAGTCTAACTTCTACTTAACTCTTCTATTTGATCATAGTGAATATTAGCCATTTACCATGTCTAACTCACGCAATTCTATCAACTTGACGAGATTTTATAGAATTAATCCTTAACCATTTAGCGAATTACATCATGTTAAGAATAAAATACAAATAATGCTGGTCAAAATTGTATTACCAGCTGTCAAAATTGAGTCATAAATATTGTTAAAATTTATGAAAAAAATAAGATTAATCATATAACTACAATTATCTATCTGTTTGATTTATAGAGTATATTGAATAAATAAATTAATTTATTATGGTACTTTTGGTATAAGCATAATTTTAACTATCAGTAAGTAATTACTCCATTTTATATTCAGTATTTTGACCTAATCTATAGTCATACATCAATGCATATTAGCAAATACACAGTTTTACTCTATATACCTCGTCTTTGATTTAGCAACTTGGGTTGATTCCTTCAGTGTTTGCTTATTTATATGAGTTACAATCCTCCTATAAATAGTTGTCCCCCTGTTGCATTACCCCTAATCTGGAATAATGCAACAGGGGGACAGTTACAACCTCTTTAAGCACCAGCCAGCAGAGCTTATTGTAATTAATATCTGAAGATGCCTGTTTTTAAAACTTACTTTTTCGCCAACGTAAAAACCTGAGCCTTGTCGTTATTTTTAGCCAATAAAATAAATTGTTTGCCGTTGGCACCGCCCACAGGCAGCATCTTCCGTACCTGACCTCGCACAAAAAAGCCCGTCTGGACAGGTTTTGTAGCAACAAAATCACCTTTCCCATTCCCCGCCAACAGCAAACCGTAATTGGCATCATACCGACCAAGTTCGGTCAATACATCAAAGAAGTTACCAGCTAATAGAATATCCATTTTGCCATCGCCATTGTAATCACTAGTCAGAATGGTGTGGATAGGTGAGGTCTGCGCCTGAACAGGCAATGACTTGATCGAAAAATTACCCTTTCCATCGTTTATCAGGATTGATGTTTCTGCCGTTTGTACGGTCTTGACGCTCATACCCTGCCGTTGCTGTGCCGAAAAGATATCGTCAAAGCTCGCTTTGGCGTAATCGGTATGCTTGAGGTATTTGGTTTTAATAGATGGAATCCGCTTCTGCAGGTCTGACTTCTGTACCATCACGCATTCGCGGGCTTCTCCCGGCCCATCGCCCAGGTCGGGGCTGGGTCGAAAACAGGTAATGACCTGATCGTATGAACCATTCCGGTCAAAGTCATTGCTGTACAGATGTGCCGGTTCTTTTGCTGATGCAACCATACGGCTATTGAGCCCCAAATTACCAGCAATAAAGTCTACATCGCCGTCATTGTCCAGATCAGCGGCCTGGATTGTATTCCACCAGCCCCCTGTATTGGCCAGAGTTTCATTATCTATTTTTTCAAAGCCTTTTCCCTGCTTGTTTCTGAGGATTGTAATGGGCATCCAGTCACCAACCAGTATTAAATCGGGATAACGATCATGATCGATATCAGCCCAGACAGCATCGGTAACCATACCAATGTCCTTTGAGAAGGGCATCAATTCGCTGGTAGCTTTGCGAAAATGGCCTTTTCCATCATTTACCAGAAGCAACTGGTCTGGATTTTTACCGTATTGCCCCGAAATCATTCTTGATCCCACGAACAGGTCCTGATCGCCATCCAGATCGAAATCTGCCGCCACAACACAGGAGTTATTATCTGTACTACGAGGCAAATTCCTATCCCATGTAAAATTTCCTTTTCCGTCGTTTACATAAAAACGGTCGGCCATATACGTGGGATCTTCAAACTCATTCCCGCCCGTGGCAATGTATAAATCCATGTCCTTGTCGCCGTCAGCATCAAAAAACGTGGCCGCTATATCTTCAGAATAAAGGGCATCGAGCAGAAAGGGTTGCTTCTGAAGATGGAAGGTGCCATTGGCCTCCTGGACATACAATGACCGTGGCATAGTAGCCGCGCCACCCAGAAACACATCGTCCAATCCATCTCCATTTACATCGCCTACGGCTAAAGCAGGCCCTTCCCGCGATAACATCTGTTTCAACAAACCATCCCGATCATAATCAACAAATGCGTTCTCTTTATGCACATAGTTCAATTTCGACGACTCTGTTACATCCTGAAAAAGGCGATTAGCCACAGGGATGGCTACCGCAGGCAGTATCGTTTGATCGGCCTTTGCATGGGCCAGCGTTAGGGTCGTGTTAGCCCTGGGTTGTGGTATAAGCTGTTTCTTATCATCCGGCCAGATAACGACCAGCGAATCAATGCGGGGATTATCGCCCAGGCCGAATACCATTGTTAAATCGACTGATGATTCGAAACCCCGGTTCGGCATTTGTTGTAAATACTGCGTTTGAGGTTTTCCGTCGGCGCCTTTCTGATATACGTACACTTTGGCACCAATCGCATTCAGGTTGCGGCCATAACCGTTGAGTTTAACTCGTAGAAAGTTTTTATGATTCTTGTCAACCGATGTATTTGCGAAGATCGAAACGGCCGAGTTATTGTTGTTGACCACCAAATCCAGATCACCGTCATTGTCCAGGTCGCCATAAGCGGATCCGTTCGAAAATGATGGCTCACCCAGGCCCCAGTCAACGGCCTTGTTTTCGTATTTCATACCATCGCCCATGTTGCGAAACGCATAGTTTGGCAAAGGGCGGGAGCCCATTTTATCGACGTATGCTTTATAATCGAATTTCTTTGTCCCGTCAATCATGGATCGTAAATCCGGGTTATCGGCTAGAAAAGACATATAATCCTGATCGGTAAGGTCTTTCAGGATACCGTTGGCTACAAAAATATCTTTCTTGCCATCCATATCCATATCGAACAATAAGGCTCCCCAACTCCAGTCGGTGGCCGATGTGCCCGCCATTCGGCCAATTTCGGAGAACGTGCCATCGCCGTTGTTAAGGTGGAGCATATTGCGGGAGTCCTGGTAGAAAAAATCCCGTGATTCCTTCAACTGGCCCAGTTCATAACTTTCAAAGGCAGTGGTGGTTTTCAGTCGATAGTCGTCATCAGGGAGCATATCCGTCACGAAAATATCGAGGTTGCCATCATTATTGACATCGGCAATATCGGCCCCCATAGAGGCCAGACTAGTGTGCCCCATTTCGTTCTCAATATCTTCTTTAAAGGTGCCGTCTTTCTGGTTAATATAGAGGTAATCGCGTTCGTAGAAGTCGTTAGAAATGTAAATATCCGGCCAGTTATCATTGTTGACATCCCCAATGGTAATGCCCAGTCCAAAGCCAATCAAGCTTCCGTAGATACCAGCCTGGGCCGACACATCGGTGAATGGTTTATCGGGACCTTCGTTTCGAAACAATTTATGCCCACCCAGTTTATCCCGGGTAGTGCGCATGTTTGCGTATCCCAGGCGATCCATTGGGGTGAAGCTGTTATTGAGCAGATACATGTCCAGATCGCCGTCGCGGTCATAGTCAAAAAAGGCCGCATGAGTCGAAAAGCCTCCATCCCACAAACCGTACTCTTTGGCTTTTTCGGCAAAAACAGGCACCCCATTTTTAACCCCCTGATTAATGTATAACTGGTTTCCCCGCTCATCGCGGCTGCCCGAATTGCAGACATAAATATCCAGCAGACCGTCGCCATTTACATCGGCAAACGTGACGCCCGTCGACCAGAATTTCTTTCCGACAATACCCGCTTTTTGCGTCACATCGGTAAACTTCATCCCTCCCTTGTTGAGGTACAGTTTATTTTCTTCAAAATTGGACGTCAGAAACACGTCTGATAAACCATCATTATTAACATCGCCAATAGCGACACCTCCACCATTGTAGAAATTACGGTAGTTGAAAATATTGAAGTTCTTTTTGTCGAGGCTTCGGTTTATAAAACCAACACCCGTTTCGGAGGCAGGCAATGTCACAAACAGCGGGTCTGGCCGTTTGTGACATGATAGAAGCCCCAAAAAGATAATGGCCAGCAGGCCAGGTTTCTTACTCATAGTATTATAATAACGCTACACTGGCCGGTGTCGTGCGGCAAATAGGCCCATAACAAAATCAAACAGCAGCCCACAATCAGGCTGCTGTTTGATAATTCATTTACCAGTTAATTAAACCCTAATAGCCTGCATTCTGCGGCTGCAAATTCGGGTTACTGTCAATTGCTTGTTGTGGGAAAGGGAACAACACAGCCGTTGCAGGCGATGTAGTTGGCCGCTGATCAACAGGATTCAGGAACGTACCAAAGCGAATTTCATCGCTCCGGCGCCAGCCTTCCCAGTACAATTCACGACCACGCTCAGCCAGCAAAGCGGGCAAATCAACCGTAGAAATAGCCGAAGCACCACGCGTTAGGCGGAGATTATTGACAATGGCAGCGGCTGTTTGACCCTGCGAATCAGTACCACCACGTAGAATAGCTTCTGCCTTCATCAGCAATACATCGGCATACCGCAGGAATACATAGTCATTGGTTGGGTTATTGTATGTGAGCGGGTTGGGCAGGTACTTGACGACCCGGATACCCTGCACTTCATTCGCTAACGCAATATTGACCTGTGGTGTAAAGACCAGCGGGTTGCCGCTGCGATCTTTTAATTGGGGCGCAGCGGCTGTTCCCTTGGTAGGACCATATTGTTGACCAACCTGGAATCCGGCGGTAATACCTGTTGCCGGGGTCAAATCGGCAGGTTGTGCACCACGCCGTTCATCAGTAGCCTCAAAACTATTGTAGAAGTCCGCCAGCGTAGTAAATCCATTCCAGGCACCAATATATTGATTGTAGTGCTCTGTCATGAAATAGCGGTTCTGAACGCTACCTGGCTGCGCCGTTGAAGTGTTCTGAATCGTGAAGATCAACTCCTTGGAGCGTTGGTCGTTATCCCAGTGAAAATTATCGTAGTAATTTCCTTTCGTTGTCAACGCAAATTTGCCGGATGCAATGACCTGATTGGCAAAATATACGGCCGAATCCATGTCTGCTTTAACAAACGTGAACGGACCCGCTGGCGTAGAAGACGGCTGATTGTATACCGCCCGGTTCAAATACATTTTAGCGAGCATGGCCGCTGCGGCTTCTTTGCTTGCCACATTGGCTGTTGCCTGCGTATAGGCTGGCAATACATTGAAAGCCGCCCGTAAATCGCTAAGAACAAAGTTAGTAGCCGCTTGCCGACTCAACACCTGTGGATTGGCATCGGCGGCATCGGTCACCTGACGAACCGGCACCCGACCCCACAAATCGACAATACTTGATGTGAAGAAGCCACGCAAAAACTGCGCCTGTGCAACCAGTTGGGCATTAGAGCCAGCAGCAAAAACTGCCTGCGTAGCGCGAAAAGCACCTGTGTTCAGGTCATTCCAGGCATTCAGAATCTCCACGTGCTGCGAATCCCAAGTATGCTGGTGTAGTTTACGCCAGACGCCGAAATCGTCCCAGTCAGTACCCCGGGTCGGTCCCATCATCTCATCGGACGGGTGTTCCTGTAAAGAATAGGCGCGGCCCTGGTTGGTAGCAATGGCATTCAATGCCTGATAAGCTCCCTGTAGGGTAGCCGTTGGGTCTAACCTGATAGCACCTACGGTAGCATCAGTCGATGATAATGACCCGAACACTTTATCGTCCAGATTGGTACAACCATTGATGCCAACACTGCCAAGCAATATAGTGCCTGTCAATAAGCCAATGGTCTGATATTTAAATGAATTCATGTCGTTGAAAATTGTAAGTAGTCTGTTTGCTATCTGGTATTTTGACACCTAAAACAGAGTCAAAATACCAGATAGCCTGATGGTTGATTAGAACCCAACATTTAAACCTAACGTCACTGTGCGGGGCGTTGGATAAGGCGTATAGTCGATACCCAGCGATGGAATACCATTACCATTTCCATTGTAAGTCACCGTGTTCACATCTGGGTTCAAGCCCGTATATCCCGTGAAGATAAACAGGTTCTGGCCAGTGAGCGACAATGACAGCGACTTGGCAAATCCACCCTGAGGCAGATCAAATCGGCGGGAAATCGTTAGATTGGTAATCCGTACATAATCGCTTTTCTCAAGGAACCGGGTCGATACTGAGGCAGGATTTAGGCCATTCTCCGTACTGTTCGCTACATCATACGTCACGTTCCGGGCGTTCTTTAGAGCACCTTTTGCAAACAGCGCATTAGCCGTATTGTTGTAGATTTTGCCGCCAAACTGACCGTTCACAAACAGGCTGGCAGTCCACAGGCCAAACGTAAAGTTATTGGTTAAACCCAGACGTAATTTGGCAAATGGGCTTCCCTGATACGTAGACCGGCCATTGTCGGCATAGGTTGAGTACCCATTGGAATCGAAGCCGGTGAACTGAGGAATGAAGAATGAAAATGGTGCATATCCATTCGTAATACGTTCTGCATAGGCGCCCGAAAGACCCTGTCCGCTAACAGCTCCAACGGCCTGATCTGTACCGATGTCCTGCGCTTTGATGTTGAGCGTTGTCAGGTTAAATACAGCCTCCCAGCCAAATTGTGCCTTTTGCACAACCTGATAGATCAGGTTTAACTCAATACCCTGACTAACTATTTGCCCTGGCAGGTTGATCCACTTGTAGTTTACAGGAGCCGGTTGTGCATAGAATACCTGAAGGAGCGTGTTTGATCCAGCCCGGTGATAATAATCAATCGAACCCGACAACTGACCTTTCAGCACACTAAAGTCGATACCGAGTCCAGTGGTTGTATTTTGCTCCCACTTAAGGTCTGGATTCGGGTTGTTCTGCTGAATCTGCGATCCTGAACTGTTATACGTATAGATAATTTTCGACGCACCACCCGTGAAATCCTGGTTACCTACGATCCCGTAGTTAGCCCGAATTTTCAGGTCATCGAAAATACTTTTCGGGATAAAGCTCTCCTGCGAAATCCGCCACGCACCCGCCACCGATGGGAACGTACCATACTTATTATTCACCCCGAAACGCGACGAACCATCGACCCGTACGGTAGCCGTCAGCAGATACTTCTCTTTAAAATTGTAATTGGCCCGGGCGAAATACGACTGTAAGTCATTCTGCGAGCGCGACGAACCACCACCAATGGCCGTTCCGGTCAGTGTATTTGCCGCTCCTATATTATCGGTATATGAAATAACCGATTCATCGAAGGGAAAACGGCTGGCAGCTACATAGCTGGTTCTTGTACCGAACGTTTGATAGGCAAAACCAGCAACAGCTTCCAGTTTACCGGGACCAAGGTCGCGGTTGTAGTTTGCTGTGTATTCAACCAGTTTAGACAGACGATTCAGCGAATTGATATAAGCCGCCCCGCCTAAACCCGTGGTTGCATCGGCAAAGACCTGATTCGTTACAGAACCCAGGGGAACTGTGAACTGGCCGTTCAAGCGTGAGTCGATAGAGGTTGTGCGGGTCGAAGCTGAATTATCGACGCCGAAGTTTGCCTTAAGCGACAGGCCGGGCAATACGTTCCAGGTAGCACTGACGTTGGCTAGTGTGCGGTTTGTTACGCCCTTGTCGTGGTAATAGTCCAGCATAGCCCGCGGGTTACGGTACGAACCACCCGCTAACTGGTAGTATGCCGAGGTATCACTTGTGTTCCTGAAGACCGGATAGGTAGGATTGGCCCCAATCATGGCACCGAACAGGTTCCCTAGGGCACCCGCCTGATTTCCCGTTAACGCATAGGCATCAGTAACAGAAGATGTGGTCGCATTTACAGCCAGCGTCACTTTCTTGTTGAATAAATCCTGCGATGCATTGATACGCCCCGTAATACGTTGCTGACCCGTGCCTTTCACAAGTCCCTGTTGATCCTGATAACCCAATGAGAAAAGGTAACGGGTGTCATTCGTACCACCACCAAAACTGGCGTTGTAAATTTGCGAAACACTGGTGCGTAGAATCTCATTCTGCCAGTTTGTATTGGCTCCCGCATTTACAGTCGACAAGGTTGGATCGCCACCAGCGGCCTTCACCCCCGCCAGAAAATCGGTAGGCGATAATAAATCGTATTTCTTCAGTGAAGAAGAAACAGCCGCCGATGCCGAGAAATTGAATTGTGGTGCACCAGCCCGCCCTTTGCGCGTGGTGATCAGCACAACACCATTGGCACCCCGCGCTCCATAAATAGCCGCAGCAGAGGCATCTTTCAGGACCGAAATATTTTCAATGTCGCTCGGGTTCAAAAACGACAACGGGTTACGCGCCGTAGTTGTACCCGTACCGAAATCGGGCGTACCATTGCTGAAGTCCCCCCCATCGAGCGGAACGCCGTCAATAACGTACAAAGGTGTATTACCACCCCGAAGCGAAACCGCCCCCCGAATCTGGATGTTGTTGGCAGCACCCGGCTCACCACTGGCTGGCGTGATTTGAACACCCGCCACACGGCCCTGCAACAGTTGCTCGGGCGATGAGATGACCCCTTTGTTGAAGTCTTTCGGTCCTAACGTTGCTACCGATCCGGTAACGTCTTTCGCTTTCTGAGTACCATAACCAACAACTACAACTTCTTGCAGTGCTTTGGTATCATCAGCCAATTTGACATCTACGGTCGTGCGATTGCCCACAGCAACTTCCTGGGTTGTGTAGCCAATAAAACTCAGCACCAGCGTGGCATTGTCGGGCACGTTGGTGAGCGTGTACACCCCATCACCGTTTGTGTTCGTGCCGCGCTGTGTGCCTTTAACCTGAATACTAACACCCGGCAAAACCGAGCCCGTTGGGTCTGTCACTTTTCCTGTCACGGTACGCTCCTGCGCCCATGCTGCCTGATTGCCGAGCAACCCTAAAAGTGCCAGTGCCATTACAAAACGTTGGAGGCCTTTCCAATTGAATACCGGGAGTTGAGTAATCCCGACCTGACCTACGTTACCGCCAAAGCGACTTTTCTTGTAGGATTTTTCCATCATAGGTTAACGCTAAATTGTGAAATAAACGAGAGTAAATAGTAAAATACATACATAGCTTAATGTGACTGTGATTGTGGTTATTTTTGCGTTTGAAAAGCCAGTATTCTCTTCAGAATTATAACTGTCTAATAGTTAGCAACTTGCTCAAAATCAGTAGTACACAAACTCTATGTATCTAGCAAAGTACATATGCAAACGATAAAAACCCAAATTGGTTTCAGTTAAAATCGAATTAATTTGTGTCAAAATTGTATTATACGTACCTTATAAACTTCGTTCTTTAATTTAAATTATTTAACGAGTACAAAAGGAGCAGCGCTAGATAAGTAGCTGACTAGCAGAATTTACGTTATATACTAATATAAAAGTAAGTATGACTTTTTTGCTATAAACCAGCAAAATCTAATAGGAACGTATAGGCTTATATGTTTGTCGTATTTACAGTTAATTTTGCTGAAATTTTATTTACTGGTTACCCTCCAACAGATACCAGTCTATTTCTATGAATATAGAAGACCTTCGCGCGTTGGCTGCCCAATTATCAGGCGACCTTTTTGACGACAATACACACCGTACCCTTTATGCAACCGATGCGTCAGCTTACCGGGAAATGCCTACGGCTGTTGCCATCCCGAAAACAGTTGAAGACCTTAAACACTTAATTGCCTTTGCCAGACAGTATAAAACGGCCCTCATTCCCCGTACCGCCGGCACATCGCTGGCAGGTCAGGTGGTGGGCAGCGGCATTGTTGTCGACGTATCGAAGCACTTTACCAAAATTCTGGAAATAAACCCCGAAGAGCGATGGGTACGGGTGCAACCGGGCGTTGTTCGGGATGAGTTGAACCAGTTCCTCAAACCGTACGGTTTATACTTTGGCCCCGAAACGTCGACCGCCAATCGTGCCATGATTGGCGGTATGGTAGGAAACAACTCCTGCGGGTCGAACTCAGTGGTGTACCGGGCCACCCGCGAGCATACATTGTCTGTAAAAGTCTTGCTGGCCGATGGCTCCGAAGCCGAATTTGGCCCGTTGACTGGCTGGGATTTTACCAAGCAGGTTAGCGAAGCAAGTCGTAAGAACGGCTCGGCTTCTTTGGCCGATAAGATTCTGCTGAAGACGAATGCTATTTTGTCGGACCCGGAAAATCAGGCAGAAATCCGGCTCAATTTTCCAAAGAAATCCATTGAACGACGCAATACAGGCTACGCCTTGGACGTCCTGCTCGACCTACAGCCATTTGCGCCCGAGGGAGAGCCCTTCAATATGACCAAGCTGATTGCCGGGTCGGAGGGCACGCTCTGTTTCATGACCGAGATCAAGCTGAACATTGTCCCGTTGCCTCCCAAAGAGAGCGGGTTGGTGTGCGTTCATTGCCACTCCATCGACGAAGCCTTACGCGCCACGCTGGTAGCACTCAATTATAAACCGTATGCAGTCGAACTGATCGACGATATTATTCTGGAACGGGCCGATTCGAATCCAGAACAGAAAAAAAACAGCTTCTTCGTCCAGAAAACACCCTCAGATCACTTCCCGATTATTCTGGTTGTTGACCTATCCCGCGAAACAAGGGCCGAAATTGAGCAATTGGCGGCCAGTATGATTGCCGACATGCAGGCTGCCGGAATGGGTTATCATTACCCCTTGCTGTTTGGCGAGGACAGCAAGAAAATATGGACGCTTCGCAAGGCGGGTCTGGGCTTACTTGGTAATCTTCCCGGCGACGAGAAAGCAGTAGCCGTTATTGAAGATACCGCCGTAGATGTTCATGATTTACCCGACTTTATTCGGGAGTTCAACGAGATCCTGACAACGCACCACATGCACGCGGTTCACTACGCCCATGCTGGTTCGGGGGAGTTGCATTTGCGTCCGATAATTAACCTTAAAACCGAAGAAGGACATCGGCAGTACCGGATGATTGCCGAGGAAATTGCCACGCTGGTAAAAAAATACGACGGTTCGCTGTCGGGCGAACATGGCGATGGGCGGCTTCGGGGCGAATTTATTCCGCAAATGGTGGGGCCGCACAACTACGAGTTGATGCGGCAGATTAAACACACCTGGGACCCGGACGGCATTTTCAATCCCGGAAAAATTGTGGAAACGCCCCCAATGGATACTTTTTTGCGGTATGAGGCCGGTCAGCAAACTCCCGATTTCAAGACGTATTTTCGGTATAAAGACCAAAACGTCCTTCAACACGCTGAGCAATGCAACGGCTCGGGCGATTGCCGTAAAACGGAGGCTTCGGGCGGCACCATGTGTCCGAGTTATATGGCCACCCGCAACGAAAAGGACACCACACGGGCGCGGGCCAATATCCTGCGCGAAATGCTGACGCGTTCGCCAAAGGAAAACCGCTTCGACCATAAAGAAATCAAAGAAGTTTACGACCTCTGCCTGTCGTGTAAAGCGTGCAAAAGCGAATGCCCTTCCAACGTGGACGTTGCCAAACTGAAGGCTGAGTTTTTGCAGCATTATTACGATGCAAACGGCGTTCCTATACGGTCGCGGCTCATTGCCAACTTTGCCCGGTTGTCGAGTCTGGCCTCCCTCGCTCCCTGGGCCTGGAATGGCGTGTTAGGCACCCCCGCGCTCCGGCGCATCGCGAATCGCATGGTTGGCTTCCACCCCGACCGCACTATGCCAATGATGGGTAAGACAACCCTGAAAAGATGGTTTACAAACAGAAGCAGGGAATTGTCTGGCGGAGTCGCAAACGGCGAACCGAAAACCGTACTATTGTTCTGCGACGAATTCACTAATTACAACGATGTTGAGGTTGGCCAAAAGGCTGTTCAATTATTCGAGCGGCTGGGTTATACGGTTGTCATTCCCGAACACGGCGAAAGCGGACGGGCGGCTTTGTCAAAAGGTATGCTGACCTATGCCAAAACGCTGGCCGAGAAAAATATTCGCCTGTTGAAAGACGTCGTGTCGGCAGAAACGCCACTGGTTGGTTTGGAGCCATCGGCTATTCTGACCTTCCGCGATGAATATCCTGACCTGGTAGGCGAATCGCTGATGGCCGATGCCAAACGAATTGCCGAAAACGCCTTGACCTTCGAAGAGTTTATAGCCAAGGAACTGGATTTAGGGCGTATTAAATCCGAACAGTTCACAACCGAAGAACGGCTTATTAAGCTGCACGGGCACTGTCAGCAAAAGGCGGTATCGTCGCTGGTGCCGGGCAAAAAAGCGTTGTCATTACCAAGGAATTATACGGTGCAGTTGATTCCATCGGGTTGCTGTGGTATGGCTGGTTCGTTTGGGTACGAAGCTGAGCATTATGAAGTTTCGATGAAAGTAGGCGAATTAGTCTTGTTTCCAACCGTTCGTCAACAGCCTGATGACGTGATCATTGCAGCCGCCGGAACCTCATGCCGACATCAAATCAAAGACGGCACAAAACGCAGCTCTCAACACCCCGCCGAAATTTTATTCGATGCACTGGTGTAAGTGTTTGCAGCGTATAGGTATCTCTATTAGTTGATAAAAAGGAAAAGGATTTTTAACCACAGAGGGACAGAGAGCACAGAGGATCTAACGGGGTATCTTCTACCCTCTAGAAACCTCTGTGCTCTCTGTCCCTCTGTGGTTAAAAATCCTTTTTTTAAACAAGGCCCACTATTTCTCAAATGGCCACTGTTTACGCACCCCTGCCGAGATCAGAAAAGCAACGATGCCTAATCCGATAACAGTTAATCCCGACAGCATAAAGGGTATGCCCGTAGAGAAAAAGATGAACAGCCAAATACCAATAACCAGAATAACCGGAAAGGGGTAAAGCGGCATTCGGAAGGGAAATTCAGAAGCGGCCCGTCGACGATGCAGCAGCATCAAGCCAATAGCCTGCCCTACAAATTGCACAACAATTCGCATGGCAAGGATAGCCATAATCACATCGCCCAAACGGAACAACAGACTAAATACAAAGCCCATCCCACCCAGGAAAAGTAACGAGATATATGGAAACTGACGGGTTGGATGCAGCTTGGCGAAAATCTTGAAGAATTGTCCATCCACCGCGGCCGCATAGGGAACCCGTGAATAGCCAAGCAACACCGCGAACAAGGAAGAAAAAGCAACCAGCAACACCAGAATTGTGGCCAGTTGAGCAGCCTGTGGGCCATATAGCGTTTCGACAAACGTGCTGACAATGAAATTGCTGTTTTGGGCAATTTTCCAGGGCACAACACTTACCACGCTCAGGTTCATAAGCAAGTACAGCCCGGCAATGCCCACAATGGAGATGAACATACTGGCTGGAATATTACGTGTAGGCCGCTGAATTTCCCCACCCAGATGGCAAACGTTGTAGTAGCCAAGATAACAGTAAATGGTTTTGACGGAAGCCTGCCCTAGTCCGGCTGCCAGCACCCCACCACTCACAGAACCGATGGAATCGAAGGTCTCGGCCAGTGGAATTCGGGCATTGGTGAGGCCCCCAACAATGATCCAGCCTAGCGTTAGTAAAACCGCCCCCCACATTACCAGACCAATCTTCCCAATCGAATCAATTTTTCGATACAATAACCCAATAATGATCAGGACAACCACACCCGAAACACCTTTACGCTGCCATTCGTCCAGCGGCATCAGGTACGATGCATATTGCGCAAAGCCAATGGCACCAGAGGCCATAACCAACGGCGCCTGAATAAGCGTTTGCCAGACATATAGAAATGACAGCAAGCGTCCCCAGCGTCGTTCACCGTACGAAATCTTCAGGAAATTATAACTCCCTCCCGCTTGCGGAAAAGCGGCTCCTAACTCAGCCCATACAAAGGCATCGATTAAGGATACGAATGCCCCCAGCACCCAGGCCCACATGAAAAGCGGTCCACCAAGGGTCTTGATAACCAATGGCAATACCACAAACGGGCCAATGCCAACCATGTCGATCATGTTCAACGCTGTGCCTTGCAGCAGCGTCAAATTACGGGGCAAAGCAGCCGATGATGTATCGGATTGTTGATCTGGCGGGGTAGTGTTACTCAATAGCGTACTGGATAATAGGCTTTGACAGAAACTCCCAGATTCGATCATTCCGCTACTGAAGGAACAGTATGGTCTACGAAAAGGGCCCTGACTTATCTGACAAAGTATAGAAACAGCCTAAAAGTTCGGAGAATGACGACCATTGAAAACAAAGAACGCTCTGCTTCCGATCGGAGACAGAGCGTTCACTAATGGCCAAAAACTTAATTCATTAATTGATCGAACGTCAGGCTTATGTAGTACATCGAACCAACGCTGGGGTTACCCCACGATTGCGTGTAAAGTTTGCCCGTCAGATTAGTACCACCTACTTTAAGAATCGACTTGAATCCAGACAGTTTTTTGCTTAGCTGGGCATCGAGTGTACTGTAGGCCGGAATGATCGTTTGCTGACGAGCGGTAGCCTCTGCGTTACCAAAGCTCCCTTCCCACAGGAACGAATCCTGAGCGCGGTAAACAACGTTGAAGCCAAAGCCCGTACCCCGCACATTCCGATTACCGAACGATAAATTATACCGATTTTTGGGTGTGTTGAAAAACGTAACAAAACCCGTTGGTAT
Organism: Spirosoma pollinicola; assembly: GCF_002831565.1. Taxonomy (NCBI): domain Bacteria; kingdom Pseudomonadati; phylum Bacteroidota; class Cytophagia; order Cytophagales; family Cytophagaceae; genus Spirosoma; species Spirosoma pollinicola. The sequence continues at coordinate 2,738,781 of NZ_CP025096.1, read as the reverse complement.
CTGATCCTTATTCATAAGGTAATTCGACGATATATTACCGCCAATCATGTAATTACCGGGCAGCACATAATCAACCCCAATGGCCCAACCAGCGTTTTTCAATTGAGTTGGCGAATTTGTCGGATATGAATAGACAGTACGAGTCGAACCACTAATCAGTTGGAGTGTTGAGAGGGGATCAGCTATAGAGACCGGCGTTTTACCCTGCACAACGATCTGGCTACCCAGGAAATTCAGGAAACGGTTGTAGTAATAATAGGCGTCGATAAATAACTTATTACCCAACAACCCTTTATAACCAACCTCATAGGTTTCTACACGCTCGGGATCATAACCAAGATCAGGTGCTTTTTGTAGTTTTCCAAGTGCCTGTGGCAGCGCAGCCGTACCACCTTGTTGTAACGTGGCGCCAAATGCCTGCACCGACTGAAGGGTGTAGGTCGGGTTTGTGTTAAGATTATATTTATCCTTCAGGAACGGCAATCCGCCAATTAACCGGGCCGTAGGCGTGTTCAGGTCAATATACTGATCCTGCGTAGTTGGGATACGGAAGCCGCGCTGAAACGACGCCCGGAAATTATGCACTTTAGCCAGAGTAAGTACAGCCGAGAAGCGTGGACTTACCTGCGCTTTGAAGTTCTGATTTTTGTCGTACCGAATAGAGCCCGTTAGTTTTAGCACATCGGCCAGCGTTTTGGATGCCTGCGCATAGCCGCCAAACTCATCGATGGTAAACTCTTTGCCATTCTCGTCACGCGCAAACAGCGTACCCTCTGAATTCAACGCATACCGACGAACATTTCCTCCCACAATCAATTCAACCGTTTTGGGGTCGATCAACTTGCTGAAGTTGTACATAAATTCGCCGTGATACAGGTTGGTTTTATCCAGGAATTTAGCGCCCACGCCTGTTGCATCGCCCGGAATTGGCTTGCCCGTTACGGCATCGAATGCCTGCTGGAAACCGGCACTGCCTGGCATCAATCGGCCTTGATCGGCAGCACCACGCGCTTGATTCAATAAATTAGTTTGCTGACCACTAATATACGTTTGGGCCGCTGCCAATGCTGCTGTAGGCGACTGACCTGATCCCAGTGCTGTCAAATAAGCCCCTGCATATCCTTGAAATGCCGTTTGTGCATACGTTCCGAAATAGGTTGGAAACCATTTGGCAGCACTACCGCTCCAGGCTTCGTTTATGCCCTGCCCCAGCGTTGACGTAGCATATGAATCGCCCGAACGCTCCTGCGTGGTATAAGCCCGCACGAAGAAATTAGAACCGCGTAATTCGAGTTTGTACTGCCCGAGTTTAAAGCCTTTAATGTAATACCGGTCAGCACCCGTGTAGACGGTTGTGCCGGTACCATAGTTGGCCTGTATAATAGCCTCTACATTGTCGTTCAGGCGATAATGCAATGCCCCGTTCAGTTTCAGATTCGTGGCATTGTAACTAACCAGATCACTTTCCTGATAGCCCGTCCGCGAAATATTCAGGTTCGGAATGATGTTATTGAAAATCTGCTGTGGTGTCAGGCCGGTAAGTTGCGGCAGGGTTGCGTTGCCTGCCTGTGGAATCTGAGTCGTAGCAATGGCCCCTAAAATGGCCGATGTGCCATTGGCGCCCGTTCCGGGCTGACCATTACCAAAAAGATTGGAGTACAGGTTAGCACTGGCATCACCGTAAATATTTACCCCATCATAACCGGGATTATTAGCCCGATTGCCATTATCGAGGGTAAAGTTGTTCGAGTAACTTTGATCTCGATAGTCGCTTGCCTGCCAGTCTTTTGCGGTCAGATACGACACCCCGACTTTGATAGCTAATTTGTTATTGAACGCTTTGGCATAGCGAAAAGCCGCATCGTAAAATGGCGTGGTGGCGGTACTACGGTTACTCGCATTCATAACGCCCCCCTTCACATAGGCACTCAGGCCCTGATATTGAAATGGGCTTTTTGAATTCATTAGCAACAGGCCGTTGATGGCGTTAGGTCCGTAAAGTGCCGATGCCGCACCGGGCAACAGTTCTACGCTTTCCAGATCAAGCTCCGACACCCCGGCAATGTTACCCACCGAGAAATTAAGGCCGGGTGCCTGATTGTCCATACCATCCAGCAACTGCACAACACGCGTATTTCCGTTCGAGCCAAACCCCCGCACGTTAACCGTTTTAAAGGTCAGGCTCTGTGTGTTCATGTCAACACCTTTGACATTCTGCAAGGCATCATAAAACGTTGCTCCCGGTGTAGATTGGAACGAGCGAATATCCAGCCGCTCAACCGATACCGGCGATTTAAGCACGCTTTCTTCCACCCGCGATGCCGACACGATAACCTCCTGCCCCATCGTCACCTGCTCTTTCATAACCACATTCAGATCGGTGCGATTTCCGTTGATAACAAACTCCTGTGTTTGAAAACCAACTGCCGAAACGGCAATAGTAAAAGGAGTTGGGGTATTGGTTGAGAGCGAAAAGTTACCTTTCTGATCGGTGATCGTACCAATGACTTTCCCCTTTACGGCGATGTTAATGCCTACCAATTCCTCTTTCTTCGTCTCGTCGGTAACTTTCCCAGCAATTTTTGTTTGCGCCTGTGCACCGAGACTACAGAAAGCGAATAACAGCCCAAAAAAGAGCCTATAAGTAGTTGTTTTTCTCATATTTGTCTACAAAAACGGTTGGTGAATGATCATTCTTTTTCTGTGGTGCTAAACATACATATAAGTCTTCTTTTCGTGCAACAATTTCTTGCAATTGACAAAATTTAGTGAGTAGTAAACTAATGGTATGCTTGTATTATGTTGATAGATAGTAAATTCACTGATACGCTAGCTTTATAAATCGACAACTCTCTAATCTGGAATTTATATATATGAAAAATGAATCAAATCAGGCGCGCCGGGAATTTCTCAAAGCTTCCGGATTGCTAACAGGTAGTGCTTTATTAGGCAGCTTACCTTTTCAGGCGCAGGCCTCAACCGGAAATCCAGGTTTTCATTTCTCGGTAAATGATACAATAAAAGTAGCCCTGATTGGTTGCGGTGGACGTGGCACCGGTGCCGCCCAACAAGCACTCAACACGAAGCAAAATGTTAAAATCGTAGCGATGGCCGACGCCTATCGGGATCGGTTAGACGATGCGTATAAAGCACTTACCGAACGCGGTTTGAAGGCCGCAGATGGTTCGCTTAAAGTAGATGTGCCGGAAGATCATAAGTTTGTGGGCTTCGATGCTTACAAACAGGCAATGGCCCTGGCTGATGTGGTTATTCTGGCGACACCACCGGGCTTCCGGCCGAGTCATTTTGAAGAAGCCGTGAAGCAGGGTAAGCAGGTATTTATGGAAAAACCTGTTGCCACTGATGCACCCGGCATTCGGCGGGTGCTGGCGGCTGCGGAAGAAGCCAAACGTAAAAAACTAAATGTAGTTGTCGGCCTACAGCGTCGCTATCAGCCTAGTTACCGCGATATGATCAAACGCATCCACGATGGCGCTATTGGCGACATTGTTGGCGGGCAGGTGTACTGGGTCAGTGGGGGCGTTTGGCAGAAGCCGCGCAAACCCGGCCAAACCGAAATGGATTACCAGATGCGCAACTGGTATTATTTCAATTGGCTCTGTGGCGACCATATCAATGAGCAGCACGTTCACAATATCGACATAGCCAACTGGGTAAAAAATAGTTACCCCGTTTCGTGCCAAGGAACAGGCGGGCGGCAGGTTCGGACGGGTAAAGATTACGGTGAGATTTTCGATCACCATATTGTCGATTTCGTTTATGCCGATGGAACGACAATCAACAGCCAGTGCCGCCACTACGAAGGCACGTACAGCCGCGTCGACGAAATGTTCCTCGGTACAAAAGGCAAGATTGAGGGTATGGAGAAGAAAAGTAGCGCCTTAATGGGCTATAATGGTCAGACGCTTTATACGCATAATGCGAAAGCAGATGGCAACCCATATCAGATCGAACACGACGAACTCTTCGAGGCTATTGCCAAGAACGAATATAAATTTGCCGATGCCGAGCGTGTAGCCAAAAGCACTATGACAGCCATTATGGGCCGTATGGCTACTTATTCGGGTAAAGTTGTGAAATGGGACGAAGCGCTAAACTCGCAAATTGACCTTTTCCCAACAACACTGGCCTGGGATGCAATGCCCAAAAGCCTACCCGATGCCAATGGATTATACCAAATTGCGGTGCCCGGTAAAACGGTGACGGTGTAAATTCAATTCAACACAGAGGCACGGAGGTCACAAAGGATTCTACATAAAATTCTGTGATCTTGTGTCTTTATGTTTAATCAATCATCTGGTCTTTAGAACGGGGCCGACTGCCATTTGTGCAGTTGGCCCTTTGTATTTTCCAGGATCAGCAGTTTTACGCCCAAAAAACGGGTCAGGAGTCGGCGGCTTTTCCGAAGTCCAACTACACTGAATACCTTCGTCAGGGCATCGGCACGATAACCATCGGGAGCCAGCACCGTTGCCCGAACAAAATGTCGTAACCCCAAACCCGAACGAGGATCCATGATGTGCGAATATCGTCGGCCATTGTGTTCCAGAAACCGGTATGTATCACCCGATGTTGTGATTGCCGCATTTCTGAGTAAAATAGTGGTTGTATCCGTATCTCCGGCTTTGCCCGAACCAATACCAACCCGCCAGCCTGAACTGCCCGGTGGCGCATCAGCAGCCAGAATATCACCACCAATGTCAATGAGGGCCGATTTAATCCCAAATTGATGCAACACCACCAGGGCTTCGTCAATGGCAAATCCCTGACCAATACCCCCAACATCCAGACGCATACCCGCCTTTTTTAATCGTACCGAGCGGGTTGCGCTGTCTAATTCCATAAACCTATAGCCAACAGACCGTCTGGCCCGCTTGCGTTCAGTGTTTGTAGGAAACTCTTTCCGCCGGACGGCTCTGCGCCACAACAGCGATAAAGGCCCAACCGTTGGGTCGAAACGCCCATTGGAGAGCCGGGCAATTGCCTGCGCTTTTTTCAGAACATTGTACAAGTCGGATGACACCGGAACCCATCGGCCGGAACCCGCTGTTTTTGAGAGTTGATTAATTTCTGACCCATCCATGTAATCACTCATAATCTGGTTGAGCGAGTCCATGCGGGCGTTCACGGCCGCGTTGGCGCGAAGGGCCGTCAGGCTATCGGGCGCATAGAAAATGACATTGAATTGCGTACCCATAAGGCCCCGATGAAACGAAAAACGGGACATTTCAGGTTGCGAAATAGCTTTCCCGGGCCAAAGAAAGCCCATCAGGCTCATTCCGGTCAATAAGCAGAGAGAGAAACGGGTATTCAACGTATTTTTGCAGGAAAGTCTCAAACCGGCCGACCAATGGTTACGATCAAAAATAAGTACATTTTACTGGCAGCCGGTTTCTGGTTGTCAGGTTTGCTTTTGACGGGTTTAGGCGCGTATGGAAAAAGCCATCATTGGGAGGCCACCGGCACACTCCTGACCGTAGGCATTTCGGCGCAAGCCATTGGTTTCGGCTTTCTGGGCTTTGCCATTATGCAGGCTGTTTTCAAGAAGAAATAGCCCCGCACAGCAGCGGTTCCATTTAAGACTGGAACAGATCCTGAATGACAAACTGAAAATCGGGAACAACAGGTGCCGCTGAACAGACATCCGGCCCCTTATACACTTTAATATCGTCGGGCGAGGTGTAGGCGTAGATTTTCTGCTGCTTTGGGGCGATGTACCATACCAGTTGAACACCGGCATCGAAGTAATCCTGCACTTTTTCGAGCACATCATTCTGGGATTCAGAATCGGATAGGACTTCGATTGTAAAAATGGGCATCACTCGTTCGCCGATTCGTGTGCTCGCGATTTGGCTTGCATTGAAAAATGCTAAATCTGGCACGCGCTTTCTGTAGGCGTCTACATATGAATCAAACTCGGTCAATAGATTATCTCCGAGTTCAAATGACTGCGTTTTGACGAATCGTCTTACCAAAAAGTCGACGATAAATAGTTCTTCCTGCATCATGGGTGGCTTTCGAATAATCCGACCCCGCACAAACTCGTAATTTGCGTCTGTTTTCTTACGGGAAAGCCATTTCTCAAACTCAGCAACTGTTTGCGGAGCCGACGGGCGTTTTCTGGGGACGGGCGTTGCTGTTATTTCCATGTTGAGCGTTTGCTGGTTAATCAAATATACTGATTTTGAGCCGATAAAGGGCACTACACCTTCGCTACTTTGTTCCGTAAATATAGATCGGCGAGCACCAGGGCAGCCATTGCTTCGACAATGGGCACCGCGCGAGGAACGACGCAGGGGTCATGCCGACCTTTACCCGAAACGGTTACCGGCTGGCCGTTTACATCGACACTATCCTGATCCTGCATGATGGTAGCAACGGGTTTGAAGGCCGTTCGGAAGTAGATGTCCTCGCCGTTGCTGATGCCCCCCTGAATACCACCCGACTGGTTGGTTTTTGTCCGTACCCGGCCAGATTCATCGGTATAAAATTCGTCGTTGTGCGTGGATCCAAGCTGTTCGACACCAGCAAAACCACTGCCATACTCAAATCCCTTCACGGCGTTGATACTCAACATGGCTTTACCCAGTTCGGCGTGGAGCTTATCAAACACAGGCTCGCCCAGGCCAACGGGTGCACCCTTAATAACGCAGTCAACAATACCGCCAACAGAATCGCCCTGTTTTCGGATACCATCAATATAATCAAACATTTGTTCGGCCGTTTCGGGGTCGGGACAGCGAACGGCATTCTCTTCGGCAAGAGCGAGGTTCAGTTCTGAATACGGCTTTTCGAGTTTCAATTTCCCTACCTGCGAGACATAGGCGGTAATCTGAACACCTTGTTGAGCAAGCATTAGTTTAGCAACAGCCCCGGCCGCTACCCGAGCGGCCGTTTCGCGGGCCGACGATCGGCCACCTCCTCTATAATCGCGGGAGCCATATTTCGTCTGATAGGTATAATCGGCGTGGGATGGCCTGAATTGCTCCGAAATGTGCCCGTAATCTTTACTGCGCTGGTCGGTATTTCGAATAATCAGCGCAATAGGCGTTCCCTGTGTGTAGCCCTCAAAAACACCCGACAACACCTCAAACTCATCGGCTTCACGCCGTTGGGTCGTAATGCGCGACTGGCCGGGTTTACGACGATCCAGTTCGTGCTGGATAAAATCGGTGTCGAAAGCCAGTCCTGCCGGACAACCATCAATGATAACGCCGATAGCTGGCCCGTGCGATTCGCCAAATGTAGAAATCTTAAAGATTGTTCCGTATGTACTGCTCATGCTGCCGATTTGGGGCATTTTCCCCGCTATATCTATTTCCTCACTAATACAAAAACCATCCCCAGTAACATCAGGGCAATTATCACGTTGGCAACAGATCGAATCAAAACCGAAATGCTGATGGACTGACGACCGCTATCCATAGCTTCGATACCCGCATAAATTGAACTGTTAACTGACGCTACTGGCACTGCTTCACCGTTGGCAACGGCCGACCCACTCAATAAATCCGTATTGAGAGCGACACGCTGCCCATTACCTCCAACGTAAAGTTCCATACGTGGCCGAAGCGTGTCAAAACGCGCGGTTTTCGGGTCGAAGTAAATCCATTGAAAGTAATTTGCCAACGAAACCGTTCCATTTTGGTGCGGCACAATAAAATAGGTAAACGTCTTATGGCCCGTTATCTCATCGCCCCCATGAGCAATTGTATGCCGCTCCTCGGGCGGGAATACATCAATTTCGGCACGCTCGCCTGGCACAGTGGGAGCTGGCAACGTAGCCACATTACCAGTACCAATAATAGAAAACGTATAACGAACACTCTTACCGGCCACAATATGCTGACGTTCCAGCCCCTCTTCCAACCGGAAGGCTCCAACCGATACCTGCCCTCCTGACGGGTGAGAAGGTAATGGTTTGACGGCGATGGATAGTGGCTTACTGGTAAATAAGACCGTTTCAGGCTGCGATGCTGGCGGGCCAATTACCGGTCGACGGCCTAGTTGAAGCGCTACGGCGGGTAAGCGCAGGGGTTGACTCGACAGCGGAAAAAACACCGACTGAAAGATTCGATACTCGCGAAATTTCTTTTTGTTGATACGAACCGGAATGGGTTTCAAGTCGTTGATCGGCACGTTTTCTTCCCACGAATTAACCGGCCTGATTTTCTTGACAATACGTTGCAATTGTTTATCAAGTGCCTGAAAGTTGAGCTCGTAAGGGTAATTATCTGCAACAATGAACGACAATGTCAGGGCCACGCCCTCGCCCATGTAGATTGTTGATTTCGATGTCCGCAACGACAAAAATGCGGCTCCGGCGGGGACTACCTCAATCGTGTTCAGCGTAACGCTGCCCGGCGCGGATGCAACTGCCGACGGTTGCACAATAAGAATGGCTCCATCTGAATGTACTGGTTCGCCGTTGACGAGTATGGTAAACGGCAGCAGCCGAAAACGACCCGCTGCCTGTGCCTGATAATTTTGGGTAATAACCTGATTCGTAACTGTTTTATCGCCTGATTCAACGGGCGTTACACTCGTTGATGTACCTTTTTTGATGAAGCCGGGAATGTCGGGGAAAGCCACTGTGGCGCGGGTTTCGCTATTTGGAATAAGCAGCGAAATGGTAAAAGGCCGTTCAATCGAAAAAGTAGTTGACCCCAATTCGATAGAAGCAACATTACCAATAGATTGCCCAAAGCCTATATAGGCGTAAAAGAAAAATAATACAAGAAGTCTTCGGAATATTACAAAGAACATTAGTATTTTTGAGCAACAAAGTACAAGATCAGCCGTTACGAAATAAGGTATCAAAGGTAAGAACGAACTGTCTATCCTCTCTTAATATCCTTTAGCTTCTTTTAACCGAAAAAAATGTTATCCTATGCTTTCCATGCTTGAGTATATCAAGACGATCCTTCAGAAGGTGAGTTTTGATAAAAGTCTTTTTGATAAAGAGCTGGCCAAAGCCATTAAAATGCTCATTCCAAAAGAGGTAAAGCAACTTAAACGCTGGTGTTATCTCCAGTTCGGCAAAATTTATCGTGCTGTTTTAAATCGCCGATTCGCACGGGTACGCTTCACCTGACGGTGTTGCCGGTTGTCCCGAACAGAAATGCCCCGGCTTTATGAGCCGGGGCATTTCTGTTTTATAATGACTACTACAAGGTTACTTTCTGCCGCATTTCCGGAATTTCGATGTGTTTAAACCCGGCCGCCTGCAAGTGATCTTTCCAGATGAGTTGCTTGTCGTAATCGCCATGTACCAGAAACACGGTTTTAATGCGGCTTGCCTCCTGACAGCTTAAAACCTGGAGCATTTCGCGGTAATCGGCATGGGCAGAAAACGAGTCCATGATAGCAACCTGAGCAATAACCGGGTAGCGTTCGCCGAAAATAGTTACCTCTTTGTCGCCCCGTTTTAACGCGCCCCCAAGGCTGCTGGGCGATGCGTACCCAACAAGTAATATGGTTGTGTTGGGCTTGCTGATGTTGTTTTTGATATGGTGCTTGATCCGCCCCGCTTCGGCCATGCCCGATGGCGCAATAATGATACAGGGCTCCTTCATGTCGTTGATCGCTTTCGACTGCTCTACATCGGTAATGTAATGTAGATTGGGAAATTGAAAGGCATCGCCGTCTTTTTTGATATAAGCCAGAATGTCAGGATTAAAATCTTCTTCGTGGTCGCGCATCACATCCGTCGCTTTCACCGACATTGGGCTGTCAATATAAACAGGCAATCGCGGCAAACGGCCTTCACTCGATAGTTGATCGAGGGCATAGATCAGCTCCTGCGTACGGTCGACGGCGAAGGCCGGTATAATCAGTTTACCTTTTCCTTCAACGCAGGTTTGCTGTACAATTCGCAACAGGTGCGCCTTCATATCGGGTTCCGCTTCGTGAAGGCGGTCGCCGTAGGTCGATTCGCAAATAATATAGTCGGCTTGCGGGAACGGTTGTGGCGAGCGCAGAATTTTATCGTCGGGGCGGCCAATATCGCCACTAAAAAACAGGTGTTTTTCCTGAGCACCTTCCCGAATTGTCAGGCTTACCGAGGCACTGCCAAGTAAATGGCCCGCATCGGTGAGCAAGCCCGTAACTTCATCACAAATAACAAATGGCTTGTTATAGTCTACAGCTTGCATTTGGTCGAGCGCCTGCTGGACGTCTTTTTCGTCGTAAAGCACGTCTAGCTCTGGTTGTCCCCGGCGAACACGGCGTTTATTTACGCGCTCAAGATCGTGCTCCTGAATACGGGCACTATCCAGGAGCATCACTTCGCAAAGATCAATTGTAGACGAAGTCGTGTAAATTGGCCCGGCAAAGCCCTGCCGAACAAGACGGGGAATGAGCCCGGTGTGGTCAATGTGCGCGTGAGAAAGCACCATATAATCGACCTGAGCCGGATCGAACCCAAACTGCTGGTTAAGCTCGTCAGTTTCGATACCCTGAAATAGCCCGCAATCGAGCAAAATTTGTTTACCGCCAACGGTTGTAATCAGGTGTTTGCTGCCAGTTACGGTTCGGGCCGCACCGAAAAATTGAATGGTCATTTTAGAATAAGGTTTCGTTGGTTAAGGAATTTGTCTAACGTTTAAAGCAAAATTTTAACCACAGAGGCACAGAGAGTATAGAGATTAAATTGCAGACTTTGTTCCCTTTTACAACTCTGTGCTCTTTGTGCCTCTGTGGTTAAAAAATCTTTTTACTGTAAAGACCGAAGGACATAAACAAGTCACAACAATTATGATAGCGTTCAAGCCACTTTGGGGTAACATAATCGGTGTCGGCAAACGGCTTTGGCGACACCTTCTGGTAAAAACCCTACTTTTGGCCTTATTGATTTTTTTAGGACTGGATTTTTCGTTTCCTATCAATACAACCGTTCCGTATTCGACCATTATTACGGCTCGCGATGGCTCCATTCTACACACTTTTCTGAGCCGTGACGACAAGTGGCGAATGTATGCTGAACTAAACGAAATTACACCCACCCTCCGTGATGCCATTCTGTTTAAAGAAGACAAATATTTCCGCTATCATCCCGGATTCAACCCCGTAGCTATGCTCAGGGCGGCTAGCCGAAATATGCTGAAAGGCCGACGAACATCGGGCGCTTCGACCATTACGATGCAAACTGTTCGCCTGCTCGAACCCCGCGAACGAACGTATGGCAGCAAACTGATTGAGCTATTTCGCGCCCTTCAACTCGAACTCCACTATTCTAAAGACGAGATTCTGCAACTCTACCTGAACCTGATTCCCTATGGTGGCAACATTGAAGGACTCAAGTCGGCATCGCTACTGTACTTTGGCAAATCGCCCACCCTGCTGAGTCTGGCCGAGCTGACAACCCTGACCATTATCCCAAACCGACCGTCGAGTTTGCGGTTGGGCACACACAATGCGCTGGTTGTGCAGGAGCGTAATCGCTGGCTTACCCGCTTTAAGGCCAGGAATATCTTCGATGCCGCCACTATCGACGACGCGTTGAATGAGCCACTTATGGCGTATAGACGCGAAGCCCCGCAACTGGCTCCGCATTTGTCACGTCGGCTTCGGGCCGAAAACCCGGATGCTCCAATTGTACACTCGTCCCTTTTGCCCACTATCCAATCGATTACCGAACGGCTGGTGCAACAATACGCGAACCGCCTTCGAGCCTACAATATCCACAATTCGGCGGTGTTGGTTGTGGATAACCAGTCGCACGAGGTGGTTGCCTATGTAGGTTCGGCCGATTTTAGCAATTCGTTCGACGGCGGGCAGGTAGATGGCGTTCGGGCGGTTCGGTCGCCGGGAAGTGCCCTGAAACCGCTGCTATATGGATTGGCCTTTGACGCGGGTATCATCACGCCGAAAACCAAACTGGCCGATGTACCAACTAATTTTGGCGGCTATGAACCCGATAATTACGACCGGCGCTTCAACGGGCTCATTACGGCAGAATTTGCCCTGGCAAACTCACTTAATATTCCGGCGGTGGCTTTATTGAAAGAAGTGGGCACCCCAACGCTTGTCTCGACCTTACGAAAAGCCGGGTTCTCATCCATAAAAAAGCAAGCCAACGAGTTAGGCCTTTCTATGATTTTAGGGGGCTGTGGCGTTACACTCGAAGAAATGACACGGCTTTATACGGGTCTGGCAAATGAAGGGCGCATAGAGCCCTTAAAGCTTACCCCATCGGACCGCCTAAAAAAAGGGGAGATATCCATTCTCTCTCCCGAAGCCGCCTACCTCGTTACCCATACGCTTACGCAAATTACCCGGCCCGATCTGCCCAACAATTTCGACAATAGTTACCACCTGCCGCGAATTGCCTGGAAAACCGGAACGTCCTACGGTCGGCGCGATGCGTGGAGTATAGGGTATAACCAGCGGTATACGATTGGCGTATGGGTAGGCAACTTTTCGGGGGTGGGCGTGGCCGAACTAAGTGGTGCCAATACAGCCACACCACTCTTGTTCCAGCTTTTCAATGTACTGGATTACAATTCGCCAACGGGCTGGTTCAAAGTCCCCAAAGCCGCTTCTAAATTAAGTATGCGGCTTATTTGTCCTGAAACAGGTGATGTGCCGGGCGAGTTTTGCACCAACCCGATAACTGATTATTACATTGTTGGGGTTTCGCGCTACCGGCACTGTCAGCACCGGAAAGCCGTTTTTACCAACGTAGCCAGAACACTATCTTACTGCGCTCACTGTATGCCCGACAGTGGGGCAATTCGCCAATCGTACCCGAATGTATCACCCGAAATTATGGCATTTTACCAAAGCCATCACATCCCGATTGAGGTTGTACCCCCGCATAATCCGGCTTGCGAGCGCGTATTCGGCAGTGAGGGAGTTGGTCAGGCAGGGCCGACTATAACGAGCCTCAACGATGGCAGCGACTATTTTATCAACCCCAAACAACCAGTTGAACTGGAGTTGGGATGTCAGGCAGCGAATGATGTGCAGACCGTATTCTGGTATTTGAACGACAAACTGTATTGCCGCGCTAAACCTACCGAAGCAGTATTTTTTAAACCCCGGCCGGGCACCTTAAAAGTTTCCTGCGCCGATGACAAGGGCCGAAATCGTGATATACGGGTCACGATTAAAAATGAGTAAGACCTTTGCTTTCACCTAAATTATTTACATTTTTCCACCCTAAAAGTCAATTAATTGATCTATGAAACGCATTTCCTTAGTTATTATCGCTTTATTGTTCACAACGGCCACGTTTGCCCAACAAGCCGCAACAACATCTCAGGACCCTACCGCTCTCGGTAATGCGTTTTTCAAAGCGCTTCTCGACGAAGACAGTAAAACCCTGGGAAACCTTATTTCAAGCGATCTGGATATTATTAGCTTCGATGGGCAATCTGTTGATGGCGATTTATTGGTACAGGGTGTTGGGGGTGGAGCCGTTATCATCGAAACCGGCACTGTATCAGATGCCGTTACCCGCCAATACAACAGTGATTCCGCCGTTATGACAGGCACCTGGAAATCGAAGGGCAATATTCAGGGACAGGCATTTGACAACAGTGTAGCCTTTTCGGTGGTAAGTGCCAAACAGGGCGGCACCTGGAAAATCGTGAATGTGCAGTTTACACCCATACGTCAGTAACCGTTCACTAAGTGACCTCTTGAAATTCAGCCCACTCAATAATTCTGAGTGGGCTTTTTCGTCTATCTTCGGCACCTCACAACTACTATTCATGCGAACACTGCCTTACCTCCGTAACCTGTTTGTTACTCTGCTTCCTTTTCTGCTTTTTGATTGTTCGCGCTTATCATTCAATGAGGTGTCGGTGGTTGGTCGAAACTTTGATGAGGAGGTACAACAGACCCAGAATCTGACTTTTTCTTTTAATAAAAATATTGGCCCAACAACGCAGTTTGGCGATTGGGATTCAACGCAGTATGTGCGCTTTGTTCCGGCAGTGCGCGGCAAATTCAAATGGACAGCCCCCAACGAACTGGTTTTTTCGCCTGCTCTCGCCTTCGATCCAGCTACCGATTACCGCGCCGAACTTACCAATGATTTATTAAAGCGCTCTGACGATAAAGACCTGAAAATTTCGGGTGATAATATCGAGTTTCACACACCTTACCTTCAACTAACCAGCGTTGAAAACTGGTGGACACGCGCCCGCGAAAGCGGCCAGCCCGTTGCCAAAAGCCGACTTAATTTCAATTACCCGGTTTCGGCAGAAGAGGTCGTTGGCAAACTGGCTGTGTCTACAGATGGCAACCCCCTATCGGTGCTGAGTGCGCCCAACGATGCTCAGAATTCGGTTGCACTGACCCTCACGAATGCGCCGGGCTTAAAAAATGAGCAACCATTGGCAATAAAGCTGAACAAAGGGCTAAAAGTGCCAAAAACGGCTTTCGTCAGCAAAGAAGATATTAGCGAAACGAGTACGTTACCCTCGCGCTACAAGGTCGAAATTGCTGATGTGCAAACGAGTTTTGAGAATAACCGCGGGGTCGTGCGTGTCATTACAACGCAGGAGCTTCAGCCGGGAGAGCTGAGTCAGTACTATTCCATCCAGCCACAGGTAGAAACAACAGCCGAATTATCTGAAAACGGCTTCGTTATTCGGGGAAATTTTAACGAAGTGGACACCTATGTGCTAACCCTCACCGACCAGATTCGTGGCGTATTGGGCACAAAACTGGACGAACCCGTAACGCGTGATCTGTTTTTCGGGAAAATGCCCGCCAGTATTCAGTTCGCCAATAAAAAGGCCATGTATCTGTCGTCGAAGGGCGCACGTAATATTGGTCTGAACATCGTTAACGTGCCCAAAGTACAGGTCAAAATTGCGAAGGTGTACGAAAACAACCTCCTGAACTACCTGCGCTCGAACCGCTACGAAGACTATAAAGAAAACGCCAATGGCGAGTGGGGGCCATCGGGCATATTCAATTACAGCGACGATGAGGCTGGCGATTTGAGCGATGTTCTTGTTAGCAAAACCGTCGAAACAACCGATCTGCCCAAAGTTCGGGGCGTGTCAGCTTTGAATCTGGCGCTACCCGATCAGAACAATAATTTCCGTGAGCATCCACTCCGGGGCGTTTATCTTGTTTCGGTAAGCTCAAAAGACGAAGCCTTTTTGCAGGCAAGTCAGTTGGTTTCCGTATCAGATATTGGACTGATTGCCCGTCATACAAATGATGAGGTACTGGTTTGGGCGAACTCAATCCGTACCGGCGAGCCGTTACAGAGTGTTGAGGTAACACTGATCAGCAGTAATAACCAATCAGTTTATACACTCAAAACCGACGGAACTGGTTTTGTCAAATTCGAGAAAGTAACCGAAAAAGCCCCCGGTTTCAAGATTGCGTTGCTAACGGCCCGCACAACCAGTACCGCAGCAGTCCGGTCGGAACAGGACGATTTTAATTTCCTGTCTTTGCCCGATACACAGGTTGAAACATCGCGTTTTGAGGTAGAAGGTAAACGCGATAACGAATCCGGTTTCGATGCCTTCGTATATGGCGACCGCGATATTTATCGACCCGGCGAAACTATCCATTTTAACACCGTCATCCGGTCGCAAAGCTGGCAACGTGTGGGTTTGTCCACGCGGGGCGAATCCACGCCCGGCGAAATTCCGGTACTTATTCGTGTGCTGGCCCCCAACGGACGCGAAGTGAGGGCTATCCGCAAAACAACCAATGCCCAGGGAGCCGTTGCCACCGATGTGCCACTCGACCCGGCGGCCGTGACCGGCACCTATACCGTCGAGATTTTAAATGCGAACAACGTCCTGCTCACCTCACAGTCGATTAGTGTTGAAGAATTTGTGCCCGACCGGATCAAAGTCGATGTTGTAACAGATCGACAGTCCGACCCCACCATACCAGCCAACTACAAAGCGGGGCAGACGGTTACGCTGTCGCTCACGGCCATGAACCTGTTTGGCCCACCCGCTTCTGATCGGGCCTACGAAGTCGAACTTCAGCTTAAACGTAAGGCATTTGCGCCCAAAGGTTTTGGCGAGTATGATTTCGACATTGCCAACAGCCAGTCGCCAACGGGCGATGCGGCCAAAACGGATCTATTCCCGAAAGAACTTCGACAGGGCCGGACGAATGCCAACGGGCAGGCTACTGAACGGTTTCCAATTCCGGCTCTCTATGAGGACATTGGGTTATTGGAAGGCAAACTTTTTGTAACGGTCTTTGACGAAAACGGGCGTCCTGTTAACCGGCTCCGTCGATTGAATATCCTGACGCAGGACACGTTTTTTGGGGTGCGATTACCCGATAGCTATGTTGCAACCAATACACCCCTTGCCGCCGACCTTGTAGCACTCGATTTCAATGGACAGTTACGGGCCTCCGCTTCGGCTCTGGTTGAAGTCGTTCGCTATGATTACCAGACCGTTATTGAGAAAGAAGATAATGGCGGTGGGCAGTCGCGAATTAAATACACAACAAAACGTCGGGAGAAGTCGGTTTACAGCAATACCTTATTGTTCAAAGCCGGGAAAGCCGACTTTCGGTATGTACCAACGGTTTCGGGCGAGTACGAAATTCGCGTTCGTCGGCCCGGTGCGTCGGCAACGACCTACACGACAACCAGCTTTTATGCCTATGGCTTTGGCAGCACGTCGGCCTCGTCGTTCGATGTGAGTCAGGAAGGTCAGGTATTGATAACACTCGACAAGCCAACGTATCAAACCGGCGACAAAGCGACGGTGCTCTTCAAAGCGCCCTTCGACGGTAAGCTATTGGTAACTGTCGAGCGCAATCACGTTCTCGAACAGCACTGGCTTACGACTACTAATAAATCGGCGGAATGGAGTTTTTCCGTTGGAGCCGAGCATTTACCCAACGTGTACGTTACGGCCACACTTATTCGGGCCATGGACGCCACCAATCTTCCGCTCACAGTAGCACACGGATTTGCGCCCGTATCGGTGCAGGATGCCGATACAAAATTGCCCGTAACCCTCACGGCTGCACCGCAATCTCGCTCGAAAACGAAACAGACCATTCGCATCAAAACGGCGGCCAACGCACAGGTAACGGTGGCGGTAGTGGATGAGGGAATTTTACAACTCAAAAATTTCAAAACGCCTGATCCCCACGGCTTTTTTTATCAGAAACGTGCGCTCGAAGTCGACAGTCACGACCTCTACGCCTTGCTTTACCCTGAACTTTCGCTGAAGCCTGCGTCGAGTACGGGGGGCGATGGCTATGATCTCGAACGGCGTGTGAATCCGCTCAGCAACGGGCGTGTACGGCTGGTAGCCCTTTGGAGTGGCATTTTAGAAACCGGTGCCAATGGAGAAGCGGAATTCTCGGTCGATATTCCCCAGTTTTCAGGCGATTTACGCGTGATGGCGGTTGCCTACAAAGACAATGCTTTTGGTTCTGCCAACACCAACATGAAAGTGGCCGATCCTATTGTGATCAGCACGGGCGTTCCCCGTTTTCTGACACCCGGCGATCAACTCGAATTACCCGTTAACCTCAGCAACACCACAAAACAGGCAGCCACCGTTACTGCCCGCCTGAGCCTAACCGGCCCGCTGAGAGCCGATAGTGTAATCTCCCAGAAACTTACCATTCAGGCCGGTCGGGAAAGCCGGGCCATTTTCCGTATAGCCGCCACTCAGGCCATTGGTACCGGGGCGATTACAGTAACGGTGAATGGTTTGAACGAGACGTTTACCGAGAAAACCGACGTAACCGTTCGCCCGGCGGCATCCTTACAGAAAACAACACGTTCGGGAGCTATTGCTGGTGGGAAATCGCAGGTATTGCAATTAACGGGGGGTTTCCTGCCGGGTACGGCGCAGGCAAGTCTAACGGTAAGTCGGTCGCCGGTGGCGCAGTATGGCCGCGAGTTGTCGTATTTGTTAGGCTATCCGCATGGTTGTTTGGAACAGACGATTTCCAAAGCCTTTCCGCAATTGTATTTCGCCGATTTATCGAAACAGTTATCGACCAACACGTATTTCGTTCGAGCGGGAGTGAGTGATTTGAACCCTGCTACTAACATCCGGCAAGCAGTGCAAAAAATTGAGGGTCAACAAGTACAAAATGGTGGTTTCACGATGTGGCCGGGGATGGCCGATGCAGCTGGCCAATCGACTGTTGATCCGTGGGCTACTGCCTACGCCGTTCATTTCCTGGCCGAAGCGCAGGAAGCCGGTTACGAAGTTCGCTCCTCGGTGCTGAGTTCGGCCATTGACTTTCTGACAACTATTACCAACAGCCCTGCTACGGAGAACGCGGTTACGTTTGACGAAACAGGTGGTCGAACGGTGAAACAAGTGGCAAGCCGCACCAGTATTTACTCGCTTTATGCACTGGCCGTAGCGGGAAAGCCGAATCGGTCGGCCATGAATTACTACAAACAAAACGCGGGCTTACTGACAATAGACAGCCACTATTTGCTGGCTTCGGCCTTCTTCCGTGTTGGCGATACCCGTAATTATGCGGCTCTGTTACCCAAACGCTTTACGGATAATACGACAGGGCGGCAATCGGGCGGCAGTTATGCTTCGCCCCTGCGAAATCTGGCGCTCGTTCTCGACGCCCTCGTGGATACCGACCGCGACAACATCCAGATTCCAACAATGGCCCGGCAGTTGTCCGAAGCCGTAAAACAAACAACCTATTTGAACACGCAGGAAGCGGCATTTTCCTTCCTGGCGCTCGGCAAACTGGCCCGACAAACGACTGGCAGTACCGCCACGGCAGATGTAACGGCGGGAGGCAAATCGCTGGGTATCATGAATGGTAATCTGTTGAATCTGAAACGAGTGCCAACAAACGTTCCGCTCAGTTTGAGTGCAAAAGGCTCCGGCAATGTCTATTATTTCGCCCAGAGCGAAGGCGTGCCATCGAGCGGAAAAATCACTGCCGAAGACAATGGCTTGCACGTACGTCGGCAATACCTCAGCCGCGACGGGAAACCCATGAACGCCATTCGACAGAATGATCTGGTGGTTGTAAAAATCACCCTGAGCAGTAAAAACGGGCTGAATGTCCAAAACGTGGTGGTAACGGATTTGCTCCCGGCGGGTCTGGAAGTTGAAAACCCACGACTGACCGGAACGCCGGGCCGCGAAGCACGCGATATGCCCTGGATTGTCAAACCATCCGCACCTGATCATTTCGACCTGCGCGATGATCGAATCAATTTTTACACGTCCGCTACAGGCACCGAACGAACGTTCTATTACCTGGCTCGCGCGGTGTCGAAAGGTCGTTTCGTAGTAGGGCCGGTTTCTGCCGATGCGATGTATAATGCCGAGTACCGAAGTTATAATGGGGCGGGAGTCATTACCATTCGGTAAGCAGGTTAATGAGATAAGACATAGATCTCGTTCTTCAGGAGTTTGGTGGGTATTATATCAGGATTCATGTTTAGGCATTATAACTCCTGATATAACACCCGGCCAAACTCCTTTTTATTCCTAACATTTGCGTGGTCTGGTTGGTTATACCAGACGAAACAGAATTGATGCATGTATGAGCTGATATAGTCTGTATACTCAACAAAAGACACAACGTTATGAAAAGGAAAACATGGTTAGTAGGCGCTTTACTGGTGGCAATGGCGGGCTTGTCATCCTGCGCTTCGACTGAACGTATGATTTATGGGAACAATGAAAATAGCCGGGAGGATATTGTTCAACGTGACCGCAGCAGCAACTCGCGCAACGACCGGGATTCTCGCAACCGGGCCTATGACAATGATGAGGGGGGGATATTTAGTCGCCGAAACAGAGATCGGGACGACGACCGCACAGGCCGAAATGATTCGCGCAGTTCGCGGGATAATGATTCGTATCGGAACCCATATAGCTCTTCGGATGATCGGATGAGTTATCGGAGTAACGACTCAGACCGTCCAAGCCGTCAGTCGGGTAGCAGTTCGTACAACAATCGCTACAATAGCCGATCAGATGATCGGAATGATTCATACAGCGACCGCAATAATGATGACCGTTACGATAACCGACGCGATTCATACAATGATCGCTATGATGACCGGAACTCAAATGGCCGTTCATCTGACCGTCGTGATTCCTACAATGATCTTTACGACAGTCGGTCAAATGACAACCGTAATTCGTATAACGACCGCTATGATGATCGGTCATCAAACGACCGGTATGATAGCCGTAGTAATTCCCGCGATTCATATAATGGCCGTTCGGACTCCAATAACGACCGAAATCGGAATGACGACCGGAATGATAATCGTCAAAACGATGATCGCTATTCATCAAACGACCGGAATGATAATCGCCGGAATGACGACCGCATGCAGTCGGATCGCAACAACCAGTTTAGCTACAATGATCGACGCAATTCGGACGACCGGAACAACGATCGCGATAATCGGAACATGAACGACGACCGCCGGAACGATAACCGGGATAATCGTCAGAACGATGACCGGAACAATCGGGACAGCAACAACCGCAACGACGACCGTCAGTCCACAACATCCAACGATCGGGATAACCGTCGTAATTCTGACCAGAATCAGGATAACCGCGATAACCGGAACATGAATGATGATCGGAACGATCGTCAGAATGACCGCGATAATAACCGCAACAATGATCAATCCAGCGATCGCGACAAGCGTGACCTGACCGACCGTATTTCGGAGCAGATGGACAAAGTTGACAAACAGCTCGACGATGCAAAAGCTGAGGTAAAGAATGAAAGCAAGCGGGATCGCCGGAAACGCGAAGATCGCGTTAAGGATCTGGAAGACAAACGTCGTCAATTAGCCGACTCGTATTACAAAGTTCAACGGTCAAGTGCCGATGACTTTGATAAAGTGAAGAAAGACGCGGGCAAAATTGTCGATAACATTGGCAAGGATCTGGACAAAGCCGCCGATAAACTGGACAAGAAGTAAGAGTTGTGTAGTGCCGACCGTCCTGGTCGGGAGAATTGCATAGGCAACAATTTTTCTCCCGACCGGGACGGTCGGTATTACAGGGTAAAGGCTGATTCATAGAATCGGCCTTTTTTTGTTGGGAAATAGCCCGACAAAGCGCAAACCATCAACACCACATTATATTTGCGCTATGGCATTAATAAAAGCTGTTCGGGGGAATCACCCACAATTTGGCAACAACTGCTGGTTCGCTGATAACGCTACCATCGTTGGCGAGGTAATCATGGGTCGCGACTGTACTGTTTGGTTCAACGCCGTTATTCGGGGCGATGTTAATACCATCACCATTGGCGACCGAACGAACATTCAGGATGGGGCCGTTATCCATTGCACTTACCAGAAGCACAAGACCACCATTGGCAATAATGTCTCCATTGCCCACAACGCCATTGTTCATGGCTGTACGGTAGAGGATAATGTACTTATAGGCATGGGCGCTATTGTAATGGACGGGGCCGTTATTGGGTCGGGCAGTATCGTTGCCGCCGGGGCCATTGTTACTCAGAATACAGTCATTCCTCCCAGCTCAATTTATGCAGGTAATCCAGCCCGCTTCCTGAAAGCAGTTTCGCCTGAGCAGGCTGAGGTCTTTGCCCGTACAGCCAATAATTATGTCATGTACGCTGACTGGTTTAAGGAATAAGCATGGAAGATTTCCTCATTTACCTACGCTTAGGTTTCGACCACATTACCGACCCAAGAGGCTACGACCACGTTTTATTTGTGGTGGCACTCTGTGCGGTTTATACCGTTGGGCAATGGCGGCAGGTGCTGATTCTGGTGACAGCTTTTACCATTGGCCATTCCATTACGCTGGCCCTGGCAACGCTGCAACTTATCCACTACAAAACGGCACTGATCGAGCTGCTTATCCCCATTACAATCCTGATCACCGCCGTTAGTAACTTCTTTTTTCAGGAGCCTAAATCGCGGGGAATACCCAGGCCAACCACAAACCGCTCCTGGCGATATGGCCTGGCTTTAGCTTTTGGATTGATTCACGGCATGGGTTTCTCCAATTATCTGCGGAGCCTTCTGGGCCGCGAAGCCGAAATCGTGAAGCCTTTATTGGCCTTTAATATTGGGCTGGAAATTGGTCAGTTAGTTATCGTGAGCCTTGTACTGGGGCTGTCGTTTATCGTAATCAACATCCTTAAAAGTACCCGACTTCGCTGGACACTCGTTGTGTCGGGTATTGTTGCCGGTATGGCCTTATCATTGATTATCATGAAGTAAGCCATGACGCTTTTCTTACACCTTAGTTGCCACAACTACAACCGTACGGAAAGCATAAGTGTCAATTACCTGTTCATCAATGATTTGAAAGCCCGACAGTTGAAGCAATAACCGAATTTCGGCGGGGAGGAAAGCCCGCAATGTGGCCAGATCAGTAGCAATCGACTCTAACTGCCCATCAGGCGATTCCGTGAAAAATGCAGAATGCCAGTCCCACGTTAGTCCTGTTGCTAAGTTAGGGACGTAGCGACTTTGCCGAAGGTACTGCTGCCGGTCGTGCACCGCTCGGTGTTCGATTAACAACTCAGGGTCCATATCCGGCAAAAATGAACCGGCGTCAATAAAGTCAAAAATCAGTTTTCCATTATTAGAAAGGCATTGTCCAACATGGCGAAACGTGCTCAGTATGTCTTGATTATGAACAACGTAACTGATACTCCGTGCTGTAATGATCACCGCATCGAACAGGCGATCGGTCGTGAATGTTCGCATATCGGCGCACTCGAATTGAGCCGTTGGGCAGCGTTGGCGGGCAATAGCCAGCATTTGGGTACTGATATCCATTCCCCGGTAATCGTATTGCCGGTCTGTGAACCGTTTAGCTAGGTGACCACTTCCACACCCAATTTCCAGCACCGATGCTACCCTGTGTTGTTTTAGTAAGTCCGCATAAAGGTCAAACTCTTTATCGTAGTCGATAAACGTCTGGTACATGGCATCATACAGATAAGCCAGATCGGAATAGAGCTTTGTCATAATTGAATACGTCTTGCTACCTCTTTTTTTGTATTTTTACCCCTCTTATCAACAACTACAACCTGTTATATGCAAAAGATAATTTTGCTGGTGGCAACTTTGGCCATTCCTCTAGCGGCATTGCAAGCGCAAGTGCAGGCACCCACGCAACACGCCAACACGCGCTTTGAGCAATTGGGTCCCATGCTGCCTTCGCCGAATACCTTCCGTACGGCATCGGGAGCCCCCGGAAAAGACTACTTCCAGAATCGTGCCGACTATGATATTAAAGCTACGCTCGACGATACAAAACAAAAAATAACGGGTTCTGAAACCATTACCTACCACAATAATTCGGGCGATGCGCTCCCCTATTTGTGGATACAGTTAGATCAGAACACCTTCAGGGCTGATGCCGACAGCCGGACAACCCAAACCAGCACCATCAGCGAACAGGGTGCCAGTTTCCAACAGATCAGCGCGGGTGCGTCGCTGGCAGCAAAAGATTACGGGCATAAAATAACGGCAGTGCGCGACCAGGCAGGGAAAGCCCTCAAGCACACCATCAACCAAACCATGATGCGCATTGACCTGACCCAGCCGGTAGGCCCCGGTAAGTCAGTTACTTTTTCCATCGACTGGAACTTCAATATCGTTGATGTTAAAGCCATAGGCGCTCGGGGTGGCTACGAGTATTTCCCGAAGGATGGTAACTATATTTATGAAATAGCGCAGTGGTTTCCGCGCCTGTGTGCTTACAGCGACGTAACGGGCTGGCAGAACAAGCAATTTCTGGGGCAGGGCGAGTTCACCCTGATATTCGGTAATTACAAATTAGCCCTGACCGTACCAAACGACCACATTGTTGGTGCCACCGGCGAATTGCAAAACCCGACGCAGGTACTGACCCCAACGCAGATAAAACGCTGGAACGAAGCAAAAGGCAAAGGTGATAAGCCCGGCGAGAATCCAGTTGTTATCGTAACACAGGCCGAAGCCGAAGCCGCCGAAAAGGGCAAACCAACGGGTACCAAAACCTGGGTTTACAAAGCGGATAACGTCCGTGATTTTTCTTTTGCCACCAGCCGCAAATTCATCTGGGATGCCTTGCAGCCTAATGTAGAAGGTAAACGTGTTTGGGCCATGTCGTTGTACCCAAAAGAAGGCAATCCACTTTGGGGCCAATATTCGACCCGACTTGTGGCACATACCCTTATCTCGTACTCACGCCGGACAATTGCGTATCCGTATCCGGTTGCGTACTCGGTTCATGGACCGGTTGGCGGCATGGAATATCCAATGATCAGCTTTAACGGGGCTCGCCCGGAAGCCGATGGCACGTACTCTGTTGGTACCAAGAATGGCCTCATTGGGGTAATTATCCACGAAGTAGGTCATAATTTCTTCCCCATGATTATCAACTCCGACGAACGCCAATGGTCGTGGATGGACGAAGGCTTGAACAGCTTCATGGATGGACTAGCCAGTCTGGAGTGGGATGCCGATTATCCAGCCCGGGGCATCACCCCACAGGGTATTGTGCCCTACATGCGGCTCGACTCAAACTTACAGGTGCCTATCATGAGCAGCTCAGACAATATTCCGAGAGGCACTTTCGGCCCGAACGCCTATAGCAAACCAGCTACCGCACTCAATATCCTGCGCGAAACCATCATGGGCCGCGAACTCTTCGACTATGCCTTCAAAGAATATGCCCGTCGGTGGGCCTTCAAATCGCCCGAACCCGCTGATTTCTTCCGGACAATGGAAGATGCGTCCGGCGTCGATCTGGACTTCTTCTGGAAAGGCTGGTTCTACGGCGTACAGCCCGTTGATCAGACGCTGGTGAAAGTTGACTGGTTTCAGGCAGGATCGCAGAATCCGGAAATTGCAAAAGCTGAAGCCCGCGCAGCCGCTCAAAAGAGAGCCAATACCATCAGCAAACAGCGCGATGCACTGAGCAAAGACCAAACTGTTGTGGCTCAGGATAGTACCATGAAGGATTTTTACAATCGCTACGACCCCTATGCCGTAACCGAAGAAGACAAGAAGAAATATCAGGACTACCTGACGACACTATCTGCCGAAGAACGGGCGCTGGCCGAAGCAGGTACGAATTTTTATACCCTGTCGCTAAAAAACAAAGGCGGCATTCCAATGCCCGTTATTGTGCGGATGGAGTTCGAAGATGGCACCGATTCGATAGCCCGCTTTCCGGCCGAAATCTGGCGTTTCAACGATGTATCCATCAATAAAGTCATTGCCACACCAAAAAAAGTGAAGCAGTGGACGCTTGATCCATTCTACGAAATTGCGGATATTAACACCGACGACAACTCATTCCCGCCAGTTGCCCAGCCAACTCGTTTTCAGTTGTTTAAGCAACAGCAACGGGGTGGCGGAGCCGCTGGCCAGAACCCAATGCAGCAACAACGTCAACAGGCACCGGCTAAACAAGGCACCGGTCGAAACTAAGCAGACATCAACTTCTAATAAACCATGAAACAACTCTTGTTACTGGCTGGCCTGTCCTTTTGGTCCGTCGCTTCGATGGCGCAGGCACCGGCAGCCCCAACCCAAAACGCCAACACGCGCTTTGAACAACTAGGCCCGGTTCTGCCAACACCTAATACCTTCCGTACGGCATCCGGCGCACCGGGTAAAGACTATTTTCAGAATCGTGCCGATTACGACATCAAAGTCGAACTTGACGATGCGAATCAGAAAATCATTGGCACCGAAACCGTTACGTATCATAACAATTCGACCGATGAGTTGCCGTTTATCTGGCTTCAACTCGACCAGAATCTGTTTGCAAAAGGCTCTATCGGCAGCGTAACCCGCACAGGTGGCGTAAACGAAAGCGGCATGAGCTTCGCGCAGTTGCAGAATCTTACATCGGTTCGTGAGCGTAGCAGCCAGCAGGCTTCCGATAAATACGGCTATAAAATCGTATCGGTAAAAGATACCAAATCAGGTACTGCGCTCAAATACACCATTAATCAGACGATGATGCGGGTTGATCTGCCAACGGCCATTAAGCCCGGTGGTACCTATTCGTTCAATGTAGACTGGAACTACTTCGTCACGGAATATTACGGTCGGAGTGGTATGGAGTTTTTTGCCAAAGATGGCAACTATAACTACTTCATTGCCCACTGGTTTCCTCGCTTGTGCGCTTACAATGACGTGAACGGCTGGCAGAACAAGCAGTTCTTGGGCCAGGGCGAGTTCACGCTTATTTTCGGTAACTATAAAGTAGCGATTACCGCCCCCGGCGATCATATTGTTGGTGCCACCGGCGAATGCCAGAACTACAAGCAGGTATTATCTGCCACGCAGCAAAAGCGTATGGCTCAGGCAGCTACCTCCAAGAACCCGGTTGTTATCGTAACGCAGGAAGAAGCGGAGGCAGCTCTAAAAACAAAACCAACGGATAAAGTAGCCAAGAAAACGTGGGTATTTGCCGCGCAGAATGTACGTGACTTTGCCTTCACCAGCAGCCGCCGGTTTATCTGGGATGCGATGCAAACCGATGTTTACGGCGATGGGCGTAAAATCTGGTCGATGTCCTATTACGCAAAGGAAGGCAACCCACTCTGGGGACAATATTCGACCCGTGTTGTTGAGCATACGCTGAAATCGTACGGTAACCGGACCATTAAATATCCCTATCCGGTAGCTATTTCCTGCCATGCTACCGCTGGTGGTGGTATGGAATACCCCATGATTTCGTTCAACGGTGGTCGCCCGGAAGCCGATGGAACCTACTCAGACCAGACCAAGGCGGGCATGATTGGGGTCATTATTCATGAAGTGGGCCATAACTTCTTCCCGATGATCGTTAACTCAGATGAGCGTCAGTGGACCTGGATGGATGAAGGCTTGAACACATTCTGTCAGTATCTGGCCGAGAAAGAGTGGGATTATAATTTCCCGAGCCGCCGGGGTGAGCCTCAGTACATTGTCGATTACATGAAATCTGACAAAGCCGTATTGTCGCCAATCATGACCTCGTCCGATAACGTTATTGGTCTTGGACCAAATGCCTACGCAAAACCCGCAACGGCCCTGAATATCCTGCGCGAAACGGTGATGGGCCGTGAACTATTCGATTACGCGTTCAAGGAATATGCGCGTCGCTGGGCGTTCAAATCACCCGAACCCGCCGATTTCTTCCGCACACTGGAAGATGCTTCGGGCGTTGATCTTGACTGGTTCTGGAAAGGCTGGTTCTACGGTGTTGAACCGGTCGATCAGGATTTGGTAGAGGTCGATTGGTTCCAGGTTGATTCGGGCAATCCAGAGGTGACGAAAGCCGCTGCCCGCGCCGAAGCCAAACGTCGCGCCGGTACCGTTAGTAAGCAGCGGGATGCCGCTATGCAAGCCGAAACGGTTGTTGCAAAGGATTCGACTATGAAAGACTTCTACAACAGCTACGATCCGTATGCCGTAACGGAAGCCGACAAGAAGAAATATCAGGATTATCTGGCAACCCTGAGCCCAGATGAGCGGAAGACACTGGAAACAAACGCAGCAACTAATTTCTATACGTTGTCGCTGAAGAACAAAGGTGGCCTGCCCATGCCGGTTATTATTCGGATGCAGTTCGAAGATGGCACGGACTCCGTTGCTCGCTTCCCGGCCGAAATCTGGCGTTTCAACGATGTATCGATCAAGAAAGTAATTGCAACGCCGAAAAAAGTTACGCAGTGGGTTCTTGACCCTTATCAGGAAATCGCCGACATCGACACGGAGAATAATGCATTCCCCCGGATGGCGCAGCCCACGCGTTTCCAGTTGTTCAAGCAACAGCAGCGCTTCGGCCCGCAAGGCCCGAATCCAATGCAACAACAAAAGAAGGCAACACAGCCTCCCGCTGTGCAGGGTAGTGGGAAGAATTAAATGAAGAGTGAAGAATGAACAATGAAGAATACAAATTTTCGATATTCTTCATTGTTCATTCTTCACTCTTCATTACCTTTGCAATCCAATTCGGGATGTAGCGCAGTCCGGTAGCGTGCTTGCATGGGGTGCAAGAGGTCGTGGGTTCGAATCCCGCCTTCCCGACTTTTATATTCAGCCACTTACATACTTTGTAAGTGGCTGATTTATTTTTAGGTACCCAGATCTGACACTAAGATATTTCGGTTAGAACCACGGTAGCTAAAAATCTTTACAGATAACATACTGCACTCATTAAAGCATCAGGCTCCTTTCACGTCCAATAGTCATACTGCATATACCGGGCTGTTTCGTCAGCAACGTTTTTACCAAGCAACCGCCCGACAACGTATAACGACATATCAATACCGGCCGAAATGCCAGCCGATGTAATGATTTTGCCATTATCGACGTAACGTTCGGTAAGGCGCAGGTCCGTTTTTGGCGCAGCCTGCTTCATACCCTCAACAGCTAAAAAGTGGGTCGTGGCCGCCAGACCGTCCAATAGACCGGCTTTTCCAAGAATAAACGAGCCGGTGCAAACCGACAGAATCAGTTCAGCAGTTACTCCCGCCCGTCGTACCCAGTTTAGCACCGCAGGATTGTCCATTTCGCGTCTGGAACCATAAGAGGTGCCATCAGCATGATTGCCACCCCCACCCGGAACAATAATGATGTCGGCCTTCGGATGGTCATTAAGCAAATAGGTTGGATTAATGCTTAAGCCATTTCGTGCATATACTGGCCCACGCTCGGCAACGGTAAATACCCGAAATGGCTTGGGATCATCATGGCGCCCAGCTACGCCAAATACTTCGAATGGCCCGGCAAAGTCGAGCACTTCAATTTCATTGAAGAGAAGAATAGCAACGGTGCGCATTAGCTGTTCATGGATAAATCCTCATATATACCATCCAGAGGACCAGTTGCCAGATCAGATTTTTTGAAGGCTCCTGATTCAGTCGTGTACCGGAATGAGGTGGGTTTTTCATCACTGGCTGGCTCATCAATCGATATTAACGTAGAGCCAGCATAGATAGGTAAGGCTGGTTCGGTAGCCGTAGCGGGAATGTAATCTGTTACGGCTACTTTGGGAAGCTTGGTACGACTCGTCACCAATATTTTTCCTTTCACATCCAGCAAATCAAGTCGGACCGTAACATTGCCCAGCTGACGCCGGTTTTTCCACTGAAACCAATACCGATTTATCAAGCCTGAGGGCTCGTTCTGATGACTGGTCTTCAGGTGCTGAATATCTAAACAGGGGATTGCCATAGCGGTAAAGCTAACTAATTATTGCGAGTCGTTAAGAAAAGCCAACCGTCGTTTTGTGGAGTTTATACTGTTAATCCTCACTTCATAGAGTCCCTTTTGATAGGTAATTTTGCCGATTCTTGCCCAATTCTACGTTAGTAATTACCCAGTTTACTGGTTCATTTTCCCTTTGTTTAAACATGTCAGTGCTTCGACCAGCTTCTTTTTTTCATACCCATCACAAACTATTTTCCAAATTCGTTGTGGAATTTAGCCTACTGCTGCATCTATCCTAAAAGAATTTAAAAATTAGTTCTGGAGAACCATTTCAATAATCTTAACAATTATTTTATGTCTTATGCTCCACCCTAGCGCGTTATGAATAAGTACGTCGAACGATAAATAATCGTTGTATGCCGCTTGAGAAACAAGACGTTAGGATAAGCGCGTTAAAGCTAGTCCTAAAATGAAGGAGTGGGTTATGTCCTAGTATTTGTTGCTGGATTGCAATTAAAGAGAAACAATTGACTCATTGAATTGTGTTGTTATTAACGGAAAACACATATTTTTGTGGAGGTTTGAAGGCATTTCCTTTAAAAATTTAGATGCACAAACCGAAAGAGTCTAAATTTTTCACTTTTTTTACCGGGTAAACCAACTTTTAATTTTTAACCCTACAGTCCAGTTCCAATGAAAACACAAACTCCTTCTCCAGCACCCGCCAAAGCAGCGGCACCAAAAAAGAAGTCAGGTGGTCTTAACCCCGCGTTCGTAATTCCGGTATTGTTGCTGATCGGTATCCTGACGTACATGTTCGTCTTCGGTGATGGCAGCCACTTCCAGGAAGGCGACAATACGAAAGAACCACTACCTGGCGACTACTTCGGTACCGTTTACAAAGGTGGATTTATCGTACCAATTCTGTTTACCTGTTTTCTAACGGTACTGGTGTTCTCCATTGAGCGTTTCATCACGATTGGCCGTGCAACGGGTACAGGTTCTATCGACGATTTCGTTCGGAAAGTTAAAAGCCAGCTTGATCGCAATGAAGTGGCTGCTGCCATCCAGGAGTGCGACAAGCAGAAAGGCTCGATTGGCAACGTTGTGAAAACCGCTTTGGTAAAATACCAACAGCTAGCTACCGACACCCAGTTAGACAAAGAGCAGAAATTAGTTGCTCTGCAGAAAGAAGTAGAGGAAGCGACTACGCTTGAGTTGCCAATGCTGGAAAAAAACCTGACCATCATTGCTACGCTAGCTTCGGTTTCGACACTGATCGCCCTGCTTGGAACGGTACTTGGTATGATTCGCGCGTTCGCAGCCATGGGTGCTACGGGCCAACCTGACACAGGTGCTCTTTCGACTGGTATCTCTGAAGCCCTTGTAAACACGGCGCTTGGAATTGGTACAGCTGCTATCGCAACGATCATGTATAGCTACTTTACAAGCCGTATTGACGTGCTGACCTACAACATCGACGAAATCGGCTTGAGCATTCAGCAGAATTTCGCAGCTCATTATTAAACAATAAGAATCACTTATGCCAGCAGTTAAAGTAAAACGCGCCAGTTCCGCAGTGGACATGACCGCGATGTGCGACGTGGCGTTCCTTTTATTGACGTTCTTTATCCTGACGGCTCAGTTTCGGTCGCAGGATGCTGCCGCCATCGAAACGCCTTCGTCCATATCAGGGATCAAAGTTCCAGATAACGATATCATGACCATTGGTCTTGGTAGAGATGGCAAGGTCTATTTCGGCATTGACAACGCACAAAATCGCATTGCCATGCTGGATAACATTGCTGCCGCAAAGGGATTATCCTTCACGAACAACGAGAAAAAGGAATTTTCCCTGATGTCGAACTTTGGTCTGCCTATCAATCAGCTGAAAGCCTACCTCAACCTCCCGAAGGAGCAGCAGGCTAAAGTAAATCAGGCAGGTATTCCAACGGATACGACCGGCGCAGGTCCGACAAATGAGTTAAAAGAATGGGTTTACAATGCCCGGAAGGCTAACAACAATCTTCGAATTGCGTTGAAAGGCGATAACCTCGCTAAATTCCCCGAATTCAAGAATGTGTTGGCTACGCTACAAGCGCAGAACATCAACAAATTCAACCTGATTACGGGGACCGAAGCGCCCCCGGCCGGTTGGAAAGCTGATTAAGCGCGTAGCGAATGCAAACTATAGTTGATTTTCACCACGCGAATCTGTTAAGAAAACATGGCAGAAATTAATACCGGCGGTGGTGGTGGTAAACATGATGGTGGTAAGGTACGGTCAAAGAAAGCGTCAACCCGGGTGGATATGACCCCCATGGTTGATCTGGGATTTCTCCTGATTACCTTCTTCATTCTGGCCACCACATTGAGCAAACCATCTTCGATGACGCTCAACGTGCCGGATAAAACACTAAAAGAAGAAACGGAGCCTATTAAGGCGTCCAACGTAATGACGGTCTTTCTTGGAAAAGACAACAAGGCCTATTACATTTTTGGTAAAGCCGCCAATGAAGATCCGGAGTTGAAAACCGTTGGATACGGCTACGAATTTCGGCAGGCGCTTCAGGAAAATGTAAAGAAGGTAGGTGGCGAAAAGTTTGTTGTCGTTATCAAACCAACGAAGCAATCGACCTATAAAAACATGGTCGACGTACTCGATGAGATGGCAATTACGAAGCTGAAGCGTTATGCTCTGGTGGATGCCTTAACTGCAGACGAGAAGAAACTTCTCAAAGACAAAGCAAAATTAGACGTATAAACCCATGGCAGAAGTAAACCCCCAGGCAACACTCGATGATATCGTGTTTGCTAACCGGAACAAAGCATATGGTGCTTACGATCTACGGAAAACGTATCCCAAAACGATGACGCGTGCCCTGATTATTGGGGGTATCCTGTTTACGCTGGGAGTACTGACGCCGACTATCATCACTGCTTTGACACCGGTAGAGAAAGAAGTATCGATGACGGAGGTGGATTTGATGAAACTTCCACCACCGCCCATTGATCCGAATGAGCCGCCACCGCCACCACCACCACCGGTAGAAGTACCGAAGGTGAACACGGTGAAATTCCTGCCACCGGAAGTAAAACCGGATGAGGAAGTACCTGAAGAAACACCTCCACCAGCTGTTGAGGAACTAAAGGAAGCTGTTGCTGCCGAAAAAACGCAGGAAGGTGACCCTAATGCCGATAACATCATTGCAGCTCCCGAAGCTTCGGCGGCTCCAACGAAGGTGGAAGTTGCTGTAGAAGCTGCTCCTAAAGAAGAAGAAATCTTTACGGTAGTAGAACAACAGCCAGAATTTAGTGGTGGTATGGCTGCTCTTGGCCAGTACCTAAGCAAAAACCTGCGCTACCCGGCGGCTGCTCAACGGGCCAACGTTTCAGGACGTGTGTTTGTAAGCTTTGTCGTTAATACCGATGGTAGTATTCAGGACGTGCAAGTGCTGAAAGGTCTGGGCTTTGGCACAGATGAAGAAGCACAGCGCGTAGTGAAAGGCATGCCGAAATGGCGCCCTGGTAAACAGTCAGGTCGTCCGGTTCGGGTAAAATACAACCTACCGATTAACTTCACGCTGGAATAACATCTATGCGCGGACAAAATCGAGGTCCAGCGCGGCTAACGCTGTATATTTCAGTATTGGCTTCACTGGCATACTTGGGAGGAGGCATCGGACTGATTGCCTCCTCTCAGTCTTTTGGGGTGCTTCCTCCCACAGGTCCCTTCCGATACGGAATGGGGGTGTTATTGATTATTTATGGCGCTTTCCGTGCCTACAGGGCCTACCAACGCTTTCAGGAAAATGATTAAACGATTCTTTGGTATTGCAGGGCTATTGGCGGGCCTTATTGGCTGCAATGGTAAGCCACCTCTGGATAATCCTTCGCGTGGATCTATCGTTATTGCTGCTGACGAATCTTTTCAACCATTGGTCACTCAGTTAACGTCAGCGTATGCCGGTATTTATCCAGACGTGCATTTCGACGTAGTCTTCAGGCCTGAACAGGAAGCTATCAATATGATGCTTCATGATAGTGCCCGGATGGTTTTTACAACTCGACTTCTAAAGCCAAATGAACGTGCAGTCCTCGATAAGCGAAAGATAAAGGGAGCAAACGAAAAAATTGCGACCGATGGCGTGGCACTCATCATAAATAAGGCCAATACAGACAGCCTGATTACGATGACAGAATTGCAAAGCATTTTTAACGGGCAAACAAAACTCTGGGGACAACTTAAAGGTGGTAATCAAAACACACCTATTACATTGGTATTTGACAATAACAATTCCAGCAATTTAGAGTTTGTCTTAAATACCTTTAAGATTAAAGACCTTAAAAACATACGCATTTTCACGACGCACTCTAATCGGGAAGTTATCGACTTTGTGCGTAAAAATCCATCAGCGTTGGGGTTCATCGGCGTTAATTGGATTAGTGATAGTGATGAACCGCTTTCTGTAGAGTTAGCCAAGGATTTGCGGGTTGTGGGCGTTTCAGACAAGCTAAATCCTACGAAACGTGATGATTATTTTCAACCGTTTCAGGAAGATTTAGGTATGTTGCGTTATCCATTACGGCGACCAGTATATATATTGAGCCGCGAAACGCACCCGGGCCTAGGCGGAGGATTAATTAACTATGTCGTTAGAGATGCTGGCTCGTTAATCATTCGTAAATTGGGCCTTTGGCCTCGAATACCATATGATCGAATCATCAATCTGACCAAGTAAGTAAGTTTTTAGATTTACTTACAAATTTTTAGATTTGTTAATTCGTTTAATAGATACTAACCAATTCCTTAATTTCCAACTTGAATTACATGATGAACAACCAGAAGCAATCGCTGATGACGATCCTGTTCTTTGGAGCTACAATGACGGCCCCTATAGTAGCACAGGACGTCCAGACGGCCTTGAAGGATGTAGAGGCAGAGCGATATACTAAGGCGGGGCAAACGCTAACACAGTTGGCCACCAGCTCGCCGACGGCTGATAATCAATTTTATCTGGGCTACTATTATCTAAAAAGCGGCCAGCTAGACAAAGCAAAAGCAACGTTTGAAAAAGGAGCTGCAGCCGATGCAAAAAACCAATTGAATAATATTGGTCTGGCTGGTGTAGCCCTGGCAAAAAACGATGGAGCTACTGCTAAGTCACTTATTGACAATGCCGTTGCGCAAACAAAAAGTAAGAATCAGGATGTCTTGATCCGTGGTGCTGAAATGTACACATTGTCTGAACAACCGAAACAAAACGATCCGGCAGCTGCCCTCAGCCTTTTAACAGTTGCTGACGAGAAAGACAAGAAGAACGAAAACGCCGAAATTGAGATGTTAATGGGCGATGCGTACTTCCTGAAAAATGACGGCGGTAACGCTATCACCAAGTACGAGAACGCGCTGGCTATTAATCCTGCCCTTGCTGAAGCCAATTATAAGATTGGCCGTTTATATCTGCGTGGTAAAAACTATCAGAAAGCACAGGATTTCTTTAAACTGGCTATCCAGAATGATCCTGAATTTGCCCCTACTTATCGCACGTATGCCGATGCGTTGGCTAATTCACGGGCTTACAAAGCAGCAGCTCAAAACTATGAACTGTATGTTCAGAAAAGCGGAACGACAGATCCTGAGCAGCTACTTGACGTAGCTCGTTATAAATTCCTGGCACAGGACTATCAGGGTGCCATTGCCTATCTTGATCAGTTGAAAGGGAAGATCAATAACCCAATCATTGATCGTATGTATGGTTGGGCCTATTCTGCTTTAGGTAAAAACGCCGAATCTGTTGAGTCGTTGAATCGTTTTATCTCAACAGCTCCTCAGAAAGTAATGTCTGACGATTATAAGTATCTAGGTCGTGCTCAGGCTCAATTAGGAACGCCCGAAGGTGACTCTTTAAGCATTGTTAACCTGGAGAAAGCAGCGCCTATGGATACAACAGAAAATCTATATCGTGAGATTGCCAAAAAGTACTACGACACGAAGCAGTATGATAAGGCTTCCAACTATTATGTTAAGACAATTAGCAACGATAAGAAGCCCCAAAATAATGACTACCTGTGGTTAGGTCTTGCCAACTATCAGTACGCTCCACGAGTGGGTCGGGATAGCTCTGCTGCCCCGATGGATACCGCACAGATTCGGCAGGTAAAGCAACAGTATTACTTACGTGCTGATTCTGCATTTTCGGTGATGGCACAGAAGATAGAAGCAGATGGTAAAAAGTATCCATTGGCTTACTATTATCGGGCAGGCGCTAATTATTATGCTTATCCAAAAGAACAGGATAAAGCGGCTAGCTTGGCAGGTCCACTTTATGAAAAATTCATTGAACAGGCAATGGCTCCCGATTCTTCAGATAAGACGGACTATAAACGATACTTAATAACATCGTATAAGGCTTTAGCTGGCTTCGCAATTCTGAAAAAAGACGAGAATAAAGCAAAAGAGTATTTAGAGAAAGTACTAACGCTGGACCCGAATGATGAAAGTGCCAAAAAGGCATTGGAAGGACCTAAAGCAGCTCCTGCACCAGCCGCGAAACCTGGAACAAAGGCTCCTGTTAAAAAGAAAGTAGCTAGTAAATAATAGAATTTTTTAGCCAAGAGTCACAAAAGCGTAGGTATCAAACCTACGCTTTTATTGTTTGTATATAATAAAGCGCGTGACTGTCAGTGATTACAGTTAATATTCTCAATGGGTATCGTAACTTTGCGAGTATATCTTTTGACAGACCCAAACTGACACTACCTTTTGAACCGTATGCTTAACCTTGTACTGTTTGGCCCACCGGGTGCCGGAAAAGGCACCCAAAGTGAATATTTAATTAAAAAATATAATCTGGTTCACCTATCAACAGGTGATTTATTGCGATCACAAATTGCGGCAGGAACGGAGCTTGGTCTGCGGGCGAAACAGCTCATGGATCAGGGATTGCTGGTTCCTGATGAAGTCGTAATTGGTATGATTGAGGCAAAATTGCGAGAGAATCAATCAATAAATGCAACATCCGTTGGGGCAACATCCGTTGGGGGATTTATTTTCGATGGTTTTCCAAGAACTGTACCGCAAGCTGTGGCTTTAGATGAACTTCTGAGTCAACATAATACGAAAATAACTAGCATGATTGCCCTCGCTGTAGACAGTGAAGAACTGACACGACGTTTATTACAACGAGGACAAACCTCCGGTCGGCCGGATGATCAGAACGAAGATCTGATTAGACGCCGGGTTCAGGAGTATAATGACAAAACTGCCCCAGTAGCCGACTATTACAGTCAGCAGGGGAAATTTGCAGCAATCGATGGTATCGGTGAGATTGACAGTATTTTCAAAGAAATATGTCAACACATTGATGAGTCAATTGCGCAGTAACTATAGTGTATGGCTTCATCGAATTTTATTGATTACGTAAAAATAAATTGCCGCTCGGGAGCGGGCGGAGCAGGATCCGTCCATTTTCGTCGGGAAAAACACACCCCCAAAGGTGGGCCGGATGGTGGTGATGGTGGTCGGGGAGGACACATTATTCTACGTGGCAATTCTCAGCTCTGGACACTGCTGCACTTAAAATACCGTAAGCACATTAAAGCAGGCAATGGTGTTGCCGGTGAGGGTGGCCGACGCAGTGGCGCTCAGGGCGAAGACATCATTCTGGATGTACCGCTGGGCACAATTGCCCGCAACCCCGAAACGAGCGAAAAAATAGTCGAAATTACAGAAGAGGGTCAGGAGATTATTCTTTTCCCCGGCGGTCGGGGCGGAATGGGTAATGACCATTTCAAAACGCCTACCCAACAGGCTCCTGATTATGCGCAGCCCGGCGAACCTGGCCAGGAAGAATGGGTTGTACTGGAGTTGAAACTATTGGCTGATGTTGGGCTGGTTGGCTTCCCTAATGCCGGAAAATCAACCTTGCTCTCTGTCTTGTCGGCTGCCCGTCCAGAAATTGCCGACTATCCGTTTACAACCCTTGTTCCCAATTTAGGGGTCGTAGCTTATAGAGATTACAAATCGTTCGTAATGGCCGATATTCCGGGTATTATCGAAGGTGCTTCTCAAGGGAAGGGTTTGGGATTACGCTTCCTGCGGCACATTGAACGGAATTCGATTTTACTTTTCCTTATTCCAGCTACGAGTGAGAATATCCGGCAGGAATATAATACACTATTGAACGAGCTACGCGAATTTAATCCTGAGTTGATGGATAAAACTCGTATGCTGGCCATTACAAAAATTGATCTCGTTGACGAAGAAACCAGGGTAAAGCTGGAAAGTGATTTACCTAAAAAATTACCTGTTGTTTATATCTCGGCAGTTAGCCAACGCGGTTTAGACGAATTAAAAGATGTTATCTGGCATAATCTGACAAGTATTGAGCCGGTATGATAAGACGCCTGTCTGTTTATCAACAATTGGCCTCCCTGGCTGGTCTCGCCATTAATGACTATGAAACACATTTCCGTAACCCTGGGTACGGCCATTCTTTTTTTGCTTCCAATACTGGCAATAGCTCAGATTCAGGTTTCGTTCCCAACAAGTCGGGCGGTTCTACAACGAAATAGTGCTAACCAGACTACCCTTCGTATTACGGGTTTTTACACGGCTTCTGTTACACGAGTCGAAGCACATTTAGTAGCGCGTGATGGTCAGGGAACAACCACCGACTGGAAAACTATTCAGGATAATCCAACCGGTGGTGCATTTGCTGGTGACGTAACCGGGTCGGGCGGCTGGTACAATCTCGAAGTACGTGGTATGAATGGCGATCAGCAGGTGGGCAATACAACTACCGTTGAACGCGTGGGTATTGGCGAGGTCTTCATTATTGCGGGTCAGTCAAACGCACAGGGTATACACCAATCGGCACCTAACCCGCTCAACGACCGGGTCAATTGTGTGAACTATCGGTATCCGGATAATGGATTTCCGAATGACCCGCCCACACCTGCTTTTTCACTGCTAGACAATTCGTCTGGATTTACGATTGCTCCCAGAGGTGTTGGCAGCTGGTGTTGGGGGCAGTTAGGTGACCTGTTGGTAAAACGGCTGAATGTACCCGTCATGTTTTTCAATGCTGCCTTTACCGGTACATCATCGCAGAACTGGAGCGATACTACTCCTGATGGTGGCATTGCTTATGGGCCAGGGGGGACTTATGAAGCCCGTCAGCCTTATATAAATTTAAAAATTGCGCTCCAGTTTTATGCCAATACCCTTGGAGTTCGGGCCATACTCTGGCAACAGGGCGAAACAGACAACCTGCTCAATGTACCAACCAGCCAATATGTAGCTCAACTCCAGACAGTGATTGCCCAGAGTCGAAGAGATTATGGCAGAGCTGTTTCCTGGGTTGTGGCCAGATCAAGTTATGGTGATAATGTTGGTGCTGACGCCAATATCATTGATGGCCAGAATCAGGTTATTTCCTCAACAGCCAACGTTTTTGCAGGACCCAATACAGATAATATTCAGGTCCCTCGCAGACGTCCACCGCTAAATGATGCGGAAGGTTTCCATTTCGACTTCGACGGCCTTGTTGAAGTTGCCGGTGCCTGGAATAATAGCCTGAATGACTCGTTTTTCCAAAGCTCAACCCCGGCAAGCCCTTCACTTCCACCTACCATTTTGGTCGCTTGTGCAAGTAATAATAGCCTTACGTTCAATGTAAACGGCACTTATTCATCTGTGCAATGGGAATCGGGAGAATCGGGTAATAGTATAACTAAAGGAGCAGGCGTTTACCGGGCCAAAGTTAAAGATGCCTTAGGTAATACATTATTTACAGGACAGGTTCGGGTATCCGATGCCCCCGTGGCTGCAGTTGTTAATAATGGGCCTCCTTCGGTTTGTATCGGAAGTAGTTTAGGACTGACAACCAATTATGATAACATCACCTGGTTCGATCAGAAAACAAATACAACGGTAGCAACATCCCGAACCTTCTCTACAGTTTCGGCGGGGGCTTATTACGTACGATACCGGGATATAAGCGGGTGCGATTTTACTTCAAATGTGCTTAACGTTTCGGTGAACCCTTTACCTCCTACCCCTACAATTGCCAATGACAAGCCAACGACCTTTTGCCAGGGGGATAACACAACGTTACGAGCCAGCGCTGATAATATTCAGTATAACTGGAGCGATGGGCAAGCGAATAAAGTGATTAGTGTAGGTAATTCAGGAGCCTATTTTCTGACGGTAACCGACCAGAATGGGTGTACGTCTGCTCAGTCGAATACCATTGCTGTTACAGCAAATCCGGTACCTGCTAAGCCCGTCATTGCTACAAATGGCCCGACGACGTTCTGTGCAGATAGAACGATTACATTAACTGCTCCGCAGGATGTAGCCTATCAGTGGACTAGCGGACAAACCAGTCAAAGTATTACAGTTGGCCAATCAGGTGATTTTGCAGTGCGTACCACCAATCAGTTTGGCTGTTCGTCTGTACAATCGGACGTTCTAACGCTTAAGGTAAATCCGCTGCCGCAAACTCCTACAGTTACCGCTGGTGGAGCAACCACCTTTTGTGATGGTAACACTGTCATGTTAAGTGCCACCAGTCCAATTGGTATTATTTGGTCGAGCGGGCAAACTGATAAAATCATTACCGTTGGTTCATCTGGCAATTATGCGGTACAGGCTCTTGATCAGAATGGTTGTCTATCACCCTTCTCAAGCATTGTAGCGGTAAAAGTTAATTCCCTGCCTGCTACTCCTGTTATACTTGCCAACCCATCTCCAATTATTTGTGAAGGTGATAGGGCCACCTTACGTGTTGATGGAGCTTACACCGTTTTTTGGAGTACCGGCGATTCAACACAACGAATTACAACAGGCACTGC
The DNA here is from genome assembly GCF_002831565.1 of Spirosoma pollinicola. Classification (NCBI taxonomy): domain Bacteria; kingdom Pseudomonadati; phylum Bacteroidota; class Cytophagia; order Cytophagales; family Cytophagaceae; genus Spirosoma; species Spirosoma pollinicola. Next base: position 2,698,787 of record NZ_CP025096.1, on the reverse strand, counting down.
AGGTACTTACTCGGCCACGGTACGGGACGCTAATGGATGCATGTCATTACAGGCAGGATCAGTTACCGTTGCGTTAAGGCCACTGCCACCCCCGCCAACGATTAATATTATAGGTACATACACCCTGGAAGCTGTAAGTTCTACTAACGGCACTCAATTCCGCTGGCGGGTAGGCAGCGATTCACTAGCGGCTCAAACAGCTATTATTAAAGCTAGCCAATCGGGTATTTACACAGCCCGTTCATCAATTATCTATGACCAAACGTTAACCTGTTTTTCAGTACCATCGGCACCAATTACGTTTACACTCGATATGAGTATGAACGGGTTAAGTATATATCCGAACCCAAATCCAGACAAAATTATAACGCTTGAAACACAGTTTAATTTAACCAATGCTGTTATTACAATTTATACATTGAGCGGCCAGGCAGCGTTTACAACGGCGGTCCCTTCGTTCGATGAACGGAAACAACTTGTTCTTACGGGTTTACCCTCGGGCTATTATATTCTGCGCGTTCAGTCTGCCGATTTCGACGTTTCTAAACGAATTATAATGGGATTGTAATATTAATTTCACTATGGCCGTTTAGTCATAGAAATAAGCCTTAATTTTGCACTTTATCGGGAAAGCGTTCAAACTTTTTCGGGCAGTTCAACCACCCTGAAGAGCAGTCTAATTTTTATATGTATTTTTAGCTACTGCACAACCCAAACAGTAGAATACAATTAAGAAGTTATTGAAAAACAAAAGATGAACAATCGTTATTTTCTAGTACACCTAGTAGCATTTTGTTTGATGGCCGTTAGTATACGAACATCGGCGCAGACTGCCAATCAGGTGTTAAAAATTACTTACCCAGAAAGTCGGGCGATTTTCCAGCGGGAAAATGACAATACCAGTACTATTTATTTCTCAGGAAGTTTATATCAACCGGTTGATAGTGTTCAGGCCCGTTTACAAGCCGAAGAGGCTGGACAGGGAACGAATACCAACTGGCTAACTATTCAGAAGAATTCACTGGGAGGAATTTTCCAAGGGTCATTACGGGGAAAGGGTGGCTGGTATCGCCTGGAGGTGCAGGCTTTTGTTAATGGTGTAGTGGTAAATAGCGATGTAGTCCGTAAAGTGGGAATTGGTGAAGTGTTTATCATAACCGGCCAATCAAACGCACAGGGATTTCAGGGATTTGGTGCTGTAGGAGCTACAGATGACCGCGTCAATTGCTTGACTTACGATAATAGCAAGCTCAATTCATTAAACGATCCGCCAGTACCAACGTTTCAACAGATAGCCGCCACCTCGCTCATTGGACCTCGTGGTCAGAGTGCCTGGTGTTGGGGTTATCTGGGCGATCTGCTTGTAAAACAGTATAATGTTCCAGTCTTGTTTATCAATACGGCCTGGGAGGGAACGACCATCCAGAATTGGCGGGAAAGTGCTGATGGCAAGACGACAAAAAACTTGTTTGCAATAGGTACACCCAATGAAGATTTTCCAAAGGGCATGCCTTATTCCAATCTGGTTATTGCACTTCGTTATTATTGCTCGTTACAGGGCTTACGGGCCGTTTTATGGCAGCAAGGAGAGTTTGATAATTTTCCGTTGCATTCCAGTCGAAAGGATTATTCCGAAAATATGCAGTATCTGGTCAACAAGACCCGTCTTGATACAGACCGATATCCAGCCTGGGTGTTAGCTCGGTCATCTTACTTCAATGGCACGGTAAGTGAGGATATCATTCAGGCACAGAACGATGTTATCAACACCTATAACAATAACGTTTTTGCCGGACCGTTCCTGGATAACCTCATGATACCACGCTTCGATAATGTTCACTTTGGCAACCGGGAAACAAATAATCCGGGTGACAAAGGACTGAATGATCTGGGTCAGGCATGGTTTAACAGCATGAATGCGGTTTTCTTTTCGAGTTCACGCCCACTCCCTCCCCTTCCACAGCCAACCATTACAGTGGCCTGTGCTACATCCAGTACGAATTTAACTCTTGGTTTGCCCAGTTTGTACAAATCATACAGTTGGAATTCGGGGCAAGCTACTCAGAACATTACCGTTTCTCAGCCCAGCACGTATCGTGCTACGTTAAAGGATAGTCATGGGAATACGTACCTGTCGCCGGCACTTGAACTACAGAGCCCTCTTCAGCCAGCAACGCCTACTATATCATTAGCCAGTCAGCCCGGAAAAGTAGTTGCTAACCAACAACAGGTATGCGCCGATTCAAGCTTATCGCTGGTTGCCAATACATCGGCAAACAGCACAGGTTTATGGAGCTTGAGCACAACAACAACGATCAGTAAAGCCATCACGCTAAACAAAGGGGGAAACTATTCACTACAGGCTATAAACGTATATGGCTGTAAATCGACGCAACCCGCTACTATAGCTTTAACCGTACGGCCAAAAGTACCCGTACCAAGTGTCGAACAAATAGGGGCTTATAGCTTACAAGCCGTCTTACCAACACCAACAGGTGGCCAACCTGACTTATTCGACTGGCGCCGTGGAGCCGAGGTGATTCCACAAAATGGCGCGGTGGTAAAAGTAATTGTTTCGGCCAATTATTCAGCCCGTACGAATTCAACCTATACATTGGCTGGTACCTCTATCACCTGCTCATCGGACTATAGTGTTCCTAAACCATTCACATTCGATCGATCGAATGGTGGGTTGAGTATTTACCCGAATCCATCGGCATCTGGTATAGTAGCAATTGAAACCATCGAAGACCTTAAAAATGCAGATATTAGTGTGTTCACGCTGAGCGGCCAGCAACTCTTTACATCGCAGGTTCCTTTATTAAATACACGACAAATTATAGATGTGTCGGGCCTGGCTCAGGGTGTTTACCTCATCCGAGTGCGTTCAGCAGGTTTCGACATATCCCGACGGGTTATTATTAACCGATAAGCTCTTTTACTCTACTTATAAACAGAAGCCCCTGATGGAAAAGGGGCTTCTGTTGTTTTAACGCCTTTAACCAAATGTATACGGGTTGATAAAACAACTGTTGTCACGTATATTTGAAGGCTAGTCGGTGTATCGTTTGCCCGCAAGTAAATAGGCTTATTGGTTTTATCGTTACCTTTGCGCCGATCCTATCAACTAATTATATGAACGCAACCTACCTCCCGGTCGATTATTTGCCGGTCCTGATCCAATTAGGTTTGGCGCTTGGTTTCATCGTAACAACGATGCTTGTTACGCACAATATTGGGCCAAAACGCCATAGTCAGAAAAAGGATGATCCGTTCGAATGCGGTATTCCTGTTCAGGGAGATGCCCGCACACCTATTTCTATCAAATATTTTTTGATTGCTATTCTGTTCGTCCTGTTCGACGTTGAAGTAATCTTTTTGTACCCCTGGGCTGTCAATTTTAAGGGATTAGGCATGACCGGGTTTATTGAGATGGTTCTGTTTATGGGCCTTCTTCTGGCTGGTTTTTACTACGTTATCCGCAAAGGGATATTGAACTGGGAATAAGCATTTAAATGAATTTTAGAACATATTTATTCGTTGTTACAGTAAGCAACTAGAACCGCAACGGCGGACCGTGTTTTTTATGGCAACAGATATTAAGCTGGCAGAATCACCCGCGAGTTATGATGGCCCGGGATTCTCGGCTACTTCATTCGATAAAATTATTGGATTAGCCAGAGCAAACTCGCTTTGGCCACTCCCATTTGCTACCTCATGTTGTGGCATCGAGTTCATGTCGACAATGGCTTCTCACTACGATTTAGGCCGTTTTGGTGCCGAGCGCCCCAGCTTTTCACCGCGCCAGGCCGATATGCTGCTTGTAGCCGGAACGATTGCCAAAAAGATGGGGCCTATCGTGAAGCAAGTGTACCTTCAAATGGCTGAACCCCGCTGGGTGATTGCCATTGGTGCCTGTGCTTCCAGTGGTGGCATTTTTGATACATACAGCGTTTTGCAGGGAATTGATCGCATCATTCCGGTAGACGTATATGTGCCTGGTTGTCCACCACGTCCCGAACAGATTCTGGATAGCATCTTGCAGTTACAGGAAATAGCCAAAAACGAGTCACTTCGTCGGCGTAATACTGAAGAGTATCAGCACTTGCTGAATTCATACAGCATTCAATAAATGGCAAATTGGTGAACAGATCCTGACCAGGCAGTCTATTTTGTCATTCACTAATTTACTCAGTCACTCATTCACTCATTGACAATGCTGACCAACGAAGAAGTTGCGCAGATAATAATTAACCAGTTTGGCGAGAGCGTTACGGACTTTGATGATCCGTATGATTTATTAACGTGCTCGACCAGCCGGGATCAGATTATCCCGCTCATTAAATACCTGAAAGAGCATCCGACACTGAAAATTGCCTTCTTAACCGATATTACAGCGATTCACTATCCGGATTCTGTTGGTAAAGAGTTCTGTGTTGTCTATCATCTGCATAGCCTGACGAACAATTTTCGGATACGTCTTAAAGTCTATCTGACGACAGACGATGTTCACATTCCAACGGCTATTCCACTCTATGCCGGTGCAAACTGGATGGAACGAGAAACCTTCGACTTGTTTGGTATTATCTTCGACGGTCATCCCGACTTACGACGGATATTGAATATGGAAGAAATGGATTACCACCCGATGCGCAAAGAGTATCCACTCGAAGACGCAACACGGGAAGACAAAATTGACGCACTGTTTGGACGATAAATATTAGCGAAAGAGTGAAAGAGCGGTGCTTGTCTGCTGCTTGTCACTCTTTCGCTCTTTCGCTCTTTTAACTATGGTTTCTGAAGAACTCGATATTGCGAATAAAAACTTACCCGCCGAGCAAGGCCCGATTCAGTACGTTAATGAACTAACGACACTTAACCTCGGCCCTACTCACCCTGCCACACATGGTATTTTCCAGAACATCCTGCAAATGGATGGCGAAAAAATTGTGTCAGGAGAGCAGACAATCGGCTATATCCACCGGGCCTTTGAGAAAATTGCCGAACGTCGGCCGTTTTACCAGATTACCACCCTCACCGACCGCATGAACTATTGTTCGTCACCCATTAATAACATGGGTTGGCACATGACAGTAGAGAAGTTGCTGGGCGTTGACGTGCCCAAACGGGCGCAGTACATACGCGTTATTATGATGGAGTTGGCCCGTCTGGCCGATCACCTCATTTGTAATGGCATTTTGGGAGTAGACACCGGTGCCTTCACAGGCTTCTTGTACATCTATCAGGAGCGGGAAAACATCTACGAAATCTACGAAGAAGTTTGTGGAGCGCGTCTTACGACCAACATGGGTCGTATTGGCGGGATGGAACGCGACCTCTCTCCCACGGCTATTCGCAAGATCAAAGAACTACTCGTTCGCTTTCCAAAAGTATTGAACGAGTTTGAAAACCTGTTTAATCGCAACCGTATCTTCATGGATCGCGTCGTAAACGTTGGGGCTATCTCGGCAGAGCGGGCTCTAAGCTACGGGTTTACAGGTCCAAACCTGCGGGCTGCGGGTGTTGATTACGATGTTCGGGTGATGAACCCTTACTCGTCATACGAAGACTTCGAATTCGATATTCCAGTCGGTCAAAGTGGCGACACCTACGACCGTTTCATGGTTCGAAATGAGGAAATGAAGCAGAGCCTTCGCATCATTCAACAAGCCATAGATAACCTGCCCGAAGGGTCCTATTTTGCCGATGCTCCTCAATATTACCTGCCGCCAAAACAGGAAGTGTACAAGAACATGGAAGCACTCATTTATCACTTTAAAATTGTGATGGGTGAAATCGACGCACCAGTTGGCGAAGTCTATCATGCCGTTGAAGGCGGCAATGGTGAACTGGGCTTTTACCTGATCAGCGATGGTGGCCGTGCTCCTTACAGACTCCACTTCCGTCGTCCATGCTTTATTTATTATCAGGCGTTTCCTGAAATGTGCAAAGGACTGACGTTGTCAGATGCCATTGTTATTATGAGTAGCATGAACGTGATTGCAGGCGAACTTGACGCATAAACCTGCCACTATATTATGACGACCGAAACTAATAAAGCCGTAACATTCACCCCGGAGCGGGTTAGTAAAGCGCAGGAAATTATTGCCCGATATCCGGAGGGCAAGCAGAAATCGGCCTTGTTACCGTTGTTGCATTTATTGCAGGAACAGGAAGGCTGGACCAGCCCCGAAGGCATGGATTATGTAGCCCGGATGCTCGATATTCAGCCGATTGAGGTATATGAAGTAGCGTCATTCTACACCATGTATCACCTCAATCCGGTTGGTAAGCACGTTATCGAATACTGTCGAACTGGCCCCTGCTGTTTGATGGGGGGCGAAGACGTATACGCTCACCTGAAACAACGTCTCGGCATTGATACGGGTCAAACCACGGTAGACGGTCGGTTTACACTCAAAGAAGTAGAGTGTCTGGCTGCTTGCGGCATGGGGCCTGTTTTCCAGATTCGGGAGAAATATTACATGCACCTCACCAACGAACGTGTGGACGAGATCATTGACGAACTGTCGAAATAACCCATCATGGCGACTAAAATACTTACCGAACATATCAACGTTCCCGGCATTGAGACCTTCGATGTATACCGGAAGCAGGGCGGCTATACGGCCGTAGAAAAGGCAATCAAGACAATGACTCCCGAAGCCATTGTTGAAGAAGTTAAGAAAGCGGGTGTTCGGGGTCGGGGTGGTGCCGGATTCCCGATGGGAATGAAATGGAGTTTTCTGGCCAAGCCCGAAGGCGTTCCCCGGTATCTTGTCTGCAATGCAGATGAATCGGAGCCAGGTACATTCAAGGATCACTACCTGATGAAGAACCTCCCCCACCTGCTTATTGAAGGGATGATTATTTCTTCCTTTGCGCTGGGAGCCAATAAGTCATTTATCTATGTGCGGGGTGAGTTGATGTATGTCATTCACATCCTCGAAAAAGCCATTGCCGAAGCCACCGCCAAAGGTTTTTTAGGTAAAAACATTCTGGGTAGCGGCTACGATCTTGAGTTGATCGTACAACCCGGTGGCGGTGCATACATCTGTGGCGAAGAAACAGCCTTGCTGGAATCGCTGGAAGGCAAACGGGGTAATCCCCGCAACAAACCACCATTTCCGGCTGTAAAAGGATTGTATCAGTCGCCAACGGTTGTTAATAACGTTGAATCTATTGCTACAACGGCCTGGATTGTGAATAATGGCGGTGACGCCTATGCCGCTGTTGGCATTGGGCGCAGTACCGGCACCAAACTGATTTCGGCATCGGGTCATATCAACAAACCGGGCGTTTATGAAATTGAGCTGGGCGTTCCGGTCGAAGATTTCATTTATGCAGATGAATGGTGCGGAGGTATTCGTCCGGGTCATAAGTTTAAAGCACTGGTGGCTGGTGGTTCATCTGTCCCCATTTTACCCGCCCATCTGGCACTTACACTTGCTAATGGGGAGAAACGGTTAATGTCGTACGAATCGCTGTCGGATGGTGGTTTCGCCACAGGAACCATGCTTGGATCTGGCGGCTTTATTCTTTTCGACGAAACATCCTGTATTGTTCGCAATACCTGGAATTTCTCCCGTTTCTACCACCACGAATCCTGCGGACAGTGTAGCCCTTGCCGAGAAGGAACGGGCTGGATGGAGAAAGTTCTCCATCGTATCGAACATGGCCACGGACATCAGCAGGATATTGATCTGTTGGTAGATGTGGCGAAAAAAATTGAAGGAAACACCATTTGCCCGCTTGGCGATGCCGCTGCGTGGCCTGTTGCCAGCGCCATCCGGCACTTCCGCGACGAGTTTCAATGGCACATTGATCACCCAACCGAAGCAACTCAACCGGGTGCTGTTTATCGCGGTGAGATGGCATTGGTCTAACAGGAACGCGGCTGGATAGCCGTTTTAGAACAGAATGATTTGCGGCTTCTTAGTCGCAGTAACTATATGGAAGACGTAAAGCCGCAACTATTAAAAGTCACTATTGACGGAATTGAAGTTGAAGTGGAGCCTGGAACGACCATTTTGCAGGCCGCTCGCAAAATTGGTCCGGCGGTAGCTCCTCCGGCCATGTGCTACTATCAGCCCTTAAAAGGCAGCGGTGGCAAATGCCGGGCGTGTTTGGTGCGTGTAGCTGCCGGGTCGGCTAAAGACCCACGGCCTATGCCTAAACTGGTAGCCTCTTGCCTGACGGCCGTTCAGGACGGTATGATCGTTGAGAACGAAACCAGTCCACAGGTGATTGACGCCCGTAATGGTATCGTGGAGTTTCTGCTATTGAACCACCCGCTCGATTGCCCCGTTTGCGACCAGGCTGGTGAGTGTGATCTTCAGAACTTTGCGTTCGATCATGGTAAGGCAACGACTCGTTACGAAGAAGATCGCCGTACGTTCGAGAAAAAAGACATTGGTCCGTATATCCAACTACACATGACGCGCTGCATTCTGTGCTACCGCTGCGTGTATACGGCCGACCAGATTACGGAAAAACGTGTACATGGCGTCATGAATCGGGGCGATGCGTCTGAGATCAGCACGTACATCGAGAAAGCAATTGATAACGATTTCTCCGGAAATGTTATTGACGTTTGCCCGGTTGGTGCGCTGACAGATAAAACCTACCGCTTCAAAAACCGGGTGTGGTTTACAAAACCAGTCGATGCACACCGCAATTGCCCAACCTGTTCAGGAAACGTAACGCTGTGGTATCGGGGTGATGAAGTTATTCGTGTTACAGCCCGTAAAAATGAATGGAGCGAAATAACCGAGTTTATCTGCAACACCTGCCGGTTCGAAACAAAGAAAACCAGCGACTGGACCATCGAAGGACCAACAAAAATATCGCGGAGTTCGGTGATCTCGGCAAACAAATACCGGGCCGATACCATAAAGCCAAGTTTTGGCCAGCGGTTGGCCGCAGCCGATTACAAGCAGATTCACGATGAACGCGATACGTCGCAATTGTCTATTCAACAACTACCGGCCGAACGTTTCGCGAAAGTGTTACCATCGGCTATGGAGCCAGAACCTTGATTATTATAGGTATATAGTTTACGGTTTTTGGTTGGCTAACACATCAGTGATTACCGGTAAGCTAACCAAAAACGGAAAACCAAAAACTTAAAAAAATGGACTTAACCGTATTACTCGTAAAAGGAATCATTATCCTGGTCATATTTGGGATAACGCTTCTCATTGCGACCTATTCTACTTACGCTGAGCGGAAAGTGGCGGCTTTTTTACAGGATCGCCTTGGTCCAAACCGTGCCGGTCCGTGGGGGCTGTTACAACCCATTGCCGATGCGGGCAAAATGTTTTTTAAAGAAGATTTCATCCCGTCGCAGTCAAGCAAATGGCTGTTTATTCTGGGCCCTTGCCTAGCCATGCTTACAGCCCTGATGTCGAGCGCGGTTATTCCGTTCGGCGACAGCATCCGGTTTGGTGACTACTCGGTTCCGGTACAGGGTATCGAAATCAACATCGGTGTACTATACATTTTTGGTGTTGTGTCGCTGGGCGTATATGGCGTTATGGTGGGCGGTTGGGCATCGAACAACAAGTTCTCGCTGCTGGGTGCTATACGGGCTGCTTCGCAGAACATCAGCTATGAAATTGCCCTGGGTCTTTCGATGATTGCGATTTTAATGATGACCGGCTCGCTCTCGGTTCGGGCAATTGTCGATCAGCAGGCAGGCTTCTTCGAATGGAATATCTTTACGCAACCGGTAGGGTTCATTATTTTCCTGACCTGCTCATTCGCCGAGTGTAACCGTACCCCATTCGATTTGCCTGAGTGCGAAACAGAACTCGTTGGCGGTTACCATACCGAATACAGTTCCATGAAACTAGGTTTCTATCTGTTTGCGGAATACATCAATATGTTTGTTTCATCGGCCTTCATCTCGTCGCTGTACTTTGGCGGATTCCATTATCCGTTCATGAACGAGATTGGCACTGCACTCGAAAACTCATTGGGTGCTATTACAGGGCATAACGTGGCGACAGCCCTTGGTGTAATCACATTCTTTGGCAAAATCTTCTTTTTCATCTTCTTCTTCATGTGGGTTCGTTGGACGCTACCGCGTTTCCGCTACGATCAACTTATGAATCTGGGCTGGAAAACCTTTATACCTTTGTCAATTCTGAACGTGGTTATAACCGGTGCTGGCTTACTCTATGATTTCAAATACGCCACCTGGCTAATTGTTATCGTTACAGTGGTCGTAGTTATGGTATCATCAGCACGGGCACCAAAGCAGGCAGTTATTCCGCAAAGCGTTTAAACGGTTTGTCGTTAATCTTGAACGACAAACATCGGACTATAAACTAACATGCAACTCACTAATCGGTCAAAACAAGTCAGCAATAAGGAAATGACACTGGCGGAGAAGATGTATCTGCCTGCCATTGTTGGCGGGTTAGCCATCACGATCAGCCACTTTTTCCGAAAAAAGCCGACGATTCAATATCCAGAGGTAAAAAAATACCTTGGACCCATTTACCGTGGCCACCACATTCTGAAACGTGACGAACAGGGTCGCGAGCGTTGTACGGCCTGTGGGCTATGTGCCGTTGCCTGCCCTGCCGAAGCTATTTCGATGGTGGCAGCAGAGCGCGAAAAGGGAGAAGAAAGCTTATACCGGGAAGAAAAATATGCGGCTGTTTACGAAATAAACATGCTTCGTTGTATTTTCTGCGGTTTGTGCGAAGAAGCGTGCCCAAAACAGGCTGTATACCTTCGCCACGACCTTATGGTACCGGTATTTATGGAGCGCGACGATGTTATCTACGGCAAAGATAAGCTGGTCGAAAAAATGGACGACCGTTATATCCGCATCGCTAACGCTGAGGTACAGGCCACCCCAACCGAACCTAGTTTGACACGGGCCGCGACCTAATCGCCTTTCTCCCTATTGTTTTCTATTCGACTGAGCTATGACTGAATTTATAACCTTTTTCAAATCGTTGACGGGTACTGGCTACCTGTTTCTTGGCCTAACGGTACTTACTCTGTTTAGTGCTATTGGCGTTGTAACAGCCCGTAACCCAATTTATAGCGTTCTGGCGCTGATTGCCACGTTTTTCTGCCTATCGGGTCATTACATTCTGCTCAATGCTCAGTTTCTGGCAGCGGTAAACATCATTGTATATGCAGGGGCTATCATGGTCCTGTTCCTATTCACAATCATGTTTTTGAACCTGCGTAAAGAAGACGAAGAGTCGAAAACCAATCTGACAAAAATGGCTTCGGTTGTTGTTGGCGGTTTGTTGATGATTATGTTGATTACGATTTTTCGGGCCAAAAGTGCTCAGGTGCCAGAAGTTAATTCAGCAACTTTCAATGCTAAAACAGGGCTTGTAGAAAACCTTGGGCAGTTGCTTTATAGCAGCTATATCTTACCATTTGAACTGGCTTCAGTCTTATTTTTAGTTGCAATGGTTGGTGCAGTATTGCTTGGCAAGCGCGAAGCTGGAGACCGTCACTTCTAACAGAGATTTACCAAATTTTTGATTGTAAAGCCGCTCATCGAGCGGCTTTTTTGCATAGTAACGTGTACGGTCGGCCGCTGCCGTGGAAACCCGCGTAGCCAAAGGCTAACAATTCAAGCGTCAACCCGGCTTCTAACTGCTCGGGTTTCCACGGCAGCGGCCGACCGTACACGTTACAAACGATTATCTGAACGCCCAGGCGACATTTGCCTCGAGCCCAAGAGTTGCAGTTCTCAGAAGAAAATAGTATGCTTGCATAATAATTTATGAATCATCTGTAATTTTTCGTTTACCAAATAAGTTATTGCTTTAGGTTCCCCGCTTAACCAGTAAAATCAACATCGCATTTTTATGGACGCATACATTGTAGCCGGATATCGTACAGCCGTGGGTAAAGCACCTCGCGGAGGTCTCCGTTTTACCCGCCCTGATGATATGGCGGCTGAAGTTATCAAGCACTTACTAAGCCAGGTTCCTAACCTTGACCCTACACGTGTTGAAGACCTCATCGTTGGAAATGCCGTGCCTGAGGCCGAACAGGGAATGCAGATTGCCCGGTACATAGCTTTGCTGTCGTTGCCCAATAGCGTTCCCGGCATGACGATCAACCGGTACTGCGGTTCGGGATTGGAAGCGATTGCGATTGCCTCAGCAAAAATCCACGCTGGACTGGCCGATTGCATCATTGCCGGAGGAACCGAGTCAATGTCGATGGTGCCGGTAATGGGTTGGAAAACAGCTCTGAACTACGAAATTGCGAAGACACACCCGGATTATTATATTGGTATGGGCCTGACAGCCGAACAAGTTGCCCAGCAATTTAACATTAGCCGCGATGCCCAAGATGAGTTTGCCTTTGCCTCTCACCAAAAGGCACTGGCGGCTCAAAAAGACGGGAAATTCACAGACGAAATCGTACCTATCAAGGTGAGTGAAACGTATTTCGACGCTGAAAGCAACAAAAAGAAAACCCGTGAGTGGACCGTGGCCCAGGACGAAGGTCCGCGCAAAGACACTAGCGCTGAAGGCCTGGCCAAACTAAAACCAGTTTTTGCAGCAGGTGGCTCAGTTACCGCCGGAAATTCTTCGCAAACGTCTGACGGAGCAGCTTTTGTCGTAGTGATGTCGGAACGCCTGATCAATGAGTTGAACCTGAAGCCGGTTGCCCGGATGGTATCCTATGCAACAGCCGGTGTAGAACCCAAAATTATGGGTATCGGACCAGTAGCCGCGATTCCAATCGCTCTCAAAAAAGGCGGCTTGAAGCAAGACGACATTGATCTTATTGAGTTAAATGAAGCCTTTGCCGCTCAGGCATTAGCGGTTATTCAGGAACTGAGTCTTGATCCTAGTAAGATCAACCCGAACGGGGGTGCCATTGCTTTAGGCCATGCACTCGGTTCGACAGGCGCACGCTTATCTGTGCAACTGTTGAATGAAATGCGTCGTCGCGATCAGAAATATGGCATGGTATCGGCCTGCGTAGGTGGCGGCCAAGGCGTTGCTGGAATTTTTGAGCGTTTGAATTAATAGAATGCAAGCTCTGGCGCGGGTATTCACACGTGCCTACACATAAACGCGAGCGTATGCTCGCCACATGAACCGGCATGGGTGAATACCTGCGCCAGAGCCGGTATTTTTGAGCGTCTGAATTAGCCAGTAAGAAAGGTTTATTAATCACAGAGGCATAGAGAACACAGAGATTGAACGGGGAGAAATTAACCCATACAATCTCTGTGTTCTTTATGCCTCTGTGATTAATAAACCTTTCTTACTGGCTAATTCAGCCATTACTGTACATGAAGGTTGTTTACCTGTATACAAGCTCAGCTCTAGCTAAAAAATATTATTAGTATGCTTGCATACTAATTTTGAAATGATTTTCTTTGTTAACGAATTAGTATGCAAGCATAATAAACTCTTTTCAACATGATTGCGACAGAACCAAAAGCCTCCTTGAAAGGTGGCGAATTTCTGATCAAAGAAACGCAGGCAGCGCAGGTTTTTATCCCTGAAGAATTTACCGAAGAGCAGCAAATGATTGCGGCTACCTGCCGCGAGTTCCTGGAACGGGAAATCTGGCCGCGTCTGAATGAAATAGACAATGCTAAATCTCCCGAATTGATTTCATCTTTAATGGACAAAGCCGGTGAACTGGGCATTCTGGGCACATCCGTACCAGAGCAGTACGGCGGGTTTGGCACGAATTTCAACACTTCCATGCTGGTTGCCGAAGTGACAGGCGCAGGCCATTCATTTTCGGTTGCGTTATCCGCACATACGGGTATCGGTACATTACCTATTGTGTATTATGGTAATGAAGACCAAAAATCCAAGTATTTACCTAAACTAGCCTCAGGCGAATGGAAAGCCGCTTACTGCCTCACTGAACCCGATTCTGGTTCTGATGCTAATTCAGGAAAAACCAAAGCAACGCTAACCGCAGATGGCACTCATTATGTTCTGAATGGACAAAAGATGTGGATCACTAACGGTGGTTTTGCCGATATCTACATCGTATTTGCCAAAATTGATGCCGACAAAAATCTCTCCGCTTTCATTGTTGAGCGTGGTTACGAAGGCATCACAATGAACGAGCCGGAACACAAAATGGGTATCAAAGGCTCCGACACGCGTCAGATTTTCTTCAACGATTGCAAAGTGCCTGTTGAAAACTTATTGTCGACTCGTGAGAATGGCTTCAAAATCGCGGTAAACATCCTCAACATTGGTCGTATAAAGCTGGGTATTGCCGCTGTTGGAGGTTCAAAAGAAGTAATCAACCATGCCATTCGCTATTCCAACGAACGGAAGCAATTCAAAACAGCCATTTCTCAATTTGGGGCTATCAAGCATAAACTGGCCGAAATGGCCCTTAAAGTGTATGCTTCTGAAACAGCATCGTATCGGGCTGGTCAAAATATTGACGACCTGATTGAGGACCTGAAAAGCCAGGGTCTGGATGATTCGTCAGCTAAACTGAAGGCGTTGGAGCAGTTTTCGATTGAGTGCGCCATCATGAAAGTACATGGTTCGGAAGTACTGGATTATGTGGTCGACGAAGGTGTTCAGGTATATGGTGGTATGGGCTATTCGGCCGATGCACCAATGGATCGTTCCTACCGCGATGCCCGCATCAACCGGATTTTTGAAGGCACGAACGAAATCAACCGGATGCTTGTGGTAGACATGCTGTTGAAGCGGGCCATGAAGGGCGAACTCGACCTGATGGGCCCGGCAATGGCAGTTGCCAAAGAAATTATGTCTATTCCCGACTTCAATTCGGACGAGGAAGAGGGCGTATTTATTGCCGAGAAAAAAGTTATCCGCAACCTGAAGAAAGCTGCCCTGATGGTATCGGGTGCCGCCGTTCAGAAGTTCATGATGAACCTTTCCAACGAGCAGGAAATCCTGATGAACGTAGCTGATATGGCCATAGAAATCTACGTGGCTGAATCTGTATTGCTTCGTGTTGAGAAATTGATCGGGATTAAAGGCGAGGAAGCTGTTGCCCTGCAAAAGCAAATGGCGCTAGTGTACCTGCATGAAGCTGTTGAGAAAGTTAATAACGCCGGTCGGTCAGCAATAACGTCGTTTGCCGAGGGAGATGAACTACGGGGTATGTTGATGGGTTTGAAACGGTTCACCAAAATTGAGCCGTTGAATCTGAAAGATGCCCGCCGTCAGATTGCCGACGCCATGATTGCCGAGAACAAGTATATTTTTTAAAGTCAGTGTGAATTACAAATAGATTTCTAATTAAGTATTAAAAATTCAATGCGTTGCTTTTGTCATCCCGACTCAAGGAGGGATCCTAACATGAGATGTTGTCCGGCAAGGTATAGGTGACAATTACCGCTTCATTGAAGAGCCGTGTGAAGTGACAGTTTCATGCACTGTTCTGAAGACCAGCGGGGCTGGTGACGGCCCCGCTGAGTTTGATGTAAAACAACAGAAATATAAAAATAGAACTCATTTATTCTACTTCGAGATGATAAGCTGTCTATTATAAATTGAGACGGCAGTTTCAGTCAGACATTGAGCGAAGCATTGATTGGAGGAGGTATTGGTTTCGATGGAAGCGAGGTGCCATCTTGAAGATAGGCTATAACAAACTCATGTTCTTAAATGACACCGAGTTGTTTTTTCAAATGGATACTGTTGACCAATTCATGGTATAGCTGCGGTGAAGTTTTGACGGTTTTTGCACCTTTTTGTATATAAATCCAAGGTAAGTCGATAAACCTGTTTGAACTACCGCTTAGTAAAGTTGACCAAATAATAAGTCAAGTTTTCAGATTAGTGAATAACTTGCCGTTTAAAAGCAATACTCGTCCGCTTGCACCAATTGCGAATGTATAATGAAACTATTTACTGGTTCTGTATCCTTATCAAAACATACCAATTCTATTAATTTCACAACTTTATATAAGGTAATTAATCAGGTAATTCGTCGAGGGATGCTGTACACATTAAGAACAGGCTTCCGATTCAGGCAAATTATTTGGCACTTTCCGGAACATTATGAACTGACTCAATTACTAAAAATCAATCCACAAGTTGCGGCTTTAGTGCAAGAAAACCCCCGCCTATTATACAAATATCTAGGTCAGTATTTAGCCCTTAATTTGCCTACTAAAGATAAACTGGTTTTACTCACTAGTCATTACCGCTATTTCACCAAATGCGTGCATCCCCACTTTTTTAAGGATATTCTTCACAAAACCTATATCTGGCAAGATTGCCAAGGCACTGACTCATTTAGTATTAGTCTGTTATTTCCATCCGGTATAGACTGGGAGGGTGAATTAGCCGTCGTATTGGAATTTAATAAGATTCCTGTTTACTCCATTCGATTTACAATTGTTGGTGAGCAGTTGGAGAACTCGTTGTTCGGTCAAAGCCTTTTTGTAGGAGGGATCCAAGGTGTTAGAAACCCTGACCTTGTCAAACAAGCTACTAAAGCTCTATTTGATATTTCTCCGTCTGCTCTACTGATGGCAGCCTTGCAAGGGATCTCTCTAGCTTGTGATCTGAAGTGCATCTGGGGTGCGGGCAATGAGAGAAATTTAGCGAATGGGGCGACTCATTTTAACTTTGATGCATTTTGGGATGCGCTAGGAGGAGAAAAACAACCAAATCAGTTATATACTTTAGCAATTCCTTTTCCTGAGAAGCCGCTCACCTTAATCAAGGCTAACCACCGCAGCCGTACCCTACGGAAACGAGAGTATAAGCATAAAGTCACTCAACAGGTTCGAGCCCATTTTGAAGCACAACTTCAGTTGTCTAGCATATAATCATCTGCAAGAATTCGAGCGTGTCGCAGGTGGCCGCGCCAATACCAACTAGTTGTATGGCTCCCCGGTTGCAGTCAGGATTGCCAGTAAATTAGCCACGAATCCTGGCGAACAGGCCGTCGATCCATAGCCGTGAGATTTATCATGTTCCTGACCTGGCAAATTCGACAAACTGTGTGGTATAGACACAGAGTTGACTTGTATAAAGCAATATTAAAACGTGGATGACAGAGCACCAAAGCTGGTAGAAAACCCGGCTTTGGTGCTTTTTTTATAGACTCTGAAGTGCAGCACATTCCGTAGCTTCACCGAGTTTCCCTAAACGGCTACTCATGAAAAATCAAGACGCGAATTCCCGGCGCACCTTTCTACGCAATCTTGGCGCAGGTGCATCGGCCTTATCTTTACCGCTCCTGGGCTATGGCAATAATCAATTTGCCCAGAATGAATCCAGCGGCCTTTATTCATTGCTGAAAAATGCAGATAACGAAAGTTTGGGCCAGCCGGGCCGCAAACTGGGCATCGCTTTAGTTGGGCTCGGGTATTATAGCGCAAACCTGCTGGCACCGGCACTGCAAGAGACAAAAAACTGCCGACTGGCTGGCATTGTAACGGGTACGCCGTCAAAAGCCACTGAATGGATGCAGAAATACAACATCCCAAAGGCCAATGTCTACGATTACAAAAACTTCGACCGGATTGCGGATAACAAAGATATAGACGTCGTGTATGTGGTGCTCCCAAACTCAATGCACGCCGAGTATGTAATTCGGGCCGCGCAGGCGGGGAAGCACGTCATTTGTGAGAAACCAATGGCAATTTACCCGAAAGAGTGCCAGGCCATGATTGATGCCTGCAAGAAGGCAAACAAGCAACTGGCTATTGGTTATCGGCTGCATTATGAGCCATTCACTAAAGAGATTATGCGGCTTGGACAGGAAAAAGTGTTCGGTGCCGTTAAGTTTATAGAAAGCAGCGATGGCTTTCGGAGTGGCGACCCTACTCAATGGCGATTGAAAAAAAGCATGGCGGGTGGCGGCCCCCTGATGGACGTAGGTATTTATGCTGTACAGGGCACCCGGTATGTAACGGGCGAAGAACCTATTTCGGTAACCGCCCAGTTTGCTCCAAAAACAGACCCCGTAAAATTTAAGGATGTCGAAGAAACGATGTTCTGGCAGTTTGAATTTCCGGGGGGTGCCGTTTCCAACTCCACAACAAGTTACGCATCGGGTGTTGAGCGACTTTATGCGTCCTGCGAGAAAGGCTGGTTTGAACTATCGCCCGCTTTTGGCTATGGCCCGCTCAAAGGGCGTACCAGTAAAGGTCCCATTGAGATGCCCGTTGTCAACCATCAGGCTGCCCATATGGATGGCGTTTGCAAAGACCTTCTCGACGGCAAGCAACTCCCCGACCATGTTACGGGCGCAGAAGGTCTGCGGGATACGAAGCTATTACAAGCCATTTATCAAGCCGCAGAAACAGGCCGGAAGATCAATTTGAAAGCGTAAATTCTGTGTATTTTTTGATGTCGGGTCCTCAGACCCGACATCAAAAAAAAAGACACTGATCTATAAATGACCCTCGTGATGCTCCTCTCCTTTTGGATCAGCAGGAACGTCTAGTTTTGCCCGCAACTGGCTCGCCCAATCAGCAATTAGTTTGGCTTCTTCGGGTTTGAGTTTAGCATCGTGATGAATCCACAGGTATGAGCTTAGGGGCATCCAGCCTTCGGTAACAGACTCCCCTATCTCTTCCAGTTTATGATCGGCTTTTTTGGGTGAATAAGAGGCAAACTCTGAAAAGTTAAGCTCTCCTTTTGCTTCGTTAATATGGTGATTGAGCCACCAGGAAACGGGCTGAACAGTATCGTACCAGGGGTAAACTGTATTATTGGAATGGCAATCGAAGCAAGACCGCTTCAGCAGGTTGTGAACATCAGCAGGAACAGCGTATTTAGTTGTAATATCGTTAACCGACATGCCCGTCGACTGGTTTTTCTCTGGTCTGACAAACTGAATAAGGACAAAAACTCCGAGCAGGGTAAGGAGGATTTTACGGCGCATTTTTCGTCATGATTAGAGCGAAATATAATCATGAAAAATGAAAAAGTACGGTTAAATAATTACTTTCTTATTGGCCTAGCGACTGCATAAGCACCTGAGCTTTACGAATGTTTGCATTGGCCCGGTCGGTTTCAACGAGGCCATCGCGAAGCCGGACAATACGGTGCGCGTATTCGGCGATGTCCTCTTCGTGGGTAACCATGATCACGGTATTGCCTTTGCTGTGAATCTGGTCGAAGAGATCCATGATTTCGTAGGATGTCTTGGTGTCTAGGTTACCCGTTGGTTCATCGGCAAGCAGAATACTTGGATCATTGACCAGCGCCCGTGCAACGGCCACGCGTTGCCGCTGACCACCCGAAAGTTCGTTTGGCCGGTGGCCAGCCCGGTTCTCCAGGCCAACATTTTTGAGCGCCATCATCGCCTTTTCAGTACGGTCAGCTTTGTTATAACCCGCATAAATGAGTGGCAGGGCTACGTTTTCCAGGGACGTCTGGCGGGGCAGCAGGTTGAACGTCTGAAACACAAACCCAATCTCCTTATTACGAACTTCAGCCAGTTCGTTTTCGCCCATACCGCTTACGTCCTGATTATTCAGAATATACTGGCCGGAGGTTGGCGTATCCAGACAACCAACAATATTCATCAGCGTTGACTTTCCCGAGCCGGATGGTCCCATAAACGCGACATACTCGCCTTTCTGAATACTAATCGTAATCGACTTGAGGGCTTCTACAACTTCGGTGCCCATTACATAGCGCTTGGCAATATCGCGGGTTTCAATAATGTTCATAATTCGGTTGGGCTGAATAGACAAATCTACCTTATTGCAGAAATTTCTCTTTACTCTTTTCGATTGACGCTAATTTTTCCTGATAAGTCGCCATAAACGCCTGATAGTCGGCAGGCGTAGTGGCAGCCTGAAGCTTGGTCAAGCCACTTTCGGCGTAGTCGGGCAAGCTTAAGTCCAGACATAAGGCAATATACGTTTTCAGCAAATCAGCCTTGTCTTCGTTAAATGGCAAAGCTGTAAGGACGAGATCATAGGCTGATTTGGTTTGTTTTTGTTGCCGTGCAAGCTGTGCAGCTGATGTAACGATCTGGGCATTCAGAGGAGCCAGCTGCAGGGCCTGCCGATAGGCCTTTTGTGCCTGAGCCGTTCGGCGGGTACGTTCATACGTCTGCCCAAGCCAATAATCGCGTTCGGCCTGATATTGCGGTAAGATAAGCTCCTTCGCCATCGTTTCTGCCGAGCCAACACTCCGCCGAAAGGCCGATAAACGAATAGCTGCTACATTCCGCAATGAAGCAGCCACGGAGCTTACCTTTTTTGAATCGGGCAATCCAGAAAGCACCAACTGGGCATTACGCCACTGTAACTGATCGAGGTAGTCATTAATCAAGGCAACACCCGCTACTGTTTTTAGACTAGGTTCCTGAATGGTTTCCCAGTATGCACCCCGGTTAAAATCATCGGTTTTATAGGTAGCGTAAACTGCTTTTTCTAAATCCGTTTGCGGTTTGCGCTCCTGATACAACACTTGTTTCAAGGCTGCCACAGCCGGATCATTTTTGGCCGCGACTTCCCAGAACGACTGCGCCAGAGCCGGATCATTTGCTTTAGTAAACGCTATGGCCCGGTAATAAATAGACGTTGTATCGGAGTTAGCGCCAAACGTTTCGGCAGCCAGTCGGTATAAACCCTGTTCTAACAACAGTAAACCTGTGATGGAGCGATATGTAGAGCCGTTTCGCTGATCGTTTTCGGCCAGTTGACTCAGCAGGCTAAAGGCGGCTGGCTGGTTGTGTCGTTTGTATTCGGCTACAGCTCGGGCCAACAACAGATCGTCCGTAAAATCCTGATTGACAGGGTTCTCTGATAGCCGCTGTAGCGTACTCGTCAAAACGGTGTCAATCTCCTCCCCGGCGAGGGTATAATTGTACAAACTGGCAAAACGCCCAACGCTTAGTCCCTGCTTAGCAGACTCACTTTCCAGCCAGCCGGGTTTACCAGCTTTGGCGGCTTTGGCAGGGTCTATGAGTTGAAGAACCAGCGCATTAGCCTGATACGACTCATACGAAAAGTCTTTCCGTTCCGAAATCAACGTTGAATCGGCCGCTAGCACGTTTGGGTTACGCGCATAAAAAGAAAGCAAGTTCGATTCGGGAACCTCCTCCCGACCCGCCAGACCAGTTGCCGACTTTAGGTAGTAATAAGCTGAATCGGCTACGCTGGTGCGTGCATACAGAAATCCGAGGTTATTCTGTAACTCGCCACTTTTCGGAAATGCCCGAATACCCCGCTGAAGAACTTTGACGGCTTCGAAAAACAAGTTCGTTTGCAGATAAGTCTGACTTAATCCGGCATAATCCTGTGGGTTGGGTTGCTTCAAAAGGGCCTGTTGAAAAAAGAAAGCAGCCGCCGTCTGGTTATTCTGCGATAAGGCCAGAGATGCCAGCGCATAATTCGATTTATGGTTCTGAAATTCCTGTTCGAGCGCAAGTTGATAGAAGGCATTGGCCGATTGTGGTTCGTTCGTAGCTGTATACACATCGCCGAGTCCATTGTAATACCCGGCCACGCTTTGACGAAACGTGATCAGACCGCCCGATGCCAGCAGGACAACAACACCCACGACACCCACTATCCGGAACAGACTCAATTCAAGCCGTTTGGGCTTATAAAGAATCCGATAAACAGGGAGACTTTGCTGATAGATTGGCAGGAAATTGATAACGACATAGGCGACAAAGACCAGTCCCATTGCCAGATGTGTGTACACAATTATATCCTCAAAAACCTCGACTAACGGGTCATTTGCCGTAGCAAACGCATACCCAATCGTCAGCGTCGTGAGCAATGCAAGGCCCGTATACAGGTAAGCACCCGCATCGCGAAACGAGAAAGCGTCCTGCTGCTGAGTCAACCGGCGGAACCCCCAAATGCCCAGCGTCACCGAGATTATGTAGAGAATAAATGGACTTATGGCCAGTACATCCCAGTCGATGGAGCGCGTGTTTTTAAGCCAGATAAGGGCCAGATTAATCAAATACAGCGCACTGATAAACAGGAAATTATTGATACCCAGCACACGCCGTTGGCCCACTTGTGTACTTGTGCCTTCTGAGCGACCGGCCGATGTAAGCCAGACAAGTCCAGCAATAATTTCGGTGGCGATGAAGAAAACGAAGCCGATGCTGAACACGAGCAGAACCGGCATTCCATAACTCACAAGAACCAGTGCGGGGAACTTCACAGGCGAGAGTGCCCCCACCCCTATGGCGACGAGGATCATTAACGCACTAAACGCAGCAAGTCGAATCGCAACCGTATAATCGGGGCGGAAAGCATGGAAATAATAACTGACCGAGCCGAACACAAACGCCAACAGTAGAAATAGGTAATTGCTACCCAGACCCGGTATTTCGAGCATCTCCCACCGAAAAAACGCCAGACCGAGAATTAATACGGCCATACTGATTAAATAACGAATCCGACTAAACCGGGTGATGGCACTCATTAGGAGCACAAAGGCCAGACAAATACCAATCAGAAACGCAGTAGCCACGCCCGGTCGTACCTGCATGGCACCCGCCATAAATTGTTCTGAAATAGCGTAAGCTTTCCCATTGACAGCATAGTCGAGCAGACCGTCGGAGAAAGTATGAAAGGTGATCGGCAATTCGTTAAGCTCGCTCAGCACATCCCAACGAACAACATTGCCCAGACCCTGCGCCCAGGCAACAGCAAATAGAACAAGGCTGATAATGAAACCAATAGCACTAATCAGATAGGTAAGCCGATTGACACGACTCCACTCTTTCCAGAAAAATAAGGATGACATAAAAAAGAAACGCAGGTAACAGCGTGTTAGTGCCTACTGCGTTTCGGAAGAAGTATCAATACAAAGAAAGATTACGGTTACTGATGTCCGCCACTAATGCCGGCGGCAAAAGGGACTAAATCTGTTGTGGCTAAGCAAGGGCTCGACAAGAGTTTCGCATCAAGCGGCACACGCCACCGCAATACGCCACTTGTCGAATTCAGGCAATATAAACTTGTATCCTGACCACCGATGTAAATGAACCCATTATAGACTATGGGGCTTGCGCTGATGACACTACCCGTGCTGAATTTCCAGCGGAATTTTCCGGTAGCGGTATCGAGCGCATAAAACGTTTTGTCGTCACTTCCGAAATAAACCAGCCCGTTGTCAATGGCAGCACTGCCGGTTATGCGGCCACTGGTACCATATTTCCAACGTAAAACACCGGTAGCCGCATCAAGGGCATATAGATTCTGGTCCTCTCCTCCTACATAAACAACGCCATCAGCAACAACCGGGCTCGATGTAATAATACCACCCGTACTGAATTTCCATTTAATGACACCTGTTACAGCGTCAAGGGCATATAGGTTATAATCGTTAGTACCGATATAAACCAGACCGCCAACCACGGCCGGGCTGGAGGTGATCTTTCCGCCAGCACCAAATTTCCAGCGTTGAGTTCCCGTAGCGGCATCGAGTGCATACAGCGTTTGATCTTTACTGGCAAAATAAACGGTTCCGTTCACCACTGTCGGACTGGATGTAACACCACCCGCCGTACCAAATTTCCATCGCTGCACACCCGTCAACGCATTGAGGGCGTATAGATTCTGGTCTTCGCTACCTACATATACCAGTGTGCCCGATACGACCGGGCTTGACAGGACACTACTTCCGGTGCCAAATTTCCAGCGTTGAGTACCCGCTTCGGCATCGAACGCATAGATATTGCCATTTTCGCTACCGGTAAACACCAGTCCGGCCGCAACAAAGGCACTAGACGAAATTGATGTGCCTGTAGACATCCGCCATTTCGTTACACCTGTACCACCATCAATGGCAAAAAAGTTACCAGACCCACTGCCTATATAAACCAGTGAGCCTCCGTTTGTAATGGTGCTCGCTGTACTAACGGTGACGGTGTATGGCTGAACTGAACTATCCATTGCCGTTACGGTATACGAAACAGGTTTGCTAAAGTTCTGGGCAACCGCTGACGCAGGAGATATTATAGCGTTCTGCGAGAGGATAAATGTTGGAGCCAATTTGGCCAAATCTGTACCAACCGGCACCGTGGCTCTTACAGTGTGTATAACCGAATCAACAACGCCTGTTACGGTTGGGGTCAGACCGGCAAATGTAAATGATTCGATAGCTTTACCTGAACTAACTGGCTGTGTGTCAATTGAAGTTTTACAGGCAGTTACCAATAAAACAAATCCAGTCAGTTGTAACAGTGAGGTGGATAATTTTTTAAACATTAGTCATGTAAATTAATGTGAATAAGTCAGCTAAACCATCAGAGCGATTAAGGACATACGTTTAAATAGAAAGCTGTGTAGAGGTTGTGTACCATTTGAGAGATGTCAAACTTTTAGTAAGGGGTATCTGAGCAATCTATTTTTTAACAAAGCATTTATAATGCCAAAGTAACGTAATACGTAATATATTGACATTGACGGGTATTTGCAACGCTGTCATTACCCGTCAATTAATTGTATCGAATGGCCTACATACAAAAAAGAGGGGCGTTCAAACCAGGTCTGGTCTAAACGCCCCTCTTACTTATCAATGTGATACCGGCAAAGTGCCTGAAAACAATCAGCGCGTGATTTACCACACGCTATCAACCTGTTATACCCTACCAGTCATTTTTGTTAGTGCCAAAAGCTTTTGAGCCACTTCATTTGTTAACTGCCCGGATTGCAAGCGCCACTGCCAGCTTCGCCCCCCCAATCCGGGTGTATTCATTCGGTTTGTTTCGTCAAGGTTCAATACGTCTTGAACAGGTAATATGGCCAGCCGTGCCACCGATTGCATCGTCAGACGGCATACCTGATCCACCACGTTTTCTTCCGTTACCTCAATACCAAGATAGTCGTTCATTCGCTGGCGATGCAACTCATCTGACTCCCGAAACCACCCTAAGGTCGTATTATTGTCGTGGGTACCGGAATAGACTACAAAGTTCTCTGCGTGATTATGCACAGCATAGGTCGAAGTCGGCATATCATGACCAAACCCAAACTGAATCACCCGCATACCCGGTATGCCGTAATGGCGCAGATACGGCTGGATATCGGCGGCTTTAGCGCCTAAATCTTCAGCAATAATAGGCAACTGCACAAACTGCCGGTGCATGGCGTGCATAAACGCTTCGATAGGCGCTTTTACCCACTCCCCAACTTTAGCTGTTGGCTCGCTGGCCGGGATTTCCCAATAGACAGCAAAACCCAGGAAATGATCCAGACGGGTCAGACTATACAAAGACATTTGGTGACGCAACCGGCGCATCCACCAGGCAAAGCCGGTGCGCTCGTGTTCGGCCCAGTCATAAATAGGATTGCCCCAACGCTGTCCGTATTCGCTAAAATAATCGGGGGGAGCACCAGCAACAAATAGCGGCTGGAAATTGGCATCGAGTTTAAACAAGTCTGGATTTGCCCAAACGTCAGCACTGTTGAACTGAACGTAAATGGGAATATCGCCCATGAGGTGAATCTTCTTTGCATAACAGTAGGCCATAAGCCCATTCCATTGCTGTGTAAAGAAGTACTGAAGCACTTTCAGAATCTCAATTTGCTCATGCAGCAGCTCTGTTTGCTGAGCCAGCGCAACCGGTTCACGTCGGACGAGTTCAGTGGGCCAGCGCACCCATGCTGGCTCACCCGTCGACTCCTGCAAGGCAGTGAAAAGAGCATAATCGTCAAGCCAATCGGCCTGTAAGGCACAAAACCGATCATAGTCACTACGCTGAGCGGGCGTAGCATCGCGCAGAAAGGTTTCGGCTGCTTGAACTAATAAAGGTCGTTTTTTTATCCAGGCCGCATGGAGTGTCGACGGAGCTAAAACGAGTGGACCAGCCAAGACTCCCGTAGCTGTATCGCCCGATGTACCGGGTGCTTCGGTTACGGTTACATCACGAACAGGCTGTTCGTTAAAGATCGCCAATTGATCAGGACTCAATAAATTTTCTTCAGCCAGCTTTTCCAGATTGATCATTAAGATGTTACCGGCAAAAGCAGACGGACTACTGTAAGGAGAAAAACCTGCACCGGGATCAACAGGCGTTAATGGCAAAATCTGCCAGTACGTTTGCCCGGAATCCTCCAGAAAATCGGCAAAACGGTACGCTTCGGCGCCTAAATCGCCAACGCCGTGTGCCGAGGGTAATGATGTTATATGAAGCAATAAGCCACTTGAACGTTGTTGCAGCATGAAAAAGAAGTCGTCTGTCGTGAGTCTATGGTTAGTAATGCAGAGTTAACAACGGCCAAGGTGTCGGGGCCTGTGACTAGTATATCATCACAGACGACTATTGACCAGCGAGAAATTGGAGTCAACTAACTTTTGTACAAATCCGCTCCAAGCCGCTTTTGTTTACTTTTTATCGTAAAAACCTTATTGCTAAACCTATTCCGGTAAGAATCAGCAGGAAAATGACTAGAGCGTTCCTTGACCTTACGCTGTTTTTCTCCTACTTTTGCAGTCCCAAACAATGGGCAACATATAATTAAAAGAATATCCTATACAAATGAGTACGGCAACGGCAGTGAATACGGGTAAGATTACGCAAATAATCGGGCCGGTCGTGGACGTGAGTTTCGAGGGCGAAGGCTCACGAATTCCCGCCATCCTGGACGCCCTCAAAGTAATTAAAGCCAATGGACAACAGGTAATTCTGGAAGTTCAGCAACACCTAGGCGAAGACCGTGTTCGGACAATCGCTATGGACTCGACAGACGGTCTATACCGTGGCATTGAGGTTGTTGACCTGGGCCATCAGATTACAATGCCAACGGGCGAAGGCATCCGGGGGCGGCTTTTTAACGTCGTTGGCGAAGCCATTGACGGTATCCCCCAGCCTAAGACGACCGGTGTTGGTTTGCCTATTCACCGCGCTGCACCAAAATTTGAAGATCTTGCTACCTCGACCGAAGTACTGTTTACCGGTATTAAAGTTATTGACCTTCTTGAGCCTTATGCTAAGGGTGGTAAAATCGGTCTCTTCGGTGGGGCCGGTGTTGGTAAGACTGTATTGATTCAGGAATTGATCAACAACATTGCTAAAGCCTATGCGGGTCTTTCCGTATTTGCCGGTGTTGGCGAGCGTACCCGTGAGGGAAATGACCTTCTTCGTGAAATGATCGAAGCGGGCATTATCCGGTACGGCGACGCGTTTAAACACTCGATGGAAGAAGGCGGCTGGGATTTGTCCAAAGTTGATTTGGCTGAAATGACCAACAGCCAGGCTACATTCGTGTTCGGTCAGATGAACGAGCCACCGGGAGCACGTGCTCGTGTAGCCCTGTCAGGTTTGACCATTGCCGAACACTTCCGCGATGGCGACGGTGAAGGCGAAGGTCGTGATATCCTGTTCTTCGTTGATAACATTTTCCGGTTTACCCAAGCGGGTTCTGAAGTATCGGCTCTGTTGGGTCGTATGCCATCAGCTGTAGGTTACCAGCCTACGCTGGCTACCGAAATGGGTGTGATGCAGGAGCGGATTACGTCGACCAAGCGCGGTTCGATCACCTCGGTACAGGCCGTTTATGTACCTGCCGATGACTTGACTGACCCGGCTCCGGCTACAACCTTTGCTCACTTAGATGCTACGACCGTATTGAGCCGTAAAATCGCCGAGTTAGGTATCTATCCTGCCGTTGACCCACTTGATTCTACCTCGCGGATTTTGTCGGCCGAAGTACTTGGCGACGAACATTATAATACTGCTCAACGGGTAAAAGAAATTCTGCAACGCTATAAAGAATTGCAGGATATTATTGCCATTCTGGGTCTGGAAGAATTATCGGAAGAAGATAAACTTATTGTAAGCCGCGCTCGTCGGGTACAACGTTTCCTGTCACAGCCGTTCTTCGTAGCCGAACAGTTCACTGGCTTGAAAGGCGTTCTCGTACCTATCGAAGATACGATCAAAGGCTTCAACCAAATCATTGATGGTAAGTATGACCACTTGCCAGAAGCTGCCTTTAACCTGGTTGGTACGATTGAAGATGCGATCGCCAAAGGCGAACGTCTGATGAAAGAGGCCGGTCAATAACATTATCAGCCAGCGGTTTACGCTAACAGTTTACAAGCTGTTGGCGTAAGCCGTTAGCTACTAAATCGGGCTTTCCTCGCCCACGTCTATTTTATTCATAAATAAACCGTTCAGTTTTTATGAAAACGATTCGATTCAGCGTGGGAACCGCCTGTTTACTGGCCAGCTTATTAAGCACAATCAGCCTATCGGCGCAGATTACAACACCGACCGTTCCAGCCGTTCCAACAACTACGGAAGCCCCGAAAGTAATTGGCGCCATTAAAGACACGGCCGTTACGCCTGGTGTAGCCGCAACAACGGCGACGTCGCAGGCCGCTACCCAATCGACAGATTCGCCAGATACGCATCTGGACATGGCCGTAGCAGCGCTTGATAAAGGCGACAAAGCCACTACGACGCAGGAACTTCAAACAGGAATTGCCGCTCTGGAGGCTTCTGTTCAACAGAAACCGACCTCGTTCAAAGACAAAGTGTTGGCGCAGGTCGGTAAGCTAAAAGCATTACTTCCTCTCATTCCAACAGGGGCGTTAGGCAGTGGTGTTCTGAGCAAAGCCGTTGGATTGGCAAAACTCGCATCGGGTGGGAACCAGCTTGAAGGACTAATGACAGCCGGTTCGTTGATTGGTAAAGGCAGCCAGTTGACAAGTAGTTTAGGCGGTCTCAGCAGTGCCATGTCGGTACTGGGCGGTGGAGGCTCAGCCGGCAAATCGTTGATTTCGTCGGCTTTGGGTAGCGTAAGCAAGCTAGACCAGGGCGGTATGGTAGCCAAAGCCGCCGAACCCGCTGTGAAATCCCAACTTGGCAGCGTACTTAATTTTGTAAAAGGAGCTTTATAAATGAATGAATAATGTACAATGAATAATACAGACAACTCATTCATTATACATTAACCATTATTCATTGTACATTATTATGACAATAGATATTATTACTCCCGACCGCAAAGTCTTCTCAGGTGAAGCAACTGCCGTTACCTTTCCAGGTAGCGAAGGTCAGTTTCAGGTTCTGAACGATCACGCACCATTGGTTAGCACCCTGGATAAAGGACCGGTCATTGTGCAAACAGCCTCTGGAGAGCAAACTTTTCAGGTTGACGGTGGCGTAGTCGAAGTACTTCAGAATAAGGTCCTTGTGCTTGCAGAAGCAATCGTGGCCTAACCAATTTAATAGCTTATCTTAAAAGCGATTCACTTGCCGCAAGTGGACCGCTTTTTTTGTTGATACTTCATCAATTTCTGCTTTCTTCGTTATTTAGCCTTGATGCTATCATGACCAAAAAACCATTTATCGTTGGCATTACCGGCGGCAGTGCTTCGGGAAAAACATCTTTCCTGAAAGGAGTACTTAACGCGTTCAACGATGATCAAATCTGCCTGATTTCGCAGGATAATTACTATCTCAGCCGCGACGTTATTCCTGTCGACGATCAGGGAATACATAACTTCGATTTACCAGAAACCATCAATCATCATCTTTACGCGCAACATATCGGGCAATTGCGCAGTGGCGAAATGGTCACACAGAAAGAATATACGTTTAACAACCCGAATATTGTTCCAAAGATGTTAACGTTCCATCCTGCGCCTATTATCATTGTGGAAGGTATCTTCGTTTTTCACTTCCGCGAACTGGCCGACCAGATGGACTTGAAAATCTTCATCGACGCTAAAAACAGCATTAAACTCGAACGACGTGTCAAACGCGACGCCGAAGAACGCGGCTACGATATCGACGATGTGATGTACCGCTGGAAATACCATGTAAAACCTACCTATCGTCAGTTTATCAAGCCCTACCGCGCCGAAGCTGACATCGTGATTCCAAACAATAATCACTATCAGAAAGGCTTGAATGTGGTTATTGAGTTTTTGAAAACGAAGGTTTGATGTAGCGCGGACACCCTGTCCGCATAGCCATAGATTAAAGCAAATAGCTATGCGGACAGGATGTCCGCGCTACACCTCTATCACAACTCCGTCACTTTCCAGGTACCCCGTACAGGTGAGTACCCAGCCTTCGCGAAGATCACGCTCCGTTAATACATCATTGATAGTCATGTGAACGCTTCCCGACTGGCAACGGGCTACACATGTCGAGCATCGTCCACCCCGACAGCTATACGGCAACTGAATGCCCTCATCCAAAGCCGCCTGTAATATAGACTTGTAAGCAGGCACCTGAATCTCCACCTCACGCCCTCTGAATTTCAGCAATACGGTTCGATCCTGTGCCAAAGCGGGCAGTGGTGTTAAGACAACCGGCTCCACTACGAAATTCTCCCGACGAATCTGGTCGGGCCTAAAGCCGCTAAATACAACTGTAAACTGCACCATTCGCATATAATCACCCGGCCCGCAAACGTAGAACTGAACTGTCTGCCAGTCTGATGTACCGACCAATTCGGGCAACATCCGTTCGAGCATTACATTGTTCAAGCGTCCGCGTAACCCAGTCCAATTGTCGGATGGATTACTAAGCAGGTTAATAAGCCGAAACCGATCAGGAAACTGACGTTGTAATTCCTCTAGCTCTTCCCGAAAAATAATGCTCCGTTCGCGGGTGTTACTGTACAGCAACGTCACCCGTCGGTGCGGCTCCGTCCATAAAACTTGCTTGATAATGGCAAACAAAGGCGTGATTCCACTACCAGCGCCTAAGAGAACAAGGTCACCGGAGAGATTGTCGTTGAGGGTGAAACGCCCGGCCGGATGCAAACTCGTCAAGACATCCCCGACCTGTACGGTATCGAGTAGATAGCGGGAAATTTCTCCGTTTTCAATACGTTTGATGGTCAGCCGGAGCGGTTCATTTGTGGCAGAACTGAGCGAATACGACCGTCGTACCTCATGGCCGTTATGGAGCAGTATTAACGTCAGAAACTGCCCGGCACGATGCTGAACGAGTTTTCCATCGGTAGGTTCCAGGAAGTAACTTTTGGTATCTGACGTTTCTGCGTGAATACGAACAACACGAAGTTTAAGGAAATCGTCGGTCATAAAATAGCTCGGCTTTATGCCAAAACTAATCAAATACGGGTCGTTGTTTGAAAGCCCATCCGATTTACTGAAATTTACCCCGTTGCTGCTATGCGTCATTGGTTAACCGGCCGGCATTTATTATTCCGGGTTAGTCGCGTAGCGACGAGATGTTTGTAGTGTCAGGACCCCGACTCCTTACGCTCGTGCCTTTAGGTACGAAATTAAAGGATGTCTCGTACCTAAAGGCACGAATAACGGCTAAATCGACACGATTGCTACAAACATTTCGTCGCTACGCGACTGGTCATTTGTGTAAATGCATGGGCCGAATTAACGGGGCATTTTTCCAGTAGCGTGACATTTTGCCCAAATTCGTTGTTTATTATAAAATCGCTTTTAATACCCCTTAATGGAAGCACTCCTGGAAGAAGTTCAACGAGTTGGCTATGTGAACAAGCCCGTTGCCGAAGATATAGATTTAGTCGCCGAAATCAATCGGCTCAAAAAAGAGAAAAACGCTGTTATTCTGGCGCATTATTATGTAGACGGCGCCATTCAGGATATTGCCGATTATATTGGCGATAGCCTTGGACTAAGCCAGCAGGCAGCCGCTACCCCCGCCGATATGATCGTCTTTTGTGGCGTTCACTTTATGGGCGAAACGGCTAAAGTGCTATCCCCCGAGAAAAAAGTCGTTATTCCCGACCTCAACGCGGGTTGTTCCCTCGCCGACTCTGCCCCTGCCGATAAGTTCGCGGCTTTTAAGGCGCAATACCCCGATCATATTGTTCTGTCGTACATTAACTGCTCCGCCGAAATAAAGGCGCTTTCTGACATTATTGTTACGTCGTCCAATGCGCTGAAAATTGTCGAGAGCCTGCCCAAAGAGCAGAAGATCATTTTTGCTCCCGATGCCAACCTCGGCCGTTTTGTGTCGAAGAAGACCGGCCGCGACATGGTGCTTTGGGACGGCGCCTGTATCGTTCACATCGACATTTCGCTGGAGAAACTGCACAGACTTCGGACCGAATACCCCGAAGCTAAGTTCATTGCCCACCCCGAGTGTCAGGAGCATATTCTAAGCGAAGCCGATTTTGTTGGGTCAACAACCGCTTTGTTAAAATATGTAGTCGACAGCCCGGAGCAAACGTTCATTGTGGGAACGGAAGCGGGCATTCTGCATAAGATGAAGCAGGCTGTGCCGCACAAAAAGATTATTCCAGCCCCAGCCACCCAGAACAACACCTGCGCCTGCTCCGAGTGTCCATACATGAAAATGAATACGATGGAGAAGGTCTATAACGCTATGCTCTACGAACAGCCGGAAATTATTGTGCCAGAGGATGTGCGTTTGAAAGCGTATGAATCGGTGGCACGGATGCTGGAGTTGAGTAAATAACTCGCCATATAAGGCTGTGGCTAAATAAATAATAGGAACATCTATTACCTTCTAGCGACAGGTTGTGCTATAGTACAGAGTCGTTCAATTGACATACCAATGCCCCATCAATTCGATTTCTTAGTTATTGGCTCCGGTATTGCGGGCCTGAGTTACGCCACAAAACTGGCCATGCACTTTGAAAAGTTGCAGCAATCGGTTCGTATTGGCGTCATTACGAAAGTGCAGGCCGACGAAACCAACACCAAATATGCACAGGGTGGCATAGCGGCTGTATGGTCAGAAGATGACTCGTTCGAGAAACACATTGAAGACACGATGGTGGCGGGCGATTTTCTAAGCGACCGCCATATTGTCGAAATCGTGGTGAATGAAGGGCCGGGCCGTATTCAGGAATTGATTAGCTACGGCACGCGCTTCGACAAAGAACATGGTGGTGATGAGTACGACCTCGCCAAAGAGGGGGGCCACTCCGACTTTCGGATTCTGCACTTTAAAGATATTACCGGGGCCGAAATTGAACGGGCTTTACTCGAAAAGGCTAACTCCCTGAAATCCATCGAGATTTTCACCCATTTCTACGCTGTTGAGTTGATCACCCGCCACCAACTCGGCGAAACGGTGCACCGCTACGATACGGATAATAAATGCTTTGGAGCCTATGTACTCGATACACAAACGGGCAAGGTCGAGCAATTTTTAGCCAAGACGACCTTGCTGGCAACGGGCGGGATTGGCAATATTTACCAAAATACCACTAACCCCAGCATTGCTACCGGCGACGGCATCGCGATGGCCTACCGTGCTAAAGGCATTGGTAAGGATATGGAGTTTATCCAGTTTCACCCCACGGCGTTATACGAACCGGGCAAGAAACCCAACTTTCTGATTTCGGAAGCCGTTCGGGGATTTGGAGGCATATTGCGCACCCGAAAAGGCGAAACGTTCATGGAAAACTATGACCCGCGCCTATCGCTGGCACCCCGCGATATTGTAGCCCGCGCCATCGACTCCGAAATGAAAAAGGCTGGTGATCCGCACGTGTATCTGGACGTGACTCACTGCGATTATGAGAAATTTATCGAGCATTTTCCGAACATAACCGCTTATTGCCTCGACCATTTGGGGTTGGATATACGGAAAGACTACATCCCTGTAGTGCCAGCCCAGCATTACCTCTGTGGGGGTATTCGGGTAAATGAATGGGGACAAACCAACATTCAGTTCCTATATGCCGTTGGCGAATGTTCCTGCACGGGCCTTCATGGAGCCAATCGACTGGCCTCAAACTCATTGCTCGAAGCCGTTGTGTTTGGTCATCGGGCTTATGAGAAAACCGTTGAGCTACTCGACCAGGCTGTTATGCCCGCAAACATCCCCGCCTGGAACGACGCCGGTACGACCCACCCTGAAGAACTGGTGTTAGTGACCGAGATGAAAAAAGAACTGGAGTCTATTATGTCGAACTATGTAGGCATTGTTCGTTCGAACCGACGGTTGAAACGGGCAATGGATCGACTCGAACTCATCTATTTAGAGCATGAAGAACTCTACCGCCAGTCGAAAGTATCCGCTCCCATCTGCGAACTCCGGAACATGATCGAAGTAGCCTATCTTGTTATCAAAATGGCGATGGCCCGACGCGAAAACAGCGGTCTTCATTTCAATCTGGATAATGTGAAGTAGATGTACCGAACCGCTTCCAGCCGTTCGGCAACCGATAGGTTGCAAAAAAAGGTTGATTAGCTCTCATCCTGGCTTATGAGACAAGGAGCCCTTTTTGCAACGTTCCGTTGCCGAACAGCCAGAGGCCGTTCGGTACATTACTTCACCCGTTCCAGCAAGTCATCGCGATAATTTCCGCCGAGCGGCACCTGTACTTTACCAATGGTAAGCTGGTGCCGCTCGATCTTTTCGATACGGTCGAGGGCAATGATATAGGATTTGTGTACCCGCATGAACTGATCTTTAGGCAGCATTTCTGTCGCTTCGCCAATGGTCATGCGCGTAAGTGTTTTCTTGCCCGTTTCCTGGAAGGTCAGGTAGTTTCCATCAGATTCCACGTATTGCAACTCGTCCAGATTGATCCGAACCCAGTCATATCCATCTTTCACAAACACATAGGGCGACTTTTTAGTATCGCCCGACAAGCGTTCGTAGGCTTTATTAGCGGCCTGCATGAAACGACCAAAGCCAATAGGTTTTAACAGATAATCCAGCGCACTTAGCTCGAAACCCTGCAACGCATAGTCTGGATAGGCCGTCGTAAATACAATCTGCGACTTATTCCCAACAACCTGCGCAAAGTCCAGACCGGTTAAGTCGGGCATATTGATATCCAGAAAAATCAAATCAACGGGTTCGGTTTTCAGGAATGTCAATGCCTCAAACGCATTGACAAAGGTGCGTTTGAGATCCAGAAAGGGCACTTTGCTGGCGTGGGATTTAATAATGTCGAGTGCAATCGGCTCGTCGTCGATGGCAATACAGCGGAGAGTAGGCGGCATGGGTTGCGGCTAATTAATCTGTGCAGTTGGCAAAATACGGTTCAAATACGAGTAACAGGCCACACAGATTAGCGCACACCCAACGAGTAAAGCCCCATATAGCAAATCGTTTCCTGCCCAGTCGCGGGTCTGATTATGGCTCATGTCCAGTTTATCATCCATGAGAAATGTGAGCGAACTCAGGCCATTGTTTACAAAGTGCAGGAACATGCAAAGTGTAAGAGAACGGGTGCGGTAATACAACCAACCCAGCGCGATACCGATAAAAGCTGCGTTTAGTGCCTGTGCCGGAATCAGGTGAATAGCCCCAAAAATCACCCCCGACCAGATAACAGCTTTGGCTGGACTGTAGTTTTTCAGGAATCCATCCAGAATAATGCCCCGAAAGAGAATTTCTTCCAGAATAGGGGCGGCAATGACTGCCGATAAAATGACATGCTTTGTAAACGTATTCTTTATGATTTCCTGTATCGCATCGGGCATGGGAATGGCACTTACAATTGGCTCGGCCAACATACCCATCGCAACGAGTCCGACAGCTGCCACCAGATAAGCAGCCACCGGAACCGATGCAAAGGACAAATTTCGGCTACCGCGCTTTCGGAATGCGTACCATATGGTGATTACTAAGCTAATGGTATAGGCCAGCGTTTGCCCAATCGTATCCAGAAAGGGCAAACCATAACTTTCTGCCACTGCTTTAAAGCCCACCATAGGCAAGGCAGCCGGTAGTTGAGATAGAAAGAAAACGCCCAATAGCGCCCAAATCTGGCTGAGTGTTGGATAGGCGTTGGTAAACTTATCAGGAACTACCTTAAAATCCTCAGATGGAGAAGACATATCAGATGTCATGCTTGAAACTATTTTTTTTGTGATTAATAAACCAAAACAAGGCTAATTGATGACGGCTCACAAAAAAGTGGGACAGCCGTCTGGTAGTTTGTGACGTATTGATGATACTTTGGAATATGAGTCATTTAACTACCTCCTAAAGAGGCTTTAAAACGCTCAAAGCTTAATAATCAAGTCTACTAAAAATGTGCTGTTAATTTCCTGAGAGGTTAATGTATGTCGGTCTGGATAGGCCAGAGTTAACCGCTGCCGAACGTTGGCCAGTCCCAAACCCGTTCCCTTTTCCAGGTCTGTTCGAGACAGAACACTGTTTCGGGTTGTTAGATGGAGTACACCCGCCTGCACGCTTAGGGAAACATGAACAAAGCAGGGATACTGCATACTGATGCCATATTTGAAGGCATTTTCGATAAGTGGATTTAGCAACAGAGGCACAATCTGCGCGGGCTTCTCGTCCCAGTCGATGTCAACATGAATGTCAATGTTATCCTGATTCGGCAGTCGGAGCCGTTGCAACTCAACAAAATCATCGATAAACCGAAGCTCCCGTTTAATATCGGTCGTTTGCAGCCGGGATTCCTCCATTACATAGCGCACAATACCCGATAGCTGTTGAATACTTTCGGCCGTTCGGGGACTATCTTCCAGAATAGCCGTACCGTAAATATTATTCAGAGAATTGAACAGGAAATGGGGGTTGACCTGGGCTTTAAGGGCATCGAGTTCGGCCTGAGTGCGCTGCTGAATGAGGGCAAGCTGTACCTTCCGGCTCTTACGAAAATCAATAATAAATCCATAAACAACCATGCATATCAGCAGCAGCGACGTTAATGATGAGGCAAACATTTCGTTATAAGCCTTGTCACTTTTCTTCTGTACCAGACTATATTTTTCAAATACGACCGTCAACCCATCACTGCTGAAATTCCACAATAGAAGCAGGCACACGATGTATAACACGGTATACGTCACCTTATTGTTTTTGAATACATGCCGATGAAATAGTGCATAATACCCATGTGCAAGCCCAAACAGTATACCCACTAGAAAAATCAGCGTAAACGTGGCACCAATAATGGTACTGGTGAGCGACATTGGTTTCTTACTGCCAGCATCTGCATAACCATCTCTTATGCCCTTTACAAAGTTTCCGAAATCTGTGAATAGGATCAGAATAGAAGTACAGGCGACAATAACGATCCATATTCCCCATGTTTCCCAGAACTGAATAAGTTGGGGAGAAATCGGTTGCTTCGTACCAGGAGTTATAGTTTGTTGCGGCACTTTTTCCAGGGTAGTTTCCATTAGCGTTTTCAAATTTACAGGATAAGTATGGCTTCCGGTGCCAACGCGGCCAGTAGCACCAGCATATGCACTGCCACCGCATACCAGAACCCGTACTTCATGCGGATATAGCCAAAATAAAACCCATTCAATAAGCTGGAAAGCAACAACACGGGTAGCAAAAGCACTTGTGCGTCTTTCAATGTACCTACGTCGTCAATGATTTTCATGAAGCTGTAGAGCAAGCCAATACCATAAAAGATCAAGCGAAAATTAGCTTGCCAAATGTGTTCGATACGGGCAAATACAGCCGGACGTTTTAAATAATGATTCAGCCCATAAACAATAGCCGACCACAGGAGTATCATCCACAACAGTGCAAATTCATTGGTTTCCTGTTTTATAAATTGATAATACTTGCCTGATAATATCCACAAAGCCAAAGCGAGAATAGTACGAAGCCGGTTTGGGGTAAGCCTGAGTATGGCCCGGAACACCGCTTCCTCAAGGGTAACAGCAATCAACACAGAAACCAGCAGGATACCCACAGACGAGCTATAACGCTCCAGAAGTGGTTTAAAGATGACTTGCCCCGTTATAAACTGCGCCAGGACAATGTTTCCGACGGTAATCAACAGTATGCCAAGAATCAATGGATAGCCTGCCAAAAAACGGCGGATCGTCAGCACCGACTTGTTGCCGGGCCGATCGGATAGCGGCTGGCTGTACTTCGGCTCACGAACGTAGCGTTGAAAGTCGATAAAAGTAGTTTGTAATGTGTTCATGATCTGACTTGGCGATTAAGTTTTCAGGAACGTCCGGGTAATGATTAGTACTGGTCGAGAGTATCCGATTTCATGACCGGCATCACCGTTTGCCGGGGCAATGGCGTGATCACATGAGGTTGTTGATAGGGCGTGTTTTCTTCTTTCTGGTCTACGGTTTCGAGGCCATACTGGTAAGGTGTTTCAGATTGTTGCGTTTTCTCTGGTAAGATGTGGACGGGTGAGAGGCTGTCGGACTGAACTGTTGATTGAATGGGAGTAGCCGAACGCACAGGCTCGATGGATTGGTTCGTGCAAGCCGTAAACGAAAAAGTAGCAAAAAGAAGGGCGAAAGCATTATTAGTCGTTTTCATACACCTGAGTTTGTTAAGGGTTGAGTTGCATTCGGCGACACCTGCGCCGTTTCGATGAATCAAAACAAGCACATAGCTTTCGCGCCTTGAAATCGGTGTGACGAACACCCGTAACTTTGGGAGGAAATGGGCTAAGTTTGGGACGATGTAATTATCTTTAGCCGCCCCCAGTCGTCAACCAACCAGAAATCCATGAACCAGCAAGATATTATTGACTTCATCAAACAAAGCGACAGCCCGAAAATCAAATATGCCTTTACGGACATTGACGGGGTGTTACGTGGCAAAATCATTCATCGGCAAAAGTTTCTGGATGGGCTGGCCGACGGCTTTGGGTTTTGTGATGTTGTCTGGGGATGGGATTCGGCGGATGCGCCCTACGATAACGGAAAAACAACGGGCTGGCATTCCGGCTACCCAGATGCCCCCGTCCGTCTGGATATCGAAACGTTCCGACAAATACCCTGGGAGGGCAATATTCCGTTTTTTCTGGCCGATTTCAGTCCTTCGCCAACCGGGCAACCAAGCACATATGCAACAGCGGCCTGCCCGCGTAGTTTACTGAAACGTATTGCCGCTCAATGTCAGGAAATGGGCTATCATGCTGAGTATGCGCAGGAGTTCGAATGGTTCAACTTTCGCGAAACGCCCCAAAGTTTGCAGGAAAAAAACTTTCAGCAACTGGAGCCATTAACGCCGGGTATGTTTGGCTACTCTATTTTGCGCCCATCGCTCGAAAGTGCCTTCTACCATGATCTGTTCGACTCACTGGCTCAATTTGACATACCGCTCGAAGGCTTACATACCGAAACCGGGCCGGGTGTTTATGAAGCCGCCATCATGCACGATGAGGTTATTAAGGCCGCCGACAAAGCTGCTTTGTTTAAAACGGCGGTCAAGGAAATTGCCTATCGCCATGGTGCAATAGCCACCTTTATGGCGAAGTGGGATGCCGACCTGCCGGGTTGCAGCGGCCATATTCATCAAAGCTTGTGGAACCTCGATAAGACAAATAATCTGTTTTACGACGCTGATCAACCCGATCGCATGAGCGAGTTAATGCGCCAGTTCATAGCCGGGCAACTATATTGTTTGCCGCACATTACGCCCATGTTTGCGCCAACTATCAACAGCTACAAACGACTGGTCGAAGGGGCCTGGGCACCCACCACGGTCACCTGGTCGATTGACAACCGCACTACAGCGCTTCGAATTCTCAACCACAAAGAAGCGTATACCCGCGTTGAACATCGGGTATCAGGTTCCGATACCAACCCGTATCTGGCCATCGCTGCGGCTCTGGCATCCGGTTTGTACGGCATTCGCCACAAACTACCCCTCGACATTCCCGCATCGGTTGGTAATGGGTATGACGATACGCGGAACGGCGTTCTGCCTAAAAATCTGGCCGAGGCCACCCAAGCAATGGCAAATTCGCCGGTAGCGGCTGAACTGTTTGGGGCAGCGTTTGTTGACCACTTTGCCCGCTCGCGCGACTGGGAATGGCGACAGTACATTCGCCAAGTAAGCGACTGGGAATTGAAACGATATTTTGAGATTATCTAGTGGAGTTTGTGTAATAAGTGATGTCAGTAAAAAGGTGCAGTAAGGTTTGGTAACTCTATACGCACCATACCTACTGCACATATTCACTCACTACACCTTTTTACAAAAAACGATGCGTCTTGTCGATTATTCATCCATTATAAAAAAGGCCTGGGCGGAGTTTGATGGCTCTATACAGATCGATACTATTGAAGATATCAGTGCCAAAGTTTCGACTAATCACGTCTTCAGAGTCACGTTTGAAGATGGCGAACGTATTATTGCCAAACTATCTTACTTCGGCACTTACGAGCAATTTCTGGAAGATCACCGAATCATTCACGCGCTGGCTAATAATTTACTTTACCCGTTTGAAAACGTGCTGGCTAAATCGCTGGTGCGTGACGGACAGGTATATACGTATCGACATAAAGATGGTTTCATTGATGCCTGGGTTGTTTTTTATAACCCCATCCGGATCCAGTTAAAGTTGCCGCGCCGGTTAGAGGATCACCACATCAGGCTGCTTGGCCGCGAAGTTGCCCGGTTTCATAAAGCCTCTTCGAGAGTGAGCCCGGTATTGCCCAAATCCAGCAAAACACTACGTTCAGATATTTGGGATTTACTCGATTTGCTGGAGACCGAGGTCGGGCAGTTCGAACACCGGATGCACGTAGACGAATTGAAACGGCAGTGTGAACTCTTTCTGGAAAACCGGCAAAAACTTGTCGCTAAGTCAGTTGAAACCATGCCCGTTTTTGTAGACTGGAACATTGGCAATTTTTCAGTTACCGACAATCTGGAACTGTATTCCCGTTGGGATTATGACTGGTTTAGGATCAGCTACCGGGTCATGGATTTTTACTTTTTCAGTCGGGTGGTTTCCAACGCGGGCGATCGCACAGTGTTTAGTTACGTGATTGGACCGTTAATGGAAGATCGGTTTTTATTGTTTTTAAAAGAATACCATCGAGTGTTTCCACTCACAGAAACCGAAATTCGTTTTCTACCAGAGGCTTATCGTTTTTTCATACTCAACTACGTCATAAAGTACGGTCGTTATTTTTTCCACCGTACCTACGCCATCAAACTCCAGCAGGAAGCCTATGACATTTACTTCCCGTCGATTGCGACCTTCGATGCAGACAAAATTCTGAAGGCGTTGGGTATTTAGCCGCTTCGGCAGTTCGAGTAAACGTGACCGACGCAAACGACCTGGTCGTATTGATTGAGGCTGTACGGCAAGGCAATGAATTGGCCTTTCGTCAAGTGTATGAGCAAACCAAAACCCGGGTTTTTAATCTGGCGCTCAGCTATGTCCATAATCGGGAAGATGCAGAGGAAATTACCCAGGATGTATATGTGGAGTTATTTCGTTCGGTGGGTGCTTTCAAAGGCGAAGCCAGCGGAACAACCTGGCTCTATCGGATTGCGGTAAATAAGTCACTGGACTTCCTTAAACACCAGAAACGCCAAAAACGGTTTGCTTTCCTGACGAGCTTATTCGATGCCCAAACGGGCGAGACACTTCACCACCCCACCGATTTTACACATCCCGGCATTACACTGGAAAACAAAGAACAAGCTGCCATGCTATTCAAGGCGATCGACAAACTTTCTGAAAAGCAAAAGACAGCCTACATCCTCACAAAAATTGAAGGATTAGACAATATTGAAACAGCCCAAATCATGACAGTAAGCGTTGGCGCGGTTGAATCGTTGTTGCAAAGGGCTATTGATAATCTTAGAAAACAATTGGCAGGGCTTTATAAAACATTAAGGAATTAATAGTTGTACCCACGGGCTTCAGCCCGTGTTTTCCTAACATAGGTACAAAATACGGGCTGAAGCCCGTGGGTACAATTAAGGATCAACCCGTAGGAATCGAAAACACTTGTCGTCTACCTAACTATGGACCCTCAACAAGAAAAATGGATCAAGGATGTACTGGCTAGTACACAGGGGATTCAACGGCCTGAACCAAGTTCATTTCTGTTCGCAAAAATCCGGGACCGACTGAATGTCCCGCAACGACCCGTTTATGTACCAGCCCGAACGGTGTGGCTTGCAGCGGCTTCTTTCGCCTTATTGGCCTTGTTAAACTGGCAGTTGACGACACAACGAGTTTCTGCGCCAACGAATCGGGAAGCTGAGTTAAATACAGTTGTAACAGAGATGCAACTCTACCCGGCAAGCAATCAACTGTATGATGTATGGAACGGACAAAACTACTAACCCTCGCGATTATAGGCTTACTTCTCCTTAACCTGTTGACTATTGGCTATTTAGTACTCAAGCCCGACCATCCAGACGGGCCGCCCGACGCCGAAGGTCCGGTAGCGGTCATTATCGAGCGACTTCATTTCGACACGGATCAACAGGTAGCCTATCAGACGTTAGTTCGTGAGCACCGGAGTCAGGTTCGTGCGTTGCGCGACCAATCGGCTCAGTTGTTTCGGGACTACTATGGTCTTCTTGAATCAGTCCAACCCGATTCACTAAAGGCAAGTGCCTTAAGTGAGCAGATTGCGATAAACCAACGTGAATTGGCTCAGCTCAATTTTACTCATTTCAGTCAAATCAAATCCATTTGCCGACCTAATCAATTAGCCAGTTTTAACCGTCTGGTCGGTGATTTATCCAGGTTATTCGGCCAGCAGCGTCCGCCCAGACCAACGGATGGTGGGTCATTAGGAGGTTCGTCCGAAAGTTTACTACTGCGACCGTAGGAATGGGTAAACCAATGGCGTCTAACTGTATTGAGTGACGAGATTGATTGTACAGCAAACAGCATCTTGCTGTTTGCGGCTATTTATAAAATCATTTCGCACAAACAGCAAGATGCTGTTTGGTACAACAAGTACTCACTCAGGCCTGTAACACGTCAACTAATGTAACTTATGAATACGCTCTCAGTCGCATTTAAACCAATTATATTGGTGCTCCTTTGCTCAATCGTAGCGTTTGTGGCTTGTCAGAAAAGCGACGATACTGTTTCACCAACCACCACGACAACGGGCACAAGCAGTTCAACGGCTACAGTTGTTGGCTCGGGTGTACCGGATGTTTACAAAAAAATCTACGGTGCCACCGAGATTTATGTAGAAGGCACCAACATTGTTATTAAAACCAAAGGGCGTCCAGATCACAAAAGCCCGTATTATAAAGGAACGGCCTGGGAAAGCACACTCTACGAAGCCTATAACGGCACCAACACTAAATTCAGCGTGAACCCAAACACCATTAGCGAAGTGAACATGACCTTCAAAATGCCACTTAACCCCGTCGTTGATGCGACTCATGCCGAAACACCACTGGGTGCTATTGGCGTTTCACTTAATGGGGTAGCCTTTTTCAACCAGTATGCAGCCCAGCGAGCCGTGTTAACCAACGAAATTAACGGGTTCGATCAATACGAGGGTCACCCTCAACAGCAAGGTCAATATCACTACCACGTTGAGCCAACCTACTTAACAAAACTTAAAGGGAAAGAGGCTTTGCTGGGTTTTCTGCTGGATGGGTTCCCGGTCTATGGCCCGCTGGAAAATGGTAAAACCATTACCAACACCGATCTGGATAAATACCATGGGCACACTGCACCAACGGCTGACTATCCAAATAGTATCTATCACTATCACATTACCGCCGAAGATCCTTACCTCAACGGCAGCGGATTTTATGGCAAATCAGGTACTGTCACGCAGTAGGCCAGGGCAGTTGGTGGCCCTGTTTTTAGGCCTCTATAGCTGTCAGCCAGCCAATCCGGCAACTAGTGTCATTCCCACCATTTATGTTTCCACAGAGCAATCCGGCTGGCAAAAACGGGAAGGACGCATGTGGCGAAACGATACGCTGTTTAGCGGCTGGCAATACCAGCTTAGCCCTGCCAGAGACACCCTGTTTGTAGGCGCTTTCAACCAAGGGCAGGCCGAGGGATTTCATCGGCAATGGCATGCCAACCGTCAGCTCAAAGAAATACGTCATTATCAGAAAGGCTGGCAAGAAGGGGAGCAACGGGGCTGGTTCGAATCCGGCAGGCAAGCTTTTTTTTATCAGTTTCGAAATGATCAATACGAAGGCATCCGTAAAGAATGGTATCGGAACGGGCAACCTGCTTTATATGGCCATTACCACAATGGTCAGGAAAGTGGGGCACAGCAGCAGTTGTTTGCGAATGGTGTCCTGAAAGTTAATTATGTAGCTCGAAATGGTCGGAACTATGGTTTTACAGGAGTCAAAAATTGTGTTAATGTCTGGGATTCAATTGCTATTTCGCATTAGTATAGTGCTGAGTTTACTGCCAAATTTACTCGCCTGCCAGTCAGCCAGTACGACCACTAGTGACCAGCTTACCGACGACGCAGTGCCTTACTACAACACCCCCGACTTCACCCCCATCTGGCTGACGGCCCCTGCTGACGTAGAGAAACAAATTACGCATCGAATTGCCGACTTTAGCTTTCGGGACCAAACCGATGCGGTCGTTACTGAGCAAACCGTTTCGAATAAAGTCTACGTCGCCAATTTTTTCTTTACGGCCTGCCCCAGCATTTGCCCAAGATGACGAATCTGCTCAAAGCTGTTCAGGATACATTCCGAAATGAGCCAAAGGTGCAATTGCTGTCATTCAGCGTAACGCCCTGGCTGGACTCGGTACCCCAACTCCGGCGCTACGCGAAAAGTAAGGGCATCAACTCAACAAAGTGGCATCTGCTCACAGGCAACCGAAGTCGTATTTATGATTTGGCCCGAAAGTCGTACTTCGCCGAAGAGGCTATTGGTTTTACCAAAGATTCGAGCGAATTTCTGCATACGGAGCACCTGATCCTGGTCGATCAAACGCGCCGGAT
Organism: Spirosoma pollinicola; assembly: GCF_002831565.1. NCBI lineage: Bacteria > Pseudomonadati > Bacteroidota > Cytophagia > Cytophagales > Cytophagaceae > Spirosoma > Spirosoma pollinicola. The sequence goes on along the minus strand of NZ_CP025096.1, from coordinate 2,654,259 downwards.
TCGGGGAATATATAATGGTACATTACCACTGGACATCGACAAATTAATCGCCGATATTCAAACTCTACTGAAGGAAAAATGATTAAAAATTCGGCATAGATCGTATTTTTACCAATATCCTTCTGAATCCAAGGCGAAAAATCTCCCTTCCTGAACGAGAAGGCGGGTTTATTGCTACTCATTTTTTTCGTTTGCCTTCATGCAACTAACTGATTTCAAAACCGTAGCGGACAAGTATAAGGTAATTTTCTTCGATGCATTTGGCGTCCTGAAAAACTCAGAAGGTCTGTTGCCGGGAATTGAACACACATTCGATTGGCTGAAGGAAAACGATAAAACGTTTTATGTACTAACCAACGATGCATCGCGCAGTCCGCAGGAACTGGCCGAGTCCTATTACAAGCAAGGTCTTTACGCCATTCCACCCGAACGCATCATTTCTTCGGGTATGCTGGCCCGCGAATACCTGGACCTCAAGGTTCCCAGCGGTACGGTAGCGTATCTGGGCACCGAAAAATCGGCCCATTATCTCGAAACAACGGGCTTGAAAACATTGCCTATTAGCCAGGTTGATCTCAAAGACGTAGCTGATATAAACGCGCTGGTCTTACTGGATGATGAAGGCTTCGACTGGAATGCCGACCTGACCAAAACCGTCAACTTACTCCGAAAGCGCAACATTCCGGTTATTGTTGCCAATACAGACAACACCTACCCTGTTTCCAAAACCCGTATTGCCATTGCCATTGGAGCAGTTGCCAAAATGATTGAGTCTATAGTTGGTAAACAGTTTATCAAGTTTGGAAAGCCCGATGCGCAACTCTTCATGTTTGCCTACGAGCGGCTGGAAAATGCGGCTCATATTAGTAAGCGCGACATTCTGATGGTGGGCGATACGCTTCATACAGACATTCTGGGCGGCAATAAGTTTGGTCTGGATACCGCTCTCGTATTGACCGGAAATACACAACCACAGGATGCAGAGGTTCTGATTCGAAGCACAGGTATCATTCCTACCTATGTTTGTAAGTCAGTTGTAATTCGTTAACAGAGGCCTCAATTTAAGCCCAAAGAGCTAACAATCAGATTATTAACCCTCAAGTTGAGGTATTATAAAACGATTCCCGCATTAAAAAATTGTTTGATAATACAAAGGTAAATACGTTTCTTTGCGCAGTTTTTTAACTCAGAACAGAATACTGAAATGTCGGACATTGCACAGAAAGTAAAGAATATCATTGTTGAAAAATTAGGCGTTGAAGAATCAGAAGTGACGCCAGAGGCAAGCTTCACCAACGATTTGGGAGCCGATTCACTCGACACAGTTGAGCTGATCATGGAATTTGAAAAAGAATTCAATCTGCCTATCCCTGACGACGAGGCTGAAAAAATCTCTACTGTTGGCCTGGCCATCGAATATCTGGAGAAAAATATCGGCAAATAAGTCTCTACGAGATTTAGAAGACGTCATAACGCATTACTCGGTACCTATCCAGTTAAATTAATTGGAAGAGGTACTGAGCATTGAAGCCAACGCCAACAAATACGGTATCGGCGTTGATTTTATTTCCCCATTACGTAGTAAACCCGTATGACACTCAAGCGAGTAGTAGTGACCGGCCTCGGTGCGTTGACACCAATCGGCAATGATGTAGCCTCTTACTGGAACAGCTTAGCCGCCGGTGTAAGCGGGGCCGGTCCCATTACGAAGTTTGACGCCAGCAAATTTCGCACGCGGTTTGCCTGCGAATTGAAAGGCGTAGACGTTACCCAGTTTATCCCTCGTCAGGAAGCGCGCAAGATGGATGCGTTTACGCACTATGCGCTCATTGCTACCGAAGAAGCTGTTCGCGACTCAGGCTTGAACCTGGACACAATCGACAAAAATAAGGTTGGCGTCATTTGGGGTTCAGGTATTGGTGGTCTAAAATCATTTGAAGATGAAATGATTGGCTTCGCCAAAGGCGATGGTACGCCCCGTATCAATCCGTTCTTTATTGTTCGTATGATTGCCGACAGTGCATCGGGGCAGATTTCGATGCGCTACGGTTTTCGGGGAACAAACTATGTTACGGTTTCGGCCTGTGCATCAACCAACAACGCTATTATTGATGCGTTCAACTACATTCGGTTGGGCAGACTCAATATGTGTGTAGTAGGTGGTTCAGAAGCCGCTGTAACGCAGGCAGGCATTGGCGGTTTCAACGCCAATCGCGCTTTATCAGAGCGCAATGATTCGCCAGAAACAGCTTCCCGGCCTTACGATAAGGATCGGGATGGTTTTGTGCTGGGAGAAGGGGCCGGTTCCCTGATTCTGGAAGAGTACGAGCATGCTCAGGCACGCGGAGCCAAAATTTATGCCGAATTGATCGGGGGCGGAATGTCATCAGATGCCTATCACATTACGGCTCCTCACCCCGATGGGCTGGGTGCTTTTTTGGCTATGCAGGACGCTCTGAACGATGCAGGCATCGCTCCGGAGGAAATCGACTACATTAACACACACGGCACCTCAACGCCCATTGGCGACCCACAGGAGCTAAAGGCCATTAATCAGTTGTTCGGCGAGCATTCATTTAAGTTGAATATCAGCTCGACCAAATCAATGACGGGCCACTTGCTGGGTGCAGCGGGCGCTGTAGAAGCCATTGCGTGTATTAAAGCGATGGAACATCAACTTGTTCCCCCAACGATTAATCACTTCACCGACGATGACGAAATAGACTCCCGCTTTAACCTGACGTTCAACACGGCGCAGAAACGCTCGATAACAACCGTGATGAGTAATGCGTTTGGATTTGGTGGGCATAACGCCATCGTTATTTTCCGAAAACTTAGCTGAGTCGTGCAAATCGCTCTGCCGCGTAGTTTATTTAACCCTCTCGACTGGTTCCGGTCTGGCAACGCTGATCCACGTAAGAATCTGCGTCGCTCAATCGCCCATATTATTGGCGCACGCCCATCTAATCTGGGCTTGTATCAACTGGCCCTACGCCACACATCGGCCTCAAAAGCCACAGCTATCGAAGGGTTTCGGGAATCGAACGAACGGCTTGAGTATTTGGGCGACGCGGTGCTGGGTATGGTTATCGCCGAGTTTCTCTTCAAAAAATATCCTTACAAAGACGAAGGTTTTTTGACAGAAGTCCGCTCGCGCATTGTAAACCGCGAGACCCTGAATGGCATTGCCCGTAAAATTGGCCTCGATCAACTCATTGAATACGACGGAAGCCGGACGCGTAGTTTACCGGCCCGCACGTCTATGTACGGCGACGCCCTCGAAGCGCTGGTTGGCGCTGTGTATCTGGACAAGGGGTTCCGGTTCTCCCGTGGATTTATTCTAAAAGAATTATTGGCCCACTACGATATTGAGTCTGTTGTTCAAAACAACGGCAACTACAAGAGTCGCCTGATTGAATGGGCTCAGCGCGACGGTAAAGAGATTCGATTCGAGATTGTCTCGGAGAAAGGTAACAGTCATTTCCGGGAGTTTATTTCGCAGGTATTTATTAATGATGAGCCCTTTGCAACGGGCAGTGGCTACAGCAAGAAAAAAGCCGAACAGGCTGCCGCCGAAAAGGCATTTGAGACACTGGCTATAAAGTAGTCGTGTCATTTCCTCGTTTTCTTTCCTTCATAGACGATTCCTCTGCAAGCGTAGAATAGGTCATTTTAGCATCCTATACGTCATTTTGACAGATAAACGTGTCTTGCCCCTGGCTGTAGAATGACAAAATAACTGCATCTGACCTGACGCAAGAACTGGCATAAAGTTTGAAAAATAGTTATCAGAATTTGTTAACGTATTTTCAAACCTAAAACCACGATAGTCATGAATCCGTTAATGCGCACGAACAACCACTTGCCGTCGTTGATCGAGAACCTATTCGGTCGCGACATGAACGAGTTTTTCAACACCAACACCACCTCAGGCCTGACCAGCGTTCCAGCGGTCAATGTACTGGAACATCAGGATGGGTTTCGTATTGAGGTCGCGGCACCAGGCCTGAAGAAAGAAGATTTCAAACTCAACCTGAACCATAATAATCTTACAATCTCGGCCTATCAGGAAACGCAGAAAGATGAACCCGGACAAGGTAACGAGAAATATACCCGCCGGGAGTTCAGCTATTCCTCGTTTCAGCGGACGTTTACATTACCCACATCAATAAATGCCGACCGCATTCAGGCAACCTATGCTGATGGACTTCTGAAAATTGATGTACCAAAACGGGAAGAGGCTAAAGTGAAGCCTCCGCGCCAGATCGAAATAGGTGGCTGATTGAGTGTATAGATCGCAAACGAAAAAGCCCGATGAGTGATGAGTGTAGTTCTCACGGGCTTTTTATTACCTTCAAATCTCGTTAACAAACCCTTGTTAAATTTTGTTAAGGACGCACATAGATCGGATTTTTCGGAAGTTACTTTCCGTTATAGTATCAGACAGAAACCTCTGCCGCTAACACAAAAAGAAAGCAATTAGATTTTCCCATTAATTATGAAAAGCAACTGGAAATTATTGGCGTTAATGGCACTCCTGTCGAGTGTTGTAACGTTGGCTGCTTACAACCTGTTGGGCTTCAACAACCGGGATGTAATTTTTAACGAATCATCGCCAATACAGGCGATTACGGGACGGCTGGCATCAATGCCGGGCGGGCCTTCTGCCGTACCTGGCGACTTCTCTACTGCAGCAGAAGCTGTAACACCAATGGTCGTTCATATTCGCACGACAATGACCCGGACGGTGCGCCAACAACAGGTCCCTGATATTTTCCGGGAGTTTTTTGGCGACGAACTCGGCGGTCAGCGGCAACCTCGCCGTCAACAGGGTCAGGCATCAGGATCGGGTGTAATTATTAGCAAAGACGGCTATATCGTAACCAACAACCACGTTGTTCAGGATGCTGACGAAGTGGAAGTGATTATGACCGACAAACGGAGTTTCAAAGCTAAAGTAATTGGTACTGACCCTCTCACAGATCTAGCCGTTATCAAAGTAGATGCTAAAGACCTGCCAGCTATCACACTGGGCGATTCTGACGCATTGAAATTAGGTGAATGGGTGTTGGCTGTCGGTTATCCGCTTGATCTGGAATCGACGGTAACAGCCGGTATCGTAAGTGCGAAGAGCCGTAAAATCGGGATTCTGGAGCAGGATTATGCGCAACGTCAGCAAGGACGTACTGACAAACAGGCAACGGATATGCCCTTGGAAGCCTTTATTCAGACGGATGCCGCCATCAACCCAGGTAATTCGGGTGGAGCTTTGGTAAACCTTCGTGGCGAATTAGTCGGTATAAACTCGGCTATTGCCTCGGCCACGGGATATTATAGCGGCTACGGTTTCGCTGTACCTGTATCGCTGGTTAAAAAAGTATCGTCCGACCTGCTTAAGTATGGTAATGTACAACGCGGCTATATCGGTATTTTGCCTATCGAGTTGAACAGCACGATAGCAAAAGAGAAAGGATTGAAATTAGGTCGTGGTATTTATATTGATAGCGTTGTTGAAAAAGGTGCTGCCGAAGCCGCTGGCCTGAAAAAAGGCGACGTTATCGTTAAGATGGAAGGTCAGCCGTTGGATTCTGATGTTCAAATGCGTGAAATCATTGGTCGTCGTCGGCCAGGTGATATAGTGAATGTTACGATTAACCGCGACGGTAGCGAACGCGACGTTAAAGTTGAACTTCGCAATCGGAATGGTGGTCGGGATGTGATCAAAAAAACCGACGTTACAGCGGCCACTACATCGTTGAGCAATCTGGGCGCCAGCTTCGAGGATTTATCCGCACAGGAAGCCAAGCAACTAGGTGTAACGGGTGGTGTTCGGGTAAAGAAAATCATTGATGGCAAACTGGCAGAGACGGATGTTGAAGAAGGGTTTATCATCGTGAAAGCGAACGGCAAGAACGTTAAAACGACGAAAGATCTTCAAGCCATCATGGCGTCAGTAAAAGAAGGCGAAGGCCTGATGCTGATCGGGATGTACCCCAACAGTTCACGGATGTATTATTACGCTGTGCCCGTATAAGAGTTGATAAGTTAGTAAGTTAATTAGTGGCGTCGGGTTCTCAAACCCGACGCTTTTTTGTGTAGATAACAGACAAAAAAACGGTCGGGTTCTCAAACCCGACCGCACGTATAGATACTTATCGATTTGCTGACTATTTTTCTTACTCAAAGTAGTTCAGCACCTGGTGGCCGCTATTAGCCAGAAGCTGATCGCGACGGAACAGGTTGATATCAGAAGTCATCATGTCTTTTACAAGAGCAGGAAGGTCATACTTTGGCTTCCAGTTCAGTTTTGACATCGCTTTGGTTGGATCACCAAGCAACAGGTCTACTTCTGTTGGGCGGAAGTAGCGCGGATCAACCGCTACCACTGCTTTACCTACTTCAACCGCGAAGTCTGGATTTGTTGCACTTTTAACTGTCCCTACTTCATCAACACCTTCGCCGGTAAACTCCAGTTCAACACCAATTTCGGCAAATGACATCCGTACAAAATCACGAACAGTGGTTGTAACACCTGTAGCAATTACAAAATCTTCAGGCTTCTCCTGTTGCAGGATCAGGTACATTGCCTCAACATAGTCCTTGGCATGACCCCAGTCGCGCAGGGAATCCATATTACCCAGGTATACTTTATCCTGTAGTCCCAGACCAATACGTGATACAGCGCGTGTAATTTTGCGTGTCACAAAGGTTTCGCCACGCAATGGCGACTCGTGGTTGAACAGGATACCATTACAGGCAAACATGTTATAGGCCTCGCGGTAATTGACCGTAATCCAATAGCCATATAGTTTAGCTACGGCGTAGGGCGAGCGTGGATAGAATGGAGTCGTTTCTGATTGAGCATGCCCCTGAACACCACCATATAGCTCAGACGTTGAGGCCTGATAAATACGGGTTTTCTCGGTCAGGCCGAGTAGTCGAACCGCTTCCAGAATACGAAGCGTACCAATTCCATCTACTTGAGCAGTATACTCTGGCTCATCGAAACTGACCCGTACGTGCGACATAGCACCAAGATTGTAGATTTCGTCGGGCTGTACTTCCTGAATGATACGAATTATATTAGTAGAATCAGACAGATCACCGTAATGAAGTTTAAGGTGCACATTTTTTTCGTGCGGGTCTTCATACAGGTGGTCAATCCGTTGCGTATTAAAAAGCGAACTCCGACGCTTGATGCCATGCACTTCATATCCTTTTTCCAGCAACAGTTCAGTCAGGTAGGCACCATCTTGTCCGGTTATTCCGGTAACTAACGCTTTTTTCATAATATACACTTATAGTAAAATAACAAACCTAATATCTTTAGTAGCACTTAAAGGTAACATCGCAAAAATTATTGTGCGATACACAACTAATTTATTTTATTAACAGGCTCCTTCGAATGTCAACTTTATCGGCTTGCAACTGGGCTGACCCAATCAAACGTCGCACTGATGCATAGTATCGTTCGGCATCCATCCGACGCATAAAATCACCAATTTTCAGTTTGTAAGTTGGCAGGTTATAACTCAGATAAGGGCTCAACTCAGGAAAGTTCTGAGAAATTAACAACCTGATGTCATCAACTTCTTTGCGTACCGTACCCACATATACCTGAATACGAAAGCCGGGGGCATACCGTATAGAACGATTCTGCGTAGCAATGGTATCCAATACCATATCGAGCCGACGGTTTATGTGAAGCGCTTCTACAGGCATGCTGGGCTTGCGCGTATCAGTTCTTCGGGGAGTCGTTACGGGCATAGCGGGTGTTGTAACCGTTGCAGGAGCTGTAGGCGCAACCGCCGGGGCAGCATTGTAAACAGGCCGCGTTGATGATAAGTCTTCGTTATAACTATTGTAATCAACAGCCGACGTAGTCGTTCGACTACTGGCACAACCTGTCATAAGCATTAACCCCAATACAATAACTTCTCCCGATCGGAAACGCATAGCCATCCTTACATTTAAGGGCAAAAATAACCATTTGTCTTCGCATTAACTCAAACGAAGTATAATCCTTATAAACCCATCCCGGATTTTGGTTAATTTTGGGCACTTACTACGCATACCAGTACATGCTAAATATACAAAGCCACGTATCGCTCAAACCACATAATACGTTCGGAATTGACGCCAACGCTCGGTATTGGGTTGAGGTTGCGAATGAAGATGACCTTAAAACAGTACTTCAACTAACCGATTTCATCAACCAGCCCAAGCTTATACTCGGCGGAGGCAGCAATGTATTACTCTGCCATGATTTTGATGGCTTGGTTGTAAAAGTTGCTATCCAAGGGATAAACGTCTCTCGTGAAGACGACGACCATATTTACATAACGGCCGGGGCTGGCGTTAACTGGCATGAGTTAGTTCAGTTTTGCGTTCAACGTGGTTACGCTGGTATGGAAAACTTAGCGCTTATTCCAGGCACAGTGGGCGCAGCACCTATGCAAAACATTGGGGCTTACGGCGTTGAACTGGAGCAGGTCTTCGAATCACTTACCGCCGTTCATATACTGACAAGTGAAAGAAAGACCTTTACGCATGCCGAATGCGCATTCGGCTATCGGGAAAGTGTGTTTAAACGGGATTTAAAAGGGCAGTACATTATCACAAGTGTTACATTTCAGTTGAACAAGCGCCCAATCTTTCACACTCGTTACGGCGCCATTCAGGAAACGTTAACCGAGATGGGCGTGTCGGATGACAGATTGTCTATAAAGGCCATCAGCGAAGCCGTTATCCGCATTCGGCGAAGTAAACTTCCCGACCCATCGCAAATTGGTAATGCAGGAAGTTTCTTCAAAAATCCAGAAATTCCAAAAATTCAGTTCGATACCCTAAAAGACCAACATCCAGACTTACCCGGCTATCCAATGGGTGACGATGTGGTGAAAATTCCGGCGGGCTGGCTTATCGAGCAGGCGGGTTGGAAAGGCTACCGTTCCGGCGACGCGGGCGTGCACGCCAGACAAGCGTTGGTTTTAGTCAACTACGGCAATGCTACCGGCGACGAAATTCTGTTGCTTGCCAAAAAGGTGCAGGAATCTGTACATGATAAATTCGGCGTAACAATATCGCCAGAAGTAAATGTTATCTGAAGGAAAAAGGGAGTAAAGGGAATAGGGGGAAGAAAGGAACTAAAGGGAAAACTTCGCGCTGAGTAATTTCCTTTTAGTTTCTTTCTTCCCCCTATTCCCTTTACTCCCTTTTTCCTTTATTCGAAACAAAGCGAAGCGGCTCCAAGTAGTCCGGCATCGTTTCCGAGAGTGGCCCGCTTGATGCTCAATCCGTTTTTATAATAATCATTGAGCCAGTATTCGAGCGTTTTGTTAACCGCTGGCAGAATGTAATCGAAGGATGCAGACAACCCTCCACCAATTAGTACCTGTTTTATATCCAGTACTTTAATTAGTGAAGCCAGCCCTTCACCCAGCATTTCGCCTACTTCGGTCCAGATTTGAAGGGCTAATTCATCACCTTCGGCAGCAGCCGCTACCAGACCTGTTGTCGAAATGCTATCGTCATCGGCAAGGTGCGTTTCGCCTTTAAATTCCTTACGTCGTAAATTGGCTAAATCGAGCAATTCTTTCTTGCCGATGTTGCGTTCCAACACCCGGCCATTCCGGGATGGAATATGACCGGGCTCCATGGCGTTGCCATCTCCGCCCGTAAAAATTTTCTTGTTAATGATAGCCGCTCCACCAACACCCGTTCCAAGCGTGATGAAAATATAGTTTTCAGTAATTTTTTCTTCAGCGAAATAATATTCACCCAAAGCTGCTGCGTTTGCGTCATTGGCCAGAAAAAACTGGATACCCACAAAGCGTTTGCTCAACAAATCCACCATTGGAACATCGTTGATTTCGGGAATAGCCGTGATTTCGAGCGGAACAGTACGCTCCCGATTAAGCATGCCCGGCAAACCGATACCCACTTTCTTTACATCTTTATTCGACAGTAGCTGCAACGCAACTGCGTCGCCAAAACGCTCAACAAAGTGTCCCGATTCCCGCCAACTGATGGTGTCGTGGCTATAGAAATTAGAGATTTTACCGGTATTGGCATCAACAATACCCATTTTGACGTTCGTGCCGCCGACGTCAATACCCAAATACTCAACGGAAGCCATTCGTAATAATAGTCAGTTAGTTGTGAACAGTTAGCAGGTCAGGAATAGATAAATCGGACGCAAGATACAAAAAGTCAGTAGTCGTTAGGCATTTGTTACCAACAGGCCATTTGGTTTACCGACAAAATCGGGCCTCTATTGGTTCTAAATATCCCCCAATTGCGGCCGGATAAGTATTTCTTCCAGCACTGCACTTTTCGATAATGAATAAGCTGCCCAGGCACTGTTGGCCACATCGTCGGGCTTTAAAAAGCGTTCTTCGGGCAAACCCGAACCCGCCCAGCTATCCGTAAGGGTGGCCCCAGGCAATATAGCCGTCACTTTTACATCATGCGGCTTTAATTCTTCACGCAGAACGCGACTCATACCGAGTAGCGCAAATTTGGAGATGCAATACGAGCCCCCATTGGTATAGGCCGTTATACTGGCCGTAGAACACATCATAAAGATATGCCCCTTCCGACGGGTAATCATATCGCCTACCAGCCCACGGGTGAGGTGGTAAGCACTGGCTACGTTCGTGTTCATAAGTTGTTCAAACGTACCTTCGGCTTCGTTGTGAATCTGGCCCGGATGAAATATGCCGGTATTGTTGACCAGCACATCGACAGGCCGATTCAGCGACTGAATGTAGTCAAGCAGGGTATTGACACCGGCGCGGGTGGAAAGGTCGGCGGCAATGGGCAACAATCCCGGCTCATGGATACCGTCAACAGAACGGGCGCAAACAACTGCATCGAATCCTTCGGCCACAAATCGGTTGGCAATAGCTCGGCCAATTCCTTTAGAACCACCAGTTACAACAATCAATGAATTCATAGACTAAATCGAATCTGTGTTAGCCTCTAAAAGCCACCCCATCTTCATTTTAAAAACCAGTTAAGAACAGGATAAGTTATGCCGCAAGTTACGTTAGAAACCATTCTATCTTTATGGCGGTTCTCCCGAATGGATACTAACAGGATCTCTACTTATTGATCCAAATGTTTTTCTACACGCTTTTATGTCACGAATAGGCAGTTACTTTATTTTTTTAGGCACCCTCTTCCGCAATCGGGAAAAACTCAGCGTTTATATGGGCCTCATTCTGAATGAATGTACGTCAATTGGCGTCGGGTCTATTTTTATCGTTGCTCTGGTCAATATATTTATCGGTGCCGTTACCTGTGTCCAGACGGCTTATAACCTGACAAACCCCTTTGTACCAAAATATATAATTGCCCTCATCGTGCGCGACAGTTCTATTCTGGAATTGGCCCCAACGCTGTCGTGTATTGTACTGGCGGGTAAAGTTGGGTCAAACATTGCCAGTGAGCTAGGTACTATGCGTATTACCGAGCAGGTCGATGCGCTGGAAGTGATGGGCATTAACTCAAGTTCTTATCTTATTCTGCCCAAAGTAATAGCCTCGGTCCTGATGTTTCCGCTTCTGGTCATCATGGCCGCCTTTCTGGCTATTCTGGGCGGTTATATCGCCGGAACGCTGGCGGGGGTAATTTCATCGGAAGACTATATTTCTGGTCTACGCTTCGACTACAAACCGTTTGGCATTGCGTTCGCCCTCATTAAGACAACCGTATTTGCCTTTCTCATTTCGACCATTTCGGCCTATCAGGGCTATAACGTGAGCGGTGGAGCCCTTGAAGTAGGAGCAGCGTCAACCTCCGCCGTTACAAACAGTTGCATCGCCATCGTAGCCGCCGACTTCGTTCTGACGCAGTTATTACTCACGTAAATAAAGGTGGAAGAGCGAAAGAGTGAATGAGCGAACGTTAATTCGCCTACCACTCTTTCGCTCTTTCGCTCTTTCGCTCTTTATTATGATAGACATTAAAAACATAACGAAATCATTCAACGGCCGACAAGTACTGGCGGGTATCGACGGTAGCTTCAAACCGGGAGATACGAGCCTGATTATTGGTGGTAGCGGCACCGGTAAAAGTGTATTACTGAAATGCATGATTGGCTTGATCACCCCCGATTCAGGGGAGGTGACGTACGATGGCCGTAACTTCCTGACCAGTAATCTGAACGAACAAAAAGCGATTCGACGCGAGATGGGGGTCCTTTTCCAGGGATCGGCCTTATTCGACTCGAAGACTGTACTGGAAAATGTTCGCTTTCCGCTCGATATGCTCACCGAACAATCGGAAAGCGAAAAAGTGGACCGGGCGCAGGAATGCCTTCGTCGTGTCGGGCTGGAAAATGCAGGCGACCGGATGCCGTCGGAAATTAGTGGGGGAATGAAAAAACGAGTTGGTATTGCCCGTGCCATTGTGTTGAACCCGAAGTATTTGTTCTGCGATGAGCCAAACTCTGGCCTTGACCCCTTAACGTCGATCAAGATCGATCAGCTCATTTCAGAAATTACCGATGAGTTTCAGATCACGACTGTGGTGATTACGCACGACATGAACTCGATGATGGAGATTGGCGAGAAAATTATGTTCCTCTACGAAGGCAATAAACTCTGGGAGGGCAATAGCGACACGCTCACAGAATCGCATGTAAAAGAACTAAACGAGTTTATTAACGCGAATAAGCTGATTCGTGAAATGTCGAAGGGGTAAGCTTAAAGCCGTATCATAATATTCTCGCTTTGTTGAACGGGTGTATCTGCCTGGTTTTTCAGAAACTCTTCACGCTGTTTCAGTTCCGCTTTCAACTGGGTGATACTGGTGGTTAAGCGTTGCCACTCGGCATCCTGTGTAAAATCATAGACCTTTTTCTTCGTAATCTGAACGCTGGCACTGGCATAATGAATGGTATTTTTACGTACCACAGCCTGTTCATCAACATAATTCTCGTCGCTGTCTAATGGGGTTAGGGTAGACAGATTGGCTTGTGGAGAGCCGATTTCTCCAGCCTGAACCGGATTTTGATCGTCTTCACGCATCACCTGAGCCTGCAAAGTCGAAATTGCTTTGAGTTTGTTGATAATAGTTTTTATGTACAACTCATACCGCTTCATCTCGACGTAGGTCTTGAGTAAGTCGTAGGTGCCACTCTCGATTATCTGGTGCGCGTGATCATTGGCTAATTTGACAATTTCTGTCTTCGAGATGTTTCGGTCAAGGGTGCCGATTGGTTTGATTAAGCCCATAAAACGTTGCTGGTTTGCAGATAGGTCAGAACGAAACTGATTTGATTAGTAAATAGGACTACTACCCAACGTCACAATCGTTCGTCTTTGTAAAGATACTACTTTCGAAAATGGTTTGCTCAGAAGCGCCATCGGGCCTGAACCTTTACTTCTGACTTGTGGGACGCATCGATCTGATCAAGACCGGACCCAACCGTATCCTGATTTGTGAGGCCGGTTCTGGCCCAGCGAACCCAGACATCCAAATGCCGGCTCAGGTTATACTGCGCCAGTATATAATGTCGAACGCCCCGATCAAAGTAGGCCGGGAACGAAAACGCATTGAGCACATCGCGCTCGTAAACATATTGCCGGCTATCGTAATCATCCGTACTGAACAGGGCCACCCGCCCGCTCAGACTCAGCCGCCTGAAATCCAGTGTAGCATCCTGCACAATGGCAAAACCGCGCGAAAGCGATAGCCCGGCGTAACGAAAGCCACTCCATTGCACTCTCGACCGTAACGATAGTCGGCGCAGGGGTGAATACTCAGCATTTAGTAAATAACTCCGACGTGTTGTCCCAACCACCGCTTTGTCTTTACCAATAGTGAGGTTTTTTTGCTTATGCTCCTCATGATAAACCGCATAAAAAGTAGTTTTTCGATTCGGAGTGTAGCGTGCCTGTAGCAAGTAATCAAATCCTTTCGATGGTTTATCTATCAAGTACTTCAACCACGGGAAGTTGAAATAGTCAACAAAACCACCCAACGTCACCTTTCGATAAACCGTGTATTTTAGTCCCAGATACGCCCCTGATTCGTTAATTGTGCGTGTGCCTTCGCTAAATCCATTACTATAAAAACTATGAAAATTGCGGTCATAATGCCGTAGGGCAACGGATAAATCAACCGTTTTCGACAGGCTAACCAGCGCCCCGCCCACGGCACCCACCCCGCCCGAATTCGTTGCCGAGCCACCGCTGCGGGCTAACTCAGCAAAGAGATTCCAGTTATGCCGGATATACCCACCATGAACGCCCACAACAAGGTTGTGCTTCCCGGTAAATTCATACTGGTTATAGGGCAGATCACGTCGTTGTAAGAATGTATCGAAGGTAGTTTGCAGAACCGTTAGACCAAGTTGAGCTTGCTGGCGATTATGATAGAGCAAGTGTGCTCCAACGGTGGTTTCCAGTAAACTACCCTGATCGTCGAGTTCAGATGGCGTGCGGTGCAATCCTGATGTTTGCAGGGAGGTAGCAACCGTGCCAACATCTGAACTATCGGTGGATGTATTGGCATCGCGCCGGTTACGGGCCACCAGAAGGGTTAAGTCGAGCGTTGGACGTATGGCATATGTAGCGGTGGCTCCCCGAAAATAACCGTACTCCGTAAGTGATGTAAAAGGCCGGGCACCCAGCGTAGGGCGACGAACGGTTTGTACGGTTTCGGAACTCTTACCCAGCACAAAACCCGCCGACAGCACCAGCCCCTGCCCTGTTTGCAGTTGATAATCACCAATCACTATCGTTCGCCACTTACCCCGGTTTTGTATCTGCGCATGAAACGACACGTAATCGATACCATATCGGCGTGATGCTGGTTGCCATCCCATAGTTTCACCAGGGTCTTTCTCCATCGTTAACCCAATGCTAAACGCCCGTGGGCGACTATATCGATAACGAACATACCACTGGCCGGGGCCACCCATATACCGGGTTGGGAAGCTCCCTTTCTTATCTGGCATGGCTTCAGAAAAGCCCTTTTGTTGTTCAAGAAGCTGTTCATAGCGCACGATCAGGTAATTGTCTGTTGGTGTGGCCATCGCGCCGAACAGCCCTTTACTACCGGCCACTGTCATAAACGGCAGCAATCGCCGAATCGTCGACAAGTCAAAATCAGGTATAGCCTGAAGTTCATAAATCGATAACAAATCGCCGAATTCAGTGCGGTAAGCTGCCAGACTACTCAACTGCCTTTGGGAAAGAAGGTAGGTGGCTTCGAGTTCGTCGCGGGTGGCAGCATTCAGGTCGAGCGGATTAGCGTAGAGTTGCGTTAGGGCATCGTAGACCGCTTGATAATCGATGCCTTCGGTTTGTACGGGAAAAAGATCCTGCAAATGCTTGCTTATGGCATCGGCCGATTGGTCGATGTTTCGATACGAAAGGCTACCGGTTTGAGCAAAAACAGGTCCAAAAGATAGCCATCCTAAAAGTGTAAATACATAAACGATTCGCAAAACCCGTCTCAGTCAAGTGAACTTAACAAGATGTTAGACGAATACACATCGCAAAAGATACACTAATCAACAAAGGGATACATACCGCATAAGGATAAAAAATTCCTCAGCTATGAACCACCTTTGTGGTTCATAGCTGAGGAAACAAATCATACTAAAAATTTTTACGCAAACCTGCGTTTTAGAATCTCAACCAATTCACTAACCTCGTCGCTACTCATATCCCACAGATACTGCGAAGCATAGCGGTAAGAGATCAAATCAAGCGCCTGACCGTAGTTATTCAGGGTATCAATTTCTTCAACGGCCTGATTATAAGCACTGGCGTTCCCGTTGAACAATTGGTTGATAAATCGAAATTTCTGGTTCAGCGAAATACTACGGGCCACGCTCTCGATGGGTGCGCGGTTGAATGTTTCGGCTACCGTAGCGGGTTCATCTGGCGTACTTTCCCGTAATGTATCGTTCAACGTGGGCTGCGTGTCAATAGAAATCTCGGGTGCTGACATTTCTGTTACAACTGCCCGCGCTATGTCGTTGACCTCCACCTGTGATGGCTGGCTACTGGGCGAAACAGGGTCCGGCCCGGCACTATCCTTGAGAAACAAAGCACCGCCCGAGATTGAATTGTCGGTTGCATGCTCAAAACCTGAACTTGCAGGATATTCCTGTACCGGAACAGGTAACGGGT
The DNA here is from genome assembly GCF_002831565.1 of Spirosoma pollinicola. NCBI lineage: Bacteria > Pseudomonadati > Bacteroidota > Cytophagia > Cytophagales > Cytophagaceae > Spirosoma > Spirosoma pollinicola. The sequence continues at coordinate 2,638,108 of NZ_CP025096.1, read as the reverse complement.
TGGCCTGTTCTAAGTCGAGCGTTACGCTTTCCGTAGCCACTAAGGGCGCTGGAGGAATGCTGGTTTCGGTAGCGGTATCGAAAAAAGACCGCAAAGGCGTCCCAGGAATTGTGTCGGGAACATGGCTCCGTAGTAGAGCCGACACATCCATAGGGAGTTTCTCCGAGAATAGAGCCACGAATTTATCGTAATGCTCCAGATCGTGACCCCGTTGCGTCAACGCTTCGTCCAGAAAACCCAACGCCTGATTGACATACACGAACGGTTTACCGTTCATTCGCTGCATGATGTGCGTCGGAATAAACTGGTTAATTTTCGTGTATCGCACCATTTGCCTGAGTACGTCGGCTGTAAGTGTAAACTCGGGCTGGCTGCGCAGCATGTCATCGAAATAAGCCCGAGGATCGAAAATCATGATGATAGCCCGGCGCGTGGCATCGGCTAATAACGGTTCGAGATGTTCCCTCCGAACCGAAATATGCTGCGATACCACGTTCATAAAATTTCGTAAAGCTTCTTCAACGTCGGCATCTTTGAAGTCGAAATAAGGACTGCGAAATTTCGCTGCATCGGCCTGCCATTTGTCGGATAAACTACTAATTATGAATAGATTAATCTGATTAATAGGCGTCAGTGATAGAATCTGCTGGCCATTGATGGATGCATGTTGCTGGTAAAAATCCGATGCGATTCGACGGGCATAGGATTTACTGTATTCCGTAAGGGCGTTGGCGTTAAACTTGTTCGACATTAGGAAAAGCCTTTGTTTTGTAAATATATAACTTTCGGCTACAAACCGATTGTTGTCAATGAAGAAATCAAATGCAGCGGGCTGCGCACCATGATTTAATCCCACAACGGGCAAACCGTGTGGATAAATGAAACAATATTCATTTCGATTTGTCATGGTAAACCGTTAATTATTTTGGGGCCTGCCTGTATAGTCTATTTTACCGACCAACCCAATATGTTTATTGAACCTTCCCGACGACGCGAACCGCCCCATCTGCGTACTGGCTGGATTGAACTTATTTGTGGCTCGATGTTCTCGGGTAAGACTGAAGAGTTGATCCGTCGGCTTACTCGTGCCCGAATTGCGAAGCTGAACGTCAGAATTTTTAAACCTGCCCTGGATACGCGCTATCACGAAGAAAATATCGTTTCACACTCAGCGCTAACAATTCATTCTATCCCTATACAAACAGCGAGCCAAATGTTAACCTTAGCCGGTAATTGTGATGTGGTTGGCATAGATGAGGCCCAGTTTTTCGATAAAGACATCCTGGATGCCTGTAATTCGCTGGCCAATCAGGGCAAACGCGTTATTGTTGCCGGGCTGGATATGGACTTTTCCGGGCAGCCGTTTGGGTGTATGCCTCAACTAATGAGTATCGCAGAATATGTCACTAAAGTTCATGCCATTTGCGTGATTTGTGGCGATATAGCTCAATACTCCTATCGGCTGGTACCCTCAAAGGACCGTGTGCTTTTAGGCGAAACCGATAGCTACGAAGCCCGCTGCCGACGGTGTTTTAACCTTGGCGACAACGCCGGACAGAAAGAATGGGCGTATGAGGACGTAAATAATGATGTATGATGTATGATGTATGATGTATGATTTGTAATAAATATTTATTTAAAAAAAGGGTAGTGTGGAAGAGATTACCGTCAATCTTATGGTATTACTTATTCGCTCTATTCTTACCATTCATCATTCACCATTCCTCATTCGCCCAGATTGGGATTTGGCAAACGCACGTTAGTTATCAGTCAGGGCAATCGGTGGCTGTTGTTGGCAACATCGTTTACGCGTCTACTCAAAATGGTTTTTTCTATTACGACAAAACCACCCATGAAACCACAACCGTTGGCAAAGAACAGGGTTTGAGTGGCGTTGGCATCAGTCGATTGCTCTACCTCGCCGATCAGAAAAGGATGCTCATTGCCTATCGAAGCGGCAATCTTGACCTTCTGAACCTTACTAGCACGGGTGAACCAGGTTCCGTTACCAATATCAATACGATTGTAACAGCCTCATCACTACCCAGTGCACGAGGAATTAATCACATCAACCGCATTGGAACGACAGCCTACCTCAGCACCGATTTCGGTCTTGTTGTGCTGGATTTAGTAAAAGACGAAATTCGGGATACGTATTTCAGTCAACGGGCAGATGGCACACCGCTGCCCATTTTTCAGACAGCCGCTACTACCGATAGTCTCTATGCGCTAACCGCCCCTCTCGTTCAGACCGAGTCCGGACGACGGCTTCGGGCAATTCGTTTCGCAACCAATGTCAATATTGTTGACCCTGCAAACTGGAAACTCGTTACCGCCCCCGGCCTGCAAACCGAGTCGATTGCGGTTAATCTGGGGCGATTATCCGCAACGGTCAATGGGCAGGGAATTTATGAGCGACAACAAGGCCGATGGGTGCTCACGCAATCGCTCACAAATCCAATTATCAGGCAATTTACGGGACCATCGAGCCTAATTTTAGCGACAAATCAGGCCATAACACTAGATGGAACGGGCACATTCACCGGCTTACTACTGACCGATCCACGCGAGGTTGTTGCCGATGGGAATACGCTTTGGGTCGCGGATACGCAGAATGGTTTGTTGACTACCAACTCCGGCACTTTTCAGCGTATTGCCCCCGAAGGGCCAACACGCGACCAGTTTGCTCAAGTATACGCGTACCCACAAACGGTGGTGGCTTTACCAAATGGTCCGCAGGAAACAACTACGCTTGCGGCTAATCAGTCGCCCGTCGATCTGTTTTCCGTACCTAACCAACGCTGGACAACCAGTTCAACAACCGGAATAACGCGCGGATTTAATTCGGCGGCTTACTCCCCGGCAGAACAAAAACTGTATCTGGGCAATTTTGGTGGAGGTCTCTGGAGCCAGACCGACGGGCAAACGCTCACACTCGTAACCTTACCAGCTACAATCAGCCCGTTTATTACCAGTTTAGCAACGGATACTAACGGAAATTTATGGCTAACCACCGGGCGCGCCAATACGCAGCAGGCTACCCTGCACGTACGTCGGGCCGATGGGCAGTTTCAATCGTTTCCGGCTATTAGCCAAACGAACATCGTCCAGATTGTGCCCGACGATACTGGTTTTTTATGGCTCCGGCCCGACCTTGGTGGCGGTTTGCTCGTTTTTGACCCTCAGGCCAATCGAAGTCTTGCTTTAGGCACCATTTCCGGTCAGGGAGGTTTGTTAACCAATAGCATCCGCGCTTTGGTAAAAGACCGAAATGGCGCAATCTGGGTTGGTACCGATCTTGGTCCAACCGTATTCGATAATCCGGCCGGGGTATTTGACGGGAGCATCGACGCGCAACCACCCCTGTTAAACCGGCGTCGGCTATTGGCAAATGAGCTTATTACGTCCATTGCCGTTGACGGCGGAAATCGAAAATGGATTGGCACACGCAGCGGCCTGTATCATGTGGCTCCCGACGGCTCACAGTTGCTCGATACATTTACCGCAGAAAATAGTCCTTTGCCTAACAATACGGTTCAGACATTGGCAATCGAGCCCACAAGTGGAAAGGTATTCGTAGGAACCGGAACCGCTGACCAGCCTCGCGGCCTGGTCTCCTACCAGGGGCCAGCCACCGAACCAGCCGAAACCCTTAGTCAACTCACTATCTTCCCAAACCCGGTGCGACCCGATTTTACGGGTACCGTGGGTATCAATGGCTTGCTTGATAATATAACAGTAAAAATCTTTGATGCGGGCGGGCAACTGGTCTACGAAACCCGGTCGCAGGGAGGTACGGCCACATGGAATCTTCGGGACTACCGGGGTCGTATGGCCGAAACGGGCATCTATTTAGTCGTGGTCGTTAAAACGGATGGCTCGGAAGGATTGGTGGGTAAATTGGCGGTCGTGCGTTAAAAAGGTGTGCATTAGTGCTGTATAGTTTGTAGATTAACACAGCCTATAACTCAACTGCATACTGATTATGCACCTGGATACTCAACAACTGCCTACCCTACAAGACTACTTGCGCCGACTTGGTTGGCTTGATAATCAGGAAATTATCTCATCTGTCGAAACACCCGGCAAAGAAAATCTAAATTACACCATTCGGGTAACGACTCCTTTTCGGTCGCTAATCATCAAACAATCCAGAGAGTATTTTGAAGCCAACCCTGCTCTGGCAGCACCGGCTAACCGGGCCGTTATTGAAGGGCGCTTTTACCAGGAAATCCAGCCTATTCCTATGTTGGCGAGTGCGATGCCTTTATTGATGGGCGTTGACCGTGAAAATAATATTCTTGTCCTTGAAGATCTGGGGAACGTACGAGACTATACGTTTCTCTATGAACCCGATCAATTTTTATCAGAAGCCGATACGCTAACGCTGACCAACTACCTGTCTGAACTACATTATCATTTTACCACTCAGGTTCCTGACCCAATCTTTGCCAATCCCGATATGCGGCTGTTGAATCATGAAAAAATTTTCAGCTTCCCTTTTTTGCAGGCTAACAGTGTCGATCTTGACACCGTGCAGCCGGGTTTGGCCGAACTAGCCCTCCCCTATAAACGGGATATGGCACTAAAAAAAGTAGTTCGTCAGTTGGGGCAAGTGTATCTGGCAGATAGTTTTCCTGCCCAATCCGGACAATCCTACCAGGCAGCCTCAACAAAAACGCTCCTGCATGGCGATTTCCATCCCGGAAGCTGGCTGCAAACTCAACAGGGTCATATCAAATTAATTGACCCCGGTTTTTGTTTCTACGGCCCCGCTGAGTTTGATTTGGGTGTGCTGATCGCCCATTTGATGATAGCCCAACAACCATCAACGACTTTAGATACCGTGTTGACCAGCTATCTAAAACCAGCTGGTTTCGACGAAACGCTGCGGCAACGGTTTACGGGTGTCGAAATTATGCGTCGACTAATCGGGGCCGCACAACTGCCGCTTAGCTTGTCCATTGACCAAAAGCGGTCCTTGCTTGACGAAAGTCGGCAGATGTTACAATAGCGTATTTGGACCAGCCACTATTGCCCACCCCCTTTACTATCATCATTCCGAATTTTCTTACTCTGTTTACCACCTGAACTCATTTGGCCAAATTTATAGCTCAGCGTTAACCGTACCGAGCGGTTGACAAATAGTGATGTATTTTGGGCCGTGAAGGTGGGCGCAAATTGATTCCCGGTTATCCGTACACTCCGGTTAAAGGGATTATTGAGGTTTAATGTCAGACTGATTTTCTTATCCATCATCTCTTTCTTCGCCGATAAACCGTAATAATACCAGCCCGAGTTACGGCTCTGCAACGATATCCAGCCCGAGCCAACATAGCCGTTGGCTTGCAGGGTAACGTCTTTAGGCAATTTATAGGATGCATTGGGACTAACGCTCCAGACCCATCCATTTGTCCGTTGGTTAAGCGCAACGCTTGTCAAGTCGACATAGGTGATATCTGTCCCCAGGCTAAAGTTAAAATTCTTGTTGGGTTGAAGGGACAGGTTCAGGTTAGCACCGTAGCTGGCATTGCGACCAATATTCTGAGGAGTAGACACGGCCACACCCTGCTCATCGACCGTTGATAGCCACTCAATCGAATTATTGGTCTGCCGCCAAAACAGGGCGGCATTAAATGAGGCACCTTCTTTGCCAAAAGTGCTGTACGACAATTCGGTAGCGTGGGTTAACTCGGGATTCAGGAAGGGGTTTCCTGTCTGAATATTCTTTGGGTCGCTGGAGTTACGAAACGGATTCAGATACCAGATCAGTGGCCGTGAAATCCGTTGGGTGTAACTTACCTTAAATGTGTGCTTATCTTTAAGTGTCTTCGCGATCGTAAAACTTGGAATCAAATTCTGATATTGACTGCTAAAGGCGCTCTGGGTCGACACAAAATCGCCCTGAATGCTGGTATGCTCCAGGCGAGCCCCCGCCGTTAGATTCCATTTGCGTTTTGTATCCATTTTGAACGAGGTGTACCCTGACACAACCCGCTGATCATACGTGAAATCATTCGAGCGAGTCGGGTCAACCATATAATCGGCGTCGAGGCCGGTGGTTGCTTGTTCAACGACAAACTCGCTGCCTATACCGCGCAGAATGGTTTTAGCCCCGGCTTCGAATTTAAAATTAAGCGTGTCATGTTTCGTGCGGGCCGTAAACGGGTGCGTATAATCTGCCTGGAAGGTGTATTCATTGTTCCGGCTCAGGTTAGTACTGCGTTCCAGATAGGTCGGCACTTCAGACTGCATACTCGTTTGCCGGATCGTGTAATAATAATTATCAGGCATCCGGGCGTATTGAGTCAATACGGAAAATTCGCGTCCGGGTTTCTTAAATGATTTGGTCCAGCCGAGATTAAACTCCGTATTACCGTACGGATTCCGAAACTGAATATCGCGGTGATACGCCTGCAACACCCCGCCCTGCGGACTAGTCAGGCGACTATCCAGCGTGCTGTTCATTGGAAAGTTTCCACCCCAGGCGTTAGCCGAAAAATTAATACGGTTTGTAGAATCCGGGTCGTAGTCGAGACTCATTTCGCCATAGCCACCTGTGCCCGTGTTATCGCGGTAGGTACTTTGCTGTAAGATACTGGATGGTTCTCCAGCTTCGGTCAGCGCCGTACGGGTGCTGGATGTTTCGCCAATATTTCGGTATTGATACCCATTGAGCGAAATAGCAAGGCCAAGTTTTTTACCTTTCATGTTGAGGTTGCCACCCAGCGAACGGTTCATATTACCCGCTGTTAGGTTAACCGTTCCATTGGTGCCTTTGATGGCTTTTTTGGTAATAATGTTAATCACACCCGCCGAGCCTTCGGCGTCATATTTGGCGCCGGGGCTGGTAATGACCTCCACCGATTTAATAATGTTGGCAGGCATCTGTTTCAGAGCATCGGCCAGATTACGGGCCATAATGCTGGATGGCTTTCCATTTACCAACACTTTAATGTTGCCGCTCCCGCGCATTTTCAGGTTCCCGTCCAGATCAACGGTCAGCATGGGTACTTTCCTTAGCACATCGGCGGCAGTTCCGCCGGTATTCGACACATCTTTTTCAGCGTTGTATACCAGCCGGTCGCCTTTGTCCTCCACCAGTGCCTTTTGCGCAACTACATCAACCTGATTCAGGCTTCGGCTGTCGGAAGAAAACGTGATTTGTTTTAAATCGATAACAGGTTTTTCGGGGGTGAGAGCTATTTTATCAAGTGTTTTCGTTCGATAACCGACAAACGAAATGACCACTTTGTAAGTACCCAAAGCGATTTTATCAAGCATAAAAGCACCTTTATCATCGGTGGTTATCCCATTAATAAGCTTATTATCCAGCGTTTGGATAGCAACTGTTGCAAAAGGAACGGGCTTCGTTGTGGTCGAATCGGTAAGCGTACCGCTGATACGACCGGGGGGTGTTTGGGCAAACGCCAGAAAAGAGGGCAATAAGAACAAAATCAGGAATAAGTTTTTCATAACAAAGGGCAAGGTCGAAGAGTAATATGATGCAAAGCTATATGTCTGCAAAGCAAGGATATATGTCGTTATGGAAATTTAACATTTCGACCAATGCCCGATTTCTATTGACTAACGGCTGGCGAACTTCTGCTATCAAGGATGAATGAAAGACGCAACATGTTGCATCTATAAGCATTATTTTCTTCGGACGAAGTGCCTATCTAAGTCTGGAAGAAGCACCCATAAAACAGGTATTAAAAGAAGCGGGTAACTGCTATTTGATGAATCAGGGCATTTTGCCTAATTTTGGTCGGTTTTCTGCCATCTCATTCAGGTACCAAACTAGTCCGAATGAGCAACCAAACGCAATCAACGCACTCATTATGAGAGAAATACAATTCCGTGAAGCCCTGCGGGAGGCCATGACGGAAGAAATGCGCCGGGATCCGAAAGTATATCTGATGGGCGAAGAAGTCGCCGAATACAACGGAGCCTACAAAGTCAGTCAGGGAATGCTGGATGAATTTGGACCGGAGCGGGTTATTGATACCCCTATTGCCGAACTTGGTTTCGCCGGTATTGGCGTTGGTTCAGCCATCAATGGACTGCGGCCAATCATCGAATTTATGACCTTTAACTTTTCGCTCGTTGCGATTGACCAGGTCATCAACTCGGCGGCTAAAATTATGTCGATGTCGGGCGGTCAGTACTCTTGCCCCATCGTGTTTCGCGGACCAACGGGTAATGCCGGGATGCTGTCTTCGCAGCACTCGCAGAACTTCGAGAACTGGTTTGCCAACACTTCAGGCCTGAAAGTGGTCGTGCCGTCGAATCCTTACGATGCCAAAGGCCTCCTCAAATCGTGTATTCGCGACAACGACCCCGTTATTTTTATGGAGTCGGAGTTAATGTACGGCGACAAAGGCCAGGTTCCGGAAGAAGAATACCTGATCCCGATCGGCCTTGCGAATGTAGTTCGGGAAGGGAACGATGTAACGATTGTGTCGTTTGGCAAAATCATGAAAGTGGCTCTTCAGGCCGCCGATGAATTAGCCAAAAAAGGCGTTTCGGCTGAGGTTATCGACCTACGCTCAGTTCGCCCAATCGACTATGCTACCATTATCAACTCGGTGAAGAAAACGAACCGGTGTGTTATTGTTGAAGAAGCATGGCCACTGGCGGCTATCTCGTCGGAGTTGACTTATAATATTCAACGCAACGCGTTCGACTATCTGGATTCGCCGGTAATACGGGTCAACAGCATGGACTTACCGTTGCCTTATGCGCCTACACTCATTGAAGCGATTTTGCCAAACGTGAAACGGACGTTACAAGCTGTAGAAGCTGTGATGTACAAAAAGTAAGCGAGAAGCACTCATCATAAAAAAGCGTCGGCCTGTCAGGTCGACGCTTTTTTTGCTACAGACTTAGTCAAAAAATCTGTTTTATAACAAAAACGCCCGACCGTTTTTCAACGGTCGGGCGGTGTGCTTGATGCAATTATAGGTAAAACGGCAGTCGAGCTAAAATAGTTTATGTCTTGAAAAATAGTCGCATAGTTTTTCGTATTATTGATACGTATGAATGATTTAACAGAAAACACACCAAAAGGACCCATTTTAAGGTTAAGTGGCCGCATTATCTATGAGGTTACGATTCAACATGTCGGCTCCTTGTCAGCTTTACGGCAGCGTGAGCCAACCGTCATTTACTTCTCAAATCTTCGGAAAGCGGTGGATGCCATTACGGCCGAGCTGGCGCTGAATAACTGGCCACCCAAAATTAATTACACCGCCGTATACAGGGGCGTGAAGCAACGCGGATTTTATGGATGTGATTTCAACGTGGCGGGCACACGGGTCTTTCGTATTAAAGTCGTTCCGCGTGTATTGAACCCTGCGTTACCCAGGTTGGGCATTGATGAGAATCCTGACCGGTAAATTTGGAGGTGTCAAACGCTGTAAAAAGCAGTCAAACGCCATATCTCAAAGATATGGCGTTTGACTGCTTTTTACAGCGTTTGACACCTCCAAATTTACCGTTAGTATGCCTTTAAACTTAAATCGAGACTTTTGATCTGGTGGGTCAGGGCTCCTGATGAGATGAAGTCAACACCCGTTTCGGCATAGGCCCGCAAATTGGTTTCGTCAATACCACCCGAAGCTTCGGTTACGAACTTGCCGTTGATAAGCCGAACCATCTCGCGAATGCCTTCAGGTGCGAAATTATCTAACAAAACGACATCGACTTGACCTACCCGAAGCACCTCTTCCACTTCGGCCCGGTTCCGGGTTTCTACCTCAATGCGCAATTGGCGACCGGTTTCCTTCAAATAGGTAACGGCTTTAGTAATAGCCGCTTCAATACTCCCGGCATAATCGACGTGATTGTCTTTGATCAAAATCATATCGTAAAGGCCGAACCGGTGGTTGACTGCCCCCCCGATTTTAGTCGCCATTTTCTCGCAGATACGGAAGTTAGGCGTGGTTTTACGGGTATCCAGCAATTTTGCCCGTGTACCCTCCAGCAAGTTGACTAACTCGCGGGTGTGGGTAGCAATGCCGCTCATGCGTTGCATACAGTTCAGCACCAGCCGCTCAGCAGTAAGGATGTTACGGGCATTACCGCTAACGGTCAGCACCACATCGCCGGGTTTGATACTGGCACCATCGTGTAGAAGTACATCTACCACAAAGGCCGGATCAACTTCAGCGAAGATGGCTTGAGCCACCTCAACACCTGCCAGAATACCCGGCTCTTTAACCAACAGCCGGGCACGTTTCTGTGCATCAGCCGGAATTGTCGATAAGGAAGTATGGTCGCCGTCGCCGACATCTTCGGCAAGGGCCAACTGAATAAACTCGTGTAGATTCATAGGCGCAAGGTAGCAGATTATTCTTTTTTGTCTGTTTCCACCAATTCTTTCAATCCTTTCAATATGTTGTCCCAGCCTTTTTCTGATCGTTCATATCGTTCTTCGGCCCCTTCTCCTTGCCCAACGTCGTCGGTAATGGTCAGTATAGTTTCGCCATTTTCATACCTTAGTTCATCGGTTACCGTTGAAAAATTATCCAGCTCATCCGCGCTATCTCCATTCGTCAAGGTATATTTTAATAGCTTGTTTGGCTCAATTTTTATGATTTGACCTGTAAGCTCAATTTTTTTAATCAGGAAAATTCGTCCGGTAAAACGTATAGTACTACCAACCTCCCAATCAGAATAAACTTCACAGTTAAAAAAATAGTGTTTCGTTTTCTCTGGATTGGTCAAAGCGTTCCAGACTTCAACAGGTTTTGCCTTGATTCGAATTTCCCGTTTTACGATAAACTCTTTCATGCTTTCAGTTGGTTATCCGTATGCAGTACAGACAAAAAACCAGATTTATTCTTAAATGTTAACCCGCCTTGAAGAACTAGATACGTTTCGCTATAATCCAGTCAGTTTACTGATTGATGAAACACGTTTTAGACAAACCCGTCTGATATGCCTTAGCCTGTAGCAACGGATAAGATCGTCTATGAGAGAACCACCAACTGATAGTCTCTGGTAGCGTGTTCAATTACCGAACCATCAAAATCCATTTAGTCATTCGATTGATACCTTGCTTCATCTTTAAAACCTGTCTTATCCATTTGCATTCCTCCGGAATTGGTACGAAATTTGTCATCCGCTAAGGAATAATATGAAGCAAACCCGTGTCATACAACGCCTTTCCAGTTTTGCACTGGCTACCCTGCTGCTGTTTACAGCTGCTTGGGGCCGTGGCAATGTGACTCAGGCAAAGATACCGGCAGCGCATAAGTCTATTACCGAACAGGCCAAATCAGGTAAAGCAACGGATGTACCATCAGCGGCCAAACTAAGCGCGGCTGAGTTTGAAGCCGTTGTGACACCCGCAATTCAACTGGGCGAGTCAGGCCAAACGGCCTTTCTGTTACCAGCGCCAACGCTTCTGATTTTATTGTTGCTAAGCGTTCCGCTGCTTCGCTTCTTTACACTCCCGCATTTCTATTTTTCGTATTTCAAGCACGTATTTGGGCATCATATTGCCACAAATGCCCCCTAATGACTTGCTTAGGCTGTAATTTGCGTCTACGCAGTAGCCTGCCTGTTCCTTTCATTGAGTCAATGCCCGCCAGGAGCTGACTCCATTCGTTAATCACCCTTAGTAATTTATAGCCAAATCACGGGCATCAGCCTGTGTATCCCAATGCAAAACAGAACCGGAATTCTCATTCTGACAGGCGTTATTGCAGCCATCTGCATTTACTTCCTGTCGTTTACATTTGTCTCGCGGGGCATAAAGGCCGATGCCGAAGCGTACGCGACAACCAAGCAGGGCGTAGTTGATCGAGCGAAAAAACAACATTACCTCGATTCGCTCTGGAAAGAGCCTGTTTACCTTGGCAGTACACTGCAAGAAGTTACCGAGCGCGAACTTGGCCTTGGCCTTGACCTTCAAGGTGGTATGCACGTTGTTCTTGAAGTGTCGCCTGCCGACATTCTTCGCAGTCTGTCGGGCAACAACCGCGACCCTAAATTCAATCAGGCGCTGAAACAGGCCGTTGAAGATCAGAAATCAAGTAATACCAGCTTTGTCGACCTGTTCGCTAGTGCGTTCAGCAAAATTTCTCCAGACACTAAACTGGCAACCGTATTTGCGACCAGTGCCAACCGGGGCAAAATCAACTACCAGTCTACCGATACCGAGGTTCGGAAATTGCTTAACGACGAAGTAAACGGTGCTACCACACGTGCGTTTCAGATCATTCAGGCACGGGTCGATAAGTTTGGTGTTGCCAACCCAAACATCCAGCGCTTGCCGGGGTCGGGTCGTATCCAGATCGAATTACCGGGTGTTGATAATCCGGATCGTATTCGTCGTCTGTTGACTGGTGCCGCCAAACTCGAATTTACCGAAGTGTATCGCCTAAGCGAACTGGCTCCAGCTCTCGAAGGCATGGGTGCTTATCTGTTAAGCCAGGAAGCCGCTCGCAAAGCCGCTCTGAAAACTACGGCTCCTGCCGCCGGAACAGCCGCAAAAGGAACATCCAGCCTTGAGTCGCAACTGGCACAGGGCAGCAAGAAAGATTCGACAGCTAAAAACGACACGAGTGCTGCTGCTGCACAAGGTACAGCGCTAACCCAACTCTTTTTACCCGTTGGACAGGATCAACTGGGTGTTTATTTGAAAGATACCGCCCGTGCGAATGCCGTTTTGAACGCCCCCGAAGTAAAAGGTCTGTTCCCTGCTGACGTCATGTTTGCCTGGGATCGTAAGACGTTCAAAGCAACCGACGGCAAAGAAATCCTGTCGATCTATTTCCTGAAAAAAGCCGGTGGTCGTGCTCCACTCGAAGGCGATGTGATTACCGAAGCGTCGAACGACTACGATGACCGTGGCCGTCCTGAAGTGACGATGAACATGAATCCCGAAGGTGCCCGTAAATGGAAAAACCTGACCGCTGCCAACGTAGGTCGTCCGGTAGCTATCCTGCTGGATAACCTGGTTTATACAGCGCCAAACGTACAGAACGAGATCCCTAATGGCCGGTCGAGCATTTCGGGTAACTTCACTGTAGAAGAAACCAAAGACATGGCCAACGTGCTGAAGGCCGGTAAACTGCCTGCGCCGACCAACATTGTTGAAGAAAATGTGGTGGGTGCTACGCTGGGTTCAGAAGCCGTTAGCGCGGGTGTACTCTCGTCGATCATCGGTATTTTGTTGGTACTGGCTTTTGTGGTGTTCTATTACAATCGCGCGGGTCTGATTGCCGACATTGCCCTGATTGTCAACCTGTTCTTCCTGATGGGCGTTATGGCTTCATTGGGTGCGGTACTAACCATGCCGGGTATTGCCGGTATCGTACTGTCGATTGGTATGGCCGTAGATGCGAACGTACTGATTTTCGAACGTATCAAAGAAGAGCTGGCATTGGGTAAGACGTTCAAACAGGCCGTTTCGGATGGTTTCCAGAATGCGCTTTCCTCAATTATTGACTCGAACGTAACGACCTTCCTAACGGGTATTGTTCTATTTATTTTCGGTACAGGCTTGATTCTGGGCTTTGCAACAACACTGATAATCGGTATCCTGACATCGTTATTCGCAGCTATCTTCATTACACGTCTGTTACTGGAATACTACATCCGCAATGGTAAGACGCTGTCGTTTAGCTCTTCCTGGGCCAAAAACCTGTTTGCCGATTCTGATTTCGATTTCGTATCCCGTCGAAAACTATACTATACCGTTTCATCGGTAATTATTGGTCTGGGTATCATTTCAGCTGTTTTCAGAGGTTTTGGTCTGGGTGTTGACTTCAAAGGTGGCCGCTCATATGTAATTCGCTTTGAGAAAGCGGTTAGTACCGACGATGTTCGTAATTCGCTGGAAGCAGTACTTGGCTCTTCGCCCGAGGTAAAAACCTACGGTGGTACGGGTATCGGTGCCAATCAGGTGAAAGTAACAACGCCATACCTGGTTGATGACAACTCGCAGGGTGCTGATAAAAAAGCGGAAGCAGTCGTTTATCAGGGTCTTAGCAGTATTAAAGGCAATCCAGCAAAAATCGAAAGTTCGCAGAAAGTTGGACCGACAATCGCTTACGACTTGCTGACATCGGCGTTGTGGTCTATTCTATTGGCTGTGGCCGTTGTGTTTGTTTATATCCTGATACGATTCAAGAAGTTGGCTTTTGGTTATGGCGCGGTTGTGGCTATGTTCCACGATGTATTGATTATTCTGGCTATTTTCTCGATTTTCAACGGGATCTTACCTTTCTCGCTGGACGTTGACCAGGCCTTTGTAGGTGCCTTGCTCACGATTATGGGATACTCCATGAACGACACCGTTGTCGTATTTGACCGGGTTCGCGAGTATCTGGCGGAGAACAAAGGCAAGAAAGAGCCGATTGCAACGATCATTAACAATGCGCTGAACAGCACGCTGAGCCGTACGGCCGTAACGGGTTTCTCTACGATTCTTGTGTTATTAGTCCTCTTCATCTTCGGTGGTGAAACGATTCGTGGTTTCTCCTTCGCCATGCTGATCGGGGTTATCGTGGGTACCTATTCGTCGCTGTTCGTTGCTACACCGATTGTGGTTGACTCACTGACCAGTGCTCAGGAGAAAGAAGCCATTACACCAACCGTTATTGCGGCTGCTGAAAAGAAAACTGGTTTCGACGCTATCCCGGCCGACTTTACGAGCGCAGCACCTGCTACGCCGGAAGAGTTTACAACGAAGAAAGAAAAGAAGGACAAAAAGCCGCTGATCCGGCCTTCGCAATCGTAATTAAATGAGCGAAAGAATGAAAGAGTGAAAGAGCGAAACCCTGTTAACCGTTTTTCGCGCTCTTTCACTCTTTCATTCTTTCGCTCATTTAATTTCGTATATTTCGCCTAAATGCTCAACAATCTTTCCCCAAACAGCACTTTCACCAAACTCTAATTCTTCCTGCATGGAAACCAAACTAAAACCAATTGATACCAGTGTCTGGCGCAAGAAGCCTCTGGCGGCTTATGAAGCCGACATGAAAAAGAGTGAACTTAAGCGTGTACTAACTCGCTGGTCGCTGACCTCGCTTGGTATTGGCGCTGTTATTGGAGGGGGCGTATTCGTACTTACCGGTATAGCGGCCAACGAATGGGCGGGGCCTGCTCTGGCACTGGCGTTTGTGATGGCAGGGGTTGCTTGTGCATTTGCCGCCCTTTGTTACGCCGAGTTTGCCTCTATCCTACCGGTAGAAGGCTCAGCGTATGCATACTCATACGGTACAGTGGGCGAAATTTTTGCCTGGCTTATCGGCTGGAACCTGATCCTAGAATACATGATGGGTGCCACCACAGTAGCGGTAAGTTGGTCTGGATATTTCGAGAAATTACTTCACTTAGTGGGTATCAATCCGCCAATCTGGCTGATGAACGATCCCGTTACAGCCCAAGAAAAAGCGGAGAAACTACGGGCCGCTGGCGAGAATGTTCCTGATTTTGCCTTTGCCGTTAACCTGCCTGCTTTCCTGATCGTCTGGTGCGTGACGTATGTACTGGTTAAAGGCATCAAAGAAGCCGCAAGTACCAACAACGCTATCGTGATCCTGAAAGTAGCAACGGTTATTTTCGTTATCATCGCCGGTTCATTTTATGTTGATGTTGCGAACTGGACACCGTTCATTCCGGCACCGGTAATGGATGCAGGTGGTCAACAACACTACGGCTTCAATGGTATTGTAACGGCGGCTGGTATTGTGTTCTTCGCTTACATCGGTTTCGACGCCGTTTCGACGCAAGCTGGCGAAGCTATCAATCCAAAGAAAGACGTTCCTTTTGCCATTATCGCATCGCTTATCATTTGCACTGTCCTTTACATCCTGGTTTCCCTTGTATTGACAGGTATGGTTCGTTATGACGCACTGGATTTGAAAGCGCCGGTAGCGCAGGCGTTTGCCGATCAGGGTCTGACATGGGCTGTTTACCTGATTACGATTGCAGCCATTGCCGGTTTGACATCGGTAATGCTAGTAATGATGCTCGGCCAGACACGCATTTTCCTGGGCATGGCCAAAGATGGTTTATTACCAAAAAACCTGTTTGGATCTATTCACCCAACGTTCAAAACACCCTGGAAGAGTACGATTCTGGTCGGTGCGATTGTTTCGGTCGTTGCGGCTCTAACCCCAATCGACAAGGTATCTGAGTTATGTTCATCGGGAACGCTGCTGGCGTTTGCTATGATTTGCGGTGCTGTGTGGCTGTTGCGCGTTCGGGAGCCAAACCTGGAACGTCCTTACAAAACACCCGCTCTACCTGTTGTGGCTACACTGGGTATTTGTGCCAACCTGTACCTGATGTACAACCTTCGGACAGATACCAAAATTTCCTTCCTTATCTGGTGTTCGCTTGGACTCGTTGTGTACTTCCTGTACAGCCGCAAACATAGTCACTTAAATAACCCTGACGACCATCAATAGATGGTATCACGTTTATTAGCCTAAATTTCATTAAACGCCCCCTTATGCAAACATTAGGGGGCGTTTTCCGTAGTCTATAGACTAAACAAGTGTAGTTTTGTCCCCTGATGAGTGGACAGGAACTTATTGGTTATGCATCTGCAATTGTTGTAGGCTTGGTTATTGGGTTAGCGGGGGGTGGAGGCTCCATTCTGACGGTACCGATTTTTGTGTATGTTTTTCATATTCCCACGGTGCTGGCAACAACTTACTCTTTGTTTGTCGTTGGCTCCACGTCGCTGATAGGTTCCCTAAACCATATCTGGAATAAGCGCGTCGATGTGCGCGTAACGGTAGCGTTTGCACTACCATCCTTTATATCCGTCTATTTGAGTCGCCGGTTTCTGGTTCCGGCCCTCCCCGATCCGTTGTTTCAGTTTGAGCGATTTTCGTTATCGAAAAGTCAGGCTATCCTCTATTTTTTTGCTATCGTTATGATTATTGCGGCTCGTGCCATGATTCATAGCGACCGACCGGAACAGGGCGAAGCCGCCGATGGGCAACCGCGCTATAAGAGTCTGGCACTCGATGGACTAGCCGTTGGGTTACTGACCGGAACGATTGGTGCCGGAGGTGGCTTTCTAATTGTTCCCCTGCTTGTTTTAATGGCTGGCCTGCCCATGTATCGGGCGGTGGCCACATCAGTGCTGATTATTGCCGTTAATTCCTTCGTCGGGTTTATGGGTGATATTCACCACACCGATTTGAACTGGAATTTTCTACTACCCTTTACAGGTTTATCCATTATTGGTATTGGCATTGGGCTATATTTATCTCGATTCGTGGCACCAGACCGGCTCAAAAAAGGCTTTGGCTGGTTTGTTCTGGTTGTGGCGATTTACATGATTACGCGAGAACTAATGTAGCGCGGCCGGGCTGGCGTTCCAGCATCCTGTCCGCTGTTATTAACTATATCAATACGAATACGGACAAGATGGCCGCGTTACTATGATTATCGAACAACTTTATACGGGCTGTCTGGCTCAGGGAGCTTATTATATTGAAAGTAAGGGGGAAGCGGCTATCATTGATCCGCTTCGCGAAACCTCGCCTTATATACGTAAAACCGAGAAAGCCGGTGCAAAAATCAAGTACGTTTTCGAGACACACTTCCATGCCGATTTTGTGTCGGGCCATGTGGATTTAGCCAAGAAAACGGGGGCAACGATTGTGTATGGGCCCAATGCCAACACAAGCTATGAAGCTTACCATGCCAAAGATGGCGAAACTTTTACGCTGGGTGACGTAACGATAAAGGTACTGCACACGCCCGGTCATACACAGGAATCGACAACTTATCTGCTCATCGACGAAACCGGCAAAGACCGTGCTATCTTCACCGGCGACACGCTGTTCATCGGCGATGTGGGCCGCCCTGATCTGGCAATAAAAGGCGACCTGACCGAATATGATCTGGCGGGCATGCTTTATGACAGTCTACAAACCAAAATTATGCCACTTGCCGACGATGTGATCGTGTATCCGGCGCATGGCGCCGGTTCGGCTTGCGGCAAAAACATGAGCAAGGAAACGACCGATACGCTCGGCAATCAGAAACGCTTCAATTATGCTTTGCGGGCAAAGTCGAAAGAAGAGTTTGTCGAGAAAGTGCTCGATGGCCTGACAGCGGCACCCGCTTATTTTGCCGAAAATGCCCGGCTTAATAAAGAAGGCTACGAGCCTATTGATCGCGTCATGAAGCGAGGTAGCCAGGCACTTTCGCCCGACGCGTTTGAAACGGCGGTAAATGAAACAAGCGCGTTGATTCTGGATGTGCGAGAGGCCGCCGATTTCGCGAAGGGCTTTATTCCAAACTCGATCAATATTGGCCTTAACGGTCAGTTTGCGCCCTGGGTTGGTGCGTTAATTCCCGAATTAACCCAGCCAATTGCCCTTGTTGCGCCCGAGGGTCAGGAAAGCGAAACCGTTTTGCGGCTGGCCCGTGTTGGTTACGATCATTGTATCGGCTTTTTGGCGGGTGGTTTTTCAGCCTGGGCAAAATCAGGTAAAGAAGTCGATACCGTCGAGTCTATCACGGCGGAAGAGTTTGCCAGTCGCTGGCAGCAGAATCATACTATTCCGGTTGTGGATGTACGTAAGCCTGCCGAGTTTGCGGGCGAACATGTTGAAGGTGCCGAAAATCTATCATTGGATAACCTCAATGACCATATGGCTGAAATCAGTCGTAACGAGCCGGTTTATGTTCACTGCGCCGGTGGCTATCGGTCAATGGTGGCTAACTCCATCCTGAAAGCGCGGGGTTTCGACAACGTTGTGAACGTGGAAGGCGGTCTGGCGGCCATAAAGAAAACGGGCGTACCGATTGTAGTCGATACCCCCGTTTCTCACTAGTGGTTATTGTGTACTTGGGAAATAACCCATATTAAAGCATAAACAACTCTTCAACTGTTAGTTGCAGATCTGGCACAACCGGGCTTGCGTCAAACGTGTCGTTTTCAAAACACGTTATATTCCGACGAGACGACGTAAATACCCGGACCATGCGAAGTTCCGGATGAATATGCCAGACAACCTGTACTCCAGCATCGAAGTACTCAATTATTTTTTGTTCAACGCGTTTAACTGTATCGCTGGGCGAAATTATTTCTATAACGAAGGATGGAATGGGGTGCTTATTAGCCCCAGAATCGCGAATTTGAGACGACGTGAAGAAAGCTGCATCAGGTATACGCATTTGTGTATCGGCCAACCAACATTTGGTTTCTGGTAGTATTTCACCCATTTCCTGATAAGCGGATGTCTGCGTGAACTTGCGTAGAATTTTCTGAATAATAGGGCGTTCAACATTCTTCATTCCATCGGTGGGTATAGCCAATCCATTCTCAAATTCGTACAGAAAGTTGCTTTCAGGATGCCAGTTCATGAACTGCTCCTTTGACATTGGAATACCGAGAACGGCTTTCTCTTCTGTAGTTTCAAGCAGCGTACTTTCCATAGCTTTTGAGGTTTTACGTAAATATAAAGAAAGCCGTCAGTAGTCTGCCTGTATTATTTGACATAAACTACTGATGACTAGGCTTATCAACTAATTACTGTTTCTTCTCCGGCATCAACACCAGCCGGATCAAATTCGGGCCAAAATACTGATTCGCAGCTTCTTTTGTACTTTCGACTGTTACCTTTTTCAACTGTTCATCCTCGCGCAAAACCTCGTCGGGTGCATCGCCGTTGTAGTACTGATTCTGAAGATAGCCCAGCCAGAACTGGTTATCTTTTAGCTGTATTTCGGTTTCACGACGGGTTTCGGCTTTGAATTTGGCAATGTCGGCGGGAAGGGCTCCTTTCTCTTTCAAGCTGTTAATTAACTCCTGCGTTTTGGCGATGAGTTTTTCAACGTTTTCGGGGGCGCAACCAAAGTTTATACGGAAGGTATAGCGCGGCACCGGATATTTGGCGTAGGCGGCACTGGCTCCAACGCCATAAACACCGCTTTCTTCTTCCCGCAGCTTTTCAATCAGCTTGATTTCCAGCACTTCGGCCAGCGCGTCCAGTTGCGTAGACGTCTCCGGCGACCAGGTTATGTCGCCCGTATAGACTAACTGTACGCTGGCCTTTGGGTCGAGGCCCCAATAAACCGTCTTGCTGATCTGACCTTTCGGAGCACGGATGCCCAAGTCGCTAAACTTCTCCGGTTTATCTGTGGCAGGCAAGCCGCCCAGGTATTTTTCGACCAACGGTTTCAACTGATCCTCTTTGAAGTTACCCACGAAATAGAACGTAAAATCACCTGCATTGGCGAAGCGTTCCTGGTAGATTTTCAATGCCCGGTCGAGATCTATTTTGTCTAAGTCTTCGGGTTTGAGCGGTTGCCGACGCGGGTTGTTATTGCCCAGCGTAACGGTTACAGTATCCTGAAAAACGCCTTGTGGTGTTGGCGTATTAATGCGATTTTGCAGGGCACTCCGCTGGTTCGACAGGAAGCCTTTTACTACGTCGGGGTCTTTTCGGGGTTGTGTGAAGTAGCTATAAAGCAACTGTAAAGCCGTTTCCAGGTCTTTTGGGGCTGCGCTGCCGTTGATACCTTCGCTCAGTTCACCCACAAACGGGAACACGCTCACCTGCTTGCCCGACAGGAATTTCCCTAGCTGAATCTGGTTGTATGCCCCAGTTCCACCCATAGCTGCCAGCGTAGACGAGAACCGCGCCGACTGGAAATCTTTCAGATCATAAAGTGATGTTCCGCCCAGACTACTCGCCGAAAACAGAATCTGGTCGTTCTTGAAATTCGTTGGTTTCAGCACGACATGAACGCCATTTTTCAGTGTCCATTCTGTTACGCCAATATCCTTGATTTGCTTCTCATTCACAACGGGCGATGCCGTAGGTTGCGTAGCCAGCAACGGGCTGTCCAGCGTTTTGTCATCATAGGCCGTTAGCCCTTTTCCGGCATCGTCCACGTAGCTGATAATCTGCTGAACCGTTGGCAACTTGGCTTTGTCTTTCTCGGGAGCCATGACAATGACCGCCCGGTTGTCATTGTGAATGAATTGATCGACCAGCGCATTGACTTCGGCCAGTTTGATACCATCCTGCTCGCGTTTCAGGAAATTATAGTAAAACTCAATGCTCGTGTAAGGGGCCTTGTCAGTGAAGTTCTGAACATATTCATTTACGTAATTAACCGACCGGGTTTTGTCACGCTCGCTATACGCCTGCTCCACATTGGTCATAAACTCCTGCTTGGCACGCGCTAATTCGGTTGGTGTAAAACCGAATTGCTTCACGCGGGCATTCTCATCGAGCACTGCCCGGATGGCTTTTTCAACATTACCTTCTTTTGCCACCGCGATAGAAGTAAACGCATCGAGATTACCCAGAAAATCGCTGTAGTTGCTATAGCCGCCCAGAAATGGAGGGTTAGCCTGTTGAGTCAACTCCTGAATCCGGTTGCCGAGCATGGTATTGAACAGGCCGCGCTTAATACTTTCCCGAAGGTCATTCAGGGTTTTTTCCTTGATTTCGGGGCGCTTGTAAATCACCTGCACTACCGTATTGGGTTGTTCAGGATCGGTTACAATAACCACTTTAGTGTCTTTGTTGGCCGGAATATCGTATTCGGTACGGGGTTTAGGGGTTTTCACGGCTGGAATTCGTCCGAATTTTTCGCGGATGATGCTCTCTACCTGCTTCATATCGAAGTCGCCAACGGCAATGACCGCCATCAAATCGGGGCGATACCAGTCTTTATAAAACTGACGTAACACTTCGGGTTTGAACGTGGTCAGCACCTGTTCGGTACCGATGGGAAGGCGTTTGGCGTACTGCGAATTATTTAACAAAATCGGGAAATACTGATCGCGCATCCGCTGACCAGCCCCACGCCCAAGCCGACGTTCTTCCAGAATAACACCCCGCTCTTTGTCAACTTCAGTTGGGTCGATAGTGGCATTGTGCGCCCAGTCTTCCAGAATTTGAAACGCCTGCGTGAATACATTGGCCGAATCCGTCGGAACGGGCAGTTGATAAACCGTTTCGTCGAAACCGGTATAGGCGTTCAAATCGGCCCCGAAGCGAACCCCCGCCGATTGCAGAAAGTTAACAAGCTCATTCTTGGGGAAATTTTTAGTGCCGTTAAACTCCATGTGTTCCATGAAGTGAGCCAGGCCTTGCTGGTTGTCGTTCTCCAGTACCGACCCCGCCCGAATAACCAATCGTAGTTCTGCGCGATTTTTCGGCTCGGCATTTTTACGGATGTAATAGGTCAGCCCGTTCGGCAACTTACCGACCTTCACATCGGGGTCGAGGGGAATGAGACTGTTCAGGCTACCGGCTGAGGTCTGTGAAGACACCGACCTTGGGGCGGGTTTTGTCGTTGTTGACTTGGCCTTTGGCGTGGATTGAGCCAGCACCAGCGTTGCGCTGAGCAGCAGGCTCAGGCATAAAGGAAAACGTACCATTCGGTCGCTTGAATTGGGTTGTGGTTCGTAGGACATTATTATGGAACAATAACGCTGCGAAACGTGGAATCGTTTAGCGTTTCCATACTAACAAAACGCCGATGACCACCGACGCGATAACGGAAAACCAGCAGATGGCAATGACCCATCGAACCGGAATTTCCCACATGGGAGCATGAAGAATGGAGGTTTCTTCGTCAACCTCAACAACGCCGTATGAATTTCGGGAACAGAAATCGTCCCAGTCGGTATAATCAATAAAAATAGCAAGGGTATCCAATGACGTTTCTGACGGAACCGCCGACGAAAGCCAAAACAACTCTAACTCCTGAGCATCAACGTGTCGTTGCGTATGGCTGAACACGAGTTCGCTCAGGTGAACAAAGTCACGCGGGCGCCAGTGAGACGATTGTTCCCAGCGCAGAATACGTTCAATTTGCTGTTTGAGGTCGTTGGTATGATACCGAGTCATACCTTAATAATAGTGATTTTTTAGTATAAAAGCGTAGCGCACAGAATTGATTGGCCAACCCAGAAAGGGTTGACTATTGATAACCGGGGGCACAAGCCCTCGGATAGCAGTGACGACAACGTACCATCCTGCCAACCCAGAAAAGGTTGACTATTGATAACCGGGGGCACAGCCCTCGGATGGGAGCATCCCGCCACTGACAGCGTCCTGCTACTAGCCAGACAGTCAACCCCTCCGGGGTTATGGTAGGTAGCATGTGCCACTACCTCGGATGCACTACTCTATACTCACTACCCCGGATGTAGTCCGGGGTTATCCACAGTCAACCCCTTCAGTGTTATTAGGTTATGACCCCATTACTAACGTTGCTGGTTTTACTAACTTGATGTCCTGCTTCGGGGCATCGCAGGTTGAGCAGGCATAATCTGCGGGTAATTGCCCAAACGGGGTGCCAGCCGGAATGCCGCGCCGGGCATCGCCGTACTGTTCGTCGTAGACCGTAAAGCAATGGGTGCATTGATGCACAGAAGCCGCCATATTCGAAACAGGCTCTGCTTTTTCTACCTCTGCCCGAACCGTGTCGATTCGCTCCTGCGACCGGCGTGCGTTGAATTTACGGCATAACCGATTTAGTTGATTGGGAACGTGCATCTTAAGCAGACCCTTTTCTGCCAGGTGATGCGTGCGGCTATTCGGGTTAAAGTTCTCTGTAAAATACAAATCATAAACACTAAACAGGGCCAACTGACCAATCCGAATTAGTGGGCGTTTCCGTATCAGTACCGACCCAAATACTTCTGATTTAGCACGTGTTTGCACTCCGAAACAAAGCCCAAAGGTGCGGGTGTCGTTTTTCTCAAAATACCGGATCACATAGTTCTTAAGCTCCATTCCCTCATCGGTATTGTCTTCTGTTTGCCAGGCTAATTCGTTGGCGGCATGGCGTACATTGATATTGTGCTTGCCTAATATATACGACCAGGCCCCTCTATCCTTTTCTTCAATTCCTTTAATAATCAGGGATTTCCACGGCGTTATGCACAATTCTCCAAGGCGGGTTTTTAGACACAATGCACATACATCAAGCAGAAAAGCAATCGAAAATTGTTCATCCCGACGATAAAGTCCCAGCCACGACCGTTCCCCGTATCGGTTGAAACCTTCGTAATAGGGAAGCGAAAATTCGGGTAATTCAATGTCCTGCGTAGCCGGTTGTGTGATAAAATTTTGCCCGCCGGTAACCGCTTTATGGAGGGCATCCTCACTCTGAAACCCTTCGGCCAGCATGCATTCTTCGACGGCTTTGGCAAGGCGGCCAATATCGTTGGTATAAATCAGATCCGGCCAGCGAAACAGGCTATTTGTTTGTTTGGGACGGACGTATAAATACCAGAAGTGCGGTTCAGGGGAGGCAATAAAATTAAGGTTTCCGGTAAAAAAGGGTGTAAAACTCTGGTTCGAATCCGACAGATTGACTTTCAGCCGGGGCTGATAATCGAACTGATCCAGCACGGTGTGGTACTCACTTTCCCGCAGCCAGGCACCGGTACGAAAAACGTCTTCGCCACAATAGGAGCTGATGATGTTCGGGTATTGCTCCGAATTCAGTTCGTACGAAATCTGCTGTTGTTTCAGGTCTTTTTCCAGAAAGCGCATGTCTTCATAATGCACCGTCATCAGCAATTGCTGGCGGGCACCAAAGCGCACCTTCCGCACTTTCGCTTCATAGGCAAGCGACAATACGGTTTGCAACGTACCGGGCGAAACAATACCGGCAGGCATGTTGACTTTCAGGGTGTAGTAATCGCGCATGAAATTTAAAGAGCGAAAGAGTGAAAGAGTGAAAGTGCGAATATGCCGAGGGGAGCTAATCCAGTAATAGCGCTCTGTCGCTCTTTCACTCTTTCACTCATTTTCTCTAAAATACTGCGCACTTCTGGCCTACATGAGCCGCAGCCCGTTCCGGCACCGGTTTTCTGGCATAACTGCTGAAAATCGGTACAGCCAGCCTGTATGGCCCGCTCCAGATTTCCCTGTCCAACCGTGTTGCAGGAACATACCAACTTGCCTTCGACGGGGTCAACCTGTTTGCTGGCGCGGAGAAGTTGGAGTCGTTTTTCGGATAGCTCGGTACCGTTGGCGATCAATTCGCGGAATTCGGCAAACTCGTTCTTATCACCGACTAAAATGGCACCCACGAGTTTATCGCCCTGCACAATGCACTTCTTGTAATACCGCTTCGACTTGTCGATAAAGATGATCTCTTCAAATTCAGGACCGGCGTTGGCTGGAACCTCGGTCATGCCCATGCTGCACAGGTGCAGGCCTTCCATTTTCAGAATACTGATCGACAGACTGCCTTTGTACGGTTGCGAAATATCGCCAGCGATGTAACGGGCGGCTGTTTCGGCCTGTTGTTCGGCGGCCAGCGTAATCCCCCACATCTGGCCGTTCCACTGCGCCACTTCGCCGGCGGCAAAAATGCTGGGATCGGAGGTTTGCAGGTAATCATTCACGACCACGCCCCTGTTGCAGGTCAAACCGGCCTCGCGGGCAAGTTCGATATTAGGAACCGTACCAATTGCAACGACAACAACCTGACAATCAATCTTTTTACCTGATTTTAACTGAACGCCCGCAACCTGATCCGTCCCCATAAAGGTCTGGACTTCTTCGTTAAAATAGATGTCGATACCCCGGTCGAGGAGTTCCAGATAGAGCAGTTCGCTGGCCAGTGGGTCGAGCTGACGTTCCATAAATCGGCCCACTCGCTGAATAACCGTTACCCGAACGTCAATTTGCCGAAGGGAAGCCGCCAGTTCCAGACCGAGTAACCCACCACCAACAATGACGGCATGGGGGTCCTGTTGATTAAGGAATGGCATGAGCGAATCGGCATCGAGCCGCGAACGCATATTGAAAATGCCCGGCAAACGGGGTATTCCTTTGGGCATAAACGCCCGGCTACCCGTTCCAAGCAAGATTTTGTCGTAGGTGTGTTCAACGCCATCCGTATCGACAACAACCTTAGCCTTTCGGTCGATATGGGCGATGCCAACACCCTTATGTACGATGATGCGAGCTTCCTCGAATTGATCTTCGCGCAGTTTGACAAGCTGCTCCCACGACTGCGCCCCGCTGATATAGTCGGGCAACAGAACGCGGTTGTAAAATGGATAGATCTCTTTTGAGAAAACATGCATTTCGTCATTGACCGACGTCGTGGGGCTGTCGACGCGCCCCGACTTAAGGGCACGATACGAGTTGATAAAGCCTAAACCAGCCGAACCGGCCCCGATAATAATAATTTTTTCAACAGGCTTTGCATAGGGAATGACCTCCACCGCCGAGAACTTAAAATCTGGCTCTTTCGAACGGGGATCAACGAGCGAGTTAGTCAGGTTGTTCGCCCGGTTCAGGTTGTTTTCTCCCAATTTGTCAGACAAAACCTTTCCCCAGTGCATCGGCAGAAAGCATAGTCCCGGCCGTACATCGTCCGTAAGTTGCGCCTTTACGCGAACCTCTCCCCGGCGTCCGCGCACCTCAACCAGTTGTCCCTCTTCGATACCGCGTGCTTTGGCATCGTCGGGATGGATTTGCAGGAACGGCTGCGGACTGTGCTGTTTCAACTTGGCTACCCGCCCGGTTTTGGTCATGGTGTGCCACTGGTCGCGGATACGACCAGTAGTTAAGACAAGCGGAAAGCCAGCATCGGTAGGCTCAGAGGTATTTTCGTCGGGTACGGCATGGATTTGGGCGCGGCCATTAGGAGTGTAAAATTTATTATCGGTAAATAGTCTTTTTGTCCCCTCTTCCCTTTCCTCCTTACTCCCTTCTCCCTTTCTAAAAGGCCACTGAATGGTACGTTTTTCCTTGAGCAACGCATAGTTGACGCCTGTAATATCGACGTTTGTTCCGGCGGTGAGCCGGGCGTATTCGTCGTAAACTTCCGAAGTGTTTGCGTAAGTAAAGGAATCGGCGTAACCCATTTTCCGGGCAAATCGCCAGATGATTTCCGAATCAGGCAAGGCTTCGCCAGGGGCATCGAGAACTTTAGGAAGGTGCGCAATCCGGCGTTCGGCGTTGGTCATGGTGCCCTCTTTTTCGAGCCAGGCCGCAGCGGGAAGCACCACATCGGCAAACTGCACCGTATCGGCGCGGTTCGATACATCCTGAACGACCACGAAACGAGCGTGTTGAAGGGCTTTTTCGGTAGCATTCACATCGGGCATACTCACCAGCGGATTCGTATTGATAATCCAGATGGCCTTCAATTTATCATCAGCCAGCGCTTCGAACATTTCGGTAGCGGTCAGGCCGGGTTTCGACGCAATTTTGACCGGACTGTTCCAGAATGCTTCAACTTCGGCTCGGTGAGTCGCATTTGTTACATCGCGGTGAGCGGGCAGCACATTGGCCAAACCACCCGTTTCGCGACCACCCATTGCGTTGGGCTGTCCCGTGAGTGAGAACGGTCCATTACCGGGTTTACCAATCCGACCTGTAATCAGGTGCAGATTAATCAGCGCGAGATTTTTATTTACGCCAATGACCGACTGGTTCAGCCCCATTGTCCAGAGCGACAGAAAGCCTTTCGAGCGGCCAATCCACTCGGCCGCCTGCCGAATACCACCGGCAGAAATTCCACAAATTTCGGCGGCTTCCTCAACTGAGCGTTGCATGACCTGTTCGCGGTAGGCCGTGAAGCCGTCGGCATGATTGGTTATGAAGTCAACGTCAATGTCGCCATTCTCGATCAGTAATCGGCCAATAGCGTTATTCAGAACAATGTCTGTGCCGGGGCGAATGGGTAAATGGAGATCTGAAGACCGGGCCGTATCGGTTTTACGAGGGTCGACACAAATAATTTTAACATGCGGATTAGCTGCCTTGTGCGCTTCAATCCGACGCCAGATGATGGGATGGCACCAGGCTGGGTTTGCGCCCTGAACCAGAAAAACGTCGGCATCTTCGATGTCATCGTAACAGACCGGCACGGAATCTTCGCCCAATGATAGCTTATAGCCTACAACCGCCGAACTCATACACAGCCGGGAGTTCGTATCTATGTTGTTCGACCCAATAAACCCTTTTATGAGCTTATTAACCAGGTAATATTCTTCGGTGAGGCACTGTCCCGACACATAGAACGCGACCGAGTCAGGGCCGTATTTCTGGATAAATGTTTTAAAAACGGCGGCTGTTCGCTCCAGTGCGGCATCCCAACTCACGCGCTGCATAGGCATATTCCGGTTGAGCCGCATTTGCGGGTACAACAGCCGATCTGACTGATCCATGACGGTATAGTGCAGATTCATACCCTTCGAGCAAAGCATTCCCTTATTGGACGGGTGTTGCTTATCGCCCTCAACGGTCAATCGTCCGTTCGGTTCCTGCTTGACGACAATTCCACAGCCAACACCACAATAACAACAGGTCGTTTGATGCATAGTCTTTTAATGGATAATGAAAAATGGATAATGCATAATGTATGGAAAATCAAGTCTGTTATTTGCAACCTACCAACCATAGTGCACACCTTACACCCTATTCATTCTTCATTGAACATTATCAATTATTCATTAAAATTAAGCTGTTTGCAATTCTACTTCTGCCGGTTCTACGACCACTTCTTTACTGAAATTTACTAAAAATAAGAGCGCTCCGACAGCAGCCACGATACAGCCAATGTACATAAAGGCCTGTCCGTAACTGATTGACTGAGATTTAAAGAGGAAGGCCATTAACATGCCCCCGAGGTTTCCGCCTGCACCGACAACTCCCGAAATAACGCCCACAGCTTTGGGGTTCACGAAGGGAACAATGGCGTAGGTGCTGCCATTCGACATTTTCAGGAATAACGCGAACGTAATCATCGACAGAATAGCCAGCGGCAAGCTACCGGCCTGGGCAAACAGCACAATACCGGCCCCTTCCAGCACCAGCATCCCCGCAAGCAAAACACCTTTGCCGCGCATTCCGTATTTGTTTCCCACCTTATCGGCCACGATACCGCCAAGAGCGCGGGCAAAAATATTCATCCCACCGAAGAGCATAGCCCAGAACCCAGCCTGTGTTTCGGCCATCTTGAAATTATCGAAGAAGTAAAGCGCGGCTACACCATCGAAGGTAATTTCCATACCGAAGCAACACGCATAGGCAAGGGCCAGCGCCCAGACACGGATATCGGCGCAGGCGGCCCAGAAACTTACTTTCTCGCCCGTTACTACCGACCGTTCGATCTCGTCGAAGTTGCCAGAGGGAGTATCTTTTGTAAAGCGGTAATATACAAATGCCATGATGAGCATCATAACGCCCGGAAAAATCATAGCCAGTCGCCACGCTTCAGGTTTTGTGTAGCCGAAACCAACAATAGCGGCCATAATGAGCGGCATCGCCAATTGGGTGATTCCCCCGCCGAGGTTGCCCCATCCACCGGCTACTGCATTGGCCGTTCCTTTTATTTTTGGGGCAAACATGATCGACGTATGAAACTGCGTAATTACGAACGATGCGCCAATGACGCCAATCGCCAGCCGGAAAAGTAAGAACGTTGTGTAATCGTGCGCCAGTCCAACGAACATGACCGGCAACGAACCCAGCACCAGCAGAGCGGTGTAAGTTTTGCGAGGTCCCCAGCTATCACAGAGTTTTCCAATAACCAACCGGGCCAGAATTGTAGCCGACACAGCCGCAATAATGGTATTTCCTACTTCTGGTTTGGTTAATCCAAGATCGGCCCGGATGGCGGGCATCAGCGGGGCCAGCCCGAACCAGCCGAAGAAACAGACAAAGAAGGTGAACCACGTAATGTGGAAAGTGCGCATCTGTACTCCGCTGAAACGGAATACATTTAGTGACTCTAGCGGTTTATTCGATGTAAGATTCATGATGTTTGTGTTTAGAAAATAAGAAAATATGCGTTCGATGAGTCTATTTATTGGCTGGTTTCGCGGCAAGGAAATCCGGGCGGATGTTGATCATCAGGTAAGACCAGGTCCCGATATGGTTCTTTTCGCCCATCGTCCCCTGCTTGGCATATTCCAGACTGTTCGTTCCATTCATGACTGAGTAGCCAAATTCCAGATTGGTGAACTTATTGAGGGCATAGTTCGCCACGAAGTCATATTCCATACCCAACTTGTTCGACAAGAGCGCACCGACCGGCGCATCGGTCATTTTGTTGTATGTGGGAGCGGCCAGCGCGAAGTAATGAATATCGAAAGTTGTGGTAAGGCGGGTATTGGCGTATTTGAACTTCAGGAACGCATCTTTCAACCCGCCCGCTGGCGAGCCTGTCCCTACATAGAAGTAGTCCATATAGCCCCAATGGCGGTGTGGTGTACCGTACAGCGGGTCAAATCGGCTGGTTTCGCCCGACTGAATCGTGGTCGCATCGTTGCCCGACAGCACCTCGTAGCCGGGCCCAACACTCAGCAGTCCTTTCTGGAACATGATGTTACCACCGTAGTGATAGGCTTTTTTGATGTTCAGGCCATCGCGGTCTTTACCACCCTGCCCATAGGCAAACGCCTGCCATTGTACTTTACCCAATTTTGACGAGGTATTGCCTAGCTGCCCCGTGAGCATTGCCCCGTATGTTAGGCGGGAATTAGTACCGGCAACGTCATAACGTCTCCCATATACGTAACCTGCCGCAGCACTCCCAAGTGAGTCGGTCCGGTACTTTTGAAAGTCGTCTTTAAAGAACAAGGCCGAGAATTTTGTCTGATTGAATTTGTGGGTCAGATAAGCCATTTGAAACGACTTGAACTGCTGATTCTGTCCATTTGTGCTCAGGGGCGTTGCCAATACCGGAGCCCCGCTTTTGCCCGCCGTTGGAATAAAGCCAGCGGGGATAGTCAGCGATACGTTCTTGTTTGAGAGAGCCAAAGCGGCCACATTGCCCGGTGTGTAATTATCACCCACCGTTCCGAAGGCGTCTGTGTTCTGGTTGAAGCCAACGCCAAGGTCAAGTGCCCAGCCCATATGCTGACCTTTCAGGAGAGCCGCATCGAACCGGCGCCCCTGCTGGAGCCAGTCGAGGTTGCCCAACAGCCGCACATCGTCGTAAACAAGCTCCTGACGGCCTATTTTGAGTGAAAGATTCTGAATTGGTTTGAACTTGATGGTCGTATCGGCACTGTTTGCCAGTGTCACTTCGGCCCAGGCTTCGTGAACCATCAGGCGATTGCCGTCGGCGTTATTGATCGTCGATGCATCCTGCCCCCATACCCGAACATCCTGAATTGAGGTTTGAAACTGTACCCGATCCCATTTGTAGCCAAACGTAAGCCGTGTGCGCTGGGATGTAAAAAAAGCTGCCGGGGCATTTTTCGGTGCCAGGTTACCCAGCCCGTTGCGCAATTCAGTACGTGTACGAACCTGCCCAACGAGTGAGAACTGCGCGTATATCGTTGATTGGGCTAGCAGTAGAATAACCCCTGCTAATGACACCCGTTTGATTGTAGATTTCATAAAAATAGGCAACCAGATTAAGAAGATAACGAACGGTAAAGGCAACAGGGAAGGGACTTACCCAAATTCGGGTAAGGACGTGTAGAGCAGCGTAAGAATTGGCTCTGAAGACAATACAGAAGGGCAGATTGATCAGCGAGTGACCAACGGCAGGAAGATGTTGATTTGCTTTACCTGTTATTTTTCATTTTCTTTGACATGTTTGTGTTTTTCGCATAGACAAACCCTGTTTTGGCCGATCCAAAGGTGCCCCCACACCGGATCGGCTTTTTTCTTTTTTAGTAGGCCATAGAAAAGTTTCGCATGGATTCTGCCAGATAGGACGGATGCAGTGCAACGACTTCGCCGATAACCAGCACAGCGGGCGCCCCCACGCCCTGCTCTGCGGCCAACGACTCCATATTACAGACCTGACCAATTACGCACTGTTCGTCAGCACGTGTACCATTTTGTATAATTGCCATGGGCAAATGACCGCGTCCGGCCTTACAGAATAGTTCACAAATCTCGTGCAGTTTACTCATGCCCATCAAAACAACAACCGTTGCTTTTGATTTAGCCGCCAACTGTAAATCGTCGGACAGTTGACCATTACGCGTAGTTCCCGTAATGACCCAGAAACTTTCGCTAACGCCCCTGCTCGTTACCGGAATACCCTGCGAAGCCGGAACCGCAATACTACTCGACACGCCCGGTACTACTTCGCAGTCGATAGCATACCGCCGGGCATACTCGAACTCCTCAAATCCCCGGCCAAATACATACGGATCGCCCCCTTTCAGCCGAACCACATGCCCGTATTCCTGAGCCAACCGAACGATCAACTCATTGATCTCTTCCTGTGTAAACGACGCTTTTCCAGCCCGTTTTCCCACATAGATTTTCAGAGCCTGCTCTGGCGCAAACTCCAGTAAAGTATGGTTGGCAAGGTCGTCATACAAAACAACGTTGGCCTGCCGGAGCGTCCTGATCCCTTTTAAGGTGATCAATTCGCCGTCGCCGGGACCCGCCCCCACGAGTGTTAGCTTTGGCTTCATCTGACTTTACCTCCTTGGTAGCTATATAGTGGTATTGTACTATAATATTAATTTACCACTATTGTGAATTTCTCGTCCAAAAGTAGAGACGAAATTCTTAAAAACAAGTCTTTTTCGAAAAAATATGTTTCATAATCACCCTATAACGAAATAATTCTTTAGGATTTACCAAAAACACCTCTTACTTTTGACTAGCCTATTTTGGGAGGAAGGAGGCTATTTTATAAGAATAATACAATATTTAAACGGGGTTTTCACAATGTTATAGTTATAATTAACTATGAACACAAACAAAAACAGGCGTGTCGTCGTCATTGGCAACGGCATGGTGGGCTACAAATTCTGCGAAAAATTAGTAGCCAAAGCGAAAAACGAACAACGGTTTACACTGACGATTTTTGGGGAAGAGCCTCGTGTAGCCTACGACCGGGTTCATTTAAGTGCGTATTTCGATGGCAAAACTGCCGACGACCTGACGCTTGCCCCCAAAAGCTGGTATGCCGATAACGGCATCACACTTTACCTCACCGACCCGGTTGTTGACATTGACCGGGAGCACAAAGAGGTTCGTTCACACCACGGTGTTGTAGTGCCTTATGACTACCTAGTCTTGGCTACAGGGTCGGGCGCTTTTGTGCCGCCGGTTGCTGGCGTCGAAAAGGACGGCGTCTTTGTTTACCGCACCATCGAAGATCTCGACCTCATTCAATCGTATGCACGAAAGGCCAGAAAAGGTGCCGTGTTGGGCGGTGGTTTATTGGGCCTGGAAGCCGCTAAAGCCTTACTCGATCTAGGTATGGACGAAGCCCATGTGGTAGAGTTTGCTCCGCGCCTGATGCCCCGGCAAATTGACGAGGCAGGCTCAGGTGTTTTACAGCGACAACTTGAATCGCTGGGGCTGAAAATTCACCTGGCCAAAAGCACACAGGAGATCACCGGCAACGACGCTATTGATGGAATGTTATTTGCCGATGGTTCGCGCATAGACGTCGACATGCTGGTTATTTCGGCAGGTATTCGTCCACGCGACGAGCTGGCCAAAGCGTCGGGTATAGAAACACACCCGCGCGGGGGTATCCTTGTCGATAACTTCCTGCAAACATCCGACCCATCTATTTTTGCCATTGGCGAATGTGCCGTGGCGCACCACATGATTTACGGGCTGGTAGCACCCGGCTATGACATGGCCGACGTAGTCGCGTCGCGCCTGATTGGCGAAGAAAAGGAGTTCAAGCCATACGATATGTCCACGAAGCTCAAGCTGATCGGGACAGACGTTGGCTCGTTTGGTGACCCGTTTGCGTCGGACTGTAAAACAATTGTCTACGAGAATAAGGCAAAAGGCGTTTACAAACGAATCAATATATCGACTGATGGTAAGGAGTTACTGGGCGGCATTCTGGTTGGCGATGCAGAACAGTATAATATGCTCCTGCAAACCTGCAAGAATAAAACCATTCTACCCCCCGATCCCGAAGACCTGATTCTAGGCTCGCGGGGTGGCGAAGAAGGTGGCGCCGGAGTAATGAGCCTCCCCGACGATGCGCTGATCTGCTCCTGCGAAGCCGTCACGAAAGCCATGCTCTGCCACGAAATCGGTGAGAACGGACATACTACCGTCGACGCGCTCAAAAAAGCAACCAAAGCCTGTACCGGTTGTGGAGGCTGTACGCCGATGGTGAAAGACATCATTCAGGGTGTCATGAAGCAGAAGGGCGTCTATGTTCGTACTATCCTTTGCGAACACTTCGATTTCAACCGGCAGGAATTACTGGATTTAGTGAAAATCAACAGCCTGAAAACCTTCGACGCCGTAATTGACCATGTTGGTCATGGCGATGGCTGTGAAGTCTGTAAACCGGCAGTGGCCTCCATTCTGGCCAGTCTCTGGAATGAGAACATTCTGGAAAAAGGTCGCGCTACGATTCAGGATTCGAACGACAGGTATCTGGCAAATATTCAGAAAGGCGGTACGTATTCGGTCGTTCCCCGCATTCCGGGTGGCGAAATCACGCCCGATAAACTGATCGTTATTGGGCAGGTAGCCAAAAAATATGGTCTTTACACCAAAATTACGGGTGGCCAGCGCATTGACCTGTTCGGTGCCCACGTCGGCGATTTACCCGTCATTTGGGAAGAACTTATAGCCGCTGGTTTCGAGAGTGGACATGCCTATGGCAAATCACTGCGTACGGTGAAAAGCTGTGTAGGCAGCACCTGGTGTCGGTTTGGCGTACAGGATTCCGTTTCGTTTGCCATTGAAGTCGAAGAGCGCTACAAAGGCATTCGGTCTCCGCATAAGCTCAAGTCGGGCGTGTCGGGTTGCATTCGGGAGTGTGCCGAAGCGCAGAGTAAAGACTTCGGTATTATCGCTACCGAGAAAGGCTGGAATCTATATATCGGTGGCAATGGTGGATCCAAACCGCAACATGCCCAGTTGCTGGCGACTGACGTGGACAAAGAAACCTGCATCCGTTACATCGACCGATTCTTGATGTTCTACATCAAAACCGCCGATCCGCTCACCCGCACGGCTACCTGGCTCAACAAGATGGAGGGCGGCATGACCTACCTGCGGGCCGTTGTTGTCGACGATGTGCTTGGCATTGCCGATGATCTGGAGCGAGAAATGCAACTGCTGGTCGATACGTTCAAATGCGAATGGAAAGAGGTAGTGGATAATCCGGCACTTCGCGCCCGCTTTGCTCACTTCGTCAACGTGCCTGAAGAAAAAGACCCAACAATTCAATTTGAGTCACTGCGCGATCAGAAGCGGGCCAAAGAATGGGCGTAGTTGACGTGGGTCTGGCACGGGTTCAAACCCGCGCCAGTCCAAAGCAAATCAAACAAATGGAAACACTCACAATAAATAAAGACGAAATTAAATGGCACCCAGCGTGTCAAATCGACCATATTCCCGAAGACGGCGGTGCCTGCGTATTGCTCGGAGGTCGGCAGATTGCTATCTTTAACTTTGCGCGTCGGGGCGAATGGTATGCTACTGATAATCAATGTCCGCATCGCCAGCAAATGGCTTTGTCGCGCGGCATGATTGGCAGTCAAGGCAATGAGCCTAAAGTGGCATGTCCTTTCCACAAAAAAACGTTTTCGCTCAAAACGGGCGAATGCCTGAACGATGACGGCTACGAAATTGCCACATATCCCATCAAAGTAGTGGATGATGTCGTGTATATTGGACTATAGTGAGGATTGTCTGGGCCAGGCCAGAACGGTCTGCCATAGCGGCTTGGCCCAGACGCAAAACCCAAATACTTCATGCCTCAACTCGATCAACAGGTAGCCAATCGGTTAACACGGTTTTATATGATAGCCCTCACTGTCATTGCCGTGCTGTCTCTGAGTGGGCTACTGTTTATCAAAAAAACTATTAGTACCCACTACGACGACAGCCGGGTGGTAAACGTAGCCGGACGGCAACGGATGCTGAGTCAGCGACTAACGAAACTGGCCATGCTGCGAATTGAGGGGCTTGCTACTGCCGATACCGTTTCGTTCGACTCGCTACTTCACTCCTGGAGCCAAAGCCACATTCAGTTACGGAATGGCATGCTTCGTATGGAAAAGGCTTATTCCGTGCGCAAAAGCGATCAACTGGACCGTATGTTTACCAGTATCGAGCCAATATTTCAGTCTATTTACAAGAGCTTTGGGCGAATCAATAATCCGGCAACGACGCTTGACGAGAAAAGAGCGGCACTTCAGATCATTTTACGGGATGAGTTTTCGTTTCTGCAGCAAATGAATGACATCGTCTTTCAGTTTGATACAGAAAGCTTTGATCAGGTAAAACGGCTTGAACGCATTGAATGGCTGCTCACTATTGCGACTTTGTTGACACTATTGATTGAGGGTCTATTTGTGTTCAGGCCTGTTGTCAATCACACCAGGCACGTCATTCGCCGGTTGGCCCGGTCGGAGAAAGCGTTGCAACTGGCGAACAGCCATATGGAAATTGCCAATCGGGAGCTGGAAGCAACCAACCTGAATCTGGCGGCTTCCAATCAAAAATTAGTTGACACGCAGAAAGAACTGGTACGCACAACGGAAGAAAAATACCAGTTACAACTGGCCGAAGACACCGTTCGATCGGCGGCATTGCTGGAAGGACAGGAGGAAGAGCGTCGACGGTTTGCGCGCGAACTTCACGATGGCATTGGCCAGATGCTCACCGGCCTGAAACTGCATGCCGAAAAACTAAAATCGACCACCTTCGCAGACGAGAAACAACGGCAGCGGTTTGCAGAACTGTGCGACCTTATTGGCGATACGATCCAAACCACCCGGCAGGTTTCTTATAACTTAATGCCCTCAACATTAAGCGACTTTGGTTTAAGTCCTACCCTGCAACTCCTGGCTGAGCAAACGACACGGGCATCAGGTATTTCTATCGTTTTTATTGGCCCGGCGAATGCCAAACGGCTCAGTCCGGCTATGGAGATCGGTTTATATCGTATTGCACAGGAAGCTTTGCACAATTCCCTGAAGTATGCAGAAGCGCAGACGATAAAAATTACATTGCAACAGAATGCGCTGAAGCTCCTGTTGACGATTGAGGATGACGGAAGAGGATTTGTCATAAAGGCATCGCCAACTGATAAAAAACCATTGCCCATCATTAACGGCCTTGAGAATATGCGCACTCGAACCCGTTTGCTCAGTGGCGATTTCACCATTACATCGAAGCCTCGAAAAGGGACGAGAGTGCGGGTTAGCATCAACTTATCTGATAACCTTCACTAGTTATGTCGATACGAATTCTCATTGCTGATGACCATTCCGTAGTACGAAAAGGCATTCGGATGTTATTGGAAGATGAACCGGATATACAAATCGTGGGCGAAGCTGCCGATGGCGACGAAGCGATCGACTTGCTGGCCAGTATCAGCACAGATGTTTTGCTACTCGACATCACAATGCCCCGTATGTCGGGAATTGAAGCGCTAAAAGTGATTTCGCAGCAATACCCCACTGTTCGGACGCTGATGTTCAGTATGCACGACAACCCGGATTATATTCTGAAAGCCGTGCAACACGGTGCTGCGGGTTATTTGCTTAAAGACACGGGCCTGGAAGAAATATTGCGGGCCGTACGAACGGTTGTCAAAGGTGATTTATACTACCCACCCAATGCATCGTCAGTAATAATTCGGAGCCTGGTTTTACCATCCAGAAATCAGCTTAATGACGCGATAACGCCTAATACCACCGTTTCCTATTCTATCTGGAATCGCATAACGTCCCGTGAAACCCAGGTTCTTACATGCCTGATCGAGGGTATGAGTAGCCCGGAGATAGCTAATAAATTTGGTATAAGTCCAAACACAGTAGCCAATCAGCGGGCCAGTATCATCCGCAAAGCGGGGGTTAAAAACACTGTCGATTTAATCCGTATAGCACTGGAAGAGAAAAGAAAAAATTAGTTTCTATGACACAAACCTGATGGAGAAAGGGCGTTTTGGCAGTCTTTTTTTATTTCAAAAAATAATTTAATAAGTAACTGATTTACAGCAGATTAAACCTAAACGTTTATTCTTAACCGTTTAGTAGAATTATTCTTATCCATCTATTGCCAGAACAAAAGTTAAAGTGGACATTTGAGGCTTCCAAGTGATTAAATTCATGCTGATCACCTGGGGGTAGTTATGCGAACATCCCGCACTAATACACTTGTTATCCTGTTCCTGTCGATGGCTTTACATCAGCTATCAGTAGGGCAAAGCACACCTCAGTCAACGTCGCTTGCCTGCGGTACAGTTGATCTGACACCAGCCCAGACAACATTTTTAGTGCAGGAAGCAAACCTGGCGTTACAACGCAAGCGTGCCTCCAATGCCGCTTTCACCGCTATTACTTATGTACCTATCCGCCCGCACATCATTCGGCAGAGTGATGGAACAGGCGGGTTCAGCCTAGTTAGCTTGAATCATGTACTAGCAGCCACCAACAAATATTACTTGTTAAATGGGTTCGGCATTCAATTTTCTTTTGCCGGAACTACGCCCGATTACATTGATAACGACGACATGTATGAACAGTATGGCAGTCAGTCGGTAGATGCTTATGATGCCCATGATGCGCTAAACCAGTATTATGTCAATCGGTTTCAGAATCCATCATTAGGTGGCTATGCTTCTTATCCTAACAATTCCATTAACTCAACCCGGTCGTTTATCCTGACCGGTTCTAAATCTGAAGATGACTTAGGTAATCGACTGATTCCGCATGAGTTAGGCCATACTTTTGGCCTTATCCACACATTTGGCCAAAATTCAGGAACCGGGATACTTGGTACCGGCGTAACGAATGAGTTAGTCACGCGGGGAGCCGGTGCCAACTGCGCCACAGAAGGCGACTTAATTTGCGATACCCCCGCCGACCCCTATAATATGGGTGACGCAAACCTTTATTCTGTTAACGGTTGTCCACAGTATGATCCGGCCAGCACGGCCCGAGATGCCCATGGTGACGCCTACACGCCGTCCATTACCAACATCATGTCATACTATTTTCCCTGCACACACGATTTCACTCCCGGTCAGTACGACCGAATGCAGGCGGGGTTAGCCCTACGTCAAACCCACACAGCCTATACCCTCGACGCGCCAGCTACTAATGTAAATCCCGTCAGTCATTTGGCCGCAACCAGTAATGGCGGGGCCGTACTATTAACCTGGCAGGATAATGCCACTAATGAAATGGGGTATTTCATTGAACGATCTACATCGCCCACGACCAATTTTGTTCCAATTGGCGGAACGGGGCCTGATGAACTACGATTCATAGACAACCAAACGACACCGCTAACACAGTATTACTACCGAATTCGCCCTTCCAATACGAAGACTGGCAGCATTAGTTCGACGGCGTCTTTTGTCATACCCATTGTCCCCCCCGTAACCGGACTAATGACAACCGAACTAACCGGAAACAGTGCCCGGCTTAGCTGGAATAGTCTGGGAGAAGGAACAAGATATGACGTTCAATGGAGACAGGTAGGCGCAGCCAATTGGATATTAATCACCGGCATTAATGAGACGTATACATCAATTTCGTTAAGCGGTAATACGGCCTACGAATGGGAAGTACGAGGAATAGGTAGTGTTGCCTATTCTGGCCCTATAAACTTCCTGACGCCCTGTTCTACACCAACAAACCCTGTCAGCTATCCGGCAAGGATAACAGCAGCCCTGTCCTGGAATGGGACTATAAACGAACTTTATACCCTTCAATGGCGAACCATAGGCGCAACTGCCTGGAATACGATTAGTGGTCTGACCAGCACTACTACTCTATTTGGTATCACGGGCTCTTACTCACTAACGGGTCTCGCTTCCCAAACACCCTATGAGTGGCAGGTGCAGGGCGTTTGTCCAGGTTCGCCTACCGTAAATTCGGATTTTACTCCTCTTCGTTCGTTTACAACGGAGGCTTGCCCCTCTCCTTATACAACTGTTAGTAATCCAGGTGCCGAGTCGGTTACTATTTATTTTTCTACAGGCAATATAGAACCAGGCATCTACGCTGAACTTCGCTATAGACCGCAGGGAGCACCTGATTGGCATACGGTCAGCGGGTTGCCCAACGTGCTGTATGGTGGTGGTAGTTACACAGTAACGGGCCTGACAACCAACACGACCTATGAATGGCAGCTTAAAAATGTTTGCGGAGCCCTCGAAAGTTCAACCTATACTTATCTGAGTACCTTTTTAACCACTTGCCGAATTCCCAACGGCTTAACCAATACAACTACGTCCACAGGAGCTACTCTCCAGTGGTCGGTAAGTTCTTCGCCAGATCCGGCTACCGCATTCACCCTGCAATACCGACCCGTGGGTAGGCCTGGCTGGACCACTGTTGCCAGAAATACACCCTCCTGTTCGTTAACCGGCCTGACTGCCGGCACTACCTATGAGTGGCATGTGCTGACAAATTGCACCGCTAATGTTCAGTCTGGCTACTCCATAACCAAAACATTTACAACTGGCTGCAATCAACTGGTAGCGAATAACCTGAGAAGTTTGCTTGTCACCTCATCGTCGGCCCGATTGGTCTGGACTGTCGTCAATGATCCTGGGGTTCAGTATTACATTAGCTACAGAGCCGCAGGCGCAGCCAACTGGACTGAAATAAATGCAATACCAGCCTCATTGACAGGAGGTTATTGTAATCTGACGGGATTAACTAACAATACTACCTACGAATGGCTGATCGCTCCGCTTTGCCCCGATCAGCCGGGGCACTATATCGCTGGCCCTACATTCACGACCCAGTGCCAGATTCCCCTTATTCCGTATACAAATGTCAAGATTACATCGGCCTCATTATACTGGAATGAGATGGGTATCGATGTGCGTTACGAAGTACGCTATCGCCTGTCGGGCACATTGGACTGGACCACCATTGGTAACCTGCTCACGAACACCTGTTCGCTAACGGGTTTAACCGGCAATACGAGGTATGAGTGGCAGGTCAGAACGAAATGTGCGCTGGGTGACTATACAGATTTCACCTCACTGGTGCAATTTACAACGTACTCATGTAGTCTGCCTGGATTTGGATCGCCACCTACAACGAACGTGACGACAACTTCAGCTACTCTGAACTGGACTTATTTTGACGGAGACGCATCCACACGCTATGCCATTCGATACCGGGAAGTGGGCTCTACTACCTGGACAATACTCACTAACTTACTTGGTACGCCCATTTCCAGTACGCTAATTCTTAACGGGTTAACACCCGGCACAACGTATGAATGGCAGATCAGAACGATTTGCTCAGCCACCGAAAGTTCTGCCTTCACAATATCAACCATTTTTCAGACCCGCACACCCTGTTCCAGCATGTATACCATTCAAAGCGGAACCTGGAACGACCCGACAATCTGGTCTTGTAACCGCGTACCCGTTAGCACTGATATAGTACTAATCAAGCATATAATACTTGTACCGGTCAGTTATATAGCCAATGCCCGACAGATAAATGTCGATACGGGGCAAAAATTGAGTTTTGGAACCAATGCTCAACTAAAACTTGGGTTATAGAACGTACCGAAGACGCCTTTACACCTTGATGATCACATTCTTCCGGTACATCCACCACAATATGCCGAACCAGATCAGCACAAACGTCAGGGCACCCGCCAGCGACGCATTGATTGGATCGGCAAAAGGTGGGGCAATAAAATTACGATAGAGATACTCCTTCGACCCCAGTTCCGTACCGTCGGGCTGCGTAATGTGAATCAGGTTCATAATACGCGGAATCAACCCCGACAGAAAAAAGACCGTGATCGCATTGACGCCAAACGCCACAAACGGCAAAACACCCCATGTATGGTATTGAACATCAATGAGCCAGTAGCTCAATGCCAGTCCAAGCATGGCCAGACCGCCCGCCAGCAAAACAAATGAACTCGTCCAGAGGGCTTTATTTATGGGGAAGAACCCATGCCAGATCAATCCGGCGAGGGTCACCAGGCAACCGGCGGCAAAAAGCCAGGCTACTTTCTCGGCTGCCGGTCGATTGCTCTGTAACCAGCGGCCGGTCAGCATACCCAGAATTCCAGTCCCAATGGCGGGAAGTGTACTGAATATACCTTCAGGGTCCCATACTTTGGCCGGTTTATAGACGTGCGCGGGGGTAAGAATAACACGGTCGAACCAGGCTGCGAGGTTGGTTTCGGGTTCGAGGTTAGCATAGCCTACTCCCGGCACCGGCACTACGGTCATGGCAAGCCAATAGCCAACCAGTAACCCGCACAGAATGTATAACTGCTGCCGGGAACTGGTTTTTAGAAAAATGAGCGAACAAGCCAGATACACTAGTGCAATCCGCTGCAAAACACCCGGAATACGAACGACGGAGATGTCAAATTTGGGAAAGAAATTCAGAAACAGGCCCAGTAAAAACAAGGTTATGCTGCGTTTCACAATTTTACCGACAACGCCTTTTTTCGCTTTCCCTCCGTCCAGCGCAAACGTAATTGACACCCCGACAATGAAGAGAAAAAACGGAAAGATCAGATCGGTAGGCGTCCAGCCGTTCCAGGGCGCATGTTCGAGAGGAGCATAAATATGGGCCCAATCGCCGGGATTATTAACCAGTACCATAGCGGCCACCGTCAGGCCCCGAAAAAAATCGAGCGAGAGCAGACGGGTTGATGTATATGAAGGTGTACCTACGGGCTTTAGCCCGTATTGCCCGTCACCCATTTCGTATTCTGTTATTTCTTTATGTCTCATTCAGTCAAAATCGTTCACTTAAATACGTGTATGGCCAATCCTGCCAGTTCGTAACAAAACCTGCTTTAACAGGGTTTTGCAGCGTATAATTTATAATCCGCTTAAGTTCAGCAGCATCCCGTACATAATGGTCGTAACTCTCCGACTGCCAAAAAGCACCCCTCCGGCCCATAAACTGATTTGCTTTAAATGCTGATCCACCTTTGATGATACCCAGGCTTTGAAAAAGCTGTTGATAGTTATCATTTGTGACATCTTCATCAGGCTCTAGTGTCTCCAGTTGATTCGCGGTATCAACAACCAAATGGACATGATTTGGCATAATGCAGTAAGCAAGTAATTCATAACTTTTACCATTGGCCTCCCGTATCTTATTAGCGACAACAGCAGCAATACTCGGGTTTCTGAGCCAGTCAGGACCATGTTGACAGGCATCAAGTGTACGTTCGATACGAGCAAAATACCGTTTTTGTTCCCGATAAACCACATCGGCGGTATCATCTGCTTTTTTTTCTTTCAGATGCTTTATTGTTCGCTCTCGTTCGGCTATAAGCTCTTGCACAACATGAGCAGGCAAGGCGCCCTTCAGGCAAAACGTCACAAAAAAAGTAGCCCCAACGTATTGAAGATGGGGCAGATTACGGGTATATTCTATCTTCATCAGCTTACAGGTTTACTCCTGACTCTGACGAAATTTGATAAATAAGTAACTCTAAACGTACCCACGGGTTTTGACCCGTGGTAATTACTACTGCCATAATCACGGGTTAAAACCCGTGGGTACATACATCAACTAAATACCTTCATCAACTTTTTCTCTAAATCGTTTTCCAGTTTCAGCAGGCCTTCCGTATTAGACAAATACGTAAGGGCGCGGTGATGCCGTAAATCGAATGGAATATCGCCAACCGATTGTGTAATTGGAATGACGAGTTTGCCGAGGGTATGTGCCACTCCCGTTTCGTAAAACACATTAGGATTTCGGTCCGTAAAGTCGGTGATGACAACGCGGGATGTAAAAATCAGGTCGAATACGTCCTGAATCAGGATGCTATTGTCCCAAATATCGTCGGCTCGTTTGCAGTCGATGCCAAGCCGGGCACACACATTCCGAATGGCCGTGTACGTCCCCGAAAATTTACTTTCAAAAGGCATCATTACCGACAGAACATTCATCCCGACCGGTTTGGCCGGAATCCGAAATACATCCGGCGCGAATGTGATGACCCGCTCAGGTGTAACGGCATGAACGGTGGAAATAAAATCGGGCACTTCCCGAACGGGCCGATTCATTGTTGCTTTTTTTGCTTCGATAAAGTGTTCGATTTCGTATAGATTGCTTGTACTTTCACTGATTAGCTTCGACAGAACCTGCAAGCTATTGCCCTCATAATCATCATCTTTGAAGTCCAGACTCCGCAACAACCGGGGGTGATCTTCAATCAATTCAAGGCTATCGGTCAGGTACGCCACCTTGATCCAGTCCGACTTGGTGAAGTGATCCTGAATAAACTCATGTAAGGCAAACAGCCGAAGCGTTCGTTGTTTGTTCTGTCTTGTCATAGGATTGGAAAGCGCCAGATTATAATACAAGTATTGTATATAAATGCAATTATATTCAATTTTTATATCATAAGGCGTATCAAAACAAATTTTTAATTAACTAAGAAAGCCACTCCTAAGTCGGAGTGGCTTTCTTAGTTAATTAATATAGCCCTACTTTACTAATAAAAGACGCAATGTAGTCATTGGCCGCCCATCTGCTTTAACGGTTATGAAGTAACGAACGTCGTTAAACAAGGTGGTGTTTATTCGGTAAATAGGCTCGGTCTCCGTCTGAACCAGCGCCTGGTGTACCACCTTGCCGGTACCATCAACTACCGCGACATCGGCCGGCTGTCCAGCGGCATATCGTAGGTCGATCAATACGTAATCACGAGCGGGGTTTGGCCAAAGACGAAATGCATCTGGCGTTAACTCCCGAACGTCGGTGCTCACGCTGGCGGCCTGCTCTGTGCTAA
Organism: Spirosoma pollinicola; assembly: GCF_002831565.1. Lineage (NCBI taxonomy): Bacteria > Pseudomonadati > Bacteroidota > Cytophagia > Cytophagales > Cytophagaceae > Spirosoma > Spirosoma pollinicola. The sequence goes on along the minus strand of NZ_CP025096.1, from coordinate 2,593,451 downwards.
AACGAGCCGACCCAACTGCGCAGGTGGCGGCAGTAACGGTCCATTGCTGCGGCTGGCCACCATTTGGCGTAAATTGAATCACATTACCACCTTCATTTCGATTGCCTCCCTCCACATC